>NZ_JBYSYF010000001.1:1045000-1522993 GCF_058782965.1 Stagnimonas sp. FW305-C-60
AGCCAGGATGTTGGCTTAGAAGCAGCCATCATTTAAAGAAAGCGTAATAGCTCACTGGTCGAGTCGGCCCGCGCGGAAGATGTAACGGGGCTAAGCAATACACCGAAGCTACGGGTGCATAGCAATATGCGCGGTAGAGGAGCGTTCTGTACGCCTGCGAAGGTGGATCGTAAGGTCTGCTGGAGGTATCAGAAGTGCGAATGCTGACATGAGTAACGATTAACCGGGTGAAAAACCCGGTCGCCGTAAGCCCAAGGGTTCCAGCGCAACGATTTTCGGCGCTGGGTGAGTCGGATCCTAAGGCGAGGCCGAGAGGCGTAGTCGATGGCAAACTGGTTAATATTCCAGTACTTCCTTGCAATGCGATGGGAGGACGGAGAAGGTTAGGCAATCCACCTGTTGGATGGTGGTTTAAGCGTTTAGGAGTGCACTCTAGGCAAATCCGGAGTGATTATCTGAGGCGTGATGACGAGGCTCTATGAGCTGAAGTTGCTGATACCCCGCTTCCAAGAAAAGTCCCTAAGCTTCAGTTGCAAGAATCCGTACCCGAAACCGACACAGGTGGGCGAGGAGAGTATCCTAAGGCGTTTGAGAGAACTCGGGTGAAGGAACTCGGCAAATTAGTGCCGTAACTTCGGGAGAAGGCACGCCCGCGCAAGCGGGTCGCAGTGAAGAGGGGGTTGCAACTGTTTATCAAAAACACAGGACTCTGCAAACACGAAAGTGGACGTATAGGGTCTGACACCTGCCCGGTGCTGGAAGGTTAATTGATGGGGTCAGCCGCAAGGCGAAGCTCTTGATCGAAGCCCCAGTAAACGGCGGCCGTAACTATAACGGTCCTAAGGTAGCGAAATTCCTTGTCGGGTAAGTTCCGACCTGCACGAATGGTGTAATGATGGCCCCACTGTCTCCATCCGAGACTCAGTGAAATTGAAATTGCTGTGACGATGCAGTGTTCCCGCGGCAAGACGGAAAGACCCCGTGAACCTTCACTACAACTTTACACTGGACTTTGAGTTTGTTTGTGTAGGATAGGTGGGAGCCTTTGAAGCCCTGGCGCTAGCTAGGGTGGAGGCAACCTTGAAATACCACCCTGATAAACTTGAAGTTCTAACCTAGATTGCTTATCGCAGTCAGGGACATTGTATGGCGGGTAGTTTGACTGGGGCGGTCTCCTCCCAAAGAGTAACGGAGGAGTGCGAAGGTTACCTCAGCGCGGTCGGAAATCGCGCTTTTGAGTGCATACGCATAAGGTAGCTTGACTGCGAGACAAACAAGTCGAGCAGGTACGAAAGTAGGTGTAAGTGATCCGGTGGTTCTGTATGGAAGGGCCATCGCTCAACGGATAAAAGGTACTCCGGGGATAACAGGCTGATACTGCCCAAGAGTCCATATCGACGGCAGTGTTTGGCACCTCGATGTCGGCTCATCTCATCCTGGGGCTGTAGCAGGTCCCAAGGGTCCGGCTGTTCGCCGGTTAAAGAGGTACGCGAGCTGGGTTCAGAACGTCGTGAGACAGTTCGGTCCCTATCTGCCGTGGGCGTTCGAAGTTTGAGAGGAGTTGACCTTAGTACGAGAGGACCGGGTTGAACGTATCTCTGGTGTTCCAGTTGTCACGCCAGTGGCATCGCTGGGTAGCTATATACGGACGGGATAACCGCTGAAAGCATCTAAGCGGGAAGCCCACCTCAAGATGAGACTTCGCGGAGGTTTAACCTCCCTAAAGAGCCCATGTAGACCACATGGTTGATAGGCGCGGTGTGTAAGTGTGGTAACACATTCAGCTAACGCGTACTAATTGCTCGTGAGGCTTAATCATATAACGCTCAAACATTTTCGCTATTCGCGAACATGTGATTAATCAGCGTTAAGTATCTGGCATTGAATTGCGACTTCAGTCGTTCAACTACAAACCGAAATTATTTCTAGATGCTGGATTCCAGCATTTGGTCAACAGTTTGCTTGGCGGCAATAGCGAGTTGGAACCACCTGTTCCCATCCCGAACACAGAAGTGAAACAGCTCAGCGCCGATGATAGTGTGGCGTTAGCCATGTGAGAGTAGGACACTGCCAAGCTCTTAAAAACGGAAACCCCGGTTCGATTAGAACCGGGGTTTTTTGTTTTTCCGCTCTTGAACCACTGATTCTGCTCGCTCGGGTTGCTGCGGGGCTTGGCAGCCAGACTGCCGACGGCGTACAACTACTTCCGAATGCAATACGTTGTTAAATGGGGCTAAGGCGACTTTGTTGGGGAGTCGTGAACCCGTGAGGTCGTAGCGTCGGAGATTCGTCGCAAGTCCGATCGGGAGCTAAATCAAAGAGCGGTGGCGCGCCCGCCGCACAGGGGAGCCAGTGAAGACCCGCGATGGTCGACGCAAATTGGCCGCGGTGATGTTTACCGACATGGTCGGCTACTCGGCGATGATTCGCGCCGATGAAGTCGGCACCCTGCGGCGACTGGCCGGGCACTACCGAGCCGTACGGCGCTGTGTGCGCATCTACGCCGGGAAGGAGATCAAGACCATCGGCGATGGGATGCTGATCTCTTTTGATAGCGCGCTGGCTGCCCTCAACTGCGCCCTGGCGATTCAACAAGATCAAGCTGCCCGCAATGATGGCGGCGATCCCAACGATCGCTCCCAGATTCGCATCGGCATTCATCTCGGCGATGTCGAGGTGCGCGGATCGGACCTGTTCGGCGACGGCGTCAACCTTGCAGCGCGGGTACAGGGTCTGGCGCCGAGTGGCGGGGTGGCGGTGACCGCCGCGGTGCGCGCGCAAGTTCATGGTCGCCTGCGTGAACTGCTTCGCCCGATCGGCGTGCAGACCTTAAAGAACATCGCCGAACCGATAGAAGTATTTCTCATCGACGCCGAAGCCATCGGTGCGGCTGAATTGATCTGGACGAGTCCTTCGCGCCCGGCCAAATTGCGCAAGCTTGCTGTGCTGCTGGGCGGGGCGACGTTGTTGATCGTGTCGCTCTTGTTGGCTCGCCACTACTGGCAATACCCCAGGCCAGCTCGGTCCCCGGTGTTGGCCGTGCTGCCGTTCGAAAACCTCAGCGATGATTCCAGCAATGGTTACTTCGCCACCGGCATGCAGGAGGAGGTGCTGAGTCGATTGGCCGCTCTTCCGAGCTTGCGGGTCGTCAGCCGCCTGTCGACGCTTGCCGAGGCTGGTTCTTCGCCGCCCCAGCTATCCGAATGGGTTCGACGGCTCGACATCAGTCATCTTCTGGAAGGTAGTGTCCAGCGCAATGGCACCACGGTCCGAATCCGCTTGCGTCTGAGCGAGGCTCAGAGCGGCGCGCAGACTTGGGCTGCGCAATTTGACCGGCGCGCAGACGATGTCTTTGCCGTGCAGTCCGAGGTTGCCGCCGCGGTCGTCGGAGCGCTGCGACTCAATCTTTCCACTGCGGAAGCGCAAAGTCTCGCGCGTCGACCGACCGCTGTTGCCCAGGCGTATGACGACTATCTGCGCGGCCTGGCACTGGTCAATCGCCCTTCGCCGACGGCGGCGGATCGCCTGCAGGCAGCGCAGCATTTCGCCAGCGCTGTGCAGCAAGACCCCAGCTTCGCCGCCGCCTGGGCTTGGCGCTCGCGCACCCTGTCCCTGCGCTACATCTACGGCGAGGACAGCAGCACTGAAGCCGGAAATGCTGCGCGTTTCGCCGCCGAAAAGGCGCGCATGCTGCAACCCGACCTCCTTCAGGCCGCGTTGGCCGAGGCCTATTACCAATACTGGGTAGAGCAGAAATACCCCGAGGCCTATGCCAGCTTTCAGCAGTTGCGCAGCCGTTATCCCAATGACGCGGAGCCGGCCTATGCGCTGGCACTGATCGCGCGCCGACTGGGGCGCTGGCAAGATTCGCTGCGGTACTTCGAGGCCAGCTTGGCCCTGGACCCGCTGAACGCGGCGGCACTGGCGGAATGGGGCCTGACGCTGATGGGGATGCGCCAGTTCGAGGCCGCCCTGCTCATGTTCGATCGGGCTCTGGATCTGACCCCTGGCGACGCGCAGCTGCTTGGCCGCAAGGCATCCGCCTACCTCGCGCTGGGGCGGCTGGCGGAGGCCGAAGCCTGTCTGCGTGGCCTGCCGCTGACCGCCTGGGACTACGTCGGTGCAGCGCAATTCACGCTCTGGCAATACCAGCGACGCAGCGCCGCGATCATCGAAGCCCAGCAGCGCTTCATTGCGGATCTGGATGCTACGGCCGACTTTGATCGCGGCCTGTACCTAGCCTTCCTGGGTTGGACTCAGCATGGCGCGGGCCAGGCGGCGCAGGCGCAGGACAGCTTCCGCGCGGCGCGCACCGCCTTGACCGCCGTGGTGCAGCGAGAGCCAGACAACTACGCGGCCTGGTCCTCGCTGGCGACGGCCGAGGCTGGCCTGGGGTCGCTATCCGCCACCGAGCAGGCTGGCGCCGAGTCGCTCAGGCTGCTCAAGAATGCAGGCGACGCCTACTGGACGCCGGTGATGGAGGAATTCCTCGCGCGCGCCGAGGCCGGCTTGGGGCGGGCAGATCTCGCCGTGCCCAGACTCCAGCGCCTGCTACAGCAGCCGTATGGCGAGTGGCCGCTGACACTGACGGATCTGCGCCTGAGTCCGGACTGGGACCTGATACGCCGCGATCCGCAGTTTCAGGCGCTGTTGCGCGGCAGCGCCGACTGACCGGATGAAATCCGCGGACTGCTAGCCGCGCTGGGTGGCGATCCAGAGATCAATCTTGGCGTCCAGCACGCCCAGCGGCACCGCGCCATCCTTGAGCACCTCGCGGTGGAACTCGCGGATGTCGAACTTCGGCCCCAGCGCCCGTTCGGCGCGGGCGCGCAATTCTTTGATCTTCAGCTCGCCCAGCTTGTAGGCCAGCGCCTGGCCGGGGATGGCCATGTAGCGTTCGGCCTCGGAAATCGCCTGGGTTTCGCTCTGCGCCGAGTTGGCGAGCATGTAGTCGATCACCTGCTTGCGGCTCCAGCCCTTGCTGTGCAGGCCGGTATCCACCACCAGGCGGATCGCGCGCCAGAGCTCGTTCTGTAGATAACCGAAGTAGTCGTAGAGATCCTGATAGACGCCAATCTCGCGGCCCAGCGATTCCGCATACAGGCCCCAGCCCTCGATGTAGGCGGTGACGCCGCCGAAGCGGCGGAACTTCGGCAGGTCGGTCAGCTCCTGCTGCAAGGCCAACTGGAAGTGGTGACCGGGGATCGCCTCGTGCAGGAACAGATCCTCCGCGTCCCAGATCTTGCGGGTCGGCAGGTCGTAGGTGTTGACGTAGAAGATGCCCGGTCGGCTGCCGTCCTCGCTGGGCGACTGGTAGCTGCCACCGGCCGCCGACTTGTTGCGGAAGCTCTCCACCGGCCGGATCTCGAACCCGGCCTTGGGCAGCAGGGTGAACAGCTTGGCGCTGCCCGCCTCGACCTTGCCGCGCAGACCGTTGTAGTAGGCCAGCAGTTCCTCCTCGCTCTTGAACTCGAAGCGCTTGTCGGTATCGAGGAAGTGGAAGAACTGCTTGAGGTCGCCCTTGAACTTGAGCTGTTTGATGACCTTGCGCATCTCGCCGTGGATGCGCGCCACCTCGTCCAGGCCGATCTGGTGGATCTGCGCCGGCGTGAGATCGGTGGTGGTGGTGGTCCGCACCCGGTAGGCGTACCAGGCGGCGCCGTCGGGCAGGGCAGCGAGGCCGACGCTGGCGCGGGTCTTGGGCAGGTAGTCGTTGCGGATGTAGTCGCGCAGCTTGCGGTAGGACGGCATCAGCGTTTCGCCGATCAGCGCGGTGTAGGCGCTGGTCAGGCGCGCCTTGTCTTCGGCGCTGAACTCGGCGGGGAGATTGTCGATCGGCTTGAAGAACAGGGCTTTCTGCGGCTCGGCGACGATCAGTGCGTCGAGCTGCGGCAGCACCTTGTCCATCAGTACCCGTGGCTGCACCACGCCGGCGGCCACACCCTCGCGCATATTGGCGATGGCCTGCTCGAACAGCACTGGAATCTGCCCGGCGCGCTTGAGCCAGTTGTCGTAGTCCTGCACCGTCTTGAACGGTTGCGCCGAGCTGCCGGAACCCAGCTGTGCCATCTGATTGGGCAGGCTGTAGAACTGGTTGATCGGCTGCAACCAGCCGGGGAAGCGCGCACCTTCGATCTCGTTGTCGAGTTCGCGCAGGAGAATCTGCAGGCTGAGACGGTCCTGCGCGCCCAGCGGCGCGGGATCGACGGCGGCGATCCGCGCCCGCCATTTGCGGTTGAACTCCAGCTCCTGCGCACGGAACTCCGCTGACAGAAAGTTCGGCAACTGGTCGTTGTAACGGGCATCACCGACATAGGTGGCGCTGAGCGGGCTCAGTCGCAGGCCCTCTTCCCAATAGTCGGTGAACAACTGCTGCACCGCCTGTTCCGGCGTCTGCGCCGGCTGCACCGCCGGCGCGGGAGCGGCGATCGGGGCGGTAGCCTGGGGCGGTTGCTGCGCGCAGGCGGCCAGGAACAGGGCCAGCGCGGAGCAAGTGGCGATGCCAGCGGCAAGACGACGACGATCCATGTGGGGGCTCTGCGAAAGGAGACCCGGCCACCTTAGCGTCTGAAGCGTCTCAGTGGAATTCCAGCCCCAGGTTCAGCAGCAGGCCGCGTCCCGGCGCCGGCTCGTAGTAGCGGCCGTTGCCATCGTTGACGATCACCGAGCCGATGCTGGCGCGGTCCAGCAGATTCTCGATGCGCAGGCTGGCGTTCGCGCTCCAGTGCTCGCTCAGCCAGCGGTAACGGGCTCCGAGATCGAACAAGGCCGCTGCCGGCGCGGAGTCGCTGTTGCGGTCGTCCACTGGCACCGAACCCAGGTAGCGTGCCTCGACGAAGCCCAGCCAGACCGGCGTCGGTGTCCAGTCCAGGCGCGCCTGCCACTGCTGGTCGGCGACGCCTGGCAGGCGATTGCCCGCCGCGATGGTGGTGTTGGGCGTGAGGCAAGGACTGCCGGTGCAGGCGCGGTATTCCTCCTGCACACGGGCCTCCAGCCAGGTACCGGCCACTTGCAGTCGCCAGTCCGGGGCCAACTGGCCGACGAGCTGCCACTCGGCGCCACGCCGGCGTGTGCGTCCGGCATTGCCATAGCTACTGCGGCCGCCGCTGTTGGTCAGTACCACCAGCTCGTCGCGACTGCGGGTTTCGAACAGCGCCAGCTCGCTGCGCCAACCGACGCGCGGGCTCAGCTTGGCGCCCAGCTCGGCATTGCGGCTCTTGGCGGCACGCAAGCCGAGGTTGGGGCCGGGCTCGCCGTCCGGCCGGTAGGCCAGTTCGGCGAAGGTCGGGGTTTCAAAGCCCGTGCCGTAGGCGGCATAGAGCTGTGCCCAGGGCCGCGCCGCCCAGCGCAGGCCCGCCACCGGCGTGGTTGCGCTATAGGTGGTGCCGCCGCTGTCGTCGCCGTTGCCGGTGGCGAAGTAGTGATCCTGTGAACGGAAGGCGACCCGGCTGTGGCGCACCCCGGCGAGCAGCGAGGCGCGCGGCGTGAAATGCCAGTCGGCCTGCAAGTACTGGTCGAGGCTGTCGGCGCGGTTGTCCTCGTCGCGGCGCAGGGCGCCACGCAGGCCCAGGTCGGCGCCGACGAAGTTCTCGTAGCCGCGACGCTGCTGCTGCAGGCGGTCGTAGCTGAGGCCGGCGACCAGGCTCAGCGGCCGCGCCAGCCACTGCGTCTGCCGGCTGTAGCGAAGGTCGGCGCCGCCGTAGTCGCTGGCGAGATCGACCACGCCGCCAGCGCTGCCGGGCGCTGCCTGCGCCGCCACCGGTACCGCCAGGTACTGCGTGATCGCGCGCTGGCCGGCGTAGGCCAGCAGCTGCAATTCGCCGGCGCCGAGACTCTGGCTGAGCACCGCACCGAGCTGGTTCTGGGCGGTGCTCTTACGGGTGTTGAACAGCAGTGCCGCCGGCGCCGCCTGCCGGGGATCGGCCTGCACCTGGGCGCGGGTGAGGCCCAGCGGGTCCAGGGCCTCGGGGCTGTCGAAGTGGCTGAGCAGCAGGCTCAGTCGTCGGCCCTCGCCAAGATCGAAGCGCAGCTTGCCGTAGAGGTTCTCGCGGCTGGCGGCGCTGTGGGCGCGGTAGCCGTCGGTTTCGAAGCGGCTGAGCGCGAAGCTGAAATCGCCGGCCCCAGCCTCCGGGCTCAGCGGCCCGCTCAAGCTGGCCGACCAGCGCTGGCGGCCGTTGCTGCCGTAGGCGCTGTCGAGCCGGGTTTCCGGCCTGGCACCGCCGTCGCGGCTGAACAACTGGATCACGCCGCCGGAGGAATTGCCGTAGAGCGCCGAGAACGGCCCGCGCAAGACCTCGACGTGGTCGGCGGCGGCAAGCGGAAAGTGCGAGACCTGCCCCTGGCCGTCCGGCTGGCTGGCCGGGATGCCGTCCAGGTACAGGCGCAGGCCTCGGATGCCGAAGGCGGAGCGCGCACCAAAGCCGCGCAGCGAGATCTGGGTGTCCTGCGCGTAGTTGTTGCGGTCGCGGGTAAGCAGGCCCGGAACGCCGTCGAGCAGCTCGGAAAGATTCACGCCCAGCTCAGCCGCGTCGGGCTCGCGCCGGCTGATCGCTGCCGGCACCTCGTCGGTGGGCGTGGCGACGCGGGTGGCGCTGACCGTGACCGGTGCCAGTTGCACCGGCGGCTGGGCGGCGGCGGGCAGGGTCAGCAGGGCAAGGGTGGCGGCATAGCGGCGCACGCGCATCAGGACTCGCCGCCGCCGTCGAAGCGACCGTGCCGGCCGCCGCCACCACTGAAGCGCGCGGCGCCGGCCAGGGTCTCGCCGGATTGCAGGGTCGCCATGCCCAGGCGGAATTCGTTGGCCAGCGCCGCCGGCTCGTCCAGGCCCCATTGCTCATAGGCGCTGCGGCGGTCGTTGCGCAGGCATTGCTGGGGGAAGTCCGCCAGCTGCAGCGCCAGCGCCTCGGCGGCGGCCAGCGCCTGGCCGGCCGGGGCCAGGCGGTTGGCCAGCCCGATCTCGAAGGCTTCGGCGGCAGTCACCGGCCGGCCGGTGAGGATCATATCCAGCGCCCGGCTCATGCCGATCAGGCGCGGCAGCCGCAGGGTGCCGCCGTCGATCAGCGGCACCCCGAAGCGCCGGCAGAACACCCCGAACACTGCGGTCTCGTCGGCGACGCGCAGATCGCACCAGCAGGCCAGCTCGATGCCGCCGGCCACGCAGTAGCCGCTCACCGCCGCGATCACCGGCTTGCTCAACTGCATGCGGCTGGGGCCCATCGGCCCGTCGCCGTCCGGCGCCAGCCGGTTGGCCCGCTGCGCGTCGCCGCTGCCCACCGCCTTGAGGTCAGCACCGGCACAGAAGTGTTCGCCGGCGCCGGTGAGGATGGCGACCTTCAACTCCGGATCGGCGTCGAAGGCGCGGAAGGCCTCGGCCAACGCGCGGGCGGTGGCGCCATCGACGGCATTGCGCGCCTCGGGACGGTCGATGGTGACGATCAGCAGCGGCGCGCGGCGTTCGAGGCGCACCGGCGATTCGGGAGTAATGGACATGCGGGCGACCGGCGTTCTGGGAATGCAGTGATTGTCCATCGCCCCGCAACGCTCCGCTTACTGCGGCCGGAGGAGCCGCGACAGTCGCCAGCGCGGGCGCGACTGCGTAAGCTTGCGCACCCGCAATTCCCGCCGCCCCGCGCGGCTGTCTGCCATGTCGTCGCTTGCTCCTCTGCAACAGCTGCTCGGCCCCCGTTTCGTGGACGAGCCGGAGCGCTGCCGCCGCTACGCCATCCCCGAGCGCGGCGCGCCCGGCCACACCCCGGCAGTGCTGCTGCCGCAGGACGAGGCCGAGCTGGCCGCCCTGCTGCAAGCCGCCCAGGCGGCCCGCAGCCCACTGGTGGTCAGCGCCGGCCGCACCGGCCTGGTGGAGGCGCAGCGGCCGGAAGGCGAGGCGGTGCTGTCGCTGGAAAAGCTCAAACGCATCTTGAGCATCGACGCCGAGGCGCGCACCGCCACCGTCGAGGCCGGTGTCGCGGTCGACACGCTCAATGCCGAACTGGAGCCGCTGGGCCTGGTCTGGCCGATGGAGATGGGCAGCACCAGCAGCGCCAGCGTCGGCGCCTGCATCGCCAACGGCTCGGCCGGCGCCAACGCCATCTGCTATGGCACGGCCGCGCACCTCGCCGATGCGGTCTGGGGCCTGTGGGCCGACGGCAGCGTCGCCCCGGAGACCGCCGGCCCGCGTTGGCAGCAGCCCGATCCGGAACGCTTGGTCATTGACTCCGCCGCGCCCGATCCGGCTTATGGCCTGATCGGCACCCAGGGCGTGCTGGGCCTCATCACCCGCGCCCGTCTGCGCCTGCATCCGCTGCCGGCGCAGCGCGAGGCGGCGCTGATCCCGGCGGCGTCGATGCCCGAGGCCATGCAGATTCTGGCGGCCGCGCGCGGCGTGTTCGGCACCGACATCGAGGAATTCGAGTTCATCGGCCAGCGTGCCATGCAGCTCGTACGCGAACTCAAGGGTGCGGAATTCCGCCTGCCCTTCGAGCGCGATCCCGGCGCCAATTTCTATCTCCTGCTGCAGATCAAGTCGGTGGATCCGGACGAGGATCTCGCCGGTCGCCTGTACGGCTTCCTGGCCGAGACCCTGGCGCTGCCGGATGCGCTGATCGGCTATGCGCCGCTCAAGGCCTTGAAGGCGATCCGCCACTCGATCACCGAGGCCAGCAACCACGCCATGAAGCAGCGCGGTGGCGGCCGCCTGGCCTTCGACACTGCCGCGCCGATCGCCCGCTTCGGCGACTACCTCGCGGCGCTGGAAGCCTCGCTGCGTAGCGACTACCCGCACATCGACTTCGTCGCCTTCGGCCATGCCGGCGTCGGCGGCGCGCACCTGCACCTGCTGGGTTCCGGCGAGCGGCCGGTGGCGGCGGAAAGCGCGGCCTTGATCGCGCGGGTGTTCGATGTCACCGCCGAGTACGGCGGCACCTTCAGCGCCGAGCACGGCGTCGGCAGCAAGTGGGGCGAGGAATTCGCGCGCCGCGCGCGGCCGGCGGTGGTGCAGGCGCTGGTGGCGGCGAAGCGGGCGCACGATCCCCATCTGATCCTCAATCCACGCAGCTTTGGGCTGGACCGGCTGGTGGGCGGCGCATGAGCGCCCTGATCCTGCTGGCGGTGTGCATGGCGCTAGGCGCCATCACCGTGCGTGTGCGTCCCGACGCCGCCGGCTGGGTGCCGGGCCTCAACGGCTTCGTGCTCAACATCGCCTTCCCGGCGCTGGTGCTGGAGCTGATCCCCAAGCTGCATCTGGAGCCCGGTCTGTGGTTTCCGGTGATGGCGATGTGGGGCACCGCGCTGGGCGCCTTGCTGGTGATGGTGCTGCTCGGCCGCTGGCTGGGCTGGCAGCGCGGCACGGTCGGCGCTCTGGCGCTGGTCGCCGGCTTCGGCAACACCTCGTTCACTGGTATTCCGCTGATCGAAGCGCTGCGTGGCAAGGATCATCTCGGTGCCGCGGTGCTGGCCGATCAGGCCGGCTCCTTCCTGGCGCTGGCGACGCTGGGGGTGTTCACCGCGTCCTGGTTCGCCGGCACCGCCACCAGTGCCCGCGAGGTGCTGCTGCGGGTGGCCAAGTTCCCGCCGTTCATCGCCATGCTGGCGGGCTTCGCGGTCGGCGCCCTGGGCGGCTGGCCGCCGCTGGCCGAGGACGTATTGCACCGGATCGGCGTGGCGCTGTCGCCGATGGCCCTGTTCGCCGTCGGCTTGCAGTTCAAGCCCTCGGACCTCGCCGTGCACCTCAAGCCGATGACCGCTGGCCTGGCCTGGAAGCTCGGTCTGGCGCCGCTGCTGGTGCTGCTCAGCGGCCGGCTGCTGGGCGTCAGCGGCACGCCCTACGAGGTGGGTCTGTTGCAGGCGGCGACCGCGCCGATGATCTCCGCCGGCATCCTCGCCCAGCAGTCCGGGCTGGCGCCGGCCCTGGCCAACACCGTGGTCGGCGTCGGCATCCTGCTCTCGCTCGCCAGCGTGCCGCTGTGGAATCTGCTGCTCGGCTGAATCAGCGCGTTTTCATCGGCCGGACCTTGCCGCAGTCCGCGCCCAGCCACTGGCCCTTGAGTTCGCTGCTCATCTCCAGCGGGCCGGCCATGCCCTCGTCGCTGCTGGTGCCGGCAAAGGACCAGCCGCCGTTGTAGCTGCTGCCGGTGCTGGTCATCTTGAACTGGCCCTTGCCCTTCATGCGGCCGCTGCAAACCCAGTCGGCGGTGACGGTATTGCCGCTGTGCTTGAGGTTCTTCGCCTCGCAACCGTCCTCGCCCTTGAGCCCCGGAGTTTCCTCCTGCTTGGCCATCTCCGGCGTCAGGCAGTACTGGTGGGTCATCGGCCCCAGGGGGTTGATGCCCATCTGCTGCATCATCGCCTGCTGCTCGGGCGGGATCTGCGGCCCGCCCTTGGCGAAGTGCATGGTCATGGTGACGCTCCACAGGCCGGGCTTCTGGCCTTCGGCCTGGGCGCCGCTGGCGGCGCCGCAGGCCAGGATGAGCAGCAGGATCTTGCGCACGGTGTTTCTCCTCTGTACCGGACCTTCAATTGCCGAACAGCGAGCCAAAGGCCTTGTCCAGCGCCTTGCCGACCGCGCCGTCCTTGACCTTCTCGGTGATCGACTGCTTGAGGTCGCCGACCGAGCTGGGCGCCGAGGCGCTGCGTCCGGCCGCAGTGTAGCCGCGCACGGCGTTGACGCCACCGGCGTAGTCGTAGAGCCGCTGGCCGAGGTCCATGCACAGCGTCGAGCCGTCCTGCGCCAGGCTTAGCGCCCGCTTGAGTCGATACAGCTCGGCGTCGCTCTGCAACAGCATCAGCTTCTTGATGTTGCCCTTGAGCTGCGCCGCCGACTGCTGGGTGCGGGTCTGGTAGGCGCTGGCGCACTGGGCATTGCGGGTCTTGCCGCTGGCCAGCGCGCTGTTGAGCTGGGCCACGTATTGCGGCGCCAGCCGCTGCCAGGTCGCCTGGTATTCGGACTCGGGCGCGGCCTTGAGCTGCGCATGCAGATGCTGGCGCGCCTCGCGCACCGCCGGCGCCAGGCCCTTGCTGACGCCGAAGTTCTGGCTCATGCCGCCGTCATGGCTCCAGGCGATGCAGTCGGCGTCGGTTTCCAGATTGGCGGCGGCGGCGCTGCTGAGACCCTGGTAGCTGGCCATGACCGCCTGGCTGTCGAGCACCTGGCCCTGCATGGCCGCCGCGATCTGCGCCTGCTGCTCGGCCTGCACCAGCGGCTCCAGGCGGTCCTGCTCGTCGTTGATCTGCTGCTCGCGGGCATTGATCGACTCGTAGAGCTGGGCGATGACGGTCTCAAAGCCACTGCAGTCGGCGTTGCCCTGGGCATCCGGGCTGGGGATGGCCGGGATACCGGCAAACGGATCGGCGGCACCGGCGGTGCCGGCCAACAGCAGCAACAAGGCGAGGGTGGTGGTGCGGCGGTTCATGAGGCTCTCCAGGGGTTGATCGATGGCAGGCGGTTTGCGCCTTCCTGCCCTTCATTACGGAATCGGCGTCGGCAAGCGGACATGCGCGCAAGGCTTGTGCGGCCTACTCGCCAGTGAGGCGGCGCAGATTGGTGCGCGCCGGGGCATAGCCGGGGTCGCGGGCGAGGGCGGCGCGAAACGCCGCCTCCGCCGCGCCGGGCTCGCCCGAGAGCCACAGCGCGGCGCCCTGATTGCTGAGCACCCGCGCCTTCTCCGGCGACTCCAGCAGGGTGGCCGCCCACAGCGCCGACTCGCTGCGGTAGTCGAGATTGCGCAGCGCCGTCAGCGTCGCCAGCGCCGAGAGCAGCGCACCGGCCAGCAGGCGGCCGCTGGCGGGCCGACCGCGCGCCAGCCAGGCCAGCGCCCAGCCCAGACTCCAGGCCAGTGCCGCCAGCGGCAGGTAGAGCTGGCGGTCGTTGGCGAGATCCAGCCGCGCCAGCAGCGAATTGGTCGGCAACAGAAAGACCAGGGCCCAGGCCGCGCAGAACGCCGGCCAGCGCCAGCGGCGCAGAGCCAGCGCCAGCAGCAGCAGGCCCAGCAGCAGCGCGGCCGGCATCAGCAGGGCGGCGTCGACGCCAGCGACCGGGCGCAGATCGGGGTCGATGTTGGGCGCGCGCAGCAGCAGCGCGCCGCGCAACAGCCAGCCGAGAGCGGGGATCTGTTGCAGGGCGTTGTCGACCGGGCTGCGGGTGGCGAGGCTGGTGGCGAAGAAGTCGCGGTAATTGCTGTGCGGCAGCGCCAGCAGTGCCGCCAGCGCCAGCAGCAGGGCATAGGGGGCGAGCCGCCGCAGCCGTGCGTGCCAGGCGTCGTCCGGGCGCGCCAGCGCGTCCCAGAGCAGCAGCGCCAGCGGCAGCACGGCGGCGGTTTCCTTGCTGGCCAGGGCCGCCAGCCAGAGCAGCACGGCGGGCCAGCGCGGGCCGCCGCCGAGCTGGCGGTCGTAGGCCAGGAGCGCGGCCAGCATCAGCAGGCCGGACTGGGCGCTGGAGCGGCCGCAGATATAGGTCACCGCCTCGGTCTGCGCGGGGTGCAGGGCAAACAGCAGTGCCGCCAGCAGCGCCGCCAGCCGGGCCGGCTCGGCGGCGACGCCAGTGAGGGCGTACAGGCGGCGGCCGAGAGCATAGACCAGTCCGCTGGCGGCCAGATGCAGGCCGAGGTTGAGGGTGACGAACGCCCAGGGCGCGCCCGCGCCCAGCCGCCAGCTCAGCCAGTAGCCGAGCTTTAGCAGGGGGCGGATGCCGGTACCGAAGTCCGCCGCCAGCGCAGGCCAGGACTGCACCACCGGGTTGCCGACGATGACCTTGTAGTCGTCGAACTGGTAGCTGGCCCACCAGGCCGGCAGATAGGCGAGCGCCAGCGCCGCCGCGATCCACAGCGGCCAGCGCGCGCTGGGCGAGAGTGCCTGCACGCTAGCGGCCGAACAGCGAGTCCAGCGCCTTGTTCAGCACCTGGTCGACGGCGCGGTCGGTGGTCTGGTCGACGCGCCGCTCCACCGCCTGGCCGACGCGGTCGCTCTGGCGCTCCAGCTTCTCGCTGGCCTTGTCCTGCGCGGCTTCGACCACCGCCGGCGTCGGTGCCGGGGCCTCCGGCTCGGGCGGCGGTGCGGCGGCGGCCCGGCCGGCGCTCAGGCTCAGGATCAGGGCGAGGGTGATGTGGGGTTTGTGCATGAGGCGGCTCCAGTGGCGGCGGGCTTCATTTCCCACCGATGTGAACAGTTACGGATTTCGCGCCGCGGACCGGACATCGCCGCCCCGCGCATGCGGCACAATCGCCCTGGGAGCGCCGCCAAATGACCGTCGAGTTCGCCTACAGCCCAAGCACCGATGACGCCGAGCTGGCGCTGGAGAGCTACTGCCCGCCGGCCCTGCTGCAGAGCGTGCGGGCGTTGGCGCCGACGCTGTACGCCGATCTCAAACGCGCCGCTCACCGCGAGCGCATCAAGCTACTGTCGCCGCAGACCATGACCACCACCGCGCTGGTCCACCAGGCCTTTCTCAAGCTCGACGGCAGCGCCGGCTTCGAGAGCCATGAGCACTTCCTGCGGGTGGCCTCGGTCACCATGCGGCATCTGCTGATCGACCAGGTACGCGCCCAGCTGGCCACCAAGCGCGGTGGCGCGCTGGAGCGGGTGGAGCTGGACGAAGAGCTGGCCGACTTCACCGTCGAAGACGGCGAGACCGTGCTGGCGGTGCATCACGCGCTACGCGCGCTGTCCGGCTTCGCGCCGCGCCTGGCCGAGGTGGTGGAATGCCGCTACTTCGCCGGCTACAGCGACATCGAGACCGCCCAGGCGCTGGGCGTCACCGAGCGCACCGTGCGCCGCGACTGGGTGGCCGCCAAGGCCTGGCTGACCCGCGAACTGGGTGCGGTGCTATAGCGCGGCGGCTTTAGCTGCCGGCCTGGGTTAGCAGCCGCCGCAGGCGCGCGTGCTCCGGCGAGAACTCCGACAGGGCGGTGGCCATCAAGGGCGCGAGGCCGCGTAGCAGCTCCGCCGCCTCGGCGGGCCGCTGCTGCGCCAGCAGCGCCTCGGCGAGATCCAGGCGCAGGGCGATCAGCCAGGGCGCCTGCGCATCGTCCTTGGCCGCGAGCCGGTCGATCTGCTCGCGCAGCGCCGCTTCGGCGGCGTCGGCGCGGCCGGCGCGCAGCAGCAGCCGGCTCTGGCCGCGCGCGACGTCCTCGCGGGCGCGGTGCTCGGGCGTCAGCAGCGCGAGCGCGCGCTGCTGGTGCGCCTGCACCTCGGCATCGGGGGCGTTCTCGGCCAGGGCCAGCTCGGCCAGCAGCAGCTCGCGCCGTCCACGTTCGACATCGGCGCGGCTCCCGGTCAGCGCCGCCGGAATCTCCGCCGCCAGCAGCGCCTGCGCCGCCGACAGCTGGCCCTGGGCGAGCAGGCAGCGCGCCAGCGTCAGGCGGTTGCCGTTGGCGAAGCGGCTGTCGCGGTCCTCGCTGGCGAGCCAGATGCGCCGGCTCTCTTCCAGCGTGCGTCGCGCCGCCGGCAGATCGCCCTGCACCAGCTGGTAGAGGCCCAGCTCGTTGAGCGTCTGCGCGAAGCTGGGATTGTCGCCGCCGGTGCTGCGCCGCTCGCTGTCGGCGGTGGCCTGCATCACCGCCAGCGCCTCGCCCAGCCGGCCCTGGCCGTACAGCGTGGTCGCCAGCCGGTAGCGGATGTTGTTGGTGGGCGCGGCGTCGGCGCCAAACACTTTCTGGTAGCCGGCGAGCGTGGTGCGCGCCGCCTGCTCGGCCGGCCGGTAGTCGCCGCTCAGATACAGCTGGCTGGACTTGAAGCCGAGGATGCGCCAGTAGTCCGGGTGCGCCTCGCCCACCTCGGCCTTCTGCAAGGCCAGCGCCTGGTCGATGGCCTGCAGGGCCTCGGCGTTGCGGCCGTCCATCTGATAACTCTCGGACAGATAGGTGAGCGCATCGGCCTGGCCGGCGCGATTGCCCTGCGCCCGGTAGCGGGCCAGCGCCTGTTCGAGATGGGCGATGCCGCCCTTCACATCGCCGGCGCGCTGCTGGATCAGTCCCAGGCTGGTGAGCGTGTCGTTGACCAGCTCGGCGTCTTCATCGGCGCCGCCGCGGCGCAGCGCCAGGGATTTCTGGAAGGCGGCGATCGCGGCCTGGTATTCGTTGAGCGCGTCGTGGGCGGTGCCCAGCTCGTACCAGAGCGTGGCCGCCTGCGCCGGGTCGTCGAGCCCGGTCGCCGCCTGCAATTGCAGCGCCTCGTCGAGGCTGGCCTTGGCCTCCTCGTTGAGGCCGATCAGCTGGTAGAGATGGCCGAGCGTGCCCAGCAGGCGCGCGCGCAGCTGCGGTTGCTCGCGCAGCTCCTCGTCGAGTTTCTTGCGGCCGGTGTCGATCAGCAGGCGCGGCTCGATCGGCTGGCCGCCGGTGCGGTCCGGGTCGGCGGCCTCGAACAGCGACACCAGGTAGTCGGTGACCTGCCGCGCGGCGGCGGCCTCCTGCTGGGCGCGGCGCTCGGCGCGCGCCAGCTGCCAGACGAAGCCCGCCGCCATCGCCAGCACCAGGCCGGCCACCGCCACCGCCAGCCGGTTGCGGCGCAGGAACTTGCCGACGCGATACCACTCGCCGCCCTGGCGCGCGGCCACCGGCTCGCCGGCGAGGTGGCGGTCGAGATCGGCGATCAGCGCCGCCACCGTGGCGTAGCGCTCGCGCGGATCCTTGCGCAGGGTCTTGGCGAGAATGGCGTCGAGATCGCCGGCCAGCTGCCGCGCCGGCACCGGCGGCTGCGGGTTTTGCGCGGCGGCCTCACTCAGCGGCGCGGGCGCCTCGCTGAGCAGCTTGTGCAGCGCCACCGACACCGGCAGGTTCGCCAGCCGCCAGGGCGGCTGGCCGCTGAGCAGCTCGTAGAGCACCACGCCGAGCGCGTGGATATCGGTGGCGGTGGTCACCGGCAGGCCCTGCAACTGCTCGGGCGCGGCATGGCCGGGGGTGAGCGGCGCCAGCTGGGTTTCGGTCTGCGCGGTTTCGTTCCAGGCGCCGGGGTCGAGCAGCTTGGCGATGCCGAAGTCGAGCAGCTTCACCCGGCCGTCGGCGCCGACCAGGATGTTGCCGGGCTTGAGATCGCGGTGGATCACCAGATGGGCATGGGCATACGCCACCGCCTCGGAGACCTGGCGGAACAGCGCCAGGCGCTCGGCCAGGCTGCTGCGGTGCAGGCGGCAGTGCTCGGACAAGCTCAGGCCCGCTACCCATTCCATCACCATCGCCGGCCGGCCGTCCGGGCTGGTGGCGGAGTCGAGCAGCCGGGCGATGCCCGGGTGCTCCAGCCGCGCCAGGATGCGCCGCTCGGTGTGGAAGCGGTCGAGATGCGCGGCGGCCTCGGCGCGCAACACCTTGATCGCCACCGTCTGCTGGTACTCGCCGTCGGCGCGCTCGGCGCGGTAGACCTCGCCCATGCCGCCGCGCCCGACCAGGGCCTCGATGCGCCAGGGGCCGAGGCGGCTGCCGGCGGGCAGTTCGGCGGCCGCGCCGGTCAGCGTCGGGCCACGCAGGCCGATGGCTTCGCTGAGCACGCTGTCGGCGGTGCTGGCGGCGAGCAGGGTCTCGACCTCGGCGCGCAACGCGCTGTCGTCGCCGCATTCGCGCTGCAACAGCGCCGCGCGCCGCGCCGGCTCGGTGTCGAGCGCGCGGTGCAGCAGCGCCTCGATGCGCTGCCAGCGTTCGGGGCTGGGGTGGTTCATGGCGACTAGTTTGAAGCCGCGCCGCCGAGATTGCAGTGACTTTGCTCGCGCTCGCCGCGGGCCGTCAGGGCGGGCCTACAGCCGCTGTTACGGCGCCGCGCTCAGGGCGTGCGTGCCAGCGGTTCGCCGCCCTGCTTGTAGACCACGCCGCCCTTCATCACGAACTGCACGCGCTCGAACTCGGCGATGTCCTTGAGCGGGTCGCCGGCGACCGCGATCAGGTCGGCATAGAGGCCGGGTGCGATGCGACCGACGTTCTTCTGCCAGCCCAGCAGTTCGGCGGCGTTGCCGGTGGCGGCAACAATCGCCTGTATGGGGGTGAGGCCCCACTCCACCATCTTCGTCATCTGCTTGCCGTTGCCGCCATGCGGATAGACGCCGGCATCGGTGCCGTAGGCGATCTTCACCCCGGCTTTCGCGGCCTTGCGAAAGTTCTCGCGCTGCACGCGGCCGACCAGGCGCTCCTTGTCGAGAATCTTCTGCGGATAGTTGAGGCGCCCGAACTCGGCGAGGATGTAGTCGTCGTTGTAGATGTCGGCGACCAGCCAGGTGCCGTGCTGCTTCATCAGGCGGATGCCCTCGTCGTCAATGAAGCTGCCGTGCTCGACCGAGTCGACGCCGGCCTTGATCGCCATCTTGATGCCCTCGGCGCCGTGCGCGTGCGCCGCCACCTTGCGGTCCCAGCGGTGCGCCTCATCGACCAGGGCGTTCATCTCTTCCTGCGTGTACTGCGGCGCACCCACCGAGTCCTCTTCCGAGAGCACGCCGGCGGTGGCGACCAGCTTGATCACGCCGGCGCCGTGCTTCACCTGCTCGCGCACTTTCAGGCGCACCGCCTCGACGCCGTCGGCGACGCCGTTGAAGCCGTCGATGTGCAGATACGGCGAGACGCCGGTGAGATCGGCGTGGCCGCCGGTGGCGCCGATGCCGTGGCCGGCGGCGTCGATGCGCGGGCCAACGACGCTGCCGTCGTCGATGGCCTTCTTCAGGGCGATGTCGAGGAAATCCTCGGAGCCCAGGTCGCGGATGCTGGTGAAGCCGGCCAACAGGGTGCGCCCGGCATAGACGTGGGCGCGCACCGCGGCGTCGATGGCGCTCTCGCGCACCAGGGTCTGGTAGTAGTCGCCGGACTCGCCGCTGATATGGGTGTGGCAGTCGATCAAGCCAGGGGTGAGCGTGGCGGCACCGAGGTCGATGACCTCTGCTCCGGCCGGCACCGCCAGCCCGCTACCGACGGCGGTGATGCGTTCGCCCTCGATCAGCACCACCGCGTTGCGGACTGGCGCCGCACCGCTGCCGTCGATGAGTTGCGCGGCGCGGATCGCCAGGCGCTTGGGGGCAGGCGCCTCGGCGGCGGCCAGCGAGGCCAGGGGCAGGGCGGCGGCGAGTGCCAGCGCGCTCAGGCGCGACAAGGTGGTGCGCAAGGGGGAATCCTCA
Organism: Stagnimonas sp. FW305-C-60; assembly: GCF_058782965.1. Classification (NCBI taxonomy): domain Bacteria; kingdom Pseudomonadati; phylum Pseudomonadota; class Gammaproteobacteria; order Nevskiales; family Nevskiaceae; genus Stagnimonas; species Stagnimonas sp. FW305-C-60. Next base: position 1,065,075 of record NZ_JBYSYF010000001.1, read on the forward strand.
AAGGTGCGGGTCCATGGGCATACGCAAAACGCATGCGCATCGACATCCTGACCTATTCCCCTAGCCTGTCGGCAAGCCCAGATTGCGCCAGAGCTTCAGCGTCGGTTCGGCCTGGTTGAGGGTGTAGAAGTGCAGGCCCGGCGCGCCGCCCTTGAGCAGGGTCTCGGCCAGACGGGTGACCACCTCCAGGCCGAAGGCTTGCAGGCTGGCCTTGTCCTCGCCGTAGCTTTCCAGGCGCAGGCGCAGCCAGCGCGGCACTTCGGCGCCGCAGGCGTCGCTGAAACGCTGTAGCTGGGCGTAGTTGACGATGGGCATGATGCCCGGCACCACCGGTATGCCCAGGCCCGCCTTCTCGCAGCGCTCGACAAAATCGAAGTAGGCGTCGGCGTTGTAGAAGTACTGGGTTACCGCGCCATTGGCGCCGGCCTTGACCTTGCGCACATAGGCGGCGAAGTCGGCCTCCGGGTTGGCGGCCTGCGGATGCACCTCCGGGTAGGCGGCGACTTCCAGCTGAAAGTGGCTGCCGTGGGTCTCGCGGATGAAGCTCACCAGCTCGTTGGCATAGCGAAACTCGCCAGGCGCGGCATTGCTCATCGCGGTGGCAGGCAGATCGCCGCGCAGGGCGACGATGCGGCGCACGCCGGCGGCCTTGTACTGCTCCAGCAGCGTGGCGATGCTGGCGCGGGTGGAGCCGATGCAGGTGAGGTGCGGTGCGGCCTCGATGCCGGTTTGTTCGATCACCTTGATGAGGGTGTCGTAGGTGCCGTTCTGGTCGCTGCCGCCGGCGCCGTAGGTGACGCTGAAGAAGGCCGGCTTCACCGAGGCCAGCTCGCCGATCAGGCGCGGCAGATTGGTCCAGCCCACCGGCGTGCGCGGCGGGAACAGCTCGAAGGAAAAATGCAGGTCGTGTGCGTGGTTCATGCGGCGGTATCTCGGGCGTATTCGTGGGGGCAGTGCGCACTGTTGAGGCCGACACCACCCTGGGCGTTGAGCTGGCGCAGGCGTGACTGATTGCTCTTGCGGGCGCTGTTGTCCACCGCCAGCAGCGTCTGGAAGACATTCAGGCCGGTCGGGCAATGGCCTTCAGCTTCGACCTCGGTGTGGAAGAAATAGGCGTCGCCACAGTGCAGGCGCCAGCCGCTGTCGCCGTCCTTCGCTGCGACTCCGGTATGGCCGCGGGTGTGGCCGGCCAAGGGCAGCAGCAGGATCTCGTCGTCGCCGTCGCCGAGTGCGCGCACCGCCTCGAAGCCGTTCCAGCGCTCGCCGGAAGCTTGGTGGGTCTGCCACTTCGGGCCGTGCGCCCACAGCCGCGCCTCGTAGCGCTGCTTCTCGATCAGCGTGGCCGGGGCCTGCGCGGCGGCGAGCTCCGGCGCGTGCACATGCACGGTCGCATCGGGGAAGTCGGCAAGCGCGCCGGCGTGATCGAAGTCGAGATGGGTGAGCACGATGTCGCGCACGTCGCTGGCCTTGAAGCCCAGCGCCTGCACCTGCGCCAGCGCGGTTTCCGCGAGGCTCAGCTTCGGGCGCATCAGGGCCTTCAGATACCCGTGCACCAGGCCGTTGACCTGTGCGGTGCCCAGACCGGTATCGACCAGGGTCAGCCCCCGGCGGCCTTCGATCAGCCAGCAATGGCAGACGATGCGCGCCGGCTCCAGCCAAGAGCCCTCGCCCTGCATCAGGCGCCTGCCATGCGGACACATGGAGCCGCAGTTGAGGTGGTGGATCTTCATGTCGTCCGTGAGGCGAAAGGCGTGAGGCGGAAAAGCAGGACGCTGTCGCTCAGGCTGATCGAGATTTGAGGGAGTTCAGCAGTGCCCCCAGCTTGGCAAAAACCCGGTCGAGTAATTCGTCTAATGCTTCGTCTTCGCCCAAATACCTGAGGCGACGGGAAATTTGCAGCTGGGTTTCGATTTCGGCCAGAGAGCCGCGCGCCATGTGTAGAAAATGCAAAAGCTCTGCCCGCGACTTGCGTGCAGAGCCTTCAGCGATGTTAGACGGTACGCTGACCGCAGCGCGCCTCAACTGCGATGTCAGTCCGAAGCGCTCATCGGGAGGGAATGAAGCGGTGACGCGATAGACCGTTTCAACCAGGTCAAGCGCATCGCGCCAAACCTCCAAGTCGTGATGCCGCCGTTCACGCCTCACCTCTCACTCCTCCCGCCTCACGCACTCAGTAGCGGTAGTGCTCGGGCTTGTACGGGCCTTCCACCGGCACGCCGAGATAGTCGGCCTGCTCCTGCGTCAGCTTGGTCAGCTTCACGCCGATCTGCGCCAGGTGCAGTGCGGCGACTTCCTCGTCCAGCTTCTTGGGCAGGCGGTAGACGGTCTTCTCGTACTTGTCCTTGTTCTTCCAGAGGTCGATCTGCGCCAGCGTCTGGTTGGAGAAGGAGTTGCTCATCACGAAGGCCGGGTGGCCGTTGGCGCAGCCGAGGTTCACCAGACGGCCTTCGGCGAGGATGTAGATGCTCTTGCCGTTGGCGAAGGTGTAGTGGTCGACCTGCGGCTTGATGTTCATCTTCACCACGCCTTCGGCGCTGTTCAGACGATCCATCTGGATCTCGTTGTCGAAGTGGCCGATGTTGCAGACCAGCGCGTTGTGCTTCATCGCGCGCATGTGCTCGAGCGTGATGATGTCCTTGTTGCCGGTGGTGGTGACGTAGATGTCGGCGAGGCCCAGCGTGCCTTCGACGGTGTCGACCTGGAAGCCTTCCATCGCCGCCTGCAGGGCATTGATGGGGTCGATCTCGGTGACGATCACGCGCGCGCCGAGGCCGCGCAGCGAGTGCGCCGAGCCCTTGCCGACGTCGCCATAGCCGCAGACCACCGCGACCTTGCCGGCGATCATCAGATCGGTGGCGCGCTTGATGCCGTCGGCCAGCGATTCGCGGCAGCCGTAGAGGTTGTCGAACTTCGACTTGGTGACCGAGTCGTTGACGTTGATGGCGGGCACCAGCAGCTTGCCGGCTTCCATCATCTGGTACAGGCGGTGCACGCCGGTGGTGGTCTCTTCCGAGACGCCGCGCCAGTCCTTGACCACGCGGGTCCAGTAGCCGGGGCGCTCCTTGGCAACCTTCTTGAGCAGATCCTTGATGACCTTGACTTCGTGATTGTCGCTCGGCGTGTTGACCCAGTCCGAACCGTTTTCCAGCTCGTAGCCCTTGTGGATCAGCAGGGTCACGTCACCGCCGTCGTCCACCACCAGCTCGGGGCCGGTGAGCGTGCCGTCGGGCAGGGTGAAGGTGATCGCGTCCAGCGCCAGGTCCCAGTATTCCTCCAGGGTTTCGCCCTTCCAGGCGAACACCGGCGTACCGGCGGCGGCGACCGCAGCCGCCGCGTCGTCGGAGGTCGAGAAGATGTTGCACGAGGCCCAGCGCACCGAGGCGCCGAGGTGGCCGAGCGTCTCCAGCAGCACCGCGGTTTCCTTGGTCATGTGCAGCGAGCCGGTCAGGCGCACGCCGGCCAGCGGCTTGAGCGGCGCGTACTTGGCGCGGATCGACATCAGGCCGGGCATTTCCTCCTCGGCCATCTTGATGCGCTTGCGGCCGAATTCGGCCAGGGAGATGTCGCGGACCTTGTAGTCGGTAAAGGCGGGCTTGGTGAGGGCGTTCATGCGTCGCTCCAAAGAAAAAACGTGGTCTGGAACGGGCGCAGTTGAGGTGTCAGTGCCGGCGAGCCTGGCCGTCCCAATCGACGGTCGCAGCGCCCCTCGCGGGCCAAGTGGGCGAAAGTATATCCGCTTATACGGATAAGAGGATAGAAGAAGCTACGGACGCCGATTCCAGGCCCGATGGGCGGGTGATTGACCAAGGTCAATGAGCCTGGGCACCGGTCTGTTGAGAATGCCGCTCAGCCCCGCCGGCCTTGGCTGGGGCGACCCAGTCTTCTTCCCGGATCGCGACCATGACCATCGAAAAGCACGACCTCATCCACGACCTGCCGCAGTACAAGGACCGCATCCATCAGCTGAAGACCAGCGACGCCCATTTCGCCAAGCTGTTTGCCGAATACCACGAGGTGGACCACGAGATCCGCCGCATCGAGCAGGAGCTGGAGACGCCCGGCGATGACTATGTGGAAAACCTCAAGACCCGTCGGGTGCGCCTGAAGGATCAGCTCTATACCCAGCTCACCGCCGTGGGCTAGGGCGGAGACCGACCATGCTCAGTATCGGAATCTCCAGCCATGCGCTGCCGCGCGCGCCGAGTCGGGCGGCTCTCGCCGGTTGGCGCGCCTGGGTAGGACCAATGCGGCTGCCGTTTCTGCTGCTGCCGCTTTGCTGCGTGCTGTTGGCGGCGGCGGTGGTGCACTGGCAGCTCGGCGCGGTGAATGTCCGCCTGCTGGCGCTGGTGCTGATCGGCGCGGTCTCGGCGCATGTCGCGGTCAACGCGCTGAATGAATGGTTCGACTATCGCAGCGGCCTGGACGCGCGCACCCGGCGCACGCCGTTTTCTGGCGGCAGCGGCACTTTGCAGCGCTATCCGGAACTGGCCGGCTACACCCTGGTGGTCGCCATCAGCGCGCTGGCCTTGAGCGCCTTGATCGGCCTCTGGCTGCTGTCCCGGCAGGGTGAGGCGCTGCTGCCCCTGGGCTTGGTGGGTCTGCTATTGGTGGTCGGCTATACCCCTTGGCTGGTGCGCCGGCCCTGGCTCGGCCTGCTGGCGCCGGGCCTGGGCTTTGGGCCGCTGATGGTGGTCGGCACCGTGGTGGCGCTCACCGGCCAGGCTACCGCCGCGGCTTGGGCGGCGGCGCTGCTGCCGCTGTTCCTGGCCAGCGATCTGCTGCTGCTCAACCAGTTTCCCGACGTCGAGGCCGACCGTAGCGTCGGCCGGCGCAATCTGCCCATCGTCTACGGTCGTCCGGCGGCGGCGTGGGTCTATGCCGGCCTGCTGGTGGCGGCGTACGGCGCGCTGTCGCTGAGTGTCGTCGCGGGCTGGCTGCCCTTGCCGGCGCTGCTTGGGCTGGCAACGCTGCCGATCGCCGCCTATGCCGCGGCGGTGGTGCGGCGCTGGCCCAACCGGGTGCCGCGGCTGCTGCCGGCGATGGTCGCCAATGTGATGGTCAACCTGCTGACGCCGCTCCTGGTGGCGCTCGGGCTCTACCTGGCCTGAGCGCGGTCGGGCAGGGCGCGCAGGGTCTGGCTCGCGGCCCAGCTGGCGCCGGGCGCGAGTTGGATCGGGCGGCCGATGCTGGCCGCTTCCACGCAGACGAAGTGCCGCTCGTCCCCCGGCGGCAGATCGGCCAGCGCTGCCGCCTTGGCAGCGCCCGGATTCCACACCACGGTGTCGGCAAAGCCGGCTTGGTTTATTTCCAGCGCGCGCCGGCCGTCACGCAACAGCAGGCGCGGCGGCGCGTCGTAGTAGATGCGGTCGACTTCGCCGGAAAAGCGCAGGCGTTCGGCCTGTTCCTGGTGCTCGCCGCCTGCGGCCGAATCGCGATAGCGCAGGCCTTGCAGTCCGAGCAGCTCCACCTCGGAGAGGTCGTCCACCCGCAGATAGCTGTGCAGGGCGGCGGTGAACTGGAACGCCTGGGTGCCGGTGTTGCCAACCGAGAAGCGGATTTCCAGGCTGTCGGCGCCAATCACCACCTCCAGCTGCGCGCTGTAGGCCTGCGGCCAGAGCGCGCGGCTCTCGGCGCTGTCCTGCAAACCCAGGCGCAGGCGGGCCGGACTGATGCCCGGCGTGTCGGCGTCCAGCCGCGACCAGCGCGCGGTGCGGGCGAAGCCGTGCTTGGGCAGTGGCCCCTCGCCGGCGAACTGCGGAAAGATCACCGGCACGCCGCCACGGATGGCAACGCCGGGCGCGGGCTGGGAAATGGGGCTCAGGTAGAGCCGGTCCGCCGACTCGCCGGCCGGAATCCAGGACAGCAGATGGCCGCCGTGCGGATGCAGTCGCGCCTGGGCGCCATCGGCGGCATGCAGGACCAATACTTCGTCTTCGCTCATGACCGTGGTCGGCTGGCTGGTCGGAATGGCGGGCACAAAAAAGCCGTCTTGCGACGGCTCGTTTGCGCGCCTTGGCGGGCAGCTTACTTCAGCTTCTTGGCCTCGCTCTTCAAGAGCTCGGCCTTGTCGGTCTTCTCCCAGGAGAAGGCGGTGTACTTCTCGCCGTCGGCGCCCTTGATCTCGTAGGGCGCGCGGCCGAAGTGGCCGTAGCTGGCAGTGGCCTGGTACATCGGGTGGATCAGGTCGAGCATCTTGATGATGCCGCCCGGACGCAGGTCGAAGTTCTTGCGCACCAGCTTTTCCAGCACCGCGTCGGAGACCTTGCCGGTGCCGAAGCTGGTGACGAAGATCGACGTCGGCTCGGCGACGCCGATGGCGTAGCTCACCTGCACTTCGCAGCGGCTGGCGAGGCCAGCGGCGACGATGTTCTTGGCCACGTAGCGGGCCGCGTAGGCGGCGCTGCGGTCGACCTTGGACGGGTCCTTGCCGGAGAAGGCGCCGCCACCGTGACGGGCCCAGCCGCCGTAGGTGTCGACGATGATCTTGCGGCCGGTCAGGCCGCAGTCGCCCACCGGGCCGCCGATCACGAAGTTGCCGGTCGGGTTGATGTGGAACTTGGTGGACTTGCTGATCCACTTGGCGGGGATCACCGGCTTGATGATGGTTTCCATCACCGCCTCGCGCAGATCCTTGAGCTTGATGTCGGGGCTGTGCTGGGTGGAGAGCACCACGGCATCGACGCCCACCGCCTCGCCGTTGGCGTAGCGCAGGGTCACCTGCGACTTCGCGTCCGGGCGCAGCCAGGGCAGGCCGCCCTTCTTGGCCTTGCGGATCTTCGACTGCTGCTCGACCAGGCGGTGGCTGTAGTAGATCGGCGCCGGCATCAGCTCCTTGGTCTCGTCGCAGGCGTAGCCGAACATCAGGCCCTGGTCGCCGGCGCCGATTTCTTCCGGCGCCTTGGGCTTCTTGGCAGTGCCGTCGACGCCCATGTTGATGTCGGGCGACTGCTTGCCAATGATGTTGAGGATGCCGCAGGTGGCGCCGTCGAAGCCGACATCGGAGCTGTTGTAGCCGACGTCGCTGATGACCTTGCGCACCAGCTGTTCGAGGTCGACCCAGGCGCTGGTGGTGACTTCACCGGCGATGATGGCGACGCCGGTCTTCACCAGGGTCTCGCAGGCGACGCGCGCCTTCTTGTCCTGCGCCAGGATGGCGTCGAGAACGGCGTCCGAAATCTGGTCGGCCAGTTTGTCCGGGTGGCCTTCGGATACGGACTCGGAAGTAAAGAGGTACTCGCTCATCGCTGTCACTGCTCCTGGGAAGAAGGAATATCTGTCTATGCGGATAGGCGGATATTGTAAGGCCGCCCGGCCCGCCGCGCGAGTCTGCGCCCGGCGCGCGACAACTACATGGCAGCGTCTGCCGGTGATCCGCCTACTCAGACGGCGGGGCGCAGGCGCTCCAGATACTCGATCAGGCCACGCAGGCCCTCGTCGTAAAGCACGCCGCTTTGCGCGGTCTTGGCGGTGCCGATCAGGCCTTCGATGGCGGAGACGATGAACACCGCCGCCGCCGGCACATTGAGGTCGGCGCGCACCTTGCCCAGCGCCTGGCCGCGGGCCAGGGCCTCGGCGTAGGCGCCGATCCAGTCGCTGAGGATGCCCTGCAGGCGGCTGCGGAAACCCTCGTCGTGCGGCGACATCTCCTGCGCCAGGTTGTTGAACGGGCAGCCGTAGGCGAGCAGGCGCTCGCGCAGCTTCTCGCGGCGCTTGCGCAGGCCGGCCACTGCGGCCCCGACCGGGTCTTCGGCGGTTTTCAGCGGCTCCCACTGCGCCTGCATGTAGGGCCGCACCAGTTCGTCGAGCACTGCGTAGCCGAGCGCGTTCTTGTTGTCGAAGTGGTGGTAGAGCGCGCCCTTGGTGACGCCGGCCTTGTCGAGAATGGCGTCGAGGCTGGCGCTGCGGAAACCACGCTTGTGGATCTCGTCGAAGGCGCATTCCAGCAGGCGCTGGCGGGTGATGTCGGGTTGGCGGGCGGTGGACATACCGGCGAGTATCGACGGGGGCGCGGCCTTGTCAATTTTTACGGGCTATCCGGCGCGGCCGGCGCTGGCTAGGCTGTGTGCCGCGGCAGCCGGACAAATCATTAACGGCCCGCGCAACCCTCAAAACAATAAAGTGGAGATCCTTCATGAAGCATTCATTCGGCGCGCGTCTGGCGCTGTCGACCCTGGGCCTGTTCTGCGCCACTAGCGCCCACGCGGCGGGCGGCCTCGCGGTCGGCGTCAAGGCCGGCACCGCCGGTATCGGCGTGGAAGCGGTCACCAGCCTGACCTCGGTGCTCAACCTGCGCGGCGTCGGCAATTTCTTCAACTACGACTACGACACCACCGAAGACGGTGTGGACTACCAGTCGGAGCTGGAACTGCGCTCCTACGGCCTGCTGCTCGACCTGCATCCCTTCAAGGGCAGCTTCCGGATCAGCGCCGGCGGTCTGGGCAACGGCAATGGCGCGACGCTGGTCGCCACCTGTCCCGGCGCCTGCGAAGTCGGAGACGTCACCATCCGGGGCAACGATGCGCGCCTCGATGGCGCCGTTGACTTCAAGAAGTTCGCGCCCTACGTGGGCCTGGGTTTTGGTAACGCCATGGTCGGCTCCGGCCTCTATGGCATCTTCGATATCGGGGTGATGTTCCAGGGCGAGCCGGACGTGGCGCTGGCGGCCAGCGGTTCGGCGATCGTCACCGACAGCAACGGCCTCAGCCGCCCGGTGACCGACCTCTCCACTGATCCGGAAGTGCAGACGGCGGTTGCCCAGGAGCAGGCCTCGCTGCAGGACGACCTCAAGGACTTCCAGTTCTATCCGGTGGTCAATATCGGCATCGGTTACCGCTTCTTCTAGGCGGCATTCCCGCGTAAAAGAGAGGCCGCCATGCGCGGCCTCTTTGCGTTGCCGCGCTGGCCCAGGCTGCCTTCGCCGGGGCAATGCCGCTACTCTGCGCGGGACGCCGGCCCAGACTGGCCCAACGGGGTACTTCCATGCGCGAACCCAGCACTTCCGCCGACGGCCTGGCCGGCCTGCTGCGCGAGCTGCAGGGCCGCTCGCCGCCGGATGCTGCCGCGCGCCTGGCCAGCGAGCCGGCGGCGCACATCGAGGCGGCGCTGGCGGCCCTGGACCCGGCGCTGGCAGCGCGCATCGCCGCCCAGCTGCCGGGCGCGATGGAAGACGCCGGCGAAATCGCCGAGCTGCCGGGCCTGGTCGCCGAACTGATGGAGCCGCCGCGCGGCGCCCTGTCGCAAGAAACCACCGTTGCCGACTGCATCGCCTGGCTGCGCGCGCAACCCGAGCCGCAGCAGCTCACCTATCTCTACGCCCTCGACCCGGCGCAGCGCCTGGCCGGCCTGGTGGTGATGCGCGAGCTGCTGCTGGCCGAGCCTGAACAGACCCTGGCGCAGGTGATGCTGCGCGAGCCCTTCCGTCTGGCGCCGGATACGCCGGTGGGCGAGGCGGTGGCCGCCACCGTGCGCCGGCATTACCCGGTCTACCCGGTCTGCGACGCCGCCGGGCGCCTGGTTGGCATCGTCCGCGGCTGGAAGCTGTTCGAGCACCAGGCCCTGGAACTCACGGCCCAGTCCGGCCGCATGGTCGGTATCGACAAGGAGGAGCGGGTCGGCACGCCGTTCTGGGCGGCGTTCCGGGCGCGTCACCCCTGGTTGCAGGTCAATCTGCTCACCGCTTTTCTGGCCGCCTTCGTGGTCGGTTCCTTCGAAGACACCATCGCCCAGATCGTCGCCCTGGCGGCGTTTCTGCCGCTGCTCGCCGGGCAGAGCGGCAATACCGGCTGCCAGGCGCTGGCGATCAGCCTGCGCGGGCTCACGCTCGGTGACTTCGACAGCGTGCCGCTGGCGCGCCTGCTGACCAAGGAGGCCTTGCTGGGCGCGCTCAACGGTCTGCTCACCGGCCTGGTCGCGGGTGCGGCCATGTGGTGGACGGCGGGCGGCCTCGACGGCAATCCCCAGGCGCTCAAGCTGGCGCTGGTGATCGTGCTGGCGATGACCGGCTCCTGCCTCGCCTCGGGCCTGTTCGGGGTGCTGGTACCCTTGGCCTTGCGCCGCTTCGGCGCCGATCCGGCGACCGCCTCCAGCATCTTTCTCACCACCGGCACCGACATTGCCGGCATGGGGCTGATGCTGTTTCTGGCGACAGCGCTGGTCTTGTGATGACCTTCCCTCCCCCGCTTGCGGGGGAGGGTTAGGGTGGGGGCGCTCGCGCATACTGCGTGCATGACTCTGACGCCCACGCTGATCGCGGCCCTGACGTTTTGTGGCTTCGGCACCGCCTTCTTGTCCGGCGTCGCCGGCCTGGGCGGCGGCACCATCCTGATCGGCGTGCTCTACGCGGTGGGCATGGCACCGGCCGAGGCGGTGCCGCTGTTCGCCGCGGTGCAGTTGGTTTCCAACTCCTCGCGCACCGTCGCCTATCTGCGCCATGTCGAATGGAGCGCCGCCGGCTGGTTCGCGCTGGCGGCGCTGCCGGCCACTTTCCTGATCGCGCCCTATGCGGCGGCGGTCAATGGCGACTGGGTGCGCTTGATCCTGGCCTTGCTGATCCTGGCCTCGCTGGCGCCCGGTCAGTCCGGCCGCGCGCCGCTGCCGCCGCGCCTGGCTTATCTCACCGCCGGCCTGCTCAATGGCGCCCTGGGGATGTTCGTGGGCGCCACCGGCCTCTTCGTCGGGCGGCTGTTTTTCCGGCCGGAATGGGCCAAGGAGACCACCATCGGCACCCTGGCGCTGACCCAGGTGATCGGCCACGGCCTGCGGGTCATCGCCTATGGTGCGGTTGGCTATTCGGTGTTCGCCCAGCCCTGGCTGCTGGGGCCGCTGGCGGCTTCGGTGGTGGCCGGCACCTGGGCCGGCAAGCGCGCCAATGCCCACATCTCCGAAGCACACTTCGCCCGCCTGTTCAGCCTGATCCTCCTCCTGCTTGCCGCCAAGCTGCTCTACGACGGCCTCACCGGACTTCTCACCACATGGAACTGAAGCTCACCGCCGCCCAGCTTGAACAGCTGCTCAACAGCGCCTTCCCCAGCGGCAAGGGCGACAAACCCCTGCTGGTGGAAGAAGTGCAGCCGGGCATGGCGCGGGTGCGCATGCGCTACCGCGAGTGGATGCAGCGGCCGGGACGGGTGCTGTCCGGCCCGACCCTGATGGCGGCGGCCGATACCGCGATGTACGTGGCGGTGATGGCGCATGTCGGCCCGGCGCTGATGGCGGTGACCGCCGACATGAACCTGCGCTTCCTCAACAAGGGCGCGCTGGGCGATGTACTCGCCGAGGCGCGCATCCTCAAGCTGGGGCGCAAGCTGGTGGTGATGGAGACCCGGGTCTGGTCGGCGGCCGAGCCGGACAGCCTGGTGATGTACGCCAGCGGCAGTTACGCGGTACCGTCGTCGCCACATTGAAGCCTGATGGCCGCTGGACCGGTCGGGTGCTACGCCTGTCCGCCCGGTAAGCTGAGGCAGCCGTCGGGCGTCAAGATTCTGACGCCCCCTCACTGTGGATGGAAGACGCCGTGACTTCGAAGCCCTTGCGTCCATACGACTCCCGCCAGCGCCAGCGCCAGGGCGGCGCGGTGGCGGTATTTGCCGCGATTGTGATGGTGGCCCTGCTCTCGGCGCTGGCGCTGGCGGTGGATGTGGGCCGCCTCTATTTCAGCCAGCGCGACACCCAGCGCCTCGCCGACATCGCCGCCCTTGACGCCTCGCGGGTGGTCAGTGGCTGCGCCGCCAGCAATGGCGCGCCCGGCTCCAAGGCCCAGGCCACCGCCGAGGTGATGGCGAGCCTGGCGCGCAATACCGCCACGCCCAGCGATTACACGGTCACCGTCCAGATCGGCAAACAGCTCAAAAATCTGGGCGGCCTGCGTGGCTTCCAGGAGCTGGCCGACGGTGATCCGGGGCTGGACTCGGTCCGCGTGCGCATCACCCGCCAGCAGCCGACCCGAATCTTTCCGCTGCTGACCGGGGACGCCAGCAACACCCTGGTGGCGGTCGCGGTCGGCAGCCAGCAGGCGGTGGGCGCCTTCAATGTCGGCAGCGGCCTGCTCTCCCTCAACACCCAGCAGTCGGCGCTGCTCAACCCGCTGCTACGCGCCCTGCTGTGCCCCAACGGCGCCGCCGCCTGCACCTCGGGCATCAACCTGAGCGCGGTGGACTACAACGGCCTGGCCAATGCCCACGTCTCGCTGGGCAATCTGCTGGCCGGCGCCACCGAACTGGGCCTGGGCGTGCAGGATGTCTCCGACCTGCTGAGCCTGCAGCTCACCCTGCCGCAATGGCTGGGCGTGCTCGGCAATGGCCTGGCAGGCGCGGTCACCGGCACCGGCGGGCAGGTCAGCGCCGGCGTCGCCGGGCTGGTGCAGGGCCTGGCCGGCGTCGCCGAGAGCAATGGCGCCACCTTCGGCCTGGGCCAGTTGCTCAACCTCACCGGCCTCGCGCTCAATCAGCCGGTCAGCGATCTCTTGACCGCGCTGCCCTTCATCGACGGCATGACCCTGCTCAATGCCCTGGGACAGGCAGCGACCGCCGCCAGCGGAGTTTCCTCGGTGGCGATTCCGGGCCTGGGCCTGTCGGTGCCGGGTGTCGCCGATGTCCAGGTGTTCCTGAAGGTGATCGAGCCGCAGCAACCTGGGCTCGGCGCGGTCGGCTCTGAAGAGGCCGTGGCTCGCACTGCCCAGATCCGTTTGCAGATCCGCATCGCTGCCGGGCAGCTGCTCACCGGACTGAAGGCGGCGCTGGAGGGGCTGCTCAACACCCTGCTTGGGCTGCTGGCCATTCTCGGCGTACACAGCAGTGTCGCGATCTTGCCCAGCAGCCTGAATCTCGGCATCGATGTCGAGGTGGCGTCCGCCGAGGCGCAGCTGGACGCGCTGCAATGCCCACGCGCCTCCAGCAACAACGGCCACCCCATCGCCTCGCTGAGCGCCAGCAGCGGCTTGGCGAATGTGGAAGTCGGCACCTTCAGCGGCACCGCGACCGCCGCCAATCCGCAGACCCTGAGCCCGACCGGCAACCTGCCGCTGGCGACGGTGGCGGTCGAAGCCGGCTTGCTGGGCAGCACCACGCTCACCCTGGGGCTGGAACTGACCTCGGTGAGCGTCGCCAGCCAGGGGCCGACGCCGCTCAACCCGATCAGCAGCTTCACTGAGCGTGATCCCGGCCCCGATGCCGGCCTGCCCTACTACCAGGCCAACAATCCGGTCAGCAACATGAACCCGCAGACCGTCGGCGCGCCGGTGAACCTTGATGTGCACCTCGGCGTCACCAGCCAGCAGACCGGCAGCGGTCTGGTCGGCGGCCTGGTCGGCCTGGTCAGCAGCATCGTCAACAGCGTGAACACGGTGATCCTGGCGCCGCTGCTGACGCTGGTGAACTCGCTGGCGACGGCGCTGATCAACCCGCTGTTGCAGCTGCTCGGCGTCCAGCTGGGCACCGCGACGGTGACCATGGAGTCGGTGACCGTGCAGCAGCCGCAGATCATCAGCCAGTCGCTGACCGAGGTCGAGAACTAACAGCGGCTGCCGGGTGGGCGCGGTGGCGCCTTGCCCGGCCTGCGGGGATCAGCCGCAGCGCACCGGCAGTTTTTCCTTGCGCGCCTTCAGCTCGCGCCAGCGCTGGCTGGCCGCCCTCGCGGCCGGACTGTGCGGGTGCTCGCGGCTGAACTGCCGCAGCTCGCGCACCACGCTGTCGCGGTCGCCGCAAGCGCAGGTGCCCAGCGAAAACACTTCTTCAAAGTCCTTGAGCATCTGCTGGACGCTGACGCGGTAGGCCTCGGGATAGGTCTTAGCGTAGCGCTGCCAGTCGTCGTATAGGCGGTTGAGCAGGCCGTCGCCGTACTTCACGCAGCCCACCACCATCGCGCGCGGCTCCATGTACACCGGGAACAGCTGCTCGCCCCAGTAAGCCTGGTAGAGCGCGAAATAGGCCTGATCGGCCGGCCGGCCGTGCGCGGCGGCGAGCGCGCCGAAGAAGCCGGGCAGCGGCTGCACGTAGATCTCCACGCCGCGCTGGAGGTGGATGCCGCGCAGACGCTGTTGCAGGGCGGCGAACTCGGCCTCGCTGTAACGCTCGATCACCGCCTCGCTGCCGAGTCCGGCGGGGATCTCCATCAGCGCGCCCTGCACCGCCTCGGCTTTTTCCAGCAGCGGCTCCAGTGACTGCGGCGTGGTCGCCGACTCGATGCGTGCCAGTTCGGCCAGGTAGTCCTGTTCGGCGCTGGAAGTCGCCGGGGCCTCAGCCGCAGCGGGCAGGCAGAAGGCGCAGAGCAGGGCGAGAACGGCGAGGGGACGCAGGGACATGACCAGGTTCCAGTTCAGTCAGCCAGCGCCCGGCCGCGGGTTTCGATCACCCAGGGCATCAGCAACAGACCGATCAGGGGGATGAAGCCGACGTAGAACAGCACGTTGAGCGCGCTGCTGGCCGCCGCCGCGCCCTGGCTGGCGATGGCGCCGACCAGGAAGGGGCCGCCGGCGGCGATGACGCGGCCGATGTTGTAGCAGAAGCCGGCACCGGTGCCGCGCAGTCGGGTGGGGAACAGTTCCGGCAGGTAGTAGGTGAAGCTGCCGAACACGCCGAACACCGACAGGCCGATCACGAAGTAGCCGTACAGGCGCCATTGCGGCGCCAGGTCGAGCCCGAAGGTCGCCAGCACCGCGGTGGCCGAGACCAGCCAGTAGATGCTGAACATCGCCTTGCGGCCCAGATGCTTGCTGGCCGGGATGGTGAGCAGGGTGCCGATCAGGCCGCCGAGGTTGAAATAGGTGGTGGCCAGGGTCTTCCAGTGCTCGACCATGGCGCGGGTCTCGCCGACGCCCAGGCCCAGGGACTCGGCATTGGCGCGGCCCAGGCCGGCGGCGACGGTGGGGATGAAGGCGTTGCAGCTCCACCAGGTGAGCAGCGCGATCACCGCCATGAAGAAGCCGGAGCGGGTCAGCTCACGCACTCCCGGGGCGAACAGCTCGGCCAGGCGGGGCGGCGCGCTATTGGCGGCGACTTGCTGCCAGCGCTCCGGCTCGCGCACGAACAGCCGCACCAGAAAGGCGGCGGCGGCCGGCAGCAGGCCGAACAGAAAGACATAGCGCCAGCTGGTCTCGGGCGAGTCCTTGAACCAGTTGCCGGCCACTTCCATGTTCACGTAGGTGGCCAGGAATAGGCCCATCGGCGCCGAGGTGTAGAGCAGGGCGCCGGCCTCGACGCGCTTATCTTCCGGCACCGCCTCGGCGACCATCGCCGCGCCCGCCGCCCATTCACCGCCGATGCCCAGCGAGGCGATGATGCGGAAGGCGATCAGCATCTCGATGTTCTGCGCAAAGGCGCAGGCGGCGGTGCCGAAGGCGTACATCGCCATGGTCAGCAGCAGGGTGCGGGTACGGCCGATGCGGTCGCAGACCCAGCCGAACAGCACGCCGCCCACCGCCCAGCCGATCAGCAGGATGGAGGTGAGCAGGCCGGTCCAGTACAGGGTGGCGCTCTTGGCTTCCGGCGAGCCGATCTCCAGGCCCAGCAGGGTCGGCACGCAGTTGGGCGCCACGTAGTTGAACAGCAGGCCATCGAAGACGTCGAAACCCCAGCCCAGCCAGGCGGCAAACAGCACGGTCCACTGATAGCGGTTCAGGCCCAGCATCGACGCATCTCCTCTTGCAAAGCGTTCTGTTTTTTTGGTCGCGGCGGCGAGCTTACAGCGGCAGCGGCGCCTGGGTGCGATGCCATTCCAGGATGCGCCGGTACTGCTCCGGGTCCTTGACGTGCACCACGTCGCCCTCGCGCGGAAAGGTCCAGTCGTAGAGCCGCGACAGATAAAAGCGGAAGGCGGCGGCGCGCAGCACCAGCGGCCAGGCGGCGCGCTCGGCGGCGTTGAGCTCGCGCGAGCCGCGATAGGCCAGGGTCATCATCTGCCAGCGCGCCGGGTTGGGGCGGCCGTCGGGATCGGTGCACCAGTCGTTGAGGGTCACCGCCAGGTCGTAGGCGAGGGCGTCGGTGCAGGCGTAGTAGAAGTCGATCACGCCGGTGAGGCGGTCTTCGACGAACAGCACGTTGTCGCGGAACAGGTCGGCGTGGATCACGCCCTGCGGCAGCGCCGCCCAGTCCAGCTTCGCCTGGGCGGCCAGCTCGCTTTCGATCAGCGCGCGCTGCGCGGCATCGACCTTGGGCAGCAGGGTTTCGGCGGTGGCCTGGCGCCAGGCCGGGCCACGGGTGTTCTCGGCGCGGCCGGCGAAGGACAGGCCGGCGACGTGCAGCTCGCCCAGCGCCCGCCCCACCGCCTGGCACTGGGCGATGCTGGGGAACAGCACGCTCTGGCCGGTGAGCCGGCGCACCAGGGCCGCCGGCTTGCCGTTGAGGCTGGTGAGGTTGGCGCCCTCGCGGCTGCGTGCCGGCATCGCGCTTGGGTAGCCGCGGCCGGCGAGATGGTCCATCAGCCCGAGGAAGAACGGCAGGTCGTCGTGGTTGAGCCGCTCGAACAGGGTCAGTACCCAGCGGCCGTCGGTGGTGTCGACGAAATAATTGGTGTTCTCCACCCCCTCGCCGATGCCCTGGTAGCCGATCAGCTCGCCCACCGGATAGGCCTTGAGAAAGTCGCGCAGCTCGGCGTGGCTGACCTTGGTGAAGACGGACATGGTTAGGCGGTGGGGCTGGTTGTGGGCGGCCGCGAGACCGGCGGCCTCGCGGCCGCGGCCCCAGGCGGGCGCGCTGATTCTAGCCGTTGCCCGAGTTCGCGCCCGCCGCCCCAGGCAGGTCTTGCCGCGCCGCCGTTCAGCCCAGCGCGTGCGGGGTAAGCCCGGTCCAGCGCTTGAAGGCGCGGCGGAATTCGCGGTCGTCGCTGAAGCCCAACTCCGCCGCGATGTCGACGATGCGGCGCCGCTGCCGCTGGCTCAGCAACTCGCGGGCCCGCTGCTCGCGCACCTGGTCGAGTAGTTGGCGAAAGCTCACGCCGCTGCTGGACAGCCGTCGCCGCAAGGTGCGTTCGGTGATGTGCAGGCGCTCGGCGATCTCGGCCATGCCCGGCGGATTCTGCAACTGCGCGCCAAGCAGGCGGACGACGGTATGCACCAGATCGTCCTCGGGCAGCGCCCGCGAGGCCTTGCGGCACAGCTCCTCGCCCAGGCGCACGCCGAAGGGGTTGTGGGTTTTCAGCGGGCGCGCCAGCCAGTGCAGTTCCCCGATCAGGCGGTTGTGCGCGCAGTTGAAGTGCACCTCGCAGCCAAAGGTCGCGGCGTAGGCCTCAGCATAGGGCGGCGCCGGATAGCTGAACTCCATGCGCAGCGGCGTGAAGCGCTCGCCCAAGAGGTGCTGCACCAGGGTCAGGCTGCTGGTGAACAGTTCCTCGCAGAGAAAAGGCAGCAGGTCGGGGTCGGGGAAGCGCGGCGTGGCGGCGACGATTACCGTCTGCTGGCGGCTGTCGGTTTCGACCGCGATGTCCATCAGGCTGCCGGAGACCTGGTGGTACTGGGCCGCCAGGCGCAGGGCGTCGCCGAGATTGGCGCTGGCCATCATCGCGAAGGCGAGCACGCCGAAGAAGGCCGGGGTTTCCTGGCGGCCGATCTCCAGCCCGGCCTCCGGCAGGGCCAGGGCCTGCAAGGCGCGGCGCAAGACCACCGAGGCCTGCCGATAGGAGACCCGCAGCTCGGGATCGGCGAGCTGGCCGGCATCGAGGCCGGAGCCGGCGAACCAGCCCTCGGGCGAGACGCCGCGGGATTCGGCATAGGTGCAGACGGCAGCCAGCACGGCGGGTGGAACCACCGGGGCGGTGTAGCGGGTGTCGAGGGTTTTGGGGGAGGTGAGGATGGTCATGTGCGGTTGTCCGATTTCCCCCCCGCGCGATTCCTGATTGGCCCTTCTTCCATGTGGACCTTGTCGATCTACTAGCAACAACTTCGCCATTCCATTTCTTCTTGACAAACGCTTAACGGAGTCGCCGTCCATGACTGAAGTCAGCCGCAACGCCGTCACCCTGCCGGTCTGCATCGTCGGGGCCGGCCCCGGTGGTTTGAGCATAGCGCGCGCGCTCAAGCGCCTGGGCATTCCCTACGAGCAGTTCGAGCGTCACAGCGATGTCGGCGGCATCTGGGATCTCGACAACCCCGGCACCCCGATGTACCGCTCGGCGCACTTCATCTCCTCGCGCTCGCAGTCCGGCTTCTACGACTACCCGATGCCGGCGTCCTACCCCGACTACCCAGGCAACAAGCAGATTCTCGACTACGCGCGCCAGTTTGCCCGCAGTTTCGATCTCTACCCGGCGATCCGCTTCAACACCGCGGTGGAAGACATCCGGCGTGACGGTGAGGTATGGAAAGTGCGGCTGGCTGGCGGCGAGACGCGCGACTATCGCGCCGTGGTCTGCGCCAGCGGCACCAACTGGCACCCCTCGCTGCCGCGTCACCCGGGCGAGTTCAAGGGTGAGATCCGTCACTCGGTGAGCTATCGCGACCCCGAGGAATTCCGCGGCAAGCGGGTGCTGATCATCGGCGCCGGCAACTCCGGCTGCGACATCGCCTGCGATGCCGCCGCGAATGCTGACGCGGCTTTCATCAGCCTGCGACGCGGCTATCACTTCCTGCCCAAGCACCTGTTTGGGATCCCCGTGGACGAATTCGGTGCACGTGGTCCGCAGATGCCGATGTGGCTGGAGCAGCGCGTGTTCGGCTGGCTGCTGCGCCTGATCAATGGCGATCTCACCCGCTTCGGCCTGCCCAAGCCCGACCACAAGCTGTTCGAGTCGCATCCCATCCTCAACTCGCAGTTGCTGCACTACCTCCAGCACGGCGACATCGCGGTGCGGCCGGATGTTGATCACTACGAGGGCGAGGAAGTGGTGTTCAAGGGCGGGCAGCGCGAGCGCATCGACCTGGTGCTCTACGCCACCGGCTACGAGATGAAGATTCCCTACATGGACGAGTCCTACTTCGCCTGGGAAGGCGGCCGTCCGCAGCTCTATCTCAACGCCTTCAACCGCCGGCACCACAACCTGTTCGGGCTCGGCTATCTGGAGACCAATTCCAGCGCCTACACCCTGTTCGACCGTATCTCGCAGTTGATCGCCAACTACCTGCATGACCAGGAAGCGCGACCTTCCTCAGCGCTCGCCTTCGAGGCACTGATCCACGGCGACCAGCCGGATCTCTCCGGCGGTATCCACTTCGTCGGCTCGGCGCGCCATGCGGCCTATATCGAGATCGCGGCCTACAAGAAGTACATCGAGAAGCTGCGGCGCAGCATGGGCTGGCCGGAGCTGGTGCCGGGTTACTTCGACAGCATCCAGGTGGACCGCCAGGGGAAGGCGGCGTGAGCGAGCCACTGGTCTGGAAGGATCGCGTCGCGCTGGTGACCGGCGCCGCCGGCGCCATCGGCAGCCGCATCTGTCTGGAGCTCGATGCCGCCGGCCTGCGCCTGGTGCTGGTCGATCTCAATGCCGAGGCGCTGGGCGCGCTGGCGGCGAAGCTGTCGCGACCGGCGCTGTGCATCGCCGGTGATCTCTGTGATCGCGCCTTGTTGCAGAGCCTACCGGAGCGGCTGCGGAGTGAATGCGGTGGCTGCGATCTGCTGGTCAACAACGTCGGCATCGTTTCCACCACGCCCTTCGAGCAGGCGGAACTGGCGCAGATCGAGCGCGAGCTGAACATCAATCTGCTGGTGCCGACGCTGCTCACGCGCCTGCTGCTGCCCCTGCTCAGTGCTTCCGGGCAGGGGCGGGTCATCACCATTGCCTCGATGGCGGCGATCATGCCGCTGGCCGAGAGCGCGGTGTACAGCGCCTCGAAATTCGCGCTGCGTGGACTGATGCTGAGTCTGGCCCTGCGTAAGCCTCGGACCGGCGTGCACTTCGCGCTGGTTAATCCCTCGTCGGTGGATACGCCGATGCTGCGCTACGAGGCGGTGAACGGCGGTTCGCCGCTGAATTTCCTCGGCGAGCCGATCGCGCCGGAACGCGTCGCCGCCACCGTGCGCGCGCTGCTGCAGGGCGAGGACGTGGAACGCTGCGTGCCGGCCAGCGAAGGCTGGAGCGCCAAGCTCGCCTTGCTGCTTCCGAATTTGCTGCCGCGCCTCGTGCCCTGGTTCAACCGCAGTGGCGAGCGCGGCCGCGAGCGCTATATCGCGGCGCAGAAATTGCAACGTCCGGCGCGGCCCACATGAGGCGGGCCGACGGCGGGTTCATGCGGCATCCCTGTTTCGTTTTTGGCATTCATTGGAGAGGTGGCAGTCCATGAGGAAGTTGATGGTGTCCAGCGCCGCGGCGCTGTCGGTGGTGGCGATGACGGCTCTGTCCTCGGCCCCGGTGCAGGCGCAGACCGCCGGCAAATCCCTGACCCCGGTTGGTGCCGAGAAGTCGGCCAATGCCGATGGCAGCATCCCGGCCTTCGCGGGCGGCGAGCTGAAGGCGCCGGCGGGCTGGAAGGCCGGTCAGCCGCGCCCCAATCCCTACACGAGTGAGAAGCCGCTGGTGTCCATCACCAAGGCCAATGCCGCGCAGTACCAGGCCAACCTGACCCCGGGTCAGATGGAACTGCTCAACAGCCTGCCGGGCTACCGCCTCGACATCTATCCCACGCACCGCAGTTGCGGCTACCCGGACTTCGTCTACAAGAACAGCGAAGACAACCTCAAGACCGCCAAGCTCGCCGCCAATGGCTACGAGCTGGCGGCGGCGACGCCGGCCGGCTTCCCCTTTCCGCAGCCGAAGAGCGGCGTCGAGGCGATCTGGAACTACAAGCTGCGCTACGTGGGCGAGGGCCGCACCGAGCCCAACTACACGCTGCTCTCGCCCGGTCGTGGCGGCAGCGATTTCGTGAAGGTGCGCATCGAGTCGAGCATGCTCACCCCGTTCGGCAACCCCAAGGCGAAGACCCTGGGTGAGGTCGACGGCGTCGAGTTCAAGTTCATCCAGGAAGTCACCGAGCCAGCCGCCCGCGTCGGCGAGATCACGCTCGGCATCTACCACATGGACAAGAGCAACGAGGGCTGGATCTACATGCCCGGTCAGCGCCGTGTGAAGCGTCTCTCCACCTATGCCTACGACGCGCCGCTGATGGGCCTGGAGAATACCTACTACGTCGATCAGGCCTGGATGTACAACGGCATGCTCGATCGCTACGACTACAAGCTCGTCGGCAAGAAGGAAATCTACGTCCCCTACAACACCTTCGAGCTGCGCAACGCCAAGCGCTTCACCGCCAAGACCCTGTTCGGGCCGCAGTACCCCAACCGCGACGCCTACCGCTACGAGAAGCACCGCGTGTGGGTGGTGGAAGCCACGGTGAAGCCCGGCCAGCGCCACGCCGCGCCCAAGCGCACCTTCTATCTCGACGAGGATAGCTGGACCATCCTGCTCGCCGACCTCTACGACTCGCAGGGCAAGATCTCGCGCGTGCAGGAAGGCTCGGTGCTGCCGGCCTGGGAGCTGGGCTCCTGCGTGACCCAGGAGTTCTTCAGCTACGACCTCAACAGCGGCCGCTACTTCGGCGACGTGATGGTGTTCGGCGAGCCGGAAACCGACTGGCTGGCCGCCGCCCAGGGCCGGATCAAGAAGGACATGTTCACCGAGTCCTACCTGCAACGCGCGGGTTCGCGCTAAGCCAAGCAACGTCGAGGAAATCGCCATGGATTCACGGCAAGGGGTGCGCGCCAAGGAAGGCGCGCCGTTGGCTGGCAAGCGCCTGCTGATCGTCTGCGCGGTGGCGCTCTGCGCCGCCTCGCCGGCGCAGGCCTTCCGCTTCAAGAAGGCCGGCTTCAGCGGCTCTTTCGACAGCGTGCTGTCCTACGGCATGCAGGTGCGCATGCAGGACCAGGACTGCCAGGTGATCGCGCTCGACGCCGGTGGTTGCGCGGCGCTGGGCGCGGAACTGTCGGAAGCCTCGGCGGATGTCTATCTGATCAATGCCGACGACGGCGATCAGAACTACAAGAAGGGCGACGTGGTGTCGGCGGTGTTCAAGGGCCTGCATGAGCTGTATCTCAAGCAGCCCGACTGGGGCACCAGCATGCTGGTGCGCTACTCCGAGCTCTACGATTTCAAGATCGACGACACCCGCCGCACCGAGCTGACCGACGAGGGCAAGAGCCTGGCGGTGAACGACCACCGGCTGCTCGATGCCTGGATCGGCCAGGACTTCGACCTGTTCGACCGCAACGGCCGCATCCGCGTCGGCAGTCAGGTGCTGACCTGGGGCGAGAGCATCTTCACCATCGGCGGCATCAACACCATCAATGCCATCGACCTGCGCCGCATGCACACGCCCGGCACCCAGCTCAAGGAGCTGTACCGGCCGGCGCCGATGATCTCGCTGTCGCTGGATCTCACCGACACGGTGAGCATGGAAAGCTACTGGCAGTGGAAGTGGAACGAGTTTCAGCTCGACGCCGCCGGCACTTATTTTTCCAGCGCCGACGTGGCGGGCGAGGGCGCGGATCGCGCGCTCTACATCCCCACCTCCCAGGTCAACGCCGGCATCGCCGCCATCCCCGGCGGCACCATCCTGCTCGGGCAGGCGCCGTACGGCACGCTCGGCGACCCTGGCGCCACCGGCCTGACCCGCGAGCAACTGCTGAGTGCCGACTACGTGGTGCCGCGTCTGGCGGACGGACTGAATCGTCCGGAACTCCTGGTGCAGCTCGGCTACGGCAACACCGGTTCGGCGCTGCCCTATCTCGGCACTTCGGAGGGCAATGACAGCGGCCAGTGGGGCATCTCCTTCCGCTACCGGCCGGAATGGTTCTCTGGCTCCTTCGGCCTCTACTACATCGAGTTCAACGAGAAGATTCCCTTCGTCAGCTTCAAGGTCGATGACTCGCTGGCGGCCTACAACCCGGTGTCGGCCGGCTTCAAGCTGGAATACCCCAATGGTCGCAGCATGATCGGCGGCTCGGTCTCGACCACCATCGGCTCCTGGGGCATCGGCAGCGAGCTGGCCTACCAGCCCAAGCAGGCGGTGATGATCGACACCTCGGTACCCAGCGGCAACATTGCCAACAGCGCGCCCTACGCCTGCGTCAACGGCGGCGGCGAGGCGGAGGGCAAGTACTGCAAGGGCTGGGTCGACGAGGAGAAGTACCAGTTCGCGGTCAACGGCCTGCAGGTGATGTCGCCGGCCGATGGCATCGGCCAGTACATCCTGAGGGCCACGGGCGCCTCCGAGGGCATGATCCTGCTGGAAGTCTCCGGCACCTATTACCCGGGGCTGGACGTGGACGGCGGCATCCCCTGGTCGATGCCTTCCTACTCGTTGCCGGACCCGTTCTCCTGGGGCTACACGCTGTCCAGCAATGTCTCCTACCCGAACGTGTTCGATCTGGGCTGGACCGTGATGCCGCAGCTCGATCTCGCGCAGGGCGTGCAGGGCAGCTCGCCCAATGCCCTGCCCTGGGTCGCCAATGCGGTGGCTGCCACTACCTCGCTCAACTTCGTGCGTCGCGGCAACCAGTTCGCCGCCTCGCTCGGCTACACCAAGTACAGCGGCGGCGGCAACGTGAATCTGGTGCGCGACCGCGACTTCCTCTCCTTCGCCATGACCTACTCGTTCTGATGCACGCCTCCCTGTTGCTCCAAGTCGAGCTACGCGCATGAACCGTTTCGTGTCCCTGCTGGAGCGCGCGCTGTTCGGCAATCGCCTCCTGGTGCTGATCGCCACCGGTCTGCTGACGCTGGCGATGGCCTATGCCGCCAGCGGCCTGAAGATCTCCGCCGGCTTCGAGAAGATGCTGCCGGAGCGCCACGAGTACGTGGAGACTTTCGAGCAGTACCGCAACGAGCTGTTCGACGCCAACCGTGTGGTGATCGTGGTGCGGGCGCGGCAGGGCACGATCTGGACCGAGGCCAACCTCAAGACCCTGCTGCAGGTCAGCGATGCCGTCACCTATCTCGAAGGCGTCAACCGCGGCAGCGTGATGTCGCTGTGGACGCCCAATGTGTTCTACAACGAGATTACCGAGGACGGCTTCCTTTCCGAGCAGCTCATCAGCGGCACCATCACGCCGGACTCGCTGACGCCCGAGGTCATCGCCCAGATCAAGCATCGCGTGGTGGTGTCGGGCTACTCCGGCCTGCTGGTGTCGAAGGACGAGGCCGGCGCGGTGATCGTCGCCGAGTTGAACGAGGTCGATCCCCGCAGTGGCGAGACACTGGACTACATCGCCTTCGCGCACGCACTCGAAGGCAAGATCCGCAAACCCTTCGAGAACGACCAGGTCGAGGTGCAGATCATCGGCTTCTCGAAAGTGGTGGGCGACATCGCCGACGGCGCCAGCGGCGTGCTGCTGTTCTGCGCCATCGCCCTGGTGCTCACCGCGCTGGCGGTGTACTGGTACTGCCGGTCCTGGAAGCTCACCCTGCTGCCGGTGGTGTGCTCGCTGCTGTCGCTGATCTGGCAGTTCGGCAGCCTGCGCATCCTGGGCTACGGACTGGACCCGCTGGCGGTGCTGGTGCCCTTCCTGGTGTTCGCCATCGGCGTCTCGCACGGCGTGCAGCAGATCAATTTCATCGTCCGCCAGTTGGCCGCCGGTGACGACAGTCTGGCCGCCGCCAAGGCCAGCTTCAGCGGCCTGCTGATTCCCGGCTCGCTGGCGCTCGCCACTGCGCTGATCAGCTTCGTGACCATGATGCTGGTGCCGATCCCGATGATCCGCGAGCTGGCGCTCACCGCCTCGATCGGCGTCGGCTACAAGATCATCACCAACCTCATCCTGCTGCCGGTGGCGGCCTCCTACTTCCGGCTGCCGCCGGGCTTCGCCGAGCGCGCGCTGGCGCAACGCGAGCGGCGCTCGCTGTGGATGAAGGAAGTGGCGCGGGTCGCCAAGCCGCGCAATGCCGTGGCGATGACGGTGGCGACCCTGCTGTTGTTCGTGGTCGCGGTGTTCCTGAGCCAGGGCCGTCACGTCGGCAGCCTGCAGCCGGGTGCTTCGGAGCTGCGCCCCGATGCCCGCTACAACCTCGACTCGGTGTCGGTGGCGCAGAGCTTCGACATCGGTCTGGACTGGCTCACCGTGGTGGTCGAGGCGCCGGCCAATTCCTGCGAGGACGTGGAGCTGTTCCGCGCCTTCGACCAGTTTGGCTGGGAGATGAGCCGCGTGCCCGGGGTGGTCTCGGTGGAGTCGGCGGCGACGCTGACCAAGCTCTACAACGCCGGCTTCAACGAGGGCCAGCCAAAGATGGCGGCGATCCCGCGCGATGGCCAGGCCCTGGGCTACACCCTGCACCAGTTGCAGCAGAGCCGCGGCATCCGCAACGCCGATTGCAGCGTGCTGGCGCTCAACCTCTATCTCTCCGACCACAAGGCCACCACCATTAAGGGCCTGGTCGCGGCGGTGAAGCAGTACCGCGAGGCGCATCCGCTGCCGGGCGTGAAGATCCGCCTGGCCAGCGGCAACGCCGGCATCGAGGCCGCCACCAACGAGGTGCTGGAGGAGAGCGAGCTGCCGATGATGCTCTACGTCTACGCCGCCATCCTGCTGCTGGTGTTCCTCGCCTACCACGACTGGCGGGCGATGGTGGCCTGCTGCCTGCCGCTAACGGTGGCGACCTTCATCGGCTATGCCTTCATGAAGTACAACGACATCGGCCTGACCATCGCCACCCTGCCGGTGATGGTGCTGGCGGTGGGTGTGGGTGTGGACTACGCCTTCTACATCTACAACCGCCTGCAATGGCACCTCGCTCACGGCCGCGACATCGTCGGCGCCTTCGAGCAGGCCTTGCAGGAGACCGGTGTGGCGACGGTGTTCACCGCGCTGACGCTGTCGGTGGGTGTCGCCACCTGGTCGTTCTCGGCGCTCAAGTTCCAGGCCGACATGGGCAAGCTGCTCACCTTCATGTTCATGGTCAACATGCTGATGGCGATCACCGCCCTGCCGGCCTTCGCGGTGGTGCTGGAGCGCCTGTTCCCAAGAACCAAGCCGGTGCGGGTGCCCGGCCTGATGCATCACTGAGGGCGCCGCGATGAAATCCTTTTGTCCTTCCGCCCTGCTCGCCGCCCTGCTGCTGCTGCCGCTGGCCGCCGCCGCCATTCCACCGCCGGCGCAGCCGCCCGCCGCGGTGGCAGTCGTCAATCCCGAGCAGGCGCCGCTGCTGGCGGCCGCCCGCGCCGGCGAGCGCATCGTCGCGGTCGGCGATCATGGCGTGATCCTGCTTTCCGACGACGAGGGCAAGAGCTTCCGCCAGGCCAAGGCGGTGCCGACCCAGGTGCTGCTCACCGCGCTCAGCTTCATCGACGCCAAGCAGGGCTGGGCCGCCGGCCATGACGGTACCGTGCTGGCCACCAGCGACGGCGGCGAAACCTGGCGCCTGCAGCGCACCGACACCCAGGGCGACAGGCCCTTGTTCGCCATCCACTTCGAGGATGCCCGGCATGGCCTCGCAGTCGGCCTGTTCGGCACCGCCATCAGCACCGACGACGGCGGCGCCAGCTGGCAGCCGCTGGCGATCGCCAGCGGCGAACGCCCGGACCGGCACCTGTTCACGCTGTTCGGCGGTCGCGGCCGGCCGCTGTTCGTCGGCGCCGAATCCGGCGTGCTGTTCCGTTCCACCGACGGTGGCCGCGTCTGGCAGGAGATCCAGACCGACAACACCGGTTCGTTCTGGGCCGGCACCGCGCTGGAAGGTCAGGCCTGGCTGGTGGCCGGCCTGCGCGGGCACGTCTACCAGAGCCTGGACGACGGCCAGAGCTGGAGCGCGCTGGACAGCGGCACGCAACAGTCGCTGACCGCGGTGGCCCGGCTCCGTGACGGCCGCCTGCTGCTGGCTGGACTGGGCGGCACCCTGCTCAGTCGCGCGCCCGGCGGCACTGGTTTCTCGCCCCAGACGCGGGCCGATCGCGCCAACCTGGCCGCCATCGTCGAAACCCCAGCGGGCACCCTGCTGCTGGGCGGCGGCGGCGTCGGGCGCTGAGCCGAGGGTCGCGGAGCGCTTGGCCTGGCGCGCGGCGGCGCAGCTAGGGCGAGAGGTTGCGGGCCTCGAATGCCGCAGGAAGGGCGGTGGGGCTGAAGACATTTCTGCCCGGGTAGAAAAATGCCGGGTCTGCCCGCATCATCCGCCGCCATGAAACTCCCCTTCACCAAGATGCACGGCTGCGGCAATGACTTTGTGGTCATCGACGCCACCGCCGCGCCGTTCCGCCCCGACCCCGATCTGCTGCACCGGCTCACCGACCGCCGCTTCGGCGTCGGCTGCGACCAGGTGCTGGTGGTGCAGGCGCCCAGTAGCCCGGACGTGGACTTCGACTACCGCATCTTCAATGCCGACGGCAGCGAGGTCGGGCAGTGCGGCAATGGCTCGCGGGCGCTGGCGGTGTTCATCCGCGACCGCGGCCTGAGCGACAAAGCCGAGCTGCGGGTACAGACCCGCACGGCGCGCATGCGCCTGGCCTTGCAGGCGGACGGCCAGGTGACGGTGGACATGGGTGCGCCGCGCTTCGCTCCCGCCGAGGTGCCGCTGACCCTGCCCGAGGCCGAGGTGTATGCGCTGGAGCTGGCCGGCTTTGGTCGCGTCGAGTTCGGCGCGGTCAGCATGGGCAATCCGCACGCGGTGATCCTGGTGCCGGACTGCGCCAGCGCGCCGGTAGCGGCGCTCGGCAGCGCCGTGCAGGCGCGGCTGGATGTCTTCCCCGAGGGGGTGAACGTCGGCTTTCTGCAGGTGCTGGATCGCGGCCACGGCCGACTGCGCGTCTACGAGCGCGGCAGCGGCGAAACCCTGGCCTGCGGCAGCGGCGCCTGCGCCGCGCATGTGGTGGCGCGCCGGCGCGGTCTGTTCGACGAGCGCTCGCGGCTAGAATTGACCGGCGGCGCCCTGGAGCTGCACTGGACTGGCGTCGGCCAGACCGTGCGCATGACCGGGCCGGCCGTCACCGTATTCACTGGGGAACTGGAATGGCCGAACTAGACGCACTCGCCGAGCCGGCAGCGCCGGTGCTGGACGAGAAGCAGGTGGTGGCCTTTCTCAAGGGGCGACCGGAATTCCTGCTGCGGCATCCCGAACTGCTGGAACACTTGGAAGTGGTGCATGCCAGCGGCTCGGCGGTGTCGCTGATCGAGCGCCAGGTGGACCTGCTACGCGGCAAGAACCTGAAGCTGGAAGACCGCCTCGCGCGTCTGCTGGAAACCGCCGCCGACAACGAGAAGCGCGCCGCCAATGTCCACAAGCTGGCGCGCACCCTGATCCGCGCGCCCTCACTGGCGGCGGTGGTCGCCGGGCTGCGCGCCTGCATGAAGGAAGACTTCGGCATCGACGAGGTCACCATCGGCGTCAACGCCAATGTCTACAAGCGCCACGACATCGAGGGCTTCGTGCCGCTGGAGCCGGAGAGCGCGCTGGTGCGCGCCTTCGAGAACTTTATCCGCACCCGGCTGATCGAGTGCGGGACTATCGAGGCCGAGCGTGCCCGGCTGCTGTTCCCCAAGGCCGAGCAGCCCATCCTCTCGGCGGCCATCGTGCCTCTGGAAAAGGAGAAGAACCTCGGCCTGGTGGCGCTGGGTTCGCGCGAGGCGGGGCGTTTCCTGCCGCGCCAGGGAAAACTCTTCTTGGAAATGACCGCCGAACTGGTCGCCGCCGCCCTACGTGCGCGATTGGGGTGAGCCGGAAAAAGGCGAACTGCCTTGAATGGCAGTTCGCCCCGGCGAACGCCCGGCCAAGGATGGCCGGGCCGGGGGTGGGAAGAATGCCGCCGTCGCGCCAGGGACGGCCCACTGCGGGCTACTGGCAGTTCGCCCCGGCGACGATTTCGCCGGAGCGAAATCGAGTGAGCGTAGCGAACCCGCAGGGCAGGCCCCTGGACGGGGCCTGCAACGCCCGGCCAAGGATGGCCGGGCCGGGGGTGGGAAGAATGCTGAGGTCGCGCCAGGGATGGCCTACTGCTTTGTCTTGAAGGGCGCCCGCGGCCAAGCCGCGCGCTGACAGTGGCATGCTCTCCCCATGCCGTCAGCCCCATCCTCGGAACTCGCCACCAGCATCTCCGCCTACCTGGAATACCTCCAGGTGGTGCGCCGCGCCCCGGCGAGCAGCCTAGCCGGTCGCCGTCAGGACTTGCAGCGCTTTCTGGAGTTCGCCGGCGAGCGTGGGCTGGAGCGGATCGAGCAGATCGACGTGCATGCGGTGCGCGCCTACGTCGCCCGCCGCAGCCGCCTGGGCCTGGCGCCGGTGAGCGTGCGCCGCGAGCTGTCCAGCCTGCGCAGCTACTTGCAGGCGCAGTGCCGCAACGGGCTGCTGCTGGCCAATCCGGCCGCCGAGGTGCGCTCGCCCAAGGTGGCTCGGCGGCTGCCTTCGGCCTTCGAGGCCGAACCCCTGAACGCGGCGCTGGACCAGCCCGCCGACGGCGCTCTGGAAGCCCGCGACCGGGCGATGGCAGAGCTGCTGTACTCCTGCGGCCTGCGCCTGGGCGAGTTGCAGCCGCTGCAACTGGGCCAGTTTGATGCCGGCTTGAGCGAGGTGCGGGTCACCGGCAAGGGCGGCAAGACCCGCGTGCTGCCGGTGGGCGCGCAGGCCAGGGCGGCGCTGACGGCCTGGCTGGCGCTGCGGCCCGCCGGGCAGGGTGCCGGTGCCGCCCTGTTTCCGGGGCGGGAGGGTGAGCCCCTGTCGCGCAGCGCCATCGCCGGCCGGCTGAAGCTCTGGGCTCAGCGCGCCGGCCTGGCGGGGCGGGTGCACCCGCACCGCTTCCGTCATGCCTTCGCCACCCATCTGCTGGAAGGCAGTGGCGATCTGCGCGCGGTGCAGGAGCTGCTCGGGCACGCCAATCTGGCGACCACCCAGATCTATACCCACCTCGATTTCGAGCGCCTGGCCAAGGTCTACGACCAGGCCCATCCGCGGGCTCGGAATAAGGCAAGGCCGAAATAATGTTGCAGGGCAGCATCGCCACGGTGATAAAATTCGCAATTGAGGTTTCGTTAACGACCTTTCCTCTCGCTGTTCCCCCTGTCTCATCATTCAACCCGCTGTCTCCCTGGGAGTTTCATAAATGAACAATCTGCTCAAGATCGCCCTGCTGGCCGCCCCTATCGCTCTCGCCGCGTGCAAGAAGGAAGAGGCTGCCGCTCCGGTGGAAGCCCCGGCCGCCGCTCCGGTCGTCGAAGCCGCCCCGGCCCCGGTCGAAGCTGCTCCGGCTGAAGCCGCTCCGGCCGCTGCCGACGCCGCTGCTGCTGCCGCCACCGACGCCGCTGCTGCTCCGGCTGCCGCCGAAGCCGCTCCGGCCGAAGAGCCCAAGAAGTAAGTCCCTGCGCGGCTTGCCGCGCACACTGCTTCTCCCCGGTCCGCCGGGAACAAAGAGCACCGCAAGGTGCTCTTTGTGTTTCTGGCCCCCCCCGGCGGCGGTTGAAAACCCGTCGCCGCCCCCAATCTTTGCCGGCATTCACCCATTCCCAGGGCTAGGCCCGGAGCAGGTTCATGCAGCAATTCGACGGCACCACCATCCTCGCCGTGCGCCGCAATGGCACGGTGGTCATCGGTGGCGATGGTCAGGTTTCCATGGGCAACACCATGGTCAAGGGCAATGCCCGCAAGGTGCGGCGGCTCTATAACGGCCAGGTGATTGCCGGCTTCGCCGGCGGCACCGCCGACGCCTTCACCTTGTTCGAGCGTTTCGAGGGCAAGCTGGAAAAGCACGGCGGCCAGCTGGTGCGCGCCGCGGTGGAAATGGCTAAGGACTGGCGCACCGACCGCTACTTGCGCAAGCTCGAAGCCCTGCTGCTGGTGGCCGACAAGGAGGCCACGCTGATGATCTCCGGCAACGGCGACGTCATGGAGCCGGAGGCGCACGGCGTGCTGGCGATCGGCTCCGGCGGCAGTTTCGCCACCGCCGCCGCCCGTGCCCTGGTCGAGCACTCTGAACTTGGCGCCCGCGAGATTGTCGAGAAGGCCTTACACATCGCCGCCGACATCTGCATCTACACCAATCACAACCTCACCATTGAGACCATCGATGCCTGATATCGGGAGCCCTGTGAACGAACCCCAGACCCCTAGCGCGACCTTGATGACGCCGCGCGAGATCGTGCAGGCCCTGGACCAGCACATCGTCGGCCAGGCCGCCGCCAAGCGCGCGGTGTCGATCGCCCTGCGCAACCGCTGGCGCCGGCAGCAGACGCCGGTTGGCATGCGTGCCGAGATCACGCCGAAGAACATCCTGATGATCGGTCCCACCGGCGTCGGCAAGACCGAGATCGCGCGCCGGCTGGCCAAGCTCGCCAACGCGCCGTTTGTGAAGGTCGAAGCGACCAAGTTCACCGAGGTCGGTTACGTCGGCAAGGACGTCGACACCATCGTCCGCGATCTGGTCGATGTCGCGGTCAAGCAGACCCGCGAGCAGGCCGCGCGCCGGGTGCGCGACAAGGCTTTAGCCGCCGCCGAGGAGCGTGTGCTCGACGCCCTGCTGCCGCCGCCCAAGGATTTCGGCGAGGCCAGCGAGTCGCGCCAGCAGGAGAACAGCGCCGCCCGCCAGGTGTTCCGCAAGCGCCTGCGCGAGGGCAAGCTCGACGACACCGAGATCGAGGTCAAGCTCAATGCCGCCGCGCCCAATGTGCAGCTGATGGGGCCGCCGGGCATGGAGGAGATGACCCAGCAGCTGCAGTCGATGTTCGCCGGCATGGGCCAGGGCAAGACCCGCAGCAAGAAGATGAAGATCGCCGACGCCATGAAGCAGCTCACCGACGAGGAAGCCGGCAAGCTGGTGGACGAAGAGGCGATCAAGACCGAGGCGCTGCATAGCGTCGAGGAAAATGGAATTGTCTTCATCGACGAGATCGACAAGGTCGCCAAGCGCGGCGAGTACGCCGGCGCCGATGTTTCCCGCGAGGGAGTGCAGCGCGACCTGCTGCCGCTGATCGAGGGCTCGACAGTGAGCACCAAGTACGGAACGGTGAAGACCGACCACGTGCTGTTCATCTGCTCGGGCGCGTTTCACCTGTCCAAGCCTTCCGACCTGATTCCCGAGCTGCAGGGCCGGCTGCCGATCCGTGTCGAGCTGGAGGCGCTCAAGGTCGAGGACTTCGTGCGCATCCTCACCGAGCCCAACTACTCGCTCACCGAGCAGTACAAGGCGCTGTTGGCCACCGAGGGCGTGAACATCGAGTTCAGCCCCGAGGGCGTGCGGCGGCTGGCCGAGGTGGCCTTCCAGGTCAACGAGCGCACCGAGAACATCGGCGCCCGCCGTTTGCACACGGTGATGGAGCGGCTGATGGAGGAGCTCGCCTTTGAAGCTCCCGACCGCGCCGGCAGCAGCCTGACCGTGGACGCCGCCTACGTCGATGGCAAGCTGGGCAAGCTGGCCGCCGACGAAGATCTTTCTCGCTACATCCTCTGAGACCGTCATGAACGCACCGACCCCCGCCGGCATCAAGCTGCACCGCGCCGACCAGACCCTGGAACTGCGCTACGCCACTGGCCGCCAGTTCATGCTCACGGCCGAGTACCTGCGGGTGTTCTCGCCCAGCGCCGAAGTGCGCGGTCACGGGCTGGAAGAACCGGTGCTGGTGCCGGGCAAGCGCGCGGTGGGCATCCAGGAGATCGTGCCGGTGGGCCAGTACGCGGTGCGCCTGGTATTCGACGATGGTCATGACAGCGGTCTGTATTCCTGGGACGTGCTCTGGGAGCTGGGCCGCGAGCAGGAAAAGAACTGGGCGCGCTACCAGCAGCGCCTGGCCGAGCACGGCATGAGCCGCGACCGCGACCTGGTCAAGCTCGCCGCCCTGCCCAAGAAGTACAGCCCGGCCAAGACCCAGCGCGCCTGAGTTCGGGTCTCGCGTTAGTTGATGCAGCGCCCCTCGCGGCGTAAGGTGCGCGCACATGAAAATCGTCATTCTCGGTGCCGGGCAGGTTGGCTCCACGCTCGCGGAAAACCTGGCTCGCGAGTCCAACGACATCACCGTGGTTGACCGCGACGCCGGCATGCTGGCGGCCTTGCAGGAGCGGGTGGATCTGCGCACGGTCCTGGGCCATGCCTCGCATCCCGACGTGCTGCGCCGCGCTGGCGGCGACGACGCCGACATGCTGATCGCGGTCACCGACGCCGACGAAACCAATCTGCTGGCCTGCAAGATCGCCCACACGCTGTTCCGTACGCCCACCAAGATCGCCCGCGTGCGCAGCGCCGAGTACCTGCGCGACGCTAGCATCCTGTTCGCGCAGGACGCGCTGGCGGTGGACATGTGCATCAGCCCCGAGCAGCTGGTCACCGACTACATCCGCCGGCTGATCGAGTACCCGGGCGCCCTGCAGGTGGTGGATTTCGCCGGCGGCCGGCTGCGGCTGGTCGGCGTGCGCGCCTACTACGGCGGTCCGCTGGTCTCGCGCCAGCTCAAGGAGTTGCCGCAGCACCTGCCCAAGGGCGTGGAAGCACGGGTGGCGGCTATCTACCGCCGTGGCCGCGCCATCCTGCCGGAGGGCGACACCATCATCGAGGCCGAGGACGAGGTGTTTTTCCTCGCCGCCGCCGAACACATCCCGAAGATCATCGCCGAGCTGCGCCGCCACGATAAGCCGGTGAAGCGGGTGATGATCGCCGGCGGCGGCAACATCGGCCTGCGCCTGGCGCGGGCGCTGCAGGACCATGTGCAGGTCAAGCTGATCGAGAAGGACAAGACCCGCGCCGCCGCGCTGGCCGCCGAGCTCGATCATGTGGTGGTGCTCAACGGCGATGCCGCCAACGAGGCGCTGCTGCTGGAAGAAAACATCGACGATGTCGATGTTTTCTGCGCCATCACCAACGACGACGAGGCCAATGTGCTGGCGGCGATGCTGGCCAAGCGCCTGGGGGCCGGCAAGGCCTTGTCGCTGATCAACCGTCTGGCCTACGTCGATCTGGTGGAGGAGAACTCCGCCGTCGACATCGCCATCTCACCGCAGCAGTCCACCATCAGCGCCTTGCTGGCGCATGTGCGCCGGGGTGATGTGGTCAAGGTCTACACCCTGCGCCGCGGCGCCGCCGAGGCGATCGAGGCGGTGGCGCACGGCGAGCGCGGCAGCAGCAAGGTGGTGGGCCGCCGTATTGACGAGATCAAGATGCCGACCGGCGCCACCATCGGCGCCATCGTCCGCGGCGAGCAGGTGATCATCGTCCACCACGACACCGTGATCGAAGCCGAGGATCACGTGATCCTGTTCATCGTCGACAAGAAGAAGACCCGCGAGGTCGAGAAGCTGTTCCAGGTCGGTTTCGCCTTCCTCTAATGGAAGGTTAGTCTTTCCAGAAGCTCGGCGTCAGCACCACGAACAGGGTGAATACTTCCAGGCGCCCGAGCAGCATCGCGAAGGTGCAGACCCAGGTCTGAAAGTCGTTGAGCACGCCGTAGTTGCTGGCCGGGCCGACCAGGTTCAGGCCGGGGCCGGCGTTGTTGATGCTGGCCACCACCGCGGAAAACGAACTGAGCAGGTCGAGGCCGGTGGCCAGCAGGATCAGCGTCAGCACCAGCACGCTGATCAGATACAAGTGCGCATAGCCCAACACCGCCATCACCACCTTGGGCGGGATCGGCTTGCCGCCCACCTTCAGCACCGCGACGCTGTTGGGGTGCATCAGGCTGAACATCTCGCGGCCGCTCTGCTTGAACAGGATCAGCACCCGGATCATCTTCATGCCGCCGCCGGTGGAACCAGAACTGGCGCCGACGCTGGACATCAGCAGCATCACCATGGGCACGAACAGCGGCCAAGTGTTGTAGTCGACGCTGGCGAAGCCGCAGGAGGTGGCCAAGGCGACCATGTTGAAGCCGACGTGGCGCAGGGTGGTCCAGTAGCTGTCGTACTGGCCGTGCAGCCAGAGGTAGGCGCTCAGGCCCAGGGCCGCGGTCAGGAACAGCGGCAGGATCGCCCTGGCCTCGGCGTCCTCCCAATAGGCGCGCAGGCTGGCGCTGCGCCAGGCCACGAAATGGGTGGCAAAGTTCAGCGTCGCCAACAGCATGAAGACGATGGCGATGCCCTCGATCAGCGGTGAGTTGAAGTAGCCGAAGCTGGCATCGTGGGTGGAAAACCCACCCAGCGACAGCGCCGCGAAGGCATGGCAGATGGCGTCCAGCCAGTTCATGCCGGCCAGATGGAAGCTGAGCGCGCACAGGGCGGTCAGCGCGATGTAGATCGACCACAGCGATTTGGCGGTCTGGGTGATGCGCGGGGTCAGCTTGTCGTCCTTCATCGGCCCCGGCGTCTCGGCCTTGTACAGCTGCATGCCGCCGACACCCAGCAGCGGCAGGATCGCCACCGCCAGCACGATGATGCCCATGCCGCCCAGCCAGGTCAGTTCGTGGCGCCAGAGATTGGTCGAGGGTGGTAGCTGGTCGAGGCCGGTCAGCACCGTCGAGCCGGTGGTGGTCAGGCCGGAGATGGTCTCGAACATGGCGTCGGTGAACGACAGGCCATCGATGGTGATCATCAGCGGAATGGTCGCGCTGATGCCCATCAGCACCCAGGACAGGGTCACCAGCAGAAAGCCCTCGCGCGGCTTGATGTCGCGCTTGGCGTGCCGGGTCAGGAACCAGAGCGCGCCGCCCAGTACCAGGTTGATGGCCATCGCCACCACGAAGTCCCAGTGCTCGCCGTCGGCGGTGATCAGCGAGCAGGCGATGGGCAGGCTGTAGGTGAGGCTGAACAGCATCAACAGCAGCCCCAGGACGCGGGCTACCGGCAGGATTCCGCGCACCGCGGCGCTGTTGTTTTTGTGCATGGAGTGCAGTTTACGCCGTGGCTAACAGACTGACGCCGGGCGGGATTTTCGTCACCGTCGGCCGGTGTATATTGAACGCCCATTTAGCAGGCGGCCAGCTCCCCGCTGCCTGCGGCGAGGAGACTAGAACCATGACCGCAGCCGTCCTGACCATGCCCGAAACCACCACCCTGGATGCCGAAGTGCGCCGGGTGTTCGAAAAGCAGTTCGAGACCGCCATCCGCCTGCGGCGCTCCAGCGCCGACGAGCGCATCGCCAAGATCAAGAAGCTCAAGCTGGCGGTGCTGGCGCACAGCGAGGCGCTGCAGCAGGCGATGTACAAGGACTTCAAGAAGCCGGCGGTGGAGGTCGACCTCACCGAGATCCTGCCGGTGGTCGCCGAGGCCCACGACGCCATCCGCAAGCTCAAGAAGTGGATGAAGCCGACCAGCGTCTGGCCGACCCTGCTCACCGGCGGCCTGAAGGGTTACATCCAGTACGAGCCGCGCGGCCGCTGCCTGATCATCGCGCCCTGGAACTACCCGGTGAACCTCTGCTTCGTGCCGCTGGTGAGCGCGATCGCCGCCGGCAACACCGCCATCATCAAGCCCAGCGAGATGACCCCGCATACCACTGCGGTGCTGGTGAAGATCATCAAGGAAACCTTCGCCGAAGACGAGATCGCGATCTTCGAGGGCGATGCCAGCACCTCCACCGCGCTGCTGGCGCTGCCCTTCGACCACATCTTCTTCACCGGCTCGCCGGCGGTCGGCAAGATCGTCATGGCCGCCGCCGCCAAGCATCTCACCAGCGTCACCCTGGAGCTGGGCGGCAAGTCGCCGACCATCATCGACGAGACCGCCGATCTCGACCTCGCCGCGCAGAACATCCTCTGGGGCAAGTACACCAATGGCGGCCAGACCTGCATCGCGCCCGACCATATCTTCGTGCACGAGTCGGTGAAGGCGGCGTTCATGGAGAAGGCCAGCGCGGTGCTCAAGAAATCCTACGGCAACAGCGACGCCGACCAGGCCAGCTCGCCCTACCTCACGCATGTCGTCAACCAGCGCCACACCCAGCGCGTCGCCGGCCTCTTGGAAGACGCCAAGAGCCGTGGCGCGACGGTAGTCGCCGGCGGTGGCGTCAACGTCGCCGACCAGTGGGTCGCCCCGACGCTGATCACCAACATCCCCAAGGACGCCAAGATCATGTCCGAGGAAATCTTCGGGCCGCTGCTGCCGATCATTGGCTACACCCAGCTGCAGAGCGTGGTCGACGAGATCAACGCCAACCCCAAGCCGCTGGCGCTCTACGTCTGGAGCCGCAACGAGGCCAACATCCAGAAGGTGATGAAGGAAACCAGCTCCGGCGGCGCCTGCATCAACCACACCGTGGTGCACTACCTGCACGGCAATCTGCCGTTCGGTGGCGTCAACAACTCCGGCATTGGCAATGCCCACGGCATCTACGGCTTCAAGGCCTTCAGCCACGAGCGCGCGGTGATTCGCACCCGTTTCATGATGGCCAAGATGTTCTTCCCGCCATACTCCGGCTTCATGAAGAAGATGGTGCGGCTGCTGATGAAGTTCGTCTAAGCCGGAGCCCGAGCAAAACCAAGAGCCCCGCCCGCTGGCGGGGCTTTTTTGTGGCCGCTTGCGGCGCCGCGCTGGGGTCGCGGTTATTGCCAGCGATAAGCCAGGCTGATCGCTGCCGCGCGGAATTTAATTGGAATTGTTACTGACCGGTAACTATCTTATCGACGCTCCTCTCCGGTCGAACCCCGTCCATGTGGCTGATCCAGCTCGCGCTACGGCGCCCGTACACCTTCGCGGTCCTAGCCATCGTCATCCTGCTGGGCGGCGGGCTGGCGGCGCGCAGCGTGCAGAAGGACATCTTCCCCAACATCGAGATTCCGGTGATCTCGGTGATCTGGACTTATCCGGGCCTGGCCGCCTTCGACTTCGAGCGGCGCATCACCCAGTACTCGGAGAACTCGCTCAGCGCCAACGTCAACGACATCGAGCACATCGAGAGCCAGACTACCGAGGGCGTCGGTCTGATCCGGGTGTACTTCCATCCCGGCGCCAAGTCGGAGGTGGCACTGGCACAGGCCACCGCGATCAGCCAGACCATCCAGCGCATCATGCCGACCGGCGTGACGCCGCCGATCCTGGTCCGCTACCGCGCCGACTCGGTGCCGCTGATCCAGCTGGCGCTGTCCAGCGAGAGCATGAGCGAGGCGCAGATCTTCGACTACGCCAATACCCGCATCCGTCCGGCCATTGCCGCGCTGCAGGGCGTGACCATGCCGGCGCCCTACGGCGGCGCGGCGCGCCTGGTGAACGTCGATATAGACCCGGCGGCGCTGCGCGCGCGCGGCCTGTCGGCGCGCGATGTCGCCGAGGCGGTGAGCCTGCAGAACCTGACCCTGCCGGCCGGTTCGGCGAAGATCGGCGACACCCAGTACGCGGTGCAGCTCAACAGCTCGCCGGCGGTGCTCCAGCAGCTCAACGACCTGCCGGTGCGCGAGGTCGGCGGCAGCATGGTCTACCTGCGCGATGTCGCCAGCGTCCACGACGGCCAGGAGCCGCAGATCAACATCGTGCGCGTCGATGGCAAGCGCAGCGTGCTGGTGCAGATCCTCAAGAACGGCAATGCCTCGACGCTGGACATCGTCGAGGGCGTGAAAGGCCTGCTGCCGAGCATCCGCGACGCGGCGCCGCCGGGCATGCAGATCGAACTGCGCTTCGACCAGAGCCAGTTCGTGCGCGGCGCCATCGCCGGCGTGGCGGTGGAAGGTCTGATCGCCGCGCTGCTCACTGCCACCTTCATCCTGCTGTTCCTCGGCAGCTGGCGCTCGACGCTGATCGTCGCCATCTCCATCCCGCTATCGGTGCTGGCCTCCATTGCCCTGCTCACCGCGCTGGGTCACACCCTCAACCTGATGACCCTGGGCGGCCTGGCGCTGGCGATCGGCATCCTGGTGGACGAGGCGACCATCACCATCGAGAACATCCACCGCCATCGCGGCATGGGCAAGGAGCTCACCGAGTCCATCCTCGACGGCTCGGCGGAAATCGCCTTCCCGGCGCTGGTCTCGGCGCTGGTGCTGACCATCGTGTTCATCCCGGTGGGGCTGCTCGGCGGCGTGGCGCGCTACCTGTTCATCCCGCTGGCGCTGGCGGTGGTGTTCGCCATCCTCAGCTCCTACGTGCTGTCGCGCACGCTCACCCCGGCGCTCGCCAACTGGCTGCTGCGCGGCGAGCCGCACGACGCGCATGGTGCGGCGCCCAAGGGCTTCTTCGGCCATGTGCACCACCGCTTCAATGCCGGCTTCGAGGCGCTGCGCGCGCGCTATACGCTGGCTCTGGACTGGACTTTGGCGCACCGGCTGACCGCACTGCTGGCGATGCTGATGGTGGTGGCCGCGACGGCGGTGGTGCTGCCCTTCGTCGGTCGCGAATTCTTCCCCACCGTCGATGGCGGGCAGATCCGCCTGCACGTGCGCGCGCCCACCGGCACCCGCATCGAGCGCACCGAGCAGATCTACTCTGCGGTGGAGGACGAGATCCGCCGCCTGCTGGGCAAGGACGTGGCCCTGATCGTCGACAACATCGGCCAGCCGGCGGTGAAGTATTCAATGGCCTTCGGTGACTCGGTGACCACCGGCACCCACGATGGCGAGGTACTGATCGCGCTGGCGCACGAGCGGAGCAAGACCGCGCCGGAGTGGATGCAGCTGCTGCGCGAGCAGTTGCCGGGCAAGTTCCCCGATCTCGACTTCTACTTCCAGCCCGCCGACATCGTCAGCCAGATCCTCAACTTCGGTCTTCCGGCGCAGATCAATGTGAAGGTGATTGGCTTCAAGCGCGCCGACAATTTCGCGCTGGCGCAGCAGCTCCAGCAGCGCATCGCCGCCATCCCCGGCGCGGTGGATGTGACCCTGCACCAGAGCAACGACCTGCCGACGCTGAAGCTGGATGTGGACCGCGCCCGCGCGCTGGAGCTGGGCGTCACCCAGCGCGATGTCGCCAACGACCTCTTGGTGACGCTGTCCGGCTCCGGCACCGTGCAGCCGAATTTCTGGATGGACCCGGTGACCGGCAACCCCTATCGCGTCGCGGTGCAGCTGCCGGAGCGCGAGATGAGCTCGGTCGCCCAGCTGCTCAACACGCCGGTGTCGGTGGCGGTCGGTGAGCCGCAGTTGCTCAGCAATCTCGCCAGCATCGAGCGCGGCCTGGCGCCGGCGGTGATCAGCCACTACAACGTGCAGCCCAGCTATGACCTGTTCGTTAGCGTCGCCGGCCGCGATCTCGGCGCGGTGGCGGCCGACCTCGACGGCGTGCTGGACGCGGCGCGCAAGGAGCTGCAGCCCGGCAACCGCATCGAGCTGCGCGGCAGCGTCACCGCCATGCGCGAGGCCTTCTCGCGTCTGGGTTTCGGCCTGCTCGGCGCGGCGGTGCTGGTGTACCTGCTGATGGTGGTCAACTTCCAGTCCTGGCGCGATCCCTTCATCGTGCTCACCGCGCTGCCGGCGGCTGGCAGCGGCGTGGTCTGGGGCCTGTGGCTGAGCCATACCTATTTCAGCGTGCCGGCCTTGATGGGCGCGATCATGACCATCGGTCTGGCCACTGCGAACTCCATTCTGCTGGTGACGTTCGCCAACCAGCGCATGGCCGAGGGCCTGGACAGCTTCGCCGCCGCGCTCGATGCCGGCGCCACCCGCCTGCGGCCGGTGCTGATGACCGCCGGCGCGATGCTGATCGGCATGCTGCCGATGGCGCTAGGCCTGGGCGAGGGCGGCGAACAGAACGCGCCGCTGGGCCGGGCGGTGATCGGCGGTCTGTCATTCGCCACCTTCGGCACCCTGCTGTTCGTGCCGGTGGTCTACGCGACGCTGCGGCGTGGCGTAGTGCCCGGCGCGCTCGCGCCGGCCCCAACTCATTGATGTTCAGCGGAGTCTCCGCATGTCCCAGAAAAAATCCTATCTCTATCTCGGTGTCACCGCGCTGACGCTCAGTGCCTTCGCCGCCATCGGCCTGGCGCCGCGTCTGCATGCCGATGCCGGCAAGCCCGCGGCGGTGGCGGCCGAGGCGCCGACGCTGAGCGTGGTCGAGGTGCAGGCCGCCCCCGGCGAAAGCGGGCTGACCCTGCCCGGCACGCTGCGCGCCTGGCAGGACACCGCCCTCCACGCCCGCGCCGCCGGCTACCTCAAGCGCTATCTGGTCGACCTCGGCGACACGGTGCAGGCCGGCCAGTTGCTGGCAGAAATCGAGACGCCCGACCTCGATCAGGACCGCATCGCCGCCCGCGCGCAACTGGCCCAGGCCGAGGCCGAGCTGGCGCTAGCGAAGAGCACCAACGACCGCTACCAGGAGCTGGTGCGTCA
The DNA here is from genome assembly GCF_058782965.1 of Stagnimonas sp. FW305-C-60. Taxonomy (NCBI): domain Bacteria; kingdom Pseudomonadati; phylum Pseudomonadota; class Gammaproteobacteria; order Nevskiales; family Nevskiaceae; genus Stagnimonas; species Stagnimonas sp. FW305-C-60. Next base: position 1,106,069 of record NZ_JBYSYF010000001.1, read on the forward strand.
GGGCGCGGTCTCCAGGCTGGAAGCCGATCAGCGCGCCACCGCGGTCGCCGCCGGCGAGGCCAGCGTCAACAACGCCAAGGCGCAGCTGGGCCGGCTCAACGAGCTGAGCGGCTTCAAGTGCGTCACCGCGCCCTTCGCCGGCCGCATCACCGCCCGCAATGCCGAGCCCGGCATGCTGGTGAGCGGCAGCGAGGTGCTGTTCCAGCTGGCCGAAACCCGCCAGCTGCGGGTCAGCGTGCAGGTGCCGCAGGCTTCCGCGCCGGGCGTGACGGCGGGCCTGCCGGCGCAGATCAGCCTGCGCGAGCTGCCAGGGCAGGTCTTCAGCGGCACCGTCAGCCGCAGTGCCGGCGTGCTCGACGCCGCGCGCACGCTCACCACCGAGATCCGCATCGACAACCACGACGGTCGTCTGCTGGCCGGCGCCTCGGTCGATGTCAGCCTCAAGCTGCCCAACGCGCAGCCGGCGCTGCTGATCCCGGCCAACGCACTGATCGTCAATGGCAAGGGCAATCAGGTCGCCAGCGTGCAGGCCGATAGCACGCTCAAGCTGCTGCCGGTGCGCCTGGGCCGCGATCTCGGCAAGCAGCTGGAAGTGCTGGAAGGCTTGTCCGCCGGCGCGCGGGTGGTGCTCAACCCGCCCGACACCCTGCGTGACGGCCAGACCGTGATCGCCCAGGCGGCCAAGACCGAGCCGGCGAAGCCGGCGGCAAAGAGCTGAGCGCTCGCCGCCGCAGGCGGGGCAGATCGCCGCGGTAGTGCCTCAGAATGCGCCGCCACTGCGAGGAGGGCCGCGATGAGCCTTAACGAATTGCTGGGTAGCGCGCTGCCGCTGATCCAGGCGCCGATGGCCGGCGCCCAGGGCAGCGCGCTCGCCATTGCCGTCGGCCGCGCCGGCGGTCTGGGCTCGCTGCCCTGCGCCATGCTCAGCGCCGAGCAGATCGCTAGCGAGGTGGCGGCCCTGCGCGCCGCCGGCCTGACTAGCTTCAACCTCAATTTCTTCTGCCATCAGCCGCCGACGCCGGAGGCGGCGCGCGAGGCGGCCTGGCGCGCGGCGCTGGCGCCGTATTATGCGGAGTTCGGCATCGACCCCGCCGGCATCACCGCCGGCCCCGGCCGCGCGCCGTTCACGGCGGAGTCCGCCGCGCTGGTCGAGGCGCTGCGCCCCCCCGTGGTGAGCTTCCACTTCGGCCTGCCGGAGCCCGAGCTGCTGGCGCGGGTGCGCGCCAGCGGGGCGCGGGTACTGGCCTCGGCGACCACGCTCGCCGAGGCGCTATGGCTGCAGGCGCGCGGCGTCGACGCGGTGATCGCCCAGGGCCTGGAGGCGGGTGGTCATCGCGGGCATTTCCTGTCTGCCGATCTCAGCGAGCAGCTGGGAAGCTTCGCGCTGCTGCCGCAGCTGGTTGCCGCGCTGCGGGTGCCGGTGATCGCTGCGGGCGGCATCGCCGATGCGCGCGGCGTCGCCGCCGCGATGGCGCTGGGTGCGGTCGGGGTGCAGGTCGGCACCGCCTACCTGCTCTGCCCCGAGGCCGCCACCAGTGCGGTCCACCGTGCCGCGCTGCGCGCGCCCGATGCGCGGCACACCGCGCTCACCAATCTCTATTCCGGGCGGCCGGCGCGCGGCATCGTCAACCGGCTGATGCGCGAGCTGGGTTCGCTCAGCGCGCTGGCGCCGGCTTTTCCGCTCGCCACCACCGCGGTCGCGCCCTTGCGCGCGAGGGCCGAAGCCGTCGGCAGCGGCGATTTCTCGCCGCTCTGGGCCGGGCAGAATGTCAGCGGCTGTCGCGAGATTGCCGCCGCCGAGCTGACCCGGGAGCTGGCGCGCGGCTTCTGCGGTTCTTCCTGATCCAGCAGCGGGCGGATGGATCGCCGGATTTTGGCGCGTCCCTGCCGCAGCGGCTAAGTTGCGGCGCAGTCCTGAGTCCATAAAGTCTTTGCCGGAGATCTACCTCATGCCCTCGACCCACCGGGAATTCCATCGCGCCGAACGCATCGGCTGGCTGCGCGCGGCGGTGCTGGGCGCCAACGACGGCACCATCTCGGTGGCGAGCCTGGTGGTCGGCGTGGCGGCGGCGGGCACGGCGCCCTCCGACGTGCTGCTGACCGGCGTCGCCGGTCTGGTCGCCGGGGCAATGTCGATGGCGGCCGGCGAGTACGTGTCGGTGCAGTCGCAGGCCGATACCGAGCATGCCGACCTGCGCCGCGAGAAGTCGGAGCTGGAGACCCAGCCGGAGCGCGAGCTGGCGGAGCTCAGCAGCATCTACGTCCAGCGCGGCCTGAGCCCGGCGCTGGCGCGGCAGGTGGCCGAGCAGCTGATGGCCCACGATGCGCTGCAAGCCCATGCCCGCGACGAGCTGGGCATCACCGAAACCCTGCGGGCGCGGCCGGTGCAGGCGGCGCTGGCCTCGGCGGCCTCGTTCGTGGTCGGGGCCCTGGTGCCCTTGGCGACGGTGCTGCTGGCGCCGGCCGCGCGGTTGGCAGAAGTCAGCTCGGCGACCGCGCTGGCGACCTTGCTGGTTCTGGGCGGCATCGCCGCCCGCGCCGGCGGCGCGCCGGTGCTGCGCGGCGCCGTGCGCGTGGCGTTCTGGGGCGCGCTGGCGATGGCGCTCACCGCCGGCATCGGCCGCTGGTTCGGCGCCGTGGTTTAGGGCGCCAAAAGGTTGCAGCTAGCCGCAGTCCGGGTAGACGGCGCGGGCCTGCTCTTTCAGCAGGGCCAGCAGGCGCTGCGCCGGCAGCGAGGTTTCGTCCTTGCGGCTGAGCGCGCCGATGGTGAGCTGGGTGTCGGCGGGCAGCGCCAGCGGCCGCGCCACCAGGCCCTCGGGCACTGCGCCCAGCACATAGCTCATCACCCAGAACAGCCCCAGGCCCTCGCGCACCAGGCCGGGGCCGGCATTGGTCTGGGTGGTTTCGATCAGGTTCGGCTCCAGGCCGTGGGCGCGCATCAGGCCCAGCACCGCGTCGTGCAGCTGCGGATTGATCATGCGGGCGAACAGCACGATGCGCTCGCCGCGCAGGGCGGCGACCGACACTGCGTCCTGCTGCGCCAGCGGATGTTCCTGCGGCAGCACGATCAGCCAGCGGCCGCTGACCAGGGGCGTGAAGCTCAGCGCCTCCGGCGGCTCGCCGCGCAGATAGCCGATGCCGAGGTCGATGCTGTGGCTGGGCAGTGCCTCCAGCTGGCGCGGCGAGGCCAGTTCCAGGCGCTCGAAGCGCAGGTTGGGAAACTCCGCAAGCAGCGCGCGGATCGCCGGCGCCACGAACGGCAGATTGAGGTATTCGGTGTAGCCCAGGGTGAGCTTGCGATCGGCCAGGCCAGCGGCGGAGCGGGCGGCGACGCTGGCCTCGTCCAGGGCGCGCAGAGTGTGGGTGGCGCCGGCGCGAAAGGCCTCGCCGGCGGCGGTCAGGCGCACGCCGCGCGCTTCGCGCTCGAACAGTTTCACTTCCAGCGCCTGCTCCAGGGCGGAGATCTGCTGCGACAGGGCCGGCTGGGTCAGGAAGATGCGCTCCGCCGCGCGGCGGAAGCTCTTTTCTTCCGCCACCGCCAGGAAGGAACGTAGCTGACGAAACTCAATGCGCATCGGCTCAGTCTATGTTGGGATGACCACGGACGCGACGCAAAAGCGCTCGCCAGCATCCAGTTCACTAGAGTCTTCCACCGCGGTTTCGCCAACCTTGCCCAAAGCCATGCGCCCTCTGCTGCTGCCTCTGCTGTGTGTGCTGACTCTTGCCGCTTGCAGCAGCAAGAGCGAATCCGATGCGCCGCAAATCACCACGGTGGCGGTGGAACGCGGCGATGTGGCGGCGGCGGTCACCGCCGGCGGCACCCTGCAGGCGCTGGTGACGGTGCAGGTCGGCTCGCAAGTCTCGGGCCGCATCGCCAGCCTGGAGGCCGACTACAACAGCATCGTCAAGAAGGGCGATGTGGTCGCCCGCATCGACCCCTTGCAGCAGCAGGCGGCGGTGCGCCGCACCGAGGCCAATGTCGCCGCCGCCAAGGGCAATCTGGCCAAGAGCCAGGCGGCGCAGGTCGATGCCGAGCGCCAGCTGCGGCGCGCGCGCGAGCTGCTGCCCCAGGGCTATGTCTCGCAGGCGGAGATCGACACCCTGGCGACCGCGCTGGAGCAGGCCCAAGCCGAGGTGGCGGCGCAGCGCGGCGCGCTGGCGCAGGCGCAGGCGGCGTATTCAGAGGCCTTGGTCAATCTCGACTACACGGTGATCCGCTCGCCCACCGACGGCATGGTGGTGACCCGCAGCGTCGATGTCGGCCAGACCGTCGCCGCCTCGCTGCAGGCGCCGGTGCTGTTCACCATCGCCCAGGACTTGAAGAAGATGCAGGTGCATACCAGCGTCGCCGAGTCCGATGTCGGCCAGCTCAAGGAGGGCATGGCGGCGGAGTTCAGCGTCGACGCCTATCCGACCCGCAAGTTCCAGGGCCAGGTTTCGCAGGTACGGGTGTCGCCGACCACGGTGCAGAACGTGGTCACCTACGACGCGGTGGTGGATGTCGAAAACCCCGCGCTGGAGCTGAAGCCGGGCATGACCGCCAATGTCAGCTTCCGCACCGCCGAGGCCAAGGACGTGCTGAAGGTCGCCAACGCGGCGCTGCGCTTCAAGCCGCCGCAGGCCTGGCTGGATGCCGCCAAGGCGGCGCGCGAAACAGCCGGCGCTGCCGCGCCCGCTGCTGCCAATGGTGGCAACGGCAATGGCAATGGCGGCGAGCGCCCGCGCGACCCGACGATCAAGCGGGTCTGGAAACAGGGCGCGAAGGGCGCCACCCCGGAGCCGGTGCCGGTGCGGGTGGGCGTGAGTGATGGCGCGGTCTCCGAGATCACCCCGCTGCGTGAGGGCGCGCTGGCGGCCGGCGATCTGCTGGTGACCGGCGCCGGCGGCGTCAATGGCGCCGCCAGCGGCAAGAGCAGCATGGCTCCGCCGGGGCCGTTCTGATGGCGCTGATCGAGCTGGACGGCATCGTTCGCAGCTATCGTCTGGGCGGTGAGGATTTCCTGGCGCTGCGCGGCGTCTCGCTGCGCATCGAGCAGGGCGAGTTCGTCGCGATCATGGGGCAATCGGGTTCCGGCAAGTCGACGCTGATGAACATCCTTGGCTGTCTCGATACGCCCAGCGCCGGCGAATACCGGCTGGCCGGCGAGCGGGTGTCGGCCTTGCCCAGGGCGCGGCTGGCGCAGATCCGCAGCCGGCTGATCGGCTTCGTGTTCCAGAACTTCAATCTGCTGCCGCGGGTGTCGGCGCTGGACAACGTCGCGCTGCCTCTCGCCTATGCGCGGGTGCCGCGCAAGGAGCGCCTGCGCCGTGCCCGGCAGGCGCTGGAGCGGGTCGGCCTGGGCGACAAGCTGCGCAACACCCCGGGCCAGCTCTCCGGCGGCCAGCAGCAGCGCGTCGCCATCGCCCGTGGGCTGGTCACCGAGCCGCAGGTGTTGTTCGCCGACGAGCCCACCGGCAATCTCGATAGCGCCACCAGCACGGCGGTGATCGAGCTGCTGCAACGGCTCTGGCAGGCCGGGCAGACCATCGTCATGGTCACTCATGAACCCGACATCGCCGCCCATGCGGCCCGAGTCATCACCCTGCGCGACGGCCAGGTGCTCAGCGATGTGCGCCAGACCCCGCTCGCCCTCGCCAGCGGAGCGCCGGCATGAATCCGCTGGAAACCCTCTACACCGCGCTCACCGCGCTGGCGCGCAACACCCTGCGCTCGGCGCTCACCGCGCTGGGCATCGTCATCGGCGTGGCGGCGGTGATCGCGATGGTGGCGATCGGCTCCGGCGCGCGCGCCAAGGTCGACGCGGCTTTCGCCTCGATGGGCACCAATCTGCTGGTGGTGCTGTCCGGCTCCTCGCAGTCCGGCGGCGTGCGCGGCGGCTTTGGCAGCCAGCCGACGCTGACCTGGGCCGATCTCAAGGCGATCCAGACCCAGGTCGACTCGGTGCTGGCGGCGGCGCCGCAGTTGCGCGCCAACGGCAATCTGATCGCCGAGTCCGGCAACTGGACCACCCAGATCACCGGCACCTCGCCGGAGTTCTTCGTGATCCGCGACTGGGCCATCGCCGATGGCGCGCTGTTCAGCCAGAGCGATCTCGACGCCACCCGCAAGGTGGTGGTGCTGGGCGCGACGGTGGCCGAGAACCTGTTCGGCGAGGCCTCGCCGGTTGGGCAGACGGTGCGCATCAGCAACACCCCGTTCACCGTGCTCGGCGTGCTGGCCAAGAAAGGCCAGTCGGCGATGGGCCAGGATTACGACGACGCCGCCTTCATTCCCACCAGCGCCTATCGCACCAAGTTCAGCGCCGGGCTGGCCAACTACATCGCCGGCGCCATCCAGGTGCGCGCGCAGGACGGTCAGTTGGAGCAGGCACAGACCGCGATTGCCGAATTGCTGCGCGAGCGCCACCGCCTGGGCGCCAAGGCCGACGACTTCAACATCCGCAACCTCACCGAGATGGCCGAGGCGCGCAGCGAGTCGACCAAGACCTTCAGCACCCTGCTGGCGGCGGTGGCCGGGGTGTCCTTGCTGGTCGGCGGCATCGGGGTGATGAACATCATGCTGGTGTCGGTTACCGAGCGCACCCGCGAGATCGGCCTGCGCATGGCCTTGGGTGCGCGGCCGGCGGACATCCTCGCGCAGTTTCTGGCCGAGGCCTCGATGCTCTCCGCCTTCGGCGGCGTGCTGGGCGTGCTGCTGGGGGTGGTTTCCGCCGACTATCTGGCCAAGCAGTTCGGCTGGAGCCTGCTGATCTCGCCGGCAGTAGTGGGTCTGGCAGTGGGCTTCTCGGCCCTGGTGGGTGTCGCCTTCGGTCTCTACCCGGCGCTCAGAGCCTCGCGGCTGGACCCGATCACTGCGCTCCGCCACGAATAAAAAAGGCCGGCAACCAGTGCCGGCCACGGTGCCACCAAGAAACTCTCAGTTGAGGCGGGTGATGCGGTTCTGCGGGCCGGGCGCGACCGGCGAGTGGGCCTGGAAATAGGCTTCCAGCGCGTCAATGTCCTGCGCGCCGCCGACCAGGTTGCTGCCCTGGGTGAGAATCACGAAGTTGTCGCCGCCGCCGGCCAGGAAGTTGTTGACCGTGACGCGGTACTTCTGGTCCGCCAGCACCGGCGTGCCGTTGATGGCGATGCTGTTGATGTTGACCCGCTCGCCCACCGCCGCCGCCATGTCCCAGGTGTAGCTGAAGCCGTTCGACACCTGCAGGAAGCGCGGGCTGGTCTGGCCTTTCCACTGCTGCTCCAGCAGCTCGTCGATCTGGGCGCCGGTCAGGCTCAGGGTCACCAGGCTGTTGCCGAAGGGCTGCACGGTGAAGGCCTCGCCATAGGTGATCTCGCCGGCCGCCTCGCCGCCGCTGATCTGCGCCGCCTGGAAGTCGGCACGGATGCCACCCGGATTCATGAACGCCACCACCGCCTGCTGGCTGCCGCCCTGGGTGGCGGCCAGTTGCGAGTCGGCGATGATGTCGCCCAGCGAGGATTCGCCGGCGCTGTTCTGGGCGCGGGCCAGGTCGGCGCTGATGCTGCCGATGATGCGGTTCTGCAGCGGCGCGACCGCGGTGTTGTAGCGATCGACCAGGGCCTTGAGGCCGGCGTCGGCGACCAGGCTCGGGTAGGCGGCGGGCAGCGGGTTGGCGAGGCTATCGTTGACCACGGCGCTGTTGGCCACGGCGATGTCGGTGACGTCGGCGCTGGCGGTATCGACGGTGAGGTCGATCTCGGTCAGGAAGCGGCCGTTGGCGCCGGCGCTGGTGAAGGCGAGCTTGGGATTGGCCGCGACCTTGCCCTTGCACAGCAGCGTGCTGTGGGTATGGCCGGCCACCACCAGATCGACCTCGGTGTCGAGCTTGGTCAGGATCTTCAGGAGGTCGCCGTTGACGCCGGCGCAGCTTGAGTCGTTGAAGGCGCTGGTCATGAACGCGCCCTGGTGGACCAGCACGACGATGGCCTTGATGCCCTGCGCCTTGATCTGCGGCACCAGGGTGTTGACCGCGTAGGCCTCGTCGATGAAGTCCAGGCCGGCGACGCCCTGCGGAGTGACGATGGTCGGGGTTTCGCGCAGCACCAGGCCGATGAAGGCGACGCCGATCTTCTTGCCGCCGCCGACCTCGAATTCCTTGACCGCGAAACCCGGGAACAGCGGCTTGCCGGTGCTGCTGTCGACGACGTTGGCGGCCAGGTACTTGAAGCTGGCGCCGGGGAAGCTGCCGCCGGCCTCCAGGCAGGTTTCCTGGCCGACACTGCCGCCGGGGAAGCAGCCGCCGTTCTGCATGCGCTGCAGCTCGACCTTGCCGTCGTCGAACTCGTGATTGCCGACCGAGCTGAATTCCAGGCCGAGCTGGCTGAGCGCCAGGATGCTGGGCTCGTCATGGAACAGGGCCGATACCAGCGGCGTGGCGCCGATCAGGTCGCCGGCGCCGACCACGACATTGAGCGGGTTCTTGGCCTTGGCCTGCTTGACCAGGCTGGCGAGGTAGGCGACGCCGCCCAGCGGCACCGACTTGGTGGTGCCGGCGGCGGCCGGGTCCGGCAGGTTGGCGGTGCCGGTGGTGTTGAGGGCGCCGTGAAAGTCGTTGAAGCCGATCACCTTGATGCTGGCGGTCTTGGGGACTTCCGGAGTGCTGGTCGGGCTGTTGTTGTCGTTGCTGCAGGCGCAGAGCGCGAGAGACAGCAATATGGGCAGGGCAAGCTGACGCATGGTCTTCCTTGGTGGGGGGTGACATGCGTGACGCTAGCGGCCCGACTTTGCATGGCATTTGCCGCGGCGTGATCGCGGCGTTGCGGTTCGGTGTCAGTGGAACTTTGCTAGCGGCCTGCACCGGCACCGCGCCTGCCGACTACGCGGCGCTGAAAGGCGGCGCCAGCGCCGCCCAGGCCTGTCAGGAGCGCTTGCACGATGGCGCGCCGGACTACTCGGAATGCCTGCGCTATGTCGCCAGCCACCCGCCGGCCGGAGAACGGCGTGGCGACTGGTGGGCGCTGGGAGTGCTCCAGTACGGCTGGCTGAGCATGGATCTGGCCGCCCAGCACGGTGAGGACGGTGCCGATGCCGAGGCGCGGGCGCTGGTGCGCGAGGCGGAGGCCAAGCGACTGGCCCTGAGGCCCTCGGAGTCGGCGCTGTGCTCGCTGCTGCCGCTGGACTGCGCCTTGCAGCAGAAGCGCCGTGCCGAACGCCTGGCCGGGCGCTAGCTGGCGGCGGCCGGAAAGCGCGGCGCCATCGGCTCCGGCGGCAGCTCCAGCGCGTTCACCAGCATCGCGATCTGGTGGTACTGGCCGCAGAGCATCAGGAGCTCCAGCAGCTGCTCCTCGCTGAACTCGGCGGCCAGTTCCATCCACAGCCCGGCATCGATGCGGTAGTTCGCGTGCAGGCTGTCGACCAGCCGCAACAGCCGTTGCTGGCGCGGGCTCCAGAGCGTGGCATCGAAGTCGGCGCGGGTGCTGTCCGCCACCTGGGCCGCATTCAGCCCGACCTTGGCGGCGAAGGCGGCGACATGCACGCCCCATTCGTATTCGGCGCCGCAGAGCGCACAGGCGCGCAGGATCACCAGCTCGCGGTCTTGGCGCTCCAGGCTGCCGCGGTCCAGCAGATTGCCGGCCATCATCTTGTCGAGGATGCGCGGACTGCGCGCGGCGGTGCGGAAGATCATTAGCGGCGGCAGGCCGGGCGGCATGATGCGGGCGATGGCGGCCTCGATGGCGGCCGGGTAGGGGGCTTGCAGCGGGGCGATGCGGGCGTGCATGGCGGGGCTCCATTGCTACTGAAAACGTAGCGCAACGCTACCGCTATCATTTCCGTAGCACAAGCCCAGCTTCGAGGTAGCGCCCATGACTCCAGTGCCCGGCCGTCCGGTCCGTGGTTCCCGCAGCGGCCGGCCGATCATGGCCCTGCTCGACCTGCTTGGGCGGCGCTGGTGTCTGCGCGTCCTCTGGGAGCTCAGCGAGGCGCCGGGCAGCTTCCGCAGCCTGCAGTCGCGCTGCGACGAGGTGTCGCCCAGCGTGCTCAATACCCGCCTGGCCGAGTTGCGCGCGGCGCGCCTGCTGGAGGTCTCGGAGGAGGGCTACCGGCTGACCGCCGAAGGCCGCGCGCTGGGCGAGCGGCTGCTGCAGCTTTCCAGTTGGGCCGAGGGCTGGGCGGTGGGCTTGGAGTCGGCGCAAGCGCCGGCGGCCGGCGCAGAACCCGGGGCCGTCCGCCGACGTCGAAACCCGCTGAAGGCTGGCCCGGCGAATGGTGGTTGACTTTCCGGGCGCGGACCTAGATTCTAATTAAACGGTCGTTTTAGAGCCGATTTCGGAGGAGACATCATGACTACTGCAAGCCTGCCCGCCCCGGGCAGTTGGACGGACAACAAGCGCTATCTCTGGCCGCTCGGCGCGCTGGTGATGTTCCTGCCGCTGGCGGGCACCATCGCCTACCAGTACACCGGCTGGTCGATCACGCTCTGGTTTGGTTTCTTCATCCTCTACGGCCTGATCCCGATCGCCGACCGCCTGCTCGGCGAGGACGACTCCAATCCGCCGGACTCGGCGATGACTGCGCTCGCCAGCGACGGCTATTACCGCTGGGCGCTGTTCATCTCGGTGCCGGTCTATCTGGGCATGTGGGCCTACATGATCTGGTTCATCACCAGCCAGCCCCTGCCTTGGTACGGCTGGCTGGGCGCGGTGCTGTCGCTGGGCGTTGGCTGCGGCCTGGCGATCAACATCGGCCACGAACTGGGTCATCAGACCTCGCCGCTGGAGCGCTTCCTGGCCAAGCTGACGCTGGCGCCGGGCTTCTACGGGCACTTCTACGTCGAGCACAACCGCGGCCACCACATCCGCGTCGCCACGCCGGAAGATCCCGCCTCCTCGCGCTTCGGCGAGACCTTCTACGAGTTCCTGCCGCGCTGCGTCTACGGCTCCTTCAAGTCGGCCTGGGAAATCGAGAAGAAGCGCTTGGCGCGCGAGGGCAAGAGCGTCTGGCACTGGAGCAATGACAACCTGCAGTCCTGGGCGCTGACCGCCCTGCTCTGGGGCGCGATGATCGCCTGGCTGGGCTGGGTGGCGCTGCCGGTGCTGATCATCGCCGCGGTCTACGGCGGTAGCCTGCTGGAGGTGGTGAACTACCTGGAGCACTACGGCCTGATGCGCCAGAAGCGCGCCGACGGCAGCTACGAACGCTGCCAGCCGCATCACTCCTGGAACAGCAACCACGTGGTCACCAATGTGCTGCTCTACCACCTGCAGCGGCACAGCGACCACCACGCCAACCCGACCCGCTCCTACCAGACCCTGCGCAACTTCGACAACGTGCCGCGGCTGCCCTCCGGCTATGCGGCGATGATCCTGTTCGCCTACATCCCGCCGCTCTGGTTCTGGCTGATGGACCCCAAGGTAGTGGCCCATCACGGCGGCGACATGCGCAAGGCCAACATCAAGCCCTCGATCCGCGAACAGGTGATCGCCCGCTATTCGCCTGCGGCCTAAAAAATGCATTGCTCTCCCCGGAGCTGAGACTCCGGGGAGGCAAAAGGCGCGGCTCTTCGGCTAGGATTCGCGCCTCATTCACCGCCTGTTTAGAGAAACTGTATGAAGAAGTGGCGCTGCCTGGTCTGCGATTTCGTGTACGACGAGGCCCAGGGTTGGCCGGACGAGGGCATCGCCCCCGGCACCAAGTGGGAGGACGTACCGGCCAGCTGGTCTTGCCCGGACTGCGGCGCCTCCAAGGCAGATTTCGAGCTGGTCGAAGACTAGTCGCCGCCGCCGCTGATGGCGTGGCGTCCAGCCTGGCTGTCGCGGCGTAGTCGCGGTGGCCAGCCTCTCATTCCTGTCCAGTTCCTGTCATGACCCAGTTCGATAACGTCAGCGTCATCAAAAAGGCCAATGTCTACTTCGGCGGCCAGTGCATCAGCCACACCGTGCTGCTGCCCGATGGCAGCAAGAAGAGCATCGGCGTGATTCTGCCCAGCCAGCTCAGCTTCAGCACCGGCGCGCCGGAAGTGATGGAGATCATCGCCGGCCATTGCCGCGTGCGCCTGAAAGGCGAGGCGACCAGCAAGGACTACCGCGCCGGCGAGTCGTTCAGCGTGCCCGGCAATTCCAGCTTCGAGATCGAAACCCTGGACGCGCTGCACTACGTCTGCCACTTCGGCTGAAGCGTGATTGCGTCCGGCACCGCGCCGGCCGCGTAAGCAGGGGCGTGCTCCCACGTCCCGGAAGGTTTCATGCAGGCTGACCGCCGTAGCGGGTTTGCGGTCCCGTTCCCTCGCCGATTCGCCTGCGTACTGCTGTTGCTGGCGACGGCCGCTGTCGCGCAGACGCCGTATACACCCGCCGACGACCGACAGGCACTGTCCGCCGCCACCCCCCTGCGCAGTTTGGCCGCAACCAGCGCGGCGGCAGCCTTCAAGCCATCCGCCGCCGAGTCTGCCGAGCAGGCTTTGCGTCTCGCCGAGCAGGCCTTGGAGCTGGGCAGGGCACGCGCCGATCCGCGCTGGTTCGGCGTCGCCGAGGCCGCCCTGCAGGCCTGGGAATCGGCGCCGACTCCACCGCCGGCGATCCAGCGGCTGCGCGCGGTGCTGCGCCAGCGGCGGCACGATTTCGCCGGCGCGCTCTCCGATCTCGACGCCCTTTTGCGGGCCGATCCGGACGACCGCCAGGCGCGGCTGGTCCGCGCGGTCATCCACGCGGTGCAGGGCCGGCCGCAGCAGGCGCAGGCCGACTGCCTGCGCCTGATCGGCGCCAGCAGCCTGCTGCTCGCCACCACCTGTCTGGCCAACGCCCGAGGCCTGCTCGGGCAGGCGGCGCCGATGCTGGCGGCGCTCGAGGGCCAGCTGCAATCGCCGGCCGGCCTCGATGCCGGCGCCGAGGAACGGCGCTGGGCGCTGACCGTCGCCGCCGAACTGGCGGTGCGCCTGCAGCGTCCGGCGCTGGCCTCGCGCTATTACGCCGAGGCCCTGGCGCTGGCCAGCCAGGCGCAGGTCGAGGACGTGTACCTGCAAGCCTCCTGGGCGGATTTCCAGCTGGCGCTGGGTGATGCCGCGCGGGTCGAGCGCGGTCTGCGCCGCACCCGCAGCGATCTCACCCTGCTTCGCCTGGCCATCGCCGAGCGCCGACTGGCCGAGGCCGGCCGGCCCGTGTTCCGGTCGCGCTGGCAGGCGCACGCCGAGGAGCTTGAAGCACGCTTCGAGCTTGCCCGCCAGCGTGGCGAGAGCGGACACGGCCGCGAGGAGGCTCTGCTGGCGCTGGCGCTGCGTGACGATCCGCTGCAGGCCTTGCGCCACAGCGAGCGGAACTGGCAGCTGCAGCGCGAGCCGGCCGATGCCCGCCTGCTGCTGGAGTCGGCCATCGCCGCCGGCCGTCCAGAAGCGGCCGAGCCGGTGCGGGCCTGGCTACGCAGCACCGGTCTGGAAGATCCGGCGCTGCGCCGCCTCGCCGGCCTGGAGTCGCCATGACCGCTTTTCTGATGGGCCGCAGCACCGGTCTCTGGCTGTGCCTGCTGGCCCTGCTGTTGCCGACGCCGCCGGTCGCTGCCCATGCTGGCAGCACCGCCTACCTGTTCGCCCAGGTCGAGGGCGCCGGTCTGAATCTACGCTGGGACCTCGCGCTGCGCGATCTCGACCTGGCGCTGGGGCTAGATGCCGATGGCGACGGCGAGATCCGCTGGGGCGAGGTGCGGGCGATGCAGGCGGCGATTCGCGGCTACGCCGGTTCCCGGCTGAGCGTGGCGGCCGACGGTCAGGCCTGCGTGCTGCGGGTCGACCCCGGGCTGCAGATCGCCGACCGCCGCGACGGCCGCTATGCCGTGCTCCAACTGCGAGCCGCGTGTCCGCGCCGGCCCGGGCAACTGTTGCTGGGCTACCAGGCGTTGTTCGATCTCGACGCCTCGCACCGGGGCCTGCTGCGGCTGCGCTACGGCAGCGACGGGCAGGACAGCCAGAGCGGCAGCTTCGCGCCCGACCGCCCGCAGCTGCGCTTCGGCGCCGAGCCCGGAGTGTTCGGGCCGCTCGGCCAGTACCTGGTCGAGGGCATCGAGCATGTCCTCGGCGGCTGGGACCATCTGCTGTTCCTGCTGGCGCTGTTCCTGCCCGCGGCCCTGCGCTGGTCGGGTGGGCGCTGGCAGCCGGTATCGGGATTGAAGCCGGTGCTGCTGCACAGCGCCGCCCTGGTCACCGCCTTCACCCTGGCGCATGCCCTGACACTTTGCCTGGTGGCGCTGGAGGCCTTCCGCCTGCCATCGCGCTGGGTGGAATCGGCGGTGGCGGCCTCGGTGCTGTTCGCCGGGCTCAACAATCTCTGGCCGATGGTGCAGCGGCGACTGCACTGGCTGGCGGCCGGTTTCGGGTTGATTCATGGTGCTGCCATCGCCGGCGCGCTGCTGGAACTGGGGCTGCCCCTGCAAGGGCGGGTCTCGGCCCTGCTGGGTTTCAACCTGGGCGTCGAGCTGGCGCAGCTGAGCCTGGTTCTGCTGCTGGTGCCTCTGGGCTATGCCCTGCGCGAGCGGCCAGGCTATCGGCGCTGGCTGCTGCGGCCAGGCTCCTGGCTGGTCGCCGCCGCTGGCCTGGTGTGGCTGATCGACCGGCTGTTTGCGATGAACTGGCCGCTGCCGATCTGAGCCAAGCCCGGCGAGCATCCTCGCCGCCGGGCAAAAAAATAGGCCCCGTGAGGGGCCTTAAGGGAAAGCGAAGAACGACTCAGCTCGGGGTGCAGCCGATGCTGACGCTATTGAGGTCGCCGGCGGCGGTTTCGCTGTCGAGCAGCTCACGGCCGTTGAGGCTGACCGGCTGGCTGGTCTCGCAGCTCTGGGTGCCGATCAGAGACTTGGCGAACTCCAGGATGCTGTTGACGGTTGGCATGGCCCCCTGCGGCGAACCATCGTCGCCGCAGGCGGCCAGCCCTAGGGCCAGCACTGTGGAAAGCAGAAGGCGTCGGATCATGGCGCGTCGCTCCCCTTACTTGCGGCTGGCCAGCGCCGAACCGGCGAGCGGCGGAGCCAGGTAGGGGAAGGCGGTCAGATACTCGTCGGCCGAGGGCATGGCGCCGTCGTTGACCACCGCGCCGGCATTCTTCACCACCGGAGCCGCGCCGGAGACATCGCAGGTCTGCAGACCGTTGGTGCCAGTGAGCGCGCCCTCGGCGACGGTCAGCGCGATGTCGACCACGTCGTCGATCGGCCGGCGGCCGTTGGGGAAGCCGCCCAGGTCGCAGTCCAGGAAGCCCAGCTGCTTCTGATCAGCCACCGCGGTCGGCGCCAGCGCGGTGTTCAGGCGCAGCATCTCGCCCGGCACGGTCTGGTTGGCCGGCGCCGTGTACTTGAAGGCAGTGCCGTTGACGTTGGCAGTCACGCCGGTGACGAACACGGCCAGCAGGTCGTTGCGCGGCGTGGCCGGCGGCTCCACGCCGAACAGCACCTGGACCAGTACCGGCAGGGTCGGGGTGAGCACGTACTTGCCGAAGTTGGCGACGTCGTTGGCCGGCACGCTGGCGTTGAACTTGTCCTTGTCGGTGATGCCGATCACCACCTCGTTGACCAGCGGCGAGCCCAGGCGCGAGACCTGGGTCCAGGCGCCGCCTTCGACTGCCGGGCCGCGCTGGTTGCCGGTGCCGACCGGGCCGGTCGGCACCGGGTTGAGCAGGCGGCTCTGACGCAGGCTAGCGGTGGTCCAGCCACCGATCACCGGGTCATTACCGTTGGTGAGGCAGGCGGTCGGCAGTTCCAGCGCCAGCGAGGTGATGTTCTTGTCGCCGATGGTGTTGCCGGCCGAGTCGCGCGCACCCAGCGGATTGAGGTTGACCTGGTCGAACACCTGGCCGAGGTTGACCACGAAGCCCTCGCGGCGCTGGCCGACGAACACACGACCGTTGGTGGCGCAGCCCGGCAGCTTGATGTCGTAGACGAACTTCTCTGCATAGCCGGGGTAGTCGGGGATCGACTTGTTGCCGATGTTGTCGACCGGCTTGTCGAAGCTGGTGCTGCCGTCGGGCTTGGTCACCGCCGAGGCAGCGCCGGTGCGACGATCGCCGCGCACCAGGGTCAGGCTGTAGCTCTCGGTGACATTGAGCGCGCCCGGGCTGCTGCCGCTGCCGCCGCCGAGGTTGATCAGCGGCACCTGCACGCTGTTGCCGCCGATCACCAGGTTGCCGTTGACCACACCCAGGCTGGGGATGTTGGCCTGGCCGAACTTGTTGCTGAAGCGGAACTGGAAGGTCAGGTCTTCCTTGGCGTCGCCGTTGTTGTCGAGATGGATCTCGTAGAGCGCGTCCGGATCCATGAAGAAGTAGTTGGGACCGCCGTAGCTGTCCTGCAGCGGCAGGTAGTTGGCGATCAGCGTGGTGAACCCGGTGCGGCCTTCTTCGTAGCTGCGGAACATGTAGAAGTCGGTGCCATCGACTTTCGGCGACTCGGTGATGGCGGGGGCCTCACGGTGGCTCGATGCCGCGGCGCTGCCGGCCACCGACAGCAAGGCTGCAGCCACGACGGGCTGCAAGCGAAAACGGTTCATCGGAATCTCCTCGAAATTTTGGGGGGGTCAAGCCCCCCTAGTTACGGGGCGAGTTCCGGTTCAGATGCCGCCTTCGATTCAAATCGGCAGAAATCGCCGCTGCTGGGTTCGCCGACGTGCACGGTCGGGCTGTCGGCGATCAGCCGCACGCGGAAGCGGCCGAGGTCGGCCACCAGTTCCTCGCCCACCCGGCGCAGTCCGCGGTCGCCCTCGTTGCCGATGCGCAGCAGGCTGTCGTCGGGCAGCTCCGGCAGATCGCCGGCGGGCATCTTCTTCAGGCCGAGCACAGTCAGCAGCGGTGGCAGCCGGGCCGGCACGCCGTAGCGGCAGCCATTCAGGCGCTCCGACAGCCAGTCGGTGCGCAGCACCGCGCGGTCGTCCTTGCCCTCGGCTTCGAAGCGCAATAGCAGGGCGCGCTCCTGGCCGTCCTTGTAGTACAGGAACAGCTCTTCGGCCTTGTCCTTCTCCGGCACCAGCTTGTAGACCTGGCCGGTGAGTACGCTGGGGGTCGCTGCCTGTGCCGGACGGGCCAGGGTCCAGTCGCCAAAGCGGATCGCGGCCCCCGGGTCGAAGGGGGCGGCGTGGCCGATTGGCATGACCGAAAGGAATCCGATCAATAGCGAAATTTTCGATGCCGGCATGAAAGGCATGGGCTAGACTCCGGCGACTTGCAAGATCGCCTTTGGTTGGAGGGGGCGTGATCTTGCCATCGAATCACAACCTTGCTGGAGCGTCCATGCCGGTCAAACTTGCCGTGCTCAAAGAAACGCGCGCGAACGAACGCCGTGTCGCCCTCGTCCCCGTCGTCGCCGACAAGCTCAACAAGCTGGGTCTGGAGCTTTCGCTCCAGGCCGGCGCCGGCGAAGCGGTGAAGCTGGCCGACAGCGCGTACAAGAACGTCCACGCCATCGCCAACCCGCAGGGGATGGTCGGCGACGCCGACATCGTTTGCAGTGTGCAGCCGCCTTCCCTGGAAGTCGTGGAGGCGATGAAGGAGGGCGCGATCCTGATCTCCTTCGTCTACGCCCACAAGGAAGTCGAGCTGGTCAAGAAGCTGCGTGACAAGAAGATCACCTGCTTTGCCATGGAGCTGGTGCCGCGCATCACCCGCGCGCAGGCGATGGACGCGCTGTCCTCGCAGGCGGCGCTCGCCGGCTACTACGCGGCGCTGATGGGCGCCACCCATCTCGCCCGCATCCTGCCGATGATGACCACGGCGGTGGGTTCGATCCGTCCGGCCAAGTGCCTAGTCATGGGGCTGGGTGTGGCGGGCCTGCAGGCGCTCGCTACCGCGCGCCGCCTGGGCGCGATGACCGAAGGCTATGACGTGCGTCCCGAAACCAAGGAGCAGGCCGAGTCCCTGGGTGCGAAGTTTGTCGATACCGGCGTCGATGCCCGCGGTGCCGGCGGCTACGCCCGCGAGCTGACCCAGGAAGAAAAGGACAAGATCGCCGCCGTCGTCACCAAGCACATCCAGTCCGCCGACATCATCATCACCACCGCCGCCATCCCCGGCCGCCCTTCGCCAAAGCTGATCAGCAAGGCCCAGGTCGACGGCATGAAGGCCGGCGCGGTGATCATCGACCTCGCCGCCGAGGGCGGCGGCAACTGTGAGTACACCCAGCCCGGCGAGACCGTGCAGGTCGGCCAGGTCAGCGTGGTCGGCCCGCTCAATGTGCCCTCGATGCTGGGCGAGCACGCCAGCGAGCTGTACGCCAAGAACCAGCTCAACCTGATCGAACTGTTCGTCAAGGACAAGGCGATCAACATCGACTGGAGCGACGAGGTGCTGGCCAAAGCCTGCCTCACGCACGCCGGCGAGATCAAGAACGAGGCCGCGAAGAAAGCGGTGGAAGGCTAAGCGAGGCAGACCATGGAACCGACAACTGTCATCACGGGCTTCGTCGCCCTCTACATCTTCATGCTCGCGGCCTTCACCGGCTACGAGATCATCGGCCGGGTGCCGGCGATCCTGCACACGCCGCTGATGTCCGGCAGCAACTTCGTGCACGGCATCGTCGTGGTCGGCGCGATGTATGCGCTGCTCAATGCCACCACGGTGCTGGAGCAGGCCATCGGTTTCTTCGGCGTGCTGCTGGGTGCGGGTAACGCCGCCGGCGGCTATGTCGTCACCGAGCGCATGCTGGAAATGTTCAAGCCCAGCGACAAGAAGAAGAGCTAAGCGGAGCCAAGCCATGAGCCCACAACTCCTCATCGACATCTCGGCGCTGCTGGCGTCGTTCCTGTTCATCTACGGCCTGAAGCGCATGTCCTCGCCGGTGACCGCGCGCAGCGGCATCGTCGTTGCCGGCGTCGGCATGCTGGTCGCGGTGCTGGCGGCCTTCCTCTACTACTTCGGCGTCTCGGAGGCGGCCAAGCCGCACCTGACCACCAACACCATCCTCGCCGCCACCGCCCTCGGCATCGGCGTCGGCTGGGCCTGGTGGAGCGGCAAGAAGGTCGCGATGACCTCGATGCCGCAGATGGTCGCGCTCTACAACGGCATGGGCGGCGGTGCCGCCGCCGCCATCGGCGCGGTGGAACTGCTCAAGACCAGCGGCCACCACGGCGCGCTGCCGCTGGTGGTGACCATCATCGGTTCGCTGATCGGCGCGATCTCGCTGTCCGGCTCGCTGATCGCCTGGGCCAAGCTCGACGGCCGCATCAACGGCACCTGGCGCATCAAGGGCCAGCAGCTGCTCAACGGCTCGGTGTTCCTGGCGACGCTGGTGCTCGGCCTCTACATCGCCCTGGTCGCGCACGGCCATGCCAGCCCGGCCGTCACCGGCGCCTTCTTCGCGCTGGCGTTGATCTTCGGCGTGCTGATGACCATGCCGATCGGCGGCGCCGACATGCCGGTGGTGATCTCGCTCTACAACGCCTTCACCGGCCTCGCGGTCGGTTTCGAGGGCTATGTGCTGCAGAACCCGGCGCTGATGATCGCCGGCATGGTGGTCGGCTCCGCCGGCACCCTGCTGACCCTGCTGATGGCCAAGGCCATGAACCGCAGCGTCGCCAATGTGATCTTCTCCAACTTCGGGCCGGCGGGTGACGAGGTGCAGGGCGAGATCAAGGGCAGCCAGAAGCCGGCCGAGGCCGGCGACGCGGCGATCAACATGCGCTACGCGTCCAAGGTGATCATCGCCCCCGGCTACGGCCTCGCCGTCGCCCAGGCGCAGCACAAGCTATTCGAGTTCGTGAAGCTGTTGACCGATGCCGGGGTCGAGGTGAAGTTCGCCATCCACCCGGTGGCGGGCCGCATGCCCGGCCACATGAACGTGCTGCTCGCCGAAGCCGGCGTGCCCTACGACATGATCTTCGACATGGAAGACGTCAACGGCGAGTTCAAGGAGGCCGACGTCGCCATCGTCATCGGCGCCAACGACACCGTGAACCCGGCAGCGCGCACCAACAAGTCCAGCCCGATCTACGGCATGCCCATCCTCAACGTCGACCAGGCCAAGCAGGTCTACGTGGTCAAGCGCGGTCAGGGTAAGGGTTACTCGGGCGTCGAGAACGAGCTGTTCTTCGCTGACAACTGCAACCTCGTCTACGGCGACGCGCAGAAGGTGATGGTGGCGATGATTCAGGCGGTGAAATCCTTGGATGGTGGCCACTAGGCCTCGAGCGTCTCATCCCGGCCACGGCCCCGCTTGCGCGGCGCCGTGGCCGGTTTCGTTTTGGGGCTCTAAAGATTCAGCGCCGCTCTGGCGCTGGCCCAGTAGGCGCGACGCTCGCTGAGCCCGTTCTTGCCGCCGTTGATTTTCACAGTGATGGTGACGAAGTCCTCGTCGTCATCGTCGTCGCTACGGTCGTCGGCGAGTTCGTTGAGGCCGTGCGACTTCCAGTAGTAGGCGGCCGAGCGCGCCGCCGGCCCGGCTTGCAGCAGTAGGTCGGGGCTGACGGTGAGCGGCAGGCCCAGTGCTGCGCCGACCGCCTTGTAGTTGCCGCGACCGGTCACCTGCAGCAGACCGCGACCGCGGAAGCGCCAACCGTCACCGCTGTTGGCGTCGCCATTGCCCATGCGGCCGGCGTAGACCCGGTTGGCCAGTTTCTCCGGCTGGCCGACATAGGGCGCGGCGTCCGCCTCAGTGGGAAAGCGCTTGGGCCAGACCGCGCAGATGCGCTTGGCGGTGCTGTAGTTGAGGTTTTCCACCATCCGGCGCATCTCGCCTGATTCGTGGGCGATCTGCGCCAGGAAGGCGGCGATGCGATCGGCCCGGCTGGCGATCTGGAATTCGGCCATGGCGCTATTGAGCACGCTGGTCCAGGTGGGGATGTCCGGATTCCTGGGCATGATCCGGCCAAGCTGGGTTTGGGTGATGTTCATGGGCGCCTCGCGGTGGTGGTCGGTGCTGCGGTTAACCGGCGAGGGCGGCAGCGTTCGTCTCGGCCGCTGCGGGCAGTGAGCTGCCGCAAGCTGGCACGGCGTCCGGCATCGCTGACCTGCCTGAGTTGTTTCGACATGGCTACCCCCTTGATGGGAGTCGCGAGACCCGCAGATGGCAGCGCTTGCTGAGCGCCGGCGGCTGTCTCGCCTCCCTTTATCCTTGGCAGCCTCCCCAGGCTGCTGGCTGAAAATTACGCTCGGCCCGGAGCGGCGGCAACGACCCTTGGTCGGCTCGCAGGTGGTCGAGGCGATCCGCAGGGCCGATTTCGTCTGGTGATGGTCCTTGCTAGTGTGGAGGCCTCGTCCCATACCGCTCGGCGTCATGACCCAAGCCCGTTATTACGATCTGCTGGTGGCCGGGATGGTCGCCGTGCTGCTCTGCTCCAACCTGATCGGTCCGGCCAAGGTCTGCGCCTTCGATCTGCCGGTGCTGGGGACGGTGAGCTTCGGTGCTGGCAACCTGTTCTTCCCGATCAGCTACATCTTCGGTGACGTCCTCACCGAGGTGTACGGCTACGCCCGGGCGCGGCGGGCGATCTGGGCCGGCTTCGGCGCCTTGCTGTTCGCCAGCTTCATGACGACGGTGATCGTGCATCTGCCGCCGGCACCGGGCGAGCCCTTCAATGCGGTGTTGCAGCCGGCGCTGGAAACCGCCTTCGGCAGCACCTGGCGCATCGTGCTGGCGAGCATGGCCGCCTACTGGGTGGGCGACTTCGTCAATTCCTACGTGCTTGCCAAGCTCAAGCTGCTCACCGCCGGACGCTGGTTGTGGATGCGCACCATCGGCTCGACCATAGTCGGTCAGGCGGCGGATTCGCTGCTGTTCTATCCGATCGCCTTCTACGGCATCTGGACCCACGATGCGCTGCTGGCGGTGATGATCTTCAACCTGTTGTTCAAGATCGGCATCGAGGTGCTGTTCACGCCGATCACCTACTGGGTGGTGGCGCGACTGAAACGGGCCGAAGGTATCGAGGTGTTCGATCGCAACACCGACTTCACGCCGTTCTCGCTGAAGACCTAGCCGCCCCCCTCAGGGTTCATGCGGGCATCCGTTGCGCCGCGATCGGCGCCGATCAGAGCTGCCTCTAGTACGGCAGCAAGCCGCCGGGGGTCGAGGTCGGCGGCGGGGTGGTCTGCAGTGGTGGCAGTGGCAGAGGTAGCAGACTATCCAGTGGCTGCACCAGAGGGGGCAATAGCACCTGTTGCTCGATGTTGCGCCGGTAGATGTCCTTCAAGCGTTCCTGCTCCAGCGTCGGCAGGCTCTCGAAGCGGCGGTGTTGGTCGAGCAGCCGGCGCTGTTCGCTGGTCGGCAGCTGACGGAACTGTTCGCGGCGCTCCAGCACCTGTTGGCGCTCGGTGGCGTTCATGCGCTGCCAGCTCGACAGCTGCTGGCTGGCTTCGGCGCGTTGTTCGGGGTTCATCTGCAGCCAACGGGCGGCACCATCGGCCAGACGCTGGCGACGTGGCTCCGGTAGCTGATCGAAAACCGCGGCCTCACCCTTGATCGCCGGGGCGATCAGGGCCTGCTGCTGCGGACTCAGCGCCTGCCACAGTGGCGCGGCCGCCAGCGCCGGGCCGGTCAGGGCCAGCAGCAGGGCGACGAGGGCAGGGCGAAGATCAAGGCGCACGACGTTCTCCACGCGCTTCGGGCGCGGGTGTGTCGGGAGTCTTGTCGGCCTGCTTGTCCATGTTCAGTAGTGCCCGCTCTTCCGGGCTCCAGTCTCCAAGAAATTCCAGCAAGGCGGCGTTGGGTTGTACCGGCGCCGTCGGCGGCTGTTGCGGCTGCGGCGGCGTGGCTGCGCAGGCCAGGGGGCTTGCGACAACCGCGACCATCCACAACCAGCCACGAGAACTAGGCATTCGGTTCCGGGAGGCGTCCGAGCTGCCGTTGCTGTTCCAGCCAGCGGTAGAACTCGAGATCGCGGTAGAACTCCGGGCCCGCTTCGTCGACTACCCATTCCAACGCGGCAGTCTCCAAACCGTTGACGGCTGGAGCGCTCGCCGGCGGAGCGGTGAGGCGATTGGGCAGCAGGACAAAGCTCAGGGCGATGGTGGCCAGGGCCGCCGGCGCCAGCAGCCAGCCGGCGATTCCGGAGCGGTGCTCCTCCAGCGCCGCGACTGCGCGGCGCCGTGCGGCGGCGAGACGGGCCGATTCGGTGTAGTCCAGCACTTCGCTGGCGCGCAGCCGCGCCTGCGCCACCTGCGCGAAGGCGCGGTCGGCGGGGGCGAGATCGGCGTAGAGGTCAGGGCTGCTGTTCATGGCGAAGGCTCCGATTGTGTATCGGCGGGTGGCGGCACGCTAGTTGGACCAGGCGTCGCCGAGTTTTCCGCGCAGATTGGACAGCGCGCGGGCGAGATGAGTTTTGACGCTACCGTCGGAGCAGCCCATGACCTGGGCGGTCTCCTCGGTGGACAGGCCGTCCCAGACGCGCAGCACAAAGGCCTGGCGCTGGCGTTCCGGCAGTTCGACGAGGGCGATCTTCAGGCGGGCCATGGCTTCGTCCTGCATCAGCCGTTCGGTGGAATCGGGGATCGCGAGGTCGGGAGCGCGTTCTTCCATGGTTGGCGCGTCTTCATCTTCCTCGCGCTCGCTGCGCCAGAAAAAGAAGCGGTTGCGCACGCCCTGGCGGCGCTGCCAGTCACGGATCTTGTTTTCCAGAATGCGGTGAAACAGCGGCGCCCACTCACCGGGTGGGCGCCGCCCGTAGGAGCGAGCCAGATGCAGCATCGCGTCCTGTACCACGTCGAGCGCGTCGTCGCGCGAGCGAGTGGCGATTTCCGCCACCCGCAGTGCGCGACCCTGCGCCTGCAGCAGAAAGGCGTTGAGCCCTTCGGGGGTCTCCCCTTCGGCCACGGGCAGTGCGCGCCTGAGCGCGCCCTACTTGGCGCGACCCTCGGCCTGGACTTCGGCGTTGACATCGGCGCTTACCGAGGTGCCAGTGGCGACACCCGCCGCGGTGCCCAGCAGGCCGCCAACGGCACCGGTCACTGCCTTGCCGCCGGTGCTGGCGGTGCTCTTCACGCTGGCGCCGGTGCTGCTGAGCGCCTGGCTGCCGGTTTCAGTGGCGAGGCCGGCGCCGGCCTTGATCTTCTTCTTGGCCTTCAGTGCGCCGGCCTTGCCGGCCTCGGCCGCCTGCTCGGCGGTAGCGCCGCTGCTGTCAATCGCGGCGGCGGCATTGGCCTTGCCGGCTTCGACCTTGGCGCTGGCGGTGGCGGCCTTGCTGACTCCGGCCTGGGCCTTGCCGGTGGCGGCATCAAGCGCGCCCGAGGCCTGCGAAGCAGCGTTGGTGCTGATGTTGGCGTTGACGCCGACATTGGCGCTGGCGCCGGCTTCGGCGGCCAGACTCGGCAGGCTCAGGGCCAGGAGGCTGGAAGTCAGCAGGCTGCGGGTAAGGTGTTTCATCGCTGTAATCCTCGTGAAGATTTAAGTTCCGGCGCGCCGGAGGGAGTAAGCAACGGCACAAGCAAGGTGCGGTTGACCGGCGGCGACACTGAGCTTTGGCACTGAACCAAGCCTGAACTGCGCCCCGGGCGGGTATTTGTCAAGCCAGCGTCCGCTTGGTTATGCACAGAAATCCCACGGTAAAAATGGCGGCCCAGGTCAAGACGGATATCTCATGGCACATTTGTTTAAGTCGACAAGGCATTGAAAACAAAATAAATAAGTCTACAAGGTGACACCAGTGCCAGCTGCTTCGAGGTCATTTTGATGGACTGTGGGATCATCCGCTCCATCCTTATCCCCAAAGTTATCCACAGCTTGGTCTCCTTTCGTGGCGCTTGACTTGGTGGCAGTCGCTCTACCAGCGCCCCTGCGGCGCTGTTTTGATTATCTGGTGCCGCCGGAGCTGTGCTCCTGCCTGCCGCCCGGCGTGCGTGTGGAGGTGCCGTTCGGTCGCCGTCAGCTGGTTGGGCTGGTGGTGGCGGCGCCGCGCCGCGCCGAGGGCGATGGCTATGCCTACAAGCCGGTGACGCGAGTGTTGGATGCCGCGCCGCTGGCCACGCCGGACTGGCTGAAGCTGCTGCTCTGGGCCGCCGACTACTACCAGTACCCGATCGGCGAAGTGGTCGCCGCCGCGCTGCCGGCGCCCTTGCGCGATGGCCGGCCGGCGCTGGGCCGGCTGCCGCGGCGGCTGCGCCTGACCGAGGCCGGGCGGCTGGCCCTGGCCGGACTGCCGGCGCGGGCGCATCGCCAGCAGGCCCTGCTCACCGCACTGGCACTGGGCGATCGGCAGGTGCCGGCCGGGGAGGCCAGCGGCTTTGAAGCGAGCACCTTGCGTCGCGCGCTGGATCTAGGCTGGGTGCTGGAAGAAGAGGTGGGTGCGCCCCCCCCCTTGCTGATTGCCGAGGCGCCGGCACTGACTGGGGCCCAGCAGCAGGCCCTGGATGCCTTGCAGGCAGCGCCGGCGGGTTTTTCGGTAAGCCTGCTGGAGGGCGTGACCGGCTCCGGCAAGACCGAGCTCTACCTACAGCTGGCCGAGCAGGTGCTGCGTGCCGGCCGGCAGGTGTTGATCCTGGTGCCGGAGATCGGCCTCACGCCCCAGCTCAGCGCCCGCTTCGCCGAGCGCTTCGGCGCGGCGGTGGCCAGCTTTCACTCCGGCATGACCGAGGTCGAGCGCAATGACGCCTGGCTGGCGGTGGCGGCGCGGCGGGTGCAGGTGCTGGTCGGCACTCGCTCGGCGGTGTTCGCGCCGTTTGCCGATCTCGGCCTGGTGGTGGTCGATGAGGAGCACGACACCTCGTACAAGCAGCAGGAGGGGTTTCGCTACCACGCCCGCGACCTGGCCTTGCTGCGCGCCAAGGACTGCGCGGCGATGGCAGTGCTGGGCAGTGCCACGCCGGCGCTGGAATCCCTGGCCCATGCTCGCAGTGGCCGCTACCGCCACGTGCGGCTGGAGCAGCGCATCAGCGGCCGGGCGCCGCCGCCGGCGCAGCTGATCGACCTCAATGTCCATCCGGCCCGGCATGGGCTCACCGAGCCGCTGCTGGCGACGATCGAGCGCCATCTGCACGCCGGTGGCCAGTGCCTGCTGTTCATCAACCGTCGCGGTTACGCGCCGACGCTGCTCTGCGAGGTCTGCCACTGGGTGGCGCCCTGTCCGCGCTGCGACGCGCGGATGACCCTGCACCGCGCGCGCGGCCGGCTGGTCTGCCATCACTGCGGGCACGAGGAAGTGCCGCCGCACGCCTGTCCTTCCTGCGGCGGCCAGCGCCTGCTGCCGGTGGGCGAGGGCGCCGAGCGGGTGGAGGACGCGCTGCGCAACCGCTTCCCGGGCCGGCGCGTCGAGCGCTTCGACGCCGAGCGTCTGCGCGGCGGCGACAAGCTGGAGCGGCTGCTGGACGAGGTGCGCGCGCGCAAGGTCGAGATCCTGGTCGGCACCCAGATGCTGGCCAAGGGCCATGATTTTCCGGCGCTGAGTCTGGTTGGCGTGGTCAATGCCGATCAGGCGCTGTTCTCTGCCGACTTCCGTGCCATGGAGCGGTTGGGGCAGTTGCTCACCCAGGTTGCCGGCCGCGCCGGCCGCATCGAGCAGGCGCCGCATCCGGCGGAGGTGCTGATCCAGACCCGCGAGCCGCAGAACCCGCAGCTGCGGCTGCTGCTGGGTTCCGGCTATGGCGCGCTCGCCGAGCGATTGCTGGCCGAACGCGCCGAGGCCGGCTTGCCGCCTTCCGGGCATCTGGCCCTGCTGCGCGCCGAGGCGGCGCACATGACCGAGGCGCAGGTGTTTCTGCGCGCCGCGCGCGATCTGGCGCTGACGCTGCCCGGTGCCGGCAGCGAGGTGCAGCTCCTGGGCCCGGCGCCCGCGCCGATGGAGCGGCGCGACGGCCGTTACCGCGCGCAGCTTTTGCTGCAGGCCGGCAAGCGGGCGCCGCTGCACCGCCTGCTGCCCGGCTGGCTGGACCAGATCGAGGCCTTGCCGGAGGCGCGCCGGCTGCGCTGGTCGCTGGATGTGGACCCCATTGATCTGTTCTGACCGGCGAGTCCGCGGAAAAAATGCAAGCCGCGCTCAAGGGAGTCGCGGCTAGACCTTGGTCGATACACTGCCTGCAAGCCGTCGGCCGCTTTGCCGCAGGTGGCGGTTTTAAGCGAAAATCCACGAGTTCAAAAAGAGGAAGCGTCTGGTTCGCTCCCCCTATTCCCCCGGAGAAGTCATGAATCTGCACGAATACCAGGCGAAGGCCCTCTTCGCCCGTTACGGCATCGCCGTCCCGGAGGGCCGCTTGGCCACCTCCGCCGAACAAGCCCGGGCGATGGCGAAGGAATTGGGTGGCGACAAGTTTGTCGTCAAGGCGCAGGTGCATGCCGGTGGTCGCGGCAAGGCCGGCGGTGTGAAGCTGGTGGAAGGTTTCGACGCGGTGGAAGAAACCGCCCGCAAGATGATCGGCACCAAGCTGGTCACCAAGCAGACCGACGCCAAGGGCCTGCCGGTCAACAGCGTCTGGGTCGAGAAGCCCAGCGCCATCGCCCGCGAGCTGTACGTGTCGGCCCTGGTCGACCGCTCGCTGGAGAAGATCATCTTCATGGCCAGCCCGGAAGGCGGCATGGATATCGAGGAAGTCGCCGAGAAGCACCCGGAGAAGATCAAGTCGATCGCCGTGCATCCGGCCGCCGGCCTGCAGCCCTACCAGTGCCGCGAGCTGGCCTTCTTCATGGATCTCAACAAGGAACAGGCCGAGCAGTTCACCAAGACCTTGCTGGGCATCTACAAGATCATCATCGAATGCGATGCCTCCATGGTGGAGATCAATCCGATGATCGTCACCAAGGAAGGCAACATCTTCACCCTCGACGCCAAGCTCAACTTCGACGAGAACGCGCTCTACCGTCAGAAGGCGATCGCCGAGCAGCGCGACCTCTCGCAGGAAGACGAGCGTGAGCGCGTCGCACAGCAGTTCGACCTCAACTACGTTTCGCTGGACGGCAACATCGGCTGCATGGTCAACGGCGCTGGCCTCGCCATGGCGACCATGGACATCGTCAAGCTGCACGGCGGCGCGCCGGCCAACTTCCTCGACGTCGGCGGCGGTGCCACCACCGAGCGCGTCACCAATGCTTTCAAGCTGATCACCTCGGCGCCGGACGTGAAGGCGATCTTCGTCAACATCTTCGGCGGCATCGTCCGCTGCGATCTGATCGCCGAAGGCATCATCGAGGCCACCAAGCAGGTCGGCCTGAAGATTCCGGTGGTTGCCCGTCTGCAGGGCACCAATATGGAGAAGGGCCGCGAGCTGCTCGAGAAGAGCGGACTCAAGATCACCCCCGTCTCCGATCTCACCGAGGCCGCGAAAACGGTCGTCGCGCTGGCCAAGGGCTAAGGAACCGCACCCATGAGCATCCTCGTCAACAAGAACACCAAGCTCATCTGCCAGGGTTTCACCGGCAAGCAGGGCACCTTCCATTCCGAGCAGTGCATCGCCTACGGAACCCAGATGGTCGGCGGCATCTCGCCCGGCAAGGGCGGCACCAAGCATCTCAACCTGCCGGTGTTCAACACCGCCCATGAGGCGGTGAAGCAAACCGGCGCCGACGCCAGCATGATCTACGTGCCGGCGCCGGGCGCGGCCGATGCGATCCTGGAAGCGGCCGATGCCGGCATCAAGATCATCGTCTGCATCACCGAGGGCATCCCGGTGAACGACATGGTCAAGGTCAAGACCACTCTGCGCCACCAGTACCCGGACGCGGTGCTGATCGGCCCCAACTGCCCCGGCGTCATCACTCCGGGCGAGTGCAAGATCGGCATCATGCCCGGCCACATCCACAAGCCGGGTCGCATCGGCGTGGTGTCGCGCTCGGGCACGCTGACCTATGAAACCGTGCACCAGACCACCGCCAACGGTCTCGGCCAGTCGACCTGCGTCGGCATCGGCGGCGACCCGGTGCGTGGCATGGGCTTCATCGACGTCATCAAGCTGTTCGAGGCCGACCCGCAGACCGAAGGCATCATCATGGTCGGCGAGATCGGCGGCGCTTCCGAGGAAGAAGCGGCGGCCTACATCAAGACCAGCGTCAAGAAGCCGGTGGTGGCCTACATCGCCGGCGTCACCGCGCCGGCCGGCAAGCGCATGGGCCATGCCGGCGCCATCGTCTCCGGCGGCAAGGGCACCGCCGACGAGAAGTTCAAGGCGCTGGAGGCCGCGGGCGTGAAGACCGTGCGCAGCCCGGCCGATCTCGGCGCGGCGATGCTCTCGCTGCTCAAGTAAGCCTCCTGCTTGGTAAAAAGCCCGCAGACTGCGGGCTTTTTTCTTTACAGTGCGCGCATGAACAACCGCTCCCTCACCCTGGCGCTGGCCCAGCTCAATCTCTGGGTCGGCGATGTCGAAGGCAATGTCGGCAAGATCATCGCGGCCGCCGGCAAGGCGCGCGACGAGTTGCAGGCCGATCTGGTTGCTTGCCCAGAGCTCTGCCTGATCGGCTATCCGCCCGACGACCTGCTGCTGCGCTCCGGCCTGCCGGCGGTGATCGAGGCCGGCGTGCAGCGTCTGCTGGCGGAAGTGCGGGGCATTACGCTCATCGTCGGCCTGCCGGAGTACCGCGACGGTGCCATCTACAACGCCGCCTGGGTGCTGCGCGACGGCGCGGTGATAGCCCGCTACCGCAAGCAGCACCTGCCCAACTACGGCGTGTTCGACGACCGCCGCCACTACCGCCCAGGCTTCAGCCCTTGTGTGTTCGAGCTGGGTGGGCGCCGGATCGGCCTGACCATCTGCGAGGACATCTGGCTGTCGCAGCCGGCGGCGCAGGCGCGCGATGCCGGCGCCGAGCTGCTCATCAACATCAACGCCAGCCCCTACGAGCTCGGCAAGTCGGCGCAGCGGCGCCGTACCCTGGACTCGCGGGTAGCCGAGACCGGCCTGCCCATTCTCTACGTCAACTGCGTCGGCGGGCAGGACGAGGTGGTGTACGACGGCGACTCCTGCGCCCTGCGTGCCGATGGCTCGCTGGCCTTCGCCGCACCGCTGTGGGAGGAGGGTGTGCATGCGGTGCGCCTGGAGAACGGCCGGCTGGAAGGCGCGCTGCGCGCCGAGCAGTCGGAGGCGGCGGTGGTCTACCAGGGGCTGGTGCGGGCGACCCGCGACTATGTGGATCGCAACGGCTTTCCCGGCGCGCTGATTGGTCTCTCCGGCGGCATTGACTCGGCCCTGGTCGCCGCCATCGCCGCCGATGCGCTGGGGGCGGAGCGGGTCTGGGGCGTGTCCATGCCCTCGCGTTACACGCTGGACATGTCCAATGACGATGCGCGCCTGGAAGCCGAGGCGCTGGGCATCCGCTATTCGACACTGCCGATCGAGCGCGCCTTCGGGGCCTTCACCGAGACCCTGGCCGACAGCTTTGCCGGCCGCAAGCCCGATCTCACCGAAGAGAATCTGCAATCGCGCTCGCGTGGCGTGCTGCTGATGGCGCTGTCCAACAAATTCGGTCAGGTGGTGCTGACCACCGGCAACAAGAGCGAGATGGCGGTGGGCTACGCCACGCTCTACGGCGACATGTGCGGCGGCTTCGCGCCGATCAAGGACTGCTACAAGACCCTGGTCTATCGGCTGGCGCGCTACCGCAACACGCTGTCGCCGGCCGGCAAGCCGGTCATCCCAGAACGGGTGATCGTGCGCCCGCCCTCGGCGGAGCTGCGGCCGGACCAGAAGGATTCCGACTCGCTGCCGCCCTACGAGGTGCTCGACCCGGTGCTGGAGGCCTATGTCGAGGACAGCCGCTCGATCCCCGAGATCGTCGCCATGGGTTTTGACGAGGCCGTGGTGCGCCGCGTCGCCGGCCTGGTCCGGCGCAGCGAGTACAAACGACGGCAGGCGCCACCCGGCCCGAAGATCACCCGCTGCGCGTTTGGCCGCGAGCGCCGCTACCCGATCACTGCGCTCTACGGTGACATCTGAGCCGTGCTCTCTGCGCCCACAAAAAAGCCGCGCGATGCGCGGCTTTTTTG
The DNA here is from genome assembly GCF_058782965.1 of Stagnimonas sp. FW305-C-60. Lineage (NCBI taxonomy): Bacteria > Pseudomonadati > Pseudomonadota > Gammaproteobacteria > Nevskiales > Nevskiaceae > Stagnimonas > Stagnimonas sp. FW305-C-60. Next base: position 1,136,881 of record NZ_JBYSYF010000001.1, read on the forward strand.
TGGGCTGGGCGGCTTACTTCTTTTCGTCCTTGCGGTCGGGGTCGAGGAAGGAGAAGAAATCGACCACGCGGGTGAAGAAGCCTCGCTGCTCTTCCGGGGCAGCGTCCTTCTTGTCCGCGCTGGGTGCGGCGGCGGCCGGGGCTGGAGTGGCGGCCGCTGCCTCCTCGCCGGTGTCGATCGACACCCGCAGCGGCGAGCCGTTGATCGAAATCCCGCCTTCGCCGGTCTGCGGCGCCGTGGTCTTGGCCTCGCTGGTGGGGATCACCAGCTCGGTGGTCTCCCGCTTGCTGCTGTCCAGAAAGGAGAAGGCGCCGGCGATGCGCGAGAACACGCCGGGCTCCGGCGCGGGCGCCGGAGCGCCCGCGCTGGTGTTGGCGCTGACTGCCGGCTGCGCTGCGAGCAGGCGCGCGGCGTCTTCGGCCTGCTGCTTGAGGCCCAGCGCGGTGTAGCTCTTCTGCAGCGTCTGCAAGGCTTCCAGCGTCGCCGGTGCGCCCGGGTACTGGGCGATGATCTGTTCGGCGCGCTTGGCGGCGGCCAGATGCGCGCCGCGGCGCACGTAGTAATGCACCACATGCATCTCGTTGGCGGCAATGCGGTTGCGCAGGTCCACCATGCGCGCCCGCGCGTCTTCGCCGTAGCGGGAGTTGGGGTATTTCTGGATCAGCAGCGAGAACTCGTCGTAAGCCTTGCGCAGACTGCCGACGTCGCCCTTGGTGTGGTCCAGCGGCAGGGCGTCGAGCAGGCCGGCGTCGCGCTCGGCCTGGATCACGCCTTTCAGATACTGGACGTAGTCGGCACGGGCATGGCGCGGATGCTCGCGCAGGAAGCGGTCGGCGGCGGCCAGCGCTTCGTCCGGGCGGAATTCCCGGTGCATCGCGTAAATCTTCTCCAGCTCCGCCTGCACCGCGTAGTCGGTAAAGGGGTAGCGCTCGACCAGCGTGTCGTAGCGCAGCTGGGCATCGCCGAAGTCGGAGGAATCCAGGGACTTGCGGGCCACACGGTACAATTGGTCCGCCTCCAGCTTCAGTTCGCGCTCGCTGACCTGCGACTTGTTCAGCGAGCTGCGCGAGTCCCGGTCCTTGAATGGATTGACCGGCCGGGCGCTGGGATCGCGCTTCGCGTCGGAACTGCAACCCGTCAGCCAGAGCATGGAGGCGAGCGTGGCCGCGGCCAGCTTCAAGGCGGAAGACGATTTCATAGATGACGCGCAATGGGCATGAAGACAGACCCGCAGTATAGCCCAGCCCCCGCCGCCGGCCCGGAGCTGGAAGAAGACGAGGACTGCCTGCTGGCGGTGGTCCCGGCGGAGCTGCACGACAGCCGCCTGGACGTGGCCGCGGCGCAGAGCTACCCCGACTACTCGCGGATGCGCCTGAAAGCCTGGATCGAGCAGGGACGGCTGGCGCTGAACGGCACCCCCTGCACCAAGCCGCGCCAGGCGGTGGCGGCCGGCGATCGTCTGGAGCTCAGGCCCGAGGCCAGTGCCGAGTCCGCGCTGACGCCACAGAACCTGCCGCTAAACGTGGTGTATGCCGATGCCCATCTGCTGGTGCTCAACAAGCCCGCCGGCCTCACCGTGCATCCCGGAGCCGGCGCGCCCGACGGCACCGTGCAAAACGCCCTGCTGTATCACTATCCGCAGACCGCCACCGTGCCGCGCGCCGGGCTGATCCACCGCCTGGACAAGGACACCACCGGCCTGATGGTGGTGGCGCTCGACGAGGCCGCCCATACCGGCCTGACCGCGGCGATGGCGCGTCGCGAGATCCGCCGCGAGTACGACGCCCTGGTCAACGGCAGCCTGGTGGTCGGCGGCACCATCGACGCCCCTCTGGGGCGGCATCCACGTGACCGCATCAAGCGGGCGGTGGTGCTGGGTGGCCGGCCGGCGATCACCCATTACAAGGTCAGCGAGCGTTTCGCCTGGCACACGCTGCTGCGGGTGCGCCTGGAGACCGGCCGCACCCACCAGATCCGCGTCCACCTCGCCCACATCAAGTATCCGGTGACCGGCGATCCGGTCTACGGCGGCGAGACCTTTCGGGCGCGTGGCGCCAGTGCCGAGCTGCGTGCGGCGGTGTCCGGCCTGGGCCGGCAGGCCCTGCACGCTACGGCGCTGGGTTTCGAGCATCCGGTGACCGGCGAGTTGCTGAGTTTCACCGCGCCGCGTCCTGCGGATTTCGAGGCTCTGCTGGCGCTGCTACGGCGGGAATCGGCGGTATGAGTCTGGAGCTGATCCGTCCCGACTGGCCGGCACCGCCCGGCGTGCGGGCATTCAGCAGCACGCGCGCCGGCGGCGTCAGCCTCGCCCCCTACGACAGTCTCAATCTGGGCGGCCACGTCGGGGATCGCCCCGAGGCAGTGGCCGAGAACCGTCGGCGGCTGGTCGAGCAGGCGGCGCTGCCGCGCGAGCCGGTTTGGCTCGATCAGGTGCACGGCGTGCGGGTGCTGCGCCTGGATGCGGATACGCCGCAGGGCGAGACCGCCGACGCCTGCTGGACCGACGCAGCGGGCGTGCCCTGTGCGGTGATGAGCGCCGACTGCCTGCCGGTGCTGCTCTGTTCGCGCGACGGTCGCTATGTCGCCGCCGCCCATGCCGGCTGGCGCGGACTGGTCCACGGGGTGCTTGAGGCGACACTGGCGGCGCTGCCGGTGGCGCCGGCCGAACTGCTGGCCTGGATGGGGCCGGCGATCGGACCCGAGGCCTTTCAGGTGGGTGAGGAGGTGCACGCCGCCTTTGTCGCCGCCGCGCCTGAGGACGCGCGCCATTTCACCGCCGATGGCGAGCGCTGGCGCGCCGATCTGTTCGGCTTGGCGCGGGCCAGGCTGCACCGCGCCGGGCTCAGCGCGGTGTATGGCGGTGGGCTATGCACCTACAGCCAGACGGCGCGGTTTTTCTCGCACCGGCGCGACGGCCGCAGTGGGCGCATCGTTAGCCTGATCTGGCGCGACCCAGAGTAAAAACTCTTGTTGCGCAGTTTGTTGCGGCTTTGATACAAAGCGGCAACACCGGCCTTTCGGGGCTGCAATCCCCCAGTTCTAGTTTCGTGGGGCGCCATCATGGGGCGTACCTGACGACGGGGTCACTGTAGGCGTCTGGCCTGCATCAATAAGTCATGAATTACCGTACTGGAGGGGAGATGCATCGCATGAATTTCGTCAGAGCTGTCCCGCGCTTGAGCCGCCGCTCGCTATCCGCGCTGCTCGTGCTGGCCGCGTTCAGCACGCCGGTCGCTGCGTTCGAATTCGATCTCGCCGGGAATACGGTGAAGGTGGAAAACCTGTTCACCGTCGGCGCGCTGATGCGCATGCAGGATCGCGACAGCACCCTGGTTGGCAAATCCTCGCTGAACCCCGGCATCTGCGTCAGCCGCGCCGCGGGTAGCTACGACGGGGACGACCGCGAATACGCGGGCCATACCTGCAATGCCGGTGAGCCTGCGGATGGGTACGACAATGCCAACAAGTTCTTTGTCGCGCAGCCCGGTGCTTACTCGCCCAATGGCGACAACGGCAATCTCAATTTCGACAAGTACGACGTGGTGGCAGCGACTACCAAGCTGACCTCGGACATCTCCTTTTCACTGGGCGAGTTCAATTTCTTCACCCGTACCACCGGCTACTTCGACAGCCAGTACGCCAATCTCAAGGAGCGGCACCCGGACGCCACCGCGCAGCCGGGCGAGACGGACGTCCCCAACGACGTCCGCGAACTGACCGGCGCGCGCCTGAAGTTTCTCGACTACTTCGTCAGCCGCCGCTTCGAGTTCGCCGACCGCGCCTTCAACTTCAAACTGGGCAACCAGGTGCTGAACTGGGGTGAGAGTGCGTTCCTGCTGCCCAACTCGCTGAACGCCATCAATCCGCCGGACCAGGCCATCCTGCGCGTTCCGGGCTTCGATCTGAAGGAACTGTCGCAGCCGGTGGGCATGGCCCTGCTCGAAGGCGATGTGATCGACAACCTTGGCTTTCAGTTGTTCTACCAGTACGACTGGGAGCCGGTCATCCCTGACCCAGTGGGTAGCTACTTCTCCACTTCCGACATCGTCGGCGCTGGTGGCGACTACGCCATGCTGTCGTTCTCCAAGGCGCCGGAAGATCCGGGCCAGCTCTACGAGCCGGCACGCAATCCCGACGACCCCGCCTACATCCTCGGGTCTCACTCTAGCCGCACGCTCCTGGTCGATCACGCGGCCACCGATGCCCGCCTGCCTCAGGGTGGTGGACAGTACGGTCTGGCGCTGAAGGGCTTTTTGGAAAACTTCAACAACGGCACCGAGCTGGCCTTTTACTTCGCCAACTACCACGCCCGCATTCCCAGCATCTCGGGCTTCGCCGCCGATGCCACCTGTTTGCCCGATCCCATCCTCGGAACGCCGGTGGACAACCTACTGCAGATTGCGGTGAGCTGCGGCGCGCTGGATCCCACTGATCCCACCGCTACTGCGCAGTTTCTGGCCGGGACCCTGCCGCAGTTGGCGGCGGGCAATCTCCAGTTGGCCCTGCCGCGCGAGGCACTGCCGCTGGACAGTGCCCGGCTGTTCATCGAATACCCCGAGAACATCCAGATGTACGGCATGTCGTTCAACACCACCTTGGGCGACTTCGCGGTCTCGGGTGAGTATGTCTACCGGCCCAACCTGCCGATCCAGATCCACTCCACCGATCTGGTCTTCGCGCTGCTGCAGCCGGCTTTCCCCAGCGAGGATCTGGATCTGGGCATAGCCGTGCTGCCGGGCCGCCGCTCGGCGGTGCCGGACTTCATCGCCACCAACTACCGCGGCGAGGCGCCCACCGCCGGCAGCTATGTGCGCGGCTGGGAGCCGATGAAGATCGGCCAGGCCAATCTCAACATCCTGAAGACCATCGGCGGCGACAATCCCTTCGGCGCTTCGCAGATCACCTTGCTGCTGGAACTGGGCCACACGCACGTCTTCGATATGCCGGGCCTGGATGAGCTGCAGTTCAACGGCGCCGGCACCGACAGCCACATCTCCAGTGGCGCCGACGGCAGCATCGGCATCAATCCGCGCGATGTCCGCACCAATCCCAACGATCCCTCTACCAATGCCGCCGACGGCGACCCGACGGTGCGGCAGAATCCCACCGCCTGGTACGACACCGGCGGCTTCGGCACTGCCGATTCCTACGGCTACCGCCTGGTCACCCTGCTGCGCTACGACAGCGCGCTGTATGGCGCCAATGTCGAATTCCTCAACACCTTCTTCCACGATGTCGAGGGCGTGGGGCCGGGGCTGGGTCAGAACTTCGTCGAGGGCCGCAAGCAGATTCTGTCCGGCATCCGGGTCGACTACCTGTCCCGCTTCATCGGCGAACTGCGTTACACCTGGTTCACCGGCGGCGGCATTCGCGATCCGTTGCGCGACCGCGACAACCTGCTCTTGTCCTTCGGCTATCAGTTCTGAGCTTGCGGGTCTGGGCAAATTCCGAGCGGGGGAGCAGCGAAAGCCGGTTTGACCGTGTAGGATTCCGGCAGCGTTCGCCCCTCAAGGGCGAGCCTGCTGGGAGGAGACCTCGGCAGCTAGCCGCAGGTATTCATCAAGATAAGGTGAGCACATGAAGAAGCGGGATCAAAAGACCCTGACCGTATTGGCCGGCGTTGTCCTGGCCACTTTCGCCGGACTGCTGATAGCTCAGGAGCCGAGCGATACCGCGACCGACGAGAGCGCCGAGGCCCCCGCCGAGCCAGTTGCAGCTCCGGTTAAGCCACGCCCCTCCGAGTTGGCGCCCCTGGCCCCCCGGGGTCTGATGCTCGATGTCACCAATTCCGGCAAACATCTGTTCGCGGTCGGTGATCGCGGCACCATCCTGGTTTCCAACAACAGCCGCGACTGGGCACAGGTGCAGACGCCGGTGCGCTCGCCGCTGACTGGAATTGCCTTCGCCGACGAGAACGTCGGCTATGCCGTCGGCCACGACGCGGTGATCCTGAAGACCACCGATGCCGGCAAGAGCTGGCTATTACAGAACTTCCAGCCAGAGCTGGAAAAGCCGTTCTTGGACGTGATTGCGCTGGATGCCGACAACGTCATCGCTGTTGGCGGCTACGGCATCATGTACCGCACCACCGATGGCGGGGCGACCTGGACAGAGGCCGACGCGCCTGCGGTGCGGGCTGACGAGTTGCATCTGAACGCCATCAGCAAGCTGGGCAATGGCAGCCTGTTGGTGGTGGGTGAGCAGGGCACCATGGGGGTCTCCACTGATGCCGGCAGCACCTGGGAGAAGCTGACCTCCCCCTACGACGGTTCGCTCTACGGCGCCATCCCGGTCGGCAGCGCCGGCGCCCTGATCTATGGCCTGCGCGGCAATGTCTACCGCAGCGACGACGTCAAGAGCGGGCAGTGGACGCAGGTCAACGTCGATACCGTGTCCTCTTTCTTCGGCGGAGCGGCGCTGGCAGATGGCGGTGTGGCTCTGGTGGGCCTGGCCGGCAAGGTGCTCAAGCTCGACGCCAGCGGCGGCGTGCTACCGGTGACGGTGACCACGCCGCGCACCGACGCCAACGGCAATACCACTGACAAGGAAGTGACCGGCAGCTTCGCCGCTGCCGTGGCCTGGGCCGGACGCCTGGTGGTGGTCGGTGAGCAGGGCGTGCAGAGCGTCAAGATCAACTAGCGATCTGGCGTTTCGGCGGTATTCATTCCATAGCGGTCCCGGCGGCGGACCACAGCAGCGCGCGTTAGCCAACGCGTGCAGATCAGCGGGGAGCTTCGATACATGAGCGACAACGGAACCTTGACCAAGTCCCAGAAGATCCTGCGGGCCATTGAGCCGCTGATCTATGCGCGCCGCTGGTTGACCATGGGCATCCTCTTGGCCCTCACCGCGTTCTTCGCGGTGGTGGCTTCGACCATGAAGCCGGACGCCGGCTACGACAAGTCGATCCCGCTCGAGCACGACTACATGAAGGTGCTCAAGCAGTATCAGGCCGAGTTCGGTTCTGCCAACAACGTGCTGGTGGCGCTGATCCAGAAGGAGGGCAAGGGCGAGATCTACAACGGTGAGTTTCTGGCCTCGCTGAAGGCCGCTACCGATGAGGTGTTCTTCCTGCCAGGCGTCGACCGCTCGCGAGTGTCCTCGCTGTTCACCCCTGACGTGCGCTATGTCGAAGTAGTGGAAGGCGGCTTCAAGGGTGGCAACGTCATCCCGGCCGAATACCAGCCCACCGACGAGATGTACGCCCTGGTCAAGGGCAATGTGAACAAGGGTGGTCACGTCGGCCGCTACACCACCAATGACCAGCGCGGCGCGGCGATCTATTCCGAGTTGCTGGAGGTCGATCCGGTCAGTGGCGAGAAGCTCGACTACGGCTCGGTGGCCCGCATCCTGGAAGACAAGGTGCGCGGCCGCTTCATGAGCCCGAAGAAATACGTCTACAAGCTCACCGGCGACTATGAATCGATCCCGGCTGGCACCGTGGTCGGCGAGCGCTTCAGCCTGCCGCAGGGTTTCCTCAACAAGGCGCTCGATCGGCTCTACAAGTTTGACTACAAGTACCAGCCCAGTCCCGACGAGGCGCCGCAGCTGGTCCGTATCGGCATCCAGCACACCAGCTACGAGGAAATCGACAACCCGCAGTACAACCCCGACGTCAACGTCCACATCATTGGTTTCGCGAAGGTGGTCGGCGACATCATTGAGGAACTGGTGCCGGTGGTCGGCTTCTTCCTGCTCACCCTGGTGCTGACCCAGTTGCTGCTCTGGGCCTACCTGGGCAGCTTCAAGCTGGCCCTACTGCCCCTGGTGTGCTCGATCACCGCGGTGATCTGGGAATTCGGCCTGCTCAAGCTGTTCGGCAAGGGCCTGGACCCGTTCGCCATCCTGGTGCCCTTCCTGATCCTCTCGATCTCGGTCTCGCACGGCGTGCAGTACTGCAACGCCTGGGTCAGCGAGATTTCGATGAACAAGCGCAACAGCTTCGATGCCTCGCTGGAAACCTGGCGCCGTCTGGCGATCTACGGAACCATGGCGATCATGACCGGCGTGGTCGGCTTTGCGCTGATCGGCCTGATCCCGATCGACATCATCCGCGAGATGTCACTCAACGCCTGCCTGGGCATGGCGGCCATCGTCGTTACCAACAAGGTGATGATGCCGATCTGGCTGACCTGGATCGACATCGGCGACCCCAAGGCCTTTGCCGAGAAGCAGGAAAAGCGCGACGCGATCTTTGATCCACTCTGGCGTCTGCTGTCGCTGATGACCAACGCCAAGCCGGCCATCGTCGCCATCCTGATCGCGGGGCTGCTCCTGGGCTGGAGTCTGTGGAAGGGCAAGGAACTCCAGGTAGGTGACAGTCAGGCCGGCGTCCCCGAACTGCTGCCGGATTCCCGCTACAACAATGACACCGCGGCGGTGCAGGCCAACTTCGCAATCGGCACCGACATCATCAAGGTGATCGCCGAGACCGAGCCGGAAGCCTGCGTGAAGTACGAGGTGATGGATCAGATCGACCGCTTCGGCTGGCGCATGGACAACACCGAGGGCGTGCAGTCCACCATCTCGCTGCCCTGGGCCGCGCGGCAGGTCAACCTGGCCTTCTCCGAAGCCAGCCCCAAGTACAAGGTGCTGCCCCGCAACCAGTACACGATGGTGCAGGCGATCACTCCGATCCCGACCTCGTCCGGCCTGCTGTCGGCCAACTGCTCGGCGATGGCGGTGATGGTGTTCACCCGCGATCACAAGGCCTCCACGCTGGAGCGCATCGTCCATGAGGTGGGCATCTACAACCAGGAGAACGCGACCGAGTTCTACGAGGTGCACGACGACGTCAACGGCCAGTACTGCGCCGACAAACTCACCGCCCGGCGCGAGCTGGGTGCGGCCAAGGTCGCTCTGCAACGGCAGACCGAGAAGCTGAGGAAGTCCAACAAGGGCATCAGCGACGAGCAGGTGGCAGAAAACGCCAAGATCCAGGAGCTGACCGCCGCCATCGGCGCCGCCGACGAGAAGCACAAGAGCTTCGACAAGGTTTGCCCGGTGAACTTCGCGCTGGCTTCCGGCCAGGTGGGTGTGATGGCCGCGACCAACGAAGAGGTGCATCGCCTGGAAAAGCCGATTCTCTACATCGTCTACATCGGCATCGCGATCTGCGTGTTCCTGAGCTTCTTCGAGTGGCAGTCGATTGTCGCCATCATGATGCCCCTGGCCCTGGTCAGCTGGATGGCCTATGCGGTCATGGCCATTCTCGGTATCGGCATGAAGACGGCGACGCTACCGGTGGTGGCGCTGGCGGCGGGTGTCGGCGTCGACTACGGCATCTACATCTACGCGACCTTCGCCGACGCCCTGGCCGCCGGCTATCGCTACAAGGAGGCCTACTTCAAGACGCTGAAGATGACCGGCAAGGCCGTGGCCTTCACCGGCCTGACGCTGGCCTTCGGTGTGGCGACCTGGCTGTGGTCGGGGCTGCAGTTCCAGCGGGATATGGGCAAGCTGCTGATGTTCATGTTCATCGCCAATATGTTCGGCGCCCTGTTGCTGTTGCCGGCCATCGCCACGTTCCTGCTGAAGCCGAAGGAACTGGCGCCCGGCGAGCAGCCGGTGTTCAAGCCGCGTCACTGAGGCCGGAACATAAAAAGGCCCGGGCATTGCCCGGGCTTTTTTTGTGGCCTTTCGTTTGTCGAGGGTCTTAGTCGGCGTCAGTGCCGCCGGGGCGTCGGTACTCTGGACATTCCACCTGGGTAAGACTGCGGGTCTCCAGGCACAGGGCAGTCAGCCGGCCGCCCCACACCGCCCCGGTGTCCAGACCCCAGACCCGGTGCTCCGGCCAATGCACCTGGCCCAGGGTGGACCAGTGCCCGAACAGGATCTCGGCCTTGCGGCTGGCGCGTCCCGGCACCGCAAACCAGGGCATCAGGCCCTTGGGCTGGCTGCCGGGGGCGCCCTTGGGGTGCAGGTCCATGCGGCCATCGGCATCGCAGTAGCGCAGCCGGGTGTAGGCATTGACGATGAAGCGGCTGCGCCGGCTGCCGCGCAGGCTGGGGCTCCAGAGGCTGGGCTCGTCGCCATACATGCTGGATAGGAAGCGTGCATGATCTGGCCCCTGCAGCAGGCCCTCTACCTGCCGCGCCGCCCGGCGCGCCTGGGCGATGTTCCACTGCGGCGGCAGGCCGGCGTGCAGCAGCAGCCAGTGTTCGTGCTCATGCAGCAGTGGGCGATGGCGCAGCCAGTCCAGCAGTTCCTGCCGATCCGGGGCGGCCAGCAGCGCATCCAGGGTGTCGCGGCGGCCGGCGCGGCCACCGCAGGCGCGAGCCAGGAGGTGCAGGTCGTGGTTGCCAAGCACGCTCACTGCGCGCTCCCCCAGGCTGCGTATAAAGCGCAACACCTGCAAGGAGTCGGGGCCGCGATTCACCAGGTCGCCGGCGAACCAGAGCTGGTCCTTGGCGGGGTCAAAATTCAGACGGTCCAACAGGCGTTGCAGTGGCTCGAAGCAGCCTTGCAGGTCGCCGATTGCGTAGTGGCTCATTTGCTGGGTAATAGTCGATCAGAGAGCGGCGGACAGGCGGCGGTTTTTTGACGTTCGGGCGTCTTTGACACCCCCCATTTGTGATCCATACTGACTTCGCGGAGTTGGGGGGTTAATTTCCGCAGTTTTCGTAACTCGGTTACTCACTTATCCAGGAGCAGTGCCATGCTGAACTACATCAAGAAGTTCCTCAAAGACGAAGAAGGTGCCAGTGCCGTCGAATACGGTCTGGTGGTTGGTCTGATTGCCGTGGCCTTGGTGGTCATCATGGCGGCGTTTACCGGTAGTGGCGGTCTGTCGGGCGCGTTCGATACCATTTCCGCCAAGCTCACGACGGTCAAATGATCTCGTGCAAGGTCGCGATGCGGTAGTCGCGGCCCTGCTGCTTTGGGTGGTGGTGGTCGCCGTCTTCGACTGGCGGCAACGACGAGTTCCAAATTGGACTCTACTAGTGGTTCTGTTCCCGGCGGCCCTCGCCGTGCTAGTGCGCGGCGAGGGTTTACTGGGGGCGACTCCAATCGACAGCCTGTTTGGAGCTTGCGTTGGCGGCGGTCTGCTGATGCCGGGCTATCTCAGCGCTAAGTTGGGTGCGGGCGACGTTAAACTGGCCGCAGTTCACGGGGTGCTGCTCGGAGTTGTGGGGGTGCTGCAGGCCTTGCTGCTTTCGGCGCTGTTACTGGGGCTGATATCACTGCTGGTCCTGGTGGGATTAGGCCTGCGGAGAGCGAGAGGCCTGCGCCTACCTGCGGCGGTGGCTCTCGGTGGAGGGTTCGTTGCGGCTATGCTGCTGTCTCAATGGAGTGGCGCATGAATAAGAAGGAACTCAAAAGCGGACATTCCCGGAGGCGGCAATTCGGTGCTTCTGCGGTGGAATTCGCCTTGGTGTTCCCGGTTCTGTTCGCGCTGGTTTATGCAGTAATCGCATATTCCTACGTTTATGTGTTGCAGCAGGCGATCACCTACACCGCCCAGCATCTGGCGGAGTCGGCGGTTGCCGTAAATCCAACCCCGGCTTCCAGTTATACCGCGCGCATCCAGACCCGCGTGCAGCAACTGGCTGCCCAACAATTGCAGTGGCTGCAGCAACGCAGCTTGGTGGTCGGTGAGAACGGCGAGAAAGTCGTGCCTCAGTTCCAGGTCATCGATGGGAGTGATGTTGTCGTCATACGGCTTGAGCTGCCGTTAAAAAACCCCGATCTATTTCCGGCGATTACCTTCCCAGGTGGCTTTTCGATCCCGCCGATGCCCGATAGCTTGGTGGCGCAGGCGACGGCGCGCATTTGATTAAAGTTGTCCACGCTCCACGACCTAAGAATGGCGCGGACGTGTAAGAATCCAGCAGTGGGATTTCGAGGGATCGACAGAACATGAGCAGCACAGCGCTGAAAGTGGCAGCGGTAATCCTGGTGCTGTTGACCCTGGTGCTGGCCGCACTCGGGTTCAGCATGAGCCGAAACTACGCCACTCGCGCCGCCAAGGCCGAGGCGGAGGCCGCCAAGGTCGTCGGGCAGCAGGCGCCTCAGACGCTGGCCGTAGTGGCGCTCAAGCCGCTGGCCGCCTACAAGATCATCGGCCGGGACGATGTGTCCCTGGTGCCGGTGGCGGTCACCCCCACCGACTACTACGCCAACCTGGATGAAGTGGTCGGCCGGGTGCCGCTGGTGGATGTCGATGCCGGGGCGCCGATCACCCACCGCTATTTCAAGGAAGGGAACATCCTCGCCAAGGTGATTCCGCCCGGCCACCAGGCGCTGGCCCTGGAGGTCAACGAGGTGATCGCTACCGGCGGCTTCGTGCGCCCCGGCGACAACGTCGATGTGCTGGTCTATTTCCGCGGCGGCTCCGGCGTCACCGATGCGCAGTCGCGGGTGCTGCTGGAAAACGCCCGGGTACTGGCCTTCGAGGAGCAGATCATCGAGCGGCCTCAGGGGCTCAAGGAAGATGAGAAGCAGGATGCCAACCGCCGCCGTCAGCGCACCGCGGTGATCGCGGTGCCCGATGCCGACACCACTCGGGTGATGCTGGGTATGAGCCTGGGCGACATCCGCCTAGCCTTGCGCGGGCAGCAGACCGCGACCGCCGAAGAGGCGCCTGCCGAGGTGACCGAAGGCGGGCTGCCGCTGTCCGAGCCCGCCAAGACCGCCGCCAAGGATCAGAAGGTGCCGGACAAGGCCATCACCGCCGCCGAGCTGTCCAGGGTCAAGCCGCCGCCGGCTCTAGAGCGGAAGTTCGGCTCGCCCGCCGTGGTGGAAGTTATCCAGGGCTCGCAGGTCACCAAGGTATCCCAATGAAACGCGCAAGGAACGCATCGATGCAATCGGTATTCGCCGCATGCGGCATGGCCTGCATGCTGTTGCTGGGTACGGCCACCGCCACGGCGCAGGCGTCTTCCGACAGCCGGGTCATCGCGGTGGAGGCCGGCGTCCACAAGCTGCTGCGTCAGCCGCAGGAAGTGACCCGGGTTGCGGTCGGCGATCCGGCGGTCGCCGAGGTCACCGTGGTCAACCGTCGCGAGGTGCTGGTCACCGGTAAGAAGGTGGGTATCACCAGCCTATTGATCTGGCCCAAGGGGGCCGCTACCGCGCAGGAGTACCGCCTGCGCGTCGGGCCGGTGGTCGATCCGCTCAAGCCCAAGCTGGTTGATCCCGAAACCGCCAAGGCCAAGGCCGACGCCCAGGATGGTCTGACCGGCAGCACCGACAGCCTGTTGGCGCACCGTCGCGCCAAGATCGCCGCCGATCTGCAGGCGCTCAACCAGACCGGCAAGTCTGCCGCCGTGCCCGACCGCAGCAGCGTCGACCTCGACACCCAGGTGATGACCGAGGTGAAGATCGTCGAGGTCAAGCGCAGCGCTCTGCAACAGTTCGGGCTCAATCTCCTGAAGAACTCGTCCAACACAACGGCCGGCCTTTTTTCGTCCAGCTCCTCGGTCAGCGCGCCCAGTGTTCCAGGTAGTGGTGGTTCCCTGTCGGTCCCGTCCCCGATCAGCAATGCGTTCAACTTGGTGATCGGCAATCCCGCCGACGGCCTGCTGGGCATCCTCAGTGTGCTGGAGAACCGCGGACTGGCGCGCACCTATGCCGAGCCGACGCTGACCGCGATGAGCGGCCAGACTGCCAGCTTCCTGGCCGGCGGCGAGTTCCCGATCCCAGTCAGCCAGGGCGGCACCAATGGCAGTGTCACGGTCAATTACCGGGAGTTCGGCATTCGCCTGTCGCTGACGCCTACTGTGCTGTCGCGCGACCGCATCGCACTAAAGGTGGCGCCGGAAGTCAGCGACCTTGATTTCTCCGCGGGCATCACCTCCGGTGGCGTCACCGTGCCGGCACTCTCGGTACGGCGTACCGACACCACGGTGGAGCTGGGCGATGGCGAGAGCTTCGTGATTTCCGGCTTGGTCAGCAATACGATGATCAACAGCATCGACAAGGTGCCCTGGCTGGGCGATCTGCCGGTGATCGGTGCCTTCTTCAAGAACTCCAGCGTCAACCGCGAGCAGCGGGAGCTGGTGATGGTGGTGACGCCGCGGCTGGTGCGGCCGATTGCGCGCGATGCGCGCCGTCCGGCGCTGCCGGGTGCCGAGCTGGAGGCCTACAAGCCTTCGTTCGGGCAGCTGATGTTGTTCGAGAGTGGCAAGTTCGAGACGGAATCCTTCGGCTTCAGCAAGTAGCGCCACCTGCCCTCCCTTTCATGAGCTCAAAAGCCACTGCCTTCGTCATCGCCGACGATCCGGCCTATCAGCCTTGGTTGCAGACGGCACTGGGTTCCAGTGTCGATTGCAGCTTCACACGTCCGATCGACGCCGCCGACCTGCTTGGCCGGCTGGAGCGTGCTGGCAAGGTCGACCTGCTGTTCTGCGATTTTGAGGACTACAACGCTGCCGAGCGTGCGCTGCTGGTCGAAGCGGTGGTCGAGCGCTTTCCGGAGTTGCCGGTGGTCGGCATGGGTTCCAGCGAGGACGCCGCCACGGTCTTGACCGCGATGCGCTCCGGTGCCCGCGATTTCTTCGTGCTTCGCCGCGACGACAGCAAGCTTGCCATCCAGGTTGGCAAGCTGCTGCGCCGGGCCGGCGCCGCTGCCCAGGTGGCGGTGGCGGCTAATGTTGGCCAGGGCAAGCTGTATTCGGTGGTAGGCGCTCAGCCTTACGAGGCGATCGCCTTTCTGAGCACACATCTGGCGCTGTGCTTCGCCGAGCGCGCCCGCAATGGCGAGCGGGTTCTGCTGGTGGATGCGGCGATGCCGGCCGGTGCCGGCGCGATCTTTCTCAACCTCTCGCCCACCTACAGCCTGATCGACGCGGTGGCCGATGTGCACCGCTGCGACCAGACCCTGGTGGATACCGCCTTCACCCGCCATTCCAGCGGCGTCTACCTGCTTTCGCTGCCGGAAGACGGCATCGGTCGACCGGCGTTGCCGGCCGAGGATTTCGGCCGCCTGCTGGGGGTGCTTCGCAGCCTGTTCCAGGTTGTGGTGGTGGCGCTCGATGGGCAGAGCGGCACGCCGTTCCTGCGCGGGGCCATCAGCCAGTCCGACCGGGTACTGGTGCTGACCGACCAGTCGATCCTCAAGTCACGCCAGACCAAGTACCTGCTGCGCGCCCTGCGGCTGGAAGATGTCGGCCTCGACCGCGCCGGACTGGTGATCGACAACTATCGCCGCCGGCTGGGCCTGGAGCCGGCCAATCTGGCCGAACTGTTTGATTTGCCGCTACTGGCGACCCTGACCACCGAGGGCTACAACCGCATCCAGGCGATGAATTCCGGCGAGTCGCTGTTCTCGATCGCACCCAAAGACCCTTACTGTGATGCGGTGCGCAAGCTCGCCGGCGCTCTGCTGGTTGGCGCCGCCGCGCCGGTGGAAGCGGCCAATGGCGGTCTGCTGGGCCGTTTGTTCCGGTAAGGGATTGACGCTCATGTCCGCCCTTGTCGATCCCGTCCAGCGCTTCCGGCTCTCGGATCAATACCAGCAGCTGAAGGGCAATCTGCACCGCTTCCTGATCCAGCAGATCGAGGAGCGCGATCTCGACATTTCCAGCTGGGCTGACGAGAAGCTGGAGCGTTTCGTCGGCGAGCAGGTGCGTCGCTACGTGCTCGACAACCGCCTGCCGGTGAACCAGCGCGAGAGCGAGGCGCTGGCCGCCGACGCCCGCCACGAGCTGACCGGCTTCGGGCCGATCCAGCATCTGATTGAGGACGACACCGTCAACGACATCGTCGTCAATGGTCCCTCCGCGGTGTTCGTCGAGCGCGGCGGCGTGCTGGAAAGCGCGCCGGTGCGGTTTACCGACGACAATCATGTGATCCGGGTGATCCAGCGCATCCTGGCGCCGATCGGCCGAAGGGTGGACGAATCCACGCCGATGGTCGACGCCCGCCTGCCCGACGGCTCTCGCGTCAACGCCATCATCCCGCCAATCGCGCTCAACGGACCTTGTCTGTCGATCCGCAAGTTTCGCAAGACCGCGCTCACCGCCGACGATCTGCTGCGGTCCGACACGGTCAGCCGCGCTGAGATCGACTACCTGCGCAAGCGGGTGCTGGACCGTGCCAACCTGATCGTGGTGGGTGGCACCGGCTCCGGCAAGACCACCTTTCTCAATCTGATCAGTCAGTGGATCCCGGCCGAAGAGCGGGTGATCACGGTCGAAGACGCCGCCGAACTGCGGCTGGAAAACGCCCATGTGGTGCGGCTGGAAACCCGGCCACCAAATCTGGAGGGCCAGCGCGCGGTGACTGCCCGCGATCTGGTGCGCAACGCCCTGCGCATGCGCCCAGACCGCATCATCGTCGGCGAGGTACGCGGCGACGAAGTGCTGGACATGTTGCAGGCGATGAACACCGGCCACGACGGCTCGATGACCACCCTGCACGCCAATTCCACCCGCGATGCCATCCACCGACTGGAACTGTTGGCCGGCTTTGCCGGCTTCAAGGGCAGCGGCGCTACTTTTCGTGGCCAGATCGCCTCCTCCATCGACCTCTTCGTGCATGTCGCTCGCCTGCCCACGGGCGCGCGCAAGCTGATGGCGGTTACCGAGGTTTTGGGGCTCGAGGGCGAGAACCTGCAGCTGCGTGACCTGTTCCGCTTTGATCCGGTGAGTGGTCAGCGCCAGGATCTGCGGGGAGGGGGCTAAATGCCGATCCAGGCTCTGGTCTTCTTCGGGCTGGCCCTGCTAATGGGCGGTGGCGCTGTACTGTTGTTGCTGCGAGCCGCCAGCCGTACCCGTCGCGCTGACGTTGATCTGCGGCTTCGGGTACTGGGAGACGACGCCAACGCAGAGGAGCTGATTGCCCGTAGCCAAGCGCAGGGCAATTTTCTGGTGCGCTTCTTCAGCCGTCTGTTCTGGCGCGCCGGCATTGACCTGCCGACGGAGACTGTTGGCAAAGGGCTGATTGTTGCTGTCGCCCTGATCCCCTTGCTGTTGCTGATCTTCGGCGTTCTGGCCGGTTCGCTGGCAATTGGCTTGGCCGTGGTTATTGTGCTGGGTGTGCTGTCCCGCAACGCCGCCCGACGCCGGGCAAAGATCGTTGAGCAGCTGCCGATGTTCCTTGAGGCGGCCATGCGCGTGCTGACCGCTGGCAATACGCTGGAGGAGTCGCTGGCCGCTGCTGTTCGCGAGGCACCTGATCCTATACGCCCGCTATTTGTCAGCATTGGTCGTCAGGTGCGTCTGGGCGCGCCGGTGGAAACGGTGTTGGCCGAGGCGGGCGACATTCACCGCTTACGTGATCTCAAGGTTATCGGTCTGGCGGCGTCGATCAATCGCAAGTATGGCGGCTCGCTCAAGCAGGTGATGAAGAGCCTGATCACCTCGATTCGCCAGCGTGACGTCGCTGCCCGCGAGCTGCGTGCACTAACCGCCGAAACCCGCTTCTCGGCGATGGTGCTGGCGATTATCCCGGTGTCATTGTCCTTGTACATATTCAGTCGTAACCGGGCCTATTACGAGGCCATGTGGGACGACTCCACCGGGCGTTGGTTCTTGGTTGCCTCTGTGGTGCTGCAGGTGATCGGCGTGGCGATCCTGTTCCGCATGATGAACGCCACCGAGGATCCCGACGCATGAACGCCGCCAGTTTTGGGGTGATCGTCGCGGTCGCCATCGTACTGGCAGTGATCAGCTTGTCGGTGCTGTTCGTGTTGGGCCTGCGCGCACGCCAGGACAGCCGTCTGAAGCGGCGGGTGTTGGGCCAGGACGCGCCGGTCGAGGACTACGAGGAGGCCACCGCCAATCCTGCGGTGCAGGGCCTGGCGCGCACCGGCAAGAGCGTCGAACAGTGGGTGGACAAGGAGGGCGAAACGCCGCGGCTCCTGGCCCAGGCCGGTTGGCGCGGTGCCGAGCGTCGGCTGGTTTTCTACGTGTTCCAGGCATTGATGCCGATATTGGCTGTTCTGATCTTGGCCGCCCTCTGGCTGCTCGGTAAGGCGCCCGGCCTCATGATCCTGCTGTATGCCTTTGCGCTGCTGGCGCTTTCTTTTCTAATCCCCCGTTGGGTACTGCGCGGCGCGGCGAATTCTCGGCGGGAGCGCATCGCACGCGAAGTGCCTCTGTTCGTGCATCTCCTGGTGCTGCTCTTTGAGGCGGGACTGTCCACACGCCAAGCTTTTGCCAGCATCGTGCGTGATGGCGGAGGAGTGTTGCCGGAGTTGGGATCGGAGTTTGAGATGGTGCTGCGCCAGTTGGAGGCTGGCGCCGAAACCGCGGCCGTGCTGAAGAGCCTGGGTGAGGCGATGGAGGTCAATGACCTCAGCGGTGTGCTTTCGGTGTTGCGGCAAATGGATCGCTACGGTGGTGAAGTGCGTGGCCCTCTGCTTGAGGCCATGGCGCTTATCGAGGAGCGGCGAGGTCTTGATCTTCGTGAGAAGGTCAACCTAATTTCCGGTCGGATGACCGTGGTGATGGTGCTGTTCTTCTTCCCGGCGCTGTTGATCTTTGTGGCCGGGCCGGCAGTGGTTGCGATCATGAAGGCAATGGGCCACGTCGCCGGGGGCGGCTAGTGGCTGATCCTCGGGCATCTCGGCGGGGCCTGGGCCTTGCTCGCTTGGCTCTGAGCAGTTGCCTGCTGGCGCTGACCGCCTGTAGCGGCCTGCGCACCCTCGACAACCCCATCGGTTCCGGCAAGCCGGAGGCGGCCAGCTCCGAAGCCGCGCTCTACCTCGATGCGGTGCGCTCCTTGATGGCCCAGGGGCAGTTCTACGCGGCGCTGGCGCACATCCAGGAAGACCGGCGCGCCCATGGCGACTCCTCCGAGTTGCGCCTGCTGGAGGCCGACGCCCGTCGCAATCTGGGCCAGCCGCGTGAGGCGGAGGCGCTTTACAAGGGGCTGCTGACTGGCCCGCAAGCGGGGGCGGCCAAGCACGGTCTGGGGCGGCTCTACGCCAGCCGCGATCTCGCTACCGCCATCCGCTATCTGCGTGAGGCTTCGCTGCTGCGCCCGACCGATGTCGACGTCCGCAACGACCTGGGCTATGCGCTGATGCAGGCCGGCCGGTACAGCGAGGCCAAGCCCGAGCTGGCCACCGCCGCCGAGCTGGCGCCGAACGAAGCCAAGGCCCGCAACAACCTGATCATCCTGCTGATTCTGATGCGCGACGAGGCCGCGGTACGACGCGTTGCCGACAAGGCCGGCATCGATGCCACCGCGCTTGCGCGCCTGCGGACCCAGGCGCAGAGTCTGAAACAGAACACGACTTCCCCTAAATCTGGCAGCAGCCAGACCACCAGCCGCACCGGAGGTGCCGGATGAAACTCTCAGCCAACTTGTTTTCGGGCCTGGCGTCCCTGATCGCCGCTCTGACGCTCAGCAGCTGGGCGACGCTGGCCGCCGCCCAGACCGATCAGCGGCAGTTCTCCGCCGATGCCGGCAGCGAGCCGTCGGCCAAGTCCGCGCCCAGTGGCGAGCCGGTGCTGGGCGCCGACTCCCATGCCTGGATCGACTTGCAGGCCAGCGGCAGCGCCGCCGCCGGTGGCGCCCGCCCGCTGCCTGGCGAGGTGGCCGACGCGGTCTATCAGCGCTACCTCAACAGCTTCAAGCACCCGATCCCCGCGCAGTTCCCGCGTGAGAGCAGCGGCTCGCAGGGCGGCGGCAATGGCAGTAGCAGCAACTAGCCGACAGCGACAACGCGGAGCCGCAGCGGTATTCGTCGCTATTTCGCTGATCGCGCTGCTGGCCTCGGTGGCGCTGGCCATCGACACCGGGCGTCTCTACAACGCGCAGCGCAACCTGCAGAGGCTGGCTGACCTGGCCGCCATGGATGCCGCGCGGGTCGCGGGCGGCTGTCTGAGTGGCGGCGCCAATTTTGATGCGGCGGAATCGGAGGTATTGGCCAGCCTCGCGCGTAATCGCGCGCCCGAAAATCTGCAGATCCGGGTTCTGGCCGGCAGCAAGGCCTGGGTGGACGATCGCTTCGAGTTTCGCGCCAGCGATCTCGGCGCGCCGCGCGATTCGGTGCAGGTGACGCTCGGCATGGCCACGCCGAGCCGTCTGCTGGCGCTCAATTTCAGCGACAAGCCCGGCAAGCTCCTGGCACGCAGCGCCGCACAGTCCAGCGTGCTGGCGACCACCGCCTTCCAGCCCACCGTGTTCGGTCTTGAGGGGGATAGCGAGGGCCAGCTGTTTGCCGGCCTGTTTCCACTCAATGTGCGCCTCCTGGCCGGCGGTCGCCGACTGACCGCCGAGACCGATGTCGAGGTGCGCAAGCTGGTTGCCGCGCAGGTGGTGGCCGGCATCGAATACCCGGACTTGCAGACGCCGGTGCGGGTGGCCGGCCTGCTCAACGCCATCGCTGGCGCGCTCGACCAGCAGGGTGACGCGCTGGCGGCGTCGGCGGTGCGCGGCTATAGCGACACCGTGGCCGCTGGTGTCGAAGTGGTGCCGGCCGAGGTGCTGGGCATTTCCGCAGGCACGCCGATGAGCCTGGTCAGCAATGCCACCGTCAACACCGGGGCGGTGCTGGCGGCGGTCAGTAGCCAGCTCAGCACGCCGGGGCCGATCCGTATCGCCGATCTGCCGCCGCCGCTGGATTTCCTCAACGATCGGGTCGAAGTCGAGCTGACGCCGCAGCCCTCGCGTCCTGGCTCCTATACGCCCTCGTTCACCGACGTCAGCCTGGAAACCCAGGAGGCCGCCGCCAGCGTCGGCGGGCTGCTGCGCCTGCGCGTGCGCCTGGTCAATCCACTCAATGGCGAGCCGCTGGCGCCGCTCAGCTTCGTGGTCGACTCCCGCGGCGAGTCCGCCACCGTCACCGACGTCGAATGCGCGCGCCGTGGCGTGCCGCTGACGCGGGTTTTGGTGCGCGGCAACAGTCGCGGCATCAGCTTCGGCGTTGGCGGCACGGTGGCCGGTGCGACGCCCGATCTGCGCCTGGGGCTGGACCCGGTAGAGCTGCTATCCATCCCGCTGGACGAGTTGCTGGGGGCGGCCCCGGGTGGCCTGCCCAGCCTGCCGATCAGCCTGCCGCCGGGACTCAGCGGCCAGCGGGTCAGGGTCAGCCTGCAACCGAGCAGCGTGCATCTGGGCGGGCGCGACAGCAATCTTTGCTTTGAGGGCCCAGCCTGGGGGCGCCCGGTGCAGTGCGATGGCAGCCCGGCGCGGATCGGCGGCATCAGCAGCCGCGAACTGGTCGAGGCGCTGCCGGCGCTGATCGACGGCGTGCGCTTGCAGGTGAGCCTGCCACCGGGCCTGCCCGCGGCCTTGAGCGGCACCGTCAACAGCCTAGTGCAGCCCTTACTGAGCAAGCTCAATCAGCAGCTGCTGGGGCAGTTTCTGGAACCGCTGGCGGCGCAGATACTGCCGCTGCTGCGGGCCGCCAATCTGTCGGTGGGCGACACCGAGTTCTGGGTGGTGGCGGTCACCGCTGGTGATGGCAAGTCGGAGCTGGCCCAGCCGGTCATTTATGCCCGTTAGCCGCCTCAAACAATTCCGCGCGCAACAGCCGATCTGGCTGCAAGTGGCGGCGCTGATGGCACTGCTCAGCGTGCTGGGGGCGCTGCTGCTGGCGCTGCAATCGCTGTGGGCGGCGCAGCAGTTGCAGGTGCGGATGAACCGCGCCTGGGCGCTGGAGTCGGCGCAGCGGCAGCTGTTGGCGCCCTTGCAGACCGGCAGCGAACTGGCGCTGGCGACGGCGCTGGCCGGCCTGCTCGATGGCAAGGATCTGGATTTCCGCTACCTCGCGGTACTGGATGCCGATGGCCAGGCCCTGATCGCGCGCGGGCGCTATGAGTCCATCAACCGCAGCCGCTGGTTGCCGGCACAGGCGCGCAGCTGGCTGCGTCTGGCGCTCTACAACCGCTTCGGCGAGACCGGTCGCATCAGCCTCAGCGACGGCGACCGCCGCCTGGGCACCCTGGAATACGCCATCGGCGGCAACACCGCCCGCCTGGTGCGCGACGAGGCGGTGGATCGCCTGCACCGTCTGAGTCTGTTCGGCGCCGTGCTGGCGCTACTGTTTGGCATCGCCAGCCTGCTGCTGCTGCGCGCGCTCTGGCCGCAGCGGACCTCGCTGATCCCCAGGGTCTCGGGGTCGTCGCAGGGCGCTGGCACCCCGGCAGCGTCGACGGTGCTGCCGCTGCCGGCGACGGCCAGCGATGACAGCTACGACCAGATGCAGATCGGCCTACTGCTGGTGGATGCCGAGCAGCGGGTGCGCGCCATCAATGGCACCGCCAGCCGTCTCACCGGCTGGACCGCGAGCGACGCGATCGGGCAGCTGGTCTACACCGTGTTCCATGTTCGCGACGCCCAGGGCGCGCCGCAGCCCAGCCCGGCGGAACTCTGCCTGCGCGAGCACACGGGCCAGGCGGCGCAGGAGCTTCGGCTGCGGCCGCGCGGCGGCAGTCTTAACGAGCAGTACGTCGAAGCCAGCGCCTGTCCGCAGACCCTCAGCGACGGCGGGCAGGGTGCCCTGATGCTGTTCCGCGACGTCAGCGAGCGGGTGGCCGAGCGGCAGCGCCGCGAACGGCAGACCGAGCTGGCAGAGGGCATCGTCAATCATCTCTCCGAAAGCGTGCTGACCACCGATCTCAACGGCGTGATCCAGTCGGCCAATGCCCGGGCGCTGCGCCTGTTCGGTTACACCGAGGAGGAGATGCTGCGGATGACGGTGGCGCGCCTGCTGCCGGTGCCGTTCATGAACACGCCTGGGCTCAAGCTCACCGACTACGTCGCCGCCGGCAGCGGTCGCATGCCCAAGCTGGCGGGTTGGCGCAAGGATGCCACTACCTTTCCGGCCGAACTGCTGGTGGAGGTGATGCACAGTGGCGGCGAAGAGCGGCTGGTGGTGATGGTGCGCGACATCAGCGAGCGCCTGCGTAGCCAGGGCCTGGCTCAGCGGCTGGGGCGGCTGCTTGATGCCGCCAGCGAGGAGATCTACATCTTCGACGCCCAGTCGCTGTACTTCATCGAGGTCAACAAGGGCGCGCGCCGCAATCTCGGCCTCAAGCCGGAACAGCTCGCCCGCATGAGCTTGAGCAGCATCGCCACCGATCTCGACCCCGCCACCTTGCAGGGGCATCTGTCGAAGCTGCGTGGCGGCGACAGCGACCACGTCAGCTACAAGACCCGGCATCGCCGCCAGGATGGCAGCAGCTACCCTGTGGAAGTGCGGCTGTCGTTCTCGCGCGAGGAAGAGCCGCCGGTGTTCATGGCCATCGCGCTCGACATCACCGAGCGCGAGGCGGCGGAAAAGCGCATGCGCCAGCTCGCGCATTTCGACAGCCTCACTGGCCTGCCCAACCGCACCCTGCTGGTCGACCGCTTGCAGCAGGCGATGCGGGTGGCAGCGCGTGGCGACCGCCAGCTGGGCTTGTTCTTTCTCAGCCTCGACGACTTCAAGGCGCTCAACGAGCGTCACGGCCACGCCATCGGCGACCAGGTGCTGCGCGCCGTGGCCGACCGTCTGGGCAGCGGCTTGAGGGTGGCCGACACCGTGTCCCGCCTCGGCGGTGACGAGTTCGTGGTGTTGGCCCAGGGCATCCGCGACGAGGAAGAAGCCTTGCAACTGGCGGACAAGATCCAGGAGCAGCTGCGGGTGCCGGTGGAGGTGCGGGGCCTACGTTTTCCGCTCAGCGCCTGCATCGGCATCAGCCTGTCGCCGCTGGACCCGGCCGACGCCGAGGGCCTGCTGCGCCACGCCGACATGGCGATGATCCAGGCCCAGCAGCAGGGGCCGGGCCAGATCCGTCTGCATCCCCTGGGTGTCGCCGGAGCGGCAGGCGACGAGCAGTTGCCGGATCTCGCCCGCGACATCCACACCGCCCTGGAGTCCGGTGAAATCCAGCTGCGCCTGCTGCCGGTATTCGCCGCCGATGAATCGGTGGCGGCTGCCGAAGCGGATTTCTGCTGGCAGCATCCGCGCCATGGCGATATCGGCTCCGAGGAGACCCTGCGCGCCGCGCGGCGCCTGGGTCTCAATGCCGCGATCGAGTCCTGGCTACTGCGCGAAGTGCTGCGCCTGCAGAGCCCCAACCAGACCCAGGCGCTGCCCTCGCTGCCGGTGCTGTTGCCGCTCACCGCCCGGCAGTGGCGCGATCCGGAGTTTGCCGACCGCCTGCGCGAACTGCTGGAGCAATTCCGGGTACCGCCGTCCTTGCTGATCCCCCTGATCGAAGGCGAGGACTGGCCGGATGCCATCGACTCGGTGCAACTCCTGTGGGCGCGGCTTCTGCGCCAGGGCATGCGCCTGGCAGTGCGCCGACCGGCGCTGGATGCGGTGCTGGAGACGGTGGCGCTGATCGTGCTGCCGGCGGAATTCGCTGCCGGTGTCGGCCACGATGATGCCGGCCTGGAGCGCATCCGCCGTTACGCGGGCAGTGGTCGGCCGCTGCTACTGGAGGGACTGAGCGCCGGGCAGTCGCGGCAGCGGATGCAGCAGGCGGGCGTCAGCTATTTCTGCGGCCCGGCCTTGCAGGCACCGTTGTCGGCGGTGGAGTTCATGGCCCGCTTTGGCGGGCGGACGCTGAAGCCGCTGTAGGCAGCGTTTCTGCTTGTCTCTGGTTTTTCTTCCTCTGGGCCACCCGAGTTCCCCTTCCCGCAAGGGGGAGGGGGACTTGGGATGGCGCATGGGCATTGGCCCATGCATGGTCAATGGCGTTCAACGGCGCGGCCTCGCCGCCATAGGCACGGCGCCTCAGCCCAGCGAAATCACGCTGTTGAGGAGCAAGCGCACCAGCATGGTCTGCCGGGTCACGCCGGTTTTGCAGAAGATCGAGCGCAGATGGGTGCGGGCGGTGTTGCGGCGCACGTTCATCTTTTCCGCCGCCTCGTCGAGGGTCAGACCCTCGGTAAGCAGCAGTGCCAGCTGGGCTTCCATGCGGGTGAGACCGAACAGGCGGCGCACCAATTCCTGTGAAGGCTGGGCGGCGTTGGATTCGGGATCGCGTAGGAACACCACCACCGCCGGCCGCTGCTTGCTCTCGGAGAACTGGCCCATCGGCACCGCCTTCACCAGCACGCCGAGCTTGGCGCGGCCGGACGGGCGGGTGACGGCCATGGCTTCGACCATGCCCGGGCCTTCGTCATTGATGCTGGCGCCACTTAAGGCCTGACGCAGCAGGCGCTGCAGATCGCGGCTCTCCTGGCTGTTGTCGAGGCAGAGGTTGTTGCCGGCGAGCCAGATGCCGTCCTTCTCGCTGAGGATACGGCGGGCTTCGGGGTTGGTCTCGATGATCGCGCCGTTCTGGTCGAAGCTGACCATGCCCAGCAGCAGGCGGTTGACCGCACCGGCAAACAGGGCGCGCTCGCATTCGAGAAAATCGAGCTGCGCGTGGATCTGGATCGAGCGCTTGAGGTGCGGCAGCAGGCGCTTGACCAGGTTCTTGTCGGCTTCCGAGAACGGCGCGGCGTCGTGGCCACGGGTGATGCGCAGGCGGCACTCGATGCCGTCCTTGGTGTAGATGTCGGCGCCGAGCAGATGGCGCACGTCGAGTGGCTTCAGATATTCCTGATACACCGTGCTCTGCAGCCACTGCTTGCCGATCAGCTCTTCGGCGGTGACCACCTGGCCTTCCGACAGGCGCACGAAGGGGTCGAGCGCGAAGAAGTGGGTCTCGTAGGAATCCACGCCCTGCTGAGTCACCGCGCCGGTGTTGATCATCACGCCGGTGCTTTCCGGCGAGGGCGGACGCAGCATCAGGGTGACGTGGCCGGATTTGAGCTGGTCGCGCAGCAGTTGCAGCGCGCCCTGCCAGGGCGGCGACTCCAGCGCGCCCTGATACAGCGCGGCCAACAGGCGGTCGTAGTCATCGAGGCTCACGGCGGGCTCCGTTGCATTGCTGACAGGGGCCATCTTCCGGGCCGCGACCTGGATGTTGGTGACTTTGGCTGGCGACGGCATAGCCTGACTCTCCTCTTGCTATGGCCCTGGTGCGGGCATGGCTGTTCCGGCGGACGCATCCGCCGGAATCAATTTTGAGAACGGCTTATCAATATGCCCTGAGCACCCTCCGCGTCAAGAAAAACATCGGCCCAATCACCCGTCCGGACGATTCTGGCGACTAGTTCAGAGCGGAACATCGCCAGGCTAACAGCCGCAATCCGGTGGCTGGCGGGAGGAGACCCGTAATGCCCAGCGAACAAGTCATGAAGGCGGCCATGCAGGCCTATATCGACTGCTTCAACCGCGCCGATCCCGACGCCATCGCCGCGCTCTACGCCGACGACGCCACCGTGGAAGATCCGGTCGGCAGCCCGCTGAAGAACGGCAAGGCCGAGGTCGCCGCCTTCTACAAGATGGCAGTCGCCACTGGCGCCAAGCTCAAGCTGGCCGCACCGATCCGCGCTTCGCACGGCAATTCGGCGGCGATGGCTTTCGACGTGCAGCTGAACATGCCCACCGGCGAGGCGATCATCCAGGTGATCGACGTGATGACCTTCAACGAGGAAGGCAAGTTCACCTCGATGCGCGCCTTCTGGGGCAAGAGCGATATGGTCCTGCTGAAGGCTCCCGCGTGAACCTGCAGGAGCTGTCCGACCAGGCCGAGCTGCTGCGCCTGGTCACCCGCTATGCCTATGCCATCGACGAGCGCGAGTTCGGACAGCTCGACGCGGTGTTCACCGCGGACGCGCACATCGACTACACCGCGATGGGCGGCATCAAGGGCGACTACCCGACGATCAAGGCCTGGCTACCGCAGGCCTTGCAGCACTTCCCCGGCTACATGCACTTCATCGGCAACACCTTGTTTGAAGTGCAGGGCGACGAGGCCAGCGGCAAGGTCGCCTGCTTCAACCCGATGGTGGTGCCGACGCCGGAAGGCGGCACCGACACCATGTTCCTCGGCCTCTGGTATCTCGACCGCTACCGGCGCACCGCGCAGGGCTGGCGCATCAGCGAGCGCGTCGAGCGCAAGAGCTACGAGCACAACATGCCGGAGTGGATGAAGAAGGCGCTCCAGCGCTAGCCGCGCTCGTCTCATAAACATGGCGGTGCCCACCAGCGTGCGAGGAGTTGCCGAATGAGCAGGAATCCATCGCAAGCCGTGCCCGGCCTCTACTACGGCTGGTGGCTGGTGCTGGCGGTGTTCGTCGGCGAGATGTTCGCCATCGGCAGCACCACCTACGCCTTCGGCCTTTTCGTGAAGCCCTTGGAGCAGGAATTCGGCATCTCGCGTGGCGATGCCAACCGTGGGCTGGCCCTGTTCATCGTCGGCATGGGCCTGTCGGCGCCGCTGATCGGCCGGCTACTGGACCGCCGCTCCGCGCGTGGCGTGATGCTGTTCGGCGCGTTCTGGATGGCCGCCGGCCTGGTCGCGGTCGCTCTCGCGCCCAGCCTGGGCTGGATGGCGCTGGCGGTGTTGCTGGTGCTGGCCTCGGGGGCCGCGATGATCGGCCCGCTCACCGCCAACACGCTGGCCGCCCGCTGGTTCGAGCGCCGCCGTGGCCGCGCGCTGGGCCTGGTGGCGGTCGGCACCTCGGTGGGTGGCACCCTGCTGGTGCCGCTGATCGCCTACAACATCGAGACCTTCGGCTGGCGTCAGGCCCTGATGATCCAGGCCGGCCTGATCGTGGTCGTCGTCGGCGCGCTGGCGCTGTGGGTGGTGCGCGACCGCCCCCAGGATCTGGGCCTGTTGCCCGATGGTGCGCTCCAGCCCAAGGAAGACGGCCCGGTCATCGCCGTCCAGGTCGCGCCGGAATGGACCGCTGCAGGGCTGTTGCGGCAGCGTGATTTCTGGTGCATCGGGCTCTCGGTGGGGCTCACCTTCGCGGTGACTCAATCGGTGCTGGCCTCGCTGGTGCCCTATGCCACCGATGCCGGCATCGACGCCAAGAAGGCGGCGCTGCTGGTGTCCAGCCTCTCGGTCTGCTCCATCCTCGGCAAGCTGCTGTTTGGCGCCCTGGCCGAGCGCGTCGACAAGCGCTGGCTGCTGCTCGCGGTGGTGGCGTTCACCCTGCTGGAGCTGGTGACCCTGATCGTGCAGCCGGACTTCCGCTGGCTGCTGATCATCTGTGGTCTCGCCGGTTTCGCGCTGGGCGGCGAGTTGCCGGTGTGGGCGGCGATCATCGCCGAGCGCTTCGGCCCGCGCTCCTTCGGCACCGTCATGGGCCTGATGAATCCGATCAACATGGTCTGCAGCCTGGGTGCCATCAGCTATGTCGGCGTCGCCTATGACCGCAGCGGTGGTTACAGCCAGCCGTTCACGGTGTTCCTGGGCGTGGCGCTGGCGGCGGGGGTGATGACCCTGCTGATCCGCGCGCCGGGCAAGGCGGCTTGATCGCCTGCCCGGCCGGCCGGCTGCGTCTGGCCGGCATTGGCGACCCCGGAGTCGCGGCGGCACAATCGCCGTGCACATCCGCGGAGCCGTGCTCATGAAGCCACTCATGCCCCTGGACCTGCTGTTCCTGTTGTTCGAACAGCGCAATCAGCCCTTGCATGTGGGCGCGCTGGCGCTATACCACCCGCCGCACGACGCGCCGGACAGTTTCGTCGCCGACCTGGCCGGGCGGCTGCGGCAATCGACCCAGGCCGCTTCGCCGTTCAATCGGCGCCTGGTCAGCCGCTTCGGCCTGAAGTTCTGGGAAGAAGACGCCGAGTTCGATCTCGCCCACCACTTCGTGCACCTGGCCCTGCCCAAGCCGGGGCGCATCCGCGAGCTGCTGGCGATGGTCTCGCGCGTGCACAGCGCGCATCTCGACCGCGCCTATCCGCTCTGGCGCACCTATCTGATCGAGGGCCTGGAAGACGGCCGCATCGCCACCTATTCAAAGATTCACCACGCGCTGGTCGATGGCGTCGCCGGCATGCGGCTGATGCTGAAGTCGATGTCGACCGATCGCGCCGCCTCGATGCAGATGCCGCCGCCCTGGGAGGTGCCCACGCGCAAGAGCCGGCTGTCTGGCCTGCCGGTGCCGCAGGCCTCGGTGGGCGGTCTCAAGGCGCTGCGCGGCCTGATCGGCGAAGGCCGCCATGCCCTGCCGCAGCTGGCCGGGGTGCTGGGCGAAGCCTGGCACGATCTGCGCGCCCATCACCCGGACTTCGTGCACGGCCTGCAGGCGCCGCGCTGCATCCTCAACCAGCCGATCAGCGGCTCGCGGCGCTTCGTTGCGCAGTCGTATTCCGCCGCGCGGGTCAAGCAGATTGCGCGGGTATTCGGCGCCACCGTCAACGACGTGGTGCTGGCGATGTGTGGCGGCGCCCTGCGACGCTATCTGGCCGAGCTCAACGAGCTGCCGGACCGGCCGCTGATCGCCGCGGTGCCGGTGTCGCTGCGCCGCGACGATGGCGAGACCGGCAACGAGATCGCCTTCGCGCTCACCAGCCTGGCCAGCCACCTGCCGGACGCCGGCCAGCGCATGCAAGCGGTGAAGCACTGCATGGACTACAACAAGGCGCGCATGCGCAAGTTGAAGCCGGTGCAGCTGCTGGCCTACGAGGCGGCGGTGCTGCTGCCGGGCGCCGCCAACTTCCTGTTCGGCCTTGGCCACACCACCGCCGTCAACGTGGTGATCTCGCATGTGCAGGGGCCCAAGCAGCCGATGTACTGGCAGGGCTGCGAGCTGAGCGGCTTGTATCCGGTATCCGTGGCCATCAGCGGGCTGGCGCTCAACATCACCCTGATCAGCCGCTACGACAGCATCGACTTCGGCCTCATCGGCTGCCGCAAAACCCTGCCCGGCATGCAGCGTCTGCTCGATCACCTGGCCGATGAGTTGGATGCGCTGGAGATCGCGGCGGCCTGAGCGGCGCTCGGCCAAGGCACTGGAAAGCAGAGCATGCCGATCAAGCCGCCGCCGTCACGCGGACTGCCACGCCACATCGTCGGCTTCCACCAGGACGAGGAGCGGCATTGGGTGGCGGAACTGAAATGCGGGCACGACCAGCATGTCCGCCACAATCCACCCTGGCAGAGTCGCCCCTGGGTGAGCACCGCCGCCGGGCGAGCGCAGGCACTAGGCCAGACGCTCTACTGCGTGAAGTGCGCCGAGGCCGCGCCCCTGGACCGGGCGCGGCCTGCCTGATCGAGGGCGCGGAGGGAAATCAGCGCCCTGCGAGGCTTCGGCTAAGCCGCCTGCTCCTGCGGCATGCCCGGCATGCCGTTGGCGAGCCATACGCCCTCGACGTTCTTCAGCAGCTCCTCGCGCTGCGCGCGCGGGTTGTAGAACTGCTTGTACCAGGCGCGCTGCTTCAAGAAGGCGCCGTCGCCCTGCACGAACAGACCCTTGATGCAGGGCTTCTTGTACTTCCACACCTCGAAGTCCTGCGCGAAGGCGGCGAGCGCCATGGCCTGGTACTGGCGGGCGATGCCAACGTCTTCTTCGCTGTACTTGGCCTGGCCGGTCGGGCTCTTCACCATCAGGCCGTGCCAGACATAGGCGCTGCCGTCGTCCACCGGCGTGTGGGCGATGTAGATGTAGGAATCGTGGGTGCCGCTCATCTTGGTGATGAGCACGCTGGGGCCGGTGTAGACCGCCTCGGTCACCAGCAGCGGGCCGTCGGCGGTGGTCAGGGTGCGGTGGCCGCCGCCCATGCGCTGGGTGGCGACATGGCCCTTGAACTCGTTCTCGAAATACTTGGTGAGCGAGCCATGCACCGGGCCGAAGTGGGCGACGTCGGTGATGTTGTCGACGATCTCCTGGGTGTGGCTGCCGACCACGCCGAGGTCATCGAAGGCCAGCGGTACCCAGGACGGATCCTCGCAGACCGGGATGGTCGGCACATCGTAGTCGGGCTCCAGGCCCTCCGGGTCGTGCCAGACGAACACCGCGCCCATGCGCTCCTCGACCTGCCAGGACTTCACCCGCGCCTGCGGCGGGATCGGGCCTTTCGAGTAGGGAATGTGATTGCACTTGCCGTCGGGGCCGAAGCGCCAGGCGTGGTAGGGGCAGCGGATCGAGTCGCCCTCCACCGCGCCGTCCTGCGCCACATAGGAGGTGCTGTTCTTGGCGAGGTGCGTGCCCATGTGCGGGCAGTAGGCGTCGAGCAGATACACCTTGCCGCTCTGCTTGCCGCGATACAGCGCGAAGTCCTGGCCGAAGAAGCGCACACCCTGGGGCGTGCTGGTGACCTTGGCCGATTCGGCGATCATGAACCAGCCGCGCGGGAAGGTGAATTCGCCGAGGCCGTAGTCTTTTGTCGTTGCCATGCGCTGCTCCCGCAATGTCTTTAAGTTTTCGCGGCAGTCTTGGCAGCGGCGCAGGCTGCCGCATCACCCGTTTGAGTGAACATGGAATGACAGCCGTCCCTGAGCGGCGCGACCCGGCGCCTGCTCGTCTGTAAGGGGGAGGCGCCAACGCAGACGCTGGCTCAGCGTGCCGGCCATAACGAGAAAAAAGCGTTTCCGCAGGAGGAGAACTCGATGTCGAACGGCCGTCGCGCCCTGTGCGCCCTGCTGCCCCTGTTGCTGCTGTCGGCCTGTTCCAGGGACAGCAGCCCCCCCACGTCGACACCGGTGCCCGAGCAGGCCGCCTGCACCGCGCCGGCGCCGGCTGCGACGCCGCGCCTGCAGCGGCGTGGTCGCTGGCTGGTCGACGAGCACCAGCGGGTGGTGCTGCTGCACGGCGTCAACGCGGTGTGGAAGCTCGACCCCTTCGTGCCGCCGGATGCGCCTGAAGGCTTCATGGCGGCGGATGCCGCCTGGCTGGCCGAGCACGGCTTCAACAGCGCCCGCATCGGCACGCTCTGGGCTGGGGTTTCGCCAGACGCGGCGGGCGAGGTGAGGGCCGACTACCTGGCGGCTTGGGATCGCATCGTGCAGCTGCTGGCGGCGCAGAAGATCTGGATGCTGTTCGACTTCCATCAGGATCTGCTCGGCCATGCCTACCAGGGCGAGGGCCTGCCGGACTGGGCGGTGGAGCCGCTCAAGGGCAGCCTTACCACCCTGCTGGGTGCGCCCACCTTCGGCTTTCCCTTCAACTACTTCACGCCGCAGCTGTCGCAGGCCTTCGACAATCTCTGGGCCCCGGATCAGCCTTGGTCGGGCCCGATCCGTGACGGTTTCCGCGACGCCTGGATCGCGGTCGCCAGCAAATGGAAGGACCAGCCCTACTCGATGGGCTATGACCTGCTCAACGAGCCCTGGGCGGGCCTGGAATACCCCACCTGCCTGATTCCGATCCTGGGCTGCGAGAGCCACGAGCGCGACGAGTTGCAGCCCTTCTACGAGCACGCGAGGGCCGGCATCCGCAGCGTCGATCCGCACAACCTGGTCTGGTTCGAGCCGCAGCCGATGATCAGCACCGGCGCTCCCGCCAGTGGCTTCGAGGCGATCCCCGGCGAGAGCCAGCTGGGTTATTCCTTCCACTACTACTGCCCGCTCAACACCCTCGGCAATGCCCTGCAACTGGGCTTGCTCGACGCGCTGCCGGTGGGCCTGGAGGACACCTGCGACAGCTTCGGTAACGCCACCTTCGCCGAGGCGCGCGCCCAGGCCGACAAGATGCAGGCGGTGGAACTGCTCACCGAGTTCGGTGCCACTGACGATTTGCAGGTGATTGCCGATGTCACCGCCGAGGCCGATGAGCGCCTGATCGGCTGGCAGTACTGGCAGTACAAGAACTTCAACGACCCCACTACCGAATCGCAGGGCAGCAGCGCGCAGAGCCTGTTTGCCGACGATACCGATCTGAGCACGGTGAAACTCGACAAGCTGCGCTACCTGGAACGCGCCTATCCGCAGGCCACCGCCGGCACGCCGCTGGAACTGTCGTTCGATACCGACACCGGCGAGTTCCTGTACCGCTACCAAGCGGCGCCGGCCTCGGCGCCCACCGAGATCCATGTGCCCAAGCTGCACTACCCCAAGGGCTACCGCATCGAGTTGAGCGGCGCGCGCGTAGTGTCGGAGGCGGGTGCCAACAGGCTCTTGTTGCAGAACCTCAGCTGCGACGGCGAGGTACTGCTGCGCCTGAGCCCACTGTAGCCGTGAGATGGGTCGTCACTTCGGACGATGACGGCCCAGGCCCGATCAGCGAAAACGTCGACCGAAGAAATTAGCCTGGCCGGTTCCATCCCGACACCGGCCAAACCTGGAGGAGTTTCCCCGTGTCCCAAGCCGCCACCAAACTTGCCACCGTGACGCCCGAGCTGCTGGTGCAGCGCGCGCGTGAACTGATCCCCAAGCTCAAGGAGCGCGCGGTCAAGACCGAAACCGACCGCAAGGTGCCGGAGGAGACCATCGCCGAGATGCAGGCCGCCGGCCTGTTCGACGTGCTCAAGCCCAAGCTCTACGGCGGCTACGAGATGGACCCGCAGGTGTTCTACGACGTGCAGATGGCGCTGGCCGAGGGCTGCATGTCCACCGCCTGGATCTACGGCGTGATCGGCGTGCACAACTGGCAGATCGCGCTGTTCGACCCGCGCGCCGCGCAGGACGTGTTCGGCAAGGACACTTCCACCCTGATCGCCTCCACCTACATGCCCAAGGGCCAGGTGACGCCGGTCGAGGGCGGTTTCAAGTTCAGCGGCCGCTGGGGCTTTTCCAGCGGCATCGACCATTGCCAGTGGGTGTTCCTGGGCGGCCTGATCTTTACGCCCGGCCAGCCGCCGGAATACCGCACCTTCCTGCTGCCGCGCAGCGACTTCGAGGTGATCGACACCTGGCATGTGATGGGCCTCAAGGGCACCGGCTCCAAGGACATC
Source organism: Stagnimonas sp. FW305-C-60 (assembly GCF_058782965.1). Taxonomy (NCBI): domain Bacteria; kingdom Pseudomonadati; phylum Pseudomonadota; class Gammaproteobacteria; order Nevskiales; family Nevskiaceae; genus Stagnimonas; species Stagnimonas sp. FW305-C-60. The sequence continues at coordinate 1,170,446 of NZ_JBYSYF010000001.1, forward strand.
GTGGTCAAGGACGTGTTCGTGCCCGAGTACCGTACCCACAAGGCCAGCGACGGCTTCATGGGCACCAACCCGGGCCGTGACACCTTCACTGCCGATCTCTACAAGCTGCCGTTCGGCCAGATCTTCGTGCGCGCGGTGTCCACCGCCGCCATCGGTGGCCTGCAGGGTGCGCTCGACACCTTCCTGGACTTCGCCAAGGTGCGGGTCGGCGACATGGGCAACAAGACCTCCGAGCAGGCGCCGGCGCAGCTGGCCGCCGCCGAGACCGCCACCGCCATCGACGAGATGAAGCTGGTGCTCAACCGCAACTTCAGCGTCTTGCAGACCAAGATCCGCAACAAGCAGCCGCTCGACGACATTCAGCAGCGCCTGCTGTTCCGCCACCAGGCTTCGCAGACGGTGGAGCGTTGCGCCAAGCACGCCTACCAGCTGTTTTCGGTCTGCGGCGGTCGCGGCATCTTCACTGACTTTCCGCTCTACCGTTACATGACCGACATCATGGCGGCGCGCGGCCACTACGCGAACAACCCTGAGCAGTTCGGCCGCAACTTCGGCGGCTTCCTGCTGGGCCGCGAGAACACTGACTTCTTCATCTAACTCGGAACCGTTCCTCCCCCTGCTTGCGGGGGGAGGCTAGGAGGGGGGCGTCCACCGCCCTCACCCAACCCTCCCCCGTCCGCGGGGGAGGGTCAGATATTGGCGAGGGCATCTCATGGACGGCAGCACAGGCAGCGGCAACTGGGACCAGCAGTTCGACGTCATCGTGATCGGCTCCGGCGCCGGCGGCATGACCGCCGCGCTGTGCGCCAAGGGCGAGGGGCTGTCGGCGGTGGTGCTGGAGAAGGAATCCGTCTACGGCGGCACCACGGCGGTGTCCGGCGGCGGTATCTGGATCCCCTGCAATGACGACATCGCCAAGAACGGCGGCAGCGACTCCTACGCCGAGGCGCTGGGCTACGTGAAGCTGCTCACCGAGGGCGAGGTGCCGGAGTCGCGCATCGAGGCCTATCTCAAGAGCGCGCCGGAGATGGTGCGCCATCTGGCCAAGAAGTTCGGCGTGGTCTTCCGCGGGGTGAAGCTCTATCCCGACTACTACCCGAGCAAGCCAGGCGGCAAGGACGGCTACCGCTCGATGGAGCCGGTGGAGTTCAACGCCGCGCTGCTCGGCGCCGAGTTCGACCGCCTGCGTCCGGCCTTCGCCGGCACCCAGGTGATGGGGCGCATGGCGATGAACCAGGTCGAGGCCCATGTGCTGTTCACCAAGGGCAAGGGCTGGTTCGGCATCGTGTTGAAGATGATGCTGCGCTACTGGCTGGATCTCGGCTGGCGCCTGAAGACCAAGCGCGATCGTCGGCTGACCCTGGGCCAGGCGCTGATCGCCCACCTGCGGCATGCCCTGCAGAAGCAGGACGTGCCGCTGTGGCTGGAGTCGAGCATGGATGGCCTGATCGAGGAGAACGGTCGGGTGGTCGGCGTCGTCGTGAAGCAGGCCGGCAAGACCCTGCGCCTGCGTGCCAAGCGCGGCGTGGTGCTGGCTTCCGGCGGTTTCGAGAACAACCAGCAGATGCGCGAGCAGTACCTGCCGCATCCCACCAACGCCAACTGGACCGGCGCGCCGCGCATCAACAACGGCGACGGCATCCGCGCTGGGCTGGCGCTGGGCGCCAAGCTCGGTTTCATGGATCTGGTCTGGGGTTCGCCCACCGTCCACGTCCCCGGCGCCAGCTCGCAGACCACGCTGTTCGTCGAGCGCTGCGCGCCCGGTTGCGTGATCGTCAACAAGAAGGGCAAGCGCTTCGTCAACGAGGCCGCCGCCTATCCGGACGTGGTGACCGCCATGTACCGGGACGACGCCCAGGGCAACGGCTGCGTGCCGGCCTGGTTCGTGTTCGATGCCAACTTCCGCAAGAAGTACCCGGCCGGCCTGTTCCTGCCCAGCCAGATCCAGCCGGACTCGGCGCTGCCCAAGGACTGGCTGGACAAGGTCTACTTCCGTGCCGACAGCATTGAGGCGCTGGCCGCCAAGATCGGCGTCGATGCCGCCGGCCTGAAGGAAACCACGCGCAAGATCGGCGAGTACGCCAAGGCCGGCAAGGACCCCGAGTTCGGCAAGGGCGACACCAGCATCGACCGCTACTACAGCGATCCGACCGTCGGCCCCAACTCCTGCCTGGGGCCGGTCGACACCGGCCCGTTCTACGCCATCGCCCTCTACCCGGGCGAGATCGGCACCAAGGGCGGCCTCTGGTGCGACGAGCGCGCGCGGGTGCTGCGCGAGGATGGCAGCGTCATCGCCGGCCTCTACGCCATCGGCAACTGCTCGGCGGCGGTGATGGGCAAGACCTACGCCGGTGCCGGCTCCACGCTTGGCCCGGCGATGACCTTCGGCTACATCGCGGCGCGTGACATGGCGGTGGCGGGCGCGGCGGCCTGAGCCAGCGCGCATAGCCGCTGCCTTCAACCGGCCCGGTCAGTTCGTCGATCTGCTCAAGGTCGGGCATTCATGCCCCCTGGGGCGCCGAGGTGCCGACGCCGCCGTCAACGCCGGTGCCCAGCCTGCCGTCGTCCCGCCGGCCGGCATTGGTCCGGCCTAACGGCGCCGCGTCTTCGCCGTCGTCGTGGTATCGAACCCGGCCTTCAACTGTTGCAGCGCGGCGACGACCAGGTCGGGCAGGTTGTGCGCGCTTTCATCGGCGCTCCAGTGATAGACGCAGGCGGTGCTGACCGCCAGCGTCGAGGCTGCCAGCCAGCGCGGACGCAGGTCGTCGGGCGACAGCGCGCCATAGCGCCCGGCGAGCGCGGTGGCGATCGCCTGCTCGTAGCTGCTCTGGTAGTCCAGCGCCTTGGCGCGCAGGCTCGGCGAGGTCAGCAGCATCTGCGCCAGCAGGCGCAGCAGCTTGCTCTGCCGGTCGAAATCGGCGCCCAGCTTGCGGAAGCTCCAGATCAGCGCATCCACCGGTCCCAGCTTCGGCGGCGCGGTGCCCAGGGTGTCGACCAGCTCCTTGAGCTTGCGCTCGTAGAAACCGACCACCACCGCCGACTCCTTGGAGTCGAAGTAGCGGAAGAAGGTCGCGCGCCCCACCTGGGCCACGGCGGCGATGTCGTCGGCGGTGAACTGGCCAAGCCCGCGCGCAATGGCGAGGTTCATCGCCGCATCGGCGATCTCATGGCGGATGCGCTGCTTGTTGCGCTCGCGCAGCGGACCGGGGTGGGAATGATCGGGTTCTGACATTGATACTTTGTCTCAGTTGATACAGAGTATCTCAACAAGACCGGCACTGCGCAGTCACCCCGTGCGGGCCGGGCCATGATCGAGACCGCGAGGGGAGTTTGACGTGAGGCGAGTGCAAATGGCGGTCGGGCTGTCCGGCCTGCTGCTCCTGGTGTTGTCTTCAGGATGCCAGCGTAACGAGGAAGCCCCCGCCGAGGTCAGCCCCGCTCTCAGCGTGGAACTGGTCTCGCCGCGGCGCGAGACCCTGCCGGACCGGATGACCGCCAGCGGCGAGGTTGCGCCTTGGCAGGAGGCGAGCATCGGCACCGAGATCGGCGGTCTGCGCCTCGATGCGGTGCTGGTCAATGTCGGCGACGCAGTGAGCAAGGGCCAGTTGCTGGCCCGCTACAACGAAGACCTGCTGCGCGCCGATCTTGCCCGCTTCGAGGCCATGGTTGCCGAGGCCGAGGCGCGCGCGGCCCAGGCCCACGCCGACGTCGAGCGCGCCGAGCGCATGCAGGGCAGCGGCGTGTTTTCGCAGCAGGCGATCCAGGGTCTGCACACCCAGGCCGCCGCGGCGGCGGCGGCGGTGACGTCTGCCAAGGCCCAGCGCGACGCCCAGGCGCTGAAGCTGCGCTATGCCCGCGTGCTGGCGCCGGACGACGGCGTGATCTCGGCGCGCATCGCCACCGTCGGCGCGGTCAGCATGGTTGGTGGCGAGCTGTTCCGGCTCATCAAGCAAAACCGTCTGGAGTGGCGTGCCGAGGTGCCGGCGGTTGCGCTGTCGAAGTTGGCGCCCGGCATCGAGGTGCAGATCCAGACCCTCGATGGCGCGGCCATCACCGGCCGAGTGCGGCAGCTCTCGCCGATGGTCAATACCGGTACCCGCAATGGCCTGGTCTACGTTGATCTGCCGGCCCGCAGCGGATTGGCGGCCGGCATGTATCTCTCCGGGCAGTTCCTGTTGCCGGGTCGCGAGGCGCTGACGCTGCCGGAGTCGGCCCTGGTGCGCCGCGATGGCAACAGCTATCTGATGAAGGTGGACGTGCAGAACCGCGCGCAGGAGCTGAAGGTGCAGACCGGCCGCCGCAACGGCGCGGTCATCGAGATTCTCGGCGCGCTCGATCTGGCCGACCGCTTCGTGCAATCCGGCGGCGCCATGCTCAGCGTCGGCGATCTGGTTCAGGTGGTCGGCGAGGCGCCCGCGCGGTGAACTTCTCCGCCTGGGCCATTCGCAGCCCGACGCCCTCGATCCTGCTGTTCGTGATGCTCACCGTCGCGGGGCTGATCGCATTTCGCGGCCTCGGCATCCAGGGCTTTCCCGACATCGACTTCCCCACCGTGATGGTCGAAGCGCGCCTACCAGGCGCGCCGCCCAGTCAGCTGGAGAACGAGATCGCGCGGCCCATCGAGGACTCGGTCGCCAGCATCGCCGGCCTCAACCACGTCACCAGCCGCATCACCGATGGCGCGGTGACGATGGTGGTCGAGTTCGACTTCGAGACCGGTTCGCAGCAAGCGATGCTCGACGTGCGTGACGCCATCGACCGCATCCGCGCCACCTTGCCGGCCGATCTCGAAGAGCCGGTGGTGACCCGCGTGCAGGCCTCGGGCATGCCGGTGCTCACCTTCGCGGTGCGCGCGCCGGGCCTGGACGCGGCCGACCTCTCCTGGCTGGTCGAGGACGTAATCACCAAGAAGCTGCTGTCGGTGCGTGGCGTGGCGCAGATCACGCCGCAGGGCGGCAGCCAGCGCGAGGTACGCATCGAGCTGGACCCGGTGCGCCTGCAGGCCCTGCGGGTCACCGCCGGTGAGATCAGCAGCCAGTTGCGCAGCATGCAGCAAGAGGCCCCGGGCGGCCGCGGCGACCTGGGCGGACGTGAGCAATCGGTACGGCTGCAGGGCACGGTGGCCAGCGCCGAGGAGCTGGCGCAGCTCTCGCTGCCGCTGGCCGATGGCCGCCGCATCCGTCTTGGCGATGTCGCCCGCGTACTCGACACCCCGAGCGAGGCGCGCGAGCTGACCCTGCTCGACGGCCAACCGGTGGTGGGCTTCCAGGTGCTGCGTGGTCGCAGCCATGACGAGGTCACGGTATCGCGTGGCGTGCGTGCGGCGGTGCAGGAGCTGATGCGCGCCGACCCGCGCATCGAGATCATCGAGGTCGCCAACATCGTCGATGCCAGCGAGGCCGATTACGAATCCTCGATGCGGGCGATGTACGAGGGCGCGATCCTCGCCGTGCTGGTGGTCTGGCTGTTCCTGCGCGACTGGCGCGCCACGCTGGTCTCGGCAGTCGCCCTGCCGCTGTCGATCATCCCGACGTTCCTGGTCATGGCGGTGCTCGGTTACAACCTCAACCTCATCACCCTGCTGGCGCTGACCCTGGTGATCGGCATCCTGGTCGACGACGCCATCGTCGAGGTCGAGAACATCATGCGCCACCTGCGCATGGGCAAGACGCCGCTGGTGGCGGCGCGCGATGCCGCCGACGAGATCGGCCTCGCGGTGGTCGCCACCTCGCTGACCCTGGTGGCGGTGTTCCTGCCCACCGCCTTCGTCGGCGGACTCACTGGCGCCTTTTTCCAGCAGTTCGGCTGGACCGCCTCGGTGGCGGTGATGTTCTCGCTGCTGGTGGCGCGCCTGCTGACGCCGATGATGGCGGCCTACCTGCTCAAGCCGCCCAAGCACGAGGAAACCGACGGCCCGGCGATGCGTGGCTACCTCGCTTGCGTGCGCTGGTGCCTGGAACGCCCCTTCGTCACCTCGGCTGCCGCCGCCGCGTTCTTCGCCGGCTCGGTCTTCCTGATCAGCCTGCTGTCCTCCGACTTCATCGCGCCGAAGAACATCTCGACCCTGATGGTGACCCTGCAAGGCCCGCCCGGGAACACACTGGAAGACACCCGGGCCCTCGCCGAGCGGGCGCGTGCCGTGCTCGCCGAGCAACCGGAGATCGAGCAGGTCTACGCCGCCATCGGCGTGCCCATCGTCGGCGGTGATCAGCGCGACATGCTGCCCGGCGCGGTGCGCAATGCGCAGCTCATGGCCAAGCTCAAACCCCATGCCAGCCGCGCGCGTTCGCGGCCAGAGATGGAAGACGCCGTCCGCCGCGCACTCGCCGTGGTGCCGGGTGTGCGCATCAGCATGGGCCAGGGCGCGCCGGGCGAGAAGCTGAACCTGGCCTTCTCCTCCAACGACCCGGAGCTGCTGCAGAAGACGGCCCGCGCCGTCGAGTCCGACCTGCGGCAGTTGCAGGGCATCGGCGCGGTGAACAGTTCCACCAGCCTGGCGCGGCCGGAGATCGTCATCCGCCCCGATTTTGCGCACGCCGCCTCGCTCGGCATCACCTCCGCCGCCATCGCCCAGACCGTGCGGGTGGCGACCACCGGCGACTTCGACTTCAACCTGCCGCGCCTCAATCTGCCGGACCGGCAGGTCTACGTGCGCGTGCAGCTCGACCCTGCTGCGCGGCAGGACCCGGACAGCATCGCGCAATTGCGCGTACACGGTGCCAACGGCGCCGCCGTGCCGCTCGGCAACATCGCCGACATCCGGGTCGCCGACGGCCCCGCGCAGATCGACCGCTACGACCGTTACCGCAACGCGCGCGTCTCGGTGGACCTGCAAGGCCGGCCGATGGGCGATGTGGTGAAGGAAGCCTACGAACTGCCCGCGCTCAAGAATCTGCCGGCGGGCGTCTGGCCGGTGGTCGCCGGCGAACTGGAGAACATGCAGGACATGCAGGCCGGCTTCCTGCTGGCGATGCTGGCCGGCATCTTCTGCGTGTACGCGGTCATGGTGTTGCTGTTCGGCGACTTCGGTCAGCCTCTCACCGTGCTCACCGCCCTGCCACTGGCTGTCGGCGGCGCGCTGGGGCTGTTGTGGGTATTCGACATGAGCCTGTCGATGGCGGCGCTGATCGGCCTGCTGATGCTGATCGGCATCGTCACCAAGAACTCCATCCTGCTGGTGGAGTACGCGATCATGGCCCGCCGCGACCTGGGCATGAACCGCACCGAAGCCCTGATCGACGCCTGCCACAAGCGCGCCCGTCCGATCATCATGACCACCGTTGCGATGGCCGCCGGCATGACTCCCATCGCGATTGGTCTGGAGGGCGATCGCAGCTTCCGCTCGCCGATGGCCGTGGTGGTGATCGGCGGCCTCATCACTTCCACCGTGCTCAGCCTGCTGGTGGTGCCGGTGGTGTTCGAGATGGTGGATGACTTCAAACAGCGGCTGCTGCGGATGTTTGGGGGTCGGGCTTCGGCAGAGAGCAGTAAAGAGCGGATGACCTAAACAGCCGCGGCGCCAACCCGATCAACCACGGCGCGCCGCGGGATGAGTCTGGCAAGCGACTGACGGCCCTGCGCGGCCGACTTCGGCGGCGGGCAATGGCATGGAGCTGGGCGCTGGCCGCTGGCCGAGGCGGTGATGCTTGCCTCATCTGAGGCCTCGGCCAGGTCTTGCCTGAAGACTCTCGGGCCAGCGGACCCTAACGCAGGCAAAAGCGGGCTGCGACCCGGCATGGCGAACCGGGCGTGGGCGGACTTCGCGAGCCGCCAGGCGAGCCCTAATCCATGCGGACGACGAAGGCCCCCGGCGCGCTGCCTATCGTGCGACTCGAGCTATACGCCAGCGATAGCCAGACAAAACAGCGGTACCACGTGCAAAGGAGTAGATGAATGCGTCGCAAGCCCCGCCTTGTGTTGCTGTCCCTGAGCGCCCTCTCGGCCCTGTGTGGCCCCGCCCAGGCTCAAACCCCCAAAGAAGCCGCGCCAGATTCCTCCGGTTCCACGGTGCTGGAGACGGTCACCGTCACCGCCCAGAAGCGCGAGGAGAAATTGCAGGACGTGCCGATCGCCATCACCGCGATGAACAAGGCGCAGTTGCAGGCGCGCGGCATCGAGAACGTCGCCGACCTCAGCGCGCTGGCGCCGGGTCTGCAAGTGAGCCGCTCGCCCTCCAACGACAGCATTTCGCAGATCGCCATCCGCGGAAACTCCGAGATCAATCCGGCGATCTACTGGGACCCGGCGGTGGGCATCTATATCGACGGTGTGTATCTCGGCAAGTCGCAGGGCACGGTGTTTGACGTCGTCGACCTGCAAAGGGTGGAAGTGCTGCGTGGCCCGCAGGGCACGCTCTATGGCCGCAACACCATCGGCGGTGCCATCAATCTGGTGACCCGTCCGCCGACCGGCGAGTGGGGCGGTGAAGTCAGCACCGATGTCGGCAACTACGGCGCCTGGGTGCGCAAGGCCTCGGTGGATCTGCCCGCCTTCGGCATCGCCAAGCTGTCCTTCGCGGCGCGCTCCGAGCAGCGCGATGGCTGGGTCGAAACCCAGCCGGGCAGTTCGGTGACGGAGATGAACGACCGCCACAACAACGGTTTTCGCTTTGCCGCCGACATCGACTTCAGCAAGGATTTCCAGGCAGCGCTGCGCTACGACCGCTCGGCGATCAACCAGAACGGCACCTTCAGCCAGCTCTATCGCTTGCGGCCGACTGGCGCCTTCGATCCGGCGGCGCCGGGCGGCGCCTTCCTGTTTGGTGCCCTCTCCGCTTCGGCCTCTACCGAGCGGCAGGAAACCGCAGCAGTTAACGGGCCGCAGTACCAGAAGGTGATCGTCAAGGGTGGCTCGGCGACACTCAGCTACAAGCTGGGTGCCAACGACACGCTGAAGTCGATCAGCGCCTACCGGCAGCTGGTCAACAACGATGGCGGCGACTACGACGGCTCTTCGCTGGCCATCGCTCAGACCGAGCGCATGACCACCTTCGACCAGGCCTCACAGGAGCTGCAGTGGGTGGGCCAGCGCGGCGCGTTCAACTACGTCGGCGGCTTGTACTACTACCGCGACGACGGCGATACCAATAACCCGCAGTCCTACTTCTTCGGCGGCGCCAACTACGACTCACGCTATGGCACCCGCACCAATGCCAGCGCGGTCTACGGCCAGCTGGACTACCAGGTACTGGAGCCGCTGCGCCTGAGCGCCGGTCTGCGCTATACCTCCGAGAAGAAGGGGCTCACCCGTACCTTCGGCGTTGCCGGTGCCGCACCGGCGCCGTTCCTCTATTTCATCCCGGAAGGCACGGCGGCCGAGAAAACCTTCGACGCCTTCACGCCCACGCTCAGCGCCAGCTGGAAGTTCAACGAGCAGCTCAGCACCTACATCCGCTACGCCGAGGGCTTCAAGAGCGGCGGCTTCAATGGCGAGTTCAGCAATTCCGACTTCACGCGCCCGTTCCCGGTGGTTCAAGCCGAGAACATCAATGAGACCAAGACCCCGTTCAAGCCGGAAAAGCTGAAGTCCTTCGAGCTCGGTGCCAAGAGCAGCTTTGCCGGTGGCCGAGCGCAGCTGAATGCGGCGATCTTCCACAACAAGCTCGACGACTATCAGGTGTCGGTGTTCACCGCCTCGGGCGCGGCGGCCTCGGTGATCCGCAATGCTGGCCAGGCAACCATCCAGGGTCTGGAGCTGGAGGCGGTTGTACAACCGATCAAGGCGCTGCGCCTGCAGGCCAACTACGCCTGGCTGCACGGCAAGTACGACGAGTTCATCGACCGCGATCCGGTCTCGGGTCTGGACAGCAACCAAGCCGACAATCGCGCCCTCGTCCATGCGCCGCAGAACACCTTCAACCTGGTGGCCGACGCGCAACTGGCGCGGCTGTCCTTCGGTGAACTGCGCGCGCTGGTCGATTACGCCTACACCAGCTCCTACTACACCTACCCCTACCAGCTCGCCGCCACCAACACGGCGGCGCCGGTGGCCGGCGACACCAAGGTCAGCGCCCATGGCCTGCTCAATGGCCGCCTTGCGCTGGGCAAGCTGAAGCTGGGCAAGACCGCCAGCGGCGAGCTGGCGCTGTGGGTGCGCAATGCCCTGGACGAGGACGAACCGGTGAACTTCATCGACTTCGGCCCCGGCTTCGGCAATCTCACGCCTTCGTACTTTTTGGACCCGCGCACCTTCGGCGCGACCGCGACCTTGCGCTGGTAACCAACAGGAATCCTCCGGCATGAAGCAAAGACTCAAGGGCAAGATCGCACTGGTGACCGGTGCCGGGCAGGGCGTGGGGCAGGGCATTGCCTACGCCCTGGCTGCGGAGGGCGCGCTGGTCGCGGTGACCGGCCGCACCCTGTCCAAGCTGCAAACCACGGCGGCGGAAATCCAGCAGCGCGGCAGCCGGGCGCTGGCGCTGGAATGCGAGATCAAGGAGGCCAGCTCGCTGGAGCGCATGGTCGGCGAGACCGTGCAGCACTTCGGCGGCCTCGACATCCTGGTCAACTGTGCGCAGGAGGTGCCGCTGGGCACGCTCAACGGCTTGAGCGAGGCGGCGTTCGCGGCGGGCTGGGAGTCCGGCCCGCTGGCGACCTTCCGGCTCATGCGGCTGGCCTATCCGCATCTGAAGAAGGGCGGCGACGGCAACATCATCAACCTCGCCTCCTCGGCCGCCTACCGCTGGGACGCCGCCGGCTACGGCGCCTACGCGGCGGTGAAGGAGGCGATCCGCCAACTCAGCCGCGCCGCCGCCTGCGAATGGGCCAAGGACGGCATCCGCACCAACTGCATCCTGCCGCTGGCCGACTCGCCGGCGATGGCCGGCTGGAGCGCGGCGCGGCCGGAAGAGGCCGCCGCCTTCGTCGCCACCGTGCCGATGCAGCGGGTTGGTTCCTGCGAGGCCGACATCGGCCGCTTCGTCGCCAATCTCTGCACCGAGGACTGCCGCTACATCAACGGCCAGAGCATCGGCGTCGATGGCGGCCAGGCGTTTCTTGGGTGAGGCACCGCGGCTTGCGAGCACTGCTCGCGGCGGTGCCGAACGCCCGGCCATGGATGGCCGGGCAGGGGGCGGGTACGGAGTGCACCGTCGCGCCATGGATGGCAGGGAAAAACTAGGAAAACCATGAGCACCGCCTTCACCACGCTACAGATCGGCCCCCTGAAGCTGCGCAACCGCTTCATCAAGTCCGCCACCAACGAGGGCATGGCCAAGGGCGGCGTGCCCTCCAAGGCCCTGGTCGAGCATCACCGGCGCATGGCCGCTGGCGGTGCCGCAATGACCACGGTGGCCTACTGCGCGATCAGCGCCGATGGCCGCACCTTCGACGATCAAGTGACGCTCGACGAACCCAGCCTCAAGCACCTGCGCGCGCTCACCGACGCGGTGCACCGCGAGGGTGGTGCCGCCTGCGCGCAGATCACTCACGGCGGCTGCTTCACCTTCGTGAAGCAGTCCTCGGGGCGGCCGATCAGCGCCTCCGGCGGTTTCAATCCACCGGGCTCGATCAGCGGGCAGTTCTTCAAGTCGGCGATGACCGAGGCCGATCTCGAACGCGTCGCCGAGGAGTTCGTGCAGGCCGCGCTGCGCGCCGAGCGCGCCGGCTTTGACGCGGTCGAGATCCACATGGGCCACGGCTATCTGCTCAGCCAGTTCATCTCGCCCAGCTACAACAAGCGCAAGGACCAATGGGGCGGCAAGACCGCCGCCGAGCGCGTGCGCTATCCGGCGCGGGTGCTGCGCCGCGTGCTCGATGCCGTGGGCGAGCGGCTGGCGGTCACTTGCAAGATCTGCGTCACCGAGGGCTTCAAGGGCGGCGCCACCGCCGAGGACGCCGTGCAGGTCGCGCAGGCGCTGGAGCGCGAAGGCGCGCATCTCTTGGTACTCAGCGGCGGCATGAATGTGGAATCGCCCTGGGCGATCTTCGGCAGCAACATGCCCAAGGCCGCCACCGACGTGATCGACAACCCGGTGGTGCGCATGGCCACGCGGCTGATGAAGCTCTGGGAGCCGAAGGTGCCTTTCCACGAGCTGTACCTGCGCGAGCACTCGCTGAAGGTGCGCGCCGCGGTGAAGATGCCGCTCGCCTATCTCGGTGGTGCGAAATCCATGGCCGGCGTGCGGCAGGTGATGGGTGACGGCTTCAACGCCGTGGTGATGGGCCGCGCGCTGATCCACGAGCCCAATCTGGTCAACCAGTTCCGCGACGGCACCGCCACGGTCTCGGGCTGCACCGCCTGCAACGAATGCGTGGTGAGCATGTACACCCCCGGCGGCACCCGCTGCGTGCTGCATCCGCCCAGCGATGTGAAGCTCAACCAGACGCCGGCGGCTGCTTAGAAGCGGGCCGCTACAAAGCCGAGTAGCCCGGATGCAATCCGGGGTGGTTCCTCGCGGGCTGCAATCCCGGATTGCATCCGGGCTACCTCGCTAACGCCTGAGTTGGGCCGCGCCGCGAAGCGGCGTCGGCTTGAATGAACCTTTAGGCAGCAAATCGCTAGTCCTCAATGATGGCAAGGCCGCGACTCCTTAAGTCTGCCAAAGACTCCAGCATTTGCTGTAGCACATCAGCCGGATGGCCCTGCCAGTCCTGGACTATCCCAGCAATTCTTAGCGGGCTGCTTGTGCGATAAGACCTTGTTGGGTTTCCGGGAAACCTCTTGTTTGTAAGATTCGGATCGTCCTCGAACGGCCCAGTTGGCTCTACGATGTATATGTAGCCGCGACCATCCAAGCCGGACAGCGACATCGCAAGTTCCGCCCCCCATATGGCAGGCTCCATCAAGGCGGAAAAGTAGACGTGCTGAAGTACGCGGCCACTTTCATGATGGGACAGGTGTCCGGTAGTCAACAGGTCGCCAATCGCCAAACTGGCTTTAGTGCCGTGATAGAACGGTCCTTGCACCTCCCGGCAATTTTCATGCGAGACGGGAATCCAAGCATTCGACATTCGTCGACTCCTTGTGCTTAGGGAATGGACTTTGCTGCGCAACAGCCAATAGACGGACGGGAGTCCGCATAGCAACTGTTCGTCCGGGCGTGGATGGAAGGTCGCAATGGCATGATTTCGCTCGCGATCGTTCGGCGACCTCTCCCAAACAACAGGTCGTCCGGGGCGTTTGTTGCGCAGGAGTTCACCGTAGCCCAGTTCTCTGCATCGGCGCTACTGCTGACCTGCCCCTTGGGGGGGCTGATCTGGTCCGGGTACAGGGGAGCAGGGCGATGTCGGCGTCTTCCTTCCAGGGTTGCCGCATGGCCTAAGCTGTCCTCCCTTTCTGGAGAGAGATAGAGCACATGGGCCACAACAACTACCGCACGCTCGACTACACAGTTGCCGACGGCATTCTCACGCTGACGCTCAACCGTCCCGAGCAGATGAATGCCTTCACGGTGGAGATGGCCAACGAGCTGGTCGCCGCCTTCGACCGCGCCAGCGAGGACGACGCGGTGCGCGCCATTGTCGTCACCGGCGCCGGCAAGGCTTTCTGCGCCGGCATGGATCTCAGCAAGCCGGGCAATGTCTTCGGCCTCGATGAGAGTCAGCGGCCGACGCTGGCGGATATGCATACGCGGCTCGACGACCCCGCCATCCACGACGGCGTGCGCGACACCGGCGGCCGGGTGACGCTGTCGATCTACCGCTGCAAGAAGCCGGTGATCGGCGCCATCAACGGCGCGGCGGTCGGCATCGGCGCCACCATGACGCTGGCGATGGACGTGCGGCTGGCCTCAGAGAAGGCGCGGATCGGCTTCGTGTTCGGCAAGATCGGGATCGTGCCGGAGGCTTGCTCGAGTTGGTTTCTGCCGCGCATCGTCGGCATCTCGCAGGCGCTGGAGTGGGTGCTGAGCGCCGACATCCTCAGCGCCGAAGAGGCGAAGGCGGGTGGCCTGGTGAAGGCGGTCGTGGCGCCCGATCAATTGCTGCCGGAGGCCTACAAGCTGGCCCGCAAGTTCGTGGACGGTCGCTCGCCGGTGGCGGTCGCCCTGGCCCGGCAGATGCTGTACCGCAACTCCGCGCAGCCGCACCCGATCGAGGCGCACCGCATCGACTCGCTGGCGATGTTCTACACCAGCCTGGGCGACGGCAAGGAAGGGGTGCAGTCGTTCCTGGAAAAGCGCGCGCCGGACTTTGGCGCCCAGGCCTCGACCGACATGCCGCCGTTCTACGCCGACTGGGCGGTGGAGCCCCGCTGAGCCAGCCGGGTTTTCTGGCTCGTGGTTTGCGAGCTGCATCCCGTGTTGTGCCCGGCCTGATTGGTTAACCTAGCCTAGGTGCGGGGAGCCTCGCTCCCGCCGTCACCCGTCCGTTGTTCCCATCCGCAGGAGCTCGCCGTGCCCTCAGACAACAACGAAGAAAAGTTCACCCGTACCGTCGCCTTCATGAAGCAGCGCCAGGCCGAGAAGGAAAAGGACGGCCGCTGGACCGGCAAGGTGTCTTTCGTGATCGGCGCCGTCGGTGCCGCGGCGATTGTGCTGGGGACGTTGTACTTCCTGTTCCGCTGATCGCGCAGCTGGCCCTAGAGGTAGCGCAGGCCGGTGAGCCGCTCCGACATCGCCCAGACCTGCGCCGCCAGCTCGGCGTTGCGGGCCTCGGCGCTGCACTCCACGCGCTTGGGCAGGCCGCTCAGCTCCTTGTAGCCACCGGGGCCGTAGTAGTCGCCGCCTCTCACCTCGGAGCCGGTGGCGGCCAGCAGGGTCGGTAGCGCGCCCTGCGCCGGCGGCTGCGCGAACAGCCGCGTCGCCAGGCGCATGAAGAATCCACCCAGGTCGGGATTGGTGGCGGTGTAGCCGGGGTGCGCGGCGACCGCGATGCTGCGCTTGCCGGCGCGGCGCAGGCGGCGTTCCAGCTCGAAGGTGAACAGCAGCGCCGCCAGCTTGCTGCGGCCGTAGGCGTCCATCTCCTTGTAGGGGCGCCGGGTCAGTCCTGGGTCTTCCGGGTCCAGGCCCTGCGTGAGGCGATGCGCGAGGCTGGCCATGCTCACCACCCGCGCCGCGGGCGCGGCTTCCAGGCTGTCCAGCAAAAGGCCGGTGAGCGCGAACGGCCCCAGGTGATTGGTGCCCAGATGGGTCTCGAAACCGTCCTTGGTCTTGCCCTGCGGCACCATGATCGCGGCGGCGTTGTGGATCAGCAGATCCAGCGCGGCATGGCGGGCCTTGAAGGCCTCGGCGAAGTGGCGCACCGAGGCGAGATCGGCAACGTCGAGCGCCATCGCCTCCACCTTCGCGCCGGGTATCTGCTGGCGCAGCAGCGTGGCGGCGGCTTCGCCCTTGGCCGCATCGCGGCAGGCCAGCACCAGCTCGGCGCCGGCACCGGCCAGCGCCAGGGCGATCTGGTAGCCGAGGCCACGGTTGCCGCCGGTGATGAGGGCGAGCTTGCCGTGGAGATCGGGCAGGGCGTTGCTGTTGCGCGGGTGACTCATGGCGATGGCCGGGTTGGTGGTGAAAAAAAGGGGAGTGACGCGGGGCGCTGCTGCCTACACCAGGCCGGGGATCAGCACCTTGCGCTGCGCCGGGTAGTCGGGGAATTTCGCCCGATACCAGCGGTGGTTGGCAAAGGCGCGCGGGATCAGGTTGGCGGCGGTCCAGGCGACGAAACTCAGGCCCGCCAGCGACCAGGTGGCGATCGCCCAGCCGGTCCAGATCATCAGCTCGCCGAGGTAGTTGGGGCAGCTGACCTTCTCGTAGAGCCAGCCGCGCGGAATCTTGTAGCCGCTCTCGCCCGGCTTGCGCAGCGCCGCCAGCATGGCGTCGGCCTTGCGGTTGATGTAGTAGCCGCCGGCGAACAGCGCTGCGCCGAGCAGAAAGCGCGGGTCGCTCAGCCAACCCAGTTCATACGGCCGGCTGATGCCGGGCCAGGACAGGATCGCGGCATTGGCAAACGAGACGCCCAGGTTGGTGGTGAACGCCAGCACCGGCACCAGCAGGGGCGTGGTATCGCCCGGCTTGGTGTGCAGGCGAAAGGGAAAGATGAAGCTGCGCTGGAAGTAATGAGCCTGCCACATCGCCAGCAACAGCAGCGGCGCCGGATTCCAGGCCTCGGCACCCAGGAAGTAGATCAGCGCGAAGCCCAGCGCCGAAGGCGCCTCCATCAGCATCCAGGCCCAGCGGGTGGGCACGCCGGGGCCCCAGAACCAGGCGGTCTTCGTGCCCTTGTGGCGGCCGTAGGCGGCCTTGATGAAGAACTGCAGCACCACGAAGACCAGCACCGAGGCCAGCAGAAAGGCGAGAACGAGGTAGTGGTGCCACTGGGCTGCTTCCGGACTGACGTTCATCGCTCCTCCCTGGGCTCTCTACCGCCAACGGCATGCTTGGGGTGCGGGTCGCGGGCCAGCCCGCGCCTTACAACGAACGCCGCGTCGGCGGAGGCGGGCCTGTGCAGCCCGCGGCCCGCCGACGCGAAAGCCGCTAAACCCCCGGCGCCCCAGGGAAGCCCACGTAGTACTGGCCGGTGAGCATGCCGCCATCGACCGCGATCTCGGCGCCGCAGAGATAGCTGGACTCGTCGCTGGCGAGAAACAGGCTGGTGCGCGCCACTTCCTCCGGCTCGCCGACCCTTTGCAGCGGCACCATGGCATAGCGCTTGTTCACCTCGGCCTTCTGCTCGGCGTAGGGATTGCCCATGGCGGTATCCACACCACCCGGATGCACCGAGTTCACCCGCACACCCTTGTGGCCGTACTCCATCGCCGCGACCTTGGTCAGGCCGCGCACCGCCCACTTGCTGGAGCAGTAGGCGCCCAGACCGTTGGCGGCCTTCATGCCGTCCACCGAGGAAATGTTGACGATGGAGCCGCGACCCTGTGCCAGCAGCTCGGCACCGACGATGCGCAGGCCGAGAAAGGTGCCGACCAGATTGATGTTGATGACGCGCTCAAACTCGGCTTTCTCGGTGGTCTGCAAAGTCTTGAACAGCAGCACGCCGGCGTTGTTGACCAGGATGTCGATGCCGCCGAAGGTACTCTTCGCCAGCGCCACCACCGCCTGCCAGCTGGTTTCGTCGCTGACATCGTGGCGGATGTACTGAGCGTCGGCTCCCAGCTCCTTGGCCAGCGCCTGGCCCTCGGCTTCCAGCAGATCGGCGATCAGTACCTTCGCGCCCTCGGCCACGAACAGCCGTACCGTTGCCGCCCCCATGCCGCGCGCGCCGCCGGTGATGATGGCGACCTTGCCTTGCAGACGTTTCATCGTGTTCTCCTCAAATTCTTGTGAGTCGTCATTTCCGCTTTCGCGGGAATGGCGGGGCTTTAAGCGGTTCAGTCGACGATGGCCGGATGCGCCTGCTGTGGCGAGCCCAGCATCGGCCGGTGCGACGGCGGCTGCCGGCCTTCGTCGTCGATGCCGTACTCGCTGGCGATCTCGGCGCCGATGATCACCTGGCCGGATTTCTCGGCGCGCTTGGGGTCGCGGTAGATCGCCGAGATGATGTGGCCGGTGAACTCCGGCGTCTCGGCGATCTCCCAGAAGCCGGCGTACTGCTCGGCGGCGCGGTCCATCGCGCGGCGGGTGCGGTCGGTGCGCAGCATGCCCATCCAGATCGACACCGCGGCGACGTTGTAGGGGCGAAAGTCGACCGCCATGTCCTTGGCGAACTTGTCGACGCCGACCTTCTGCGCGCCGTAACCGGGGCCGTGCATGTAGCAGCTGGAGCCGAAGGACGAGGTGAAAACGATCAGGCCGTTCTTCTGTTTGGCCATCAGCGGCGCGGCGTACCAGCTCGCCACGTAGCCGGAGCGCAGGCCGACATCGAGGATGTCCACCAGCTCCAGCGGCTTCTCCCAGAACGGACCCTTGTCGATGAGCCGGTCGTGCAGGAAGGTGGCGTTGTTGACCAGGATGTCGAGCCGGCCCTGCTCGCGCTCCACGCGCTCGAACAGCGCCTTCACCTCGGCGTCCTTGGCATGGTCGCAGGCGACCGCGATGCCCTTGCCGCCGGCCTCGGTCACTAGTTGCGCGGTGTTGCCGACCGTGCCTGGCAGAGGCGCCTCGCCTTCCTTCACGGTGCGGCCGGTGACGTAGACCGTAGCGCCTTCCTTGCCGAGTGCGATGGCGATGCCCTTGCCGGCGCCGCGCGAGGCCCCGGTGACCACGGCGACCACGCCTGCCAAGGGCTTGTTGTCGGACTTGCTCATGTCTCCTCCTCCGTTCGGATTTCTAGTCCGGCCAGAGTGCCAGCGCGGCGCCGGCGGGAACTCGTCCGATCACATGAGAGGCGGTAAAGGCCCCCTTTGGAGCCTCAGCGCGGCAGCTGGAACTTCATCACCTTGCCGGAGGCATTGGTCGGCAGCGCGGTGACGATCTCGATGTGACGCGGCACCTTGTAGTTGGCCATCTGCTCGCGACACCAGGCGATCAGCGTCTTTTCGTCGACGCTCTGGCCGGGGCGCAGCGTGACGTAGGCCTTGCCGACCTCGCCCTGGCGCTCGTCGGGAATGCCAATAACCGCCACCTGGGCGATGGCCGGGTGCGCCGACATCATCCGCTCGATCTCGGCCGGATAGCAGTTGAAGCCACCGGTGATGTACATGTCCTTGAGGCGGTCGGTGATGCGGATGTAGCCGCGCTCGTCGATCACCGCGACATCGCCGGTGTGCAGCCAGCCATCGGCGTCGATGGCCTCGGCGGTGGCCTTGGGGTTGTCGAGATAGCCCTGCATGACGTTGTAGCCGCGCACCAGCAGCTCGCCGGCGACGCCGTGCGGCAGACGGTTGCCCTGCTCGTCGATGCACTTCACCTCGGTATCGGGGATCGGCTTGCCGCAGGTGCGGGCGACCGTCTCGTCGTCGTCGGTGGAGTGGCAGAACGACACCATGCCGCTGGCCTCGGTAAGGCCATAGCCGGTGAGCAGCACCTTGAAGCGCAGCTCCTTGCGCATCTGCTCGATCAGCGAGGGCGCGACGGTGGCCGCGCCGGTCATGGTCGCGCGCAGCGAGCTCAAGTCGGTGCTGGCGCGCTCGGGCGAGTTGAGCAGGCTGATGAACAGGGTCGGCGGGCCGGGCAGCACCGAGATACGGTCGCGCTCGATGCGCTTCATCACTGCCGCCGCGTCGAACACCGCATGCGGCAGGATCGCGCAGCCGTAGAGCAGGGCGGTGAGCCAGCCGGCCTTGTAGCCGAAGGCGTGGAAGAAGGGATTGATGATCAGGTAGCGGTCTTCCGGCACCAGTTCCACCCGCTTGCCCCACTCGTGGCTCACCCGCAGGTTCTGCCCGTGCGCGCTCATCACGCCCTTGGGCTGGCCGGTGGTGCCACTGGTGAACATGATGTCCATCAGGTCGCCGGGCTGTACCTGCGCGGCGCGGCGGTCCACCTCGGCCGGATCAACGCCCTCGGCCTTGGCCAGGAACTGCGCCCAGGTGGTGTCGCCCTCCTGGGCGTCGCGCAGCACGATCAGGTGTTCGAGGCTGGCCGGCCGGTGGCCTTCCAGCAGCGCCGGGAAGTACTGGTCGAGAAAGCGCCCGCAGGTGAACAGCAGCTTGGCCTGGCTGCGCTCCAGCACATAGGCGACTTCCTGGCCGCGCATGCGGGTGTTCACCGGCACCAGCGCCGCGCCGATGCTCTGCACTGCCAGCGCCGCGATGACCCATTCCGGCGTGTTCTGCGCCCACAGCGCGACGCGGTCCTTGGGCTGCACGCCCAGCGCGATCAGTGCCTGCGCGGCGGTGCGGCGCTGCGCATCCAGTTGCGCGTAGCTGAAGCTGCGGCCGTCTTCGCCGATCAGGGCGGGGCGGTCGGCGAACTTGCGGACCGATTCGGCGAAGGCGAGGGGCAGGGTCAGTTGCATTGCGGATTTCAGATTTCGGATTGCGGATTGAACAGGCAGAAGCGGAGCGGCTTGCGGACGGTCACCACCGCAAGCCGAGCTCGGCGATCCGCAATGGGCATCAGTCGGCCCAGAGCAGGTAGCCGTTGTCGATGCGGTACTCGGAGCCGTTGATGAAGCTGGACTCGTCGCTGGCCAGGAACAGCACCAGGTTGGCGATGTCTTCCGGCTTGGCGAAGCGGGCCATCATCTGCTTCTGGTCCATCATCCGCACCGCGCTCTGCGCGCCCTTGGGCATGCTCTGGTGCAGGCCGGTGACCATCGGCGTCATGATGCCGTCCGGGTGGATCGAGTTGCAGCGGATCTTGTGCAGGTTCATGCGCGCATGCGCGGCGATCGAGCGGGTCATCGCCGCCACTGCGCCCTTGGAGGCCGAGTAGGCGCAGAAGGAGCCGACGCCGCCGATGCCGGCCATCGAAGACATGTTGACGATGGCGCCGCCGCCGCGCTTGAGCATGGCCTTGTAGCCGTAGTGGCAGCCGAGGAAGTAGCCGTCGGAATTCACCTTCTGGATCTTCTGCCAGGTGGCGAGATCGGTGTTCTCGATGTTGCCGTAGATCAGGATCGCGGCGTTGTTGACCAGGATGTCGAGGCCACCGAAGGTTTCCTCGGTCTTGGCGATCACCGATTTCCAGCTCTCCTCATCGGCGATGTCGTGCTTGAGGAACAGCGCCGAACCACCCTTGGCCTTGATCGCTTCCGCCGCCTTGATGCCCTCGGCTTCGTTGAGGTCGGTGAGCACCACGTGCGCGCCCTCGCGCGCCAGCAGTTCGGCGTCGGCCTTGCCCACGCCGCTGGCGGCGCCGGTGATGATCGCCACCTTGTTCTGTACTCGACCCATGCTGCTCTCTCCTCAAGTTTGTTAGATCTATGGCGGTTGGTCGCTGCATCCGGGGCTTTCGCGACGCGGCCTGGGATGTCTTGTCGTCAGGCCGCGCAGGCTGCCTGCGCCGGTGGCTTGCGGCCGGTGGGCGGCATTATTTCGGCTGCCCTCTGGCTAGCCTTCGTCCAATAAGACGACCTGCCGGTGCTTGCTGCTGAGATCGACTCATCAAAACGGGTGAAGCTGTGCCGCAGGGCGGTCTCGATAATCCTGGTCGTTCAATTCCCCCCTTTCAGGCAGACCTTCCATGAGCAGTCCCAAGCCCTTGATCCAGGCGCTGGCCTATGTGGTCGCCGAGTCCACGGATGTTTCGCGCTGGCAGCAGTACGGCGAACAGGTGCTGGGCGCGATGACCAGCCCGGCACCGGAAGGCGGCCTGTACCTGAAGCTCGACGAGCGCCGCTTCCGTCTCGCCGTGGTCGCCGGCAGCGAGGACCGCTACCAGGCCTCCGGCTGGGAGGTGGCGAATGCCGCCGACTTCGCCGCGGCTGTCGCCGCCATCGAAAAGGCCGGGGTGAAGGTCGAGCCGGCCAGTGCCGCGCTGAAGGCCGCGCGCTGCTACACCGATCTGGTGCTGTTCACCGACCCCTCCGGCAACCGCCACGAGCTGGGCTACGGCTATACCGGCGGCGAGTCGCCGTTTGTCTCGCCGCTGGGCAGCACCCGCTTCAAGACCGGCGCGCAGGGCATGGGCCACACCGTGCTGCCCTCGCTCAACTTCGATGCCAGCCTGAAGTTCTTCACCGAGGTGCTGGGCTTCGGCATTTCCGACATCTTCAACTTTCAGCCCGGCCCGGACGCGCCGGTGATGCGCATCTACTTCCTGCATGCTGGCTCCGGCCGTCACCACAGCCTGGCGCTGGCGGAGATGCCCAGCCCCTCCGGCTGCGTGCACATCATGCTGGAGGTCACCGAGAAGGACGAAGTGGACCGTGGCGAACTGCGCCGCGAACAGCACGGCGCCAAGCTGATGGCGACGCTCGGCCAGCACGAGAACGACAAGATGACCTCGTTCTACATGCTCACGCCCAGCAATTTCGCACTCGAATACGGCTGGGGCGGCATCAGCGTCGAGCCCGGCGTCTGGGAAACCACCTACACCAAGCAGGTCTCCATCTGGGGCCACGACTTCTCGGTCGGCTTCCGCTAACAAGAACAACATGGCACTCAACAAACAGAAGTCGGCGGCCGAGGCCGTCGCGGCCCTGCGCGATGGCATGGCCATCGGCATCGGCGGCTGGGGCCCGCGCCGCAAGCCCATGGCCCTGGTGCGCGAGGTCCTGCGCTCGCCGCTGAAGGATCTCACCGTCGTGTCCTACGGCGGCCCTGACGTCGGCATGCTCTGCGCCGCGGGCAAGGTGAAGAAGCTGATCTTCGCCTTTGTCACCATGGACGCGATCCCGCTGGAGCCCTATTACCGCAAGGCGCGCGAGTCGGGTGCCATCCAAGTCGAGGAATACGACGAGGGCATGTTCGAGTGGGGCCTGCGCGCCGCCGGCATGCGCATGTCCTTCCTGCCCACCCGCGTTGGTCTCGCCACCGACGTGCTGGCCAAAAATCCGCAGCTCAAGACCATCGCCTCGCCCTACGCCGACGGCGAAGTCTATGTGGCGATGCCGGCTTTAAAACTCGACGCCGCGCTGATCCACGTCAACGAGGCCGACCGGCTCGGCAACACGCTGGTGCGTGGCCACGACACCTTCTTCGACCACCTCTACGCCCGCGCCGCCGATCACGTCATCGTCAGCAGCGAAGTGGTGCATGAGAAGCTGGAGCTGGACGCCGACACCGCCAAGCTCAACCCCTTCGAGCGCTATCTGGTGCACAGCGTGGTGGCTGCCGCCGGTGGCGCGCACCCGACCTATCTCGGCCCCAACTACGGCTGGGACATGGAGCACCTCAAGCGCTACAACGCCTCCGCCAGCGAAGAGGGCGGCTGGGCGAAGTATGTGGAGGAGTTCGTGCGCGTCGGCGAAGCCGCGTACCAGACCCAGATTGGCGGCGCCGAGCGCCTCGCCAAGCTCAAGCTGCCGGTGTTTTGAACATGAGCGACCTAGCCCCCGCCACCCTCGCCGAATTGATGATCGTCGCCGCCAGCGAAGCCTGGCGCGACAACGGCGAAGTGCTCGCCTCCGGCATCACCACCATCCCGCGCCTGGGCGCGAGCCTGGCCAAGCTGACCCACTCGCCCGAGCTGTTGATGACCGACAGCGAGAGCTATCTGGTCAGCGAGCCGGTGCCGCTGGGCCCACGCGGCGACTACAAGCCCAAGTACGAGGGCTATATGTCCTTCGAGCGGGTGTTCGAGTGCGTCTGGGGCGGCAAGCGCCACGCCATGATCGGCCCGACCCAGATCGACCGCTGGGGGCAGACCAATCTTTCCGCCGTCGGCCCCGACTACGCCAAGCCGAAGTCGGCGGTGCTGGGCGTGCGCGGCCTGCCGGGCAACAGCATCTGCCACATCAACTCGCTGTTCGTGCCCAACCACGGCCCGCGCGTGTTCGTCGCCGGTGAGGTCGATATGGTCTCCGGCGTTGGCTACAAGCCGGAACGCTGGGGTCCGGGCATGAAGCAGGACTATGTGGACCTGCGGCTGATCGTCACCGATCTCTGCGTGCTCGACTTCGGCGGGCCGGACCATGCGATCCGCGTGAAGTCCCTGCACCCCGGGGTGAGCTTCGAGCAGGTGCAGGCGGCGACCGGCTTCCCGCTGCTCCAGGCCGAGAACCTGGGCGAAACGCCGCTGCCGACCGCCGAGCAGCTCGCCATCATCCGCAAGCTCGACCCGCACAATCTGCGCGGCATGGTCTTGAAGAACGACCCGCCCGCCCTGCGCGCGGCGGCCTGAGCGCGGCCCATGAGCGATCTGGTCGAGCCCAAGAAGGTCGAGATCACCTACGAGACCGAAGAGCCGGTGCTCTACGAGGTGCGGGATGGCGTGGCCTGGGTGACCATGAACCGGCCCAGCTACAACAACGCCCAGAACTCGCAGATGACCTACGCGCTGGACGCTGCTTTCGCGCGCGCGGTCGGCGACGACGCGGTGAAGGTGATCGTGCTCAAGGGCGCCGGCAAGCATTTCTCCGCCGGCCATGACATCGGTACGCCGGGGCGCGATCTGCACAAGAGCTTCGAGCGCAAACACCTGCTGCCGGACCACGTCAACAAGCCGGGCGCCGAGCTGCTCTACACCCGCGAGCAGGAGGTCTATTTGGGCATGTGCCGGCGCTGGCGCGACGTGCCCAAGCCGACCATCGCCGCCGTGCAGGGCGCCTGCATCGCCGGCGGCCTGATGCTGGCCTGGGTCTGCGACCTGATCGTCGCCAGCGAAGACGCCTACTTCCAGGATCCGGTGCAGCGCATGGGCATTCCGGGCGTGGAGTACTTCGCGCACGCCTTCGAGCTGCCGCCGCGGGTCGCCAAGGAGTTCCTGATGCTCGGCGAGCGCATGCCGGCGGCGCGTGCCTACAACTTCGGCATGGTCAACCGCATCGTCGCCCGCGAGGCGCTCGACGCCGAGGTGGCGAAGATGGCCGCCAACCTCGCCGAAAAGGGCCGGCTCGGCCTCTGGCTCACCAAGCAGGCGATCAACCACGTCGAGGAGCTGCGCGGCAAGCGCACCGCCATGGACGCGGTCTTCCACATGCACCACTTCGCGCATGCCCAGAGCGATCTCACCCAGGGCAATCCGCTGGGCGGGCAGGACGCCAAGTCGATGGCCGCCGGCAACAAGAAGCCGGACGGCCAGTAGAACCCCAGCCAGAACTCCATGAGCGCTCCCGCCGCACTGCAAACCCCATTGACCCAGCTGCTGGGCTGCCGCTATCCCATCGTCCAGACCGCGATGGGCTGGGTGGCGGACTCCAAGCTGGTGGCCGCCACCAGCAACGCCGGCGGCTTCGGCTTTCTGGCCGCCGCCACCATGTCCACCGAGACCCTGCGCTCGGAGATCGCCGCCGTGCGCGCGGCGACCAGTGCGAAGTTCGGCGTCAATTTCCACATGTTCCAGCCCAATGCTGCCGAGGTGATCGAGCTGGTGCTGCAGAACGCCGACCGCGTCCGCGCGGTCAGCTATGGTCGCGGCCCGAGTGCGGCGATCATCAAGCGCTTCAAGGATGCCGGCGTGCTGTGCATGCCCACCGTCGGTGCGCTCAAGCACGCGCAGAAGGCGGTCGAACTAGGCGCCGACATCATCACCGTGCAGGGCGGCGAGGGCGGTGGTCACACCGGCTCGGTGCCGACCACGCTGTTGCTGCCGCAGGTGCTCGACGCGGTGAAGGTGCCGGTGGTCGCCGCCGGCGGCTTCTACAACGGTCGCGGCCTGGCCGGTGCGCTGGCCTATGGCGCGGCGGGCATCGCCATGGGCACGCGCTTTCTGATGACCGCCGACTCGCCGGTGCCGCGCAGTACCCTGCAGAAGTACGTTGCCGTCAAGGAGGCCGCGCAGATCCGTGCCTCCACCGCGGTCGACGGCATGCCGCAGCGGATGATCGACAACCCCTTCCTGCTGCGCCTGGAAAGCGGCGGACTGCTGCACCGCCTGTTCGTGGCGCTGTCCAGCGCCTGGGCCTGGCGCGCGCACACCGGCATGACGGTCGGCCACATGGTCAAGACCTTCTTCGCCGCCCTGCGCGAAGGCGATGGCGCCATCCAGACCATGATGGCCGCCAATGCCCCGGTGCTGATCCAGCGGGCCATGGTCGAGGGCAAGCCCGACGAGGGCGTGCTGCCTTCCGGCCAGGTGGCTGCCAATATCGCCAGCCTGCCGACGGTCGCCGAGCTGATCGCCGGCATCGTCAGCGAGGCCGAGCAGCGCCTGGCGGCGCTGTCCGTTGTTTCCCTTCCCCCGCTCGCGGGGGAGGGGGCTGCTACGAGAACCCCATGAGCGAACAATTCAAAACCACCATCAGCGACGGCATTGCCGAGCTGGTCATAGCCCGGCCGCCGGTCAACGCCCTCAACGATGCCGGTTGGCATGCGCTCGCCGACGAGATCACCCGGCTGGGCACGCTGCCGGAAGCGCGAGTGATCGTGCTGCGCGCCGAGGGCCGTGGCTTCTGCGCCGGCGTCGACATCAAGGAGCTGGACAAGCACCCGGAGAAGATCATCTCCGTCAATGCCGGCAATTACCGCAGCTTTGAAGCGGTGCACCGCAACCCCTTGCCGGTGATCGTCGCGGTGCACGGCTTCGTGCTCGGCGGCGGCATCGGTCTGGCCGGCGCGGCCGACATCGTGGTCGCCAGCGAGTGCGCGACCTTCGGCGTGCCGGAGGTGGATCGCGGCGCCATGGGCGGCGGCGCGCATCTGCAACGGCTGTTCCCGGTACAGAAGGTGCGGATGATGTATTTCACCGGTGATTCCATCACCGCCGCCGAGGCCTACCGGCTGGGCGCGATCGAAAAGGTGGTGCCCAAGGCCGAGCTGCGCGAGGCCGCACTCGCCATCGCCGCCAAGATCGCCGCCAAGAGCACGGTGATGATCCGGCTCGCGAAGGAATCGCTGAACGGCATCGAGGACGGCAACCTCGAAAGCAAGTACCGCTGGGAGCAAGGCTTTACCCTACAGGCCTACAGCAGCAAGGATTCAGCGGAGACCCGGCGCGCCTTCGTCGAGAAGCGCGAGGCCGAGTTCAAGGACAAGGCATGAGACTGGAATACACCGAACGACAGAAGAAATTCCGGGCCGAAGTCCGCGAGTGGATGGCGGCCAATGTGCCGAAGCAGGCCCTGACCAGCTTCGACACCAAGGAAGGCTTCGCGCAGCACCGCGCCTGGGAAGCCAAGCTCAACGAGGGCCGCTGGAGCGCGGTGACCTGGCCCAAGGAGCTCGGCGGGCGTAGTTGCGACCTCATCGACTGGCTGATCTTCGAGGAGGAGTACTGGCGCGCCGGCGCGCCGCTGCGCGTCAATCAGAACGGCGTGTTCCTGCTGGCGCCGACGCTGATGGAGTACGGCACCGACGAACAGAAGGCGCGCTTCCTGCCGCGCATGGCGGCGGGCGAGGACATCTGGGCGCAGGGCTGGTCTGAGCCCGGCGCCGGTTCCGACATGGCGGCGATCCGCACCAAGGCCATCCTCGAAGGCGACCACTACGTCATCAACGGCCAGAAGACCTGGTCGACGCGCGCTGTGTTCGCCGACTGGTGCTTCGGCCTGTTCCGCACCGATCCGGACTCGCAGCGTCACCACGGCCTCACCTTCATCCTGCTGCCTCTGAACCTGCCGGGCATCACCATCCGCCCGATCAAGCAGCTCAACGGCCTGCCCGGCTTCGCGGAAATCTTCTTCGACAATGTCCGCGTCCCGGTGGCCAACCGCCTGGGCGCCGAAGGCCAGGGCTGGAACGTGGCGATGGCCACCGCCGGTTTCGAGCGCGGTCTGATGCTGCGCTCGCCGGCGCGCTTCCAGAAGACCGCGCAGAATCTGGTCGCGCTCTACCAGCGTCACCGCGAGCATGCCGACCGCGATCCCTCGATCCGCGACGCGGTGCTGAAGAGCTGGATGGACGCCGAAGCCTACGCGCTCTCCACCTACCAGACCGCCAGCCGGCTGGTGCGCGGCGGCCACATCGGCCCCGAGGCCTCGACCAACAAGATCTTCTGGTCGGAGCTGGACCTGCTGATGCACGAGACCGCCATGCGCATCCTCGGCGCCCGCGGCGAGCTGATGCCGGAAGCGCCGGAGGCCGCCGAGAGCGCACCCTGGCTGGATGGCTTCCTGTTCGCGCAGGCCGGGCCGATCTACGCCGGCAGCAACGAGATCCAGCGCAACATCATCGCCGAGCGCATGCTCGGCCTGCCGAGGGCCTGATTGATGGACTTCACCTTCACCGAAGACCAGCTCTCGCTCAGCGACGCCATCCACAAGTTCCTGATGGTGGAAGCAGCCCCCGAGCTGCTGCGCGAGATCTGGGAAACCGAGTCCGGCCGCAGCGCCGAGATGCGCGCCAAGCTCGCCGACCAGGGCCTCACCGCGCTGTCGGTGCCCGAGGCCTATGGCGGCATGGGCCTGGGCGATCTCGACTGGGTGCTGATCCAACAGGAGCTGGGCTACTACGCCATTCCCGATTCGCTCACCGCCACCGCCTATCTGGCGGTGTACCTGAGCAAGGCGCTGCCCGAGGACTCCAAGCTCAAGGCGCACTGGCTGCCGAAGATCGCCGATGGCAGCGCGCGCATCGCCGTGGGTCATCCGATCAATCCCTTCGTCGCCGACGCCGCCAACGCCAGCCTCTTGCTGCTCTGGCACGCCGACGAGCTGCACGCGCTGCGGCCTTCGGAAGCGACGCTGACGCTCAACCCCAGCATCGACTCCTCGCGCCGGCTCTACCGCGTGCAGTGGACGCCCACTGACAAGACCCGCGTCTGCGGCGCCGAGCAGGGCCGCGAACTCTGGCAGGGTGTGATCAACCGCGCCGGCGTCGCCATCTCCGCGCAGCTGCTGGGCTTGGCCCAGCGCATGCTCGATCTCGGCACCGACTACGCGGCGCAGCGCAAGCAGTTCGGCAAACCGATCGGCAGCTTCCAGGCGGTCAAGCACCATCTGGCCGATGTCGCGGTGAAGATCGAGTTCGCCCGCCCGGTGGTGCAGCGCGCCGCGCAGTCACTGGCCACCGGCCATCCGCGCGCCAGCCTGCACGTCTCGCACGCGCGGCTGGTGGCCGGCGAGGCGGCGCGGCTGGCGGCGCGCAAGAGCATCCAGGTGCATGGCGCCATGGGCTACACCTGGGAAGCCGATCTGCAGATGTTCATGAAGCGCGCCTGGGCGCTCGACTCCACCTGGGGCGACGCCATCTTCCACAAGGCGCGCATCGCCGAATTCGTGCTGGCCGAGGGCGCTGCCCTGGGGCCGGCGGAAACCTTCACTCACTAAGCAAGCAAGAGAAACCCCATGGCCGAAGCCTATATCGTTGACGCCCTGCGCACGCCCACCGGCAAGCGCAAGGGCAGCCTGTCGCAGATCCACGGTGCCGATCTCGGCGCCCACGTGCTGAAGGCGCTGGTCGCGCGCAATGCCATCCCCGCCGACGATTACGACGACGTGATCTTCGGCTGCCTCGACGCCATCGGCCCGCTCGCCGGCAACATCGCGCGCACCTGCTGGCTGTCCGCCGGCCTGCCGCTGCACGTGCCGGGCGTGACCATCGACCGCCAGTGCGGCAGCTCGCAGCAGGCGGTGCACTTCGCCGCGCAGGCGGTGATGTCCGGCACCCAGGACGTGATCGTCGCCGGCGGCGTGCAGACCATGACCCAGATCCCGATCTCCTCGGCGATGATCGCCGCCAAGCCGCTGGGCTTCGCCGATCCCTTCTCCGGCTCCAAGGGCTGGACCGAGCGTTTCGGCAGCGAGCCGGTCAACCAGTTCCACGGCGCGCAGCTGATCGCCGACAAGTGGAACATCTCCCGCGAGGAGATGGAGCGCTTCGCCCTGGAAAGCCATGTGCGCGCCCGCCGCGCCATCGCCGAGGGCCGCTTCAAGAAGGAGATCGTGCCGATCAACGGCCTGGAGCACGACGAGACCACCCGCGAGACCTCGCTGGAGCAGATGCAGAAGCTGGAGGTGCTGGCGCCCGGTGGCAGCATCACCGCCGGCGTTTCCAGCCAGACCGGCGACGCCGCCTCGGCGATGCTGATCGTCTCCGAGCGCGCGCTGAAGAAGTACAACCTGAAGCCGCGCGCGCGCATCCAGCACATCAGCGTCTACGCCGACGATCCCATCCTCATGCTCACCGCGCCGATCCCGGCCACGCATTACGCGATGAAGAAGTCGGGCATGAAGCTGGAAGACATCGATCTGGTCGAGATCAACGAGGCCTTCGCCCCGGTGGTGCTGGCCTGGTTCAAGGAAACCGGCTACCCGCACGCCAAGACCAACGTCAACGGCGGCGGCATCGCGCTGGCGCATCCGCTCGGCGCCACCGGCGTCAAGCTGATGACCACCCTGCTGCACGAGCTGGAGCGCACCGGCGGCCGCTACGGCCTGCAGACCATGTGCGAAGGCGGCGGCGTGGCCAACGTCACCATCATCGAACGACTCTGAGTATTTCCCCTCTCCCCTCGTGGGAGAGGGGTAGGGGAGAGGGGGCTCTCCGCGACGAAGTGCGCTCCCCCTCTCCCTCGATCCCTCTCCCACGGGGGGAGAGGGAAGACCAGCTAACGAGGAAGCAGCATCATGGGTATCTGCGACAACCGCACCATCATCGTCACCGGCTCCGGCGCAGGCCTGGGTCGTGAATACGCCCTGGCGCTGGCCGCCGAGGGCGCCAATGTCGCCGTCAACGACATTCGCCTGGAAGCCGCCGAAGGCGTGGTGAAGGAAATCCAGGCCGCCGGCGGCAAGGCGGTGGTGGCGCTGGGCGACATCACCAGCATGGCCGGCGCCGATGCCATCATCGCGGCCGCGCTCGCCGCCTTCGGCGAGGTGCATGGCGTGGTCAACAACGCCGGCGTGGTGCGCGACCGCATGTTCGCCTCGCTCAGCGAGGACGACTGGGACACGGTGATCCGCGTGCATCTCAAGGGCCATTTCTGCCTGGCCAGCAAGCTGGTGCAGCGCTGGCGTGACCAGGTGAAGGCCGGTGGCAAGCCGCTGGGCCGCATCGTCAACACCAGCTCCGGTGCCGGCCTGCAGGGCAACATCGGCCAGAGCAACTACTCGGCGGCCAAGGGCGGCATCGCCTCGCTGACCCTGGTGCAGGCGGCCGAGCTGGGCCGCTACGGCGTCACCGCCAATGCGCTGGCCCCGGCGGCGCGCACCGGCATGACCGAAGGCCCGTTCGGCGCGATGATGAAGGCGCCGGAAGACGGCAGCTTCGATCACTACCACCCCGGCAATGTCGCGCCGCTGGTGGTCTACCTGTGCAGCGAGCTGTCGCAGGGCGTGAGCGGCAAGGTGTTCGAGGTGGAGGGCGGCAAGATCTCCATCGCCCGCGGCTGGAAGACCGGCACGGTGAAGAACAAGGGCGCCCGCTATACCCCGCAGGAACTGCACGAGGTGATCGGCGGACTGATCGCCACCGAACCCCCGGCGCAGAAGGTCTACGGGACCTAAGGGCTGTGCCGCTCAGCGCCGAAGGCACGCGCCCGGAGGATTACCGCTACTGGGCCGACGAGCGCGTCCGCTTCTACGACCTCGACCTGATGGGCCATGTGAACAACGTGGCCTACACCATCTATGCCGAGTCGGGCCGCGCCGCTTTCCTGCGCCATATCGGTTTCTGGACCGAGACCGGCCGCCGCCAGAACGTGATCGCGCGGCTGGAGATCGACTACCGGCAGGAGCTGAAGTACCCGAACGAGCTGAAGGTCGGCCTGCGAGTGTTGAAGATCGGCGGCAGCTCCTTCACGCTGGGCATCGGCATCTTCGCCGGCGCGGTCTGCGTCGCCACCGCGCAGGCGACGCTGGTGCGCTTCGATGCCGAGACCCGCAAGGCCATCGCGCTCGACGCCGCCGACCGCGTCCTGCTGGCGCCCTATCAGGCGGGCTGAACCCCGGCGACAGTGCCGGCGGTGGATGCTAGTGTCCGCGTCCGGTTCCCCTGCTTCCGTCTCGCCGATGCGCCCACTGGTTCCTGTGCTGTCTCTGCTGCTGGCGCTCGCCGGTCTCGCCTTCGGTGGCTGGCAGTGGTACTCGGCGCGCGAGGCGCGGCAGGCGCTGGCGTCGATGAGTCCGAGCGTGGTGGATATCCGCTTCGCGCAGTTCATGTCCCTGCACCATCACCAGGCCGTGGTGCTGTCGCAGATGATGCGCGGCACGGTCTCCCCCGGCGTGCTGGTGCTGGCCGAGACCATCCGCAGTGAGCAGCAACTGGAGCTGGGCGAGATGCGCGGCTGGCTGCGCGTCTGGGGCCAGCCGCATCTGCCGGAAAACCGCAACATGGAGTGGATGCTGCTCGGCCGCACGCCTCCCGACGATACCCTGCGCCAGTACCTGCTGGACTGCCGGCGCGCGCCCAGCGGCATGACTGGTCTGGCCACGGATGCCGAGGTGGCCGAACTGCACCACCTGCAGGGCGCGGCCCGCGAGCGCCGCTACCTGGAACTGATGCTGCGCCACCACGAGGGCGGGCTGCCGATGGCCCGTTTCGCGGTCGACAACGCCCAGCATCCGGTGGTGCGCTCGCTGGCCTCGCGCATCGTCCTCGACCAGCAGCGCGAGGTGCTGGGCATCCGGCTGATGCTGGCGCAACTGGCGGCCACCCGCGCCCCTTGACCGCCGCGCCCGACCGTTGCGCGGGCCGGCGGTTGTGCAGATGACAGTTGCTTCAGATAATTGCGCCCCCCCGACGCCCTGAGGAGTGCGCGAATGAATGGCAGCCACCGTCTGCTAGTGCTGTCTTTGCTGTCTGTCGGTCTGTACGCCTGCAGCGGCAGCAGTGATCCCGCCGACGGCGCACTGGTCTCCGGCCCCACCCCGAAGGCGGTCTGCGGACCGGGTTCGCGTCCCGAGCTGGGCATGCAGGGCCGCGTCAGCCGCGCCGAGCACGAGAGCGGCCGTGCCGCCGAGGGCTATACCTGCAACACGGTGATGGTCAGCAACTACGTGCCGCCGGGCGTCGTGACCGGCACCGCCACCGGCACCATCGGCGGCTTCAAGGTGGAGCGCTATACCGATTCCAGCGGCCGCGACTGCGCCTACTACGACACCACCCTGCTGTATCCGACCAACCTGGTCGACGTCGAGGCCGGCGTCAACGTGCTCGACATGAGCGACCCCGCCAATCCGGTGCGCACCGCGCAGCTGGTGTCGCCGGCGATGCTGACCCCGCACGAGTCGGTGGTGGTATCGCAGGAAGCCGGCGTGCTCGCGGCGGTCACCGGCAACCCCGCGTTCTACCCGGGCATCGTCGACGTCTACGACCTCAAGGCCGACTGCCGCACGCCGCTGTTGCGCTCCAGCACGCCTTTCGGTTTCTTGGGCCACGAGAGCGGCCTCTCGCCCGATGGCAAGACCTTCTACTCCGCCAACCCGGGCTCGCCGACGCTGACCGCGCTCGACATCTCCAACCCGCTGATCGCCATCCCGCTGTGGACCGGGCCTTACTACTCGCACGGTCTCACCATCGGCGCGGGCGGCAATCGGGCCTATGTCGGCGCCGGCGACAATCAGGGCATGGTGATTCTCGACACCTCGGAGCTGCAGGCGCGCAAGGCCAACCCGCAGGTGACGGAGGTTGGCAGCGTCACCTGGCCGAACCTCACCATCCCGCAGAACGCCATTCCGTTCACCCGCAACGGCAAGCCCTACGTGCTGGAGATCGACGAGTTCTCCACCGACTCGCCCGGTGGCAGCGTCGCCTTCAACGGCGCGGTGGTCGGCGCCGGCCGCATCATCGACATCAGCGACGAGACCAAGCCGAAAGTCGTCTCCGACCTGCGTCTGGAAGTGCACGAACTGCAGAACCGCGAGCTGATCGCCGACGATCCGGGCGCGAATCTGCCGGTGCAGGGCTATGCCGGCCACTACTGCAACCTGCCGACGCGGGTGAATCCGGACATCGTCGCCTGCAGCATGATCGCCTCCGGCCTGCGCATCTTCGACATCCGCGATCCGCGCAAGCCCAAGGAGGTCGCCTATTTCGTGGCGCCCGCCAAGCCGCGGACGACGCCGGTGTTCGAGGCCAGCAACTGGGCGATGTCCAGCCCCAGCTTCGTCCCCGAGCGCAAGGAGATCTGGTACTCGGACGGCTACAGCGGCTTCTACGTGGTGCGGGTCACCAACGGCGTCTGGTAGTCCCCTGAAACCGGGCGGCGTGGCGCCGCGGTCCCGCGCAGGCACTCATCACCCCAACGGGTGATGAGTGCGCGCCGGGCGGATTGAATAATCCGCCACCATGAATCTCTCTCTGAATGACGACCAGCGGCTGATCCGCGAGTCGGCCGAAAGCTTTCTTGCCGATGCCAGCGCCTCGGCGGCGGTGCGCGCGGCAATGGACAGCGAGCTGGGCTACGACCCCGCGGTCTGGCAGCGCATCGCCGGCGAGCTGGGCTGGTGCGGCATCGCCGTGCCGGAAGCACTCGGCGGCCTGGGCCTGGGCCCGGTGGAGCTGGCCCTGGTGCAGGAGGTCTGTGGCTACCGCCTGCTCTGTGCGCCGTTCTTCTCCAGCGCCTGTCTGGCCAGCACCCTGCTGCTGGAACTGGGCGATGAAGCCGCTTGCGCCGCCTGGCTGCCACAGCTCGCTGCGGGTGAGCAGCGCCTGAGCGCGCCGCTGCCTTCCGATGCCGCGGGCTTTCTTGCCGCCACCGCGCTCAAGGCCAGCCAGGAGGGCGAGGGCTGGAGTCTGAGCGGCCGCGCCACGCGGCTGCCCGAGGGCGACAGCGCCGACGCGCTGCTGCTGCTGGCGGCGGTGGAGGGCGAGACGCTGCCGGGCCTGTTCCTGGTGCGCCGCGCGGCGGCCGGCCTGCGACTGAGCAGCCAGCCCGGCTTTGATCGCGGCCGGCGCTTTGCTGAGGCCGAGCTGAGCGCGGTGGCCGCCGAACGCATTGACGAGCGCGAGCGCGCCGCCGCCGGCTATGCCGCCGCCGCCGCGCGCGCTCGCCTGTACATCGCCGCCGAGCAGCTGGGCGCGGCGCAGGCTTGCCTGGATCTCACGGTGGCCTACACCGCCACCCGCAAGCAGTTCGGCCGCGCCATCGCCGGCTTCCAGGCGATCAAGCACCGCTGTGCGGAGATGATGGTGCGCATCGAGGCGCTGCGCTCGGCGGTGGCCGGCGCGGCGGCGCAACTCGCCGCCGGGGCGGAGCTGGCGGAATGCGTTGCCGAATGCGCCGCCGCCAAGGCACTTGCCTCCGACACGCTGTTCTGGTGCGCGCAGGAGGCGATCCAGTTGCATGGCGGCGTCGGCTTCACCTGGGAATACGACCCGCAGCTCTACTTCAAGCGCGCGCAGGCCTCGAGCCACTGGCTGGGCACGGCGGAGGCGCTGCGGGAGCTGGTTGCGGGGTTTGTCTTGCGTACCCCGCACGCCCCCACCCCAGCCCTCCCCCGCGACGCGGGGGAGGGAGCATTGGCGGGGTTTCGCGAAGAGATCGCCGGCTGGATGCAGCGCCATCTCAGTGGCCGCTATGCCTCGCTCAAACACCGCGGTGGCCCCGGCGATGAAGAGGCCGATCCCGCCCTGCGCAAGGAATGGGAGCGCGAACTCGCCGCCGGCGGCTGGACCGGCGTCGGCTGGCCGAAGTCCCACGGCGGCCGTGGTCTGTCCATCGCCGAGCAGGTGGTCTTTCACGAGGAATACGCGCGCGCCGGCGGCCCCGGCCGCATGGGTCACATCGGCGAGGGCCTGCTTGGGCCGACGCTGATCAAGTTCGGCACGCCGGAGCAGCAGCAGCGCTTCCTGCCGCGCATCCTCGACGGCAGCGAATACTGGGCGCAGGGCTATTCCGAGCCCAATGCCGGCTCCGATCTCGCCAACGTGCAGACCCGCTGCTGGCAGGAGGCCGACGGCAGCTGGCGCGTGCAGGGCCAGAAGATCTGGACCTCGCTGGCGCACGAGTCGGAATGGATCTTCGTGCTCGCCCGCAGCGAGCCGGGGAGCAAGGGCGGCAAGGGCCTGAGCTTCCTGCTGCTGCCGCTGGACCAGCCCGGCATCGAGATCCGGCCGATCCGCCAGCTCGGCGGTGGCAGCGAGTTCAACGAGGTGTTCTTCGACGGCGCCAAGGCCGAAGCCGCCCATCTGGTCGGCAAGCCGGGCGAGGGCTGGAAGGTGGCGATGGGGCTGCTGGAGATCGAGCGCGGCGTCTCCACGCTGGGCCAGCAGATGCACTTCCTGCACGAGCTGGAGCGGGTGGTGGCGGCGGCCCGGCAGCGCGGTCTCGACCGCGACCCGTTCATCCGCAACCGCATCGCCGGCGCCTGGGCAGGCCTGAAGGTGCTGCGCTACCACGCGCTGCGCATGCTCGCCACCGATGACCAGTTGAGCCTCGGCCGCGAGGCCCTGGTCTACAAGTACGCCTGGAGCAATTGGCACCGCGAGCTGGGCAAGCTGGGCATGGACGTGCTGGCTGCGGCAGGTGAGGGCGGCGACGAGGCCGCGCGGCCCTTGCAGCAGCTGTTCTTCTTCTCGCGCGCCGACACCATCTACGGCGGCACCAACGAGATCCAGCTCAATCTCATCGCCGAGCGCGGCCTGGGCATGCCGCGCGAGGCACGGCCGGTCGGCTGACGGCTGCTGCCGATGTGCTCCTTCCCCCGCAGGCGGGGGGGATAGTGCGGCGCGGCTGCTGCGCGCGGCTATCATCGGTGCATCCCTACCCGCTGAGGATTGCCCATGTCGTTTGCCGCACCCCTGCTGGCCCCGGTCGTTGCCCTGGTGGGCTGGACGCATTTCATGTGGCTGTGGATGTACGCCACCCGCATCCCCGCGATCCAGCGCGAGCAGCTGATGCTGGATCCGGGCATCCCGCCGCGCGAGCTGATGAACCGGCTGCCGCCCGCGGTGCGCTGGAAGGCCGACAACTACAACCACCTGTTCGAGGCGCCGACGCTGTTCTACGCGCTGTGCCTGACGCTGGCGGTGCTCGACGACAGCAGCTACTGGAGCCAGCTCCTGGCCTGGGCCTATGTCGGCCTGCGGGTGGTGCACAGCATCTGGCAGTCGCTGTTCAACATCATCGAGGTGCGCTTCACGCTGTTCCTACTTTCCTCGCTGGTGCTGATCGCCTTCACCGCGCGCGCGGCGATGCAGGTGTTCTGAAGCGACCCCTCCGGCGCTGCGCGCCACCTCCCCTATTGCCATAGGGGAGGCAACAGCAATGTCTCCCCCTGCCTGAGCAGGGGAGATGTCGCCACAGGCGACAGAGGGGTTGCGGTGGCTGCCGCTCTCGTCTTTCTGACGTAGGCGCGCAGGCGTGCTGAAACGGCACACTCGCGGCTCGGTAACGAGAGCCCGCATGTCGACAGAACCGCAAGCCGCACCCGCCTATGTTCCCGCCCACGGCCTGCTGAAAGGCCGCTCGGTGCTGATCACCGCCGCCGCCGGTGGCGGCATCGGTTTCGCCGCCGCCAAGCGCTGCCTGGAAGAGGGCGCGCGGGCGCTGATGCTCTCCGACATCCACCCGCGTCGCACCGCCGAGGCCGCCGAGGCGCTGGCGAAGGAATTTCCGGACGCGCAGGTGTTTGGCCAGGTCGGCAATGTCGCGGTCGAGGCCGATGTCCAGGCCCTGATCGAGGCGGCCGAGGAAAAGCTCGGTGGCGTCGATGTGCTGATCAACAACGCCGGCCTGGGTGGCAGCAAGCGCGTCGTCGACATGAGCGACGAGGAGTGGAACAAGGTGCTGGACGTGACCCTGACCGGCACCTTCCGCATGACCCGCGCGATGCTCAAGAAGATGCAGCCGCGCGGTCGTGGCGCCATCGTCAACAATGCTTCGGTGCTCGGCTGGCGCGCGCAGAAGGAGCAGGCGCACTACGCGGCGGCCAAGGCCGGCGTGATGGCGCTGACCCGCTGCTCGGCGCTCGAAGCCGCCGATTACGGCGTGCGCATCAACGCGGTGTCGCCGTCCATCGTCTTCCACGACCATCTGCGCAAGTCGGCGCCGGAGTCGCTGCTCAAGGAGCTCGCCGCGCGCGAAGCCTTCGGCCGTGGTGCCGAGGCCTGGGAGATCGCCAACATCATGGTGTTCCTGGCCTCCGACTATTCCTCCTACCTGGTTGGCGAAGTGATCTCGGCTTCGTCACAACGTTCCTGAACAAACCAAGCGCATGGCCAACAAGACTTTCTCCTCCGCCGAAGAACTCATCGCCGCCATCGGTCAGCCCTTGGGTGAAACCGAGTGGCTGACCGTCACCCAGGAGCGCGTCAATCTGTTCGCCGACGCCACCGACGATCACCAGTGGATTCATGTCGACGCGGTCAAGGCCAAGGACGGCCCCTTTGGCGCGCCCATCGCCCACGGCTATCTCACGCTGTCGCTGGCGGCGCGCTTCCTGCCGCAGCTGATCGAAGTGAAGATGAAGATGGGCGTCAACTACGGTTGCGACAAGGTGCGCTTCCCGGCGCCGGTGAAGGTCGGCCAGCGCATCCGTGGCAAGGGCGAGATCGTCGCGGTGGAGCAGACCAAGGACGGCGGCGTGCAGTCGACGCTGCGCCTGACGGTGGAGATCGAGGGCGGCGCCAAGCCCGCCTGCATCGCCGACACCATCAGCCGCTACTACTTTTGAGGCGCGGCGATTTTCAGACCCGCCGCGTAGCAGCGGCTGAAAATCGCCGTCTCAGCCCATAGTGCGGCTGCAGGTAGCCTGTGCGTAGCCGCGGCTGAAAATCGCCGTCTCGCCAATATCGCCACCCTTCCCTGAGGGCGAATTTCGAGAACGCATTCTCGAAGTTCGGCGCTACTACTTTTGAACGAGGCTTGCCCAGGCCCGGAGGCCTAGGCTCGTTGCCATTCCCGTTATCCGGAGAGCTGCATGAACGAAGCCGTCATTGTCTCGGTTGCACGTACCGCCATCGGCAAGGCCTATCGCGGGGCCTTCAACGACACCGAGGCGCCGGTGCTGGGTGGCGAGGTGGTGAAGGCGGTGGTGCAGCGCGCCGGCGTCAGCCCGGACGAGGTCGATGACGTGCTGATCGGCTGCGCCGCCCAGCAGGGCACCCAGGCCTACAACCTCGGCCGCCTCTGCGCCTACACCGGCGGCCTGCCCGACACGGTGCCGGGCATGACGCTCGACCGGCAGTGCTCGTCGGGCCTGCAGACCATCGCCATCGCCGCCAAGAACATCCTCGCCGGTGAGCAGAACATCGTCGTCGCCGGCGGCCTGGAGTCGATCTCGCTGGTGCAGAACAAGCACAAGAACAGCTACCGCTTCGTCTCCGAGGCGGTGCTCAAGGCGCAGCCGGCGGCCTACATCCAGATGATCGAAACCGCCGAGCTGGTCGCCCAGCGCTACGGCATCTCGCGCCAGCAGCAGGACGAATACTCGCTGCAGTCGCAGCAGCGCACCGCCGCCGCCCAGGCCGCCGGCAAGTTCAGCGACGAGCTGATCAGCTTTGAAACCACCAAGCAGCTCTACGACAAGGAAGGCAATCCCACCGAGAAGCAGGTGGTGAAGCTGGCCAAGGACGAGGGCAACCGCGCCGACACCACGCTGGAGAGCCTGAGCGCGCTCAAGCCGGTGTGGAAGGACGGCAAGTTCGTGCCGCAGGGCGCGCACATCACCGCCGGCAATGCCTCGCAGCTCTCCGACGGCGCCGCCGCCACCTTGCTGATGAGCCGGGCCGCAGCCGCCAAGCGCGGCCTGAAGCCGCTGGGCATCTATCGCGGCTTCGCGGTGGCCGGCTGCAAGCCCGACGAGATGGGCATCGGCCCGGTCCACGCGGTGCCCAAGCTGCTGGCGCAGGCCGGCCTCAAGGTCTCCGACATCGGCCTCTGGGAACTCAACGAGGCTTTCGCGGTGCAGGTGATCTACTGCCGCGATCAGCTCGGCATCGCCAACGACCGTCTCAACGTCAATGGCGGCGCCATCGCCATCGGCCATCCCTTCGGCATGTCCGGCGCGCGCATGGTGATGCATGCCCTGATCGAAGGCCGCCGGCGCGGCGTCAAGTACGTGGTGGTGACCATGTGCATCGGCGGCGGCATGGGCGCGGCCGGCTTGTTCCAGGTGGCCGATTAGAGACTGTCGGCGCGGATGGAACAGCAAACCCATTCGCGTCGAGTGCGTCTGAGCTGGCGGACCTTGGTGGCCCGTTGCACACTCAGCAGAACGCCCCTCTGGACGCTGGGGACGCAAGGAGCCGCAGGATGCGCAAGCTCCACATTTGAATAGGGCCTGGCGATGACCGGGTCATGCAGCAGAGGAGATTCAGCATGGCAAGCACCGCCCCGGGCTCCCGCCCGGGCATAACGCCAGCCCGCGCCGTCGGCGCCTGGCCGTCCTACGTCGTTTCGCTGATCGTGTTGCTGGCGGCGCTCTATGCCTTTTCGCCGCGGCCGATGCCGCCGTTCCCGGCCACCGAGGTGCATCCGGACGGCTTGCAGATCAATGCCCTGCTCAAGGCGGGCGGCAAGCTGCTGGCGGCCGGCGAGCAGGGCCGCATCCTGATCGCCGACAGCGAGAAAGGCCCCTGGATCGAGGCCAAGGTCGAGCCGCAGCGCGGCAGCGCGCTCACCCAGATGGCGGCGGTCGGCAACAAGACCCTGATCGC
Source organism: Stagnimonas sp. FW305-C-60 (assembly GCF_058782965.1). Lineage (NCBI taxonomy): Bacteria > Pseudomonadati > Pseudomonadota > Gammaproteobacteria > Nevskiales > Nevskiaceae > Stagnimonas > Stagnimonas sp. FW305-C-60. The sequence goes on from NZ_JBYSYF010000001.1 coordinate 1,210,292, forward strand.
GGTCGGCCACGACGGCTGGATCCTGCGCAGCGAGAACGAAGGCGCGAGCTGGCAGGAGGCGAACTTCGACTCCGAAAGCTCCGATCCCCTGCTCGGCATCGCCGGCCCCTATGCCGGCAAGCTCTACGCGTTTGGCGCCTTCGGCAAGTTCCTGGTCTCCAGCGACGACGGCAAGACCTGGCGCCAGCAGCCGCTGGTGGAAGCCAGCAGCGGCGAAACCAGCGCCGCCGCGTCCGCCGCCGAGCCAGACCCCTATGCCGATCCCTTCGCCAACATCTCCAGCGGCGGCGGCATCGCCGACGGCCACATCAATGCCATGACCCGCGCGCCGGACGGCGCGCTGGTGATGGTCGGCGAGCGCGGCATGATCGCCCGCTCCACCGACGAGGGGGCCAGCTGGACGGCAGTGCCGCAGGTCTACACCGGCTCCTTCTACGGCTTGCTGGCGCTGCCGCCGAAAGGCCTGCTGGCCTACGGCATGCGCGGCAATGTCTTCCGCAGCGAGGACAGCGGCCAGACCTGGGTGAAGGTCGAGACGCCGCTGGCGCTGTCGCTGTTCGGCGCCACCAGCACCCTGCGTCGGGAGATCATTCTGGTCGGCGAGAACGCGGTGGTGATGGTGTCCAAGGACGGTGGCAAGAGCTTCAAGCTCGGCTCGCTGGGCGAGCAGCAGCGGCTCGCCGCCGCCTTGCCGCTCGATAGTGGCGATCTGCTTACCGCCGGCGAGTTGGGCCTCGCCCTGCGCAATCCCTACCGTGGTACCGGAGTGCAGCCATGAGGCGCATGGAAAGATTCGTCAAGGCCTGCTCCGCGCTGCTGCTGGGCTGGCGCAAACCGCTGTCGGTGCTGTTCACCGCCATCACCCTGTTCTTCGGCTGGAGCGCCACCCATATCAAGCTCGACCCGGGCTTTTTGAAGCTGATCCCCATCGAGCATCCGTACATGCGGACGATGATGGAGTACATGAAGGATTTCTCCGGCGCCAACACCCTGCTGGTGAACCTGCGCTGGAAGGGCGAGGGCGACATCTACAATCCGGAATTCATGGATGCGATGCGCAAGGCCACCGACGAGGTGTTCTTCATCCCCGGCATCAACCGCACCGCCGTCGCCTCCATCTACACGCCCAACACCTATTACATCGAGATCACCGAAGACGGCTTCAAGGGCGAGCCGGTGGTGCCGGCGAAGTTCTCCGGCCAGCCGGAAGAGCTCGACCGTGTGCGCCACAACGTCAAGCTCTCCGGCCAGATCGGCCTGTTGGTCGCCAACGACGGCAAGTCGGCGCTGATCCGCGCCAACCTGCAGGACTACGATCCCAACAAGCCGCAGGAAGAACAGCGCGTCGACTACTGGGAAGTGCAGAACCGCCTGGAGGAGATCCGCGGCCGCTTCGAAAACCCCAAGAAGTACATCTACAAGCTCAAGGCCGATCACCCGCCGCTGAAAGCCGGCGAAGTGGTGGCCGAGGGCTATGTCGATCACGGCATCGCGCTGTTCATGCAGACCTTCAAGGCGCTGCGCCCGGTCGAAGGCCAGGACGCGCCGCAGGCGATCGCGGTCAAGGGCAGCGAGGTTAGTGTCGAGACCGTCGCCAATGCCGAGTACAACGACAAGATCGAGGTCAACATCATCGGCTTCGCCCGCCTGCTCGGCGATGTCATCAAGGGCCTCCTGGGCGTGTTCGCCTTCTTCGCCCTGGCTTTTCTGATCACGCTGGCCCTGCTGTACTTCTACTCGCGCTCGGTGCGGCTGACCGTGGTCGCCCTGGTGGTGGCCCTGCTGCCGGTGCTCTGGCTGATCGGCACGCTGCCGCTGATCGGCTTCGGCGTCGACCCGATGTCGATCCTGGTGCCCTTCCTGATCTTCTCCATCGGCGTTTCCCACGCGGTGCAGATGACCAGCGCCTGGCGCCACGAGGTGGTGGCCGGAGCCGACTCGCTCAAGGCCGCCGACTCCGCCTTCCGCAAGCTGTTCATCCCCGGCGCGGTGGCGCTGCTGACCAACGCGCTGGGCTTCGCGGTGATCATGTTCATCGACATTCCCATCGTCCATGAGCTGGGCATCACCGCCTGCATCGGCGTGCTGCTGATGATCGTCACCAACAAGATGATCCTGCCGATCATCCTCAGCTACGTCAGCCTGGAAGAGTCCTGCAAGAACCATCACCGCTCGCGCGCCCAGACCCGCAAGGAAAACGGCTTCAGCGAGCGTTGCTGGAAGCAGATCGGCCGCTGCGCCGAGCCCAAGACCGCGCTCTTGATGTTCGGCATCGGCCTGAGCGTGCTGGCGGTGGCCACCGTGCTGTCGCGCGACATGGTGATCGGCGATCTCGGCCGTGGCGTGCCGGAGCTGCGTCCGGACTCGCGCTACAACCGCGACAACGACGTGATCGGCAGCAATTACAACATCGGCACTGATCTGTTGACGGTGATCGCCGAGGCCAAGGATTTCGACGGCGACTCCTGTCTGCACTACGAGGTGGTGGGCCTGATCGACCGCTTCGAGCTCTACCTGCGCGGCGTCGACGGCGTGCGCTCGGTGACCAGCGTCGCCGGCATCGGCAAGCTGGTGATTGCGGCCTTCAACGAGGGCAATCCGCGCTGGCGGGCGCTGCCGCGCACCCAGACCGGCCTCTCCACCGGCTCCAAGGCCTTCGACCCCAACCTGGGCCTGAACAACGAGGGCTGCAAGGCCATCCAGGTGATGATCTTCACCAACAACCACGACGGCACCACCATTGCCCACGTGGTGGCCGAGATCAAGAAGTTCATCGAGGCCAACCCGACGCCGGGCGTGAACCTGCGTCTGGCGACCGGCAATGTCGGCGTGATGGCCGCCACCAACGAGGCGGTGGCGGAGGCCGAGGAGACCATGCTGCTCGCTATCTTCGGCGCGCTGACCCTGCTCTGCCTCATCACCTTCCGCTCGCTCAAGGCCACGCTCTGCGTGCTGGTGCCGCTGGCCCTGGTGTCGATCTGCTGCAACGCCCTGATGGCGGTGCTGGGCATCGGCCTGAAGGTGGCGACGCTGCCGGTGGTGGCGCTCGGTGTGGGTGTCGGTGTCGACTACGGCATCTACCTGTTCGAGCAGATCCAGCACGAGATGCGTCACGGCTCCAGCTTCCGCGAGGCTTTCGAGGCGGCGATGCGCCAGCGCGGCAGCGCGGCGGTGTTCACCGCCATCACCATGGCGATCGGCGTCGGCACCTGGACGCTTTCGGCGCTCAAGTTGCAGGCCGACATGGGTCTGCTGCTGGCCTTCATGTTCGTGGTCAACATGCTCGGCGCGATCTGCCTGCTGCCGGCGCTCGGCGCCTGGTTCTTCGGCAGCGAGGGCAAAAAAGGCTAGGCCATGGCGACGCGCCGCAAGCCGCGTAGCACCGCCGAAACTGGCGGCGCACGCGGCCTGCTGGTGCGGCCGCGCGAGGCCTCGCTGGATGCCGATGGCGCGCAGCTGGCCCGGTTGCGGCGCGCCTGCCTGGCGCTGCCGGAAGTGTGCGAGCGGCTGGGTCATGGCTCGCCCTGCTTCTACGCCGGCCAGAAGATCTTCGCGATGTACAGCGACAACCACCACGGCGATGGTCGCCTCGCGGCCTGGCTGAAGGCGCCGCCCGGCGCGCAGGAGATGCTGCTGGAGACCTCGCCCGAGGCTCTCTTCCGTCCGCCCTATGTCGGTGCCTATGGCTGGATCGGTGTGCACCTGCGTCATTGCGACGATGCGGCACTGGCGAATCTGGTCGGCAGCGCCTACCGCGCGGCGGCGGGCAAGAAGCTGCTGGCGCTGCTGAACGATTAGGTCCGGCGGCGCCCTGCAGCCGGCACAGGGGCAACGGCCGCTCGTTCGCCAGTGCATTCGTCGGCCCAGAGCCGCCGTTCAGTCGGACTGCGGTCAACGCTGGTGAGCCTGCCTCGCCGCCGCGCGCGCGGCGAAGGACTGAATCCCTTGGAGTTTTCCCGCCGCCTCGGCCCGGCGCGCGGCGCGGCTGTGCCCGGCCATCGTCTGCATGGACTAGGAGCTGTCTCCAATGCCCTGACCATGATCGCCTCAGCCGGACATCCAACAAAGTCCGGGAGGAGATATAAAAATGAAGTCCGGCAACACGGTCGGCGGTCGGCGTGCATGGCGCCCCGCACACAAGCTGCTCGCGGCGGCGCCGCTGCTCTGGCTACCTCTGGCGCAGGCCGGCTCGGTCAATCTGAGCCCCAGCCTTTCACTCGACTACCTGGCCAACCTCACCTATAGCGCCGCATGGCGGCTGGAAGATCCCGATCCGGCACTGACCGCCGACGTCAACAGCGACGACGGCAATCGCAACTTCGCCGGCGGTTCGATGATCAACAACCGGCTGGCGCTGCTCGGCGAGCTGAATCTGAAGCAGGGGCGGCAGGGCGTGTTCCTGCGCGGCAGCGCCTTCTACGATCAGGTCTACCGCGACAGCAACGACAACGACTCGCCGAGCACGGTCAACAAGAGCGGCGACAACACCGCCTTCACCTCCGAGGCGCGGCGCTATCTGGGCATGCGCGCGCGGCTGCTCGACGCCTACGTCTACAGCAGCTTCGACCTGGGCTCGACCGCGCTGGATCTGCGCGTCGGCGACCAGGTGGTGAGCTGGGGCGAGAGCCTGTTCTTCCCCAATGCCAGCGGCGCGCAGTCGCCGGCCGACGCCACCAAGTCGAACGTGCCGGGCACCGAGGTGAAAGAGATTCTGCTGCCGGTCGGGCAGGTCTACGCGCAATGGGGCCTGACCCCGCGCTGGAGCGTGGCTGGCTACTGGCAGTGGCAGTGGAAGGGCACCGAGCTGAATCCGCCCGGCGCCTACTTCAGCGGCAGCGACGTAGTGGGGCCGGGTGCCAGCGTGCTGCTGGTGCCGGCCTTGGCGCCGTTCGGCGCCGACCGCGTGCCGCGCGGTGCCGACCTCGCACCTGGCGATGACGGCCAGTGGGGCGTCTCCACCAAGTTCCTGTTCGGCGAAGCCACCGAGGCGGGGCTCTACTACCTGCAGTACAGCGACAAGAATCCGGTCGGCGTGCAGTTGGACTACACCGCCATCCAGGTCGCCCCCGGGGTGTTCGTGCCGGTGCCGGCGCAGTACCACGTCGCCTACACCGACGACATCCAGATGTTCGGCACCAGCGTCTCCACGCAGCTGTTCGGCACCGCGCTGACCGGCGAAGTGAGCTATCGCCAGGACGCCGGCATCGGCATCAACGCCCCCAGCGCGACTCCAGGGCGCGGCGACGCGGTGCAGGCCAATCTCGGCTTTACCCGGCTGATACTGCCGACCTCGCTGTGGGACACGCTGACCCTGGTCGGCGAGGCCTCCTGGGTGGAGCTGACCGAGGTGCAGCCGCTGACCGTCGGTGGCACCACCTACGACCAGCCCAGCAATGGCGACAGTGCCGGCGCCTACCAGTTCTTGGCGCAGTTCGGCTATCAGCAGGTGCTGCCGGGCTGGGATCTGACCGTCTCGCTGGTGCATGCCAATGCCTTCAAGGGCAAGTCGGCCATCGGTGGTGCGCTGGGCAGCCTCACCGGCTCGGCCGACAAGCGCTACAGCCTGGGGTTTGGCTTCAAGTACCTGCAAAACCTCGAGCTGCAGCTGGCCTACAACGGCTATCACGGCACTCCCGACCCCATCAATCGCTCGTTGGCCGACCGCAGCAATCTCGCCTTCAGCGCCAAGTACAGCTTCTGAGTCGCCCCAGGGCCGCTCAGTGATTTCCTGCATTAGGAGAATCCACATGCTTCAACTACATCCGGGCCGCCGCACTCTGCTGGCCAGCCTGCTATGCCTCGCGCTGCTGCCGGCCGCGCAGGCGGCGGTAAGCGCCGAAGAAGCGGCGCAGCTGGGCAAGACCCTGACTCCGACCGGCGCCGAAATGGCCGGCAATGCCGATGGCAGCATCCCTGCCTGGAGCGGCCAGTGGCTGGGCGCGCCGCCGCAGGTGAAGTACGACGGCAAGCGCAACGCCGACCCCTACCCAGGCGAAAAGCCGCTGTTCGTCATCACCGCCCAGAACCTCGCCACCTACAAGGACCGCCTGAGCGAGGGGCAGAAGGCGCTGTTCGCCAAGTACCCGACCAGCTACCGGATGCCGGTGTACGCGACCCATCGGGATTTCCGCTACAGCGACCAGCTCAACGAAAACGTCCGCCTCAACGCCACCGGCGCCAAGCTCTCCAACGAAGGGCTGACGCTCAAGGGCGCCTATGGCGGCCCGGCGTTTCCGATCCCCAAGACCGGCATCGAGGTGGTGTTCAACATCATGACCACCGCCTCGGCCTGGATGTACGAGGCGCCAAATGTCGGCGCCTATGTGCAGCCGGGTGGCAGCGTTGGCTGGTCGCGCACCACGCTGGCCGCCTACAACCGCTACCAGAAGGGTGACGACCGCGCGCACTGGGACGACGGCATCTACTCGCAGAGCATCAGCGTGCAGAAGGCGCCACCGCGCGACGCCGGCAAGATCTCCTACACCGTCAACACCTTCGACTTCGTAGGCGCGCCGCGTCAGGCCTGGCAGTACGACCCCGGCTCGCGGCGCCTGCGCAAGTCGCCGGATGTCGGCTTTGACTACCCGATGCCTACCGGCCCGCGGGTGGTGGACGAGCAGAACGGCTTCAACGGTTCGCCGGAGCGCTTCGACTGGCAGCTGATCGGCCGCCGCGAGGTCTACGTGCCCTTCCACACCAACCGGCTGGAAGACCCGGCCACCCGCTACGCCGATGTCATCAGCACCCGGGGTCACCCCAACCCCGATCTGATCCGCTGGGAGCTGCGCCGCGTGTGGGTGGTGGAAGGCACGCTCAAGAAGAGCACCCGCCATGTCTATGGCAAGCGCCGCTTCTATGTGGAGGAGGACTCCTGGCAGGCGCTGCTGGCCGACAACTACGACACTCGTGGCCAGCTCTGGCGAGTGGTGAGCAATTGCGCCGCCTATGCCTACGACGGCCAGTTCTACTACCTCAACGCCAGCTTCTACCAAGACCTGCAATCGGGCGCCTATAGCGCCGAGAACATCACCAGCGAGGAGCCGACCTCGGCGCGGTTCAACCGTCGCGAGCCGGGTGCCAACGAGTTCACGCTGGACGGCGTGCGCCGCGGCGGTAACTAGGGCAACGCCCGCGGCGCCCGGTTGGAGCCGGGCGCCGCGGTTTCATCGGGCTGGTGAGTCTCACCCATTTGAGGCAGGTGCCTGGGGAGCGCGGCCGTTGTAATCGGGCGGCAGCCGCCAGATCGGTTGCCGCGGCTCCGTGCCGCCAGAACCCCAAAACAGTCTGGAGGAGCCCCGATGACCGCCGCTATCAAGGAACGCCTGGTTTCCGCCGATTCGCACGTCTACTTCACCAACGACTGGATCAAGCAGCGCCTGCGCCGCGAGCTGCACGCGGTCTGGGACGAGGCCGGCGCCAAGGCCGAGGCCTATGCCGCCAAGGTGCTGCGCGGCGGCCAGCCGCAGCTGCATCTCGAAGACTTCGTCGACCCCGAGGCCTCCAACGACCCCGGCTACAAGAATCCCGCCGACAAGCTCAAGGCCATGGACCGCGATGGCGTCGAGGCCGAGGTGATCTTTCCCGAGCTGGGCGGCGCCAAGATCTGCACGCCGCAGCTGATGGGCAGCGACTGGAAGGAAGTCTTCAAGGGCTACAACGACAGCATGCGCGACTTTGCCGCGCACAGCCCCGACCGCCTGCTCTGCGCCTATCAGCTGCCGCTGATCGACATCGACTTCGCGGTGCGCGAAGTCACCCGCCTGGCGCGCGACAACAAGGCGCGCTGCGTGCAGCTCACGCCGTTCCCGGCCGATCTCGGCCTGCCGGATTTTCACGATCCGCGCTACATCCCGCTCTGGAAGACCATCGAGGAGACCGGGCTGACGATCATGAACCACCTCGACCTCAAGGCCGATCTCTGGGACGTGTTCCGCCGTGATCCGACGCCGCAGAAGGGCATCTTCACCGCGCTGCCCTGGGCGCCGATGGCCGAGACGCTGTGCTTCTGGATACTCACCGGCACGCTGGAGAAGTACCCGAAGATGAAGGTGGTGTTCGTCGAGCCGGGCCTGGGCTGGATCCCCTGGTTCTTCGAAACCCTGCTCGACCCGCGCATGGATCTGCACTACCAGTTCCCGGGCGTGAAGCAGAAACCCAGCGACACCTTCCGCCAGCAGTGCGGCGCCACCTTCATGTACGAGCCCAAGGGCCTGAAGACCTTCTACGACTACTTCGGCGCCGACTGCCTGTACTGGTCCACCGACTTCCCGCACCCCGCCACCTGCTGGCCCAACTCGCAGGCGCAGGTGATCAGCCAGTGCGCCGAGGCCGGTATCGGCGAAGCCGACCGCCGGAAGATCGTCAGCCAGAACGCACTGAAGACTTTTGCGCTTTGAAATCCGTGAGGCGTGAGGGGTGAGGCGCAGCCGCAGCTCAGCCCTCACCTCACGCCTCACGCCTCACCCCTCACGGAGATACAGATGTCCGCCGTATTCGAAAAACTGAAAGTCCTCGACCTGACCTGGGGCATCGCCGGCCCGATGGCCACCATGCTGCTGGCCGACAACGGCGCCGAGGTCACCAAGATCGAGCCGCCCGGCGGCGATCCCTACCGCAACCAGCTCGGCTACCACGTCTGGCAGCGCGGCAAGCGCAGCGCCATCCTCGACTTGAAGAACGCCGAGGACAAAAAGGCCTTCCTGGCTCTGGCGCAGGTCGCCGACGTGCTGGTGGAGTCCTACTCGCCGGGCACCACCACCAAGCTCGGCATCGACTACGCCACGCTCAGCAAGCTCAACCCGCGCCTGGTGTACTGCTCGATCACCGGCTACGGCCGCGAAGGCGAGCTGGCCCAGCGCCCGGCCTACGACGCGCTGGTGCAGGCGCGCACCGGCCTGATGTTCGAGCAGCGCGGCTGGGCGGAAGGCGCGCTCAACCACATCAGCGGTCTGCCCGATCCCTTCCCCGATCTCGAAATCCCGCAGGACTGGGTGCAGGGCGCGCCGCGCGAAGGCCCGCTGTTCGTGGCCTCGCACTGGCCCAGCCTGGGCGCCTTCTTCAACGCCAGCCTGGGTATCTCCGCCGCGCTGCGCGCCCGCGAGCTGACCGGCCGTGGCCAGTGGGTGGAAACCTCGCTGCTCGCCGGTGCCCTGGCCGGCGCCGCCGGCGTCTGGCAGCGCGCCGAAAAGCCGGATGCACCGGGCTTTGATACCTGGATCCTCAACTGCAAGTCGCCCAAGGGCCACTTCCAGGCCAAGGACGGCAAGTGGCTGCACAACTGGGTGCCCAACCCGCGCTTCATCCTGCAGGCCGCCGAGGGCGACACGCTCAACGCCTCGCCCGACCTCACCGTGCAGAACGACCCGGACCGCTTCGGCACCGGCCCGGAAGAGATTCTGGTGATGTCGCACTACCAGCCCATCCTCGCCGAGGCGGTCGCCAAGTTCCCGGTCGCCGACTGGGTGCAGGCCGCCGCCACCGCCGAGATGACCATGCAGCCGGTGCGCTCCATCGAGGAGTCGCTGGCCGACAACGCCTTTGTTGAAGACGGCTGCGTCACCGAGGTGCAGGACCCGGTGCTGGGCCGCATCCGCACCGTCGGCAATGCCTTCAACATGAGCAAGACGCAGGGCAAGCCCGGCCACGCGCCGGTCGCCGCCGGCGCCAACACCGCCGAAGTGAAGGCCGAGGCGGCGAAGATACTCGCCGAGGCCAAGGCCGCCACCGCCGCCGCCAATGCCGGCAAGCAGATCAAGTCGCCGCTGGAAGGCGTGGTGGTGCTTGATCTCGGCCTCGCCATCGCTGGCCCCTTCGGCACGCAGTTGCTCAGCGATCTCGGTGCCACGGTCATCAAGGTCAACGGCCTGTTCGATCTGTTCTGGCACCGCGTGCACATCGCCTACATGGCCAACCGCGGCAAGAAGTCGATCACGCTCAACCTCAAAGACCCGCGGGCGATGAAGATTTTGCTCGACTTGGTGAAGCAGGCCGACGTGGTGCAGCACAACATGCGCTACGACGCCGCCGAGCGCCTGAAGATCGACTACGAGAGCTTGAAGCAGATCAACCCCAAGCTCATCTACGCCCACTCGCGCGGCTTCGAACGCGGCGTGCGCGCCGGCCTGCCCGGCAACGACCAGACCGGCGCCTGCCTCTCCGGCATCCAGTTTGAGGATGGCGGCATGGCGCGCCCCGGCGCACACGGCGAAGTCGGCCGGCCGCTGTGGAGCTTCACCAGCTTTGGCGACACCGGCAACGGCTTCCTCTCCGCCACCGCCATCATCAACGCGCTCTACCACCGCGACCGCACTGGCGAAGGCCAGTTTGTGGATACCTCCATCATCAATGCCGCGCTGCTCAACACCAGCTACGCGGTGGCCACGCCCGAGGGCAAGGGCTTTGCCCGCCCGCGCATCGGTGGCGATCAGCTCGGCTATTCCGCCGGCCATCGCCTCTACCAGGCCAAGGACGGACGCTGGCTGTGCTTCGTGCTGGTCGAGCAGAGCCATTGGGACGAGCTGTTCACCGTGCTGCGCGCGCCCAAGCTCGCGGTTGATCCGCAGTTCGCCACCCCCGAGGCGCGTACCGAGCACGACGCCGCGCTGGCGACCTTCATCGACGGCCGCATGAAGGCCAAGACCGCCGCCGAGTGGTTTGCCGAGCTGGATGCCGCCGGCGTGCCGGTGGAGATCGTCGACGAGGAGTTCTCGCGCCGCCTGCACGACAACCCCGAGTTCCAGAAGCAGGGGCTGGTGGTGTCTTACCCGCATCCGGTGGTCGGCAAGCTCGACCAGATTGGTCTGCTATTCAGCCTCAGCGACACCCCCGGCGTAATCCAGGGCCGGCCGCTGCTGGTGGGCGAGCACACCAAGGAAATCCTCGCCGGCCTGGGCTACAGCGAAGACGAAGTGAAGACCATGGAAGAGCAGATGGCCATCGGCTTCGTCGGCATGCCGCGCATGCCCCCGCGCCCGGCGCCGAGTGCTGCTGGCGGAAAGGAAGCGCCCAAGCAGGGCATGGCGGGGATGTTGGCGCAAGAGTCAGCGAAGAAGTAAGGCGGACTGGCTGCAAGAGAAGCCCTCGCGGCGTACGCTGCGGGGGCTTTTTTGTATCCGTCGTTGCTGCGGGAGGAATGGCGGCTATCAGCCCTAAGCAGCCGCTCGAAGCCTGAGTTGAGCCGCGCCGCGAAGCGGCGTCGGCTTGGACTAATTGCTAGCCGACAGCCGACTTCAACGAGGGAACCAGCTTTTTAATTGAGTCGAGATCGGCCCTGCTCAGTGTTGATGCATGAAGCGTGTTGCCTGCCCAGTTGGACATGAAGCTATCCCAGCGGTCGGCGTTAGTATCGAAGAGTCGGGTGCGAAACCCTTGATTGCCTGGGTTTTGCAAAAGCCAGTCGCGCAACAGATTGAGGTAGAAGGCTGGCCTGTCCAGTTTCGCTAGAACGTGACTGTCAATTGCTTCAACGAAGTTATGCGCAGCACTGATAAGCGAAGCAGTTTCTTTAAACGTCAGATCAGCGCCCATCTCTGCCTTCTTTGCCAGATTCTCTGGATTCAAGTTGCGATACGAAAGTGCAATTTGATGTGCGTGCGTCTCAAGCGCGTCCTTCGAGCTGTCCGACACCAGATTGTCGGCTAGCTCGTGCATGACGTTGTTGCGCCAAGTTATTAGAACTTCAACTAGAGCCGCGTCGACATTGATGCTCGGTACCCACTTGGCGAATTCCGTGGCCTTCTTGTGAACTGAACGCTTGCAAGCTTGAAGGCCTTCAGAGAAACCCTTGTCCTGAAGAAAGTCGGGCTTGCGATTTAGCAGAGAAAAGTAAACGTCGAGGGCATCGACCGCGGAGCCCAGGAACGAATGCAGAATGAAAACCCGGGACCGCTGGATGGAGTGGGGCGCGCTCTTAGGAGACCAAGCGGCGTGTAGGCCCGATGCTTCGTGCCGGGGATTCTTATCCAAGCAGTCGAGTGCCACTAAAGTTGTTACAAGAAAGTGGTTGGCTTGCCCCAAATGCTGCTTGAACGCCTTTCGAGCCAACGTGTGCTTCATCGCGGTGCACCAGGCAGGAGTCGAACCTGCTTCTCTCCATCTAAAGATGGTCTGAGCGACCATTTTGAAGTGGAGCGTCTGTACCCGATCGACCGCTGGTGCATATGAAAGAGTCTACCTGCTGTTGGCTAACGTGCAGGTGGCCAGCACGTCGTGGCAAGGGGTCGCACGGTGCACGGCCCCCAACGGCGCTGCGCGGCCCCCTGCCGCAATGTGTCCGAGTCGACCGACCCGTTAGATTGACCTCGCCGCATTCCAAACGTCCTCGTAGATTCTTGTCTTCTGTATCGCAATGTCCGCGGCAAGAGGAGCCAAGTAGGTAGGCTTCTTCAAAGCGGCATCCTTGATAGAAGCACCCAATACCCAACATTGTGTGCCGTCGACAAAGACAACTCTGTCGTGAATGTCCTCGCTTTTCCGCGCTTCCATGACTCCGCCGTGTTGCTTAGAGAATTTGCCCGCCGCGATTCGGACATCATCGGCATACCGGGAGAAAAGGAGCCGCACACCTCGACCTGAAGGAAGCGCAGAGAGATAGCCATCAAACGTCTCTGCATCCATGTATGGATCAACGATAAAGAGGCTCCTATCAGTGGCGGCCACCAGTGCTCGCAGTGCTCGGAAGAAATCGTAAGCCGCGCCTGGACCAAACGCTTGGCCGGCGGGTTGAGGTAACGCGTTCTCAAGCTGAGCGATCGCTTTGTGGATCGTCGTGAAGATCGTGCCCACGTTCATCTCGCGATTCAGATTTCCAGCTAGGCTCGTGGCGGCAACTCCAAACGAGATGGCTTCAGTCTGGTTCCACGCCGATATGAGGGCAGAGGCTCGGCCAAGCCACGCGAACTGCTCTTGCCCAAACACGCCGCGCCCCGCCAATGGCGGAGCAGCCGTTAGCAGGGCCCGAAGCTTTTCGAGCAAGACAATTAGTTCCATGGGCAAGCGCTCAAGTTAAGCGGCGCAGCGAAGCCGCGTCCGCTTGAGTGCCTTTTTGGGCTGCACGCGCATGCCTCAAGTAGCGAAACGCCGCGATGCAAGCAAAAGCTATGAATGCCCAGAAGGGCATAGCAAGTGCTCCGTAAAAGATATCACCACCAGAGTGATAGACGACTACGCCGTCAAAGTAGTTACCTTCACTGTTGTATGGCAATCCCGCACGCCAAATTGCCATTGTTGTGAGAAGCACTGCAGGAATTCCGGGCACGAGTGCCAGAATGGCTAACGCCCCTGCTGTTACGTGCGCCCTAGTGCTGGTCTTCATTCTGCTGCCCAACGGCGAATAGGCGGACACGGGTCCGCACAACAATTGATAGTCCGGGCGGATTTCGTCATCGCTAAGCCCCTGATTTTCCCTGCATGCGTCAAACGGCTGTCTCCCTAACAACAGCGCGTCCGGGTGCCGTTAAGGACGCCCTTACTTTGGGCTAGTTTTGCGCCTTTTCCGGACCACCACAAGGATCGACGTCCCGGTCCTCGGGCGTGGCTGAACGTCCGCTTCTGGCACAACGCAGTCGTTATTGGCGCAGGCATGTTCACAGCCTAGACAAGTGGCAAACCCCGCTACCCCAACGCCCCCATCGTGCTCCGCAACAACAGCGCATTCGCCGTCACCAGCACCTTCCTCGGTGCCCGGTAGCCGCTCAGTAGCCAATGCGCGGCGGACTGGGTGACGCCGCCGATCAGGGCCATGGCGATGTAGTGGGCTTCGTCGTCGGAGGCGGGCCAGCGCGGCAATAGCCGCTGGGCGACCGAGATCAGCAGCTCGGTGAACTGCTCGATGCGCCGGGTGTAGAGCGCGTCGATGCGCGGGCTCACGCCCAGCACTTCCAGCCAGCAGACGCGCGCGACGCGGGCGTTCTCAAACGCTTTGAAGAAGGTATCCAGCCCGGCAGTGACAATCCGCTCGGTGTCGCCGGAGGGCAGGGCGGCCGCGAGCGCGGCCATCACCTCGGCCTGAATCTGGTCCATGGACTCGGTGTAGATCGCCGCCAGCAGCTCTTCGGTGTCGCTGAAGTTCTTGTAGAAGTAGCGGTCGATCAGGCCGGCCTGCTTGCACAGCAGGCGCACGGTGGTGGCGCGGTAGCCGATGCTGCCGAACAGGGTGAGGCCGGCGTCCAGAAACTGCCGGCGCTGGCGCGCCAGCCGGTCGGCGGCGGTTTCGCCGCCGTAGGTGCGGCCGGGCTCGGTGGTTTCCGTGGGTGTCGCCATGCGGTTATTTGATGACATGCGTCATCAGAAATAAAGTGATGTCCATTGTCATCACATAAACGGCCCCTCGGGGCTCATCGAGGAGCAGGAGCGCATGCAGGCGTACAAGGTCGTCATCATCGGCAGCGGTTTCGGCGGGCAGTGCGCCGCCATTCGCCTGCAGGAGCAGGGCATCAATGATTTCCGCATCCTGGAGCGCCGCGACTTCATGGGTGGCACCTGGTGCCAGAACAGCTATCCGGGCGCGGCGGTGGATGTGCAGTCGCCGCTGTACTCGATCTCCAGCGAGCCCTACCAGTGGTCGCAGATGTTCGTGGAGCAGGACGAGTTGCAGCGCTACACCAACGAGGTGATCAACAAGCACGGCCTGCGCGACAAGACCACGCTCAACGCCAATGTGCGGCAGGTGCACTGGGACGAGGAGCGCAAGCGCTGGATCGTCGAGACCGAGGCGGCCGGGACTTTCGAGGCGCAGATCCTCATCAATGCCTCCGGCCCGCTGAGCACGCCGGTGATCCCCAACTTCCCCGGCCGCGAGTCCTTCCAGGGCAAGAGCTTTCACACCAATGCCTGGGACCACAACTATGACTATCGCGGCAAGCGCGTGGCGATCATCGGCAGCGGCGCCAGCGCGGCGCAGGTGATCCCGGCCATTGCTGGCGAGGTGGGCTCGCTGCACGTGTTCCAGCGCAGCCCGCACTGGGTGCTGCCGCGGCCGGATCGCCGCTTCAGCGGCTTCGAGCGCTGGCTCTTGGGCTTCAAGCCGCTGCACAAGCTGCTGCGCTGGGCCATCTACTGGGGGCTGGAGACGCGAGTGATCGGCTTCAAGTACTCCAAGACCATGCTCAACGTGGTTGCCGAGCGGGTGGCGCGCAAGCATCTCGCCACCCAGGTGCCGGACCCGGTGCTGCGCCAGAAGCTCACGCCGGACTTCACCATCGGCTGCAAGCGCATCATCCTCTCCAGCACGCTCTACCCGGCGCTCAGCCGCGCCAACGTCAAGCTGCACGACAAACACGACGGCATTGCCGAGATCAACGCCAGCGGCATCCGCACCGCGCAGGGTGAGCAGGTGGATGTCGATCTCATCATCTGGTCCACCGGTTACGACGCCACCGATGGCGTGATCTCCTACCCGGTGCTCGGCAAGGGCGGGCAGTCGCTGGCCAAGGTCTGGGAGGAATTCCCGCGCGCCTACCTGGGCACGGCCATCCCCGGCTTTCCCAACTTCTTCGTGGTCACCGGCCCCAACACCGGCATCGGCCACACCTCGGCGATCTTCATCATCGAGTCGCAGATGAACTACATCCTCGACAGCCTCAAGCGCCTGCAGCAGTCGGGCAAGCAGTCCATCGAGGTCAAGCCCGAGGCCGAGGCCGAGTACACCCGCATGATCCACTCGGAGATGGAGAAAACCGTGTGGAAGGCCGGCGGCTGCCGGAGCTGGTACCAGAGCAAGAGCGGCCACGTCATCGCCATGTTCCCGGGCTTCAGCTTCACCTACCGCTGGCTGGCGGCGCACTTCAAGCCCAAGCACCACCGCTTTGCCTGAGGTCGCGCGATGAAACACTTTCAGGACAAGACCGTCGTCATCACCGGCGCCGGGTCCGGCATGGGCCGCGCCTACGCGCTGGAATTCGCCAGGCTGGGCGCGCGCCTGGCGCTCAATGACTACGACGCCGCCGCGCTCGAAGAGACCCGCGCTCTGCTCAACGGCGTGCCGGGCCTGCGTGTGCACCTCGGCGTCTTCGATGTCTCCGACCGCGCGGCGATGGAGCGCTTTGCCGCCGAAGTGCAGGCCACGCTCGGCAACGCCCATGTGGTCATCAACAATGCCGGCATCGAGGGCTCCGGCCGGCCGATGTGGGCCACGCCGCTCGCCACCTTCGAGCGGGTGATGCGCATCAACTTCTACGGCGTGTTGCACGGCAGCCAGGTGTTTCTGCCGCAACTGCTCGCCAACGGCGAGGGCGCGCTGGTGAACGTCTCCAGCGTCTTTGGTCTGATCGGTACGCCCAGCAATAGCGACTACTGCGCCAGCAAGTTCGCGGTGCGCGGCTTCACCGAGGCGCTGATGGTGGAATTGCAGGGCAGCCCGGTGAGTGTGCATCTGGTGCACCCGGGCGGCATCAACACCAACATCACCCGCGCCGAGCACACCCAGGCGTTCAAGAAGAAATACCTTTCCACTCCGCCGGAAGAAATCGTCCGCTACGTCATCAAGGGCATCCGCCGCCGCCAGCCGCGCATCGTCTACGGCAAGGACTCCTTCAAGATCTGGCTGGGCTCCAAGCTGCTGCCGCTGCGCTGGCTCAATCCCATCGTCTGGCACGACATGGGCGGGGTGCTGGATGCCCGCGACTATCCCGCCAGCCGCGCGCTGAACTCCACCGACCGCACACAGGGCTGAATCCAAACATGAAGCGCACGCTCGCTCTCGTCGCCGCCGGCCTTGCCGTCGTGGCGGCCATCGCCATCGCGGTCACCTATCCCGCGCTCGGCCACTGGATCTACCACGACGGCGGCCAGTTGGAGGCGCGCCTGTCCGGCTTCCACCGCGAGCAGATCGCCGCCGGCGACGTGACCTTCAGCGTCTATCGCGGCGGCACGCAGCCGGGCCGCGAAACCATTGTGCTGCTGCACGGCTACAGCGCCGACAAGCAGGTCTGGGTGCGCTTCGCCAGGCACCTGCTCGACCGCTACGAGGTGATCGTCCCCGACCTCGCTGGCCACGGCGATACCGGCTTCGTGACCGGCCTCGACTACAGCGCACCGGCCCAGGCGCGGCGGGTGGCGGCGATGCTCGACAGCCTGCACATCGAGCGCGCGCACATCGCCGGCAATTCCATGGGCGGCTTCATCACCGCGCACTTCGCGCTGGCCTTCCCGCAGCGCACGCTGAGCGCCGGCCTGATCGACGCCGCCGGCGTCCACTCGCCCGAGCCCAGCGACATGGGGCGGATGCTGGAGGCGGGGCGCAATCCCTTCGAGGTGCATTCGCGCGCCGAGTTCGACGAGTTCTACGCCATGACCATGGCGCAGCCGCCCTGGCTGCCCGGCATCGTGCTGGCTTCGATGGCCGAGAGCTATCAGCAGCGGCGCCCCGAGCTGACGGAAATCTTCCGCGGCTTCTACGACCGCGACTGGCTGGACGACCGCCTGGCCGAGATCACTGCGCCGACGCTGGTGCTCTGGGGCGATCAGGATCGCCTCATCCATGTCAGCAGCGCCAAGGTCTGGGCGGCTGGCCTGCCCAAGGCGACGCTGGTGATCCGTGAAGGCATCGGCCACATGCCCTCGGTGGAGCAGCCGGCCGAGAGCGCCGCGATCTACCGCGACTTTCTCGCCACATCGAGCCGCTGAGGGCGCCGGCATGAAGAGCTACAAGAACAAGGTCGCCATCGTCACCGGCGGTGGCGGCAACGGCATCGGCCACCATCTGGTGCTGGCGCTGGCGCAGCAGGGGGCCAAGGTCGCCTTCTGCGACATCGCCAAGCTGGAATCCACCGAGCAGCCCTTGCAGGCACTGGGTGCCGACTACCTGAGCGCGACGGTGAATATCGCCGACAAGCGCGCCATCGACGGCTTCGTCGAGCAGGTGCTGGCCCGCTACGGGCACATCGACCTGCTCATCAACAACGCCGGCATCGCCCTGGGCGATCTCACCTTCGGCGAGGTCAGCGAGGCCGACTTCGAGAAGATCACCGCCATCAACTACTGGGGCGTAATCCACACCACCCAGCGCTGCTATCCGCATCTGCTGAAGCGGCCGGAGGCGGCGGTAGTCAACCTCTCCAGCTCGCAGGGCATCCTGGCCTTGCCGTATCTGGTGCCCTACTGCACCACCAAGTTCGCGGTGCGCGGTTTCACCGACGCGCTGCGCGCCGAGCACCGGCTGCGTGGCATCGACAATCTGAGCTTCCACACCGTGCATCCGGGCGCGGTGGCGACCGACATCACCCTCAACGCCGACTACCACAACAGCGGCACCGAGCGATTCCACCGCATGTTGCAGCAAGGCACGCCACCGGCGAAGGCGGCACAGATCATCCTGCGTGGCGTGCAGCGCAACACCGGCCGCATCTTCATCAGCGACGGCCGCGCGCAGGACATCCTGGCGCGGCTGCTGCCCAATGCCTACCTGGGCGTGGTGCGCTGGATGATGCGGGCGCGCAAGATCGCGGTGCGCTGAAGGCAGGCGGGAGTCTCGCCAGATCGGGCGCCGCGGGCACCCACGCTAGTTTGAGTCCGGCGGCGGCAGACCGGCCGCACAGCGCGGGCACAGGCAGGCCCGGTTGACCAACTCCGCCGGCACGCGGGCCAGCGCCTGCGGACTGATCGTCGCCCGGGTACACCAGCATTCGACATTCAGCGTTCCCGCCCGCGCGGGCGCGCACTGATTCGCGCCGCCGCAGAGCGGGCACTGGCTGTTGGGGAGGGCTTGCAGGCCGGGCATGGTGGCGCCGCTACAGATTGAACACGGCGACCAGAACCAGCAGGGCGAGCTGGATCGCGGGCAGCACCAGCGCCAACAGCAGCAGGCGGCCGAGATAGGGTCGTGCCGGATCGCGGCGATGGTCGCGGATGATTAGCAGATTGGCGAGCGCGGTGGCCGGGATGCCCATCACCGCGAACAGCATCACCCCCAGGCCGACGAAGGAGCCGTTGCCGCTGCTGGCGAGGATCAGCGCGTAGGAGAACGCGGCCTGAAACAGCAGGATGCCGCCGACGCCGAACAGATAGCTCAACTGGATACTCCTCCGGCCACGCCCGTTGCGTGGACGACCGGGAATCTATCCCGGCGCCACGCAGGCGGCCAAGCCGAACGGCTCCGCCGCTGTGAACACGGCCGTTTCACCGGGCGCATCCGCCAGCGGCTCGCGCCGGCTTGCGATGGGTTGCGGGCAAGGCGCGAAGCTATCATTTGCCGGCACCATCGAGTCCCCATCCGGGGATGCCGCAGTTTCCTCCAGCACGGAACCCATGAGCGAATTCCCCAGCGACATCTACACCGAGCCCTCCGACATCGACGTCGACACCCTGCGCAATCTCGGCCCGCTGACCGGGATGGCGGGCATCTGGGAGGGCACGCGCGGTCTGGACGTGAAGCCCAAGGCCGAGGGCCCGAAGAAGCAGGCCTATGTCGAGCGCATCGAGTTGCAGCCCATCGACCCGCAGACCAATGGTCCGCAGTTGCTCTACGGCCTGCGCTACCACACCCATGTGGTCAAGCCGGGGCAGGTGAAGACCTATCACGACCAGGTGGGCTACTGGCTCTGGGAGCCGGCCACCGGCACCGTCATCCACACCCTCACCATTCCCCGTGGGCAGATCGTGATGGCCAGCGGCCAGGCCGCCGCCGACGCCAGGCGCTTCGAGGTGCGGGCGACGGCCGAAGACATCTCGTTCGGCATCCGCTCCGCGCCGTTTCTGGAGCAGGCCTTCCGCACCGTGGAGTTCCGCATCGCGGTCAGCATCGATGCCGACGGCACCTGGTCTTACGAGGAAGACACCGTGCTGATGATCAAGGGCCAGGCCGAGCCGTTTCACCACACCGATCGCAACACGCTCAGCAAGCTCGCCGAGCCCACGCCCAATCCGCTGGCGCGCAAGTAGCCGCCTCAGCGGTTTGAGGAAAGCCTGACCGCCAGTACCCCGTCGCCATTCAGCTCGGTGCTGAAGCCGGCCTTCTGCAGGCGGCCGGCCACTTCCCGGGGGACGTCGCGGCGGCTGGTGAGCTTGTTGGGGCTGCCGGTGTAGTGGAACAGCCGGCCGCGCGGCTTCAGCACCCGCGCCAGCTGGTTGTAGAAGGCCTGCGAGTACAGCTCGCCGGCGATGCCGAAGCGCGGCGGGTCGTGCAGCGCGGCGTCCATGCTGGCGCTGGGCAGGCCGACGATCCGTTCGGCGACATCGCCTTCGGTGAGTCGCAGCGCCGGTTCGCCCTGCTCGCCCTCGGCGTGCTCGGGCGACCAGGGGTTGAGGCCGCGCAGCCAGATCACGTCGGGGTTCTTCTCGAAGGACTGCACCTCTAGCGCGCCGCCGCGCAGGCACCAGGCGGCGAAGTAGCCCAGCCCGCCGCAGGTGTCGAGGATGCGCTTGCCGCGCGGCTCGATCAGGCCGACCTTGCGCTCGGCATCCGCATACGGCGAAACCTGCGCGGTGGGCAGCATCTTGATGCCGTCGATCTCGAAGGTCGGCGGCCCCCAGGCTGTGGGCACCAGCTTGATCAGCCCGCCGCCGCCGAAGCGGGCCACCGGCTGAAAGCCCTCGCCGGTCCACCAATAGATCGTGCGTTCCTTGCAGGCCTGAGCGTAGGGGTAGCTCTGGTTCTGCCAGTGCCAGCCGGTGGCGCCCGGTTCGACGTGGGTGCGGGTGCGACCGAGGTCCAGCGTGCATTCCAGATGCGCGTGGCCAGCGGCGCGCGCCGCCAGCAGGGCTTGGTGAATCTCCAGGGTCAGCAGCGGACCGCCGTACTTGCTCACAGGGAACCGAATCCGGGTCGGAAAAATGGCGCTTGCGCGCCGCTGCGCGTAAGCCTCGCGCCCATGATCGCAGACGCGGCGATCAGCGGCGTTGTCAGCCGGAGTGAATGGCGAGCGATCGATGATGGCGAGGGAGGCCTGCCCCCTCCGGCCGGATTGACCTACGTCAAGGTCGGCCGCGTCGAGGCTGGTCAAGATGCCTCGTGCCCTCGTTGGTGAGGGCGAGTCGGCGAGACGGGGCCAGGGACGGGTTCGAAGCGTCGGTCCACGCGGTGCTTTTCGGAGGATTTATGAGCACAAGAAACTTACACGGCGAGGCGGCGCCGATGGATCGCACGATCCCCCGCGAGCCCAAGGCGGCCACACGCCGATGGCTGCGGGTACTGGCGGCGTCCAGCCTGTTGCTGCTTGCCGGTTGCGGTGGTAGCGACGACGTGAATATCAACGTCGAGGACAAGCCGCCGCTGCAATGGGACGGCGGAAGTTGGGACCAGGTTCGTTGGCAGTAAGCGGCAAGCACGACTATCAAATTCGGAGAACCCCTTCATGAACAAGCACATCACTCGTTTCCTCGCCCTGTCCACCTTCAGCGTCGCCGCGCTGGCGGCCTCGGTGCCCAATACCTTCACCGCCGGAACGCCCGCAGTCGCCGCGCAGGTCAACGCCAATTTCACCGCCCTGGTCAATGCCGCCACCGCGCTGGAGACCAAGGCCGCCGCCCTGGAAACCAAGGTGACGGCGCTGGAAACCAAGGTGGCTGCGCTGGAGAGCGTCAACACCGCGCTTACCGCCGCCGATGTCGTCGGTACCTACAAGCTGCTGTCGCTGGAGAGCGAGACCGGAAGCAATGCCGGCAATCACACGATTACCTCCGCGTCCGGTAGCTCCAATGTTTCGCTGACGTTCACGGCGACCAGCGACACCGGCGGCACCTTCACCTATTCCGCCGTCAACAAGTCCGCCGGATTCCGCGCCCAGGGTCCGGATTGCACCAATAGCGGCTGTACGTCGACCGGTTATGTCAGCACCAATGGCACCCCCGACGAGAGCGACAGCGGCAGTGGCACCTGGGCCCTGGGCGCCAACAACACGGTGGTGGTGTCGCCTCCGGGCAGCTCGCCGGTGACGGTCTACTTCTCCAAGGCCGGTCGCGTGGGCTTTGCGGTGGAGGTAAATACCGAGTCGGATGAGGTCATCAGCAGCCGCCGGTTCTCCTTGGATGCCCTGATCCGCATCGGCAACGACAGCTGAGGGCGGCTACAGAATCCGCGCCTCCGGGCTCGGTCGCAGGCCCCCGCCATCCAAAGGATGGCGGGGGCTTTTTGTTGCGCCCCGGCCTCTGCCGGCGGGTTTCCCTGGGGCAGAATGCGCTGCCCGCCGCCGTCCAGGAGCCCCGTGTCGGAGACCCGCCCGAACCAACTCTCGCGCGTACACGACCGCCGCCTGCGGCAGATGTACCGCTCGGCCGGCTGGCCCTGCCTGGATACGGTGGAGATCGAGCTGCTGGCCGCCGGCCTGCTGGAGCGGCGGCTGGAGCCGAGCGGCAAGGAGTATCTGCGCGTCACCGAGGCCGGCATCGCGCATCTGGCGCAGACGCTGGACCGCAACCGCGCCGCCTTCGACGCCCACGAGTCGCTGGTGCAGCGCGTTGCCGAGGAAATGCAGCGCCAGGGCCGCGTCGCCTACCGGGGCCTGAGCCTGCGGGCCAAGCCGGGAGAGAGCTGGCTGCAACTGCGGCCGGATGTCTACTCGATCCGCAACACCACGGTGGAGGACTACGTCGAGCCGGTGGTGCACGAGATCAAGGTGCGCCGTGCCGATCTGCTCTCCGACCTCAAGAAGCCGGACAAGCGTGCCGGCTACCTCGCGTTGTCGGCCGAGTGCTACTACGTGTTGCAGGCCGGCATCGCCGAGCCTGCCGAAATCCCGCCCGAGTGCGGGGTGCTGATTGCCAGCGAGAGCCGCCTCGAAGTCGCCAGGCTGGCCCCGAAACGGCCCCTGAAACTCGGCTTCGCCACCTGGATGGCCCTGGCCAAGGCCGAGCCCAGCCGCGCGCCGCCGGAGCCGGAACCGGGGCTGTGAGCAGCGCCGCGGGAGTCAAAACCGATGCCCGCGCGTCTTAAGGCCTACACTGTGCAACCCAATCATCGGAGCTCCCGTGGCCAAGCCCAATTACCAGTTCGACAAGCGGCAGCGGGAACTGAAGAAAAACAAGCAGCAGGAAGAAAAGCGCCTGAAGAAGCTGGCCCGCGGTGAAACCGCGGAACCCTCGGCCACTAAACCGGAGCCATCGGCATGAGCAAGGGCATGGATCGCAAGAAGGAAACCAAGAAGAAGCCGGCCAAGACTGCGGCCGAGAAGAAGGCGGCCAAGGCCAAGAAGTAGGCCTCGGTCGATCCTGGCCCTGGCCTGAGGCCTCCCCGCAACGGGGAGGCTCGGCAGTTTCTTTACCGCGCTACTCGGCGAGCGTCCGCGTGCTGCTCAGGTGCCCGGCGATCTCGCTTTCGCAGTAGCGCGCCGGCGCCCAGCCGCCCTGCGAGTACAGCCAGGTCTGGTCGGCATAGTGCGGCGAGGCGGGGTTGGCGCTCTGCGAATAGGTGAGGATGGTCTGGGTATCCGGACAATCGTCGCCGTCGAAGCTCACCACCTCGATGAAGCTGGAGCCGTGCACCACGTCGTTGTAGCCGTGGACAGCGTCCCAGACCGACTTGATGTCGTTGAACGAGCCGTAGTCGCCGAAGGCGCCGTGGATCGGGATGGCCTCCGTGCCGCGCATCTCCACCTGCGCCTGACCCATGCTGGCATCGAGCGCAAGCCCGGCGCCCTGCAGGTCGGTAATGGCCGCTGCGAAGGCGGCCTGCACCAGGGGGTTCAGCAGGTTGATGCCCGAGGGCGTGTGCACCGGATCGTTGACGTCGAAGGGCTGGGTCCAGACGCTGGCGAAGGCGCCATAGTCGGCAGCCGAGCCGGAAGGGATGGCCGGGCCGTAGAGGTTGGCGATGAAGCGCTCCCACAGCGCCGCGCCCGGGCTGTCGCGGCGGCTCGTGCGATCCCAGGCGGCGAGCACCGCGCAGGCCTCGGAGGTCAGCACCGGGCCGCCGGCGCCGAGCATTACCGGCGTCAGCTGGCAGAACGGCAGGAAGCTGTCCAGCCATAGGTCCGCGGCGTGCTGGCGGTCGCTGTAGAGCAGGTCCTGCAACTGCTGGCGGCTGAAGGTATTGCCGGCCAGGCCATCGCTGCCGGCGAGGCGCTCCTCGACCATCACCAGGCCCAGGCGGGTGCGCATGCGCCGCTCGCTGCGCTCGTCGCCGATGATGCGGGCATAGCCCTCCAGCGGCTCGGCCGGGTTGGAGAGCCAGTAGCTGTCGTTGGAGTTGGTGACGTAGTCGTCGCGGAACAGGTGCGGCATGCGTGCCGGGCCGATGGTGCCGGGCTGCACCGCGTCCTCGTCGACATCCCAGGCGCAGGCACTGCGCGAGCCGTCGAGCACCGGCAGGCCCAGCAGCGGCTGGGTGACCAGGCCCAGCACCCCGGCGCAGCTCAGCGCCTTGGCGTCCGGCACATTGGGCGTCACCGAGATGTCGGCGTAGAAGGCCTTGCCAGCGCTGTCGGCGGCGAGCGTGTTGACCCAGGGGATGCCCTGGTTGCGCTTGAGCACTTCCAGCAGCTCCTCGGTGGACTGGGCGCGATCCACCTCGAGGAAATGATTGACGTAGCGGAAGTTCTCGGCATTGGCATCGGCCATCGCGTAGGCCTGTACCGGCAGCCAGGGGAACAGTGGCAGGCCCAGCACGCTGGTGAACACCGGGCCCCAGCGAGTGGTGTAGAGCGTGCGATCCACCGTCCCCAGGCTGCCATCCGCCTGCAGGCTCTCCACACTGAGCGGGTAGGGCGTCATCGCCTCCGCCGCGCCATCGACCAGGTAGGAAGTCGGCTGGCCCGGCACCAGCGTGAGCTGGTACGGCGTGAAGCGCCAGGCGCTGGAGACCGTGTGGCTCCAGGCCAGATTCCTGGTATGGCCGATCACCACCAGCGGCACGCCGAACAGCGAGACGCCGGTGACGTCGACGACGCCCGGGATGGTGAAGTGCACCTGATGGAAGCGCTCGGAGCCGTCCCAGGGGAAATGCGGATTGCCGAGCAGCATGCCGCGGCCGTTGCTGGTGGCGGCCTTGCCCAGGGCAATGGCATTGCTGCCGATCTGGATGCCCTGATAGGCCTTGCCGAGTTCGCGCAGCTGCTCGGTGCTGGGCAGGGCCGGCACCTGCGGGATCAGCCCCAGGGTCGGCGGCTGTGCGCCGCCGATGCCGTCGATGGCGACGCCGGAGGAGGCCAGCAGCGCCAGTTGGTAGAAGCGGCGGTAGACGTCGATCTCGGTGATCTCGCGCACCCAGGGGGCGCCGCGGCAGCTGGGGTCGGGCAGATTGGCGATGCCGGTCTCGCGCAGGTAGCGGTTGTAGCCGGCGACATAGCCACGCACCAGGGCGCGCACTTCCGGACGCGGGCCGCGCGGTGGCGCCAGAGCCAGGAGTTTCTCCACCCGCTGCTCGGCGATCAGCAGCTTGAAGAAGAAGTCGGAGTTGAGATTGTTGTTGGTGGTGCCGTTGCCGGTGAACTCCCAGCTGGCATCGGGGCCGAAGTACTTGCTGCGCTCGCCGCTGACGGTCACGTAGCTGTCGGCGATGACGCAGAGGTTGTCCTCGGCAAAGGCATGGCCGTAGCCATAGCCCAGGCCCTGGTAGCTGTCGGCCTTGATGTGCACCAGGCCGTACTCGGTGCGGCGGACCTCCGCCTTGTTGCTGTCGCCGCCGTCGGTACCGCCCGGCGCCCCGGGGGGCGAGGAGCGCCCGCAGGCGCCTAGGGTGACCAGCAGCAATAGACTCAGACCACGGTACAGCCTACGTCCAGGCTTCATGCCTGCTCTCCTTGGAGTTTGGAATTCATTGGTCTACGCCGCGCCAGCGCGCCCTCCGCGCTCTGGTCGCACGACCTGTCATGGATAAGCCATCCTCGTTTGCCTGCCGTTGCCGGGGCAATGGGAATTCCAACTCACCCGTTTGTGGCAGGCAGTTGTCGCCGGCCGCCCGCTACCGTGGAGTCATGGCGCCCCAGACTGCATTGGCGCGAACGCATTCCGTATACATTCCAGGACTCTATGAGCACTCCGACCGAAGGTGCCCCGGCGGCCCCCGCCGCGCCCAAGCCGATCCGTATCGCCCCCATCGTCACTCCCGACGCCAAGACGTTCTGGGAGGCCTGTGACCGTGAGGAGTTCATCGGCCAGAAGTGTGGCGACTGCGGCCAGTTCGTGTTCCCGCCCCGGCCGATGTGCCCGCACTGCCACAGCCTGAACCGGCAGGAAGTCCAGCTGGCCGGTACCGGCAAGGTGGTGTCCTGGACCATCCCGCGTCACCCGCCACCGTTTGGCTTCCGCGAGGCGCCCATCGTCGCGGTGATCGAGCTGGCCGAAGGCATCCGCATGGTCTCCAACGTCGTCGGCATCAAGCCGGAGGACATGAAGATGGACCTGGAGGTCGAGGTGGGCTTTGAAGACACCATGAACAAGCACAAGGTCCACGTCTTCCGCCCCCGCTCGTGAATCCGCCTGCTGCGCGGCCCGATCTCGCGGCTATGGTGCTCGCTGTACTTCAGTACAGCTCCGCTCCTCGCTGCGACCTCGGGCCTGCTCACAACGGCAGCTTCAAGAGCGGCCGTGCCCTGAACCAAGGAAGTGCAAATGTCCCGTACCTTTACTGAAGCCGCCATTGCCGGCATCGGCGCCACCGAGTTCTCCAAGGAGTCCGGCCGCAGCGAGCTGCAGCTGGCCGCCGAATGCGCCAAGTCCGCCTGCGAGGACGCCGGCGTCGATCCGCGCGACATCGATGGCATGATCACCTTCACCATCGACAACAGCGACGAGATTGGTCTCGCCCGCTGCCTCGGGGTGAAGGACTTGGCCTACACCACGCGCATCCCCGGCGGCGGCGCGGCGGCGGCGGCCACCATCGCTCAGGCGATGGCGATGGTGAACGCCGGCCTGTGCAAGAACGTGCTGATCTGGCGCGCGATGAACGAGCGCAGCCAGTACCGCTTCGGCCAGAACCCGACCAACATGCAGGGCTATACCGGCGGCCACGGCACCGGCTCGCTGCTCTGGTGCATTCCCTTCGGCGCGATGACGCCGGCGAGCTGGGGCGCCTTGCAGGCGGCCCGCTACATGCACACCTACGGCATCACCAATGCCGACCTCGCGCATGTCTCGGTGCTGGAGCGCAAGTACGCGGCGACCAATCCCAAGGCCTGGTTCTACGGCAAGCCGATCACCGTCGAAGATCACCAGAACTCGAAGTGGATCCAGGAACCCTGGCTGCGCCTGCTCGACTGCTGCCAGGAAAGCGACGGCGGCGTGGCCATCCTGGTCACCTCGCTGGAGCGCGCGAAAGACCTGAAGCAGAAGCCGGTGAAGATCACCGGTGCCTGCCAGTCGATTCCCTACAACGTGGAAGTCATCAGCAACTACTACCACGAGGACCTCACCGTGATGCCCGAGGCCGTCGGCACCGCCCGCCGCCTGTGGGCGCAGACCGGCCTGGGCCCCAAGGACATGCAGGCGGCGATGCTCTACGAGGCCTTCACCCCGCACCTGTTGATGCAGCTCGAAGCCTTCGGCTTCTGCGGCAAGGGCGAGGCGGCGAAATTCGTGAAGAGCGGCGCGCTGGAGCTGGACGGCATCATCCCCACCAACACCCACGGCGGTCTGCTCGGCGAGGCCTATATCCACGGCATGAACAGCATGGCCGAGGGTGTCCGCCAGGTGCGCGGGACCTCGGTGAATCAGGTGACCAAGCGCAAGGTCGAGAACGTGCTGGTGTCCTCCGGCATGGCCGGCGCGGTGTTGTCGGCGGTCTGATGGCGGCCACGGTGACGCGGCGACTGACCACCGCGGTCCAGTTGCCGGGCGAAGCGCCGCTGCGGATCGCTGCCGAGGTCTTTGCTCCGGCCGAGTTGGCGCAGCCGCCGGTGGTGCTGGTCTGCCTGCCTGGCGGCGGCATGTCGCGCCGCTACTACGACCTGCAGTCGTCGGATGGCGACCAGAGCTTTTCCTTTGCCCGGCAGATGGCCGGGCGCGGCTACCTCGTCGTCACCCTCGACCACGCCGGCATCGGCGACAGCGACAAGCCCGCCGACAGCTATGCGCTGACGCCCGAGCGGGTGATGCAGGCCAATGCCGAAGCCACCGCCCAGGTGCTGGAGCAATTGCGTAGCGGCGCCCTGCTGCCGCAGTTCGGGCCGCTGCCGCAGTTGCGCAGCGTCGGCGTCGGTCATTCGATGGGGGCGATGTTCACCGTGCTGCAGCAGGCCGGGCACGCCCAGCACGCGGCCATCGCGGTACTGGGCTTCTCCACCCGCGGCCTGCCGGAATACGTCAGCCCGCGGGTGAAGGAACTGGCCGCCGAATCGGTCACCGCCGTGCGCGCCGAGGTGGTGCCCGCCGCGCGCAAGATGTTCGTGAGCGACTACCCCGAGATCAAGGGCGCGCCGACCTCCAACAGCATCTTTGCGGGTGCCAAGGCCGACCCGCGCGGGGTCGAGGCGATCAAGGCGGCGCGCGCGCCGCTGCTGCCGGTGCCGGCGTTCTTCTCGATGGTGCCGGGCAACATCGCGCCGGAGGCGGCCGAGATCAGGGTGCCGGTGTTTCTCGGCATCGGCGAGCGCGACATGGTCGGCGATCCGCACCAGGTGCCCACCGCCTTCACCCGGAGCCCGGACGTGACGCTGTTTATCCAGCCGGAGGCCGGGCACAGCCACTTCCTGTTCGCCTCGCGCCATGCGCTGTACCGGCGTCTGGATGCCTGGGCGCGCTCGGTGCTGGCCCATTTGGACGAGGTTTGAGCCGGCCGCGCTCTGCCACAATCGCCGCCATTCATAGGAGGAGTTGCACATGGCGAAAACCGTGTTGAAGGCGGGCGGGCGTTTCAAGAGCGCGGTCTGCGATACCCAGGTGATGGTCATCAAGGCCCCGGCCGGCGAGTACGCGCTGAGCTGCGGCGGCGTCGACATGATCGCCCCGACCGCCACCGGCGGTGGCACCTTGGACCCGGCGCAGGCCGGCGAGACGCTGATCGGCAAGCGCTACGTCAACGCCGACGAGTCGCTGGAACTGCTCTGCACCAAGGGCGGCAAGGGCTCGCTGGCGCTCGACGGCGTGGCGCTGGAGATCAAGCAGGCCAAGCAGCTGCCGTCTTCGGACTGACGGATAGTGAGGCGGGAGGGGTGAGGCGGGAGGCGTAACGGCAGGCCACACCGCCGACGCGGCACCCATTCTTCTTCGCCTCACCTCTCACTCCTCACCCCTCACGCCCATGAACATCTCCACCATTCTCGACATGGCCGCCGAAGCCTTCGGCGACCGCATCGGCGTCGTCTCCGGCGACAGCCGCTACACCTATGCCGAGTTGCGCACGGCGGCGGTCAATGCCGCCGCGGCGATCCGTGCCAGCGGTGCCAAGTACGTGGCCCTGCTCGACGTCAACAGTCCGGCGGCGCCGGTGGCGATCTATGCCGCCGCCTACGCCAACGTCCCCTACGTGCCGCTCAACTACCGGCTCACCGCGCCGGAGATCAACGAGCTGATCGAGCGTGTCGCCCCGGCCTATCTGGTCACCAGCGCCGACTACGTCAAGCTCATCACGCCGCGCGCCGACGTGCAGGTGGTGGACCGCGCCGCCTTCCTGTCGCTGCCCGCCACCAGTGAGGAGCCGACACCGGCCGACGACCCGCGAGCGGTCGCCGTGCAGTTGTTCACCAGCGGCACCACCGGCAAGCCCAAGGCGGCGATCCTGCGCCACGAGAATCTGTCGAGCTACATCTTCGGCACCGTGGAATTCGCCTCCGCCGACGAGAACGACGCGATCATCGTCACCGTGCCGCCGTACCACATCGCCGGCATCTCGGCGGTGCTGTCCTCCACCTACGCCTGCCGGCGCATGGTCCAGCTCGAAGGCTTCGACGCCAAGGCTTGGCTGGCGGCCTGCCGCGAACACCAGGTCAGCAATGCCTTCCTGGTGCCGACCATGCTGCAGCGGGTGGTGGACCATCTGCTCGACAGCGGCGAGCCGGCCAATCTTCCGGCCCTGCGCGCGCTCGCCTACGGTGGCGGCAAGATGCCGCTCACGACCATCCAGAAGGCGATGGCCCTGCTGCCGGAGGTGGACTTCACCAATGCCTACGGCCTCACCGAAACCAGCTCCACCATCGCCGTGCTCGGGCCGGAAGATCACCGCGCCGCGGCCAGCAGCGAGGACCCGGCGGTGCGCCGGCGCCTGGGCTCCGTGGGCAAGCCGGGCGCGGTGGAGATCGAGATCCGCAGTGACGAGGGCAAGGTGCTCGGCCCCGAGGAAGCCGGCCTGGTGTTCGTGCGCGGCCCGCAGGTCTCGGGCGAATACCTGGCGCTCGGCAGCCAGCTCGACAACGACGGCTGGTTCCCGACCAAGGACCGCGGCTATCTCGATGCCGAGGGCTATCTGTTTCTCGACGGCCGCGCCGACGACGTGATCGTGCGCGGCGGCGAGAACATCTCCCCCGGCGAGATCGAGGACGTGCTGCTGGGCCATCCGGCGGTCGCCGATGTCGCCGTGGTGGCGATGCCCGACGAGCAGTGGGGCGAAGGTGTTGCCGCCGCGGTCGTCCTCAAGCCGGGCAGTGCGGCCGAGGTCGCCGAACTGCAGGAGCTGGTGAAGGCCAGCCTGCGCTCCTCGCGGGTGCCGCAGAAGATCGTCTTCAAGGACGCGCTGCCCTACAACGAACTGGGCAAGGTGCTGCGGCGGGTGATCCGGCAGGAGTTCGTGTAGGCCGGGGTCAACCATTCATTCCGTTCGCCGTTTTCTCCTGTGGGAAAACACTCAATATGGGAATTCGGGATGAAACGATCAGGTCTTGTGGCCGGTTTTTGCTGTGTCGCTCTGTTTAGCTCCAGTAGTCTTGCGGCGGCTGAAGGTCTTGGCCTGCAATTGCAGCTCCGCTTCGGTGGTCAGTCAGCGCCGCAACGCATGGAGTTGGCCTGGCAGGCGCCACGCGGGCTATTTGGGCCGTTGGCAGAGCAGATTGAGGCCAGATCGCTGAATGCGTCGCTTCTGACATCGGAGTGGCAGCAAGGGAAAACTCGAACCAGTGTCTTGGGCGTACCGCTCGGCGGTGATTCACAGGCTTGGCGGCTGAATGCCGATGGTGATCGCGGTGTTGCCGGTTGGCTCTGGGGCGGAGTCGCCGTTGTCGGAGCCCTGGTACTGGTGGGCATGGCAGGCGGTGGTGGTGGCGAGAATGACGGCGGCCAGAGCGACCGCCCCAGTGCCTCTGGCGGACCCAGCGTGGACGTCGGCGGCTGCTAGATCGTGCAAACGAACTTGCAGGATCCGGCCAGTCCCAACATCTTCAACTGCAACATTGGTGGTGGTTAGCGAGGTGGGCAAAGTTCAGCGTGCCCACGCGCGTTCAACGCATCGACGCGTGGGCTGAAGCCCACCCTAAGCAGATATCCGGACAAGTGCCGTAGCCCGGATGCTATCCCGGTCATCGATGTTTGCTGGGGCAGAACCCCGGGCTTCGTCCGGGCTGCCGCCAAGGCCACTCTCATCCGCACGCGGGAGGCGTTATCGTCGGCTTCAGCGAAACTAACGCCTACAAGAAACGCGACCGGAAACCGCCGATGTTCGTCATCGAAAAGACCCTGGAAATCAAAGCCCCCGCAGCCGTGGTCTGGGAGGTCATCACCGACGTGTCGAAGTACCGGGAATGGAATCCCTTCCAGGTCGAATTCCGCACCACGTTCAAGCCCGGCGACCCCATCGACATGCAGGTGAAGCTGCTCGGCAGGCCGCAGCCGCAGCGTGAATTCGTGAAGGAGTACGTCGAGGGCAAGCGCTTCGTCTACTGCATGAAGCCGGTGCCGGGCACGCTGTCCAGCCTGCGCTCGCAGGAGGTTGAGGCACTGGGGCCGGAACTGACGCGCTATCGCTCGCACTTTCATCTCGCGGGCTGGTTGCGGCATGTCGTCGTCGCCCTGCTCGGGCGCCGGCTGCAAGCCGGATTCGCGGGCGCCATCGCCGGTGTGCAGACGCGGTCTGAAGCGCTGTGGGCGCAGCGCAAGGCCTGAGCCCCGACGCCGGCGCCGAGGCGCCCGAGCAAGTCGCGCGTGCCTACGCGCAGCGGCTGCTGAGCGCGCTGGGCGTAGCCCCCGAGAGAGAGCTGGCGCTGCCGGATGAGCACCCGGCGCTGAGCTGGGCCGACTCCGGTCTGATGGCGCTCACCGGTCGCGCCGACGGCCCGCCTTGCCTGTTGCCGAGCGCGCTCGCCGCCTGCGCCGACGGTGCCCTAGCGGCACTCGCCAGCCTCGCGCCCGCCAGCACGCTCGATGGCCTGCGCGGCTCGCAGCTCCTGGCCGAGCGCGCGGCCTATACCGGCTACTCGCGTGCCGGCGCGGTGTCGATGGGCGGCAGTTGCCGGCTGCTGGCGACCGCCGATGGCGAACTCGCCGTGAACCTGGCCCGCGACGACGACTGGGCCTTGCTGCCGGCCTGGCTGGAGACCGAAGTGGACGCCGATTGGCCCTCGGTCGCCGCCGCACTGCGCGAGAGGTCCACGTCGGCCCTGGTGGAGCAAGGCCGCTTGCTGGGCCTGGCGCTGGCGCGCAGCCCGGAGCCGCGGCTCCCGCCTTGGCTGCTGGCCACGCACCGGCTCAGGGCCGTGCAAGTTGTTCCCCTCTCCCCTCGTGGGAGAGGGGTAGGGGAGAGGGGGGCGCGCAGCGTGCCTCTCAGCTTCGCAAAGGAACTGCGCGGCAGCATGACCGATGCCGAAAAGGCGCTGTGGTACCAGCTGCGCGCCGGCCGTCTGAAAGGCCATAAATTCAAGCGCCAAGCGCCGCTGGGGCCTTACATCCTCGACTTCGTTTGCTTTGGCTCGAAGCTGGTCGTGGAGCTTGACGGCAGCCAGCATCTGGATAGCGCCTCCGACCCCCAGCGTGATGCCTGGCTACGGAGTGAGGGCTTTCGTGTGCTGCGGTTCTGGAATCATCAGGTACTGAACCAGGGCGGTGCGGTTCTGGAGGAGATTCTGCGCCAACTGGAGGGCCCCCTCTCCCCCGCCCCTCTCCCACAAGGGGAGAGGGGTTTGAGGCACCGCAGGCGGCATCCGCGCGTGGTCGATCTGTCCTCGCTCTGGGCTGGGCCTCTGTGTGCTCATCTGTTGCAGCGCCTGGGCGCCGAGGTGGTCAAGGTCGAAAGCACGCAACGCCCCGACGGCGCCCGGCGCGGCTCGCCGGAATTCTTCGACCTGCTCAATGCCGGCAAGCGCAGCGTCGCGCTCGATCTCGCCAGTGCCGCCGGCCGCGAGCAGCTGCGCGCGTTGTTGGCGGAGGCCGACATCGTCATCGAGGCTTCGCGGCCGCGTGCGCTGCGGCAGATGGGCATCTCGGCCGAGCAGCTGCTGCGCGAAAACCCGGGGTTGACCTGGCTCAGCCTGAGCGGCTACGGCCGCGAGCCGGAGTGGGAAAACGCCATCGCCTATGGCGACGATGCCGGCATCGCCGCCGGCCTGTCAGCGCTGCTGCGGCAGTCGCACGGCGAGTCGTTGATCTGCGGCGACGCCATCGCCGATCCGCTCAGCGGCATCCATGCCGCGCTCGCCGCCTGGGCCAGCTGGCGCCAGGGCGGCGGGCAGCTGCTGGCCCTGTCCCTGGCTGGTGTGGTGCGTGCGGCGCTGGACTTCGATACGCCGTCCGATGTGCCGGCCCGGATGGCCGACTGGAGCCGGGTGCTAGCGCACAGCGGCCAGCCGGTGGCGGCGCCACGCCGTCGCGCGGCGGCTGGAACGGCGGCGGCGCTGGGCGCGGATATCGCAGCCGTTCTGTCGGAGTGGGGGCTGGCATGCTGATCCGCGAAGCCGAGCTGCCCGGCGGGCTCATCGCCGACCTGCGCGTCGCCGCCGGCCGCATCGCCGAGATCGCGCCGCGTCTGCCGCGGCTCGGCGCCGACGAACCCCTGGTCGAGGCGCAGGGCGGCGCGCTGCTGCCGGGGCTGCACGACCATCACCTGCATCTCTATGCGCTGGCAGCGGCGCTGGACTCGGTCCCCTGCGGTCCGCCGCAGGTCCACACCACGGACGAACTGCGCGCACAGCTGCGGGCGCGGACGCGTGAGCTGGCGCCGGGCGAATGGCTGCGCGGCATCGGCTATCACGAGTCGGTGGCCGGTGAACTGGACCGCGACGCGCTCGATGCCCTTCTGCCCGACGTGCCGCTGCGCATCCAGCAGCGCAGTGGCCGGCTCTGGCTGCTCAACTCCGCCGCGCTGGCCGAGATCGAATCGGCGAATGGCGACGACCCGCTGGAGCGCGTCGACGGCCGCGCCACCGGCCGCCTCTACGATGCCGACGACTGGCTGCGTGGCCGCCTGCCGCGCCGGCCGCTGAGCTTGGCGCGGGCGAGCCGCCTGCTGGCCAGCTACGGCGTCACCGGCGTCACCGACACCACGCCGAACAACGATCTCGCCGCCGCCGAGGGCTTCGTCGCCGCGCAGGCGCGAGGCGAACTGCTGCAGAACCTGATGCTGATGGGCGACGCCAGTCTCGATGCCCTGCCGGACCGGCCGGGCTTGCTGCGGGGCGCGCGAAAATTCCACCTGCACGATCACGAGCTGCCGGACTTCGAGGTGCTCTGCGCCGACATCCGCGCCAGCCATCGCGCCGGCCGCGCCGTGGCCTTCCACTGCGTCAGCCGCACCGATCTGGTGTTCGCGCTCGGCGCCCTGCGCGAGGCCGGTGTGCGCGAGGGTGATCGCATCGAGCACGCCTCGGTGCTGCCGCCCGAGCTGCTGGAGGAAGTCGCCGCACTGCGCCTCACGGTGGTGACCCAGCCCAATTTCATCGCCGAGCGCGGCGATGCCTATCTGCGCGAGGTCGCCGCCGATGATCAGCCCTGGCTGTACCGTCTGCGCAGCCTACTTGATGCCGGCATCCCCGTCGGTGGCGGCAGCGATGCGCCCTTCGGCGATGCCAACCCCTGGCTGGCGATGCAGGCCGCGGTGACGCGGCGCAGCCGCGCCGGCCAGCGGATGGCGGTCGGCGAGGCCTTGAGCCCCGAGCAGGCGCTGGCCCTGTTCACTACGGCGGCGACGGCGCCGGGTGGGCCGCCCCGGCGTATCGCCCTGGGTTCTAGCGCCGAGCTGGTCCTGCTGGATCGCCGCTGGTCGCTGGCGCGCGAGAATCTGTCGGCCCTGCGCGCGCGCCTGGTGCTGAGAGCCGGTGAGCGGATCTTCGATCTGGTCTGACTGAGCCGCAGGCTCGCCACACCGACCGGTGCCGCCGTGGCAGGATTGACCCAAGTCATTGCTGTAACGAGGGCCGGGCACTACATCAAACCAGCTCGCAGCGACGCTTTCGCTAGGGACGGAAGCGCATCGCCGCCATCCGGCGCGTTGCGAGCGGACCGCTACCGGGGGTTCTATGTCGATCAGGGCCAACACCAGCAGCAAGGACGCCTTACCGGCGCGGACGATGCGTTCCGGCACCGGTGGTCTTGCGTGAGCGGGCTGGCGCCGGAGCGGCCGTGATGAGCGACGTCATCCGCATCTTGATGCTGGAAGACGAGGCGGAAGCCGCCGAGATCAATGCGCGCGCGCTGAGCAAGGCTGGGTTGGTTTGCCACACGCAGCGGGTGGCGACTCGGCAGGCGTTTCTGGAGGCGCTGGACGCCTTCCGGCCAGACCTAGTGCTCGCCGATTTCAAGCTACCGGGGTTTGATGGCGGCGAGGCGCTGCGTCTATTGCGCGAGCGCCACCCGGAAATTCCCTTCATTCTGGTCACCGGCGCGCTTAGCGACGACGCTGCGGCCGAGCTGATCAAGGCAGGTGCCGCCGACTTCGTGTTGAAGGACCGTCTGGCCCGGCTGGGTCCTGCGGTGCGCATGGCGCTAGCCGCGCGTGCCGACGCTACCCGACGCCAGGCCGCTGAAGCCGAAGCACGGGCCTCCGAGGCCCGTTACCGCGGTCTGTTCGAGTCCAGCCGCGACGGCATCGTGCAGATAGATCTGCGCGGCCGGCTCACCGAATTCAACCAGGCCTACCTGGACCTCCTGGGCTACAAGCGCGAGGAGCTGTTGGGGCGCCACTACGCTGAGATCACCGCTCCGCAATATCTGGCGATGAATGCCGAGGTGCTCGAAAAGCAGGTGCCGCAGCGAGGCTATTCCGACGAATACGAAAAAGAGTACATCCACAAGGACGGCAGCCTGGTGCCAGTCTCGGTACGGGCGTTCGCGGTGCGCTCGGAGTCGGGCGCGATGCTGGGTACCTGGGCCAATATCCGCGACATTCGCGAGCGCCGCCAGGCCGAGCGGGTGTTGAAGGCGAGCGAGGTCTGGTTCCGCTCCCTGATCGAGGGCACCTCCGACATCGTCGCGGTGATTGGCGCCGACCTCAAAGTCCGCTACATCAGCCCGGCGGTGCAGGCCATGGGCGGGTACGAGCCGGCGGAGCTGGTCGGCAGCGAGCTGCGCTCGCTGGTGCATCCGGATGACCTTGCCAGCATCGAGCGTGGCTTGGCGGAGCTGCTGGAGCACCCGGAGAGAACCACCAAGACCGAGGCGCGTTACCGGACCAAGGCGGGCGTCTGGCGCAACACCGAGGCGATGAATCGCAACCTGCTGGCGGTGCCGGCGGTGGCCGGCATCGTCGTCAACCTGCGCGATATCACCGAGCGCAAGCAGGCGGAAGCGGCCTTAAGGGAGAGCGACAGGCGGTTCAGCGTCTTGCTCGAAACCGTGCAACTGGCGGCGGTGATGCTCGATGTCGAGTCCAGGATCACCTACTGCAATGACTACTTCCTGCAGCTGGTCGGCGAAACGCGCGAGGCGGTGCTGGGCAAAAACTGGTTCGAGCGCTTTGTGCCGCCCGCCGGCGCAGGCGAACTGGCCGAGGTGTTCAGCGGGCTATTGGCCGACCAGACGGAAGCCCAGCACCACGAAAACGAGATTCTGACCCGCAGTGGCGAGCGGCGCCTGATCCGCTGGAACAACTCGGTGCTGCATTCTGCCAATGGCGAGGTGATCGGCACCGCCAGCATTGGTGAGGACATCACCGAGCGCAAACGCGCCGACGAGGCGCTGCGCGCCTCGCAACAACTCATCGAGGGGATACTCAACACCATCCCAGTACGGGTGTTCTGGAAAGACCGCCAGCTTGTGTACCTCGGCGGCAACGCGGTTTTCGCCCACGACGCCGGCCTGTCCGAGCCCAGGGATCTGGTCGGCAAGACCGACTTTCAGCTCGGCTGGCGCGAACAGGCGGAGCTGTACCGGGCCGATGATCTTGAGGTCATCAACAGCGGCAAGGCCAAGATCTTCATCGAGGAGCCGCAGACCACCCCGGATGGCCGGCACATCACCTTGCTGACCAGCAAGCTGCCGCTGCTCAACGACAGCGGTGAGGTGGTTGGCGTGCTCGGCACCTACGCCGATATCACCGAGCTCAAGACCAGCCAGCAGAATCTCAAACTGTTCCGCGAGCTGATCGACCAGTCCGCCGATGCCATCGAGGTGGTCGACCCGCTCACACAGCGGTTTCTCGACGTCAACAAGACCGGCTGCCGGGATCTGGGCTACAGCCGCGAGGAGCTGCTGACGATGAAGGTGCCTGACATCGACCCGGGGTTCACCGCGGCGGTACAGGCCAAGATGGAGCTGGCTCTGAAGAAGTCGGAAATGGTGGTCATGGAAAGCAGCCACCGGCGCCGCGACGGCTCCAGCTTTCCGGTGGAAGTGAGCGTCAAGCGCGTCGAGCTGGACCGGCTCTACAACGTCGTCGCGGTGCGCGACATCAGCGCGCGCAAGGCGATGGAGGCGAGCCTGCGGCTCGCCAATCTGCTGATCGAACAGAGCCCCACGGTGCTGTTCCGCTGGGCGGCGAAGCCGGGCTGGCCGGTGGACTATGTGTCGCAGAACGTACGCCAGTGGGGCTATGAGCCTGACGAATTGCTGTCGGGGAAAAAGGCGTTTGCTGATCTGATCCACCCCGACGATCTGCCGCAGATTGCCAAGGAGGTGGCGGCGCATCTGGCCAGCGGCGCCAAGCAGTTCGCGCAGGTGTACCGCATCCGCAGCAAGGCCGGCGCGGTGATCTGGGTCGATGACCGCACCACGGTCGAGCGCGATGCCCAGGGCCAGCCGGTGTTTTTTCAGGGCGTGGTGCTGGACATCACCGAGAGCAAGCTGGAGGAGGAGCAGCGCAAGGCCAGGCTGCTGCGCGTGCAGGCGCAGCTGCAGGCCCTGGGCGAGATCATCCATTCCAGCGCGCTGGCCGCCGGCGATGTCGAGACGCTGGCACACGAGATCACCGAGCGAGTGGCGCGGGTAGCGCGGGTCGAGCGGGCCAGCATTTGGCTGTTTGACGCCACCGAGTCCGAGCTGCGCTGCGTCGACCTCTACGAGGCGACTCCGGCGCGCCACTCGGCCGGCTTGGTGATGAAGGAGCACGAGTATCGCAACGAGTTCCGCGCGTTCAAGGAGTCCAGCTTTGTCGATGCCGACCAGCCGCTGAGCGATGCGCGCACCAGCGGCTATGTCGAGAGCTACATCAAGCCGCTGGGCATCACCTCCATGCTCGACGTCGTGGTGCAGGTGGCCACCAAGAATGTCGGGCTGCTGTGCCTGGAGCACGTCGGGCCTGAGCACCATTGGGAAACCGACGAGATCGCCTTTGCCAGCCAGCTCGCCGATCAGATCGGCTTTGCCTTGACCACTGCGCGGCAGCTGGAGACCGAGCACCGTCTGCGCCGGGTGAACCGCACGCTGAAGTCCTTGAGCGCCTGCAACTCGGCGGTGGTCCATGCGGTGAGCGAAGAGCAGCTGCTGCAGCGGATGTGCGAGGTGGCGGTGGAGTCGGGCGGCTACAAGATGGCCTGGGTCGGCTACGCCGAGCAGGACGCGGCACGGACGATCCGGCCGGTCGCCAGGGCCGGCGACGGCGCCGACTACGTGCAGAACGCCAAGTTCAGCTGGGCGGACGACGAGGCGGGCCGCGGCCCCGCCGGACTCAGCGTCCGCACCGGCGAAGTGCAGGTGATTCGCGATATCGCCAATGCGCCGTCGATGCGCTCATGGCATGAGGCGGCCAGTACCCATGGCTATCGCTCCATCGTCGCGCTGCCGCTGAAAGGGGCCGCCGGCAACTTCGGCACGCTGGTCATCTACGCCGGCGAAGTCGGCGCTTTCGCCGCCGAGGAGCTGGCGCTGCTCACCGAGATGGCGGGCGACCTCGCCTATGGCATCACCGCCTTGCGTACCCAGATTTCCAACGAGCAGGGCTTGCAGCGCCTGGAGCGCAGCATGGAGGCCACCGTGGAGGCGCTCGCCAGCACGGTGGAGATGCGCGACCCCTACACCTCCGGCCACCAGAAGCGGGTTGCCAACCTGGCGGTGGCCATGGCGCGGGTCATGGGCCTGAGTGCTTCGCGCATCCAGGGCCTGGACCTGGCGGCCAGCATCCACGATATCGGCAAGATCCGGGTTCCGGCGGAACTCCTCAACAAGCCAGGGGCGCTGTCCGACATCGAGTTCCGGCTCATCCAGGCCCATGCCCAGACCGGCTACGAGATCCTCAAGGACGTGAGCTTTCCCTGGCCGATCGCCGACATGGTCCGCCAGCACCACGAGCGTATCGACGGCAGCGGCTACCCGCAGGGCCTGAAAGCCGAGCAGATTCTGCAGGAGTCGAAGATTCTCGCGGTGGCCGACGTGGTGGAGGCGATGTCTTCGCACCGACCGTATCGGCCGGCTCGCGGCATCGAGCCGGCACTGGAATTCATTCTTCGCGAGCGTGGCAAAACCCTGGACGCCGAGTCGGTCGATGCCTGCGTGACCTTGTTCCGGAAGCAGGGCTACCAGATGCCGCTCTGGAAGACCGACTGAGGCCTGCCTGCGCGGCGCTGATACGGGTCAATGTGGTTGACTGCGGGCCATGCCAGACTTGAAACGTTCTTCCATTCCGCGAGTGCGCCATGAGTCCTACAGCCAGCGCCACTGCTACCGAGATTGCCGATGGGCTCAGTGCGCAGAAGCTGCTTGCCCACTTCCCCCTACCTGGCCTGATCCTGCGCAAGGACGGCAGCCTGATGTTTGAAAACGAGCTCGCCCGGCAACGATTGTCCTCGGGTTGGCTGACCGCTAACAGCGCGCAGCTGCTGGCGCTAGGCGCCGGCGAGCAGGTTGGGGCGATGTCGGTGCCCGATGTCAGCGGTTCGCCACGCAAGACCACCGTCTATGCCACGCCGCTGGGTGAGCAAACGGTGGTGGTCTTCGACGACCGCGGTTCAGCGGGCGCCTCAGATGCGGTGGAGTTGCAGGGGCGTATCGTCGAACTGGAACGGCTCAGCGCGACTGATCGCCTGACCGGACTCTGGAACCGCCGCCATTTCGACGAAGTGGTTGCCCGCGAGCTGGCGTTCTCCGAGCGCGAGCACAGCCCGGTCAGCCTGCTGGTCTTCGATCTGGATCACTTCAAGCGGGTCAACGACCAGTTTGGGCATGCGGTAGGCGACGAGGTTCTGCGGACCACGGCCCTGCGGCTGCGCGAAAACGCGCGCCAGATCGATCAGGTGTTCCGCTGGGGCGGCGAGGAATTCGCAGTGCTCGCGCCGGCCACCTCTGGTCTTGCGGCGACCGTAGTTGCCGAGCGGCTGCGCGCCGGCATCGCCAGTTCGGCGTTTCCGGTCGCCGGGGCGGTGACGATCAGCGCCGGGGTGGCCGAGCACCTCGCCGGCGAAGCAGCGACGCTGTGGTTTGAGCGCGCCGACGCAGCGCTCTACCGGGCCAAAGAGCAGGGCCGCGACCGCGTGGTGACCGCCCCCGGAGGCGCCTCCGAGGTCTGGCGTCGTCGGGAGCAGGCCTCGGCGCTGCAGCTGGTCTGGTCGGACCAATGCGTCAGCGGCCATGCGCTGATTGACGAAGAGCACCATGGTCTGTTCGATGCCGCCAACAGCCTGGTCGCGGCGATGACCGATGGCGGTCTGACTTCGCAGGCGATCCTGGATCAGGTGGATAACCTGGTCGCCGCGGTGGCCCGCCACTTCGTCGACGAGGAAAAAGTGCTGACCGAGATCGGCTACCCGGAGCTGGTCGAGCATCAGGGGCTGCATGCCAAGCTGCTGGCCGATGCCCGCCAGCTGCGTGAGGCGGTGCACGCCGGCCGCAGCACCCCCGGCGAGGTGGTGGAATTCCTGGCCTACGAAGTGGTCAACCGCCACATACTGAAGGCCGACCGGCGCTTCTTTCCCTTTCTCTCCGGGCACGGCAAGGCCTGATTGCTTGGTCGCCATGCCGGTCTAGTGACTCGCAGGGCCAGCCTCCATCGGCATGACAACCTAATGCAGGGCGTCCTTAGGCAAATTTTCTCCGCATCTCGTCAAGGGAGCTTCAAGTCCGCGCGCTAGTCTGCCGGGCTCGTCTACACCGCCTCGTACGCCATGCGCCCTGCCCACTGCCTTGCCTTGTCGCTGCTGCTGACCGCCTGCCAGGATGGCGGCACGCCGGATGCGCTCCCGCCGCTGACTGGCGCGCCAGCCTTGCCGCCGATCGAGAGCCTCGACGGCGGCGTCTGGATGAAGGGCGATCTGCATCTGCACTCCCAGCACAGCAGCGATGCCGCCGACCACCCCATGGCCGGCCTGGTGGCGCTGGCCGAGACGGTGGGCATGGACTACTTCCTGGTCACCGACCACGACAGCCATGTCGAGGGCGACGTCGCCACCCACACCTGGGCCGACCCCGACTACCGCTCGGCCTCGATGGTGCTGCTCTACGGCGCCGAGTGGACCACCCATCGCGGCCACGGCAACACCATCTCGGCGCGGCCCTACGACCACCAGAGCTTCTACGCAGTGCGCGACGAGCTGGATACGGTGATCGCCGCCAAAGCCAGGGAGCTGGGCTTTCACTTTTCAACCAACCATCCCAGTGGCGGCGACAGCTGGGATTTCAGCTACGACATGGTGCGCTCGCTGGAGGTCTGGAACTCCTCGATCTGGTCGCGCAACGCCGGCGCGCTGATCATCTGGGACGATCTGCTCAAGTCCGGGCGCCGGATCGCCGGACGTGGCGGCAGCGATTCCCACCACAGCTTCAGCGCCGATCCTGCGACCTGGACCGCCAATGTGTTCGAGAGCGCCTTCAACGATCTCGGCACGCCCACCACCTGGGTGTATGCGCGTGAGCGCAGCGCCGAGGGCGTGGTGCTTGGGCTCGACAGTGGCCGGGTGGCGGTGAGCGCCGCGCCGGGCGGCGCGCGGGTGGAGTTCTACGCCGACCGCGACGGCGACGGCGCCATGGACATGATGATGGGCGACGTCGCCAAGGCCAGTGGCGAGCCGGTGAACTTTCGCGTCGACATCGTCGGCGGCGAGGCGCAGTTGGGTCTCTACACGGTGAAGGTGGTGAAGGACGGCGCCGAGTTTGGGAGCTATCAGAGCGCCGGCGCCTCGGTGAGCTTCAGCGACACGCCGGCCGCTGGCCAGCGCAGCTATTACCGCGTCGAGGTGCAGGGCCTGCCGGCACCCTACCCGCAGGTGCCGGGCGCGGCGCTGCTGAGTGCCGGCATGGTCGGGCTGTCCAACCCCATCTACTTCGACTTCTATCCGAAGCAGTAGCCGTCGGCGCCCAAACGTGAGCGGTTAGGAGCCAAGCCGGAATACGCGCTGGGCATTGCCGCCCAGGAACAGCGCCTGCGTCTCGGCGTCCAGGCCCAGTTGCTTCAAGCCTTCCAGCGCCTTGGCCGGGGTGATCATTGGGTAGTTGGTGCCGAACAGCACCTTGCTCTGGCCATGGCCGCGCAGGTATTCCACCAGCGCCGCCGGGTAGCGCTTGACCGTGTAGGCGCTGGTGTCGATGTAGACGTTTTCGTGCTTGCTGGCGACGGCGATGGCCTCTTCGGTCCAGGGCCAGCCGATGTGGCCGGCGACGATCACCAGCTCCGGAAAGTCCAGCGCCACCTGGTCGAGGTAGATCGGCCGGCCGACTTCGGAAGGCATCAGGGGGCCGGTATGGCCGATCTGCGTGCAGAAGGGGACGCCCAGTTCGCAGCAGGCGGTGTAGACGGGGTAGAAGCGGCGGTCGGTGGGCGGGACTTCCCACAGCCAGGGCAGTACGCGGATCGCCTTGAAGCCCAGCTCCTGCACGCAGCGGCGGATCTCGCGCACCGCCGCCATCGGCTTGCGGATGTCCACCGAGCCGACACCGAGCAGCCGCTCCGGCGCCTGTGCGACGAAGCCGGCGACCTCCTCGTTGGCGATCATCACCCGGTGCGGCGCCACCCAGGCGCTGATCAGGCTTTTGCCGACCGCGCCCTGATCCATCGCGGCCAGGGTCATCGCCACCGGCAGCTCGCGCGTCGGCAGCGGTGCCTTGGTCCAGCGTCGCAGGGAGTCGAAGATCGGGTCCTGCGCGTGGCGCAGGGTAGGGTGCTGAGCCCAGGCGTCGATGATCATGGTGGGTCCGCGCTGGTGTAAGTTGGGGTCTCATCTTCGGGCAGGGGCCTGACCAGCACCAGCTCTCGTCCGTCCAGGGTAGGACTTGCGGGTTAGGGCTCCTGAAACTGCCGGCATGACTACAACCAGGATCGCCGTGCGCCGTCCGCCCGGCATCGCCAACACCAACGAGGAGGTCGCCACGCCCGCGCGCGTCGGCCGGCCGCCGCGGGTGAGCGTGCAGGCGATCATTGCCGCGGCCCTGCAGCTGGGTCTGGAGCAGGTGAGCTTGAAGCAGATCGCCCGGCATCTGGGTGTGGCGCCGGCCACCCTCTACCGCCATGTGCGCAACCGCAACGAGCTGCTGCGGTTGGCGGCGTTCGAGCTGACGCTGGCGCGGCGCCTGCCCAGCGGCAACACCGAGCACTGGTCGGAGCTGGCGACCCGTTACGCCGAGACGCTGTTCGAGTCCTTCGTCGCCGAGCCGCAGCTGATGAACGAGCTGCTCAAGGGCCGGCTCGGGCCGCACGCCGAGATCGACCTGCTGGATCAGTTCCTCGCCGCGGTCTGCCAGCACGGCTTCAGCCCCGACCAGGGCGTGCGCCTGTTCCACAGCATCGGCACGCTGATGCTGGGCGCGGCCGCCGGCGCCATCGGTCTGCAAGCCAGCCGCGACTCCGGCCAGCCCTGGAACATCGCCATGCACGAGGCCCTGGCCCGCCGCGACCGCGACGAGCTGCCCTATGTGCGGCAAGTGTTTCCGCAGGCCCTGGACCGCCAGCCGCACCACTGGCTGCCGGCCTTGCGCGCGCTGCTGGCCGGGGTGGCCAGCCTGCGCGGCGAGGTGCTGCCGGAGCCCAGTCTGCAGCAGGCGGTGGCGGCGGCACGCCAGCCCGCCGACCGGCACTGAGTTCGCAAACATCAAGCCGCATAGACGGCAATTCGAGAGGAGAGAGCCATGAGCAGCAACCCCGTCGCCGCGACCAGCGGCCGCCCGGAAATCGACGGCACGGTCTTCAACCCCTATTCCAAGGACTACATCCGCGATCCGCATCCGGTGTGGCAGCGGCTGATCCGCGACTACCCGCTGGCCTGGCACAAGGATCTGCAGATGTGGCTGGTCAACAGCCATGCGCTCTGCGATCAGGTGCTCAAGGACAATCGCTTCACGCCCAACTTCCGTGCCTGGGAGCTGGCGCCGCCGCCGAAGGCGGAGGCTGAC
Organism: Stagnimonas sp. FW305-C-60; assembly: GCF_058782965.1. NCBI lineage: Bacteria > Pseudomonadati > Pseudomonadota > Gammaproteobacteria > Nevskiales > Nevskiaceae > Stagnimonas > Stagnimonas sp. FW305-C-60. The sequence continues at coordinate 1,254,758 of NZ_JBYSYF010000001.1, forward strand.
AAGACCGACTTCGACCTGGCCTACGAGAAGGGCTTTTTCGCCGTCTCCGCCAAGGACCATCTGCGCCTGCGCAAGCTGACTCTGCCGGCGTTCTCCAAGCCGGTGATGGGCAAGATCGACGCCAAGATCCGCGACCTGGTGGTGGAGTGCTTCGACGCGCTGGGCGAGGCCGAGAGCTTCGACGTGTACGAGGCCATCGCCAGCAAGCTGCCGGTGCGGGCGATCTCGCGCATGGTCGGCGTGCCCACCGACATGGAAGAGTTCTTCCACGAGTTCGCGGTCAACATCATCAAGGCCACCCGCATCAACATCTCGGCCAAGGAGCGCGAGGCCTCGGTGGAGCTGACCAAGCCTGGCTTCGCCTACTTCAAGGAACAGATCGCCGAGCGCCGGGCGCTGGCGCATCCCGGCGATGACTTTCTCGGCAGCCTGATCGGCGCGGTGGACAATGGCGAGCGGCTCGACGACTACGAGATCCTGTCGGTGGTGTTCGCACTGATCACCGCCGGCTCCGACACCGCCACCGATCTGCACACCTTCGCCATCCACGGCCTGCTCAGCAACCTCAAGCAGTACGAGCTGCTCAAGCGCCAGCCGCAGCTGATGGAAAACGCCATCATCGAGCTGTTGCGTTATGGCTCCTTCGGTAAGGTGCCGTTCTTCCGCTTTGCCAGCGAAGACATCGAGTTTCACGGCCAGACCATCCGCAAGGGTCAGGCGGTGGGAGTGAACATCAGCTGCGCCTGGAACGATCCGGCCAAGTATCCGGACTGGAACCAGCTCGACTTGCAGCGGCGGCTGGACGGCAACCTGGTATTTGGCGCCGGCGCGCACTTCTGCATCGGCACCTATCTGGTGCGGGTACAGGGCGGGCTGATGATCTCCGAGTTCATCAAGCGCTACCCGGAGGCCGAGCTGCTCGACGGCACCGGCGAGCTCGACTACGACTACAAGCACCACAATGCGCGCCGCATCAACCGTCTGCTGGTGCGCACCAATCGTCTCTCACTCCAACAAGCGGCTTGAATCCTTCAGGAGAGCGTCATGAAAAAATGGATCTGCATCATCTGTGGCCATGTCTACGACGAGGCCAAGGGCATGCCCCAGAGCGGCATCGCGCCGGGAACCGCCTTCGCCGACCTGCCCGAGGACTGGGTCTGCCCGGAATGCGGCTCGCCGAAGGAATCCTTCGAGCCGCAAGACGAATAAGCCGCCTATAAGAAACAGGAGAGTTCATGAAGCACGAAATGCAGTCCCGCTATCCCGCGCCCTCGTCGGTGGTGATGAAGATGTTCGCCGACCGCAACTTCCACACCCAGAAGCTGGACTCCACCGGCTATGCCGGCAAGTACCAGGTGCTGAACTGCGTGAGCGACGCCAAGAGTTTCAGCATCAAGATCGAGCGCAAGGTGCCGGTGTCGATGCCGGGCATGGGCAAGAACGCGCCGGAATCGACCGTGGTCAACGACGAGAGCTGGGATCTGGCCAGCAAGACCGGCCGGGTGGTGGTGGAGCTCAAGGGCATGCCGCTGGACATGTCCTGCGTGACCTCGATGCGCGATGAAGGCCAGGGCTGCGTGGTCAACTTCGCCTGGGACATCAAGTCGAAGATTCCGCTGGTGGGCGGCACCATCGAGAAGATGGTGGTGAACGACATGGTCAAGAAGGCCGACGAAGAAACCCAGGCCGCCATCGCGCTGTTGAAGAACTATCGCTGAGTCCGGCGCGCCCGCCACGGCGCGTGACGATGGCGAGCATACTCGGTTCGGACGAGGCGCCAGCCTCGCTTGCGCCTAGCATTCACACAACGAAAACCGGAGGAGACACGGTAATGAAATCGACGACCAAGGTCGCTCTAAAAACAGGCGCGCTGGCATTCATGCTGGCGTTGCCGATGCAGGCCGCATTGGCCAAGGTGCCCGCCGCCAAGGCAGCGGAACTCGATGGCCCGAAGTACACCTGCAACGGCGCCGAGCGCGCCGGCACGGCCAGCGGCGTCGCCGAATTCAGCGGCAAGTACGTCGGCACCTGGCCCGGTCAGAGCAAGCCCTTTGGCTACGAGCCCGGCCCCTATGCCGACGAAAAGCCGAAGTTCACCATCAGCGGCGACAACTTCGCCCAGTACGCCGACAAGCTCACCGAAGGCCAGAAGGCGCTGCTGAAGAAGTACCCGAAGTCCTACCGCATCAACGTCTACCAGAGCCATCGCGACTTCGGGAACATGCCCTGGGTCTGCGAGACGGTGAAGAAGAACGCGGTGAGTGCGGAAGTCGTGCACGACGGCCTGGGCATCACTGGCACCACCGGCGCGATTCCCTTCCCGTTCCCGGCCTCCGGCCTGGAAGCGGTGTGGAACACCATCAACCCGCACCGTGCCTCCACCGAGCAGGCGGTCACCGATATTGCCGACGTCTACGCCAACGGCAGCATCGCCTGGGGTCGCAACAAGTTCATGACCTACAACCCCGGCAACGATCCCGAGAAGCGCGGCTCGTTCCAGGAAAAGATCAACTCCTACTTCTACACCAGCTACATCCTGCCGGAGCGCGACAAGGGCTTCACCGCCGTCGGCTACCAGCCCAACGACTTCACCAAGGATGCCACTGCCAGCTGGCAGTACAGCCCCGGCATCCGCCGCGTGCGCCAGGCGCCGGAGGTGGGCTTTGACTACCCGGTGCCGCCGGCCGGCCTGCGTACCGTCGATGACGACTACGGCTTCAACGGCTCGCCCGAGCGCTACACCTGGAAGCTGATCGGCAAGAAGGAAATCTACGTCCCCTACCACAACTTCAAGATCAACGACCCGGCGATCAAGTACAAGGATCTGATCAAGCCGGATACCGTGAACCCGGAGTACGTGCGCTACGAGCTGCACCGCGTCTGGGTGGTGGAAGGTACCTTGAAGTCCGGCGTGCGCCACATCTACAGCAAGCGCGTGCTCTATCTCGATGAAGACGCCTGGATGACGCTGTGGGCGGACAACTACGACGGCCGGGGCCAGCTCTGGCGCGCCAACTTCGTCAACTTCTTCTACTCGCAGGAGTCGAAGGCCTTCCATCGCGGCGCGACCATCTATCACGACCTGTCGTCCGGCGCCTACGAGGCAGGCTATCTGGTCAACGAGCGTGGCAAGGACTGGTGGCGCATCAACCAGCCGATGAAGCCGGCGATGTTCAGCCCGGAAGCCGCGGCCCGCGGCGGGCACTGAGTCCGGGAGTTTTCATAACGGGGCGGCAACGGTTGCCGCCCCGTTTTCATGTGAGGGATCTGATTCTGTGAAGACCGCATTCATTACCGGCGCCAACGTCGGCCAGGCCAACCTGCTGGTCAAGGCGCTTTCGCAGCGCGGCTGGCGGGTGTTTGCCGGCGTGCTGCCGGGCGCGCCTACCGACCTCGCCAACAGCGATTCGGTCACCCTCGTCGATCAGGATGTCTCCAAGACCGAGTCGGTGCAGCGCAGCGCCGAGTTCGTCGAGAAGGCGCTGGCCGGCAAGGGCATCGACCTGCTGATGAACGTCGCCGGCGTCGCCAACATCGGCGTCGGTGTGCTGGAAGGCGCCGACCTCAGCCAGGCCGAGCGCCTGTTCCAGATCAACACCTTCGGCCAGCTGCGGGTGGTGCAGGCCTTTCTGCCGCTGCTGCGCAGGAACGCACCGGGCTCGCGCATCGCCAACTACAGCTCCGGCGCGATCATCGCCAATCCAGTCGGTGCCGGCGTCTACAACATGAGCAAGCACGCCATCCACGGCATGACGCTCACCCTGCGCCACGAGTTGGCGCCGTTCGGTATCCAGGTCACCTCGATCATCCCCGGCGGCGTGCTCACCGCGATGTCGGCCAATGCCCACGAGAACACCAAGAAGACCTGGGCCATGCAGCCGGAGGCGGTGCGCAAGGCCTACGACCCTTACCTCAAGAAGGTGATGGAGCAGGTGCTGCCCGACATGCTGGAGAAGAGCGGCGCCACGCCCGAGCAGGCGCTGGAAGGCACGCTGAAAATCCTCGACAAGAAGAAGTGGGCGCCGATGGAGCTGCTGGGCAAGGACGTGAAGCCCATGGGCCTGATGCGCCGCCTGCTGTCCGACAGTCAGCTCGAAGCGATGATGCGCTCGGCGTTCAAGATTCCCTCGTACAAGGCTTAGTCGAGCCGCCCCCACCCCGGCCCTCCCCCGCTCGCGAGGGAGGGAGCAATAGCAAGAGGAAGAAACCATGAACGCTCCCGTCACTCCGCCGACCGAGCTGCGCCGTTTGTTCGATCGCCTCGCCGCCAAGGCGCCGGCGATTCGTGAAACGACCGCCGAACAGCGCGCCGACAAGCTGCTGAAGCTGCTCAAGGCCACGCTCGCCGCGCGCCCGGCGATTCTCGAGGCCGCCCGCAAGGAGCTGCGCCTCACCGATACCGACATCGACGCCCAGCTGCTGATGGTCAAGGGCGAGGCCGAGTTCATGGCCCAGCACCTCAAGCAGTGGATGGAGCCGGGCAAGATCCAGGGCACGCTGATGACCCTGGGCAAGAAGTGCTACGTGCAGTACGAGCCCAAGGGCGTGGTCTTGAACCTCGCGACCTGGAACGCGCCGATCGCCATCGGCCTGGTGCCGCTGATGGGCGCCATCGCCGCCGGCTGCACCATGCTGCTCAAGCCCAGCGAGCTGGCGCCGCATTCGGCGCAGGTGCTGGCCGACATCATCGCGAGCGTGTTCCCGGAAGACGAGTTCGCGGTGGTGCAGGGCGGCCCCGAGGTCGCGCAGGAAATCCTCACCCTGCCGTTCAACCACATCTTCTTCATCGGCGGTCACGCGGTCGGCCGGCTGGTAATGAAGGCCGCCGCCGAGCACTTCGCCTCCATCACCCTGGAGATGGGCGGCAAGAACCCGGTCATCGTCGATGCCAGCGCCGACCTCGCCGAGGCCGGCAAGAAGATCTCCTGGGGCCGGGTCGCCAACTGCGGCCAGGTCTGCCTGGCGCCCGACTACGCCCTGGTGCACGAGTCGGTACAGCGGCCCTTCATCGCCGCGCTCTCGGGCGCGATGCAGGCCCAGTACAACGCCAGCGGCGCCGGTTTCCAGAAGTCGGCCGAGTTGCCGCGCATCGTCAACCGCCGCCACTTCGACCGCATCAAGGGCCTCTTGGACGACGCCATCGCCAAGGGCGCGGTGGTGGAGTGCGGCGGCGAGACCGATGGCGACGATCTGTTCATCGCGCCCACCGTGCTGTCCAACGTCAACAACAGCATGCGGATCATGACCGAGGAGATCTTCGGGCCGATCATCTGCGTCGTGCCGTTCAAGAATCGCGAAGACGCGGTTGCCGAGATCAAGACCCGGCCGAAACCGCTGGGCTCCTACATTTTCGCCAAGGACCGCGCCGCCATCGACTACTGGCTGGGGCACACCACCTCCGGCAGCACCGTGGTCAACCACAACCTGATCCAGTCCGGCACCAATGCCCACCTGCCGTTCGGTGGCGTGAACTCCAGCGGCATCGGCCGCATCGGCGGCCACTACAGCTTCCTGGAGTGCTCCAACCAGCGCGCCGTGGTCGAGGACGGCCCCGGCATCGGCGATCCCGACATGATGTTTCCGCCGTATTCCGACAAGTACAAGGAGGCGATTGGCTGGATGCTCAACAAGGGTGTCAAAATGCCGGATGCCGTCCTCAACTTCATGGGCGGCCTCCTCAAGCTCACCAACGCCTTCAAGAAATGACCGCTAGCTCAACCGCTGTGAAAGCCACCAACGTCGTCTGGCACGACGGCGAAGTCTCCCGTACCGACCGCTACCGCATCCTCGGCCAGAAGGGGGCCACGCTGTGGTTCACCGGCCTGTCCGGCAGCGGCAAGAGCACCGTCGCGGTGGCGCTGGAGAAGGAGCTGGCCAAGCGCGGCCGGCTTTGCTACCGGCTCGATGGCGACAATATCCGCCTCGGCATCAACAAGAACCTCGGCTTTTCCGCCGAGGACCGCACCGAGAACATCCGCCGCATCGGCGAGATCGCCAAGCTGTTCGTCGACACCGGCGTGCTGGCGCTGACCAGCTTCATCAGCCCCTACCGCGCCGACCGCGACAGCGCCCGCGCCCTGCACGAGCAGGCCGGCATGGACTTCATCGAGGTCTATGTCGACTGCCCGCTGGACGAGGCCGAGAAGCGCGATCCCAAGGGTCTGTACAAGAAGGCGCGCGCCGGCGAGATCAAGAATTTCACCGGCATCAGCGATCCCTACGAGGCGCCGGAAAAGCCCGAGCTGGTGCTGAAGACCGCCGAGATGAGCCTGGACGAGGAAGTGGCGGCGGTGATCGCCCTCCTGGAAAAGCGCGGCATCCTGCTCGCGGTCTGAGACGGCATTGCAACTTATTTGCCCTACCGCGCATCAGAGAGAGGTAGCCGGCGCATCGCCGACCAACCATCCCTGGTGACAGCTGCCCCGGCCCTGCCGGGGCTTTTTTTGCGTCGCTTCAGGCAGCGGGCAGCCCCTGGCTCAGCTGGGCGATCAGCCGGCGCTTGGTCGGTACCACCCAGTTCGCTTTCAGCGTAGTCGACAGCAGGCCGGCCGCTTCCAGCTCGTCGCAGAGTTTCATCTGGTGGGCGAGGTCGAACAGGTCGAGCTGGTAGGTGAACAGGCCGTCGTCGCCGACGGTGATGAAGGACACACCCGGGGTCTGGTAGTAGCTGCCGTCGGCGCGCAAGCCCGGCCCGCGGTTCCACCAGTGGGTGATGATCTGGTTGCCGTGGCTGGTGTAACGCTCGATGGGAAAACTCCAGCCCTCCCAGCCCACCATCATGTCGCGGCCGTAATGGGTGGCGCGGATCTCGTCGCGGTTCTTGGCGTACACCCGCATTGTGCCGGCGTACTCGCAGAGGTACTCGCAGTCCGGGGCATAGAACTCGTCGGCGATCCAGGCCCATTCGTTGCGGCGGGCGGCTTCGACAAAAGCGGCCTGCAGCGCCTCGGCGCGCGCGGCGATCTGTTGCGGACTCAGTGGCATGGCGGTGCTCCTTATCAGTGACCGCTACGGGTCACGGCGTTGGGGTTGAACATCTGCGGGTTCAGATCGCTGCGGTTGAGCCGCCACCAGCCCTTGCCGGCTTCGTTGACCAGGTAGCCGGCCTCGTAGGCGCCGATGTTGAGGTCGTGGTAGATCGACACCCCGCGGTGGTAGGACTGGGCATCCGGCGCGTAGCGGTAGTTGACCATGGCGGTGCGCCAGAGCTGGCCGCGGGTGTCGTAGTTGTCGGCCCAATGCGCCAGCCAGTTGTCCTCGTCGGCGTAGATCACCCGCCGGCCATAGATGTGGCGCAGGCCCTTTTTCAGCGTCGCCTCGATCACCCAGACCCGGTGCAGCTCGTAGCGCAGGTAGTCGGGATTGAAGGTCTGCGGTGTCAGCAGCTGCTCGTACTTGAGCGCCGGGTCGTTGATGCGGAAGTTGTTGTAGGGGATCAGGAGCTCGCGCTTGCCGAGCAGCTTCCACTGGTAGCGCTCGGGCGAGCCATTGAACAGATGATCGTCATCGACGGTGCGCAGGCCCGAGGGCGGAATGGCGTAGTCGAAGGCGATGTCCGGCGCCTGTCGTAGTCGCCGCGTGCCCGGGTTGTACTGCCAGACATGGGTGCTGCCGTCCTTGAAGTTGAACGGCTGAAAGCCCACCCCGATGCTGCCCTTGTCGCGCGCAGGCAGCAGCACCTCGGAAAGGAAGTAGGCGGCGATGTTGTTCTCGACCTTGCCGCTGCCGTCCGGCGCCGCGCCCGGTGCGAGGGTGAGGTACTTCATCTTGCCCCAGGCGATCTTGCCGTTGGCGAAGACATCGGCGGTATCGACGGTGGCGGTCTCGTTCCAGACGTGGCGGGTGGCCATGAGGTTCCAGACCGCCTCCAGGCCGCTGGCCGGGAAGGGGAAGGGAATGCCGCCCTGCGCACCCGCCAGTTCCAGACCCTCGCTCTTCAGGCTCGCGGTCTCCAGATTGCGGCGGGTCTGCTCGCAGGCCAGGTCGGGGAAGCGGAAGTCGCGATGGCTGGGGTAGACCGGCATCCGGAAACTCTTCGGATACTTGGCGAACAGGGCCTTCTGGCCCTCGCTCAGCAGCGCGGCGTACTGGCCGGCGTTGTCGGCGGTGATGGTGTAGAGCGGCTGCTCGTCGGCGTAGGGGCCGGGATCGTAGCCCTGAGCGCTCTTCATGCCCGGCCAGCTGTCCAGCCACTGACCGCGGTAGGCCGCCACGCCACTCTTGCTGCCGGCGCGTTCGGCGCCGGTGCAGGTCAGCCTGGCGCCGCCCAGTTCGGCACCGCGCGCCGCGACGGTTGTCGTCTGCGCCAGCGCGCTTGCGGCCAGGCTGCCCAGCAGCAGGCCGGCGATGATGATTTTCATGTCTCCTCCGTCCTTTGGTATCGACCGCTAGTGCGCCACGCCGACCTCCGTGTCCGGTCGTGGTTTCTCGATCAGCGGCACCAGCAGCAGCGTCGCCGCCACCAGCACGCCAAGCAGCAGATACATGTCGTTGTAGGCCATGGTCAGCGCCTGCTGCTGGGCCAGCTGGTTGAGCAGGCCCAGGGCGCGCGGATCGCTCTCGCCGCCCGGCCCCAGCTGCGCGGCGGCGCCGTGCAGATAGTCGTAGACGCCGCTGCGCTCGCGGCTCAGCGTCGCCGCCAGGTCCTGCCAGTGCAGCCAGAGCCGACCGTTGAGCAGGGTGCCGACCATCGCCAGGCCGATGGCGCCGCCGAGGTTGCGAGTGACGGTGTAGAGGCCGCTGGCGTTCTTGACCTCCTCGCTGGGCATGGTGCCGAGCGCCAGATTGGTCATCGGGATGAAGGCGAAGATCATCCCGGCGCCACGCAGGATCTGCGGCCAGAGGAATTGCTGGTGCCCCCAGTCGGCGGTCATGTGGCCGTTGATCCAGGAGCCGGTGGCCACCAGCAGCAGGCCGACGGCGATGATCTGCCGCGGGTCCATGCTGCGCGACAGCCGGCCCGCGACCGGCGCGGTGAGGAACATCGCCACGCCCTGCACCGCCATCACCTCGCCGATCTGCAGTGCGCTGTAGCCGCGCACCCGGCCGAGGAACAACGGGGTGAGATAGATCAGGGTGAACATGCTCATGCCCAGCACCAGCGACACCAGCGAGGTGAGGGCGAAATTGCGGTTGCGGAAGGCGCGCAGATCAACGATGGGGTGGTCGCAACTGAACATCCGCCAGAAGAACAGCGCGCCGCCGAGCGTCGCCAGCAGCGAGCAGATGGCGACGCTTTGGTTGGCGAACCAGTCCACCCGCGGACCTTCGTCGAGCGCATAGGTGAGGCAGCCGAGGAACAGAGCGAGGAAGGCCAGGCCCGGCCAGTCGGTGAGCTTGAAGATCTGCGGCTGCGGCTGATCCAGCTTCACCGTGCTCCAGACCCCCCAGGCGCAGAGCAGGCCCGGCCCGAGATTGACCAGGAACAGCCAGTGCCAGCTGGCGACGCCGGTGAGATAGCCGCCGACGCTGGGGCCGATGGAGGGCGCGAGGATTGCCATCAGGCCGCCGATCAGTTGCGGCAGCGCGCGGCGCTTGTCCTCGGGGAACAGCAGGAACATCGCCGCGAAGGCGGTGGGGATCATGCCGCCGCCGAGAAAGCCCTGCAGCGTGCGGAACAGGATCATCGAGGGCAGATCCCAGGCCAGGGCGCAGGCCAGGCTGGCGAGGGTGAAGCCAAGTGCCGAGAGCGTGAAGTAGACCCGCGTCGAGAGCAGGCGCGAGAGATAGCCGGACAGCGGAATGGCGATGACCTCGGCGATCAGATAGGCGGTCTGCACCCACTGGATCTCGTCGGCGCTGGCCGACAGGCCGGCCTGGATCTGGTTGATTGAGCTGGCGACGATCTGGATGTCGAGGATGGCGATGAAGCTGCCCAGCGAGATCGCCAGGAAGCCCAGCCATTCGCGGCGATGGCGCTCGCGCGCCTGGTCCAGGGTTTCGTCCAGCGGCAGGCCGGAATCGAGGCTGGCGGTGCTCAAGGTGCGCCCGCCGCGGCGCTCCTCCCACCGCTGGCGGGGGGAGGTAGGCAGGGGGGCGTGTGGCGAGTGCCGCCGTGGGAACGCCCCCACCCCGACCCTCCCCCGCAGGCGGGGGAGGGGGAAGGGCGAAGCGGGGCTCCCGTCCTTGCTGTCATCCAAGGACCGAACGTGAGATCAGTTCCTTCATGATCTCGTTGGTGCCGCCGTAGATGCGCTGCACGCGGGCGTCGGCGAACATGCGGGTGACCAGGTACTCGTTCATGTAGCCGTAGCCGCCGTGCAGCTGCACGCACTCGTCGATCACCTGCTGCTGCATGTCGGTGATCCAGTACTTGGCCATCGAGGCGGTGGCGGTGTCGAGCTTGCCGTCGACCACGTCCTGCACGCAGCGGTCGACGAAGGTGCGGGCGATGCGGGTGATGGTCGCTACCTCGGCCAGCTTGTACTTGGTGTTCTGGAACTCGGCGATGGTCTTGCCGAAGGCCTTGCGCTCCTTCACGTACTTCACCGTCTCGGCCAGCGCGCCTTCCATCGCGGCGACGCCGCCCAGCGCGACGATGGCGCGCTCGTAGGGCAGGTCGCTCATCAGCTGGATGAAGCCGCGGCCCTCGACGCCACCCAGCAGGTTCTCGGCCGGGATGCGCACGTCCTCGAAGAACAGCTCGGCGGTGTCCTGCGCCTTCATGCCCATCTTGTCGAGGATGCGGCCGCAGCGGTAACCCTTGAGGTTCTTGGTCTCGACCAGCAGGATCGACAGGCCCTTGGCGCCCGGCAGCGTCGGGTTGGTGCGGGCGACCAGGATCAGGAACTCGGCCAGATAGCCGTTGGTGATGAAGATCTTCGAGCCGTTGACGACGTAGTGGTCGCCATCCAGCTCGGCCTTGGTGCGCACGCCCTGCAGGTCGGAGCCGGCGCCCGGCTCGGTCATGGCGATGGCGCCGACCAACTGGCCGCTGGCCAGGCGCGGCAGAAACTTCTGCTTCTGCGCCTCGGTGCCGTGGTTGAGCACGTAGTGGGCGGCGATCGAGTGCACGCCCTGGCCGAAGCCGGTGAGGCCGCGACGCAGGCACTCCTCGTAGACCACCGCCTCATGGCGGAAGTCGCCGCCGGCGCCGCCGTACTCGGCCGGGATGTCGGTGCACAGAAAGCCCATCTCGCCGGCCTTGCGCCAGATCTCGTGGCCGACGTGGTTCTGCTTGCGCCAGTGTTCGTCGTGCGGAACCATCTCGCCTTCGACGAAGCGGGATACCGCGTCGCGGAACAGTTCGAGATCGGAATCCATCCAGGGCGAGACGTAGGCGCTGTTCGGGGGGCTGACGCGGGCGTTCATGGCTTTGGGGTTCAATCGAAGGAAAGTGGGGCGGCAACAATATCAGCGGTCCCGGGGCGCGTCGCGCTTCGCGGCCGGCCGGGATCGGCCTCGCCGGCTAGGCGCTGGGCGCCCGCCCGATGACCAGAGCCTGGACCGCTTCCGGTGCCAGCTTGAGCACCAGCAGGGAGGTGACCACGCACTTGGTGGCGCTGATCTTCCAGCCGCCCGTGGTCTTGCGGTACTCGTCCTCGTAGTAGGCGCCGAGCTGGGTCAGGCTGTTCTCGTTGGTATTGATGAGCTGGTAGTGCAGACTCCAGCGGCCTTCGGCGTGGTCAGTGCCTTTGAGCTGGATCTGTGGGTTGGAGCCGTGGTGCATCTCCACCATGTGGGGGTGGCACCCAATTTGCTTGAACACCTCGACCAGGGAATCGGCTGTTTCGAAGCGGCCGACCACGCCGTAGTCGATCGCGACTGGGCCGTCGGCAAAGCAGTCGCGCATGCCGACCGGGTCCTTGGCGTCGCAGCAGGCCAGGTAGCGCGCCTTGAGGCCGCGGATCGCCTCGCGGTCCTCCAGCGCCTGCAGGCGGCGTTCTAGGTCGAGGTTGGGCACGGGGCACTCCGTAGAAAAATTTGGTGGTACTGGATTGGACGGGGAAGTCGGCGCGGCCGAATCCCTCATTTGGCGGAGTTTTTTCCAAACACTGAGCATGACGTCAGCTGTCAACGCAGACGCTTGGCGCGGCCGAGGCGGTTTAACCGGGAGGGTGGCATGGCTGTGAAGAAGGACCGGGAGCGGGAGTTCGGCCTGTGGCAGATGGTGGTCCTGGTGGCGGTGCTGGCCATCGGCCTGCTGGTGTTTCTGTCGCGCATGTCCCTGAGTGTCGACCAGGGCCGGCACCAGAGCCGGCTGGCGGCGCTGCGTGCGGTCAACAATCTGGACGTCGATCTCAACCGCGCCTTCACCCGCACGCTGGCGGGCGAGGGCGAGGGCGATGTGGCCGACAAAAAGCAGATCAACCAGCAGCTGGGTGCCGCCCTGCACGAGCTGGAGAATGGCCCCGCCGCCCTGCGCGGCATCAGCGGCGAGGTGGACTTGGCGCTGGACGCCTTCCTGGACACGGTGGAGACCAAGTTCCGCTTGGGCTTCGAGTTCGAGGCCGGCGACACCGTGCTCACCCAGCGCCTCACCAACAATCTCAACGCCCTGTTGCCCTATACCGACTGGGTGCTGCGCGAGACCCCGGCCGAGCTGCGCGCCAGCCGTGAGGCGGCGCTCAAGGAGCTGGTCAACGCGGTGGTCAACCTGGCGGTCGTCCCCACCGCCACCAATACCGAGGGCGTGCGCGCGCGCCTGACCCGGCTGGCGGCGGCGGGCGAGGATCTCGGCCCCGGCTACGCCAAGGCCTTCGCCAGCCTGCGTGGACTGGTGGAGAGCGTGATCGCCGACAAGGCTGAGCTGGTGACCAAGCTGCGCGGCTTTCTCAACCTGCCCACCGGCCCGCAGCTGGCAGCGCTGGAGCAGGCCTACCAGGCCTGGTACCAGACCGAAACCGAGGCCACCAACCGTTACCGCGTGATCCTCGCCGCCTACACCGGTCTGCTGCTGCTGGCCCTGGCCTACCTGGGCCTGCGGCTGCGCCAGAGCTATGCCGCGCTGGACAAGGCCAATGCCGGCCTCAAGAACGCCAACCGCACCCTGGAGTCGCAGGTGCAGGAGCGCACCAAGGACTTGCGCGGCGCGCTCACCGAGCTGCGCGAATCGCAGGCGCAGCTGGTGCAGTCGGAGAAGATGGCCTCACTGGGCCAGATGGTTGCGGGTGTGGCCCACGAGATCAACACGCCACTGGGCTATGCCCGCAGCAATGCCCGCACCGTGCGCAACACCCTGGGCGAGATCCGCGAGCTGTGCCAGAACCAGGGGCATGCGCTGAGTCTGCTGAGCGCGGCCAATGCCAGCGAGGACGAGATCGCCGCTGCCATCGCCGGCGCCGAGGAGCAGCGCCAAGCGCTCAATCCCGAGGAGCTGATGGCCGATCTCGACAGCCTGCTGGTCGACGCCGACCACGGCCTGGTGCAGATCGCCGATCTGGTCTCCAGCCTCAAGGACTTCTCGCGGGTGGACCGCTCGCGCACCGATCTGTTCGACCTCAATGCCGGCATCGACTCGGCGCTGAAGATCTGCAACAACCAGCTCAAGGACCGCATCGAGATTGTTCGCGAGTTCGGCAAGCTGCCGGAAATCGAGTGCTCGCCCTCGCAGCTCAATCAGGTGTTCCTCAATCTGCTGACCAATGCCGGTCAGGCCATCGACGGCGAGGGGCGCATCCACATCCAGACCCGCGCCGAGCGCAATGGCGTGCAGGTGCGGATCACCGATACCGGCAGCGGCATGAGCGAGGAGGTGCAGAAGCGCATCTTCGAGCCCTTCTTCACCACCAAGCCGGTGGGCAAGGGCACTGGCCTGGGCCTGTCCATCGTGTTCCGTATCGTCGAGGAGCACGGCGGCCGCATCGAGGTGGAGTCCAAACTCGGACAGGGCACCACTTTCATCCTGCATCTGCCGCTGGCGCAGGTGCGTCCGGCCAACGCGGACGCCGAGCTGGCGGCCGCCTGAGGGGAAGGCCATGAACCAGATCGTCGCTCCTGCCGGCAAGCCCCGGGTGCTGTTCGTCGATGACGAGCCGCGGGTGCTCACCAGCATGCGTATGCAGTTTCGTGGCCAGTACGAGATGTACTTCGCCGAGGGCGGCCACAAGGCGCTGGAATTTTTGAAGACCGCGACCGTGGACGTGATCGTCAGCGACCAGCGCATGCCCGGCATCACTGGCATCGAAGTGCTGCGCGCCGCGCGCGAGCTGAACCCGCATGCGATGCGCATCCTGCTCACCGGCTATTCCGACCTCAACGCCATCATCGACTCGGTGAACGAGGGCGAGATCTTCCGCTTTGTCAGCAAACCCTGGGACAACGATGTGCTGGCCGGCACGGTGGCCAACGCGGCCGCGGCGGCCAAGCTCAGCCAGCAGGCTGCTGCCGCGCCCGAGCCGGCCCTGCCGGAACCGGAGCGCGACGCGCCCGGCGTGCTGGTGCTGGACGACGACCCGCGCATGGCGGCGAAGATCCAGGTGATCCTTGGTGACCAATACAAGGTCTATGGCGCCGCCAGCATGGACGAGGCGGTGCAGCGCCTGGAGCAGGCCAGCATCGGCGTGGTGATCTCCGATACCCGGGTGCAGAACCAGCCGGTAGTGAGCCTGATCGGCAGCCTCAAGCAGCACCACCCGCAGCTGGTGTCGGTGATCCTCACCGAGCGCGCCGACGCCGGCGCCGCCATCGAGCTGATCAACCAGGGTCAGATCTACCGGCTGATCACAAAACCCATTCAGGATGTGGCCTGCCGCATCACCGTCAATTCCGCGCACAAGCAGCATCAGAAGCTGGCGCAGAACCCGGTGCTGCAGCGCCGCTACGAGGTGGAGGCGCCGGCGCCCAGCGCCGCGCCGCCGCCGCCGGCGCTCAAGCTACTGGATCGCATCCGTTCGCTGCGCGCCTGGGCCGGCGGTCGCGCCTGAGTCCATTGCGGATCTCGGATTTCGGAATGAACGGCGGCAAGCGGTGCCGCCCCGCTCCCACATCCGCAATCCGCCAAATCTCCTACAAGTGGACGAGGCAGGCCCGGTAGGCCTCGTAAATCCTGCGGTAAATCACAAAGTCTGGCTCCGGACGGTCTCCCACATGTATGGGGCACTGCCGAGGGCGAGCTGATAAGAAGCCGGCGCGCTCCCTGTACACAGGTCGCGCCGATCAAGGAGAGGAGACGGAATGAACCTGCGACTGTTGCTGCCCGGTCTGGCGGCGGGTGTGTCCATCGGCATTCTGGTCTTTCTGCTGAAGATGACCCAGAGCGTCGACAGCGGCCTGCACCAGCAGCGTCTCGACAATCTGCGGGCGGTCAACAATCTCGACGTCGAGCTCAATCGCGGCTTCACCCAGACCCGCGCCAGTTCCATCGCCGATTCCGCCGGCGATCGCTCGCGCATCACCCAGCAGCTGGGCGAGGCGCTGGATCGCCTGGAGAAAGGCCCGCAGGCGCTGACCGGCCTGAGCGGCGAGCTGGACACCGCCCTGCAAGCCTTCTACGAGACGGTGGAGAGCAAGTTCGGCCTGGGCTTCGACTTCGAGGCGCGCAATTCCATCCTCACCCAGCGCCTGATCGCCGGCCTCGACGCGGTGCCGGTGCGGGTCAATGCGCTGCTCGATGCCAGCACGCCGGAGCGGCGCGACGAAGTGGTCGAGCTCAGCGGCCAGTTGAAGAGCGAGGTGATCAATTTTGGCGTCACTCCTTCGCCGATCAACATCGCCTCGATCAATCAGCTGCTGGACAAGCTTGATGCCGCCGCCGAAGGCCAGGGCGAGGCCTACAAGACTGCCGCCGGCGAGCTGCGCGGCAAGGTCGGCGAGGTGATCGCCGACAAGACCGAACTGGTGGACAAGCTCAAGGACTTCCTCAACCGGCCCACTGGCCCGCAGCTGCAGGCGGTGGAGGCCGCCTACAGCCGCTGGTACCAGGGTGAGGTGGCGATGGCCAACCAGTACCGGCTCTACCTCGCCGGCTTCGCCGCGGCGCTGCTGCTGGTGCTGGGCTATCTGGGCCTGCGCCTGCGCCGCAGCTATGCCGAGCTCGATAGCGCCAACGCCAGCCTGGCACGGGCCAACGAGCACCTGGAAGAGCAGGTGCAGTTGCGCACCAATGATCTCAGTGTGGCGCTCGACGACCTGAGCACTACCATGAAGAACCTGCAGGAGTCGCAGGCGCAGCTGGTGCAGTCGGAAAAGATGGCCTCGCTGGGCCAGATGGTCGCCGGCGTCGCCCACGAGATCAACACGCCGCTGGGCTATGCGCGCAGCAATGCCGAGATCGTCCGCACCTCGCTCGCCGACATCCGCGAGCTGTGCAGTGCGCAGGACCGCGCGCTGAGCCTGATGACCGCCGAAAATGCCAGCGACGAAGAGGTGGCCGAGGCCATGGCCGCCGCCGAGGAGCAGCGCCAGAGCGTGCCGGCGGCGGAGCTGATGGAAGACCTCGACAGCCTGCTGCGCGACACCGACCACGGCCTGGCGCAGATCGCCGAGCTGGTCTCCAGCCTCAAGGACTTCTCCCGCGTCGATCGCTCGCGTGCCGACCTGTTCGATGTCAACGCCGGCATCGAGTCGGCGCTGAAGATCTGCAACAACCAGCTCAAGCACCGGGTCGCGGTGGAGCGCCTGTTCGGCGATGCCCCGCAGATCGAGTGCTCGCCCTCGCAGCTCAACCAGGTGTTCCTCAACCTGTTCACCAATGCCGCCCAGGCGATCGACGGCGAGGGCCTGATCACGGTGATGACCGGCGCCGAGCCGGGTGGCGTCTACGTGAAGATCACCGACAGCGGCAGCGGCATGAGCGAGGAAGTGCAGCGGCGCATCTTCGAGCCTTTCTTCACCACCAAGCCGGTGGGCAAGGGCACCGGCCTGGGCCTGTCCATCGTGTTCCGCATCGTCGAGGAACACGGCGGCCGCATTGAGGTGGATTCGACGCCGGGTGTTGGCAGCTGCTTCACCATCCATCTGCCGTTGCGGCAGCCACGCACCGCCGCCAACGACCGTCTCCTGGCCGCCTGAGAGGACGCTTCTGATGATGAACCAAGCCGGCGCCAAGCCCCGCGTACTGTTCGTGGATGACGAGCCGCGCGTGCTCACCACCATGCGCATGCTGTTCCGCGGGCATTACGAGGTCTACTTCGCCGAGGGTGGCGCGCAGGCGCTGGAGCTGCTCAAGGCGCAGCCGGTGGACGTGATCGTCAGCGACCAGCGCATGCCGGGCATGACCGGCATCGAACTGCTGCGCGCGGCCCGAGAGCTGAATCCGCACGCGATGCGCATCCTGCTCACTGGCTATTCCGACCTCAACGCCATCATCGGCTCGGTGAACGACGGCGAGATCTTCCGCTTCGTGAACAAGCCCTGGTCCAACGAAGTGCTGGCCAGCACCGTCGCCAACGCGGCAGCGGCGGCCAAGGCCAGCCTGGCGGTCGGCAACCTGCCGGAATCGGCGGCGGCGGCCGAGACCGCCAATGGCGAGGCGCCCGGCGTGCTGGTTCTCGACGACGATCCGCAGATGCCCTCGCGCATCCAGGCCATCCTCGGTGAGACCTACCGGGTGTTCGGCGCCACCAACATGGACGAGGCGGTCGGCCGGCTGGAGCGCGAGCGCATCGGCGTGGTGATCTCCGAGACCCGCGTGCAGGATCATCCGGTGGTGAGCCTGATCGGCATCTTGAAGCAGCATCACCCGGAGCTGGTGTCAGTGATCCTCACCGAGCGCGCCGATGCCGGTGCCGCCATCGAGCTGATCAACCAGGGGCAGATCTACCGCCTGATTACCAAGCCGATCCAGGACGTGGCCTGCCGCATCACCGTCAACTCCGCCCACAAGCAGCACCAGCGGCTGGCGCAGAACCCGATCCTGCACCAGCGCTACCAGGTGGAGAAGCTGCCCGAGCCGGCGCCGGGTGCGGCGCCGCCGCCGACGGTGAAGTTCCTCGACCGCATCCGCTCGCTGCGCAGCTGGGTGACCGGCCGCGCCTGAGGCGCGGCCTATTGCGGATCTCGGATTGCGGATTTCGGATTGAACGGTGGCAGGCGGCGCGGCAGCTTCGCCGCAATCCGCAATTGCTCTGTCTCCCCCAAACAGGTGAAGGCGCCATCGCCCGCCGCCTCTACCTTGCAGCTCTGCCAGAGAGGAGAAGTGCAATGGCGCTGGACGACAAGGCGCAGAGCAGGGTGCTGAGCGGCGAGGTCTGGAACGAGTTCTGCGACACCCTCAAGCGCGCCGGCCAGCAGGTGCTGCGGCCGGAAGCGCCCGCCGATGAACTCACTCGCGCCGAGGGCTGGCGCTATCTCTCGCGGCTGCTGCGCATCGGCCTGGAGATGCATCTGGAGTTTGCCGATCCGGACTTTCCCGGCTTCTTCCTGCCCTCGCACGAGACCGGCAAGATCGGCGCCGACAATCCCGACAACAAGTACCTGTTCGCCAAGATCAACGGCGCCCACCAGTACCGCATCCGTGGCACCCGTGGCACGGTGGCCTATCTCACCATCGGCAGCCAGAAGGGCGGCTACGAAACCGACGGCAAGATGGAGCAGACCGGCTTCATCGACGCCCAGGAGCTGCAGCTCGACGCCGAGGGCCGTTTCGAGATCGTGCTCAGCGCCGAGCGGCCGGCTGGGGTGGTCAACTGGCTGCGCATCGAGCCGGCCAGCAATGCGGTGATCGTGCGCCAGACCTTCAACGACCGCCGTGCCGAACAGCCGGCGCAGATGGTCATCGAGCGCATCGGCAGCGGCGCCACGCCAGCGCCGCTGTCGGCCGAGCGTCTGGAGAAGGGTCTGGGCAATGCCGCGCGCTTCGTCGAAGGCACGGCGACCCTGTTCGCCAACTGGGCGCAGAGCTATCTCGCACACCCCAACCAGTTGCCGCCCGCCGACCAGGCGCTGTGCCAGCGCGTCGGCGGCGATCCCAACATCTTCTACTACCACGCCTACTGGAAGCTGGCGCCCGACGAGGTGCTGCTGGTCGATCTGCCGCGGGTGCCGGAATGCCGGTTCTGGAACCTGCAGATCAACAACTGGTGGATGGAGTCGCTGGACTACCGCTACCACCGCATCTGCCACAACCTGCATTCCGCCCGCCTCAACGCCGACGGCAGCCTGCGGCTGGTGCTGGCGCACCGTGATCCCGGCCACCCCAACTGGCTGGATACCGCCGGCCACGCCGAAGGCACCTGGTGTTTCCGCTGGGTCGGCGCCAAGGAAGTGATCCACCCCACCACGCGCGTGCTCAAGCTCGCCGACTATCAGAAGGAACTGCCGCAATGAGCAGCGACAAGCTCGTCCCCGATGCCCTCGAAGCCGCCGCCGTCGAACAGTCCGGCGGCCTGAAGAATTTCGGCCTGCCGCCGCACCGGCCGGGTCTGGAGAAGCTCTGCGCTTCGCTGAACGACGAGGCCAATCTCTCCGACTTCGGCCGTGGCCTGCTGCAGCAGAAGATCGTCGAGATGCTGGTCAACCGCCTGCGCATCGAGGACTGGTTCGCCAAGCATCCCGAGATCGCCCAGGAAACCATCGCCGCGCCGGTGGTGATCGTCGGCCTGCCGCGCACCGGTACCACGCTGTTGCAGCGCGTACTCGCCTGCGATGCGCGCTTCTACTCGATGCCCTGGTGGGAGTCGCGCTATCCGGTGCCCTTCCCGGGTGAGGATGTGAAGGCGCCGGTGCAGCGCATTGAGCGCGCGCGCGGCGAAGTGCAGGTGATGGTCGAGGCTATGCCCAAGCTGCTGTCCATCCATCCGATGGACGCCGACCAGGCCGACGAGGAGGTGATGCTGATGGAGCACTCCTTCCGCGCCAGCTTCAATGCCTACGCCAACGTGCCGAGCTATATGGACTGGCTGCACGGCACTGACGAGACGCCGGCCTATGAATACCTCAAGCGCGTGCTGCAGTTCCTGCAATGGCAGAAGCGCCAGCGCGGCGTCAGCGCCGAGCGCTGGGTCCTGAAGGCGCCGCACCATCTGCTGCGCATGGGCCTGCTGCTCAAGCTGTTCCCGGGTGCCAAGATCATCCAGACCCATCGCGACCCGGTGGATACCATCCCCTCCATCGCCAGCATGATCCACACCCTATGGTCGATCTACGGCGCGGCGCCGGATGCCAAGGCCGCCGGCCGCGAATGGAACGATCTGATGGTCAGGGCCTTCCACCACACCATGGAAGTGCGCGAGCAGAACCCGGCGCCGTTCTTCGACGTGCGCTTTATCGACACCGTGAAGAAGCCCTTCGAGGTGGTGCAGGCCATCTACGGTTTCCTCGGCATGAGCCTGACCCCGCAGGCCGAGCAGGCGATGCGCGCCTGGATGGAAAAGAACAGCCGCGACAGCCGTGCCGCGCACGACTACAAGCCCGAGGACTTTGGCCTGAGTGTCGAGCAACTCAAGCGCGACTTCGCCGATTACCGCAAGAAGTACATCGAAGCCTGACGGCTGGCCCGCTCCCCGATCGGGGAGAGGCTTCAAGAATCAATCCACTACAAAGAAGAGGAGAAACAACATGCTGCTCAAGGACAAGATCGTGGTGGTTTCCGGCATTGGCCCCGGCCTGGGCGTGAAGCTCGCCATCGAGGCCGCGCGCGAAGGTGCCGCCGGCGTGGTCGCCGCGGCGCGCAGCGCCGAGAAGCTGGCCGACGCCGAGGCGCGCGTGAAGGCCGTGAACCCG
The DNA here is from genome assembly GCF_058782965.1 of Stagnimonas sp. FW305-C-60. Taxonomy (NCBI): domain Bacteria; kingdom Pseudomonadati; phylum Pseudomonadota; class Gammaproteobacteria; order Nevskiales; family Nevskiaceae; genus Stagnimonas; species Stagnimonas sp. FW305-C-60. The sequence goes on from NZ_JBYSYF010000001.1 coordinate 1,275,359, forward strand.
AACTGCAAGGTGCTGAAGGTCGTCACCGACATCACCAAGGTCGCCGATTGCGAGCGCCTGGCCGCGCAGGCGGTGCAGGTCTTCGGCCGCGTCGATGCCCTGGTCAACAGCGCCTTCGTGCACGGCGACATGGACTACGCCTCCACCGCCAATCTGGAGACCTGGAAGGAAGTCATCAACACCAATCTGATCGGCACCCTGCAGATCACCCAGGCGCTGGTGCCGCAGATGAAGGCGCAGAAGTCCGGCGCCATCGTCATGATCAACACCATGGCGGTGCGCCAGATTCCGCCGCTGGGCGAGGCCGGCTACGCGGCTTCGAAAGCGGCGCTGGCCAACAGCAGCAAGTGGCTGGCCAAGGAGCTCGGCCCCAGCGGCATCCGCGTCAACACCATCCACATGGGCTGGATGTGGGGCGCGCCGGTGCAGGGCTATATGGAGTGGCAGGCCAGCGAGCACAAGATTCCGCTGGAAACCCTCAAGGGGCAGGTCGAGGCCAACATCCCGCTCGGCCGCATGCCCACCGACGACGAATGCGCGCGCGCCGCGCTGTTCCTGGTTTCCGACTACGCCAGCGCGGTCACCGGCGCGGCACTCGATGCCAACGGCGGCATGTACATGCCCTGATGTAATTCCCTCTCCCCTGGTGGGAGAGGGGCTTGGACTCACCGGAGCCGTTGATGGAAAAGGTCATCTATGTGGTCTGGCGTGATCCGGCACTGAGCGTCGAGGAGTTCGGCCAGCGCCTGCGCAAGTCGTTGGCGCCGCGCCTGAAGACCCTGGGCGCGCGCGGGCTGCGCATCAATGTCGCCGACGCCCATGTCGCCGCCGGAGACGGCTTGCGGCAGACCCACAGCCAGCCGCCGGTGGAAGCCCTGGTGCAGGTCTGGCTACACAGCGCCATCGACGCCCTGCGGGCACCGGTGGATGGCGTCATCGCCAGTGTCGCCGCCCGCTTCGACGCCTATCTGGTTACCGAGTCGGTGCCGCTGCCCAACACCGAGCATCCGTCCTCAGGCCACGGCCAGCGCAGCGAGGGTTTCGCGCAGATCGCCCTGTTCCCGCGCAAGCCGGGTCTGAGCGACGCGGACTTTCTCGATCTCTGGCAGAACCGCCATACCACAGTCGCGGTCGAGACCCAGTCCAACTTCGAGTACGTGCAGAACCGCGTGGTGCGGGCGCTGACGCCCGGCGCGCGCGCCATCGACGCTATCGTCGAGGAGTGCTTCCCCAGCGGCGCCATGACCGATCCGCAACTGTTCTTCGATGCCGAAGGCGATGCGCTGAAGTTCGAGAAGAACCTGAAGACGATGATGGACAGTGTGGCCCGCTTCATCGACATGAGCCGCATCGACGTGGCGCCGACCAGCCAGTACTGCATGTTCTGAGCACACCATGAGTTCGGCACTGGAGCGGGTACTGACCGGCGAGAGCTGGGCCGCCTACTGCGAGGGCCTGAAGGCCGCGGGAGCGACCATCCTGCGCGCCGACGTGCCCGACAGCCTGCTCGACCGCGCCGAGGGCTGGCGCCTGCTCAGCCGCTACGCGCGCCTGGGCTTGCAGATGATGTTGGAGTTCGCCGACCCGGATTTTCCGGTGTTCTACGCGGCTTCGGACGACACCATCAAGGTCTTTCTGCCCAACCCGGACAACCTCTACTGCAATGCCACCATCGCTGGAGACCGCGAGTACCGGGTGGGCGGCGCGCGCGGCTCGGTGGCTTATCTGTCCTTCGGCACCAAGGCCAATCGCTACGCCGTCGACGGCACCATGGCGTCCACTGGCGAGCTGGAGGCCACCGAGCTGCAGATCGGAGCCGACGGCCGCTTCGAGCTGCTGCTGAGCGCCCGGCCGCAAGCCGGCAACTGGCTGCCGATGGCCGCCGACTCCAGCATGCTGATCGTGCGTCAGACCTTTCTCGACCGCCGGACCGAGACCGCCGCGGAATTGCACATTGAATGTCTGAGCGCGCCGTCCGCGCCGGCGCCCTTGTCGGCGGCGGCGCTGGACGCCGGCCTCACGCGTGCGCTGGCCTTCGTGCAGGGCACCGCCAAGCTGGTGGCCGACTGGGCGGCCTGGGTGGCGCAGAATCCCAACCAGTTGGCGGCGGCGCCCTATGTCGCCGCCTCAATGCGTGTCGGCGGCGATCCCAAGATCTGCTACTACCACGGCTACTGGCGGCTGGCGGCCGACGAGGCGCTGCTGATCGAGACCGAGGTGCCGGACTGCCCTTACTGGAACTTCCAGCTCGCCAACCACTGGCTGGAGTCGCTGGACTGCCAGCATCGGCGCGTGCACCTCAACAAGCACGATGCCCGGCTCAACCCCGACGGCAGCCTGACGCTGCTGATCGCCGCCGAAGATGTCGGGGTCGGCAATTTCATCGACACCGACCACCATGCACACGGCGGCATGCTGCTGCGCTGGGTCGGCGCCAGCGCGCATCCGCAGCCGCGCTGCCGGGTGGTGAAGCTGGAGGCGCTACGCCGGCGTTGAACGCAGCCAGGTCGGCTCTCGGTCGTCCGCTCGCCAGCGACGGCTTATTCCGCCACCCTTTTCTCGCGCTCGTAATAGGTTTCCCGCTCCAGGGCCAGGCAGGCTTCGCGTTCGGTGCTAGACAGCCGTTCACAATCCCGGATGCGCTGGGGCTGGCTGCTGCCATAGACCTGTGCCGCCGTGCAGCCGCTGCCTGAGATCAGGGCAACGGCCATTGGTAGAAATACTAGGCGCATGAAAATCTCCAGGAGAATGTGTGGGAGATGCTAGCCATCCCAGCCCGAGCCCGGAATCTTACCGGCCAGCTGCGTCGGGTCGTCCCAAAGCACCGAAGCGTCCGGATCGACCACACCCAGGAAGCGCTTGAGCAGGGACTTGAGAATGGCGCCGTCCTCAGCACCCATGCGTTCCAGGATCTCCAGCTCCACCGCCTTGGCGGCCGAGATCAGGCGCAGGGCGGTATCGCGGCCGGCTTCGGTGAGCCGGTATTCGGGAATGTCGCTCTCGGCGGTCATCGCCAGCTGAGCGACCAGGCCGCGTTCGGCCAGGGCCGGCAGGCGGCTGGCGCTGGGTTGCCGCAGCACCGCGGCGAGACCGGCGTCGAGCTCGGCGGTGCTGATCATCGGCCGCAGGGTGAGGGTGGAGAGCAGATAGAAATCGTCGTCGCTCAAGCCCTGATCGGCGAGCTGGGCGCGGATCTGGCCGAAGAACTGGAAGTGGCTGCGGCCGAGCAGATAGCCGAGAAAGCCTTCGTTGAAACTGCCGGAGAGCGCGGCGCTGCGCGGCTTGGCGTCCAGCGCCTCGCGACGGGTGGCGTGGGCGTACTTGCCGCCGTGGAAGACCAGCGGCGCGGACTCGCTGCGGCTGAAGTTGAGCACCTCGCCGACGAAGATGATGTGATCGCCGCCCTCGTACTGGAAGGCGTTGCGGCACTCGAAGCGGGCGGTGCAGCCTTTCAGCAGGGGAATGCCGCCGACGCCGGTCTCGATGTCGAGGCCGGCGAACTTGTCGATGCCGCGCCTGGCGAAGCGGCCGGAGAGTTCCTCCTGATCGCTGGCCAGCACATGTACCGCCCAGTGCTCGGCCGCGCGGAACACCGGCAGACTGGCGGCGGTTTCAGCCAGGCTCCAGAGCACCAGCGGCGGATTCAGCGATACCGAGTTGAAGCTGTTGGCGGTCAGCCCGATCAGGCTGCCGTCGGCGGCCTTGGTGGTGATGATGGTGACGCCGGTGGCGAAGGCGCCCAGGGCCTTGCGGAATTCGGCGGCGTCGAATGCGGTGCTCATGGGGTGTTCCTGGTGCTTAAAAATCGGCAGAAGTGCGCCATGTTGCCAGCCTGCGGGCATGGCCGTCATACCTTAGATGCCGTAGCCGCCGCAGTGCGCGGCCCACAAAAAAGGCCGGGTGACGCTAAGGGCGTCACCCGGCCGGATCATCAGGTCTAGAGGTTGTACTTGATGTTGAGGGCGACGTAGTCGCGGTCGGCATAGGGGTTCTGGAACACCACCGGGCTGCCGCGCATCACCCGCTCGGCATCGCCAAAGAACTTCTGGTAGCTGATGCCCACCTCGAAGTTCTGCAGGTACTGCATGCCCAGGCCGACGCCGAGGCGCTGGTCGCCCTCGCCATAGAGCGGGCCGAAGGCGCCGCTGATGGAGGGATTGCCCTTGCCGATCGCGCCCCAGGACAGCGTGTGCTTCAGGTCCCAGCCGTCCAGCACGTTGCGGCGGGTGCCCAGTGCCAGCATCTGGTAGCCCCAGGAGTTGCGATTGCCGAACAGCTGCTTGCCGTCGCCGACCGGGATGATGCCGTCCTGCGATTCCACCGGGTCCACCGAGAAGACGTGGTGGTAGGCCACTTCACCGACCACCGCGAGATCGTCGATGTAGAAGTCCGGGTTGCCGGCGTAGATCGCCGACAGCAGCACCTGGCCGATATCGGCACGGGTGAACACCGGGCTGAGCACGCCGGAGATGATGGTCTGCACCTGGGTGTCGATGCCCTGGTGATAGTTGAACTCGCCACCGACATTGAGCGGTCCCAGGGTGCTGGAAAAGCTCAGGCCGTAGAGCTTGATGCCGCCGTAGTACTTGATCTGGTAGGTCTCGGGGACGTACTGGTTGACGACGGCGGTGGTGATGTCGACATTGGTGCCCGGCACCGTGCCGATGTAGGCGAAGCCGGGGTTGAGCTGCACCGTCGGATTGGCATCGGCATAGCGCAGAAAGAAGAAGCCCAGGGTGGTGCCCGGCGTGACCGCCCACTTCAGGCCGGTACCCCACTGGCCCCAGTTGCTGGGGTTGATGTCTTCCTTGCGGGTCACGTAGATATTGGGCGAGGCGTTGAGCAGGAAGCGGCCAAGACCGCCCAGGTTGCAGAGACCGCTCAGGTCCAGAGGCAGGCCGGGGACGAAGGCGCCGATGTCGAGCAGGCCGGGGCAGCCGTCGAGATAGGCGGGGTTGATCGAGCCATGGGTGAAGGTCGCACCCGGGCCGATGAGATCGGCCGGCGACAGGAAGTCGCCGGTGGGGAAGAGCTCGGTGGGCGCGAAGTCGAGCTTGTAATAGCCCAACAGGGTCATGGTGTTGCTGAGCGAGAGTTGCAGGCCGGCCTGGTTGCCGGGCAGCAGCAGTTCCTTGATTTCGGCGCCCGGCACCGAGGAGCGAGTGGCGTCGGCGCGACCCTGGGAGAGGGCGATGCCGCGCATGAACAGGCTCTCGCCCCAGGCGATCACCTGCTGGCCGACGCGCAGGTTGAGCGCCACCTCGTCGGTGAAGCTGTGGTCGAAGTAGCCATAGGCATCGAGCAGCCGCGCGCGCATGCCGTCGAAGCGGCGGGTGTCGCTGGTGAACTCGTTGTTGGGGATGCCCATGGTGTTGACGGTCTCCGGCGAGTCGTTGTCATTCGACTGCCGGTACACCTGGTCGTAGAAAGCGTCGCCACTGAAGATGGCGCCGTAGTTCTCGCGCTTGAACTGCAGCTCGCTGAACGCGGTAATCCGGTTGTGCACCAGCGAGTACTGCTTGAAGTTGCGGTTGCCGTCGTCGATGTTGATCGTGCTGGGCAGGCCGGTGTGGGTGAAGCCCACCAGCTGCACCGGCTGACCGGAAACCGGATCGAGGATGGGCACGCCAGGCACCAGCGGGTCCACCGGGCCGTTGATGAGCGCCTGATCGGGGTTCTTCAGGCGCATCGCCAGGGCGTAGTTCAGCGAGGTGCGGTACTCGATATCCGTGCCCCAGAGATCCAGCGAGCCGGCCCTTGCCGGAGCGCCAGACATCAACAGCACGGCTGCGCTCGCCAGGATCCTGGCGCGCATTTTCGACGCAGTCATCATCTTCTTCTTCCTCCTTGAATTGAGCAGACCCGACTTGCGGTCGGGTCTTCGCGGTTCCTTCGCGTACTGCGGTACTGCTAGAAGTTGTACTTGAAGTTCAACGTGACGTAGTCGCGATCCGAATAGGGGTTCTGGAACACCACCGGGCTGCCGCGCATGTAGCGGTCCGGCGATCCGAAGAACTTCTGGTAGCTGGCGCCGACCTCGAAGTTCTGCAGGTACTGCATGCCTAAGCCGACGCCGACGCGCTGATCGCCCTCGCCATACAGGGGGCCGAACTGGCCGCTGATCGAGGGGTTGCCCTTGACCAGGGCGCCGACGGCGAGCTGGCTCTTCAGGTCCCAGCCATCCAGCACGTTGCGCGTGGTGCCCAGCATCAGGGTCTGGAAGCCCCAGGCATTGCGGTTGCCGAACAACTGCTTGCCATCGCCCACCGGGGCGATGCCCAACTGCGGCTCGAAGGCATCGACGGAATAGACGTGGTGGTAGGCCACCTCTCCGACGATGGCTATGTCATCGACCAGGAAGTCTGGATTGCCGGCGTAGATCGCCGACAGCAGCGCCTGACCGATATCGGCGCGGGTGAACACCGGACTGAGCACGCCGGAGATTTCCGCCTGCACCTGGGTGTCGATGCCCTGGTGGTAGTTGAACTCGCCGCCGACGTTGAGCGGCCCCAGCGTGGTCGAGAAGCTGGTCCCGTACAGCTTGATCTCACCGAAGTACTTGACGTTGTAGGTGACCGGAACGTACTGGTTGATGATCTCGGTGGTGATCGGCGTGCCGGTGATCGGGTCTTCGCCAAACGGCGCGAAACCGGTATTCAACTGCACGGTCGGGTTGGCATCGACATAGCGCAGGAAGAACGCACCCAGCGTGGTGGTCGGCGTCGCCGAGAACTTCAGACCGGCGCCCCACTGTCCCCAGTCGCTGGGCCGGATGTCTTCGGCACGATAGACGTAGATGTAAGGCGCGGAATTGGTCAGCGGGCCCGGCAGGCCGGTGCCGCAGATGGTCTGGTTGAGCGTTTCCGGGAACGGCGCCGGCAGCAGTCCGGCGCAGCCGTCGCCGTAGGCCGGGTTGATCGAGCCGTAGGTGAAGGTGGCGCCGGGACCGATCAGGTCCGCCGGAGACAGATAGTCGCCGTGCGGGAACAGCTCGGTTTCCTTGAACTCCAGCTTGTAGTTGCCCAGCAGGGTCAGCCGGTCGCCGAGCGAGAGCGAGAGGCCGACCTGGTTGGTGGGCAGCAGCAGCTCCTTGATCTCGGCGCCCGGCACCGAGGAGCGGGTGGCGTCGGCGCGGCCCTGCGAGAGCGCGATGCCGCGCAGGAACAGGCTCTCGCCCCAGGCCACCACCTGCTGGCCGACGCGCAGGTTGAGCGCGACCTCGTCGGTGAAGCTGTAGTCGAAATAGGCATAGGCATCGAGCAGGCGCGCCCGCATGCCGTCGATGCGGCGTGTGGTCGGCGTGAACTCGTTGGCCGGCATGTTCATCGTGTTGACGGTGCGCCTGGCTTCTTCCGGCGAATCGTTGTCGTTCGTCTGCCGGTACACCTGGTCGTAGAAGGCGTCGCCGCTGAAGATGGCGCCATAGCCCTCGCGCTTCAGGCTCAGCTCGCCGAACATCGACAGCCGGTTGTGCACCAGCGAGAACCGCTTGAAGTTGCGGTTGCCGTCGTCGATGTTGATGGTGTTGGGCAGACCGGTGTTGTGAAACGTGGCCGGCTGTGCCGGCTGCCCGGGTCCCAACTGGCCCGCGGCCACTGGGCCGCCGGCCTCCAGGGGCTGAACCGGGCCATTGATGAGACGCTCGTCTGGCTTCTTGGTGCGCGCAGCCAGCGCGTAGTTGAGCGTCAGTTTGTACTCGCCTTGTGTATCCCAGAAATCAAAGCTGCCGGCTTGCGCTCTCCCTGCGCACAGCCCGGCCATCATTGCTGCCAGCGTCCAAAGCCGACGCGGCAGACGGGGTTCAAGCATTCTTGTCTCCTCATGACAGCACTGCCGGATCTATCGCCGGCTATCTGGTTTTACCTCTGCTGACACCCTATTGAGGCTCACTGGCCTGAGCCTCACCCGAACTGATTAGTGATGCAGGTTGTGTATCGGGGCACTGGCGGAGGGCTCAGAACTCATGCACCGTATGGGCGAAAACCACGAAGCGCGAGACCCAAGAAAGCGGGTCATCACGCACCGCCAGAGGAGCCGGCATGAAATACCTGAGTCCTATCGACGCGGCATTCCTGCGCATGGAATCCAAGCGCACGCCCATGCACGTGGGCGCCTTGATGACCTTCCGCCTGCCCGATGACGCGCCGCCAGACTTCGTGCGCGCGCTGATGCTGCGGATGCGCGAAAAGCCGTTCATGCCCGAGCCCTTCAACTGCAAGCTGGCGCGCGGCAAGCTGGCACCGGCCTGGGTGGAAACCACGGTGGACATGGATTACCACCTGCGCCATTCGGCACTGCCTTTCCCGGGTGGCGAGCGCGAACTGGGTCAGCTGGTGGCGCGCCTGCATTCGCACCCCCTGGATTTCTCCCGGCCGCTGTGGGAGTGCCATCTGATCGAGGGCCTGGATCCGGAACTCGATCCGCACAGTGGCGAGCCGCTGCGCCGCTGCCGGCGCTTCGCGCTGTACTTCAAGGCGCATCATTGCGCGATTGATGGCATGGGCGCGATGCGCATGGTGCAGAAGTGGCTGTCCACCGATCCTGCCAACCGCGACACGCCGGGGCCCTGGATACTTGCCGCCAAGCCGCCGCGCCCGGAAGGTGCACGCGCGCCGCGCGGTCTGATGGAGCGCCTGCGCCAGCCTACGGCCGCCGCCGCCGAACAGGCGCGCGGGATCGGCGAGCTGGTGCGGACACTGGGCCGGATGCTGCAGGGCGAGGACAGCAGCGCCCGCGTCGCGCTGCAGACGCCGCGCAGTCGCTTCAATGTGCCGGTCTCGCAGCAGCGCCGCCTCGGCACCCAGATCCTCGAACTGCCGCGCATCAAGGCGATCGCCGCCGCCACTGGCACCACCGCCAATGACGTGATGCTGGCCGTGGTCGGCGGCACCATCCGCCGCTATCTGCTGGAGCAGGGCGCCTTGCCGGCCAAGTCGCTGCTGGCCTCGGTGCCGGTGGCGCTCAAGCGCAATGACGGCCAGATAGGCAATGCCGCCGCCGGCTTCGTGGTGCCGATGGGCACCGAGCTGGACGACCCCAGGCAGCGTCTGGAGCTGATCCACCGCATCACCGTGCGCGGCAAGGACGAGGTCAACGGCATGCCCTATGCCGCGCAGATGCAGTTCGCGCTGCTGGGCATCGCGCCCTTGATGATGGGACAGATGTCGGGCCTGTTGCCGAAGATGCCGCCGTTCTTCAACGTGGTGGTGTCCAACGTGGTGCTGTCGCGCGAGCGCCTGTACCTGATGGGCGCCGAGCTGGAAGCCATGTACCCGGTGTCCTTCCTGTTCGACGGCTACGCCCTGAACGTCACCCTGGTCGGCTATGCCGACCGTATCGCGGTGGGCTTTCTCGGCTGCCGCGATGCCATCCCCAGCTTGCAGCGTCTGGCGGTGTACTCGCGCGACGCGCTGGCCGAGCTGGAGCGCGCGCTGGCGCTGGGCGAGGGCGAGGCCGGCGCACCGGTGGCGGCCGCCGCCAAGCCGGGCCGACCGGCGCCTGTAGAGCGCAAGGCCAAGACGAAAGTCGCCAGCAAGGCGAAAGTCCTGGCCAAGTCCGCCGGCAAGAGCCGGGTTCAGCCCAAGTCCGCGGCCAAGCGGAGGCCGGTGGTCAAGGGGGCCAAGGCGCGCCGATCTAGCTAGACCAGCAGCAGTCCCAAACCCAGCGCAGCCGGCAGGGCCTGAATGAACAGGATCTTCTTGCCGACCGTGGCCGCGCCGTAGACGCCGGCGACGATCACGCAGGCCAGGAAGAAGCTCTTGATCGCCTGGCCCTCGGCGCCCAGGCACAGGCCCCAGATCAGGCCGGCGGCGAGAAAGCCGTTGTACAGACCCTGGTTGGCGGCGAGCGTCTTGGAGGCGGCGGAAAACTCGGCGGTGAGCTTGAAGGTCTTGCGGCCGTAAGGCGTATCCCAGAGGAACATCTCCAGGATCAGGAAGTAGATGTGCAGCAGCGCGACCAGCGCGATGACGCCATTGGCGATCTGGCTCATGCGGTTTCTCCCCGGGATGTTGTGTTGATCAGTCTGCCACGCCAACCGGGTTTTCAGGCCTGCGGGAAGGACACCGGCTGCGGGCCGCGCAGCTTGGGACGGACCACCACGGTGCCGGCCAGCTTGTCGTGCCAGCCCTGTTTGCGGGCGTCAATGCCGACCCAGAGGATGCCCAGGAACAGCGGGATCATCGCCACGAAATAGCCGAGGTAGCGGGCCAGCAGCTGACGGTTGCTGGGCTTGCCGCCGGTCTTGGCGTCGACGATGCGGGCCGACAGCAGCATCTTGCCGGGTGTCGCCTGCCGGGCGATCCAGAACGCCAGCACCGCCACCGCCGGCAGTACATAGGAGATGAACAGATCCAGCACGCCGGTATCGCTGCTCGGGTCGGTCCAGTAGTCCCAGCCGTAGAACACCGTCAGCAGCGGCCAGATCACCAGGCCGATCAACAGGGTGTCGACCAGCGAGGCGCCGACGCGCGCCCAGAAGCCCACATATTCCAGCTCGGTTGTGTCCACGTTCACTCCTGAAAGAGAGGCGATTGCCTGCTGCGGATCGGCTGCGCCGGTTCGCGGCCGGAGGCTCAGCCGGGCGCGCCGACGGTGAGGATCTTCATGGCATTGGTGCCGCCCGAGCCGTTGTTGTCGCCCTTGGTCAGCAGCACCCGGTCGCCGTCCTTGAGCAGGCCGCGCTGCTTGAGCGCGTCGATGGCCTCCTGCACGGTCACCAGGCCGTCGGTGGAGCTGGGATGGAACAGCACCGGATACACGCCCCGGCACAGCGCCATGCGCCGGCGGGTGCGGTCGTGCGGAGTGAGCGCGTAGATCGGGATGTAGCGCTCCACCCGGCTCATCATCAGCGGCGAGGAGCCGGACTCGGTGAGCGCGATGATCGCCTGCGCGTGCATGCGCTGGGCGGTCCAGGCGGTGGCCATCGCCACCGCCTCGTCGATGCGCTTGAAGTGCGAGTCGCTGCGGCTGCCGTTGATGCCCGGCGCCGGATGCGCCTCGGCGCCCAGCACCACCCGGGCCATGGCTTCCACCACCTTCACCGGGTACTTGCCGCTGGCGGTCTCGGCCGAGAGCATCACCGCATCGGTGCCGTCCATGACCGCGTTGGCGACGTCCAGCACCTCGGCGCGGGTGGGGATGGGACTGGTGATCATCGACTCCATCATCTGGGTGGCGGTGATCACCATCTTGTTGCCTTCGCGGCCGGCGGCAATGATCTTCTTCTGCCAGCCGGGCAGTTCGGCATCGCCGATCTCCACGCCCAGGTCGCCGCGCGCCACCATCACCGCGTCGCTGGCCTGGACGATCTGTTCGAGGTTGGTGAGCGCCTCGGCACGCTCGATCTTCGCCACCAGTTGGGCGTGGCCGCCGGCCTCGTGCAGCAGGTTGCGGGCCTCGTGCATGTCCGCCGCCGAGCGCGGGAAGGAGACGGCGAGAAAGTCGCAGTCCCAGTTCGCCGCATGGCGGATGTTGGCCCGGTCTTCGTCGGTGAGTGCCGCCGCCGACAGGCCGCCGCCGAGCTTGTTGATGCCCTTGCGGTTGCTGAGCAGGCCGGCTTGGGTGACCACGCAGTCGATGCGCGTGCCGGCCACTTTTTCCACCCGCATGGCGATGGCGCCGTCGTTGAGCAGCAGGGTGTCGCCCGGAAAGACATCGTGCGGCAGGCGCCGGTAGGCGCAGCCGACCACGGTCTGGTCGCCGCCCTTCGGGTCGTGGGCGGTGTCGAGCGCGAAGGCGGCACCTTCGACCAGCTCCACCGGGCCGTTGGCGAAGGATTCGATGCGGATCTTCGGCCCCTGCAGATCGGCCAGGATGCCGATGTCCCGGCCCAGTTCGGCGGCGGCCTCGCGCACGGCGACGATGCGCCGGGCGTGGTCCTCGGCACTGCCGTGGCTGAAGTTGATGCGCATGACATCGGCGCCGGCCGCGACCAGGGCGCGCAGTACGCCCGGGGCATCGGTGGCGGGGCCGAGGGTGGTGACGATCTTGGTGCGGCGGATGGCGGTGGTCGGGACGGGCATGAAGACTCCTAGATGCCCATTAGATTAACTCCGCGCGATGACATCCCTAGGGGTGCGGCGGATGGTCGGACCCATCCGCCGTGCCGAAAGCGGCCGGCTCAGTGCTTGTCGTGCCCCTTGCCGTGGCTCTTGCCCTTGTCCTTGCCGTGGTCATTGCCGCGCTCGCCAGGGCCCTGGCGGCGGGTCTGGTACTCGGGCACGTACACGCGCTCATACCAGTCGTCCTCGACGAAATAGACCGGGCGGGCGCAGGCGTCGTACTCGTGGCAGTGCTTGTCCCAGTGCTTGGCATGGCCAGGCGGAACCCGCAGGTAGATCGGCGAGCGCGACACCGTGACCCGTTCGATGATCCTCGGCTTGGTGTAGATGAGCCGCGGCTGCGGGTAGTCGCCGATATCGATGCGACCGTAGAAGCCGGGTTCGCCGATGCTGATCGAAACCCCGACCTGGGCGGCGGCCAGCGTCGGGAGGGCCAGCAGCGCGGCGGCGATGAGGTGATTCTTTTTCATTGGAGTGAGCCTCAGTGGGGAGATGGGCGACGGCACCAATTCCTCGCCGCCCGGGGTGGACCTCACTGTTGATCATGCGCCTGAACTGCGGGTGAATCACCCGTCCTGAGCAGCGCTCGGCCGGCGCCAACCCGGAACGCGACGGTGGCGATTTCCCGGCTCCCGCCTTGGTTGCGGGGCTCCGAGGCTTCGCGCTACCAGCAAACCACCGAAGACCTGCAAACTATCGGCCCGCGCCCCTTTCACTGAACCCCGCCCATGATCCCCAGCTTCGGTACTCCGCTTGCCGCCAACGCCACCCGCGTGCTCTTTCTTGGCTCCGGCGAGCTTGGCAAGGAGGTGGTGATCGAGCTGCAGCGCCTGGGCGTGGAAGTGATCGCCTGCGACCGCTACGCCAACGCTCCGGCCATGCAGGTGGCGCACCGCAGCCACGTGTTCCCGATGCTGGACGGCGCCCGCCTGCGGCAGGTGGTGGAGCAGGAACGGCCGCACTACATCGTCCCCGAGATCGAGGCCATCCACACGCCGACCCTGCTGGAACTGGAAGCCGAGGGCTGGAACGTGATCCCCACTGCCCGCGCCGCGCGCCTGACCATGGACCGCGAAGGCATCCGCCGCCTGGCCGCCGAGACTCTCGGGCTGCCGACCTCGCCCTACCGCTTCGCCGACAACTACGCCGACTTCCAGGCGGCGGTGGCGGCGGTCGGCATCCCCTGCGTGGTCAAGCCGATCATGTCCAGCTCCGGCAAGGGCCAGAGCGTGGTGAAGACCGCCGCCGACGTCCAGAAGGCCTGGGACTACGCCCAGGCCGGTGGTCGCGCCGGCGCCGGCAAGGTGATCGCCGAGGGCTTCATCGACTTCGACTACGAGATCACCCTGCTTACCGTGCGCCACAGCGACGGCCAGGGCGGCACCAGGACCAGCTTCTGCGCGCCCATCGGCCATCTGCAGATCGATGGCGACTACCGCGAGTCCTGGCAGCCGCACCCGATGTCGCCGGCGGCGCTGCACAAGGCCGAGGCGATCGCCGAGGCGGTCACCAGCAATCTGGGCGGTCGAGGACTGTTCGGCGTCGAGCTGTTCGTGCGTGGCGACGAGGTGATCTTCAGCGAGGTCAGCCCACGCCCGCACGACACCGGCCTGGTGACGCTGATCTCGCAGGATCTGAGCGAATTCGCCCTGCATGCCCGCGCCATCCTCGGCCTGCCGATCCCCAACATCCGTGCCCGTGGTGCTGCCGCCAGCACCGCCATCCTGCTCGAAGGCGATCGCGTCGCGCCGGCCTATGCCGGTGTCGCCGAGGCGCTGGCCGAGCCGGACACCATGCTGCGCCTGTTCGGCAAGCCGGAAATCCTCGGCCGCCGCCGCATGGGCGTGGCCCTGGCGCTGGCCGAGACCATCGAGGAGGCGCGCGCCAAGTCGCGCCGCTCGGCGGCGCGGGTGCGGGTCGCGGTCTGAATCTTGCGGGCTTCCCGCGGCCCTGTCCCGACTCCGGCCCACGACTCGAAAAGGAATTCTCGATGGCCCGTACCAGCTACTACACCGCGCATGCCACTACTCGCATGGAGAGTCTGGAAGGCATCGAGCTGGCCAGCTTCCGCCGCCGCGCCTTCGCCTGGAGCCTGGATTTCTTCCTGGCCGCGTTGGTTGCCAGCGCCATTGGCGCCGGCTGGGCGCAGCTGACCGGCGCGCCGGTGGAAAACATCAGCTTCTCGCCGCAGGATCATTTCTCCGATCTCTTGATCGGCATCGCCTACTTCGGCCTGAGCACCTGGCGCTGGCAGGGGCAGACGCCGGGCAAGAAGCTGTTCGGCATCCGCGTGGTCTCGCTGGTGCATGAGCATCTGACGCTCTGGCACTGCGTGGAGCGGACGCTGGGTTATGTCGCTTCGGCGCTGGAGGCGGGTTTCGGCTTCTGGCAGTACTTCATTCATCCGAACCGGCAGACGGTGCACGACCGGATCGGCGAAACCATCGTCATCCGCGCGCCGCGCGCCTAGATCCCGCCAGCCTTGCTGGACCTGGCTTGCGGGGGCGAGCTTCTTTCCATCGGCTCAGGGCCTGGATCGGACGGTCCGAGACAGCAGGCAAGCGGCAGCCTCTAGGCCGCGTTGGCCAGTGCCGTCTCGGTGGGCAGCGCTTCGCCACCGTCCGCCAGCAGTACCCGCCCCAGCTTCTCCCGGCCCAGGCGCGGCGCGAAAGCCTGATCGCGCCAGGCCAGCTTGCCGCCGATGTAGGTGGCGGTCACCACGCCGTCCGAGCGGTTGACCATCTGGTGGTGCTGGAAAGCCTCACGCCAGACGAAATGGGTGTTGGCCTCGCTCTGGTAGCGGCGCAGGGCCTCAGGATCGAGCACGGTGATGTCGGCGGGCATGCCTACCGCCAGCCGGCCGGCGCGCACGCCGAAGAACTCGGCGGGTTCGCGGGTGAGCCGGCGCACATGCCAGGCCACCTTGCCCAGTCCCTCCTTCTGCGCCATCTGCAGACCGCGCAGATTGCCGTCGTAGAAGGCCATGTTGGTGAGATGGGCGCCACTGTCGTTGAAGCCGGGTAGCACCTGCGGGTCGAACAGCAGCTTCTCGGTGACCGCCGGATCGCGGTTGGCGGTGACGGTGACGGTGCGCAGCGCGGTGTCGTACTCGCGGTAGAGGTGGAGCATGAAGTCCACCTCGTCGGTGATCGCCGGGGCGCGTTCGAAGTGCTCGCGCTCCTCCTCATTGCGGGCGCCGCCGCCGGTCGCCTGCCAGCCCTGCAGGCGTTGTAGCAGGGAGGCCAGGGTTTCGCCGATCCAGTCGCGCGGGACCGGGCCGGAGTCCACCTCGATCAGGTCCAGCCGGCGGCTGAAGGCGTACTGCTCGCGCCTGAGCAGGCGCTTCAGGTGAGCGAGGTTGAAGCCGCCCTTGCCGAGCATCCACATCTGGCGGAAGCGCGCCTGGTAGGCGGGGTCGTCGAGCAGGGCGCGGCGGGCGGCGCGGTCTTCGAGATCGGGCTCGTTCAACTCGCGCAGTTCGGCGATTTCCTCGGCCAGCGGGTTGATCGGGCCGTCCCACCAGACCCGGAACGGTGCCGCCAGGGCCTGGAAGCGGAAGTGGCCGCCGATGAAGCGCGAATTGAGTAGGCGCGAGAGGAAGATCGCCAGCTTGGCCAGGCTCTTGTTGGTGCTGATGTCGAGCGCCGCCACCGCGGTCACCTTCAAGGTCTTGCCCCAGAGCAGCTTGCTGGTGAGCAGGAAGTTGCGGAACACCGTCAGCGGGTTGTCCTTGGGCGGGGTGGCCTGCCAGACCCGGCCGTAGCGGCGCACCACGCCGGTCAGCCGCTTGAGCTCCGCAAAGCTGCCCCACTGCGAGGGGATCTTGGTGCGCCGGTGCGGGTCGTTGGCGAGGTAGTGGAAGGGCAGGGCGTCGGTGGAGAAGCCCGGATAGCCATTGCGCATCGCGGTGTCGAGCAGGCCCTCCATCTTCTCCAGCTCTTCGACACTGGGTTCGCGGCTGACGCTCTCGCGCAGGCCCATGACCTCGGCGCGCAGCATCGAATGCGGGACCATCGGGATCAGATTGGGGCCCAGCGGCAGGCCGGCCAGATGCTCCAGATAGCCCTTGGGGTCCTGCCAGTCGATGCGCGCCGCAGCCTTCTGCAGCACGTGCTTGGGCATGTTCTCGACGCGGGCGAAGCAGTCCACCACCGGATTCTCACCATTGCGGTCCTGGCGGCCGAAGGCGAGGCCCAGGGAGCAGTTGGCGATCACTACCGAGGTGGTGCCATGACGTACCACTTCCGGCAGGCGGGCATCCAGTTCCACCTCCAGATCAAGGTGGGTGTGGGCATCGAACAGGCCTGGCAGCACCCAGTGGCCGTTGGCGTCCAGCACCTCCCGCGCCTGGCTGGCGTCGAGACCGGTGCCGAGGCTGGCGACCACGCCGTCCTTGATCGCCAGATCGGCCGCGACCGGGGCCTGGCCATCACCATCGAACAACAGTCCGTTGCGGATCAGTACGTCCCACTGCATGGCTCTTCTCCAGTGCGCCTGCGAGCGGCGTACTGTCAGGTCTGGGTTGTTGCCGGGGAAGCGGTAAATCCGCTCTAACGCTGCGATTCCGCGGGCTTATGGCGCCGCAACGCTGGGCCGGCCGGCACCACCGTCTGCCGGTCAGTAGCGGTCTGTCCGCCCGGCGGTGCTACCGCAGTCATGGCCGCGCGCGTACAATCCGCGATCTTTTTTCGTGCTGCGTCGCAGCATCGGGCCTTCAGAGTATCGCTGCCATGAGCATTCAGAACCTCCGCAATATCGCCATCATCGCCCACGTCGACCACGGCAAGACCACGCTCGTGGACAAGCTGCTGCGGCAGTCCCAGACCCTGGATTCCCGCGAGAATCTCGGCGAGCGGATCATGGACAGCAACGATCTCGAGCGCGAGCGCGGCATCACCATCCTGGCCAAGAACACCGCGATCAAGTGGCTGGACAAGCGCACCAACACCGAATACCGCATCAACATCGTCGACACCCCCGGGCACGCCGACTTCGGCGGTGAGGTGGAGCGCGTGCTGTCCATGGTCGACTCGGTCTGCCTCCTGGTGGACGCGCAGGACGGCCCGATGCCGCAGACCCGCTTCGTGACCCAGAAGGCCTTCAATATGGGCCTCAATCCGATCGTGGTCATCAACAAGATCGACCGCCCCGGCGCCCGCGCGCATTGGGTGCTCGACCAGGTGTTCGACCTGTTCGACCGCCTGGGCGCCACCGACGAGCAGCTCGACTTCAACGTCGTCTACGCCTCGGCGCTCAACGGCTACGCCGGTGACAATCCGGACATCCGCGAAGGCAACATGGACTACCTGTTCCAGACCATCGTCGACAAGGTGGTGCCGCCGAAGGTGGACGCCGACGGTCCGTTCCAGATGCAGATCATCTCGCTGGCCTACTCCAGCTATGTCGGCGTGATCGGCACCGGCCGCGTCAGCCGCGGCAAGGTCAAGCCGATGATGCCGGTCAGCGTGGTCGGCCGTGACGGCACGGTGCGTAGTGGCCGCGTGCTGCAGGTGCTGGGCTTCATGGGCCTGGACAAGCACGAGGTGCCGGAAGCGCAGGCCGGCGACATCATCGCCCTCACCGGCATCGAAGAACTGGGCATTTCGGAAACCGTCTGCGACGCCAAGGTGCCGGAAGGCCTGGCCTCGCTGGTGGTCGACGAGCCGACCATGACCATGGTGTTTGAGGTCAACAAATCGCCCTTCGCCGGCAAGGAAGGCAAGTTCGTCACCAGCCGCCAGATCGGTGATCGCCTGCAGAAGGAGCTGAAAACCAACGTCGCCCTGCGCGTCGGTCCCGGCGAGGCGCCGGACCAGTTCCTGGTTTCCGGCCGCGGCCTGCTGCACCTCTCGGTGCTGCTGGAGAACATGCGCCGCGAAGGCTATGAAATCGGCGTCGGCCGCCCGCAGGTCATCACCAAGATGGTCGACGGTGTCGAGCACGAGCCCTACGAGACCCTGGTCGCTGACGTCGAAGAGGCCAACCAGGGCTCGGTCATCACCGGCCTGGCCGAGCGCGGCGGCAAGATGGTCAACATGGTGCCGGACGGCAAGGGTCGCGTCCGTCTCGAATACACCATCAGCTCGCGCGGCCTGATCGGCTTCCGCTCCGAGTTCGTCAACCAGACCGGCGGTACCGGCCTGCTGTTCCACAACTTCGACCACTTCGGCCCGGCCGGCGAGAACAAGCAGCTCGGCCAGCGCTACAACGGCGTGATGATCTCCAACGAAATGGGCAAGGTGCTGGGTTATGCCCTGTTCAACCTCCAGGAGCGTGGCCAGATGTGCGTGGCGCCGGGCGATGAGGTCTATGAAGGCCAGATTGTCGGCATCCACAGCCGTGACAACGATCTGGTGGTCAACGCGCTGAAGGGCAAGAAGCTCACCAATATGCGCGCCTCGGGTTCGGACGAGAACATCATCCTCACCCCGCCCAAGAAGTTCTCGCTGGAGCAGGCGCTGGAATTCATCAACGACGACGAGCTGGTGGAGCTCACCCCGCAGTCCATCCGCCTGCGCAAGAAGTTTTTGAAGGAAAGCGAGCGCAAGCGCAGCGGCAACAACTAAGGCGGCCCTCCGGACCGCATTGGAAACCCCGCCCTCGAGGCGGGGTTTTTTTGTGGTCGCCGCCGCGTCCGGCGTCTGGGCAGTGCCCAACAAAAAGCCCCGCGTGAGCGGGGCTTGTCTGGAGTCGCCGCCTTCTCTGGCTTAGGCGTAGGCCATCTGCGCCCGCAGCAGCTTCACGCGCTGGCGCTGCATTTCCAGCGCTTCCTCGAGTGCACGCTCCATGGCCAGCAGCTTCTGGCGCATCTCGCTGTGTTCCCACTGGTTCTGTGCCTCGTGCATGCGCTCGTGGACACGCTCGCTGAGCTGCTGCTTGGCGGCTTCCAGCTTCTCGGCCTGCAGGCGGCTCCACTCGGCGACGGTCTGGCTGAAGTTCTGCCACTCCTGCTCCAGCAGGTGCTGCAGCTCTGCGACCCGGCCGGTATTGGTGTTCGCCTTTTGCGCCAGCTTCTCTCGCGCGCGATCGAACTGCGCCTGCAGCATGGCGCGCTGAATCTTGAAGTCTGGCACCCGCTTCAAATCGGAAGTCAGACCCACCCAGGAGCACGCGGCGATCAGCCACTTGGTCGGGTCGTAATGCCACCAGCGGATGCCGTTGCGGTAGTCGTACTGAAACAGGTGGTGGTAGTTGTGATAGCCCTCGCCATAGGTGAGGAAGGCCAGCACGTCGTTGTCGCGCGCGGTGTTGCGCGTGGTGTAGGGCTGGCGGCCCCAGAAATGGGCCAGCGAGTTGATGAAGAAGGTGACGTGGTGGTTGACCACCAGGCGCAGGAAGCCGGCGATCAGCACGAAGCCCCAGAGGTCGCCGTAGGCCAGGCCCAGCGCCACCGGGATGCCGATGTTCATCCCCAGGATCAGCGCCAGGTAGTTGCGGTGCTGCCACATCACGATGCGGTCTTCCTTGAGATCGCGGGCGTTCTCGTAGTCGAGCTTGCAGCTCGGGTAATCGCGGATCATCCAGCCGATGTGCGAGTACCAGAGGCCGCGCTTGGCGCTGTACGGGTCCTTGTCGACGTGATCGACGTGCTGATGGTGGATGCGGTGCATCGAGGCCCAGATCAGGATCGAGTTCTGGATCGCCATGCCGCCGAACAGCGCGTAGAAGACCTTCAGCACCGGATGCGCCTTGTAGGCGCGGTGCGCCCACAGGCGGTGGTAGCCGGCGGTGATGCCGATACCGTTGGCGTAGAGCAGGACCACGCCCCAGAGCCAGGCCCAGCCGGAGACGTCATGCGTCCACAGGTACCAGGGCAGCACGGTGAACAGGGGCAGGGTGGTGAACACGAACATGAGCGTGGTCACCCAGTTGATGGGTGCGTGCTCAGTGGCAGACGAGGACGACATCAAAAACTCCGAAGGGAGGGGACGCAAAGGCCGGCACCGGTGCTTTGCCGATGCTTGTTGCCCGTCATGGTAACAGTTTACAGATGTTCACTGGATGACGGCCGGCGGCGACCAGGCCGGCGCGGTGCACCGCTCAGCGGCTGGAGAGCTCCAGTGCGGCGGCGGCATCCGGGTCGACCACGCGGCGGCCGCGCGGACCGCTGACCAGGCCGAAATGGCCGGCGTAGTCCCAATGGCTCCATGGGATGCGGCGGGCGTCCAGCAGCTGCCGGGCGTCGCTCAGCCAGGCGCGGCGGGCTTCGGGGCGCACGGCGTCGCGCACGGCGCCAAACTCGTTGCACCAGATCGGCACCTCGTTGCGTGCCGCCCAGAGGCCGGCCTGATCGAGCAGTTCGCCGAGCTTGGCGCGGTTCCAGCGCTGCTCGCCATACCAGGCCAGGTGCTCGCGCGCCTCGGGATCGGCGCTATCCAGCAGCGGCGCCACCGCCTCTGGCGAGGACGGGTAGGGCCAGTTGGCGAACTTCGCCCACAGTGGCCAGCCCCAGGTGGCTCCCTGGTGGGTGAAGTTGTGCGGCTCGTAGAAGTGAAAGGCGTAGACCAGATTGGGGTCGGCCAGCGGCTGCATCGCCACCAGATTGCCGATGTCGGAATACTGGTTCCCGGCGACGACGATGGTGTGACGCGGCGCCTCGCTGCGGATGGCGCTGACCAAGCGCTGCATCAGCTCACGCGATTGTGCGGCATCTTCCAGCATCGGCTCGTTCAAGGCCTCGAACACCAGCTTGCTGGGCGCCCCGGCTTTCAGCGCCCGGGCCAGCCGTTGCCAGAAGTCGGCCAGCGCCTGGCGGCCCGCCTCGGAGCTGGCCAGCTGGCGTTTGAACTCGCCGCTGGGTTGCAGCGCGATGATGACCAAGAGGCCTTCGTTCTGCGCCTGGGCGATGCCACGCTCCAGTTCCGCCAGCGGCTCGGCCTTGAGCTGGTCCAGCTGCTGCGGGTCTTGCAGAAAGCCGGGATCGACCTGGATGCGCACATGGCGCAGGCCCAGACGGCGGATCAGCTGAAAGTCGCTGGCGTCGATGTACCAGCGCTGCGGGTCGATATTCGGCGCGCCCCGGTCGGTGAGCCAGGTGGACAGGTTCACCCCGCGATTCAGGGCGCGCAGCAACTCCGGCGTCGGTGCCGCCTGCGCCTGCGCGGGCTCTCCCTGCAGATTGCAGCCCAGCAGGAGCAGTGGCAGGAGCAGGCTGGCGGCAAGGAGGCGGCGCATGGCGTTCCATCGTTGAGGGGTAAATTAGCTTAGGCGAGCCAGGCCCCGCCCGCAGTGCTTCCACCGCCGGCCGGTGGCGGCCGGGGGAGCAGGGCCAGCAGGCTCTGGACCAGCCCTGCCGCCAGTCGCCCGGCCCAGGGCTGCGCGAGACGCGGCGCCAGCAGGTGGTCGTGGGCGCGCAGCAGCGGGCCATCGAGTCCGGCGCCGGACAGCTGATCGGCCCCGTAGGCCAGCTGCCAGGCGTTGTCGCAGAGCAGCCGTCCCAGTCGTTCCCAGAACACTTGCTGCTGCGCCAGCGGCAGCGCCTCCAGCTGTTCCCGCATTGCTTGCAGAAAAGGCCGCAGCCGCAGGCGCCGGGTCTGGGCCTGTTCGCGGTAGAGGCCGGGAACCTCGCGCAGATAGGCATCCAGCCCGCCGGCCTCGGCCGCCACCATCAGCGCCATCAGCGCATAGCGCGCCGCTGGCCCTTCGCTTTCGAAGCGGCGGGCGCTGGTGGACAAGCGCCCCGGCAGCAGCAGCCAGCGCCCGGTGGCGAAGATGTCGTCGGCCAGGCGGTCGTCCTCGAAGATCGGCAGACGGGTGTCGAAGCCGCCCAGTGCCTGAAAGTAGTCGCGGTGGATCAGCAGGCCCTGGTCGCCATGGATGCTGTAGCGGCGCTGGCTGGCGGTCTTGCCTTCCAGGTAGCGGAAGAAGTACTCGCCGCCCGGCTGGCTACGGCGAAAGCGCAGTGGCCAGTGGCCGGCGACCGCGAGGTTGTCTTGCGCCGCCTGCTGGATCGCCGCCAGCGCCTCGGCCAACTGGCCGGGGTGGCCCAGACGCGAGTCGGCGTGCAGGAACAGCAGCCAGTCGGAGCGGGCAGCGTCGGCGCCGTGGTTCATCTGACTGCCGCGGCCGCGCGGCGCGCGAACTACCCTTGCTCCGCGACTGGCGGCGAGCTGGCGGCTGGCGTCGTCGGAACCACCGTCGGCGACGATGCAGCGCAGCTTCAGGCCGCGTTGGGCGGCGAGATCATCCAGCAGCGCCGGTAGCGCGGCGGCTTCGTTCAATGCCGGGATGATGACCGCCAGGCGGCGGTCCATGGGCGGCTCAGAGCGGCGAGACCCAGCCCTGGATGCCGGCCTTGGCGAGGGTGGTCTTGGCATAGGCGCGGGCTTCCTCGGCGCTGGCGAAGCTGCCGACGGTGCTGCGATACATGGTCTGTCCCTTCACCTCGGCCTGGCGGGTGGCGGCGGGCAGGCCCTGGTCGAGCAGCGCCTGGCTGCGGCTTTCCACGGTTTCGCGCTTGGCCAGCGACAGCACCACCACGGTCCAGCCGCCGCTCTTGGCGCTGGCTGGCGTGACTGCTGCGCTGGCGGCTGGCGGCGCCGCGGCGGGGCTAGTTGCCGCGAGCGCCACCGCGGCCGGCTTGCTGACCGGAGCGATGATCGGAGTCGGTGCTGGGCGACCGGCGGCGGCCAGTGCCGCGTCGGCGGCGGGCTCGGCGAACTCGCTGGCGCTCAGCGCCAGGCGCATCGGCTGGTCCTCGCTCAGGCGCAGCTCGCGCACCTGACCATCGGGGGTGCGGCGCAGGCAGTTGCCGGGGGTATCGAGGCGGTGGTCGGGCGCGCCGCTGGTCTGGATCTCGATGGCGCCGGCCAAGAGGCACAGGGTTTCGCCGGCGGCGTCATTGGCGCCCAGGGCCTCGGCGCCGTAGATGCGCGACTTCAGGCTGCCGATGTTGAGGCGGATGTCGAGTGGCACCCGGCCACTGCCGACCCGGCTGTCGACCCGTACCGTGCCCGAGAGTAGCTTGAAGCGGCCCTGTGCCGGGTTGCCGGCGCGGCTGTCGTAGACCTGCAGCTCGGCGCTGCGTGCCAGGGTGATCAGGCCGGCGCCGGCCAGTTGCAGCGCCGCCCGGCTGTTCGGTGCCAGGGTGACGGTGTCGCCGTTCAGTACCGGATTGCGTGCCAATAAGGGCGCCGCTGCGTCGGCACGGACGCTACGCGCGCCACCGTCAACGCGCAGCACCAGCAGTTCCGAGGCCGCCGCCGCTGTTCCGCTGGCCAGCAGCATGCTCAGGGCAATCAGGGCGCGCAACTTCATCTTGAACGGTCCGGTGAACGACTGTTGCTTCATACTTGGTCGAGCATGATCGGGCAGTCGCCTGCGCCGGGCAAGCTTGCCGCGTGCTAGCATCGCCTGCGGGTTCCAGAAAGCCATTCCGAATCGCTCCGCCCACGCATTGCGCAATGCCCCAAGAGTCTGACGACCCCCTGCCTGCTCCAATGGGAACAAGGCGGCTGCGACTAGGTTGCACGCTACCGTGACCGGTATCGTCATCGTTGACGACGCCCGCGACTGGCCACTGGCCATTCCGGGCGTCGATGTGGTCACCGCCTGGAACTACCTGACCCAGGATCTGTTCACCCGCCTGCGTGGCGTGCGGGTCTACAACCTCTGTCGCAGCTTCAGCTACCAGTCCACCGGCTACTACGTGTCGCTGCTGGCGCATGCGCGCGGCCACAAGCCGCTGCCCGACATCGCCACCGTGCAGGACCTGAAGCTGGCGGAAAGCCCGAGCGTGCTCAACGACGAGCTGGACGAGCTGATCGACAAGAGCCTGGCTCGCCTGGGTTCCAACGAGTACGTGCTCAACATCTACTTCGGTCAGAGCCCGACCAAGCGCCACGAGCGGCTGGCGCGCGCCCTGTTCAATTTCTTTCCAGCGCCCTTGCTGCAAGCCAAGTTCGAATGGCGTGGCGAGGAGTGGAAGGTCGAGGCCTTGTCCGCCGTTGCCCTCGGCGAGGTGCCGGCCAGCCATCACGAGTTCATGTACGAGGCGGCGCGCGAGTATTTCGCCCGCCGCCGCTCGCCGACCAAGCGCCGTGACTCCACCCGCTACGATCTAGCGATCCTGGTCAACGAGTCCGAGACCGAGCCGCCCAGCAACGCCAAGGCGCTCAAGGCCTTCGAAAAGGCCGCCGAAGACCTCGGCTTTTCGGTGGACTTCCTCGACAAGTCCGACTACGGCCATGTCGCCGAGTACGACGCGCTGTTCATCCGCGAAACCACCGCGGTCAACCATCACACCTACCGCTTCGCCCGCCGCGCCGCCCGTGAGGGTCTGGTGGTGGTCGATGACCCGGAATCGATCCTGCGCTGCGCCAACAAGGTGTATCTCGCGCAGCTGATGGAGCGGCATCGCATTCCGCAGCCCAAGACGCTGCTGATCCACCGCGGCAATGTCAGCTACGTGGGGCGCGAGCTGGGGTTCCCCTGCGTGCTCAAGCAGCCCGACTCGCAGTTCTCCAAGGGCGTCATCAAGGTCAGCAGCGAGGCCGAGCTGAAGCGCGAGTGCCGCGAGCTTCTGGAGCGCAGCGACCTGATCGTCGCGCAGAGCTTCGAGCCCACCGAGTACGACTGGCGCATCGGCGTGCTCGACGGCCGGCCGCTCTACGCCTGCCGCTATTTCATGGCCACCGACCACTGGCAGGTGGTCAAGCGCGACGCCGCCGGCAAGAAGAGCGAGGGTAATCACGAGACCCTGCCCATCGAGGAAGCGCCACCGCAGGTGGTGAAGGTGGCGGTCGAGGCCGCGCGCGCGATTGGCGACGGCCTCTACGGCGTCGACCTCAAGCAGTTCGGCAAGCTGGTCAAGGTCATCGAGGTCAACGACAACCCCAATATCGACGTCGGGGTCGAGGATCTGGTGCTCAAGGCCACGCTCTACAAGCGGGTGATGGAGCACTTCCTGCAGCGGCTGGACGTCCAGACCCGGTCCAAGCCGTGAGCGCGCCACAGATTCGTCGGGGGCGCATCGAGGATCTCGATGCCCTGCTGGCGCTGGAGGCGCTGTTTCCCTCCGACCGCATGAGTCGCCGTGCTTGGCGGCGCTTTCTCACTTCCCCGCGCGCCGAGGTGCTGGTCGCCGAAACCGGCCCGAAGCTACTGGGCGACCTGCTGCTGCTGCACCGTGCCGACAGTCGCAAGGCGCGCATCTACAGTCTGGTGGTGGCGCCGGCGGCGCGCGGCCAGGGTTTGGGCGAGGCCCTGGTCATGGCCGCGGAACGCGCGGCGGCGGCCCGCGGCGCGCAGGCAGTATCGCTGGAGGTGCGCCTGGACAATCTCGCCGCGCGCGGCCTCTACGAAAAGCACGGCTACCGGCAGATACAGGTGCTGCCTGGCTATTACACCGATGGCGCCGACGGCCTGCGCCTGCTCAAGCTGCTGGCGACCTGAGCAGGCGGCGCGAGGCATCTCAGTCCGGCCGTTTCACCCGCGGCGAGCGCCCGGCGCCAATGACCGCCACCAAGCGCATCTCCACGACCGCGCCCGGCGCCAGCAGGGCGCTGGTGCCGACCGCAGTCCAGGCCGGATAGCCTTCCGGGAAGTATTCCTTGTGCACCTTCAGGAAGCGTTCGAACTCGGCGTTGAAGGCGGTGGAGTCCTTGGGCTGGGCGTGAAAGGTATTGATCTCGACCACGTCCGAGAGCTTGGCGCCGGAAGCCTCCAGGGTCTTGCGTGCCCGTTCGAACATCCGTCTCACTTGCTCCTCGTAGCTGCCCTCGCCACCGGCCGGGATGCCGGAGACGATCACCGTGTCGCCCACCCGCACCGCAGGCGCGTAGTGGTAATCGTCGTAGGCGCGATCCAGTCCGGCGGGGATGACGATGGTCTTGTTGCCGTGACTGTCGGCCGCGAGCGTGTTGTCGGTTACCAACACGCAGCCGCTGCTGAGCAGCGGCAGCGACAGGCAGGCGAGCAGGAGGCGAGGCGAATTCGGTAGGCGCATGGCGGGCTTGGGCAGAGACGATGGAGCCCTTGTGATGCGCCAAGCCGTCGTGGGGTTGAAAGCCTCTGTCACGCCTTCGTCACCGGCCCCGCCGCAGGATACAGTGTTGCCCTGTCAACTTTGTCCGCCATGAATCTGAAACCCGCCGAGCTGTTCCTGAATCGCGAACTCTCCCTGCTGCAGTTCAATCGCCGGGTGCTGGCGCAATCGTTGGACGAGAGCGTGCCGCTGCTGGAGCGCCTGAAGTTCCTCTGCATTGCCTCCAGCAATCTCGACGAGTTCTTCGAGATTCGCGTCGCCGGCATCAAGCAGCAGATGAAGACCGGTGTGCAGCAGCGTTCCACCGATGGCCTGCAGCCGGCCGAGCTGTTCAAGCTGATCTCCGACGAGGCGCATGCGCTGGTCGAGGAGCAGTACCAGGCGTTCAACGAGGTGGTGATCCCGGAGATGGAGAAGGCCGGCATCCGCTTTCTGCGCCGCGCCGCCTGGACTGGCGAGGTGGACGCCTGGCTGCGCAATTTCTTTCTCACCGAACTGCTGCCGGTACTATCGCCGATCGGTCTGGACCCTGCGCACCCGTTTCCGCGCATTCTCAACAAGTCGCTCAACTTCATCGTCTCGCTGTCTGGCAAGGATGCCTTCGGCCGCAATACCGGCCTTGCCGTGGTGCAGGCGCCGCGCGCGCTGCCGCGGCTGATCCGCATTCCGGCCAAGGTCAGCGGCGGCAAGGACGATTTCGTGTTCCTGTCCTCGGTGATCCACGCCTACATCGACGAGTTGTTCCCGGGCATGGAGGCCAGCGGCTGCTACCAGTTTCGGGTCACCCGCAACTCCGACCTCTTGGTCGACGAGCAGGAGGCCGAGGACCTGCTGGAAGAGCTGGAAGACGTGCTCGAACAGCGCCAGTGGGGCGATACCGTGCGCCTGGAGATTGCCCACAATTGTCCGGGCGACATGCAGCAGCACCTGATGGAAGTGCTGCAGCTCAGCGAGGCCGATGTCTATCGCTGCAACGGCCCGGTGAACCTGATGCGGCTGATGGCGGTGCCGGATCTGGTCGAGCGGCCAGACCTCAAGTACCCGCCGTTCACCCAGAAGCTGCCGAAGTGGAGTCAGGGCGATCTGTTTGCCGCCATCCGCGAGAAGGACCGGCTGCTGCACCACCCCTACGACTCCTTCACGCCGGTGATCGAACTGCTGCGGCAGAGTGCCAAGGACGCCAATGTGTTGGCGATCAAGCAGACGCTCTACCGCACCGGTGCCAAGTCGCCGGTGGTCGATGCCCTGGTCGAGGCCGCCCGCAACGGCAAGGAAGTCACCGTGGTGGTGGAACTGCGCGCGCGCTTCGACGAGGCCGACAACATCGATCTCGCCGAGCGGCTACAGGAGGTCGGCGCCCATGTCGTCTATGGCGTGGTCGGCTACAAGACCCACGCCAAGATGATGCTGGTGGTGCGCCGCGAGGAGTCCGGGCTCAGGAACTACGTCCACCTCGCCACCGGCAACTACCATCTGCGCACCAGCCGCCTGTATACCGACTACGGCCTGATGACCGCGGACGCGGAAATCTGCAAGGACGTGCACACCGTCTTCCACCAGCTCACCAGCCTGGGCAAGGCGGCGAAGATGCACCGGCTGCTGCAGTCGCCATTCACCATGGCCAGCGGCATGCACGCCAAGATCGAGCGGGAGATGAACAACGCCGCCAGCGGCAAGCCGGCGCGCATCGTCGCCAAGATGAATGCGCTGGTGGAGCCGGAGATGATCGCCCGCCTTTACGCCGCCTCCCAGGCGGGCGTGAAGATTCAGCTGGTGGTGCGCGGCATGTGCAGCCTGCGGCCGGGCGTGAAAGGCTTGTCGGAAAACATCGAGGTGCATTCGGTGATCGGCCGCTTCCTGGAGCACCACCGCACCTTCTACTTCGAGAACGGTGGCGACCCCGAGGTGTATCTGTCCAGCGCCGACTGGATGGAGCGCAATCTGTTCCGCCGCGTCGAGATCGCCTTTCCGCTGCTCGACAAGAAGCTGCGGGCGGAGGTGACCGAGCAGCTGATGGCCTATGTCGACGACCGCGCGCAAAGCTGGGCACTGCGTGAAGACGGCCGCTACGAGCGCTTGGGCGGTGGTGGCAAGGGTGTGCAGACACGGCTGCTGGAGACGCTGACCGATTACGAACTGCCGGAAGCCAAGGTGGTCAGCCAGATGCTCAAGCCGCGTGGCGGCTCCCGACGCAAGAAATAGCGCCGGGAGTGGCGGCGGCTAGCGATAGCGCAGGCGCACGCCGGCGGCGGCCAGATACTCCGCTTCCTGCTCCAGATCGGCCTCGGTCAGAGGGCGCTTGGCCAGCCAGCCTTCCGGGAAGGCGATCTCCAGGGTCTTGCGCCCCGGGCTGAGGGTAAACGGCAGTTGCAGGCGCGGTGTGCGCGAGCGGTGCAGCAGCACCGCCAGACGCAGCAACAGCGCCAGCCGCTGGATCGGCTCGTGCCACTCGCTGGGCAAATCCTCCCAGGCGCTGGCGGTGAACTTGCCGCGATGCAGTCGCACCAGCGCCGCCAGCAGGCGCTGATCGGTGAGCGAGAAGCCGCGCAGATCGCCGTTGCGGAGGATGTACTCGCCGTGACGATGGTGGTTGTCGTGGGCGATGACCAGCCCAATTTCGTGCAGTTGGGCGGCCCAGCCCAAGAGCGTCGCCGACAGCACCCGTGGCAGGTTCCAGGCCACCGCGGTCTGCGCCAGGGCTTTCAGAGCGGTGCGCTCCACCGCCACCGCATGCTCGGGGTCCGCACCGTAGCGGCGCGCCATCGCCGCCACCGCCGCGCCGCGCACATCGCGGTTCTCCAGGCGCCCCAGCAGGTCGTAGACCAGACCTTCGCGCAGGGCGTGCTCGCTGGTCTCCATCTCTTCCAGATTCAGAGCGTCGAAGACGCCGGCCAGCACCGCCAGGCCGCCGGCGAACACTGGCCGCCGATCTTCGCGCAGGCCGCTGAAATCGATGGCGGAAACATGCCCGGCGGCGACCGTCATGTTCACGGTCTTTTCCAGCGCCTCGCGGCTGATGCGGTCCTCGGCCCAGCCCTGCGCCATCATCACCCGCCAGGCGCCGCGCACGGTACCGGAGGCGCCGATGGCGCAGTCCCAGCCCGCCTCACGGTAGCGTCGTTCGAGAAACTCCAGTTCCACCCGCGCCGCCAGCCGCGCCTGGCGGAAGCGGGCGCGGCTGATCACGCCGTCGGCGAAATGCCGCTGGCTGTGCACCACGCAGCCGAGCGCCACTGATTCCATCAGCTTGGGCTCCTCGCCCTTGCCGATGATCAGCTCGGTGCTGCCACCGCCGATGTCCACCACCAGTCGCCGCGGCCGGCTGCGGCCCATGCCATGGGTGACGCCGGAATACACCAGCCGCGCCTCCTCGACGCCGGAGATGATTTCGATCTCGTGGCCCAGAGCCTTTTCCGCGGCGGCGATGAAGATCGCGCCATCGCGCATTCGCCGCAGGGTGTTGGTGCCGGCGACGCGCACGCGGTCGGCGGGCACGCCCTGCAGGCGCTGGCCGAAACGCGTCAGGCAGGCCAGCGCGCGCGCCTGGGCCTCGGGCGAGAGGTGGCGGTCCGCATCCAGTCCGGCGGCCAGCCGCACCGCTTCGCGCAGGCGATCGATGATCTGCAGCTGCCCGGCGTTCTCGCGGGCCACCAGCATGTGAAAGCTGTTGGAGCCGAGATCAACCGCGGCGACTGCCTCGCCGCGGGCGGTGGCCAGCCGCCGCTTCATGCCGCCAGGCCGCGCAGCAGCTGCGTCAGCAGCGCCAGGGCCAGTGCCAGCTGGGTGAAATAAGTGAGGCTGGCGCCCAGTCGACGGGCGCGGTTGATGTTCGCGCGACTCAAGCCCCAACTCAGGCTCAGGCGGCCGAGCAGGAACAGCGCCACCAGTCCGATCAATAGCCAGGAGCTGCCGGCATAGAGCTCATAGCAGAGGCTCATCAGCAGGAAGATCGGCGCCTGTTCGGTGCTGTTGGCGTGCGCGCGGACGGCGCGGTTGAGCTCGGCATTGCCGCCATCACCCAGCGCCACGCCATGGCGCATCCGCAGCTGCGAGACGCGCAGGGCCAGCGCTACCAGCAGCAGGCCGCAGACAGCGGTGGCAAAGCCCGTGACCGGGATGTGCATATGGCCTCGGGAGGCGGGAGGATTCGGGGCGCAGACTATATCGCAGCGTAGGCTCGGGGCCGTGGCGGGGCTGGCGCTGCGCGCTGCCGGCATTCGTTGACGAGGGAGCCGGTTTTGCCTGACCATATGCCGCTTGCGGACGGGCTCCCCACCGCGCACCCGCTGCATCAATTCCTCTGGAGATTCGCACGATGAAGACCGCGCACCGCGCCGTCCTCGCCATGGTGGCTGTCTTTGCGCTACCTGCTGTCCACGCCGCCGGCAATCCTGAAGCCGGCCGTGAAAAGGGCAATACCTGCATGGGTTGCCACGGCATCCCCAATTACAACAATGCCTACCCGACCTACCGCGTGCCCAAGCTTGGTGGTCAGCACCCGGAATACATCGTTGCGGCGCTGAAGGAATACCGTGCCGGCAACCGCCCGCATCCGACCATGCGCACGCAGGCGTCGACGATGAGCGACCAGGACATCGAAGATATCGCCGCCTATCTCGCCAAGGCTCCGGCCCACCCGTGAGGCCGTCCAGGATGAATGCCATGACCCAGTTTTCCCGCGTCGCGTTTGCGACCCTTGTCGTCGTCTGTGCCAGCGTCGCTCAGGCCGCGCCGGTCGAAAAGCCGGAAAAGGCTGCCACCTGCGCTGCCTGCCACGGCGAGATCGGTGTCAGTGCCACCGGCATGTACCCGATCATTGCCGGCCAGTACGCCAATTACCTCGAAAACTCGCTCAAGAGTTATCGCTCGGGCGTGCGCAAGAACGCGATCATGGGCGCGCAGGCGGCCAACCTCAGTGATGCCGACATCAAGCAGCTGGCGCAGTGGTTCAGCCAGCAAGAGGGCACGCTGTACACGCCCAGCGTCCACGGCGAGCTGCGTAAGTAAGCAGGCGTCAGTCAGCGCGTGCGAAAGGGCGCCTTCGGGCGCCTTTTTTGTTTCTGGCGCGGCCGCTCGTGCATTGGCCTTGCCAGGCTCGGCGTCGCTGCGCTCAGGCGGCGCCGGGTGTTCATCCGGGACTCAGCTGACTCGGCTATTTCTATAGCCAGCCACGTTGTCAGACGGCGTCCCCGGCCAATCGGCGTGCCGTCGACGTGGTGCCCTGGAGTCACGGAGAAAAACAATGAAGAAGTTACTGATGCTCGGCCTGCTGGCAGCGCCCTTGGCGGCGTTTGCCGACGGCTTGTCGTACAACTATCTGGAAGGCGGCTACTCGAAGGCCACCCAGCGCGATGGTGACGAGAATGATCGCGATGCCGACGGCTATTACGGCAAGGCCTCCGGCAAGCTCGCCGAGCAGGTGTATCTGTATGGTGACTACCGCCACTACAGCACCGACAAGGTTGCCGGCTCTTATGCCGAAACCGATCAGGCCAACATCGGTATCGGCGTCCGCTTCCCGGTCGCCGAACGTCTGGATCTGACGGTTGGCGGTGGCGCCAGCTTCGCGCAGATTTCACCGAAGGGACCGTCCTCCTCGCTGTTCAGCGACGAGGACGACACCGGCTACTTCGTCGAAGGTGGCGCCCGCGCGCTGCTGACCCCGGCGCTAGAGGTGAACGGCGGCATGCGCTACACCAAAGTGTTCGATGAAAGCGAGACCACTGGCCTGGTGGGCGCGGTGTTCAACTTCACGCCCAGCTTTGGTGTCAGCGGTGGCTACGAGTTCGGCGACAGCACCAATGCCTATCTGGTGGGTGCGCGACTGAACTTCTGAGTCGGCTTCGCAGCCAACAAAAAGCCCCGCATCGCGGGGCTTTTTGTTGGGCGGTTGGGTGGCCGCTAGAGGCCCGACTTATTCGTCCAGGAAGCTCCGCAAGTAGTTGGCGCGGCTCGGGTGACGCAGCTTGCGCAGCGCCTTGGCTTCGATCTGGCGGATGCGCTCGCGAGTGACGTCAAACTGCTTGCCGACTTCTTCCAGCGTATGGTCGGTGGTCATGTCGATGCCGAAGCGCATGCGCAGCACCTTGGCCTCGCGCGGCGTCAGGCTGGCAAGGATCTGGTGGGTGGCTTCGGCCAGCGACTGCGAGGTCGCGGTCTCCAGCGGCGACACCGCCTGATCGTCGGGAATGAAATCGCCGAGGTGCGAATCCTCGTCGTCGCCGATCGGGGTTTCCATCGAGATCGGCTCTTTGGCGATCTTCATCACCTTGCGGATCTTGTCCTCGGGCATCTCCATCTTCTTCGCCAGCTCTTCCGGCGTGGGTTCGCGGCCCATCTCCTGGATCATCTGCCGCGAGATGCGGTTGAGCTTGTTGATGGTCTCGATCATGTGCACCGGGATGCGGATGGTGCGCGCCTGATCGGCGATCGAGCGGGTGATGGCCTGGCGGATCCACCAGGTGGCGTAGGTCGAAAACTTGTAGCCGCGACGGTATTCGAACTTGTCCACCGCCTTCATCAGGCCGATGTTGCCTTCCTGGATCAGGTCGAGGAACTGCAGGCCGCGGTTGGTGTACTTCTTGGCGATGGAGATGACCAGGCGCAGGTTGGCCTCGACCATCTCCTTCTTGGCGCGGCGGGCCTTGGCCTCGCCGACGGTCATGCGCCGGTAGATGTCCTTGATCTCATCGACGGTGATGAGGTTGTCGCCTTCCATCTGGTGCAGGGCTTCCTGCATCTTGGCGATGTCGGCGCGCTTGCCGTTGAGAGTGGCCGAATACTTGCGCTTGGCCTTGATCGCCTTGTCGATCCACTCGATGTCGGTGGGGCCGGCATCGCGATAGCGCTGCAGAAACTCCGACTTGTCCATGCCGGCTTCGACCACGCAGGTGCGCATGATGCTGCGCTCGATGCCGCGGATCTGGTCGATCTTGTCGCGCAGGTTGTTGGTGATCTCGTCGACGATCTTCGGCGACAGCCGGAAGGTCATCAGATGGTCGGCCAGCGCGGCGCGCAGCTTCTCGGTCTTCTTGTCGCCCGAGCCGATCTTCTCCAGCGCCGACCAGGCCTTGTCGAACAGCTCCTGCAGCTCGCCGAACTTCTCGGCGCACAGCACCGGATCGGGGCCGGTATCGACCGCCTCTTCTTCCTCGTCGGCAGCCTCCTCGTCGGCGGGTTCCGCGACGATGGCTTCCACCGGCAGCGGCGCTTCCGCCGGGGCGGGTTCGGCATTGGGGTCGAAGAAGCCGACCACCACCTCGGCCAGGCGGCGCTTGCCTTCCTTGGCCTGGTCGTAGGCTTCGAGCAGGATGGCGACGGTTTCCGGGTACTGCGCCATCGCGTACATGGCCTCGTTGAGGCCCTCCTCGATGCGCTTGGCGATGCGGATTTCGCCTTCGCGGTCGAGCAGTTCCACCGCGCCCATCTCGCGCATGTACATGCGCACCGGGTCGGTGGTGCGGCCAAACTGGTCGTCGAGCGCGGCGAGGGTGGCGGCGGCTTCTTCGGCGGCTTCCTCGTCGTCTTCGGCGGCGACCACGGCGGGTTCGGTGAACAGCCGTGCCTCGGCGTCCGGCGCCTCGTCGTGCACCGGGATGCCCATGCCCTGGATCATCACGATGACGTCGTCGATCTGCTCGGCGTCGGTCAGCTCGACCAGATGGTCCGAGACCTCGGCATAGGTCAGGTAACCCTTCTCCTTGCCGAAGGCGATCAGTTTCTTGATCTGGCTTTGCTGGTCAGCGGCTTTGCTCATGAATTCACAACCTTCTAATGCCGCCGGCGTCAGAAGCCGGCTGGGAACCTGTAAGTTTACCCGAACTGGTCATTGCTCGGCCAATTTAGACCGTTTTCAGCTCAGATAGTTGATGTTGCAAACCGATTAACTCTTGCTGCTCGGCGAGGCTCAGTGAACGGCCGGGGCCGACCAGTTTTTCCATCTCGGCCCGCACCGCCCGTTCACGCAGACGGCGCAGGGATTCTCGAAACTCGTTGCCCAGGGCGGCGCCATCGATATCGAGCGGTTCGGCGGCCAATCTGGCCAGCGCCGCGCCCTTGGGGCTGCCTTGCCAGCTCTGCAGTAGCTGGCTGGCTCTGTAGTCGGGGTGCTCCTGGAAGAATTCAATAGCCTCGGCCAGGGCCGCGGCGCCCGGCGCCGGGCTGGCGGCCAGTTGCTCCAGGTGCTGGGCCTGGCTGGCCAGCGCTGGCGCTTCCAGCAGGATGCGTAGGGCGCGCCGCGGCATCCGGGCGGCCGGATCGCTGCGGCCACTGGCGGGACGGCTAGGCGGTGCCGACTCGCTGGCGGGATGCGCGGCCGGTGCCGCCAGCCGCTCGATCTGCGCCGCCGACAGCCGGGTCCGGCGTGCGAGCTCCTCGGCCAGCAGGCTGCGCAGCGGGCCTTCCTTGAGCTTGGCCAGATATGGCTGTGCCAGTGCCGCCAGCTTGGCGCGGCCTTCCAGGCTGTTCAGGTCAACCTGCTTCTCCAGCTCTTGGAGAAGGAAGGCGGTCAGCGGCAGGGCGCCATCGACCAGGGCGCGGAAGGCCTCGGCGCCGATCTCCTGCACCAGGCTGTCGGGGTCGTGGCCTTCGGGCAGGAACAGGAAGCGGCATTCGCGTACGCCATGGACCTCCGGCAGCGCCTGCTCCAGTGCGCGCCAGGCGGCGGCGCGGCCGGCGCGGTCGCCGTCGAAGCTGAACACCACCTTGTTGGTCTGCTTGAACAGCAGGTGCAGGTGCTCGGCGGTGGTGGCGGTGCCCAGGGTGGCGACCGCCTCGCGCACGCCGTGCTGGGCCAGCATCACCACGTCCATGTAGCCCTCGACCACGATCAGGTAGGGCAGGGCGCTCTTCGCCGCCTGCTTGGCCTCGTAGAGCCCGTAGAGGTTGCGGCCCTTGTGGAACAAGGGCGTCTCGGGTGAGTTGAGGTACTTGGCCGGGTCATTGCCCAGCGTGCGGCCGCCGAAGCCGATGACCCGCCCGCGGGTATCGCGGATCGGGAACATGATGCGGTTGCGGAAGCGGTCATAGGCGCCTTCGCGGCCCTCGCGCTCGATCAGCAGGCCGGCTTCCAGTGCGTGCCTGGGGTCGGGGAAGAGCTTGGTCAGGGCATCCCAGGATTCCGGCGCATAGCCCAGGCCGAAGGTCTTGGCGGTCTCGCCGTTGACGCCGCGCTTCTTGAGGTAGGCGACCGCCGCCGGGGCGTGCTTGAGTTGCTCGCGCCAGTAGCGCTCGGCGGCGGCCAGGGCGTCGAGCGGGCCGTCCAGCACCAGGCGTTGCGCGAAGCCACCTTCGCGCGGAATTTCCAGGCCCAGACGCCCGGCCAGTTCCTCCACCGCCTCGACGAAGGAAAGGCGGTCGTACTCCATCAGAAAACCGATGGCATTGCCGTTCTTGCCGGAGGAGAAATCGAAAAACATCTGCTTGGTCGGCGAGACGAAGAACGAAGGCGATTTCTCGTGGGTGAAGGGCGATAGGCCCTTGAGCTCCTTGCCAGCACGCTTGAGTTCCACGCGCGTGCCGATGATCTCGACGATATCGCTGCGCGCGAGCAGGTCTTGGATGAAGGAGTCGGGGATGCGGCCGGTCATGCCGACATTGTAGGAGCGCGCAAGCGCCCTGAGCCCAGGCTGATTAGGCGAGCCGCGCCTTGATCAGGCCGGACAGCGCGCCCATGTCGGTGCGGCCGGCGACTTTGGGCTTGATCCAGCCCATGACCTTGCCCATGTCCTTGGCGCCGGCGGCGCCGGTTTCGGCAACCGCCTGGGCGATCAGGGCGTCCAGCTCGGTGGCGCTGAGCTGCTGCGGCAGGTAGGCCATCAGCAGGGCGATTTCGGCGGCTTCCTTGTCGGCCAGCTCCGGGCGGCCGCCGTCGCGGTACTGCTTTTCGGCGTCGCGACGCTGCTTGACCATCTTTTCGACGCAGGCGGTGACCACCGCGTCGGTCAGCTCCATGCTGTCCACCACCTCGCGCTGCTTCATCTCGGAGGAGAGCATGCGCAGGGTCGAGACGCGTTCCTTCTCGCCCGCCTTCATGGCGGTCTTGATGTCTTCGAGAACGCGGGTCTTGAGGTCGGACAAGGGATGCCCCCTTTGAGGAGCTGCTACTGGATTCGAATCGCCGCGATCCTGGAGATCGCGGTTTTGCCCGGGCGCTCTACGCGCCCTGAGCAGCAACCAAGCCGGTCTTAGTACAGACGGGTCTGGCGGGCGGTTTCGCGGGAGACTTTCTTCTCCTGGCGCTTCACGGCGGCGGCATGCTTGCGCTTGCGCTCCATGGAGGGCTTCTCGAAGAACTCCTTCTTGCGCACGTCGGTAAGCACGCCGGCTTTCTCGCAGGTGCGCTTAAAGCGGCGGACGGCGACTTCAAACGGTTCGTTATCGCGGACGCGGACGGACGGCATCTAATTCACTCTCGGGTAGTGGCGGCCGTCAAAACGACGCCCGCTGGCAAAAAGGGCGCAAATTCTATGCGTAAAAATTGCCCGGCGCAAAAAAGGCCGGGCTGGATGGCGCCGAAATGCGAAAATAAGCTCATGCCCGCCCCCTCTGCCACGCCGATCCTGGCGCTGGAAACCTCCTGCGACGAAACCGCCTGCGCCATCTACGACGGTACGCGCGGCCTGCTGGCGCACAGCCTGCATTCGCAGGTGAAACTGCACGCCGAGTATGGCGGCGTGGTGCCGGAGCTGGCCTCGCGCGACCACGTCCGGCGGGTGCTGCCGCTGGCGCGCGCTGCGCTTGCCGAGGCCGGACTCAAGCCCGCGGAGCTGGGCGGCATCGCCTACACCGCCGGCCCCGGCCTGATCGGTGCCCTGATGGTCGGTGCCGCCGCCGCCGCCGGTCTCGCCGAGGCGCTGGGTCTGCCGCTGATCCCGGTGCATCACATGGAAGGCCATCTGCTGGCGCCGATGCTGGAGCCGGAGCCGCCGGCCTTTCCCTTCGTCGCCCTGCTGGTCTCCGGCGGGCACACCCTGCTGGTCGATGTGCAGGGCGTTGGCCGCTACCGGCTGCTCGGCGAGAGCCTGGACGATGCCGTCGGCGAGGCCTTTGACAAGACCGCCAAGCTGCTGGGCCTGCCCTATCCGGGTGGGCCGGAACTGGCGCGGCTGGCCGAGGGCGGCGTGCCGGGGCGGTTCAAGTTTCCCCGTCCGATGACCGACCGTCCCGGCCTGGACTTCAGCTTCTCGGGCCTCAAGACCGCGGTGCTCACCGCCCTGCCCAAGGACGCCGATGCGCAGACCAAGGCCGACCTGGCGCGTGGCTTCGAGGAGGCGGTGACCGAGACCCTGGCGATCAAGTGCGCGCGCGCCTTGGACGAGACCGGCCACCGCCGGCTGGTGATCGCCGGTGGCGTCGGCGCCAACCGCCGGCTGCGAGCGCGGCTGCAGGAGCTGGCGCAGCGCCGCGGCCTGGGCCTGTACTTTCCGCGCCCGGCCTTCTGCACCGACAACGCCGCGATGATCGCCTACGCCGGCTGGGCGCGCCGCGCCGATGGCCGTCCCGCGTACAGTCCGCTGCTGACCCGCGCCCGCTGGCCGCTGACCGAACTCAGCCCGCCTGTGATCTAGTCCCGCAATCCACAATCCGCAATCCTGAGGCTATGGACAAGGTCTTCATCCGTCAGCTGGAAATCCAGACCCATATCGGCGTCCACGCCTGGGAGCACCATATCCGCCGACCGCTGATTCTCGACCTCGATCTCGGGGTCGATACCCGTGAAGCCGCCGCCAGCGACCACATCCGCGACGCGCTTGACTACAAGGCGGTCTGTGACGCCATCGAGCGGCTGGTGCGCGAGCGCCAGTTCCAGTTGCTGGAAACTTTCGCGGAGACTGCCGCGCGGCGCCTGTTCGAGGAATTCCCCCTGCTCAGCCTGCGGCTGTCGGTGAGCAAGCCGGGCGCGGTGACTGCCGCGCGCACGGTCGGCGTGGAGATCGAACGCCGCCGCGAGGACTATGCGGTCTGTGGGCGCTAGGCCGCGAGCAGGGCGCTGACCGCCGCCGCCAGATCGTCGTAGACCGCGACGTCCTTGCCCGCGCCGGCGGCCTCGGTCTTGCGGCCCTTGCCGGTGCGCACCAGCACCGGTTTCGCACCAGCGGCCCGCGCCGCCGCCAGGTCGCTGTCCTTGTCGCCGATGAACCACACACCCTCGAGCTGGATACCCAGGCGTCGCGCCAGGTCGGTGAGCATGCCCGGCTCCGGCTTGCGCATGTCGCTGGCTTGCTCGGGCCCTTCCGGGGCAAAAGCCAGGGCATCAATGCGGCCGCCGAATTCGGCCAGCCGGCGGTGCAGCAGGGCGTTCATCGCCGCGAAGGCGTCGTAGTCGAACAGTCCGCGCCCCAGGCCTGACTGGTTACTGGCCACGCAGACCCGGTAGCCGGCCTGGTTGAGGCGGGCGATTGCTTCCAGGCTGCCAGAGATGGGATGCCACTCGGCCGCCGACTTGATGTAGGCCTCAGAGTCTTCGTTGATGACGCCGTCGCGGTCGAGAATCACCCATTTCATTTTTCCCTTGCTCCCGTTGTGGGTGCCATCCATGGCGCGACTGCATCCTCGCCGATAAAACCCTGCCCGGCCATCCATGGCCGGGCGTTCGCCGGATCGGATTGCCAATCAAGGCAATCCGATTTGTGCCGGCTCACCCCGGCAGCAGCGAAATGTCGGCGACGCTGCGGCAGAGCCGGTCTAGCCGCGCCAGCAGGGCCAGGCGGTTGGCGCGCACCGCCGGGTTGTCGGCATTGACCATCACCGCCGCGAAGAAATCGTCCACCGGCTCGCGCAGGCTGGCCAGGGCGGCGAGCTGGCTGGCGTAGTCGCCGCCCAGTTGCAGGCCGTTGATGGCGGCGAACAGCGCGCGTTCGGCCGGCTGCTCGAACAGCGCCGGTTCGATCTGCTCGCTCACCGTGCCGGCCTGCTTCAGCAGGTTGCGGACGCGCTTGTGGGCTGTGATGAGCGCTGGCCACCAATCAGGTTGAGTGGCGTGCAATCGGTAGATTGCCGAAAACCGTGCGAAGTAGTCACTGGGGTTAGAGAAAAGCTCCGGATCTCTCAGAGCGGCAGAAACTTGCGCGCTGAAAACAGCACCTTGGGGCAGCTCTATGCCGGTCCAACTTGGGGGCGCATTCAGTTGCTGCAATTCGACAAGAGGCTTGAAGCCAGATGGCGAGTTGCACCACGAAGTGAATCGCTCGGCTACGAAGTTGACCAAATCGCGAATCAGAGCCTCTGCTTGTTCTGCGGAGAGATTGATTGGCAGAAGCTCAACTGCACGACGGAAAAATGCATGAAGATCTATCCGATTGCCGCCTTCGATGCAGATGCGCAGCACGCCGTTGGCGGCGCGGCGCAGCGCGTAAGGGTCTTTGCTGGCGGTGGGCTTCTGGCCGATGGCGAAGATGCCGGCGAGGGCGTCGAGCTTGTCGGCCAGCGACAGCACCTGGCCTTCGCGGGTGGAGGGAATCGACGTGCCCTGCTGCACCGGCAGATAGTGCTCGCGGATGGCGGTGGCGACCGCCGCCGATTCACCCGAGGCGCGGGCGTAGTAGCCGCCCATCAGGCCCTGCAACTCCGGAAACTCGAACACCATCTTGGTGACCAGATCGTTCTTGCACAGCTGCGCGGCGCGGGTGACCGCGATGGCGTCGGCACCGACCGTCTGGGCAATGGCGCTGGCGATGCCGCTGATGCGTGCAACCCGCGCCGCGACCGAGCCGAGGTCCTTCTGGTAGGTAGCACTCTCCAGCTTGGCGCCGTAGGCCGCCAACGGCTGCTTCTTGTCCTGCTCCCAGAAGAACAGCGCATCGGTCAGGCGTGGACGCACTACGCGCTCGTTGCCGCTGATGATCTGCGAGGGATCGCGCGAGACGATATTGGCGATGGTGATGAACACCGGCTTGAGCTTGGTCAGCGCGGCGTCCTCGAACACCGTGAAGTAGCGCTGGTTGGTCTCGACGGTGGCGACGATCACTTCCGGCGGCAGTTCGTTGGTGAAGCGCGGCTCCATGCGGCCGGCGATCACCACCGGCCATTCGACCAGAGCGGTGACCTCGTCGAGCAGGTCTTCGGTGATGCGGGCGTGGCCGCCGAGCTTGGCGGCCTCGGCCTCGATCTGGCGGCGGATGTCGGCCTTGCGGCTGTCGACCTCGGCCCAGACATGGGCGGCTTTCAGTGCGACCTCGTAGTCCTCGGGGCTATGCAGGCTGATGGCGGCGGGCGCGTGGAAGCGGTGGCCATAGCTGAGCCGGCCGCTGTGCAAGCCGAAGCGCTGCAGCGGTACGACGGTCTCGCCCAGCAGCGCCAGCAGCCAATGCACCGGACGCACGAAGGTTTCTTCGCCGCTGCCCCAGCGCATGCGCTTGGGCACCAGCTCGTCCATGCCCTTCAGCGCTTCCTCGAAGATCGCCGGGATCAGCTCGGCGGTGGGCTTGCCTGCTTCGCTGCGGCTGTAGTGCAGCTTGCCGTCCTTCTGGCCGAGTGCCGCGAAGTCGACGCCGCAGGAGCGGGCGAAGCCCAGGGCAGCCGGTGTCGGCTGGCCGTCCTTGAAGGCGGCGGCCAGCGCCGGGCCGCTGCGTTCGATGCTCTGCTCGGGTTGTGCCGCCGCGACTTCGGCGATCTGCACGGCAATGCGGCGCGGAGTGGCGTAGAGCTTCGCCACGCCATGCCTGACCCCGCGCCGGTCCAGGCCGCCGACCACGCCCGAGCGCAGGGCCTCGGCGAGCGGCAGCACATAGCGGGCCGGCAGGTCTTCACATCCGATTTCGATCAGCAAGGCGTACTTCATGGGGGTCCGTGGCGGACGGGGGAAGCGGAAAGTGCGGCATTGTCGGTGACCGCGCCGATTACGCCAACTGCGTCCCCGGAGTCGGGGCTATAGCCACAGACGATGGGAGCCTTAGCGGCAATTGACTGTCCGCAACAAGCTGAGGCGACCATGATGACGGCCACGCCCAACCCACAGACCGGAGGCGTGAAGAACCGCCGCCCTGCCGTGGGGCGGTGCCGGTTCATCGGTGCTCGGCCCGCCCACGGGTCCGGGTTGTGAGTTGCCGCTCAGCCTGAAGGGGGAAGAAACCATGTCTAACGATACAAAGTGTCCTTTCAACCACGCCGCCGGTAGCGGTACTTCAAACCGTGACTGGTGGCCCAACCAGCTGAGGCTGGATCTGCTCGCCCAGCATTCCAGCAAGTCCAATCCGATGGGGGAGGACTTCAACTACGCCAAGGAATTCCAGAGCCTGGACCTGGCGGCGGTGAAGAAAGATCTTG
Organism: Stagnimonas sp. FW305-C-60; assembly: GCF_058782965.1. NCBI lineage: Bacteria > Pseudomonadati > Pseudomonadota > Gammaproteobacteria > Nevskiales > Nevskiaceae > Stagnimonas > Stagnimonas sp. FW305-C-60. The sequence continues at coordinate 1,316,669 of NZ_JBYSYF010000001.1, forward strand.
CCGCGTTGATGACCGACTCCCAGGACTGGTGGCCGGCCGACTTCGGCCATTACGGAGGTCTGTTCGTCCGCATGGCCTGGCACAGCGCCGGCACCTATCGCATCGGCGACGGCCGTGGCGGCGCCGGCCGTGGTCAGCAGCGATTCGCGCCGCTCAACAGCTGGCCGGACAATGTCAGCCTCGACAAGGCCCGTCGCCTGATCTGGCCGATCAAGCAGAAATACGGCCGCAAGATTTCCTGGGCCGATCTGATCGTCCTCACCGGCAACGTCGCGCTGGAGACCATGGGCTTCAAGACCTTCGGCTTTGGCGGTGGCCGCGAGGACGTGTGGGAGCCGGACCAGGACGTGTACTGGGGTGCCGAGAAGGAATGGCTGGGCGCCGGCAAGCGCTACTCCGGCGAGCGTGAACTGGAGAACCCGGTCGCCGCCGTGCAGATGGGCCTGATCTATGTGAACCCGGAGGGCCCGGACGGCAATGCCGATCCGCTCGCCGCGGCCAAGGACATCCGCGAGACCTTTGCCCGCATGGCGATGGACGACGAGGAAACCGTGGCGCTGATCGCCGGCGGCCACACCTTCGGCAAGACCCACGGCGCCGGCCCGGCCACGCAGGTCGGCGCCGACCCGGAAGCCGCCAGCATCGAGGCGCAGGGCTTCGGCTGGGCCAGCAGCTTTGGCAGCGGCAAGGGCGCGGACGCCATCACCAGCGGCCTGGAAGTCACCTGGACCACCACGCCGACCAAGTGGAGCAACAACTTCTTCTGGAACCTGTTCGGCTACGAATGGGAGCTGACGAAGAGTCCGGCCGGCGCGCACCAATGGCTGGCCAAGGGGGCGGGCGCGACCATCCCGCACGCCTTCGACAAGGCCAGGAAGCTGGTGCCGACCATGCTGACCACCGACCTCTCGCTGCGTTTCGATCCGGCCTACGAGAAGATCGCGCGCCGCTTTATGGAAAACCCGGACCAGTTCGCCGATGCCTTCGCCCGCGCCTGGTTCAAGCTGACCCACCGCGACATGGGACCGAAGGCCCGCTACCTCGGCCCGGAAGTCCCGGCCGAGGATCTGATCTGGCAGGACCCGATCCCCAAACCCGATCACCCGCTGGTGGAGGCGCAGGACATCGCCGCGCTCAAGGGCAAGATCCTGGCCTCGGGCCTGACGGTGTCGCAGCTGGTGTCCACCGCCTGGGCCTCGGCCTCCACCTTCCGTGGCGGCGACAAGCGCGGCGGCGCCAACGGCGCCCGCATCCGCCTCGCCCCGCAGAAGGACTGGGAGGTCAACCAGCCGGCGCAGCTCGCCAAGGTGCTGAAGGTGCTGGAAGGCATCCAGAGCGAGTTCAACGCCAGCGCTTCCGGCGGCAAGCGGGTGTCGCTGGCCGACCTGATCGTGCTCGCTGGCGGCGCCGCCATCGAGAAGGCGGCGCAAGGCGCGGGCCTGGATCTGACGGTGCCGTTTGTCCCGGGCCGCGGTGACGCCACGCAGGAACAGACCGATGTGGACTCCTTCGCGCCGCTGGAACCGGTGGCCGATGGCTTCCGCAACTACCAGCGGACGCAGTACGCGGTGTCGGCCGAGGCGCTGCTGGTGGACAAGGCGCAGCTGCTGACCCTGACCGCGCCGGAGATGACGGTCCTGGTGGGTGGCCTGCGGGTGCTGGGTGCCAACGTCGGCGGCACTCAGCAAGGCGTATTCACCGAGCGGCCGGAGACGCTGAGCAATGATTTCTTCGTCAACCTGCTGAGCATGGCCACCGAGTGGAAGCAGGTCTCGAAGGACAGCTTCGAGGCGCGCGACCGCAAGAGCGGTGCGCTCAAGTGGACCGCGACGCGGGCCGACCTGGTGTTCGGCTCCAACTCGCAGCTGCGGGCGCTGGCCGAGGTCTACGGCAGCGCCGACGCGCAGGAAAAATTCGCCCGCGACTTCGTGGCGGCCTGGGTCAAGGTGATGAATCTGGATCGCTTCGACCTCGCCTGAGTCCCGAACCGTTCCGGCCCCAGGGGCCGCCGGACCAGATCCGGCGGCCAGGTAAGCCGGTCTTCAAGAAACCTAGGAGTGTTTCCATGTCTGAAAAAGTGAATGTCCTCTACACCGCCACCGCCCGCGCCGAAGGCGGCCGCAACGGCACCACGCTCAGTGGTGACGGTCTGATCGACGTCAATCTCTCGGTGCCCAAGGCCATGGGCGGTCCCGGCAAGCCCGGCGCCACCACGCCGGAAGACCTGTTCGCCGCCGGCTACGCCGCCTGTTTCGGCGGCGCGGTGGATTTCATGGCCACCAAGAACGGCCTCAAGCCCAGCTCGCTGGTGATCGAATCGGCGGTGTCGATCGGCACCACCGAGACCGGCGTGGGTCTGCAGGTGGCGCTCACCGCGCTGGTCGGCGGCCTGTCGCAGGCGGACGCCGAGAAGATCGTCGCCCTGGGTCATCAGTTCTGCCCCTACTCGAAAGCGATCCAGGGGAATGTCGAGGTCAGCCTGACGGTGAAGCTGGTCTGAGCGCGGCCGCCGCGCGAGTCAAGAAGGCCGCCTCGCAGGGCGGCCTTCCTCATGGCGGCGGCTGGCGTGGTTCCGGCCGCAGCCAGAGCCAGATCGCGACCACGGCCATGACGGTGCTGGCTCCGTAGGCCAGCGGCCGCGGACTTTGGCCCAAGAACAGCAGCGCGGTACAGAGCGCCATGGTCAGGCTGGCCAGCCATTTGGCGCGGCGGCTTACCGCGCCCTCGGCCCGCCAGTTGCGGATCATCGGCCCGAACAGACGGTGCGCCAGCAGCCAGTCGTGCAGGCGCGGCGAGCTGTGGTAGGCGGCCCAGGCGGAAATCAGCACGAACACCGTGGTCGGCATGCCGGGCAGGATGGCGCCGATGATCGCCAGGACCAGGCACAGCCAGGCCAGCGCCAGCAACAGCAGGCGCTGCCAGCCCGGGCGCCGTGGCGTGGCCGGCTGGCCGGAGGTTTCGCTCACAGGCGCCCCGGCGGGCTCAGACTCAGGCGGCCTTGAGCGGCTCGAAACCGGCGATGCGGGCCCGCGAGTTGTAGTAGGCCTCGGCACAGGCGCGCGCCAGGCTGCGCACCCGCAGGATGTAGCCCTGGCGCTCGGTGACGCTGATCGCGCCGCGGGCGTCGAGCAAGTTGAAGGCATGGCTGGCCTGGATCACCCGCTCGTAGGCAGGCAGCGGCAGGCCCAGCGCCACCAGCCGCTGCGACTCGGTCTCGGCCTTGGCGAAGCGCTCGAACAGGGTGGGTACGTCAGCGTGCTCGAAGTTGTAGGTCGACTGCTCCACCTCGTTCTGGTGGTAGACGTCGCCGTAGGTCACCACCCGGCCGCCGGCATCGCTCCAGATCAGGTCGTAGACCGACTCCTTCTTCTGGATGTACATGGCCAGGCGTTCCAGGCCATAGGTGATCTCGCCCGCCACCGGCCGGCACTCGATGCCACCGACCTGCTGGAAGTAGGTGAACTGGGTGACTTCCATGCCGTTGAGCCAGACTTCCCAGCCCAGGCCCCAGGCGCCCAGCGTCGGCGACTCCCAGTTGTCCTCGACGAAGCGGATGTCGTGGGTCAATAGGTCAAAGCCCAGCTCGCGCAGCGAGCCCAGGTAGAGCTCCTGGAGGTTGGGCGGCGAGGGCTTCATCAGCACCTGAAACTGGTAGTAGTGCTGCAGGCGATTGGGGTTTTCGCCATAGCGGCCATCGGTGGGACGGCGGCTGGGCTGCACATAGGCGGTGTTCCAGGGCTCGGGGCCGAGCGCGCGCAGGAAGGTCGCCCAATGAAAGGTGCCGGCACCCATCTCCATGTCCATCGGTTGCACGATCACACAGCCTTGCTGGGCCCAGTAGCGCTGCAGGGTCAGGATCAGGTCTTGGAAAGTCATGGGGGCGGTCGGCCAAAACGGGCGCACATTGTAGGTGCTGAAGGGCTGGAGTCATCAGGTGGGCGATCCGACAGTCGGTTCTGGACGGACAGGGCGGAAGTGCTAATTTTTTAACCGCGCAATTCGCGCGGCCGTCGTCCTTGGGAGGGCACGATGAGTACTAGAAACCTGGTGGCCGTGGTGATTCTGAGTCTAGCCACGCTCAGTCCGCTGCATGCGGAGGAAGGCAAGAAGCAGTTCAGCGAGAAGCAACTGGCCCAGCAGCAGCGGATGAAGGACTGCAGCGCCGAGGCCAAGGAGAAAGGACTCAAGGCGGAGGATCGCAAGGCCTGGATGAAAACCTGCCTGTCCGCCGGCAAAGTCGATGCCGCGCCAGCGGTGAGCGAGCCGGCCAAGCCTTAACTGGCGTAGGCTTCAACAACGAGGGCTTACCTTAAGGGCGGGTTCTCCCGCCCTTTTTTGTGGCGCAAGCCCACCGCTGGCACGCTTGCTGCTTCAAAATAGGGCGCGCCGCACAGACGGCGCTCCGGTTTCGCTAATGCTTTTCAACCCCCACGCAGGAGAAAGCCCATGTCGGGTGCAGAAGTTCTGAAGACCATCAAGGAAAAGGAAGTCAAGTTTGTCGACTTCCGGTTTTGCGACACCAAGGGCAAGGAGCAGCACGTCACTGTGCCTTCCCACACCATCGACGCCGAGCTGTTCACCGACGGCAAGATGTTCGACGGTTCGTCGATCGCCGGCTGGAAGGGCATCAACGAGTCCGACATGATCCTGATGCCGGACGCCAGCACCGCCTTCATCGACCCGTTCTTTGAAGACACCACCCTGGTGCTCACCTGCGACGTCATCGAGCCGGCCACCGGCCAGGGCTACGCGCGCGATCCGCGCTCGCTCGCCAAGCGCGCCGAGGCCTACCTGAAGTCGACCGGCATCGCCGACACCGCCTTCTTCGGCCCCGAGAACGAATTCTTCATCTTCGACAGCGTGCGTTTCGACTCCGGCCTCAAGGGCTGCTTCGTCGAGATCGACGCCGAGAATGCGGTCTGGAACTCCGGCAAGGCCTACGAGCACGGCAACACCGGTCACCGTCCGGGTCTGAAGGGCGGCTACTTCCCGGTGCCGCCGGTCGATGCCCTGCAGGACATCCGCAGCGCCATGTGCACGACTCTGGAAGAGATCGGCATCATGACCGAGGTGCATCACCACGAAGTCGCCACCGGCGGCCAGTGCGAGATCGGCGTGAAGTTCGGCACCCTGGTGAAGAAGGCCGATGAGGTGCTGCGCCTGAAGTACGTGGTGCAGAACGTCGCCCACCAGTTCGGCAAAACGGCGACCTTCATGCCCAAGCCGATCGTCGGCGACAACGGTTCCGGTATGCACGTCCACCAATCGCTGGGCAAGGACGGCAAGAACCTGTTCACCGGTCCGGACGGCAACTACGGCGGCCTCTCGGAGCTGGCGCTGTACTACATCGGCGGCATCCTCAAGCACGCCAAGACCATCAACGCCTTCACCAACCCGGGCACCAACAGCTACAAGCGCCTGGTGCCGGGCTTTGAAGCTCCGGTGATGCTGGCCTACTCGGCGCGCAACCGCTCGGCCTCGATCCGCATCCCCTACATCGCCAACCCCAAGGGCCGCCGCATCGAAGTGCGCTTCCCGGACTCCTCGGCCAACCCCTATCTCGCCTTCGCGGCGATGATGATGGCGGGCCTGGACGGCATCCAGAACAAGATCCATCCGGGCGAGCCGTCCGACAAGGATCTCTACCACCTGCCGCCGGAAGAGGACGCGAAGATTCCGCGCGTCTGCCACAGCCTCGACATGGCGCTCGAAAGCCTCGACAAGAACCGCGACTTCCTCAAGAAGGGCGGCGTGTTCACCGACGAAGTGATCGATGCCTACATCGAGCTGAAGATGCAGGAAGTGACCAAGTTCCGCATGACCACTCACCCGGTCGAGTTCGAGATGTACTACAGCCTCTAAGCCGGGCTGTTGCGATACGAAACGCCCCGCCTCGTGCGGGGCGTTTTTTTGGCCGTCCCTGGCGCGCCCTGGTTCCGTTTGCCGACCCCCTGGGCGGCCCTCCATGGCCGCCCGTTCGCCGGGCGAACAGCCACTGGCTGTTCGCTACCGCCCCGGCTCACCCCCGCCTCGTGCGGGGCGTTTTCTTTTGCGCGCCGGTCTCGGCATGCTTGCCGGATGCGCCTGGAAGCTCCGCCGGTTTTTTCCGCCTTTCTCGAGAGCGCCGCCCAGTGGCGGGCGCTACCGCACGAGTACGCCTTCGGTGGCTGGCTGGCGGCGATGGCGCTCTGGCTGCTCTGGGTGGCCGGCCCCGGTGATCCCCATAGCCAGGTCTTCGTCGCCTGTGCCTTGCTGAGTGCGGTCCTGATCGTCTGGTGCCAGCGTCGCCCGACGCCACTGCGCTGGCGCCTACGCCTGCTCTGGTATCCGAGCGCTATGGGCTTGTCGTTCTACACGCTGCCGGGCGCCGTCGCCGCGCTCGGGCGGCCCAATGCCGATGTGCTGCTGGCCGCCGCCGACCAGCGCCTGCTGGGGCAACCCGCCGCCCAGGTCTTGCAGCCCTTCGCCTCGCCGGGACTCACCGACCTGCTGACCGTCTGCTACCTGTTTTTCTTCGTGGTGCTGATCCTCGGGCCGGGCCATTACTGCCTGCGCGATCTGGCCCGTTTCCGGGCCTGTATCGTCGGCCTGTTCGTGCTCTACGCGGTGGGCTTCGCCGGCTACGTGGCGCTGCCCGCCGTCGGGCCATTTCGGGCCTTGGCCGCGCTGCCGCCGCTGCCCACCGGGCCATTCGCGCGGCTCGCGCATCCGCTGATCGTCGGCGGCAGCAATGGCGTCGATGTGTTCCCCAGCATCCACTTCGCCGCCTCGCTCTACCTGCTGCTGTTCGACTGGTGGCACCACCGGCGGCGATTCTGGCAGTGGTTGCCGCCCATCGTTCTGCTCTGGGTTTCGACGGTGTATCTGCGCTACCACTACCTAGTGGATTTGTTGGCCGGGCTGCCGGTCGCCGGCCTGGGGATCTGGACGATGTACCGCTACCGTCGTTGGGAACAGGCGCAGGGCAGCGGCGGCGAGATATTCATTGCGCCGTCATCGCCGCAGGGCTAGTCTTTCGCGCATGCGCTCTCTTGCCTGTCTGGTGCTCCTGTTGCTGGCCACGCCGCTGGCCGCCAAGGATGAGATTTACCGTTGGGTGGATGCCGACGGCGTGATCCATTACGGCTCCCAGCCCCCCAGCAAGGATGCCAAGCCAGTGGCGCTGCCCGACCTGCAAACCTATCGCTCCGGGCGCCCGCCGCTGGTGCCCCCCCCGGTGAGCGACAAGCCGGCCGCGCCGGTGGCGGGCGCCAAGCAGGAGGTCTCGCTGCGCATCACCTCGCCGGTGGAGGACGAGACTTTCCGCGATCCGCAGGGCTTGGTGCCGATCAGCCTGGTGGTGAGTCCGGCGCTGCCGGAGGGCGCGGGCTACATCTACTACCTGGATGGCATCGCCCAGAACAAGAAACCCTGGTTGGCCGCCGGCTACATGCTGACCGAGGTTGAGCGTGGCGAGCACCGGCTCAGCGCCGCGGTGGTGGACAAGGACGGCCGCGAACTGGCCCGTTCTGGTGCAGTGCGTATCTATCAGATGCCGCCCATTGCACGTTGATGCACTATTTCGGTGCTTCTCTGCCGGGTTTCGGCTAGTCTTTCCGCCCCAATAGTGCGCAGGCTGGCGGTTCTGCTGGCCTGAGCTTTGCTTGCAAAGCGTATGGCCCTGCTCCCCCGAACTGCTGCCCGCGTCAAGGCAGACTCCCTGCTGGACGGCCTCACCACTGCGGTGATCTGCGTCGATCAGCATCTGCGGATCGCCGGCATCAATTCGGCGGCCGAAAACCTGTTCGGTGTCGGCCGCAAGCATGCGATCAACGAATCGCTGGTGCAGGCGATCCCATATTTCGCCCAGCAGCTGCCGCGCATCACCCTGGCGCTCAGCGATTTTGCCGGCTTCATCGAGCGGGAGACCCGGCTGTCCCGCCACGGCGAGCCGCCGATTACCGTCGATTGGCGGGTGACGCCGTTCATGGATGGCAAGCTGCGCGGCCTGTTGCTGGAACTGCTGCCGCTGGACCGCCACCTGCGCATCACCCGCGACGAGTGGCTGGCCGCCCAGCACCAGGCCAGCCGCGAGCTGATCCGCGGCCTGGCGCACGAGATCAAGAATCCGCTGGGAGGCATTCGCGGCGCCGCACAGTTGCTGGAGCGCGAGTTCCCGGACAGCCAGCACCGCGAGTACACCCAGGTGATCATCAAGGAGGCGGACCGGCTGCAGAACTTGGTCGACCGTCTGCTCGGGCCCAACCGCCTGCCCAAGAAGGCGCCGCTCAATATCCACGAGGTGGTCGAGCATGTGCGCCAGCTGGTGCAGGCCGAGGGGGTGGAGAACATCACCCTGCTGCGCGACTACGATCCCAGCATTCCCGACCTGGTCGCCGACCGCGAGCAGCTGATCCAGGCTGTGCTCAATGTCGTGCGCAATGCCATGCAGGCCCTGGCGGCGCGCGCCGGCACCATGGGCATCATCCAGTTGCGCACCCGTGCCAAGCGGCAGTTCACCATCGCCGGCGTGCGTCACCGGCTGGTCGCGCAAATCGACATCGAGGACAACGGTCCGGGCATTCCGCCCGAGCTGTTCGAGAAGATTTTCTATCCAATGGTGACCGGCCGCCCGGATGGCACCGGACTTGGCCTGCCGATTGCTCAGTACATGATCCATAGCCACGGCGGCCTGATCGAATGCGCAAGCCGACCGGGGCAAACCATCTTTTCCATCTATCTGCCGTTCGAGCCGGGAGGCACGCCTTGAGTCATGTGCGCTCGGAAGGCCAATGAGTTACCGATGAATCGCATTAGCGAAGAACAGCCGCCCATCCATGTCTGGGTGGTGGACGACGACGAATCGATCCGCTGGGTGCTAGCCAAGTCGCTGGGCCGCGAAGGCATGCAGGTGCGCACCTTCGAGGGTTCCGCCGAACTGCTGGACGCGCTGGAGGAGGAAACTCCAGACGTGCTGGTCTCCGACATCCGCATGCCGGGCGTCGATGGCCTGGCCTTGCTGGAGCGGGTGCGCGCCAGCCATCCCGAGCTGCCGGTGATCATCATCACCGCGCATTCCGACCTCGACGCTGCGGTCGCCAGCTACAAGGGCGGCGCCTTCGAGTACCTGCCCAAGCCCTTCGACGTCGACGCCGCCGCCACCCTGGTGCGGCGCGCCGCCAAGCCGAAGACGCCGGTCGGCGGCAGCGCCGCCGCCGCGCCCACCGCCACCATCATCGGCGAGGCGCCGGCGATGCAGGACGTGTTCCGCGCCATCGGCCGGCTCGCACATTCCAACATCACCGTGCTGGTCACCGGCGAGTCCGGCACTGGCAAGGAGCTGGTCGCCCGCGCCCTGCACGAGACCAGCCCGCGCGCCAACAAGCCGTTCATCGCGGTCAACACCGCGGCGATTCCGAAAGACCTGCTGGAAAGCGAGTTCTTCGGCCACGAACGCGGCGCCTTCACCGGTGCCGCCACCCTGCGCAAGGGGCGTTTCGAGCAGGCCGACGGCGGCACCCTGTTCCTGGACGAAATCGGTGACATGCCGGCCGATCTGCAGACGCGCCTGCTGCGCGTATTGCAGAACGGCGAGTTCTACCGGGTTGGCGGCACCGCGCCGATCAAGGTCGATGTGCGCGTGGTCGCCGCCACCCACCAGGATCTCGACGAACTGGTGAAGGAAGGCCGCTTCCGCGAAGACCTTTACCACCGCCTCAACGTCATTCGCGTGCGCATCCCGGCGCTGCGCGAGCGCCCGGAGGACGTGCCGCCGCTGATGCGCCACTTCCTGGCCCGCGCCGGCGAGGAGCTGAAGACCGAGCCCAAGCTGGTGCTCCCGGAGGTGATGGCGCGCCTGCAGAACTTCGAATGGCCCGGCAACGTCCGCCAGCTGGAAAACACCTGCCGCTGGCTGACCGTGATGGCGCCCGGTCGCGAGATTCATTTGCAGGATCTGCCGCCGGAAATCGCCGAGCGCGCGCCGGTGGAAGCCAGTCGGCCGGCGTCGTCTGCCACGGCCACGCCAGCGGCGGTCGCCACCCCCAGCGAGGCGGTCGGCGCCGCGCCTGCGGCGGCCGCGCCGACCAGCGGTGGCGACTGGCTGAGCGATCTGCGGCTCTGGGCCCGGGCCGAGCTGGCCAAGGGCCGTGACGGTCTGCTCGACGAAGCCGCGCCGGCCTTCGAGCGGGCCTTGCTGGAAGTGGCGCTGGAGGCCTCTCGCGGCCAGCGCATCGAGGCCGCCAAGCGCCTGGGCTGGGGACGCAACACCCTGACCCGCAAGATCAAGGAACTGGGGCTGGGCGACGACGAGTAGTGCCGCTGCCGTCCTAGACCGGCTTGCGGGCTCGCCGTCGCCGCACCGGCTTGGCGGCCGCGGGCGGCGGTGGGCTGCCCAGCAGATCCTCGCCCTGCGCGGTCAGGCGGCGGGCGGCGAAGACCATGCGGGCGGCGACCGCCAGCTGTGCCAGAAAGCGGGCATTGACCGCGCCGCCGACCGCGGCGCCGATCAGCGGTAGTGCGCCGGCCACCTTGCGCCAGCCCAGGCGCTGCACCAGGCTCAGGCTCAGCCGGTTGAGGCTGCTGGAGAGCGCCTGTTTGGCGAATTCGCGTTCGGCGGCGCGCTCCAAGCCATCGCGCAGCGCCTCGTCGGCGATCTCTGCACCGACTTCATGGCCGCCTCGGGCCGCTAGCGCGCTGCGCCAGGCCAGCTGCTTTTCTTCCACGGTATCGGCCGAGGCCAGCGCAAACAGCGCCGCCGCCAGCTGCGGAGTCGGCGCCTCGCCATAGCAGTAGCCGGTGCGGATCAGCAGGCGCATCGACAGCAGCACCAGGGCCGGCGCGTCGGCGGCGAGACCGGCGGCACCGGCGATGCCCAGCAGCGTGCCGGAGCCCGCCGCCCAACCCAGATCGCGACGGCTCAGCCGCAGCGCCAGCGCCTGGGCATCGGCCAGCGGCCGGGCGCGCAGCTCGTCGAGATTAGCGGCGCTGGCGGCATTGAGCACCACCCGCGCCGGGGCCAGCCGCAGGGCGTTGCGGTAGAACAGCGCCAGCAGCCGCTGCGCACCGTGCTCGGGCACCAGTCGCCGCACCACCCCGACCGCCGGCACCGCCACCTTGGGCATGCCGCGCAGCTCGGCGGCGGGTGGCCGGTCGCGCCAGGCGCGAATGGCGTTCGGCAGATCGTCGGGGAGCGTGGCGCTGTGGGTCATGGTGGCGAGTGGCGATCGGTGGCGCCGGGATAGCCCGGCATGGGGGTAAATCAATACCATGCCGGCATGTGCCTGATCGCCCTTGCCTGGCGCGCCCACCCGCGCTACCCGCTGATCGTGGTCGCCAACCGCGACGAATTCCACGACCGTCCCGCCGCGCCGCTGGCCGAGTGGCCGGACGCGCCCGGCCTCTACGGTGGTCGCGATCTGCGCGCCGGTGGCGCCTGGCTGGCGCTGAGCGGGGGTGGTCGGCTGGCGGCGGTGACCAATGTCCGCGAGCCGCAGCCAGCGGCGGCCGGCCTGCGCTCGCGCGGCGCCCTGGCCACCGGCTTTCTGCAAGGCGCCGCCTCCGCACCGGAGGCGGCGCAGGGCCTGATGGACGAGGCCGGCCGCTTCGGCGCCTTTAACCTCCTGCTCAGTGACGGCCAGACGCTGAGCTATGCCAGCAACCGGCCCGAGCCGCGCTGGCAGCCGGTGGCGCCGGGCGTGCATGCGATTTCCAATGCCGGCCTCAACACCCCCTGGCCCAAGACCCTGCGCCTGCGCGCCGCGCTACAGGCCTGGCTGGATGAGGGGCGGGAGGAGGTCGAGCCGCTGTTCACCGCGCTCGCCGACGACCGCGCGCCCGCCGATGCCGAGCTACCCGACACCGGTGTCGGTCTGGATCTGGAGCGCCTGCTGGCGCCGCCATTCATCCGCAGCGCCCGCTACGGCACCCGCGCCTCCAGCGTGGTGCTGCTCGGCCCTGAGGGCTGGCGCTTCGAGGAGCGCCGCTTCGGGCCGGACGGCGTGGCGCTCGGCGGCAGCGCGCTTTCCGGCTAGACCAGCCGCCGCGCGCCGTCGACCGGAATCACCGCGCCAGCCAGATAGCTGGCCTGTTCGGAGAGCAGCCAGCTCACCACCGCCGCCACCTCGGCCGGCGTGCCGAAGCGGCGCAGCGGGATGCGCGGCAGCTGGGCGTCCTTGTCGATCAGATCCTGGCGCTCGGCGTCGGTGGGCTCGGCATGCACCTCGGCGGCGATATGGCCCAGGGCCACGCCGTTGACGCGCACCGCCGGTGCCAGCTCCACCGCCAGGGTCTCGGTGAGCGCCCAGAGGCCGTCCTTGGCGGCGTTGTAGGCCGACAGGCCGGGCCGCGGCTGCTGGCGGGTGTGGGCGTCGAGCAGGTTCACCACCTTGTGCAGGGCGCCGGCCGCCAGGGCGGCCTGGATCAGCAGCAGCGGCGCCTTCAGATTGGTCGCCACCAGCTCGTCGATCATCGCCGGCGTCAGGCTGGCCAGCGGTGTCGCGTAGTAGGACGAGGCATTGTTGACCAGGGCGGTGGGCGGCCCCATCTGCAGGATGACCGCGTCGATCAGCTCGGCCGGCGCCTGCTCGCGGCGCAGGTCGGCGGAAAACACCCGCGCGCTCGCCGGCCGCAGTTCGCAGAGCTGCTGCGCCAGGGTTTCAGCCGCGTCACGCGAGTGGCCGCAGTGGATCGCCACCCGCCAGCCATCCGCGTGCAGGCGGCGGACGATGGCGGCGCCGACGCGGCGCGCGGCACCGGTTACCAGGGCTACAGGAGCTTCGTTCATGCGCTAGTCTCCGCACTCATTTTTTCGATTCGGACTGTAAGTGTGAACGACTGGCTGACGGCTGTGCTGCTGGGTGTGATCGAAGGCCTCACGGAATTCCTCCCCATCTCCTCTACTGGACATCTGCTGATCGCCGAGGAGTGGCTGGGCCGGCGCAGCGATCTGTTCAATGTCGCCATCCAGGCCGGCGCCATCCTCGCAGTTTGTCTGGTCTACCGTACCCGCCTGCTGCAGTTGGCGCGCGACTGGCGCGAGCCCGAGGCTTTCGACTACCTGAGCAAGATCGCGGTGGCTTTCGGCATCACTGCGGTGCTGGGCCTGATCGCCAAGATACTGGGCGCTGAGCTGCCCGATACGGTGACGCCGATCGCCGTCGCGCTGATCGTTGGTGGCTTCGTCATTTTCGCGGTAGAGGCCTGGGCCCAGCGCCAGCCGGCGATGGCCGAGCTGAGCTGGAAAGTCGCGGTCGCGGTCGGCGTGGCGCAGGTCGTCGCCGGCGTGTTCCCCGGCACCTCGCGCTCGGCGGCGGCGATCTTTGCGGCCATGCTGGCGGGCCTGACCCTGCGGCCACGCGCCGCCGAGTTCGCGTTTCTGGTCGGCATCCCGACCATGTTCGCGGCCAGCGGCTATGAGCTGCTGAAGGTCTTGAAGTCGGGCGGTGCCGCCGCCGCCGAGCCCTGGGGACAGCTGGCGCTGGCCTTCGTGGTGGCGGCCATCACCGGTTTCGCGGCGGTGCGCTGGTTGCTGGGCTTCATCAGCCACCACGGCTTTATGCCCTTCGCCTGGTATCGGCTGGCGCTGGGCCTGATCCTGCTGGTAGCACTCTGAGCGGCGCTGCGGCCATAAAAAAGCCGGTGGCGTAAACGCCACCGGCTCTTGTAAGGAGCGGCCCGATCAGTTGGGCTTTTCTTCCGGAGTGACTGCTTCCTTGGCCGCCTCGGCGGCTTCCTTCGCGGCTTCACCGGCACTTTCGAGAGCGTCGGCGGCGTTTTCCCCCGCGTCCTTGAGCTTCTCGTTTTCGCGCATGTCGAGACCGTCCTTCACCTTCTCTTCCAGCTGCGCGGCGGCGCTCGGCTCTTCCTTCTTGCAGGCGGTGGTGGTGACGCCGAGAGCGGCGATCATTAGCAGGACAGCAAGGTTCTTGTTCATAGGGATGCTCCAGAAAGTGGTCGCCACAAAGAGGGCGGCCGGTAGTCTGTGCCTGGGCGCTGAACCCGGCGTGAATCCCTGGTGAGTCCGGCCTAGCCTGGATCGGCCGCGCGCTGCCGGCTGACCCAGGCGCTCAGGCGTTCGCCGCGTTTGGCCGCCAGCGCCGGGCCGATGGCGGCACCCTGGATGCCCTCGGCCATCACCTCGCGCGCCTGTAGCTGGCTGGCTTCGGCCGCCGCCGCGCGCAGGTAGTCGAGCTGCGGGTAGTCGCAGTCCTCATAGCCGAGCCGGCCGCGCGCATCGCAGAGGCAGGCCTCGCAGACCTGCGCGAACTGGCGCTCGTCCTTGAAGGCCTTCATCCGCTCCAGCAGCTCCAAGAGGGTTTGCGGCCGCAGCTGCCGCACCTGGTGCACCAGCAGGTGCTCGCGGGTGTGGATCAAGGCCACCTCGCGGCAGGCCTTGGGTACGCGCAGGCGCTCGCAGAAGCGCTCCACCAGCGGCACCCCGGCAAGATCGTGGCCGTAGTGGCTGGGCCAGCGGCTGGGCAGGGTCAGCGCCTTGCCGAAGTCGTGGCAGAGCGCCGCCACCCGCACCTCCAGGCCAAAGCCCAGGCGCGCGGCGGCGTCGATGCACATCAGCGTGTGCACGCCGGAGTCGACCTCCGGGTGGTAGTCGGCGCGCTGCGGCACGCCGAACAGCGCATCGAGCTCCGGGAACAAGCGCGCCAGCGCACCACAGGCGCGCAGGGTCTCGAAATACACCGACGGCCGGCAGCTGCGCGCCATCGCTTCACCGCCGGTGGCGATCAGAGGCGGCGCCAGGGTCTGCATCAGGGCGCGCTCGGTTTCCTTCCACACCCGCTCGGCGACCAGATGGTCGATCTCCCCCTCGTTGACCAGCCGCCGGCACAGCGCCAGGGTCTCCGGTGCCACGCTGAAGCCCAGCGGTGCAAAGCGGGCGGCGAAACGCGCCAGCCGCAGCACCCGCAGCGGGTCTTCGGCAAAGGCCGGCGAAACATGGCGGAGCACGCGGGCTTGCAGATCGCGCTGGCCGCCATAGGGGTCGACCAGGCGGCCGTCGGCGTCGCGGGCGATGGCGTTGATGGTCAGGTCGCGGCGGATCAGATCCTCTTCCAGCGTCACCTCTGGCCCGGTGTGGAAGGTGAAGCCGTGATAGCCGCGGCCGCTCTTGCGCTCGGTGCGCGCCAGCGCGTGTTCTTCCTTGGTTTCCGGGTGCAGGAACACCGGAAAGTCCTTGCCCACCGGCCGGTAGCCGGCGGCGACCATTTCCTCCGGACTGGCGCCCACCACCACCCAGTCCTGCTCCTTGGCCTGCAAGCCGAGCAGGGCGTCGCGGACCGCACCACCGACCAGATAGCGCTTCAAGGCGAACCCGAAGGCGTCACCGGCGGTAGCCAGGCAGCGGCGCGCACCGCCTTGCCGGTTTCCAGCCAGTCGTAGGCGGCGGCATGCAGCAGGATGCGCTGCACATACACGCGGGTCTCGTTGTAGGGGATGTTCTCGATCCAGACATCGGCCTCGCGAGCGCCGTCGGTGGGCCGCCAGCGCTCGGCGGCGCGGGCGCCGGCGTTGTAGGCGGCCAGCGCCAGGATCCAGCGACCCTGGTACTGGTCGGCCAGCTCGCGCAGGTGCAGGGCGCCTAGCGGCAGGTTCACCGCCGGGTCGAACAACTGCTCGCGGCTGGGCGCCGGCCGCTGGTTGCGCTTGGCGACCAGCTTGGCGGTGGAGGGCAGCAGCTGCAGCAGGCCGATGGCATCGGCGGCGGAGACCGCATCGGCCTTGAATACGCTTTCCTTGCGCATCACGCCGTGTATCCACATCGGCGGCGTGCCGGACAGCGCCGCCGCCTGCCGCACCTCGCCCTCGTAGGGGCGCGGGAACAGCGCCGGCACGTCGTCGAACAGGCCCTGACGGGTGGCGGTGACCACCGCCTGGTCGTACCAGCCCCATTGCCCGGCGATTGCGACCAGGGCCGGCCGCAGCTTCGGGTCGAGCGCGTCGAAGGTCGCGCGCCATTCCAGCGAGGCGATGCTGCGCAGTTGCAGCGCCCAGGCCTCCTCGGCGCGGGCGTAGGAGGGCAGGGCGGCGAGCGCGGCACGCGCCTCCGGGCCGACCACTGCCAGCCTACGCGAGGGCGGCGTCCAGGCCTGGCCGAGCCGCCAGGAGGCGAGCAGACCGTAGGTGTCGAACTCGCCGGTGAGCGCGCGGTACAGCGGCCGCGCCTGGTCGGTCCTGCCCAGCGCCTCCAGGGCGCGAGCGCGCCAGTAACGCCAGCGCGGCTGGCTGGCGAGCTTGGCGGGCAGGGCGTCGGTCCAGGCCAGCACCTGTAGCCACTCGCCGTTCCACAGCGCCGCGCGCAGCCGCCATTCCAGCGCGCGCTCGTCGAGCGGCTCGCCGCTGGCGGCCGCGGACTGGAACAGGCCCAACGCGCCGGGGTCGCGGCTCCAGGCCAGCGGCAGGGCGGCGCTCAGGGTCAGCGCCTCGGTGGTCGCCATCGAGGGCTTGAGCGCCACCAGCAGGCGCGGCAGCAGCGCGGTGGCGGCGTCGGTGTTGCGCCGCGCGTAGCGCTGCCAGCTCTCGCGCAGACCCTGGTCGTCGATGGCGCTGCCGGCGCCGGCCGCGAGCTGGGCGAAACCGGCGGCGGGGTTGTCGAGCAGGGCCAGCCAGGCCTCCAGCGGCGGGCGTCGTGCCGCCGGCAGCTCGGCGAGCAGCGGTCTGGCGCGGGCGCTGTCGCCCTCGACCAGGCGGCTGCGCGCCCGGCGTTCGATCAGCGCGGCGTCATAGACCGGCTGCCGGCGCAGCCAGGCCAGGGCATTGCCGCATTCGGCGGGCAGCTCGGCCTCGGCGACCCAGCGCTCGGCCAGGCTCTGCGCCAGCTCGGGGGTGGCGCCGGTCGCGAGCCAGGCGTCGAGCGCGCGGCAGCGCAGGGCCTCGTCGCCGAGGTCTTCGCGCCAGGCGGCGAGGAAGGCGGTCCAGTCCTGGCGCTCGGCGAGCTTGGCCAGCCACAGCCGGCGCAGTTCGCGGCCGGCCGGCGCCTCGCCCTGCTCGGCGAGAAAGGCGGCGATGCCGGCCTCGGCCTGCGGCTGTCCGGCCGCCAACTGGGCTTTCAGCCGCGCCGCGCGCAGCCAGGGGTAGAGCGGGTAGGCGCGCAGCGCGGCGCTGTCGGCCGCGGCGGCGGCGGGATCGGCGCTGGGCTGCTGGTAGGCGGCGCTGAAGGTGGCGCGCACCTCGTCCGCGGCGTGGCTCTGGCCCGCGAAAGCCAGGATCAAGCCGGCCAGCAGACCGCGAGTCAGCGGTCGATAGCGGAGGGAATTAGGATGCGCGCTCATTTGCCGCCATTGTAGGTCCTGCGCCCATGTTCTCCCTGTTGATCTTCGTCGCCACCGGCGCCGCGGCTGGCGTGCTGGCGGGGCTGTTCGGCGTCGGCGGCGGCCTGATCATGGTGCCGGCGCTGGCCTTCGTGCTGCCGGCCTTGGGAGTGCCGGCGGCGGTGGTGATGCAGGTGGCGATCGGCACCTCGCTGGCGGTGATCGGCGCCACCTCGATCTCCTCCACCCGCGCCCACCAGCGCCGCCGGGCGGTGCGCTGGGATCTGCTGCGCGGCTTCGCGCCCGGCCTGGCGCTGGGTGCGCTGGGCGGCGCCTTTGTCGCGCATGGCTTGTCCGGCACGGCGCTGAAGAACACCGTCGGCGTCGGCGCCCTGCTGGTGGCGGCGCAGATGTATTTCGGCGCCCAGCCCAAGGCGCATCCCGGCGGCCACCGCCTGCCGACCGGCGAGCTGCTGGCGGCCGGCGGCGGCATCGGCCTGCTTTCGGCCCTGGTCGGCATCGGCGGCGGCTCGCTGACCGTGCCTTACCTGTCCTGGCGCGGCGTGCCCATGCAGCAGGCGGTGGGCACCGCGGCGGCCGGCGGCATCCCCATCGCCTGGGGTGGTGCGCTGGGCTTCGCGATCAGCGGCTGGCAGGTGGTCGGTCTGGCTGGGCCGCACCTGGGCTACATCAGTCTCTACGCCTTTCTCGGCTTGGCGGTGACCAGCGTGCTGACCGCTCCCCTGGGCGCCCACTGGGCGCATGCCTTGCCGGCGCGCACGCTCAAGCGCGCGTTCGCGGTGCTGCTGGCCTTGGTGGGCTTGCTGATGCTGCTGCGCTGACCGGGTGTCGCGGTCATGTCGCTACACTCGCGGTATGCCCGCGCAGACCCACACGGAGGCTAGGATGGATACGCTCAAGCGGCTGCTCGGTTTCCTCGCGCTGTCCGCGGTATCGGCGGCTCCGGTCCTGGCGCAGACCACGCCGGTAGACCCCTACCGCAGCCCGGCGTTTGCGCCGCGCTCGCAAGGCGAGATCGAACAGCAGCGCACCGTCGAGCGGCTGATGGAGCAGCAAAGGACCGAGCTGGTGCGGGGCTCGACCTCGCCGGTAATGAGCCTGGATGCGGCGCGCCTGCCGCCTGCGGCTGAAACCTCGCCGACGCCCGCCGCGGAGATCGTCGCCGCCGAGATGCCGCCGCTGCCGGTTGCGCGTCCCGGCGAGTGCTTCGCGCTGGTGCGCATTCCGGCGCAAGTCCGTGAGCGCCAGCAGGTCTATCAACGCGCTCCAGCCAACGAGTGGTTGGAAACCACGCCAGCGCGTTACGCGCAGGGTCGCGAGACCTATGTACGGCGCGAGGCCTACGAGCAGACCGAGCTGACTCCGGCCGCCGACGAGGGCGGTTACGAGACGATCCGCGAGCAGGTGCTGGAGCGCCCGGCCCGGCAGGTCTGGCGGCGCGGCAGCGGGCCGGTGCAGCGCATCGACCAGGCCACCGGCGATCTCTACTGTCTGGGCGAGGAGCCGGCGGTCTACCGCACGGTGACGCGGCGGGTGGCGAAGGCGCCGACCGGTCTGAAACGCGTGGTGGTGCCCGAGCAACTGGGCCAGCGCCCGGCGACGCGGCTGGTCGCGCCGGCCACGGCCGAACGAGTGCGGGAGCCGGCGCAGCTGGAGAGCCGCTGGCAGCAGGAGCTGCTGGCGCCGGAGCGCTACGAATGGCGGCCGGTACTGTGCCCGACCAATATGACCCCTGAGGTGATCGGCCGGGTGCAGCAGTCGCTACGCGATCAGGGATACCAGCCCGGCCCGGTCGATGGCCGGTTGGGCCCGCAGACCGAGCGCGCGCTGGGCCAGTACCAACGCGACCTCCAACGCGGCCGCCCGCGCTCCGACTAGCGCCTGGTCTGATGTCGGTTACAGGCCGGCGCGGTCGAGCGCGGCGAGAAACTCGGCCGGTTCCGGGCGCACCCGGTAGTTGCTGGTCAGGTCGCTATAGACGATGCGACCGCCGGCTGCGGTGATGAACACGGTCGGCATCGGCACGTCGGAGTCATAACCCAGCAGCTGCATGCCCAGCGGCAATCCGCCTTCGGCGAGGATGCCCAGCCGCGTCGCGGCGCGGTTGTCCGGGTCGGCGAGAAAGCGCATCGGCGCTTCAAAGCGCTGTGCCAGGCTGCGACTGTGCTCTTGTGACTGCGGGCTGATCAGATACACCTCCACGCCGCGCTCGTTCAGGCGGCGGTATTCGGCCGCCACTTCGCGGATCTGCGCCATGCACAGGGGGCACCAGTTGCCGCGGTAGAACATCCAGAGCGCGGTCTTGCGGGTCAGCTCCGCGGTTTGCAGGGGCGCTCCGTCCATGGCGGTCAGGCTGAGCTCGGGTAGCAGGCTGCCGACCGCCAGCGGTCCCGGCTGGCGGTCTTCGAAGCGGGAATACCAGTGGATGTAGAGCAGGGCTAGCACCACGCCGTTGACTGCGGCTAGAACGCTGGCAAGCCCCACGCCGGTCGAATCCAGGGCCAGCGCGGTTCCGGCGGCGCCGGCCCAGGGTATCCAGCTCAGATTGGCCCCGGTGCGGGCCACCGGGGCGAGAAACAGTCTTGCGAAGAACAGCAGCGGCACCCCCGAGGCCAGCACCAGCCCCCAATAGGCCAGGTTCGCCGGATCGGACCAGAGCCGCAGGCCAGCCCAGACCAGGGCCGCGGTCAGCAGGCTCAGATAGGCGGAGATGAATACGGACTTGAGACGGTGCATCGACAGCTCCCCCAAAACAATCGCAGACTCAAATAACCCGGAACATCCGGTGGGTCCCGCCCGCATCGAACCGCAACGGCCACCGTAGGCGAGGGTGGCGAGCGGCTGAACGGGTAGGAATCCTGAAGATATGTCCATGAGTCCAGAAGACGACCTGCTGTCCTCGGTGCTGTCGGCCTACCAGCTGCGGGCCGGGGTGTACGGCCATCCCCGGTTCTGCGGCGCCTGGCAGCACAGTACGGCCGGGATGCGGCGTGGCGCCTTTCACCTGATAGGCGAAGGCCAATGCTGGCTGCACCACCGCGGCGGGGCGGAGCCGGTGGCGATGCAGGCAGGCGATCTGGTGGTGCTGCCGCACGACGACTGGCACATGCTCTCCGCCGCGCCCCAGCTACAGGGAGAGGAGCCTCTGCCGGGGCAGGGTGGGCAGGGGCCGTACACGACTATGGTGTGCGGATATTTCCAGTTCGAGCTGGGCGAGAAGAACCCTGTGCTTGAAGCCCTGCCGGGGTTGATCCACATCCGCCGCGAAGACGGCGGCAGGCCGCTGGCCGCCCTGGCGGAACTGATGCTGGCGGAGTCCGGCGGCGAGGCCATCGGCACCCGCACGGTGCTCGACAAGCTGGCGGACACCTTGTTCGTGATGGTGGTGCGCCACCACATCCTGCGGCTCGCCAACCGGCGTGGTGTGCTAGCCGCGCTGGCGGACGCCAGGCTGCGTCCGGCGCTGGGCGCCATGCACCGCGAGCCGGGGGCCGACTGGACCCTGGAGTCGCTGGCTAGACTCGCCAACATGTCGCGAAGTGCGTTCGCCACGCACTTTCTGGCGGTTGTCGGCGCTACGCCCATCGACTATCTCACCCGCTGGCGCATGACCCAGGCCGAGCTGGCGCTGCGCAACCCCAGGATGTCGGTCGCCGCGATCGCCGAGCAGATGGGCTATGACAACGAGGCCTCGTTCCGCAAGGCGTTCAAGCGCGTGCACGGCGTCGGCCCTGGCGCGATCCGCCGCTGGGTGCGGGAGAAGTTTGGCGGCGTCTAGAACCCCCGCGCGCGCCGCGTCTGCGCCGGATCAGCGTCGCAACAGCGGCTTGAGCGTCGGCCAGACCGCGTCCAGCAGGCCGGGCTGGGCGGCGGCGTTGGGGTGGATGCCGTCGTCCTGGAACTGCTTGGGATCGGCGGCGATGGCGGCGAGAAAGAACGGCACCAGCGGCGTCTTCAGTGCCCGCGCGGTGTCGCCGAATGCGCGCGCGAAGCTCTCGGTGTAAGCAGGGCCGTAGTTGGAGGGGATACGCATCTCGAACAGCACCGGTGTAGCGCCGGCGGCGCGGCTCAAGCCCACCAGCTTTTCCAGATTGCCGCGCAGCGCCTTCACCGGCTGAGCGCGCAGGCCGTCGTTGGCGCCGAGTTCGATCAGAACTATTTGCGGCCGCTGCGCCTCCAAGGCGGCGGGCAGTCGGCTCAGACCGCCGGCGCTGGTGTCGCCGGAAATCGAGGCGTTCACCACCCGGTGCGGATAGCCTTGAGTCTTCAGCCGCCGCTCCAATAGAGAGACCCAGCCGGATTCGCGCGGCAGGCCGTAGCCGGCCGAGAGCGAGTCGCCCAGCACCAGGATCACCGGCGGCGTCGCCGGCTTGGCGGCTGCCAGCGCCGAGTACAGACACAGCAGCACTACCGAGAAGAAACGAGTCATGACATCGGCCATCGAGGCGAAGGGGCTGGTCAAGCGGGTGACCAGCGGCGAGGGAGCGGAAGCACTGACCATCCTGTCGGGGCTGGAGTTGCAGATTCAAGCCGGCGAGAGTGTCGCCATCGTCGGCAGCAGCGGGTCCGGCAAGACTACGCTGCTGTCTCTGCTGGCCGGGCTGGACACGCCCAGCGCCGGCTCGATCCGCCTCGATGGCCAGACCCTGGAGGACAAGAGCGAGGACGCCCGCGCCGCGCTGCGCGCCGGCAGGGTCGGCTTCGTGTTCCAGTCCTTCCAGCTGCTCGCCGGCTTCACCGCGCTGGAAAACGTGATGCTGCCGGCCGAGCTGGCCGGCCGTCGCAATGCCCGCGAGCTTGCCGTCGCCGCGCTGGAATCGGTGGGCCTGGGTGCGCGGCTCAGTCATTACCCGCAGCAGCTTTCCGGAGGCGAGCAGCAGCGGGTGGCGCTGGCGCGCGCCTTCGCCGCCGAGCCGAAGATCCTGTTCGCCGACGAGCCCACCGGCAATCTCGACACCGCCACCGGCGCGCGGATCATCGACCTGCTGTTCGCGCTCAACCGCGAGCGCGGCGCGACGTTGGTGCTGGTCACCCACGACGCGCAGCTGGCCGCCCGTTGCGGCCGCACTCTGCGGTTGGTTGGGGGGCGGCTTTTGGCAAATTGAGGTTATCCGCCAACTCTTCCCTGGCTCTTTTGGGCCGGCTTAATATCGGCATTGAAGGAAGTTCAAAGACCATACGAAAAAGGGGAAAAGTCATGCGCCAATTCCGGACCGGCCTCGTCGCCGGTGTCGCCTTTCTGTTAGTCGGCTGCGTAACGGCTCCGATCGCAGAGCCCGTTGATTACTACGCTGGCATTGCCCGGCAGCTCAGTGAGAAGCCGCCTCTTCTCATCGTAAGTGGTTGCTCTTTGCGTGATGAGGTGGGCGACGATTACTTTCTGGTAGAAGCAGCGCAAAAACGCAGCGCGGACATGAGTGATGCGTTGGTCAAGTACCTTGCCAACTATGGCCTTCCACCCAAGGCTGCTCCGACAACCATGATGTGTGCTGGCTATGAGCCTGGCGAGGCGGAGTCCCTGCGTTTTATCCCTAGCAAGGATCGCGAGTCCGAGTTGGAGGAGGGCCGGTTCCCGAAGATTTTCACCCCTGGGGCGGTGACTAACGTGCAAGACGCCGAGACCCTGCATGTGCTCTTCAAAGAGGTCTATCACATGCCTTCTTCGATGATCACTAAGGACGGTGATACGCCGCCGGTAGTTTCGCTGGACCTTTCGCCAGAAAAGATTCAGGACCTTCGACAGCACTTCGGAGCTGACTACCTTTGGCTGGTTGCTGGCGACTCGCTCGAAGTGTCGGGGGGTAAGGTTGTTGGAACGGCTGTGCTAACTGCGGTTCTGACCCTGGGTACCGTGGCTAGCGTCCCTACCGGAGGTGCATCCAACATGGCTGCGCTGGTGGATCTCCGTGAAGGAAAGATTCTCTGGAAGAAGTTCCAGGGAGGGCTGGGTGGCGTTGCCAGTGCCACCACGACATACAGTGGGAGTAGCACGCCGACTACCATGTATACGCCGAGTTCGGTTGCACCGGCGCCCAGTTCCGCTGTTTCAGGCTGGGCACAGAATCTGTTGGCACCTTTGCTGGCTCCGGGAGTTGGACTAGCCGGGCAGAGCTTGGGCAGCATGCCGGCTGCGCCTACCGCCGTAGCGCAACCCTGAGTCTTCCTGTTTCGTCCCGCCCGCCTGTCACTGGTTTCGGGGGTTGCCGCCCATAACTGTCTGGCGGAGTTGCCGATGTTGCTGAGCTTCGGTTGAGGAGGTGCAGCTAGAAGCTTGTTAAGGATGCCGTTGAGAAAATTCAGTAGCTGATCACCACCGAGCAACCGCGAGATATCAACATCGCCGATGTTTGGCCCCAGGTTTGCACCGCAGCACCAGTGTTATGTTGAGAATCCCAGCGGCGGGAGCATCGACGCGATGTAGTTGTGGAGGATGTCCAACCGAGGCTGTTTCCGGGGGGGATAGCGGCGCTCACAAGCGCCGCAACCTGTACCGCAATAAAAATGCGTTAGCCGATGCTTTGAACAGGTCGGCTAGTGGATCTGCTGGCTTTTCTACAACTGCCTCGTAGCCGCCTACCCTCGTAGTAACGTCCTAGCTGGTGACAAATTCTGTGCTTCGCATGAACAAAGTCCTTGCTCACGCCTTGCGCAGCCTGTTGCGCGGCTGGCGCTCCGGTCGCTTGCTGATTCTCGGCTTCGCCATTGCCCTGGCGGTGGCCTCGGTTGGCAGCGTCGGCCTGTTCACCGAGCGGGTGCGGCTGGCGCTGGAGCGGCAGAGCGGCGAGGCCCTGGGTGCCGATGCCCTGCTCGGCAGCCGCGACCCGCTGCCGGCGGCCTTGCGCGCGCAGCTCGAAGCCCTGGGCCTGCGCACGGCGGCGGTCACCGTGTTCCCCAGTGTCGCGGTGGCGGGTGACTACACCAGCCTGGTGTCGGTGAAGGCGGTCGAAGCCGGTTATCCCTTGCGCGGCGAGTTGCGCATTGCCCGCGAAGCCTTCGGCGCTCCACAGCCGGCGTCCGGCGTGCCACCGCGCGGCGAGGCCTGGGTGGATCTGCGGGTGTTGCAGGAGCTGGGCATCGATCCGGGAGCGTCGCTGCAACTCGGGCGGCTGCAACTCAAGGCCAGTGCGCTGATCGCCTTCGAGCCGGATCGTGGCGGTGGCTTCTCCGATCTCGCACCGCGGCTGATGATCAATGCCGAAGATCTTCCCGAATCCGGCCTGCTGACCCTCGGCAGCCGCGCCAGCTACAACCTGCTGCTGGCCGGCAGCGCCGAGCAGATCGCCGCTGCCCAGCAGATCGAATTGGCGCCGACGCAGAAATTCGAGACCCCGCGCGATGCCCGGCGCGAGCTCAGCTCGGCGCTGGATCGCGCCGGCCTCTTCCTCGACATCGCCGGCCTCGCCGCCGCGTTGCTGGCGGCGGCAGCGGTCGCTCTGACCGCCCGCGGCCACGGCGCTTCGCTGCGCGACGAGGTGGCGCTGCTCAAGACCCTGGGCGCGCGCCGCCGCTTCCTGTTGCAGAGCCTGAGTCTGCAATTGCTGCTGCTGGGCCTGGTCGCCGGGCTGGTCGGTGCCCTGGTGGCACTGCTCGGGCAGGCGGTGATCGGCGCCCTGCTCAGCGAGGCGATGAAGGTGGAGCTGCCGGCACCGCCGCTGGCGCCACTGCTGTCCGCCTATGTACTGGGACTGGTGATGCTGCTTGGCTTCGCGCTGCCGCCGGTGCTGGCGGCGGTGCGCACGCCGCCCCTGCGGGTGCTGGCGCGCGAGCTGAGCGCCGGGCCCAGCCGCTGGGTGCCGGTGCTGGCGCTGCTGGCGGTGGTCGGCCTGCTGCTCTGGCAGACCGGCGCGCCGGATCTCGCTGGCATCGTCCTGGTCGGCGCCGCGCTGGCCTGCGGGGCGCTGGCGCTGCTGGCCTGGCTGATGGTGCGGGCGCTGGCGCCGTTGCGCCGGCGCGGTGGCTCGGCCTGGCGTTTTGGCCTGGCCAACGTCGCGCGCAGGCAGGCGGCGACGGTGGGGCAGGTGGTGGCCCTGGGCCTGGCGCTGCTGGCCCTGCTGCTGATCTCGGTGGTGCGCCAGGACCTGCTGGAGAGCTGGCGCGACAAGCTGCCGGCGGACATCCCCAACCAGTTCCTGATCAACATCCAGAGCGAGCAGGTGGAGCCGCTCAAGGCCTTTTTCCGTGAACGCGGTTTCGGCGAACTGGTGTTGTGGCCGATGGCGCGCGGCCGGCTGGTGGCGCTCAACGGACAGCCGGTCAGCGAGGAATCCTTCGACGACCCCGAGACCCGGCGCTGGATCAACCGCGAATTCAATCTGAGCTGGACCGATCACTTCGGGGCCGACAACGAGCTGCTCAGCGGCGAGTGGTGGGACGCCTCCGCGCAGGGCCAGCCCTGGCTGTCGGCCGACGACTACGCGGTGAAGCGGCTCAAGCTCAAGCTCGGCGATACCCTCGGGCTCGACATCGCCGGCCAGATCTACACGCTGACGGTAAAAAACACCCGCAAGGTCAGTTGGGACAGCTTCAAGCCCAACTTCTTCCTGGTCACCCCGCCCGGCACGCTCGAGGCGGCGCCGCGCCAGTGGCTGACCAGCTTCCGCCTGGAGCCGCAGCAGCGCGCGGTGCTCTCCGAGCTGGTGCGGACGTTCCCCAATGTCACTGCACTCGACCTGGAGGCGGCAATCCAGCAGGTGCGCGGCATCGTCGACCGGGTGGTGCGGGCGGTGGAATTCGTCTTCCTGTTCGCGCTGCTCGCCGGCCTGCTGGTGCTGCTGGCGGCGATCGACGGCACCCGCGGTGAGCGGGCGCGCGAAACCGCCCTGCTGCGCGCGCTAGGCGCGCGCTCCTCGACCCTGCTGGCCGGCCTGCTGGCCGAGTACGCCCTGCTCGGCCTGCTGGCCGGCCTGGTGGCGGCCGCGGCCGCCCAGGGCGTGGCCTGGGGTCTGGCCGCCGGAGTCTTCGATATCCCCTACGGCCCCAGGCCGCTGCTCTGGCTGCTGGGTGCGCTGGCCGGCACCGCGCTGGTGACGGCGCTGGGCTGGCTGTCGATGCGGCGGGTGCTGCAAACGCCGCCGCGCGCGGTACTTGGTTGAGGGGCTCATCCCAAGGTCGTAGCGGCGGCCCGGCCGCGCCGCGCCGATCTGGCTAAAATGTGCGCCCTTTCGCGCAGCACTCGTCCAACCCCCATGGGAGCTTTCATGAAAAAGCCCGTCAAGGTCGCCGTCACCGGCGCCGCCGGCCAGATTGCCTACTCGCTCATCTTCCGCATTGCCTCCGGCTCGCTGTTCGGCCCCGATCAGCCGGTGCACCTGCAGTTGCTGGAAGTGCCGGTGCCGGAGGTTCTGGAGAAGCTCAAGGGCACGGTGATGGAGGTCGAGGATTGCGCCTTCCCGCTGGTCAGCGGCATCACCGCCACCGGTGACATGAACGAGGCCTTCAGCGGCACCGACTACGCCTTCCTGGTCGGCGCCCGCCCGCGCGGCCCCGGCATGGAGCGCAAGGATCTGCTGACCGCCAACGGCGGCATCTTCGGTCCCCAGGGCAAGGCCATCGCCGCCAACGCCAGCAAGGACGTGCGCGTGCTGGTGGTCGGCAACCCGGCCAACACCAACGCCCTGATCGCTGCCACCGCCGCCAAGGGTCTGGACCCCAAGCAGTTCCACGCCATGGTGCGCCTGGACCACAACCGCGCGATCAGCCTGCTTTCCGGCAAGACCGGCGTGCACGGCAACAACATCGACAAGATCGTCATCTGGGGCAACCACAGCTCCACCCAGTACCCCGACCTGCACAACACCACCGTCGGCGGCAAGCCGGCGCTGTCGCTGATCGACCAGGCCTGGTACGCCAACGAGTTCATCCCCACCGTGCAGCAGCGCGGCGCCGCCATCATCAAGGCGCGCGGCTTGTCTTCCGCCGCTTCCGCCGCCTCCGCCGCCATCGACCACATGCGCGACTGGGCGCTGGGTTCCAACGGCAAGTGGGTGTCGATGGGCGTGCCCTCCGACGGCAGCTACGGTATCGCCCCGGGCGTGGTCTACGGCTACCCCTGCATTTGCAAGAACGGCCAGTACGAGATCGTCCAGGGTCTGGACGTGAACGAGTTCAGCCGCGGCAAGATGCTGGCCACCGAGACCGAGCTGCGCGAAGAGCGCGCCGCGATCGAGTCGCTGCTGGTCTAAGCAGACGCGCCCCGCGCGGTATCGACCGAGGCGTCGCTCCCCAGCGGCGCCTTTTTTCGTTGCAGAATGGGCGATGCAAATCTTCCTGTTCTCCCGCCAAGGCGAGGTGCCCCAGCGCCTCGACAGCGTCGAAGCCCTGCCTGAGGAGGGCTTCGTCTGGCTGGACTTCACCCGCCACGAGGCCCAGAGCTGGCCGAAGCGGGTCGAGCAGCTGTCCGGCTTCAAGGTGCACGAGGACCACATCGCCGACAGCTACAACGGCGATCACCCGTCGATCTTCGAGGTTACCGAGGACTACGACATGCTGATCTTCCAGGGCCTGGTGCCGGAAGACTGCGAGAGCCATCAGGATCTGATCTTCACCAAGTCCGCCGCCTTCTTCCTCTTCGACCGCCTGCTGGTCAGCGTGCATGCGGAAGACAGCGCCTCTTTCGATCTGGTCAAGCGCAAGTTCTGCGAGACCAAGCTGCGTTTCCCCTCGACTCCGTTCGGCCTGGTACACGTGCTACTCGACACCATGGTCGATCGCTCGCTGCCGGTGGTGAACGAGTTGGAGACTCGCCTGGAGCACTTGCAGGACATGCTGCTGGACCCGAAAAACCCCTTCGAGGATTGGCACGAACTGCTCTCGCAGCGCAAGCAGGCGCACTCGCTGGAACTGCTCTGCGAGCAGAACCGGACGACGCTCGATACCTGGGCGCGGGAGATGCGGGTGGAGCTGACCGACGCCCAGCGGGTGCGGCTCAACGACTTGCGCGAGCACCTGCAGCGCCTGCAGCGCCATGCCGACTCGATCCAGAAAGACATCGAAGTCACCATGCAGCTGCACTTTTCCAGCGTTGCCCACCGCACCAACAAGATCGTGCAGAACCTCACCGTGCTGTCGGCGATCTTCTTCCCGCTCACGCTCATCACCGGTATCTACGGCATGAACTTTGAGCACATGCCGGAGTTGGCCTGGCACTACGGCTATTACGCGGTGCTGGCGGTACTGGTCATGGTCGGCGGCGGCCTGCTGCTCTGGTTCAAGCGCCGGCACTTCTTCTAATACGTGAGGTCGGGCGCTACGCGCCCTGTGAGGTCGTGCCGCTGACGCGGCACTGTGAGGTCGCTCCGGCTGCGCCGTCGCTGTGAGGAAAAGCAGCGGCGCGCCGAAACTGGCTGAGCTTTTCCTCACAGGCCCGCAGGGCCGACCTCACAGCAAGCCGCGCAGCGGCGAGCGCCCTTACAGGGCGCCGCAGGCGCCCGACCTCACGCCTTCTTCACCAGCCGCGCGTAATAGAAGCCGTCGCCATCGAAATCATTGAGCGCGCCGGGGGCGATCCGGCGGCCGACGCTGCGCGCCTCGCCCCAGTTCGCCTCGATCTTCTTCTCATGCGCGTCCGCGGTCTTCACCAGGAAGCTGCGCACCACCTCCTCGCCCTCTTGGCGCAGGATCGAGCAGGTCGCGTAGACCAGCACGCCGCCCGGCGCCAGCGTCGGCCACAGTGCTTCCAGCAGGCGTGTCTGCTGCGCCGCCAGCTTGGGTATGTCCTCGGCCTGGCGCAGCCACTTGATGTCGGGATGGCGGCGGATCACGCCGCTACCGCTGCAGGGTGCGTCAAGCAGGATGCGGTCGAACATCTCGCCGTTCCACCAGCTGGCGGTGTCGGCGGCGTCGGCGGCGAAGCCGACGCAGGACAGGCCCAGCCGCTCCAGGTTCTGACGCACCCGCTGCAGACGCTTGGGGTCCTTGTCGAGCGCGGTGAGATAGAGCTCGTCCTGCCGCTCCAGCGCCTGCGCGGTCTTGCCGCCGGGTGCGGCGCAGGCGTCGAGCACGCGCTGGCGCGGGCGCAGTTCCAGCAGGCTGACCGCCAGCTGCGCCGAGGCGTCCTGCACCGAGACCGCGCCGTCGGCGAAGCCGGGCAGGCGATCCACCGGGCAGGGCTCGTCGAGACGCAGGGCGTCGGGCACCGAGGGCAGGGCGCAGGAGCCGATACCCGCCGCTTCCAGCCGGGCGCCGTAATCGTCGCGCGAGCCCAGCCGGCGATTGACCCGCAGCGTCATCGGCGCCGGCTGGTTGCCGGCCTCCAAGACCGCCTGGTGCTGCTCGCCCCAGTCTCGCCACACCGCCTGCGCCAGCCAGTCGGGATAGGAATGGCGGATCGCCGGATCGGCCGGCAGGCGCTCTTCCAGCGCCGCCGATTCGCGCTGGTAGCGGCGCAGGATGGCGTTGATGAGCCCGCGCGCCTTGGCGATACCGAGAGCTTCCGTGGCGTTCACGGTCTCGCCCACCGCCGCGTGCGCCGGCGTGCCCAGTGTGCGCAGCTGGTGCAGGCCCACCGCCAGCAGGGCGTGGGCGGCACTGGTCGCCGGCAAGGGCTTGTCGAGCAGCTGCGCGATCAGCCAGGACAGCAGCCGGTGCTCGCGCAGCACGCCATAGGCCAGCGTCTTGGCGAAGGCCTGGTCGCGGGCGGGCAGGCTGCTCGGCAGCTTGGTGAAGGCGTCGTCCAGGCTGCTGCCGGACAGCGTCGCCAGCACGGCCTGGACGGCTGCGGCGCGGGCATTTGCGGGAGGGGTGGGCATTTGGATATTCGCTAAAGGAACTGCTGCCCAGACAAATCCCAGGAGCGGAGGAGAGTCGTGGCCGGCTGCGGCTTGCCGCCGGGGCGTTGCAGCTCCCGCACGCCCAGGCAGCCCTCGCCGGTGGCGATCAGCAGGCCACCGGCATCGGCCCCCAGGACGGTGCCGGCGGGCGCGTCAGCTGCGGCGGCCAGCGCCTCGGCGCGGTAGAACTTGATCCGCTCGCCGGCCAGCTCGCTCCAGGCCACCGGCACCGGGTTGTAGCCACGGATGCGGCGGGCGATTTCTTCTGCCGGCAGACTCCAGTCGATGCGCGCCTCGTCCTTGCTCAGCTTGGCGGCGTAGCTGATGCCGGTGCCGGGCTGCGGAATATCGGGCAGCTCGCCGACTGCCAGGCGTCGCAGCGCTTCGACGATCAGGCGCGCACCCAGCGGCATCAGGGCGTCGTGCAGCTCGCCGGCGGTCATTCCGCCGATCGGCAGCGATTCCCAGAGCAGCATCGGGCCGGTGTCGAGGCCGGCGTCCATGCGCATGATGGTCACCCCGGTTTCGGTGTCGCCGGCCAGGATCGCGCGCTGGATCGGTGCGGCGCCGCGCCAGCGTGGCAAGAGGCTGGCGTGGATGTTGAGACAGCCTAGGCGCGGGATGTCGAGCACGCTCTGCGGCAGGATCTGGCCGTAGGCGACCACCACCATGGCGTCCGGCGCCAGCGCGCGCAGGGTTTCCAGGGCATCTGGCTCCTTGCGCAGCGAGGCGGGCTTGTGGACCTGCAGGCCGAGGGCGCTGGCGCGCTGGGCGACCGGCGAGGGGGTCAGCTTCTGGCCGCGTCCGAACGGCCGATCCGGCTGGGTGTAGACGCCGACGATCTGGTGCCCGGCGGCGACCAGGGCATCGAGCGCGGCGACCGAGAACTCCGGAGTGCCTGCAAAGACCAGCCTCACGGGCAGGGCACAGCGGCGCGCCGGCTCATGCCGCGCGACTGGCGAGCTTGTCGCGCTTTTTCTTGTAGCGCTCGCGCTTGAGCGAGGACAGATGGTCGATGTAGAGCTTGCCGTCGAGGTGGTCGATCTCGTGCTGGATGGCCTGCGCCAGCAGACCCTCGGCGAGCAGCTCGTAGGGTTTGCCCTCGGCATCGAGGGCGCGCATGCGCAGCTTGTTGTAGCGGCGCACCTTGTCGCGGTACTCGGGGATCGACAGGCAGCCTTCCTCCATTTCCTGCAGATCCTCGGCGTCGCTGAGCTCGGGATTGATCATCACGATCTTCTGCGCCGGCTGGTCCTTGTCGGCGCAGTCCATCACCGCGATACGCTGGGCGATGCCCACCTGGGTCGCGGCCAGGCCGACGCCGGGGGCGTCGTACATGGTCTCGAACATGTCTTCGAGCAGGCGCTGAAGGGCGGCATCGAAGACGGTGACCGGCTTGGCCTTGATGCGCAGCCGGGGATCGGGGTCGTGAAGGATGGTCAGCAGGGCCATGTCGGTGGCCTCCCAAAAACGGACAACAATTGCGAAAGGGCTTGCAGTTCCCTCCGCAAGCGTTTGACGACGAAGGGACTTGTGCCACAATCGTCGCAGCTGCCGAGGGAGCCTCCGAGATGACGCAGTATAAAGCCTACGCCCGCGTCGCTGCCGTGAGCGCCATCGCCCTTGCGCTGGCGGCCTGCGCGTCGCAGCAGAAAGTCGCAGACCCGGTCTATACGCTGGAAGTTCCGGCGCAGAACGCCCAGGTCGCCGAGATCAGCACCACCGCGCTGCCGCCGTCGGAGAACGACGAGGGCCTGACGCCAATGGAGAGCCTGGCCAACGCCCGTGAGATCGCGCCGGAAATCGGTCTGCGCGAGGACGCGCCGCTGCGCTACGTGGTCAAGAAGGGCGACACGCTCTGGGATGTCGCCAAGAAGTTTCTCGCCGACCCCTGGCAATGGCCGGAGCTCTGGTACGTCAACGGCAAGATCGCCAACCCGCACCTGATCTACCCCGGCGATGTGCTGGAGCTGGCCTACCTCAAGGGCCGCCCGGTGCTGGCCCGCGGTGGTTCCGGCCTGGAGCGGGTCAGCCCGCAGGTGCGCGAGCTGCCGCTTGACGCCGCCCTGCCGGCGATCCCGATCGACACCATCCGCAACTTCCTGCGCGGACCGCGGGTGGTGGATGCCGACACCCTCAACCGCGCGCCCTACATCCTGGAATTCACCGACGCCCATGTGATCGGCGCGGCGGACATGGGCGTGTTCATCCAGCAGCTGGGCAAGGATGCCGGCACTGCCTTCTCGGTGGTGCGCAAGGGCGTGGTCTACCGCGACCCCGACACCCGCGAGTTGCTGGGCTACGAGGCCCTGCCGACCGGCGAGGTGGAGTTGCGCAATTTCGGCAGCCCCGCCGAGGGCATGCTGACCAAGGCCTTCCAGGAAGTGCTGCGTGGTGATCGCCTGCTGCCGCTGGAGAAGGACAACTTTCTCGCCAACTTCTACCCGCATGCCCCGACACGGGCGGTGGGCGGCAAGATCATCGCCGTGTTCAACGGCGTTTCGCAGATTGGCCAGTACCAGATCGTCACCCTCAACCGCGGGGCGAAAGCAGGCCTGGAGCCCGGCCATGTGCTGAGCATCATGCAGTCGCGCCGAGCGGTGACCGACCCCTACACCAACAAGGCCGTGAAGCTGCCGCCGCAGAAGGCCGGCCTGCTGATGGTGTTCAAGGTTTCGCCGCAGATTGCCTACGCGCTGGTGATGGACGCCGAGCGGCCGATCCACGTGCTGGATCTGGTCGAGAAGCCCGACCCGGCGACGGGTCGCTGAGCCGGGACCACCGGCCGCCGATGGCGCCGGACTCCGCCAGCGCCTGGCTGCGGCTGATCCGCTGCGAGGCGCTGGGCAATACCGCCGCCCTGCGGCTGGTGCGGCATTTCGGCTCCGCCCAGACCGCCATCGACGCCACCGCCGCTGCCTGGCTGCGCGCTGGCGTCGAGCGCAAGCAGCCGCCCCCAGGTGTTGAGGACGCGCAGATCCAGGCCGATCTGGCCTGGCTGGCCGGCGCCGGCAATCGGCATCTGATCGACTGGAACCACCCCGCCTACCCCGAGCGCCTGCGCGGTATCGCCCAGCCGCCGCTGGCGCTGTTCGTGGTCGGTGATCCCGGTCTGCTGGCGCAGCCGCAGCTCGCCATCGTCGGCAGCCGGGCAGCGACGCCGCAGGGGCTGGACAATGCCCGCGCCTTCGCCGCCGAGCTGGCGCGTCGCGGCCTGCTGGTGACCAGCGGGCTGGCGCTGGGCATCGATGGCGCCGCCCACCAGGGCGCGCTCGACGGCGGCGGTGCAACCCTGGCGATCTGCGGTACCGGGCTCGATCGGGTCTACCCGGCGCGGCACAAGGCCCTGGCGCATACCTTGGTGGAGCGCGGTGGCGCCCTGGTCTCGGAACTGGCGCCGGGCGCCGGCGCCCGGCGCGAACACTTTCCGCGCCGCAACCGGATCATCGCCGGGCTCAGCCTGGGGGTGCTGGTAGTCGAGGCCTCGCGGGAGTCCGGTTCGCTGATCACCGCGCGGCTGGCGGCCGAGCAGGGGCGGGAGGTGTTCGCCATCCCCGGCTCCATCCACAACCCGCTGGCCAAGGGCTGCCACCGGCTGATCCGCGAGGGCGCCAAGCTGGTGGAAAGCGTTGATGACATCCTGCTGGAGCTGGCGCCGCAGCTGGCGGCCTGGCTGCGCAGCCAGCCGGCCTCCGCTGAACCGGCGGCGGCCGTGCCGGTGGCTTCGCTGCCGGAGCCGGATGCCCAGACCGCGCGGCTCCTGAGCCTGCTCTCCGACGCGCCGCGCAGCGTCGATAGCCTGGTCGCCGCCAGCGGCCTGCCGGTGGAGCTGGTCAATATCTTGCTAACCCAACTGGAGTTGCTTGGGCGGGTGGCGGCGCATGCCGGCGGCTATCAGCGCCGGGAGGGCTGAATCGTCACCCATTTGCAACTGTCGGCAACTATAGGTAGTGTCCAAGCTGTCTGGACTCCACAACCAATTGGGTGTGCGTCATGAAAGAAACCGTGCTGGATGTGCTGATGTTCTTGTTCGAGAACTATCACGACACGGAGGTCCACGACGACGACAACCAGGACAACCTGCGCGACGAGCTGACCGCCGCCGGTTTTCCGGTCGACGAGGTCAATCACGCCTTCGCCTGGCTGGGCGGCCTGGAAGAGCAGCGGCAATCGCCGGCCATCGGCAGCCACGGCTCGATCCGCATCTACGCGCCGGAGGAAATGGCGGTGCTGAGCACCGAATGCCGCGGCTTCCTGTTCTATCTGGAGCAGCTGGGCATCCTCACCGCCGAATCGCGCGAGCTGGTGATCGAGCGCCTGCTGAGCCTGGAAAGCGACATCGACCTGGAGCGGGTGAAATGGGTCTGCCTGCTGGTGCTGGTGAGCCAGCCGGGCGAGGAGGAGTCGGCCTGGCATCTGGAAGACATGGTCTATGCGCCGGGGCCTTTCCTGCACTGAAGACTTGCCATTGCCGGTTGCATTGTCGGCAAGCCAGCGCTTATAAGCTGACGCCCGGTCACCCTACCGGGCGTTTTGTTTTGCGCCCTTTGCGTTAAAAAAAGAAGGTAATGAGCAAGAACCTCGTCATCGTCGAGTCGCCGGCCAAGGCCAAGACCATCCAGAAGTACCTCGGTCCGGACTTCGAAGTCCTGGCCAGCTACGGCCATGTCCGCGATCTGGTGCCCAAGGACGGCGCGGTCGATCCCACGCGCGGCTTCGAGATGAAGTACGAGCTGATCGAGAAGAACGAGAAGCACGTCAACGCCATCGCCCGCGCGCTCAAACAGGCCGACGCGCTCTACCTCGCCACCGACCCTGACCGCGAGGGTGAGGCGATCAGCTGGCATCTGTCCGAGCTGCTCAAAGAAAAGGGTCTGCTCAAGAACAAGCCGGTGCGCCGCATCGTCTTCCACGAGATCACCAAGGCGGCGGTGCAGGAGGCCCTGGCGCATCCACGCGAGGTGGCCACCGATCTGGTCAACGCCCAGCAGGCGCGCCGCGCCCTGGACTATCTGGTCGGCTTCAACCTTTCGCCGCTGCTCTGGCGCAAGGTGCAGCCGGGCCTCTCGGCGGGCCGTGTGCAGTCGCCGGCGCTGCGCCTGATCTGCGAGCGCGAGGAGGAGATCAAGGCCTTCATCGCCCGCGAGTACTGGACGCTCAGCGCCCGCGCCGACAAGCAGGGCAGCCTGTTTCTGGCCAAGCTGGTCGAGCTGCATGGCAAGAAGGTCGAGCAGTTCAGTATCACCAGCGGCGAACAGGCCAGCGCCGCCCGCCAGGCGCTGGAAGCGGCCGCGCATGGCCAGCTGAAGGTTGCCAGCGTCGACAAGAAGCAGCGTCGCCGCAATCCCTCGCCGCCGTTCACCACCTCGACTCTGCAGCAGGAAGCCAACCGCAAGCTCGGCTTCACCTCGACCCGCACCATGCGCACCGCGCAGCAGCTCTACGAAGGTGTCGACATCGCTGGCGAGACCATCGGCCTGATCAGCTACATGCGTACCGACTCGGTGAGCCTGGCGCAGGAAGCGATCGCCGAGATCCGCCGCGTCATCGGCAACCAGTACGGCGCCAAGTCGGTGCCCGAGGAGCCGCGCTACTACAAGAGCAAGTCGAAGAACGCCCAGGAAGCGCACGAGGCAGTGCGGCCAACCAGCGCCATGCGCCTGCCGGTGCAGGTAGCCCCCTATCTAACGCCCGACCAGGCCAAGCTCTACGAGCTGATCTGGAAGCGCACCGTCGCCTGCCAGATGACACAAGCGGTGTTCGATACCGTCGCCGCCGAGCTGCGCGCCGGCAGCGAGCACGCCTTCAAGGCCAACGGTTCGGTGCTGGTCGAGCCCGGCTTCATCGCCGTCTACACCGACAGCAAGGACACCCCGGACGACGAGGACGACGAGAAGCGCCTGCCGCCACTGGAAGTCGGCGAGACCCTGCGCCTGGTCGATGTCACGCCGGAACAGCACTTCACCGAGCCGCCGCCGCGCTACACCGAAGCCAGCCTGGTGAAGACGCTGGAGGAGTACGACATCGGTCGCCCCAGTACCTACGCCAGCATCATCAGCACCCTGCAGGCGCGCGAGTACGTGCGGCTGGAGGGCAAGGCCTTCAATCCCACCGACGTGGGCATGATCGTCAACCGCTTCCTCACCGATCACTTCAACCGCTACGTCGACTACGGCTTCACCGCTGGCCTCGAAGACGATCTCGACGCGGTGTCGCGCGGCGAGAAGGAATGGGTGCCGTTGCTCGCCGAGTTCTGGAAGAGCTTCAAGCCGCAAGTCGACGAGAAGATGGAGCTCAAGCGCCAGGACGCGGTGTCCGACGCCCGGGTGATCGGCGTCGATCCGGTCAGCGGCAAGACCATGACCGCGCGCCTGGGCCGCTACGGGCCGTTCGTGCAGATCGGCAGCAAGGACGATCCGGACGGCGAAAAGCCGAAGTTCGCCAGCCTCAAGGCGACCCAGCGCATCGACACCATCACCGTCCAGGAAGCGCTGGATCTGTTCAAGCTGCCGCGCAAGCTGGGCCATCTGCCCAATGGCGACGAGGTGGAGGTCAACATCGGCCGCTTCGGCCCCTATGCCCGCCATGGCAAGAACTTCGTCAGCCTGAAGAAGGACGACGACGTGATGACCATCGAGCTGCCGCGCGTCATCGAGCTGATCGAACAGAAGGCCGCTGCACTCGATGCCGCGACGCTGAAAGTGTTCGGCGACACCGGTATCCGCATCATCAAGGGCCGCTTCGGTGCCTACATCACCGATGGCACGCGCAAGGCCAATCTGCCCAAGAAGCGCGAGCCCGAGGATGTGACGGTGTTCGAGGCCGAGGCCTATCTGGCCGAAGCCGAGGCGGCGAAGAAGCCGGTGAAGAAGGGCGCCAAGGGCAAGGCCGCCAAGGCCGAGGGCGAGGCGGCCCCGAAGCCGGCAACCAAGAAGGTCGTCGCCAAGAAGGCCCCGGCAAAGAAGGCCGCGGCCAAGCGCAAGCCGGCCAGCAAGAAGTAGGAACTGACGTATGAGTGACTTGGCGCTGCGGCGCGCGGTCCGGCAATTGCGCGCCGGTGCAGTGGTGGCGGTGCCCACCGAGGCGGTCTGGGGCCTGTCCTGCAATCCCTTCGACCGCGCGGCGGTGGACCGCCTGCTGCGGCTCAAGGAGCGCGACTGGCGCAAGGGCCTGATCGTGGTCGCCAGCGAAATCGATGATCTGGCGCCGTTCATCGAGATTCCTTCCTCGATGGCGCTCAAGCGGGCCCGCCAGACCTGGCCCGGCCCGGCCACCTGGGTGTTCCCGGCGGCGCCGACCGCACCGGTCTGGATCAGCGGCGAGCACGACAGCGTGGCGGTGCGGGTCACCGCGCATCCGGTGCTGGCCGCGCTCTGCCGTCGCTATGGTGGCGCCCTGGTTTCCACCAGCGCCAACCGCGCCGGTCAGCCACCGGTGCGCAGCATTGCCGAACTGCGGCTGCGCTTCGGGCCCGAGCTGCCGGCGGTGCCCGGCGCGCTGGGCGGCATGCAACGCCCCACCAGCATCCGCGAGGCGGCGACCGGCCACATCCTGCGCCGCTAGCCCGGTCGCGCGGCCTACAATCCGCGCATGAGCGAAATCTCCACTCTCCCCGATCCGACCGTGGTCGAAGCCTGGCTGCGTGGTTACCAGGACTGGCTGTGCGCGCGCGTCGAAGCCGCCGACGGCGAGGCGCGCTTCCTGCGCGACCGCTGGAGCAAGCCCGCCGACGCCAAGCTGCAGGGCGAGGGCGATACCGCGGTGCTGGCGGAGGGGCGGGTGTTCGAGCGCGCCGGCGTCGCCCGCTCGCTGGTGCGCGGTCCGGCCTTACCGCCCTCGGCGACCAAGTTGCGGCCGGAGCTGGCCGGACGGCCGTTCACCGCCATGGGCGTGTCGGTGGTGTTCCACCCGCGCAATCCGCATGTGCCGACCACCCACTGCAATGTCCGCCTGCTCAGCGTCGGCGGCGAGGGCGCGCCGGCCTGGTGGTTTGGTGGCGGCTTCGATCTCACCCCCTATTACGGCTACGCCGAGGACGTGCGCGGCTGGCACGCGGCGGCGCGCGAGGCGGTCGGCGCGGCCTTGTACCCGGCCTTCAAGCGCCAGTGCGACGAGTACTTCTACCTGCCGCACCGGCAGGAGCCGCGCGGCGTCGGCGGCATCTTCTACGACGATTTCACCGAGGGTGGCTTTGCCGCCGGCTTCGCCCTGATGCAGCGGGTGGGTGAGGGCTTCTGGAACGCCTATGCGCCCATTGTCGAGCGGCGCAAGGACCAGGCCTACGGCGAGCGTGAGACCACCTGGCAGCGGCTGCGGCGTGGCCGTTATGCCGAGTTCAACCTGGTCTGGGATCGCGGCACCCACTTCGGGCTGCAAAGCGGCGGCCGCACCGAGTCGATCCTGATGTCGATGCCGCCCAGGGTCGAGTGGCGCTACGATTTCCAGCCTGAGCCCGGCAGCCCGGAGGCGGCGCTGATGACCGACTACCTGATCGCGAAGGACTGGCTGTGAGCGGGCTGCGCCGGCTGCGGCTGATGGTGCATCCCTGGCGCCTGGTGGTGGCGCGGCTGCCGCCCAACACGCCGCTACGTGACGCGGTGGATACCCTGGGTGCCGAAGGCTTTGGCGCGGTGGTGCGCTCCTCGGAATCGGTGACCGTGGTGCGCGAGGTGCACGAGCGCGACAAGGGCCTGGTCTGGCGGGCGCTGGAGATTGCCGGTCCGTTCGCCTTTTCGGAAACCGGGGTGCTGGCGGCGCTGGCCGAGCCGCTGGCAGCGGCGGGCGTCAGCATCTTCGCGGTCAACACCTACGAGACCGATTTCGTGCTGGTGCCGGAGATGGATCTCGAGCGCGCCCGCGAAGCCATCGCCCGCGCCGGCCACCAACTCGGCTAGCGTCCCGCAATCCACAATCCGCAATCGAAATGACCCTCACCGAGCTGCGCTACATCGTCAACCTCGACAAGGAGCGGCACTTTGGCCGCGCCGCCGAGCGCAGCTTCGTCAGCCAGCCGACGCTGTCGGTGGCGGTGAAGAAGCTGGAAGACGAGCTGGGGGTGATCCTGTTCGAGCGCACCCGCGGCGAGGTGCGGCCCACCGATGTCGGTGTCCGCATCGTCGGCCAGGCGCGGCGGGTGCTGGCCGAGGCCAAGCTGGTGGAAGACCTGGCCCGCGAAGGCAAAGACGAACTGGTCGGGCCGATCCGCCTGGGCGCGATCTATACCGTCGGCCCCTATCTGCTGCCGGGATTGGTGCCGGTGCTGAAGGCGCGGGCGCCGGAGATGCCGCTCATCATCGAGGAGAATTTCACCGCCAAGCTGCTGGAGCAGCTGCGCGACAACGAGCTGGATGTCGCCATCCTCGCCCTGCCGGTCGATCTCACCGGGCTGGCCGCCTGGCCGGTCTATGACGAGGACTTCGTCGCCGTGCTGCCCGAGGGGCATCGCTGGGCGAAGCTGTCCTCGCTGCCCTCCAAGCGACTGGCCGAGGAGCATCTGCTGCTGCTGGGGCCGGGGCATTGTTTCCGCGATCAGGTGGTGCAGGCCTGCCCGAAGTGCATCGAGCCGGAAAACGGCGGTGCCCGCGCGCTGACCGGCTCCTCGCTGGAAACCATCCGCT
Source organism: Stagnimonas sp. FW305-C-60 (assembly GCF_058782965.1). NCBI lineage: Bacteria > Pseudomonadati > Pseudomonadota > Gammaproteobacteria > Nevskiales > Nevskiaceae > Stagnimonas > Stagnimonas sp. FW305-C-60. Next base: position 1,356,314 of record NZ_JBYSYF010000001.1, read on the forward strand.
ATATGGTGGCCTCCGGCCTGGGCATCACCGTGGCGCCACGGGCGGCGATGGAGAACCGCGACACCGAAGGTCTGGTGGCGCTTGATCTGGCCGAGCCGGTGCCGGGGCGCCAGGTGGCGATGCTGTTCCGGCGCGGCTTCCCGCGCATGCAGGCGGTGCGGGTGCTGCGCGAGGCGGTGCTGGCTTCCGGGATGAAGGGGGTGCGCTGGCTGCCGGACAGCACGCCAGCGGAGTCGCCGCTGCATTGAAGTGGCGTCAGCCGCGCCCGGTTTGACCCGGTCTGCGTGGCTTACGAGGTGGTTTTTGCGATTAGTGCCTAGGCCTGCATCCTTTACCGTGCTTGCGCCGTACTGTGGCTGCACCACCACTCCAGGCTCCCATGAAAATCGCTGTTGTCGGTTCCGGCATCTCCGGCCTATCCGCGGCCTACTTCCTGGCCCAGCGCCACCCGGTGACGCTGTTCGAGCAGGATGGCCGGGTGGGCGGGCATACCCACACCATCGAGGTGCCGCTGGCGGGCGGCGGTGTGCAGGCGGTCGGACCATCATCGGTATCGACCGTTCCGGTCGATACGGGCTGGATCGTCTACAACGGCGTGAATTACCCGAACCTCAGCGCGCTGTTCGGCGAGCTGGGCGTACAGACCAGGCCTACCAGCATGTCGTTCGCGGTGTCGATCGGCGCGGGTCGGTACGAATGGAAGGGCAGCGAGCGGCTGTGGAGCGTCTTTGCCCAGCCTTCCAACCTGTTCCGGCCCGGCCATATCCGCATGCTGCTGGACATCCTCAAGCTCAATCGCGTCGCCAATGCCGCGCTCAAGGCCGGCCGGCTGCCGACCGGCAGCCTGGGGGACTGGCTGGACGCAGCCGGCTTCTCGCAGGAGCTGCGCCGCGACTACCTGCTGCCGATGGCCGGCCTGATCTGGAGCTGCTCGCCGCGAAAAGCCGCCGAGTACCCGGTCGACGACTTCATGCGCTTCTTCGACAGCCACAGCCTGTTCACCGCCACCCAGCAACCGACCTGGCGGACCGTGATCGGCGGCAGCCATACCTATGTGCAGCGCCTGCTGGAGCGCTATCGCGGGCAGATTCGACTGCATGCGCCGGTGCTGGCGCTGCGCCGGCATCAGGGGGGAGTGCAGGTCGAGACCGACGCCGGCCTGGCGCACTATGACCAGGTGATCTGCGCCACCCATAGCGATCAAGCGCTGCGCCTGCTGGCCGACCCGGCGGAGGACGAGCGCGCGATGCTGGCCGGCATTCCCTACCACCACAGTCGGGTGCTGCTGCACAGCGATACCTCCTTCCTGCCGCGCCGCCGCGCCGCCTGGGCGAGCTGGAACTACACGCACCCGGTTTCCGCCATCCATGACGAGCCGATCTCCGGCAGCTACTGGATGAACCTGCTGCAGGGCATCCCCGGCGAGCGCCAGTACATCGTCAGTCTCAATCCGCGCCGCGAGCCGGCGGCCGGCAGCCTGATCGCCGATCTCAGCTACGAGCATCCGCATTACGGGGCGGCCAGCGCGCTGAGCCATGCGCGACTGCCGGCGATCCAGGGTCGCTCCGGACTCTGGTGGGCTGGCGCCTGGACTGGCTACGGCTTTCACGAGGACGGCCTGAAGTCCGGCCTGCGGGTGGTTCGAGGCATCGATCCGGGCTGCCTGCCGGCCTGGGCGAGCGGGCTCTAGTCTCTAGGCAAGCCGACGGCCATGTCCTCGCCGAGCCACTCCGCGCAGATTGCCCCAGAGGGTGGCGCCGACGCGGCGCTGTACCGCTTGCGGGTGCTGCACCGCCGGCGGGTGGCGCCCGGCTACCGGTTTTCCTATCAGCTGTACTACCTGCTGCTGGATATCGACCGGCTGCCGCAGTTGGACCGGCGGCTGCGCTGCTTTGGCTACAACCGTGCTGGCCTGCTCTCCTTTCACGACCGCGACCACGGGTGTGGCAAGCCGGGAGGGTTGCGGCGCTGGGCAGAGGCGGTGCTGGCTGCGCAGGGGGTGGATCTGGCCGGTGGCCGTATCCGGCTGCTGACCCAGCCACGCATGCTGGGTTGGGTCTTCAATCCGGTCAGCTTCTGGTATTGCGAGCATGCCGACGGTCGGCTGCGGGCGGTGATCGCCGAGGTCAACAACACTTTCGGTGAGCGCCACAGCTATGTGCTCACCGCCGCCTCCACCGGGCTTGCATCCGCCGGCTCGGTCCTGCCGTATGAGGTCGAGCTGACCAAGGAGAAATGCTTCCACGTCTCGCCGCTGTTCGATCTCAAGGGCCTCTACCACTTCCGTTTCTCGGAGCCGGCAGAGCGCCTGCGGGTGGTGCTCAACGAAACCCGCGAGGGTGCGCCGCTGATCGATACCGCCATGGTTGGCGAGCGTCTGGACTTAAAGGATGCGGTACTCCTGGGGCAGTTGCTACGGATGCCGGTGCAGGCCTTCAAGGTGCTGGCCGCGATCCACTGGCAGGCATTGAAAATCTGGCTGCGCGGGGCGAAGTTTCATCGCAAGCCCAGCCCCCCTGACTTGGAGGCGACGTGAAAGAACAAGAACAGCAGCCGCTGCGGGCGGAGTTTGACCGGATCATGGGCCGCGACGGCTTTTCCCCGGATTTGTCGGCCAGCCTCGTGGGCGCCGGCACCACCCGGGGTCTGTCCTGGGGCTTGAAGCTATTGACCTACATGCTGTCCGGCCTGCGGGTCGGCAGCCTGGACCTGAGCCTGCCCAATGGCGCCACCCGTCGCTTTGAAGGTATAGAGCCCGGCCCGCATGGTGTGCTGCGGATCAAGAGCGACCGCATCATCCGCCATGTGCTGCGCGCCGGCGAGGTCGGTTTTGGCGAGGCCTATCTCGACGACTGCTGGGATTCCCCGGATCTTGCCAAGCTGCTGGCGGTGACCTACCTCAACGAGCCGCATTACCGCGGCCCGTTCGAGAAGAACTGGCTGGGCCGGCTGCACGGCTACTGGCAGCACCGCCGCCGCGCCAACACCAAGGCCCAAGCGCGGGAGAACATCGAGTACCACTACGATCTCGGCAATGAGTTCTACCAGTTGTGGCTGGACGAGACCATGGCCTACTCCTCCGGCATGTTCATCCAGCCCAACGAGAGCCTGAAGGACGCGCAGCTCAATAAATTCCGGCTGATGCTGGAGCGCCTGGAACTCAAGCCCGAGCATCATCTGCTGGAGATCGGCTCCGGCTGGGGCGGCTTTGCGATCTACGCCGCCCAGCACGCCGGCTGCCGCGTGCATTCCATCACCCTCAGCAAGGAACAGCTGGCCGAGGCGCGGCGGCGAGCCGAGCAGGCGGGTGTCGGCGACCGCGTGAGCTTTGAGCTGTGCGATTACCGCGACGTAGCCGAAACCTACGATCGCGTGGTCTCGATCGAAATGTACGAGGCGGTGGGAGAGGAATACTGGCCGGGCTATTTCGCCGCCATCGCCAAGGCCCTGAAACCCGGTGGCATCGCTGCCCTGCAGGGCATCACCATCAGCCCGAAGATTTTCGACCAATACCGCGGCAAGCGTGACTTCATCCAGAAGTACATCTTCCCGGGCGGCATGCTCTGCACTCCGGAGCTGTTCCAGCGGCTGGCCGGCAGCGCCGGCTTGAGTTCGCACCGGCCGGAATTCTTCGCGCGGGACTACGCCGACACCCTGGCGCACTGGGATCGCAATGTGCAGGCGGCGCGCGAGCAGATCGTTGGTCAGTTCGACCAGCGCTTCTACCGCATGTGGCGCTACTACCTGGCCTATTGCGAATGCGGCTTTCGCACCGGCAGTATCGACCTCATGCACCTCACCCTGAAGAAAGCGTGAAACTGGCGATCGCCACACTCGCGCTGGCGGCGTTGCTCGGCCTGATCGCGGTCTCGGTCTGGGCCAGTGGCTTGCAGGGCATCGTGGTGGCGATTGGCGATCTGCTGGCGGAGCCCGCGGCTGGCAGCAACCCTTGGTTCATCGCCACCCTGGTCGATGCCTACTTCGGCTTCCTCTGGTTTTGGCTCTGGCTGGCCTACAAGGAGACGCGCTGGACGGTTCGCCTGGCCTGGTTGCTGCTCATCCTCTGCCTGGGCAATATGGCGATGGCGGCCTATGCCCTGCTGACCCTGCTGCGGCTACCCAAGGGGGCAGGGGTGGAGCAATTCCTGCTACGGCGTCGCGAAACCGCCGGCTGAACCTGCCGGTGGCGTCTGGCCGGCTTCTTGCACTGGCTTCCTGTCCTTTTCCAAAAACCGGATTAACAGCCACATCAGATACTTGGCTGATGTAGTTCTAGTTGCGTCGTAGGTCGTTTCCGTTATAGTAAGTTTAGCCACCGGTTTCAGGTTTGCTGCCTGGAGCGCGGTGCAGGGGAATGCGGGTCAACCGGTGCTGGGGGCGGGGCTGACGTTATGTCGATCCTAGATAAGCTGATGGGCAAGGGCGCCAGCCGCGGGCTGGTCGGGCTCGATATCAGCTCGAGCGCGGTGAAAGTGCTCGAATTGACCCGTCGCGGGGACCGTTTCGTGGTCGAGGCCTATGCCGTCGAGCCGCTGCCGGTGGATGCCGTCACCGACAAGCAGATCAACCAGCCGGAGCTGGTTGCGGAGGCGGTGAAGAAGGCGATCCAGCGTGCCGGCACCAGCACCAAGAATGTGGCTCTGGCGGTGGCTGGCTCCTCGGTCATTACCAAGATCATCCAGATGTCTGCCGCCTTGAGCGAGGCGGACATGGAAGAACAGATCAAGGCCGAAGCAGATCAGTACATCCCCTATCCGATCGAGGAGGTCAACATGGACTTCCAGGTACTGGGGGTGTCTGACAAGGACGCCGGCTCGGTCGATGTGCTGCTCGCCGCCTGCCGCCGCGAGCAGGTCGACCAGCGGGTCGCCGCCGCTGAACTCGCCGGCCTGAGGCCGGTCGTGGTGGACATCGAGGCTTACGCACTCGAGAGTTCCTGCCAGTTCCTGAGCCATCAGATGCCCAACGAAGGTGCCGGCAAGACCGTGGCCATCGTCGACATGGGGGCTTCGACCACTTCGGTGTTGGTGCTGCATGACAACAAGACGGTCTATACCCGCGAGCAGGCCTTTGGTGGCAAGCAGCTCACCGAAGACATCATGCGTCACTACGGCATGAGCTACGAAGACGCCGGCAAGGCCAAGCGTAGCGGCGATCTGCCCGAAGGCTACGAGACCGAGGTGCTGGCGCACTTTCTGTCCGATATGGCGCAGCAGATCGACCGCAGCTTCCAGTTTTTCTTCGCCGCCTCGGCCACCCATTCGGCCATCGACCAGATCATCCTGGCCGGCGGCTGCGCCCATATCCCCGGGGTCGACCAGGCGATCCAGGACCGCTTGCAGATTCCCACCGTGCTGGCGCGGCCGTTTGCCCGTATGTCGGTGTCCTCCCGGGCACGTCCCGCGTTGCTGGCCAAGGACGAGGCGGCGCTGCTGATCGCCTGTGGCCTGGCCTGGCGCGCCTTCGACGAGGCCGACTAGGAGAGCGGGCATGACCAAGATCAACCTCCTCGACTGGCGCGCCGCAAGGCGCGAGAAGCGCCGTCAGGAATTCGTCGCAAGTATGGGACTGGGCGTCGTTGCCGCCCTCGGCGCAGTGGCGCTCGGCTGGGTCATGATGGGCAATGCCGTCAGCCGGCAGCAGGAGCGCAACAACTACCTCAGCCAGCAGATCGCCGAGATCGACCAGAAGATTAAGGAGATCGAGGAGCTGGAGAAGGTCAAGCAGAATCTCTTGGCCCGCATGCGGGTGATCGAGCAGCTGCAGAGCTCGCGCTCGGCGACCGTGCACTTCTTCGACGAGATCGTGAACACGCTGCCGGACGGCATCACCCTGACCGCCGTGCAGCAGAACGGCGACAAGGTGCAGATCAATGGCGTGGCCGAGTCCAACGGCCGCATCTCGTCCTATATGAAGAATCTGGAAGCCTCGCCCTGGTTCGATGATCCCAAACTGGTGGTGATCAAGACCAGCGAGCAGAACCGTCAGCGCGAAGGGCAGTTCACCCTGCAGGTGCGCAACCTCACCAAGCAGTCGCAGGAAGAGCAGGAAAAGGCCAAGGCCGCCAGCGCGGGAGGCAAGCCGTGAAATTCCAGGACGTCCTGAGAGAGCTGCAATCCCTGGATGCCCAGAATCCGGGCGCCTGGCCCAGCTGGGCGCGCACCGCCGCGGTGGTGCTGGTTGCTCTGCTGCTGATATCGCTTGGCACCTGGTTTCTGATCAAGCCGGTGTACGAGGAGCTGGAAGGCGAGCAGGCCAAGGAAGTGACGCTGCGCGAGGAATTCGAGCGCAAGCAGAAGAAAGTGGCGGCACTCGACGCCTACAAGGATCAGCTGGCGGAAATGGAGCGCTCCTTCGGCGCCATGCTGCGCCAGTTGCCGAGCAAGACCGAAGTCGCCAACCTGCTCCAGGACATCTCCCAGACCCGGGCTCAGGCCTCGCTGGAAGAGGAGCTGTTCGAGCCGCAGGGTGAGCTGCCGCGTGATTTCTACGCCGAGGTGCCGAACAAGATCGTGGTCACCGGCAGCTATCACGAGATGGGGCAGTTCGTGAGCGCGGTTGCCGCGCTGCCGCGCATCGTCACCATCGATCAGGTGGAGCTCAAGCCTGCTGGTGGGCAGGCGGGCAAGGACCAGCTGCGGATGTCGGCACTGGCCAAGACCTATCGCTACCTGGATGACTCCGAGCTGTCGGCGGCCCAGCCCAGGCAGGGAGGCGCGCGATGAACCGCCAGCTTCTGGTTCTCCTGTTGGCCGGCGCCAGCCTGCTGTCCGCATGTGGTGGCAGCAATGACGATCTCGAGGCCTATGTCGCCGAGGTCAAGGGCCGCAAGACGCGGGCGATCGAACCGATCCCGCAGATCAAGCAGTACGAGGCATTCGCCTACGTTGCGCCACCCGAGCGTCGCGATCCTTTCGTGCGCGCCGAGCCGCCGCGCGACGCCTCGGCCCCGGCCAGCTCCCTGCGCCCCGACTTGAGCCGCAACCGCGAGCCCTTGGAGGAATTCCCGCTCGACAGTCTGCGCATGCTGGGCGTGATCAACACCGCCAACGACAGCTACGCTTTGGTCAAGGCGCCCGATAGCGTCGTGCACCGCGTCACCCTGGGGAATCACATGGGCCAGAACTACGGGAAGATCGTGAAGATCTCCGAATCCAAGGTGGATCTGGTCGAGATCGTGCCAGACGGCTTTGGTGGCTTCATGGAACGCCCCGCCAACCTGGCTCTCACGGAATAACGGACTAGGGAGCTCAACCATGCTCAGCGCACTGATGACCCGAAACGAATCGCAGCACTCGCCTCAGCTCCTGGTCCGGGCGCTCCTGCTCCTTGCCGGTCTGGCCTTGCTGCTGTTGCCGCCACTGGCGCGCGCGCAGGCCGATCGGGCGCTGCAGTCGATCGACTTCGTCAATCTCGACGGCGACCGTCTGCTGCTGACCCTGACCCTGTCCGCAGCGGCTCCGGAGCCGACGGTGTTTACCATCGACAAGCCGGCGCGGCTGTCTCTGGATCTCGCCGATACCCGCCTGGCCCTGGCCGAGCGCTACAAGAAGATCGGCATCGGCAAGGCGCGCGCGGTGGCCGCGGCCGAAGCCAAGGGCCGCACCCGGGTGGTGGTGGAGCTGACTGAAACCACCGCCTACACCGTGCGGGTGGACGGCAACAAAGTGTTTCTGGAGCTGGCTGCCGGCGGCGGTAGTCCGATGGCGAGCCGTGCTGACACGGCGGTCTCCATGGCCGTCGCCGCGGCCAGCAGCGGCACCGTCAATGCCATCGACTTCCGTCGTGGTGAAAAGGGCGAAGGGCGGATCATGGTCGCGCTCGGCGACCCCCGCACCGCGGTGGACGTCAAGGAGGAAAGCGGCAAGGTGGTGGTCCGCTTCAAGAACGCGCGGGCTGCCGACAAGCTGCTACGCCGCCTGGACGTGCTCGATTTCGCCACGCCGGTGAAGTTCATCGATGTCGCCCGCGAGGGCATCAACACTGTATTGACGATTACGCCGGTCAGTGGTGCCGATTTCGAACAGTTGGCCTACCAGTCCGGCGAGCTGTTCACCCTGGAGCTGCAGCCGCTGACCTCTGAACGCCTGGAGGAGAAGCGCCGCAACGAGCCGCTCTACACCGGCGAGCGCATCTCGCTGTCGTTCCAGAGCGTGGATGTGCGCTCCCTGCTGCAGATCATCGCCGACGTCGCCGGCACCAATATGGTGGTCAGCGACTCAGTGTCGGGCGAGATCGCCATGCGCCTGCAGAACGTGCCCTGGGACCAGGCGCTGGACATCATCCTGCGCACCAAGGGTCTGGGCATCCGCCGACAGGGCAATGTCATGCTGGTGGCGCCGATGGGCGAGTTGGCCGAGCGCGAGAAAAGCGAGGCCGAGGCCGAGAAGGCCAAGATCACCCTGTCGCCGCTGCGTTCCGAGATCATCCAGGTCAACTACGCCAAGGCCAGCGAGATCGCTGCGCTGTTGAAGTCGGGCGACAACTCGCTGATGACCGACCGCGGTCGCATCACCGTCGATGACCGCACCAATACCCTGCTGCTGCTGGAATCGCGCGAGAAGCTGGCCGAGATCCGCGAGCTGATCGGCCGTCTGGACATCCCGGTGCGGCAGGTGCTGATCGAGTCGCGCATCGTGATCGCCAATGACGACTACTCCAAGGAGTTGGGCGCGCGCTTCGGTGCTACCACGGTGGGGCGCAATGGCAACAATGGCATCGTTACGACCACCGGTTCCGCGTCCGGCACCAACACTATCGTCAACGACTACCTCAATGGCGGCTTCCCGGTGAACCTGCCGGGGCCGGTGGGCACCGGCACGCCTGCCACTGATCGCTACAACGTCAATTTGCCGGCCTCGGCCAATGCCGGCCGCATCGCCTTCGCGCTGTTGGGTGCCGACTACCTGCTGGACCTTGAGCTGTCGGCCTTGCAGACCGAGGGCCGTGGCGAGGTGATGTCCAATCCGCGCGTGATCACCGCCAACGCCAAGCAGGCCTCCATAGAGCAGGGCATCGAGATTCCCTACCAGCAGGCGACCAGCAGCGGTGCGACCTCGGTGTCGTTCAAGAAGGCGGTGCTGTCGCTGAAGGTGCTGCCGCAGATCACTCCGGACGAAAAGATCATCATGGATCTGGAAGTGAACAATGACAGTCGCGGTCAGGACGTCAACACCGGCAATGGCGGTCTGGCGCCGTCCATCGACACCCGCAAGATCAATACCCAGGTACTGGTCGACAACGGTCAGACCGTGGTGCTGGGTGGCATCTACCAGCAGACCAATCGCGATACCGTCAACAAGATTCCCTTCCTGGGCGATCTGCCCTTTCTGGGCAATGCCTTCAAGTTCCGCTCCAACATCTCCACCAAGGCGGAACTGCTGATCTTCATCACGCCGAGGATCATCACCGAAGGCTTGAAGGTGAATTAAATCCACAGTCGTCCGAATCGGAACCCCGGGGGTGCTTGGCTATACTCCCGGGGTTTCTCGTTTCTTGCGAGCGAGCCAGATCATGACTTCCAAAGCCAGTATCCGCGTTGCACTGCTGGCCCTAGCCGGCCTGGTTTCCGCCTGTGGCGGTGGCGGCGATGACAGCAGTTGCCTGATCCCCGAGTTCTGCGATGGCGGCAGCAGCAGCGGGGGCGGCACCAACAGCGGGGTCACCGCTGCGAAGTCGCGGCTGCGAGTGCTGGGGCCGATCCGCGAGGCCACTGGCGATCGCTACGGCTCCGGACAGCTGGTGGTGGCGCCGTCCAGTCGCACCCTGGGTTTTGTTGCCCGCCTGGAAGACATCCGTAACCTCAACAACCCGCGGCCCCTGGCCGGCTATGACATCAATCTGGATGTGCTGCTGGGCGATACGGTCTACAGCCGCGCCCGCAGCGTGGTACTCAGCGCCGACGGGGTCTGCCCAGCGTCAGGCGGCGCGCGCGGCGCGACCACCGATGCCGCCGGCGAGGTGACATTCTGCTTCGTCGCACCTTCCACCACCGAGGTTTTGGCCGGTGACGAGCTGGCCTTGGCGCTGCGCGCCACCACCTTGCTGCCGACCGCGGTCGGTTCCACGGCTACCACCGCGGTACGGCAGCTGTTCACGGTGATCGTCGAAAACCCCTCCAACACCTACAGCCTGAGCATCGCCGGACCCAATGGCGAGCCCACCGATGCGGTCACGATGGGAGCCGGCGAGACCCTGAGCGGCTTCACCGCCACCCTGGAATCGGAAACCGGCACGCTGCCCACGCCGCGGCCTTTCGTGCGGCTGGTCACCAGCCTCGGCGACATCGTCAGCACCACGGCGTCTGGCGGCACGGTGAACAGCCGGGGCGTGCTGAATTTCGGCTATCAGGCCGGTTGTCCGGAATCCAGCGCCACCGAGGAAGTGGTGACGCTGACCGCCACCGCCACCATCGGCGATCAAGCGGTGGAACAGGAATACAACCTCAATGTCATTCCCCGGGCCACCAAGCTGAGCATCACGCTGCCCTCGGGCGCTAGTTCGATCTACTCCGGCGATGTCCTCCAGGGCATCAGCTACCGTCTGGCGCCGCTCGGCACCGGTGGCGTCACCGGCACCCCGATCACCGTCCAGGCGGCGCTGGTCGCCAATGGCGTCTCCACCCCGGTGGGCAAGTTCGTCGAGCCGGTCAGCGGTGATTTCGGCAACCCGCTGACCTTGCCGGCGCCTGCCAACGGCACGCTGGTGCTGAACTACCAGGCAGAGGCCGGGCTGCGCGTAAACCAGGTGGTCACGCTCACGGCCGGGGCCAGCGATGACACGCTGTGCATCCGTTCCACCGCCGCCAGCAAGAGCCTGCAAGTGCTGCAGAAGGGCACTGGCTCGCTGGTGCTGCTGGGCGATGGCGGCGAGCCCAGCGGTGGCCTGAGCCTGGGCCAGGACGAAATCGGCAGTCTGGTGATCCGTGCGCTGGATGGGCGTGGCAATGCCGTGTCGGACGTGGCGATCACGCTGACCGCGACGGCTGGGACCATCGAGATTCCCGGCTCGCCCGGCGCCACTACCGCCACCACCGGTGCTGATGGCAGCTTGCTGATCGATTACTTGGCGCCCAGCACCATCGCCGAGGAGAGCACCGCCACGCTGACCGCCAGCGGCACGGTGGACGGCCGCGCGCTGACCGGCAGCTACAAGATCCTGCTGGTTCCGCCGACGCCGCCATCGGCGCCGGTGCTGAGCTTGACCGGCCCCGGCGAGGCCTCGCCGGGCGCCGAGCGCACCGGCTATCTGGCCCGCCTGCTGCGCCTGGACGGCACGGCCGTGCAGGGTGCCACCCTCAATCTCAGCGCCACCAATGCTGCGATCACGGTCTACGAGGCAGGCATACCGCGCCCGGGCGTCGGCTCCCTGGCCACTGACAGCACCGGCAAGGTCGCGTTCTCGCTGACGCCCAATAGCAGCATTTCCGCCGACACCACCGCCGTCATCACTGGTGCGGTCGCCAGCGGGCAGCCGCTGAGCAGCGAGTGCAGCAGCAATGCCGACGCCGTCTGCACCCGCAGCGGTAACGTTACCGTGCGCAAGGACAACTTCCAGTTCACCGCGCCCAGCTACGGGATCGCCGCGCCGGTGGGGGCCGCCAATGCTCAGCCGCTGAGCTTTACCTGGCAGACCGCGGACGGTGCCAGCGTGGCGGAGTGCGTCGATCTCAGCGTCAGCTTCACCGGCTCGGGCAATGCTTCCTACGGCCTGATCGTCGGCAGCGACCCAACGCCACAGACCCAGCAGCGGCGGGCGCAGCTCAATGCCAGCGGTGCCTTCTCGACCCCGATCAAGGTGTACAGCGACCGCTCGGGCTTTCTGGAGGTCAGCGCCCGCGAGAACCGCGGTTGCGTGGCCACCGCCAGCGGTCCACTCACCGCCAGCACCGGCGTACAGTTTTACGACGAGGTCTGCGGTACTGCCTCGGACGGGCGCAACTGCATCGACCTCAATGCTCCGGTACGGGTTTTCACCTCGCCGGACACGAGCGGCGCGCAGCGCGCCGCGACGCTGACCCTGGATGTGCGCAACAATGCCTACCAGCCGATCGACGGTGCGCAGGTGAGTTTCACCATCACCAGTCCGGTCAGTTGCGCCGGGGCGCTCAATGAGCGGGTGTTCCCGGGTGGCGGCACCACCAATGCCAATGGCACTGCGACCACGCAGTACTTTGTCCCCAATTTCAGTCCGCAACTGGCGAATGGCACCAGCTGCGAAGTGGAAATCCAGGGATGCGTGCGGGGCCGCAGCGGCTCCGATCCGGACGCGGTGTTCTGCAGCACGCGGACGATAGTTGTACAGCAGCCCACTCCCTAATTGCGGATTCCGTGAATCGAAAAAGTCTGTTCCTGGTCGGCCCCATGGGGGCCGGAAAAACCACCATCGGCAAGAAGCTTGCTGAAACCTGCAATCTCGAGTTCGTCGACTCCGATCACGAGATCGAAGTGCGTACCGGCGTCGATATTTCCTACATTTTCGAGAAGGAAGGCGAGGAGGGCTTCCGTCGGCGCGAGCAGGCGGTAATCGCCGACCTCACCACCCGTAGCGGCATCGTGCTCGCCACCGGCGGCGGCGCGGTGCTGCTGCCGGAAAACCGCGCGCACCTGTCGGCGCGCGGCCTGGTGGTGTACCTGCATGCCGGCCTGGAGCAGCAGCTGGCCCGCACCGAGCGCAGCGAACACCGGCCGCTGCTGATGAATGGCGACCGGCGGGAGACCTTGATCCGCCTGTTCGAACACCGTGACCCGCTGTACCGGGAAGTGGCCGACCTGGTGGTGGAGACCGACGGCAAGAACGCCCGCCAGCTCGCGCGCGAGATTCAGGACGCGCTGCTGACGCCGCCCGGAGAGGAGGCGTGAACCTGCGTCAACTGTCGGTCGCGCTCGGCGAGCGCGCCTACGAGATTCGCATCGGCCGCGGCCTGCTGGCCGAGCCGTCCAGCTGGGCGCCGCTGGTCGGGCGGCGGCGGGTGCTGGTCACCGATGCCAACGTCGCCGCCCTGCATCTGCCGGCGGTGATGAGCGCACTGGGCCTGGGCGAGGAAGACCGCCTGATCGTCGAGGCCGGCGAGCCGGTGAAGAGCTGGGCGACTGCCGAGCAGGTGCTGGACTGGATGCTGTCCAAGCGTCTGGCGCGCGACGCGGTGCTGATCGCGCTCGGCGGCGGCGTGATCGGCGATCTCGCCGGTTTCTGCGCCGCCATCTACCAGCGTGGCATCGACTTCGTGCAGGTTCCGACCACGCTGTTGGCGATGGTCGATTCCAGCGTCGGCGGCAAGACCGGGGTCAACCATCCGCGCGGCAAGAACCTGATCGGCGCGTTTCACCAGCCGCGCGCGGTGATCGCCGATCTCGACAGCCTCAAGACCCTGCCGCCCCGCGAGCTCTCGGCCGGCGCCGCCGAGGTCATCAAGTACGGCATGCTCGACGCCGCCGCTTTCTTCAGCGAGCTGGAGCAAGGTGCGCTGGCGGCCCTGATGGCACTGGCGGGCGAGACCCCGGCGGCGGTGGTCGAACGCTGCTGCGCCATCAAGGCGCGCATCGTCGGCCTCGACGAACGCGAGGCGGTGGCTGGCGGCCCGCGCGCCCTGCTCAATCTTGGTCACACCTTCGGCCACGCGGTGGAGACCTACGCTGGCTATGGCAGTTGGTTGCACGGCGAGGCGGTGGGCCTGGGCCTGGTCATGGCCGCCGACCTCTCCGCGCGTCTGGGCTGGATCAGCGCCGCCGATGCCGAGCGCTGCTGCGCCCTGGTGGCCGCCGCCGGTCTGCCGCTGCACCCGCCGGCGGGCATGAGCCCCGCCGACTTCCGGCGGCTGATGGCTGGCGACAAGAAAGTTGCCGGCGGCCAGCTGCGGCTGGTGCTGTTGCGCGCCCTCGGCGAGGCGGTACTGACCGCCGACTTCGACGATGTGGCGCTGGAAGCCTGCCTGCAGCATTTCTGCCGCCCGGCATGAGCCACGGCCTCGCGCCCTACGCCTCGACGCCGCAGAACTCGCGGGGTCGCAGGCACCCGGAGCCGCCGCCGACCAGCCGCAGCGAATACCAACGCGACCGCGACCGCATCATCCACAGCGCCGCGTTCCGGCGCCTGGAGTACAAGACCCAGGTCTTCGTCAATCACGAAGGCGATCTGTTCCGCACCCGCCTCACCCACACGCTGGAAGTCGGGCAGATCGCCCGTACCATCGCCCGCACGCTCAACCTCAACGAGGATCTGGCCGAGGCGGTCTGCCTTGCCCACGACCTTGGCCATACGCCCTTCGGCCATGCCGGGCAGGATGCGCTGAATGCCTGTATGAAGCCCTACGGCGGCTTCGAGCACAACGCCCAGTCGCTGCGGGTGGTGGACGAGCTGGAAGACAAGTACGCCGAGTTCCTCGGGCTCAACCTCACGTTCGAGACCCGCGAAGGCATCCTCAAGCACTGCTCGCGGCCGCGTGCCGAGCAGCTGGGCGAGGTGGCGCGGCGCTTTCTCGATGGCGGCCAGCCCAGCCTGGAGGCGCAGGTCGCCAACCTGGCCGACGAGATCGCCTACAACAATCACGACATCGACGACGGCATCCGCGCGCGGCTCCTGAACCTGGAGCAGCTACGCGAAGTGCCGCTGTTCGCCCGTCACCACGACGAGGTGTTGAGCCGCTACCCACAGGCCACGCCCAAGCAGATGCGCCACGAGACCGTGCGCCGCATCATCGGCACCCTGGTCGATGATCTGGTGCGGGCCTCGCGCACTCGGCTGGCGCAGGCTGGGCTGGACAGCCCGCAGGCGGTGCGCGCCGCCCCCCAGCCGCTGATCGGCTACAGCCCGGAGCTGGCCGAGGAAAACCGGCTGCTGAAGCGCTTCCTGCGCGAGCAGCTCTACCAGCACCAGCAGGTCTACCGGGTGATGCAGAAAGCCAAGCGCCTGCTGCGCGAATTGTTCGAGGCCTTCATGGCTGATATCCGTCTGCTGCCGCCGCAGGAATACCGGCAGGCCTTGTTGGCGGAGGCGGAGGACGGCGAGCAGGGGCGGGCCCGGATCGTCGCCGACTACATCGCTGGTATGACCGATCGTTATGCACTCGATGAATGGGAGCGATTGTTCGACCCGCGCCGATTGCGTTGATTGCAAAGAAAAATTGCGGTTCAGATTGACGCCGGTGTCCACGTTCCTATAATCGAATGTTGCACCGCAGCGAATCCGTCGTCTTTCCTGAAGACCCCGCCGCCCATTCGCTATCGAATCGGGTCGGGACTCCCTCGAAACTTCCAGACTTCCAGCTGCCGCGCCCCTGCGGCGAGGGTCTCGCCGCCCCGAGTTTTTTTTGTGGGATTCGCAATGACCCAGTCGCAAGACCAGGCAGTAGGTCTCTACCGACCGGAATTCGAGCGTGACAGCTGCGGATTCGGTCTGATTGCCCAGATGGACGATGTGGCCAGCCATGACCTGGTCAAGCGGGCGATTAAAGGCCTGGAGCGGATGACCCACCGTGGTGCCATCGCCGCCGACGGCAAGACCGGCGACGGCTGCGGCCTGTTGATGAAGAAGCCGGATCGCTTCCTGCGCCGCGTCGCCCGCGAGGCCGGCATCGAGCTGGGCAGCGCCCAGTACGCGGCCGGCAACCTCTTTCTCTCCCCCGACGAGACCAAGGCCGCGCGCGAGCGCGCGGTGCTGGCCGAGGCCTGCGCCCATCACGGCCTGAACCTGGTCGGCTGGCGGGTGATGCCGATCAATCCCGATGCTTGCGGTGAAGAGGCGCGGGCGGTGCTGCCGCGCTTCGAGCAGGCGTTCGTGGCCGCGCCGGCCGGGCTGCACAAGTTCGAGTTCGAGTTGAAGCTGTTCAAGGCCCGCCGCCGCGCCGAAAAGCTGCTCACCGCCGAGGACGACAGCGAGTTCTACGTCACCTCGCTGTCCTGCCGGGTGATCGTCTACAAGGGCTTGCTGATGCCCGAGTGGCTGGAGAGCTTCTACCCGGACCTCGCGGCGCCGGACATGGAAAGCTCGATCTGCGTCTTTCACGAGCGCTTCTCCACCAACACCATGCCGAAGTGGCGGCTCTGCCACCCCTTCCGCTTCCTCGCCCACAACGGCGAGATCAATACCATCAGCGGTAACCGTGCCTGGGCGCAGGCACGCGCGCCGAAGTTCCAGTGCGCGGCGCTGCCGGACATCCACGAGCTGACCCCCTTGGTGGGCCTCAAGGGCTCCGACTCCGAGAGCCTGGACAACATGTTCGAGGTGCTGCTCGCGGGTGGCATGGACATGTTCGCCGCCTTGCGCGCGCTGATCCCGCCGGCCTGGCAGAACGTCGAGGATCTCGACGCCGACCTGCGCGCCTTCTACGAGTACAACTCGCTGCAGATGGAGCCCTGGGACGGTCCTGCCGGCGTGGTGCTGACCGATGGCCGCTACGCCATCTGCGCCACCGACCGCAACGGCCTGCGTCCGACCCGCTACGTCATCACCCGCGACCGCACCATCGTGCTGGCCTCGGAAATCGGCGTGTCCGACTTCGACCAGTTGCAGGTGGTGGAGAAAGGGCGGCTGTCGCCCGGTCAGATCCTGGCCATCGACACCGATACCGGCTCGCTGCTGCGGCCGGAAGACATCGACCGCATGCTCGCCAACCGCCAGCCCTACAAGCTCTGGCTGAAGAACGGCAGCAAGCGCCTGGAAGCCAGCCTCAGCGAAGACCCGAACTCGCTGGACAAGCTGCATCCGGAAAGCGTCGCGATCTACCAGAAGCTCTTCAACCTCAGCTTCGAGGAGCGCGACCAGATCCTGCGCGTGCTTGCCGAGAGCGGCCAGGAAACCATCGGCTCGATGGGTGACGACACGCCGTTCGCGGTGCTCTCCGAGCAGAAGCGCTCGCTGTACGACTACTTCCGCCAGCAGTTCGCCCAGGTCACCAATCCGCCCATCGACCCGCTGCGCGAGCAGATCGTGATGTCGCTGGAATGCTCGCTGGGCGCCGAGGGCTCGATGTTCGGCGAGACCGCGCAGCGCGCCGAGCGCCTGCTGGTGGACTCGCCGGTTCTGAGCGAAGGCAAGTTCAAGAAGCTGCTGGCGCTGGATGATCCGCGCTACAGCCACGAGCTGATCAACCTCAACTACGACCCCGCTCTGGGCCTGCAGGCCGCGCTCAACGCCGTTTGCGACAAGGCGGTGGCGGCGGTGCGCGGCGGCAAAGTGGTGCTGGTGCTGTCCGACCGAGCCATCGACCGCGATCACCTGCCGATCCCGGCGCTGATGGCGGTGGGCGCGGTGCAGCACCGGTTGATCCACGAGGAGCTGCGCTGCGATTGCAACATCATCGTCGAGACCGCGACCGCGCGCGATCCGCACCACTTCGCCTGCCTGATCGGCTACGGCGCGAGCTGCGTGTACCCCTATCTCGCCTACGCCTCGCTCTACGAGATGGCGCGCAATGGCGAGATCAAGGGCAAGGACCCGGCCGACCTCGCGCTCTACTACCGCAAGGGCATCAACAAGGGTCTGTACAAGATCATCTCGAAGATGGGCATCTCGACCATCGCCAGCTATCGCGGTGCGCAGCTGTTCGAGACGGTGGGCCTTTCCAGCGCGGTGGTCGATAGCTGCTTTGCCGGCACCGTCAATCGCATCCAGGGCGCGACCTTCGAGGACCTCGAAGCCGAGCAGAAGGCGCTCGCCCACGAGGCCTGGATCGCCCGCAAGCAGCCCAGCCACGGCGGCCTCTACAAGTACGTCGAAGGCGGCGAATACCACGCCTACAACCCCGACATCATCCGCACCCTGCAGACCGCGGTGAAGGAAGGCGACTACGGCGTCTACAAGAGCTACGCCAAGCTGGTCAACGAGCGGCCGGTGGCGGCGCTGCGCGACCTGTTCAAGCTCAACGTCGCCGCGCAGCCAATCCCGCTGGATCAGGTCGAGCCGGTTGAGAGCATCCTCAAGCGCTTCGACTCGGCCGGCATGTCGCTGGGCGCGCTCAGCCCGGAGGCGCACGAGGCGCTGGCGATCGCCATGAACCGCCTCGGCGGCCGCAGCAACAGCGGCGAGGGTGGTGAAGACCCGGCCCGTTACGGCACCGAGAAGACCAGCAAGATCAAGCAGGTCGCCTCCGGCCGCTTCGGCGTGACACCGGCCTATCTGGTGAATGCCGAGGTGCTGCAGATCAAGGTCGCGCAAGGTGCCAAGCCCGGCGAAGGCGGCCAGCTGCCCGGCGACAAGGTCAACGAGCAGATCGCCAAGCTGCGCTACGCCAAACCCGGCGTGGCGCTGATCTCGCCGCCGCCGCACCACGACATCTACTCCATCGAAGACCTCGCGCAGTTGATCTTTGACCTGAAGCAGGTCAATCCGCAGGCGATGGTCAGCGTGAAGCTGGTCAGTGGTCCCGGCGTGGGTACCATCGCCGCCGGTGTGGCGAAGTGCTACGCCGACCTCATCACCATCTCCGGCTACGACGGCGGTACTGGCGCCTCGCCGGTGACCAGCGTCAAGTACGCCGGTACGCCCTGGGAGCTGGGTCTGTCCGAGACCCATCAGACCCTGCGCATGAACGGCCTGCGCGACAAGGTCCGCGTGCAGACCGACGGTGGGCTCAAGACCGGCTTCGACGTGGTCAAGGCGGCCATCCTCGGCGCCGAGTCCTTCGGCTTCGGCACCGCGCCGATGGTGGCGCTGGGCTGCAAGTACCTGCGCATCTGCCATCTCAACAACTGCGCCACCGGTGTCGCGACGCAGAACAAGGTGCTGCGCCTGAAGCACTTCATCGGCCTGCCGGAAATGGTGATGAACTATTTCCGCTTCGTCGCCGAGGAAACCCGCGAGTGGCTGGCCCTGCTCGGCGTGCGTAGCCTGCAGGAGCTGATCGGCCGCACCGACCTGCTTGGGCTCGCCGAGGGCAAGACCGACAAGCAGCGGCATCTCGACCTGTCGCCGATCCTTTCGGCTTCGGGAATGATCCTGCCCAGTGCGCAGTTCTGCACCGGCCCCAACCCGCCCTTCGACCGCGCCGAGCTGGCCGAGCAGATGGTGCGCGACGCGCTGCCGGCCATCGAAGCCAAGTCTGGCGGCGAGTTCCACTACCAGGTCAACAACACCACGCGCTCCATCGGTGCGCGGCTGTCGGGCGAGATCGCCCGCCGCCACGGCAATCTCGGCATGGAAGGCGCGCCGATCACCCTGAAGCTGACCGGCACCGCCGGCCAGTCGCTGGGCGTGTGGAATGCCGGCGGTCTCAACATCGAGCTGGAAGGCGATGCCAACGATTACGTTGGCAAGGGCATGGCCGGCGGTCGCATCGTGGTCAAGCCGCCCAAGGGCGTGCGCTTCAAGACCCAGGATACCGCGATCATCGGCAACACCTGCCTGTATGGCGCCACCGGCGGCACCCTGTACGCGGCCGGCACGGCGGGCGAGCGCTTCGGCGTGCGCAATTCCGGCGCCACCGCGGTGGTGGAAGGCTGCGGCGACCACGGCGGCGAATACATGACCGGCGGCGTGCTGGCGGTGCTCGGCAAGGTGGGTGTGAACTTCGGCGCCGGCATGACCGGCGGCTTCGCCTACGTGCTCGACCAGCAGCGCAACTTCGTGGACCGCTACAACCACGAGCTGATCGACATCCACCGGGTCATCTCCGAGAGCATGGAAGGCCATCAGCACTACCTGCGGGCCCTGATCAAGGACTATGTGGCCGCCACCGGTTCGGCCTGGGGTCAGACCATCCTCGACGACTTCCGCGACTACGTTGGGCGCTTCTGGCTGGTGAAGCCGAAGGCGGCTGATATCGGCTCGCTGCTGACGGCCATCCGCGCTGCTGCCTAACAGGACGAACCCCCATGGCCGCCAAGAACGCAATGCAGTTTCTCGATATCTCGCGCCAGGACCCGAAGAAGGTCCAGGCCGAGGTGCGCATCCAC
Source organism: Stagnimonas sp. FW305-C-60 (assembly GCF_058782965.1). Taxonomy (NCBI): domain Bacteria; kingdom Pseudomonadati; phylum Pseudomonadota; class Gammaproteobacteria; order Nevskiales; family Nevskiaceae; genus Stagnimonas; species Stagnimonas sp. FW305-C-60. The sequence continues at coordinate 1,376,203 of NZ_JBYSYF010000001.1, forward strand.
GACTTCCGCGAAATCTACGGACAGTTCCCCGCCGATCAGGCCGGCTCCCAGGCCGGACGCTGCCTGTCCTGCGGCAATCCGTATTGCGAGTGGAAGTGCCCGGTGCACAACTACATCCCCAACTGGCTGAAGCTGGTGGAGGAGGGCAACCTCTTCGCCGCCGCCGAGCTTTCGCACCAGACCAATTCGCTGCCGGAAATCTGCGGCCGCGTCTGCCCGCAGGACCGCCTCTGCGAAGGTGCCTGCACGCTCAACGACGGCTTCGGCGCGGTCACCATCGGCAGCATCGAAAAGTACATCTCCGACGAGGCCTTCAAGCAGGGCTGGCGGCCGGACATGAGCAAGGTCGTGCCCACCGGGAAGCGCGTCGCCATCGTTGGCGCCGGCCCGGCCGGCCTGGGTTGCGCCGACGTGCTGGCGCGCAATGGCGTCACTCCGGTGGTGTTCGACAAGTACCCGGAGATCGGGGGCCTGCTCACCTACGGCATCCCGCCGTTCAAGCTGGAAAAGGACGTGGTGAAGAACCGCCGCGCCATCCTCGAACACGAGGGCGTGGAGTTCCGCCTCAACACCGAGATCGGCAAGGACATCGCCTTCGACGCGCTGCTCAAGGACTACGACGCGGTGTTCCTGGGCATGGGCACCTATACCGCCATGAAGGGCGAGTTCCCGGGCGAGGATCTGCCCGGCGTGGTGCAGGCGCTGCCGTTCCTGATCAGCAACATCCACCGCATCATGGGCAGCGAGCAGAGCCCGGCCGACTTCATCGACATGAAGGGCCAGCGAGTGGTGGTGCTGGGCGGTGGCGACACCGCCATGGACTGCAACCGCACCTCGATCCGCCAGGGCGCCGACAGCGTGACCTGCGTCTATCGTCGCGACGAGGCGAACATGCCCGGCTCGCGCCGCGAAGTCGCCAACGCCAAGGAAGAGGGCGTGGAGTTCCTGTTCAACCGCGCGCCGGTGGAGATCGTCGGCAAGGGCAAGGTCGAGGGCGTGAAGGTGGTCGAGACCCGTCTCGGCGCGCCCGATGCCAAGGGCCGGCGCAAGCCGGAAGTGGTTCCTGGCTCCGAGCAGATCATCCCTGCCGACCGCGTGGTGATCGCCTTCGGCTTTAGGCCCAGCCCGGCGCCCTGGTTCGCCCAGCACGCGCTGAAGTTGCACGACGACGGCCGCATGAAGGTGCACGGCGCGGTGCTCGCCAAGCACAAGTTCCAGACCGCTAACGAGAAGGTGTTTGCCGGCGGCGACATGGTGCGTGGCAGCGACCTGGTGGTGACCGCGGTGTTCGAAGGCCGCGAGGCGGCGCAGGGCATCCTCGACTACCTGGGCGTCTGAGCCGGTGATGCACCTGCCGGTGCTGGCGTATGCGGGGCCGCTGCTGGCCTTGAGCACCTACCGGCGCGTGCGTCGCAACATCGGCCGCCAAGCCTACCGGCCGCTGCGCCTGGCAATCCGCAGCGGCGTGATCGCCCTGATCTTTCTCGCCCTGCTGCGCTGGCCGGCGTTTGATTCGCAGCTGGCGCTGGCGATGGTGGCAGGCGCGGTCGCCGGAGGGCTGCTGGCGCGTCTGGGTGTGCGCCTGACCCGCTTCGAGACCCTGCCCGAAGGCCGCTACTACACGCCCAACACGACGCTGGGCGTCGGCCTTTCATTGTTGTTCCTGGCGCGTATCGGCTATCGCATGGTCGTGGTGCTGCCGGCCGTGCAGGCGGCCAGCGAGACCGGTGGCGCCGCCGCCCTGCAGAGTGCAATGAGCGGCTCGCGCAGTGTCTTGACGATGGCGTTGCTGGGTCTGGTGCTGGGCTACTTCTTTGCTTACTGCCTGGGCGTGCTGCGTCGTGGCCAGCAGACCGCCGCCCTTCCCGCCGAGCGCGCCGCCCCTTAAGGTGTTGACCTCGGCCGATCCCGGCCCTCGTGGAGCCTGGTGATGCTCAATCTCCTGCTGGTCTGGCTGGTCAATGCGCTCTGCCTCTTGGGCGTGGCGATGCTGGTGCCGGGTGTGCACATCACTGGCTTCGGTTCGGCGCTGATCGGGGCGCTGGTACTGGGCGTGGTCAACACCCTGATCCGTCCGGTGCTTGGCCTGCTGGCGTTGCCGATCACCATTCTGACTCTGGGGCTGTTCAGCTTCGTGCTCAACGCCGCCATGTTCGGCCTGGCCGCCTACCTGATCCGCGGCTTCGGAGTCGATGGCTTCTGGCCGGCGCTCTGGGGTGCGCTCGCGTACGGCTTCTTGAGCTGGATCGCCAACTCCATCTTGCTGCGCGAGCGAGACTGAGGAAGGTCGCGCCGGTTTCTACGGGGTGCGGTGGGCGTTATGCTCGCCACCCCGCCCACACCGTCGCCCCTGTTCCTCACGCCATGAGCCGCCTGCTAGCCGTCGCCGAACTGGGCCAATCCATCTGGCTCGACTACATCCGCCGCGATCTGGTCGAGACCGGGGCGCTGGAGCGCCTGATCGCCGAGGACGGCCTGCGCGGCCTCACCTCCAACCCGGCGATCTTCGAGAAGGCGATCGCCGGCAGCAGCCAGTACGACGTTTCGCTGGCCGGCCATATCCGTTCCGGGCAGCGCGATCCGGAGCAGCTGGTGGAGGCGCTGGCGATCGAGGACATCCGCCTCGCCGCCGATGCCTTTGACCGCCTGTATCGCGCGAGCGGTGGTCAGGATGGCTACGTCAGCCTGGAGGTGTCGCCGCGACTGGCCAACGATAGTGCCCGCACGCTCAGCGAGGCGCGTCGGCTGTGGCGGACGGTCGGGCGGCCCAATCTGATGATCAAGGTGCCGGGCACGCCGGCTGGGGTGCCGGCGGTGCGCCAGCTGATCGCCGAAGGCATCAACGTCAATGTCACCCTGCTGTTTTCGCGGACCGCCTACCGGGCGGTGGCGGAGGCCTATCTGGCCGGTGCCGAGGCCTGGCTCAAGAGCGGTGGCGATCCGGCCAAGCTGGCCAGCGTCGCCAGCTTCTTCGTCAGCCGCATCGATACCGCGATGGATGCCGCGCTGGGCAAGCTCGGTGGTGAGGCGATGGCGCTCAGTGGCCAGGTGGCGATCGCCAATGCCAAGCTGGCCTATCAGGACTATCTGGAACTCTGTGCCAGCCCGCGCTGGCAGGCCCTGGCCAGCCGCGGCGTGCGCCCGCAGCGCCTGCTCTGGGCCAGCACCGGGGTCAAGAATCCGGCCTGGCGCGACACGCTGTACGTCGAGGCGCTGATCGGCCCGGAGACGGTCAACACCGTGCCGCCGGCCACGCTAGACGCCTTTCGTGACCACGGCGTCGCCGTGCGCGGCCTGGATCAGGAGGTCGCATTCGCCCATACGGTGATGGCGGCGGTGGAGCGTCTGGGCGTCCCTTTCGAGGCGATCACTGAGCAGTTGAGCAGCGATGGCGTGCAGCTGTTCGTCGATGCCTGGAATCAGCTGCTCAAGGCCGTGGCCGGCAAGCGCGACGCCCTGGGGCAGGCATGAGTCCGCTGCTGCTGAGCCCGGCCGAGGCGCGGGTGCTGGCCTCGCTGGTGGAGAAATCGATCACTACCCCGGCCTATTACCCGATGACGGTCAATGCCCTGGTGGCAGCGGCCAACCAGAAGAGCAGCCGCGAGCCGGTGATGAGCTTGAGCGAGGGCGAGGTCGGCAACGCCCTGCTCAGCCTGGAGGAGAAAAACCTGGTCGCCCGCGACGACTCCAGCCCGCGCGCCACCAAGTGGCGGCAGAAATTCCAGCATCAGTTGCTGCTGAAGGCCAGCACCCAGGCGGTGCTAGTGACGCTGATGCTGCGCGGCCCGCAGACCACCGCCGAGTTGCGCGCCAATGCCGCCGCCCTGGCGGGGCCGGTGGAAGCCGAGGGCGTGCAGGCGGCGCTGGATGACCTCGCCGACCGCGCCCAGCCTTTGGTGCAGACCCTGCCACGGATGGCCGGGCAGTCGGCGGTGCGGCATGTGCACCTGCTCAGCGGCGAGCCCGATCTCAGTGCCCTGGCGGCCGCCGAGCTGCCTAGTCGTGGCGGCGCCAACGCGGGTCTGGAGGCGAGGGTGGCAGAGCTGGAGCAGCGTCTGGCCAGCCTGGAGCAGCGACTGGACGCGCTGGGCGGCTAAACGCCTGCAGCGCCGCGTCGCGCTGTCACCTTTAAGCAATATTTCTCGTTGGCGCCCCGCTGGTGCCTGCATAAGCTTAAACCCGGCCGGTGGGATTTCCCTGGCCGCTTATGACGCGCCCAGGGACTACGCGGGCGGGGATCCAAGGAGAGAGCCATGCTTCACCCAGGAATTCGAGTTGCTCCACGCCATCTGCTGACCGTGGTTCTGGCGCTAACGCTGGCCGCTTGCGGCGGCAGCAAGCCCGACGCGGGCGGCGACGACGGTACGCCGCCGCCTGCCGCGACGGGACGCACCTTCGTCATCAAGCCGGGTGCGACGGCCACCACCGACATGGTCGGCGCCATGATCCAGGCGGCGCCGGGCGACGTCATCGAATTCGGCTGCGGCTATTTCGAGCTCACCTCGTCCCTGCAGCTCACCAACACCGAAGACGTGCTGGTGAAAGGCTGTGGCAAGGACAAGACCGTGCTCTCGTTCAAGGGCAGCAATTCGCCGGAAGGCGTGCTGGCGGTCAATGTCCACGGTGTCACCGTGCAGGATCTGACCGTGCTCGACACCGGCGGTAACGGCTTCGAGCTGCGCGGTGTCGATCACGGCACCCTGCGCCGGGTGCGCGCCATGTGGTCCTCGGGCGGCGGTCGCCAGAGCGCCGACCCGATCACCGCTGAGAACTTCGCGGAGCGACTGAACGTACCCTGCACCGATCCGGCCAGCCAGGACCCCGCGGTGCCGGAGAATTTCCTCGGCGACACCACCTCGCCGGACTACACGGTGAGCAAGCTCTCCGGCCGCTATGGCATCTACCCGGTGGCTTCCGAAAACATCTTGATCGAGGACTCCGAGTCGATCGGCGCCTCCGATGCCGGCATCTACGTTGGCCAGACCAACAACGCGATCATCAAAAACAGCCGCGCGGCGTTCAACGTGTTCGGTTTCGAGATCGAGAACGTGCAGGGCGGCGAGTACGCCAGCAATCTCGCCGAGTGCAACACCGGTGGCTTCCTGATCTACGATCTCGACGGCCTGCGCCAGTACGGCGAGCGCTCGCGCATGTACGGCAACATCTCGCGCAACAACAACACCTACAACTTCACTTCCGGCGGCATCGTCGGCAGCGTGCCGGTCGGCACCGGCATGCTCACGCTCGCCTACGACCGCATCGACATCTTCGACAACACCTTCGAGAACAACAACACCGGCGGCATCATCCACGCCAGCTACGAGCTGTTCCCCGAAGGCGCCGGCCGGCCGGATGAAAAGCGCATCGACTTCTACACCGAGGGCGTGCGCATCTTCCGCAACAAGTTCATCAACAACGGCAACCATCTGCGTCTGCCCAGCAGCACGGATCTTTCCAATGGTGACGTCGCCCGCATCCTGCCCACGCTGGTGGGCCTGAAGACCCTCGCCGGCTGTCTGTTGCCGCAGGGGCTGACCACCTGCGTCGCCGCCGGCGGTCCGAACTTCCGTGGCGCCCACATCGTCTGGGACGGCCTGCTCGACAGCTACGACGCCGACTGCCCCTACCCGGTGGACGCCAATGGCGACCCGGTACCCAAGGATGCGCGAGGCAAGCCCATCCTCACCAACGAGGTGCCGAATCCGAGTTGTCACTACAACGCCTACAAGTTCGCGGCGGACGGTGAGCACGCGCGCATCACGCCGGACTGGTATGCGTCCTGCATCGACGACGACAACGAGTTCAGCAGCGACAGCCTGCGCTACAGCAACTTCCACGGCACCAAGGGTCTGGAAGCGGTGCTGGCGGTGGCGACCGCTGACCCCTCCGATCCGGTGGCGCTGCTCACCAATCTGCTGACGGTGAACCCGCTGGCGGTGCTGCAGTTCGCCGCCGACCTGGACGACAGCCCGCACCAGTGCAAGAAGGCCTACGGCAAGGAGCTGACGCCGCTGCCGGCGGTGGTGATCCCGCCCTTCGTGCGCAGTGGCGACTACGATCCGGCGCCGAGCGAGGCCCTGGTCGCCAAGCTCTGCGGCGCTACCGTCGGCAATGGCAAGGTCAACTTCGAAGCCTCCGGCGTGAACTGCCCGACGCTCGATCAGTACCACCTGTTCGCCGACGCGGAAGACCCGACCAGCACGCCCAACGGCGGCGGCGTGCCCTACTCGCTGAACAGCAAGCTGTTCTCCGACTATGCGGTGAAGTACCGCGTCGCCTACCTGCCGCCCGGCACCAAGGCGGTGTACCGCGACGCCGCCGGCGATGGCGCCAATGCCACCATCGTGTTCCCCTCCGGCACCATCATCGCCAAGACCTTCTCCTTCGCCGACGACAGCAAGGGCACCGAGACGCCGGTGGAAACCCGCTTGCTGATCAAGCGTGTCAACTCCAAGGGCGTCGCCCGTTGGGATGGCGTGCCCTATGTCTGGACCACCGACGCCACCACCGGCAAGCGGGTGGCCAAGCTGGCCATGGGCGGCGGCAGCGCCTCGGTGAGCTGGGATCACGTCGATGTCGATTCCGGCGTCAAGCACACCGGTTCTACCGCTGGCTATCTGATTCCGCACGCCAACCAGTGCCTGAGCTGCCACTCGCGCGAGGACTCCGAGCCGGGCGCGGCGCCGATCGGGCCGAAGGTGCGGTTCATGAACAAGCCCTACGCGCCGGAGTCGAAGAAAGTCAGCGGCCAGAGCCAGCACGAGGTGGCCGGCAAGAACCAGATCGCCTACTGGTGCAGCAAGGGTCTGATGGCCGGCTGCCCCAGCGACCTGGGCGTGGACAACATGAAGCAGATCGCCACCAAGCTGGAGCGCGTGCCGACCTACAACAAGCCCGGCGACTCCGGCTTTACCGCCAACTCCGCGCAAGACGTTGAAGCCCGCGCCCGTGCCTGGCTGGAGGTCAATTGCCAGCACTGCCACAACGTCAAGGGCTTCGCCGCTTCGACCGGCTTCTACCTCGACTCCCTGCGGCCGGTGGATGGTACCTACGGCATCTGCAAGCAGCCGACCGCGACCGGCCAGGAAGGCAAGGGCGGCCGTACGGTGGACTTCCATCCGGGCAGTTCGGCCGATTCCATCGTCGAGCACCGCATCGGTCCCACCGCCACCACGCCGGCTGCCCGCATGCCGCCGCTGGCGCGCAGCGTGGTCGATGAAGAGGGCCATGCCCTGGTCAAGCAGTGGATCGACAACGTGCTGGTCGCCGACGAGTCCAAGTACCCGGGCTCGACCAGCTGCGCCCAGTAAGCCGTAGCCCTCAAATCAGCCCGCTCCTGCCTGGTGCAGGGGCGGGCTTTCTTTTGGGCGCTGCATGGGCGCCCGGTGGCTCAGCCGGCATAATTCGCGCCCCGTCCCGTCTCCGCCTGTTCCGGTGCGCTTCGATCCCGAGTCCCTGCTGGTCCGCGATGCCGCGCAGTTCGCGCGGCAGATCGGTCGCGCGCAGGCCTCCGGCAAGCCGCTGGACGCCGCGCGTTTCGCCCGCGATCTGCAGGCGGCGCAGCAACGCGCCGCCAACCGTCGCGCGCTGCTGCCCAAGCAGATCCAGTGGCCGGCCGAGCTGCCGGTGGTGCAGGCCAAGGACGAGATCGCCGAGGCGATCCGCAAGCACCAGATCATCGTGCTCTGTGGCGAGACCGGCTCCGGCAAGACCACCCAGCTGCCCAAGCTCTGCCTGGAACTCGGGCGCGGCACGCGCGGGCTGATCGGCCATACCCAGCCGCGCCGGCTGGCGGCGCGCAGTGTTGCCAACCGTATCGCCTCGGAATTGCAGACCACGCTGGGCGAGCTGGTCGGCTACGAGACGCGTTTCGACCGCCGCGTCGGCGAGCGCACGCTGGTGAAGCTGATGACCGACGGCATCCTGCTCGCCGAGTTGCAGCACGACCGCGAGCTCAACGCCTACGACACCATCATCATCGACGAGGCCCACGAGCGCAGCCTCAACATCGACTTCCTGCTCGGCTGGCTCAAGCGCATTGCGAGCCGGCGGCCCGATCTCAAGATCATCATCACCTCGGCCACGCTGGATCCCGAACGGCTGTCGCGACATTTCAACAACGCGCCGATCCTCACCGTCTCCGGCCGCACCTATCCGGTCGACACCTATTACCGCGAGGTCGATCCCGAATCCGATCTGGAGGACAACGTCGCCTCCGCCATCGACGAGCTGTGGGGACGTCGCCCCGATGGCGACGTGCTGGTGTTCCTGCCCGGCGAGCGCGAGATCCACGGCCTTGCCCGCATGCTGCCCGGCCGCTTTCCGCATGCGGCGGTACTGCCGCTGTACTCGCGGCTGCCGGCCGCGCAGCAGGACCGGGTGTTTTCCACCGGTGGCCCGGCGCGCATCGTGCTCGCCACCAATGTCGCCGAGACCTCGGTGACGGTGCCCGGCATCCGCTACGTGGTGGACGTCGGCACCGCGCGGCTCTCCCGCTACTCGCCGCGCACCGGTGTGCAGCAATTGCAGATCGAGCCGGTGTCGCAGGCCGCCGCCAACCAGCGCGCCGGTCGCTGCGGCCGCGTCGCCGCCGGCATCTGCATCCGTCTGTATGCGGAAGAGGACTACCTCTCGCGGCCCCTGTTCACCGATCCCGAGATCCTGCGCAGCAATCTGGCCGGCGTGATCCTGCAGATGGCCTCGCTGGGCTTGGGCGATGTCGATGCCTTTCCCTGGGTCGATCCGCCCGAGAACCGGCACATCAGCGAGGGTTATCGGGTCCTGCACACGCTGGGGGCGATGGACGAAGAGCGCAATCTCACACCGCTTGGCAAGCAGTTGGCGCGGTTGCCGCTGGACCCGCGCGTGGCACGCATCGCGCTCGCCGGCAAGGAGACTTCCTGCGCCCACGAGGTCTGGATACTGGCCGCCGCGCTGTCGGTGCAGGATCCGCACGAGATGCCGCCGGAGTCGCAGACCCAGGCGCGCCAGAAGCATGCCGAGTGGCGGCATCCGAAGTCGGATTTCTTCACCCTGCTCAATCTCTGGAACCGCTGGGATGCGGCCGGCGAGAAAGCGAGCCAGCGGCAGCTGCGCAAGTGGTGCAAGGAGCACTACGTCAGCTACCTGCGCATGGAGGAGTGGGAGGCGGTCTACAAGCAGATCGTCGACATGCTTGAGCGTGAGGCGGCAGGCGTGAGGCGTGAGGCGAAACAGCAGGGTTTGACCCCTCACCCCTCACCCCTCACCCCTCACGGCGAAGATCGCCTCGAGGTGCTCTACGCCCCCATCCACCGTGCCCTGCTCACCGGGCTGATCGACCACATCGGCAACAAGCCGCCGGAGAAGGCCGAGTACCAGGGGCCGCGCGGCCGCCGCTTCAAGATCTTTCCCGGCTCGGCGCTGGCCAAGAAGGCGCCGCCCTGGCTGATGCACGCCGCCATCGTCCACACCAGCCAGGTGTTTGCACGCAGTTGCGCGGCGGTGGAGCCGGAGTGGCTGGCCGAGATAGGCGAGCACCTGGTCAAGCGCGTGCTGCACCACCCGGAGTGGAACGCGCAGCGCGGCGAGGTGACCGCCAATGAGCATGTCTCGCTGCTGGGCCTGCCGCTGCTCAAGCGGCAGCGCCACTACGGCAGCGAGGAGCCGCGCGAGGCCAGGACGATCTTCATCCGCGAGGGCCTGGTGCGCGGCGAGGTGCTGGGCAAGCCCGACTTCCTGAAGAAGAACCTGGCCCTGATCGAGGAGGTCCGCGAGAAGGAAGCCCGTCTGCGCCGCCCCGATCTGCTGGCCGACGAGTCGCAGCTCTACCGCTTTTACGATGCGCGCCTAGCGGAGGAGCTGTGCACGGTCGCGGCGCTCAAGGCCTGGCTGCACGGGGGCGCGGAGAAGGTCAGTGCCAAGCCGTCGGTGCCCTTGCCGAAGCCGATCGCCGTCGAAAGGCCGGAGCCCGCTGCGCCACTGGACTCGCTGGCCGCCTTGCGCGGTCTGCGGTCGGCCGTGGTTTCCGCCCCGCCGACGACTCCTGTCGCGGTGGCCGCCGGCTCCTCGCGCAGCGCGCTACTGACCATGACCGAGGCCGACGTGCTGCGTCCCGGCGCCAACGCCGATGTCGAGGACCTGTTCCCGGACTACCTCGACATCGCCGGACTGCGGCTGTCGCTGAGCTATCAGCACGATCCCGGCACCGATGCCGACGGCGTGAGTTTCCATCTGCCGCTGGCGCAGTTGTTCGCGCTGCCGGCCGAGCGCTTCGACTGGCTGGTACCGGGGCTGCTGGCCGGCAAGATCGAGGCGCTGATCAAGACCCTGCCGCAGCATCTGCGCCGGCTCTGTCAGCCGGCCGCCGAGTACGCCAACGCCATTGTCGAAAGCAGCCAGCCGGAAGGGCCCCTGCTGGAAGCCATCTGCGCCCGCTTCAAGGCGATGACTGGCGTGCAGCTGGAGCCGGCCGATTTCGCGCCGGAGAAGCTGCCCGCTCACTTCCGCCCGCGGCTGCTGGTCGAGGATGCGCGCGGCGAGGTGCTGGGCGAGGCCGAGGATCTGGCCGAGCTGCAATCGCGGTTCAGCGGCAAGGCGCGCAGCGCCTTCAATGCCGTCGCCGCGAAGAAGGCCGAGACCCAGCAATGGGTGCGCGAATCGCTGAGCGACTGGGATTTCGGCGACCTGCCGGCGGCGGTGAGCCTGCCGGGCGGTGCGCGTGCCGTGCCGGGCCTGAGCGTCGAGGGCGAGCGCATCGCCCTGCGGCTGTTCGAGTCCGAAGCCGCCGCCGAGGCCGCCCATGCCGCCGGCCTGCGCGCGCTGCTGCTGCTCAAGCTCGCCGACCGCGTGCGCGATCTCGCCAAGTCGGCGCGCAGCAAGCTGGCGCTGGCGCTCACCGGCACCCCGCACACGGTCGATGGCCTGGCCCGGGAGCTGGCCGAGCGCTGCGCCGAGGAGGTGCTGATCGACGGACCGGTGCGCAGCGAGGCCGCGTTCCGCGCCGCGCTGGAACGCCGTGGCCAGTTTTCGCAGCTGGCCTATCAGCGCCTGGACGAACTGGCCGCCTGGTTGAGTCAGGCCGCCGCGCTGCGCAAGGCGCTCAACGCCATCGCCAAGTCCTATCCCGAGGCCCATGCCGACGCCAGCGGCCAACTTTCCAGCCTGCTCGGCCCCGGCTTCGTCACCGCCATTCCGGCTGCGCAGTGGTCGCGGGTTGCGAGCTATCTGAAGGCGCTGGCGGTGCGGCTGGAGCGGCTGCCGCTCAAACCCCAGAAGGACGCCGAAGCCATGAAGCAGCTTGCCCCCTTGCAAGCGCGCCTGCCCGGCCCCTGGCACCCGGCGCGCTGGTTGCTCGAGGAATGGCGCATCGCCCTGTTTGCGCAGGAGCTGCGGGCGCAGGGTGCGCCGACGGCGGCGAAGGTCGAGGCGGCTTTGCGCGCATGAGTTGTGCGCATTAACATGCACAACCATCGTGTGGAGGGACTGTCATGACTGCCTCGCGCAAACCGGCCGCCAAGGTTCCGACCGCCCTTGTCCACGAACCCCAAGCCAGGACCTACGTCGTCGGCAAGCGCCGGCTCAACCTGAGCGTCAGCGCCGAGCTGATCGAGCGCGCCCGCGAGCAGGGGCTGAACCTGTCCAGCCTGCTCGAAGAGAGCCTGAGCGAGCGCTTGCGCAAGGCCGAAGGCGAGCGCTGGCTCGCCGAGAACGCCGAAGCCATCGCCCAGTACAACGCCCGCATCGAGCGGGATGGCCTTTGGCACAAGGGACTGACGCCGTACTACTGACATGACGCAGTTCGATGTCTGCCGTGCGCACGGCTCGGCCGGCGCCCCTTACCTGGTGATCCTGCAAGGCGACCTCGCGGCGCGGCTGGATACGGCGGTCGTGGCGCCCCTCTGGCCGCTCGAATCCCAGCCGATGCCGATCCGCAAGCTGCAGCCGATCGTCACCATCAAGGCCGGTGAGCACGTGCTTTCGGTGCAAGAGATGTTGTCGATTCCACGCAGCGCCCTGGGCGCGGTCGTGGACAATGTTCGTCATGAGCGGGCGGCGATCATCGCGGCCCTGGACCTCCTTTTCACGGGTTACTGATGCCTACCGAAATCCCCACCCACGAGCGTCTGATCTGCGCCCTCGATGTTCCCGACGCCGAGGCCGCCCGCGCCCTGGTGCGCCTGCTCGGCGACTCGGTCAGCTTCTACAAGATCGGCATGGAGCTGTGCATGGCGCCCGGCTTCTTCGAACTGCTGGACTGGCTCAAGGCCGAGCACAAGAAGGTGTTCGTCGATCTGAAGTTCTTCGACATCCCGGAGACGGTGGCGCGCGCCATCCGCAATCTCTCCGAGCGCGGCGCCGACTTCGCCACCGTGCACGGCAACCAGTCGATCATGGAGGCGGCCGCCAAGGCCAAGTCCGGCCATACCAAGGTGCTGGCGGTGACCGCCCTGACCTCGCTGGACCAGGGCGATCTCGACGATCTCGGCTTCAAGTGCGATGTCGCCGAGCTGGTGTTGTCGCGCGCCCGTCGTGCCTTGCAGGCCGGCTGCGACGGCGTGGTGTCTTCCGGGCTGGAAGTGCCGCGCCTGCGCCTGGAGGCGCCGCGCGAGCTGATCTGTGTGACGCCCGGCATCCGCCCGGTGGAAAACCGCGTCGAGGCCGACCAGAAGCGCATCGCCACCCCGGCGGCGGCGATCAAGGCTGGCGCCGATTACCTGGTGATCGGCCGGCCGATCCGCGATGCCGCCGATCCGCGTGCGATGGCGCAGGCGATTCAGCTTGAGATCGCCGGAGCCCTGACATGAGGACGCTCGCCAACGACCGCTTCCTGCGCGCGCTCAAGCGTGAAGCCGTGGACCGCACGCCGGTGTGGATGATGCGCCAGGCCGGCCGCTACCTGCCCGAGTACCGCGCCAGCCGTGCCAAGGCCGGCGACTTCATGGCGCTCTGCCGCAATCCCGAGCTGTGCTGCGAAGTCACCCTGCAGCCGCTGGACCGCTATCCGGGGCTCGATACCGCGATCCTGTTCAGCGACATCCTCACCATCCCCGACGCCATGGGCCTGGGCCTGCGCTTCGTCGAGGGCGAGGGGCCGGTGTTTGACCGGCCGCTGCGCGATGCGGCGGCCATCCGCGCGCTCGGCGTGCCCGACCCGGAGGGCGAGCTGCGCTACGTGATGGACGCAGTGCGCACCATCCGTGCCGCGCTCGGCGACCGCTGCCCGCTGATCGGCTTCGCCGGCTCGCCCTGGACGCTCGCCACCTACATGGTCGAAGGGCAGGGCGGCCAGGAATTCGCGCGCATCAAGAAGATGCGCTTCGACGCGCCCGAGCTTCTCCAAGAGCTGCTAGCCAAGCTGGCCGACAGCGTTGCGCTCTATCTCGAAGCCCAGGCCGCGGCCGGTGCCGATGCGCTGATGATCTTCGACACCTGGGGCGGCGTGCTCGACTTTGAAGGTTACCGGCAGTTCTCGCTGGGCCCCATGCGCCATATCGTCGCCCGGCTCAAGGCCCGCTTGCCGGACATCCCGGTGATCCTGTTCACCAAGAACGGTGGTCAGCAACTGGAAGCGATGGCCGACACCGGCTGCGATGCGCTGGGCCTGGACTGGACCACCGACATCGCCGCGGCGCGCGCGCGGGTGGGCGCCAGGGTCGCCTTGCAGGGCAATCTCGACCCGCTCTGCCTGCTCGCGAGCCCGGCGCGCATCCGCGAGGAGGTGGCGCGCGTACTGGCAGGCTACGGCCGTGGTCCGGGGCATGTCTTCAACCTGGGGCACGGCATCGTGCCCGGGGTGGACCCGGCGCACGCGGGGGCGATGATCGATGCGGTAGTGGAACTTTCGCCGGCATATCATCACTGAAAGGATGTCCAGCCTGACTCTAGATAAGGAGTCGCAGCTGCAGTCGTAGCGGAGCTCGCAGATGATCTCGATGTTGCTGCCGCCCTGGTTCGTCGGACTGTTGACCTTCGGGGCGATGTTCGTCGTACTGCTGTTCTGGTTCGTCGCGATGCTGCCGGGCATCCTGCTCAAGCTGCTGCCGGTCTACCGTTGGCAGCGCCTGGCCTCCCGCTACTGCGTCTGGATCGCCGGCAACTGGGTGGCCAGCAACCAGCTGATCCTGCGGCTGCTGCACGACGTCGCCAGCCCCAGCGCCTATGGCGAGGTCGACTTCCTGGGCCGCCTGGATCCTGGCAAGAGCTATCTGCTGCTCAGCAACCATCAGTCCTGGGCCGACATCCTGATTTTGTTCGACGTCTTCCACGCCAAGACGCCATTCCTGCGCTTCTTCCTCAAGCGCGATCTGCTGTGGGTGCCGATCATCGGCCTGGTCTGCTGGGCGATGGATTTTCCGTTCATGACCCGCAAGTCCAGCGCCGCCGACCGCGAAGCCACCCGCAAGGCCTGCGCGGTCTACCGTCACGACCCGGTGACGGTGGTCAATTTCCTCGAAGGCACCCGCTTTACCGAGGCCAAGCGCGTGGCCAAGCGCAGCCCCTATCGCAACCTGCTGCGGCCCAAGACCGGCGGGCTGGCTTACAGCCTCGACGCCATGGGCGAGCAATTCGCCGGGGTGCTCGACGTCACCGTCTGCTATCTGCCTACCGAGCGCAACCTGCTGTGGAGCTGGCTGTGCGGCGAGCAGGGCCATGTGCGGGTGGCGGTGGACCTGATCGCGGTGCCGGAGGAACTGCTGCACGGCGACTACGACCGCGACCCCGACTACCGCGCGCGCTGCCAGACCTGGGTGAACGGTCTCTGGCTGCGCAAGGACGCGCGCCTTCAGGCGTTGCGCCGCCGATCGCCGATTCCGGCACAGACCCCCGCGCACTCCTGAAATTTCCCGCCACCGTGGCCGCGGCTCTCCCGTGCACTCGGCTGGCGGGTGACAATGGCGCGCCGACCCTATCGGAACTCCCGCCTTGCGCTTCAATCAACTGAGTCTGTTTCAACGCGTCGGCCTGGCCGCGCTGGCCCTGCTGCTGGTCGCCGCCGTCGGTGTCGGCCTGTTCGTCTGGTCCAAGGTCTCGACCCTGGAAGCGCAGCTGCCTTCGGTACAAAGCCTGCGCGAGCCCAATCTCGGTGCGCCGCTGCTGGTGCTCAGCGCCGAGGGCAAGCGCATGGGTGAGTTCGGCGCCGAGCGGCGCTCGCCGTTGCGCTACGAGCAATTCCCCAAGCCGCTGCTGCAGGCCTTTCTGGCCGCCGAGGACGACCGCTTCTTCGAGCACAGCGGCGTCGATTTCTTCGGCCTGGTGCGTGCGGCGCTGAAGCTCGCCGCCACCGGCGAGAAGCGCCAGGGCGGCTCGACCATCACCATGCAGCTGGCGCGCAATGTCTTTCTCACGCCCGAGCGCAGCTACGAACGCAAGATCAAGGAGATTCTGCTGGCGCGGAAGATGGAGCGCGAGCTGGACAAGCAGCGCATCTTCGAGATCTATCTCAACCGCATCTTCCTCGGCAGCCGCGCCTACGGCGTCGCCGCCGCTGCCCACGTCTACTTCGGCAAGCCGCTGGACCAGCTGACGCTGGCGGAAACCGCGGTGCTCGCCGGCCTGCCCAAGGCCCCCTCGCGCGACAATCCTCTGGCCAACCCCAGCGCCGCCAAGGACCGCCGCAACTACGTGCTGCGGCGCATGCGCGAGCTGGGTTTCATCGACGAGACCGCCTACCGTCAGGCACTGGACGAGCCCCTGGTGGCGCGTGAGCACCCGCCGCAGGTGGAGGTGGAAGCGCATTACGTGGCCGAGATGGTGCGCGCGGCGATGTTCGAGAAGTACGGCGAGCAGGCCTACACCGCCGGCTACCGCGTCTACACCACCGTGCAGGCCGGTCGTCAGGAAGCCGCCAACGCCGCCCTGCGCAAGGCCCTGCTCGACTACGAGGAGCGCCACGGCTACGCCGGCCCCGAGACCAAGGCCGATCCGGAGCTGGTGGCGGCGCTGGAGCGCGGCAGCCCGGACCGCAACGAGGCAGCGCAGGCGCTGCTGCGCTCGCGCCCGCGCCTGGCTGATCTGCCAGCGGCCCTGGTGCTGTCCGCTAGCCCGGAACAACTGGAGGTGTACTCGCTGGAGCGTGGCGTCGAGAGCATCGACGCCAAGGGTTTCGCCTGGACCGGCAAAAAGTACAAGCTCGCCGCCGGTGACGTGGTGCGCATCCGCGCCAGCGGCGACAAGCTGCGGCTGGCGCAGAAACCGGACGTGCAGGGCGCTTTCGTGGCGGTGGAGCCGCAGGATGGTGCCATCCGTGCCCTGGTCGGCGGCTACGACTTCTTCGCCGGCAAGTACAACCGCGTCACCCAGGCGCGGCGTCAGGCCGGCTCCGGCTTCAAGCCCTTTCTCTACGCCTCGGCGCTGGCCAAGGGCTACACGCCGGCCTCGATCTTCCTCGACGCACCCATCGTCTTCGACGATCCCAACCTGGAAAGCGAGTGGCGGCCGTCCAACTACGACGAGGATTTCAAGGGCCCGATGCGCCTGCGCGAGGCGCTGGTGCAGTCGCGCAACCTGGTGTCGATCCGCGTGCTGCAGGCGGTGGGCATGGGCTATGCGCTCAACTACGCGCAGAACTTCGGCCTGGATAAAGCCCGACTGCCGCGTGACCTGACTTTCTCTCTGGGCTCGGCGGCGCTGACGCCGCTGGAGATCGCCCGTGGCTACGCCACCATCGCCAACGGCGGCTTTCTGATCGAGCCGTATTTCATCCACCGCATCGAGGACGGTCGCGGCCAGGTGCTGTTCGAGGCCAAGCCGGTACGGGCCTGTCCGGAATGCCCGGCGGAAATCACCGCCGGCGATCCCGCCGCCCAGCTCGCCGCGCGCACGCTCGATCCGCAGACCGTCTACATGCTCAACAGCATGCTGCACGACGTCGCGGTGCGGGGCACCGCCGCGGCGGTGAACGCGATGGGGAGGCGCGACCTGGGCGGCAAGACCGGCACCAGCAACGACGAGACCGATGCCTGGTTCAATGGCTATCAGGCCACACTCGCCGCCACCGCCTGGATCGGCTACGACACGCCGACGCCGCTCGGCCGTGGCGAGGTCGGTGGCCGCGCCGCGCTGCCGATGTGGATGGACTTCATGCGCGTGGCGCTCAAGGGCGTGCCCGAGCAGATCCTGCCGCGCCCCGAGGGCATGACCGATGTGCGCCTGAACCCGGAGAACGGCAAGCTGGCCTGGGAAGGCGCCGACAGGGTGATCTACGAGACCCTGCCGCTGGAGCGCCTGCCGCCGCAGGACGATGGCGCCATTCCTGGCCATGAGAGCGAGGCCGGGCCGGCGGCGCAGGATCTCTTCTGATGGGCCGCCGCGCGCAGGGCGGCGCCGGCGATCTGGCGCAGGAAGCGGCGCGCATCCTGGTCGAGGAGCAGCTCACCGACTACGGCCTGGCCAAGCGCCGCGCCGCCGAGCGCCTGGGTCTGTCCAGCCGCAGTGCGCTACCCGACAACGCCCGCGTCGAGGCCGAGGTGCTGGCCTACCAGCGCCTGTTCGGCGGCCGCGCCTACGCCGAGCGCCTGCGCCTGCTGCGGAAGACCGCGGTGCAGGCGATGAAGCTCCTGTCGGACTTCGAGCCACGGCTCAGCGGCGCGCTGGTGAGTGGCGCGATCAGCGCCGCGCATCGCGTGCAACTGCACTGCTTTCCCGACCAGCCGGAGCTGGTGGATGTCTTCCTGGCCGAGCGCGGCTTCACGGTGGACGACGACGAGCGCGACTACCGCTACGGCGATGGCCGGGTGGAGTCGGTGCCACTGGCCCGCTTTCAGGCCGGCGAGGTGGGTGTCGATGTCGCCCTGTTCGCCCCGGGGCAGGAGCGGCGAGCGCCGCTGGCGATTAGCAATGGCCGGCCGGCGCCACGGCTGAACCTGGCCGAGGCCGAGCGTCTGGCCGCCCTGGATGTGGAAACCCTGTACTGACCGCGGCAGATTGTTGCCGGACACAAAAAAGCCCGCCGGTAAGGCGGGCTTTTTCTTGTGCGGGCAAGTGGCTTAGCGCTGCGCCACTGGCACCACGTTGCGCTCGGCAGCACCGGTGTAGACCTGGCGCGGGCGGGCGATCTTCAGCGGGCCGTCGCCGACCATCTCGCTCCAGTGCGCGACCCAGCCGACGGTGCGGGCGACCGCGAACATCGGGGTGAACATGTTCACCGGGATGCCCAGGGCCTTGTAGATGATGCCCGAGTAGAAATCGACGTTCGGGTAGAGCTTGCGGGCCTTGAAGTAGTCGTCGTTGAGGGCGATCTCTTCGAGCTTCATCGCCAGTTCGAGTTTGGGATCGTCGATCTTCAGCGCCTTCAGGACCTTGTGGCACTCCTCGCGGATGATGGTCGCGCGCGGGTCGAAGTTCTTGTAGACGCGGTGGCCGAAGCCCATCAGGCGCACGCCCGAGGCCTTGTCCTTCACCTTGTCCATGAAGCCCTGCACGTTCTTCACGTCGCCGATCTCGTCGAGCATGTTCAGCACCGCCTCGTTGGCGCCGCCGTGGGCCGGGCCCCAGAGCGCGGCGATGCCGGCGGAGATCGCGGCATAGGGGTTGGTGCCGGTGGAGCCGGCCATGCGCACGGTGGAGGTCGAGGCATTCTGCTCGTGGTCGGCGTGCAGGATGAACAGCACATCCAGCGCCTTCGCCGCGATCGGATCGACGTGGTAGGGCTCGGCCGGCACCGCGAACATCATGTGCAGCAGGTTGCTGCAGTAGTCGAGGTGGTTCTGCGGGTACATGAACGGCTGGCCGTAGTACTTCTTGTAGGCCGCCGCGGCGATGGTCGGAATCTTGGCGATCATCCGGTGCGCGAAGATCTCGCGATGGCGCGGATCCTTGTTGTTGCCGGTGTCGTGGTAGAAGCCGGACAGCGAGCCGACCACGCCGGTCAGCATCGCCATCGGGTGGGCGTCGTAGTGAAAGCCGTTGAAGAAGCTCTTCAGGCCCTCGTTGATCATGGTGTGGCGGCGGATGCTCTGGTCGAAGGACTCCAGCGCCGTCTTGTTCGGCAGCTCGCCGTTGAGGATCAGGTAGGCGACTTCCAGAAAGCTGCAGTGCTGCGCCAGCTGCGCCACCGGGTAGCCGCGGTAGAGCAGCACGCCGGCGTCACCGTCGATGTAGGTGATCGCGCTCTTGGTCGAGCAGGTGGAGGTGAAGCCAGGGTCGTAGGTGAAGGCGCCGGTCTTGTCGTAGACCTTGCCGACGTCGAGGCCGACCGGGCCGAGAGTGCCGCCGATGGCAGGCAGATCGACCTTCTCCCCGGTGGCGTTGTTGACCAGGCTGTAGCTGACCTCACTCATCGCGTAGCTCCCAAATATCAAATAAAGACGTCAAGAAAGGCTGGCAAGAATCGCGCCGCGGCTTGCTAAGCGGGCAAGGGCAGGCGGGCGACTCCGCTATCCACCGCCGCGCGCATCACGGCGCCGGCAACGTGCTCGCGCAGGCGGGGATCGAGTGGCTTGGGGATGATGTAATCCGGCCCGAAGGATAGCGAGTTTTGCTTGTAGGCCGCCAGCACGGGCGCCGGCACCGGCTGCCGTGCCAACTCGGCCAGGGCGCGCACCGCGGCCCGCTTCATCGCCTCGTTGATGCAGCTCGCGCGCACGTCCAGCGCACCCCGGAACAGGAAGGGGAAGCACAGCACATTGTTGACCTGGTTGGGGTAGTCGCTGCGGCCGGTACCGATGATGGCGTCGTTGCGCACCCGCTTGGCGATCTCCGGCATGATCTCCGGCACCGGGTTGCTGAGCGCGAAGATCACCGGCTTCTCGTTCATCAGTCCCAGCCACTCCTCGCGCAGCAGACCGGGGCCGGAAAGGCCGATGAAGACATCGGCACCGGCAAGCGCGCCGGCGAGCGTCTTGCGCTCGGAAGGTGCTTGAGCGAATTCACTTTTTTCCTTGCTCAAGCCTGGGCGATCGGTGCTGATCACGCCTTGGCGGTCGACCAGCCAGAGGTGCTCGGGCCTGGCGCCCAGGCTGCGTGCCAGACGCATCGAGGCGATGCCGGCGGCACCGGCGCCGACGCAGACGATGCGGGCGTCTTCGAGCTTCTTGCCCTGCAGTTCCAGGGCATTGAGCAGGGCCGCGCAGAGCACGATGGCGGTGCCGTGCTGGTCGTCGTGGAACACCGGAATATCGCAGCGCGCCTGCAGCGCTTCCTCGATCTCGAAGCAGGCCGGAGCGGCGATGTCTTCCAGATTGATGCCGCCGAAGGTGCCGGCGATGCGGGCCACGGTTTCGACGAAAGTCTTAGGCTCGCGTTCGTCGACCTCGATGTCGAAACAGTCGAGATCCGCGAATTTCTTGAACAGCAGGGCCTTGCCCTCCATCACCGGCTTGCCGGCCAGCGCGCCGCAATCGCCTAAGCCGAGCACCGCGGTGCCATTGCTGATCACCGCCACCAGATTGCCCTTGCTGGTGTAGCGGTAGGCGTCCTGGGGATTCTCCTGGATCGCCAGCACCGGCTCGGCGACGCCGGGCGAGTAGGCGAGCGCCAGATCCTCCGGCCCTTCGCAGGGCTTGGTGATGCAGACCCCGAGCTTTCCCGGCTTGGGGAACTCGTGGTAGTGGAGGGCGGCGGTGCGAAGGGTATGGCTGGGTATCTGTTCGTTCATGGCGTCTGCGCGTTGCCTGCTTCCTGGGCGCGCATCGGTGTGGTGGAGAAAAGCGATGGTGAAAACCCCGGCGCATGCGCCGGGTGGGGGCAACAAAAAAGCCGCTAGGACATAAGCGGCTTTCTTGATGCAGCGGACAGCGGCAATTACTTGCCGTAGCGCTTCTTGAACTTGTCGATGCGGCCGCCGGTGTCGGTGACGCGGGTCTTGCCCGTGTAGAACGGGTGAGACAGGTGCGAGGTATCGAGGGTGATGACCGGGTAGGTCTCGCCGTCGGTGTGCTTCACGGTTTCACGGGTCTTGACCGTGGAACGGATGATGAAGCTCTGGTTGGAGCCCGCGTCGCGGAACACCACGGGGCGGTATTCGGGGTGGATGCCTTCTTTCATGGCGGTCTCGGCAACGCCCACAACACGGGGCGGATCAAACGAAAAGGGCGCGCAGGATAGCCATGCGAGGGGCGCTTGGCAACTTTTTGCCCGGCGGACCGCTTTAGCGCGGCGCCAGGCGACGGTAGTGAGGCGGCTGGCCCTGGCTTGACTGGCGCCGTAGCGGCACCAATGCCGGCATGGCTTCGGAGTCCAGACCCTGACCATCCCTCGGCGCCCAGGCCTGCCGGCGCGGCAGCACCAGCGCCAACAGGGCATAGAGCGCGCCGCTGGCCGCCAGCAACACGCCCAGGATCAAGGGCAGTTGCTGCCAATGCAGGGGGGCGAGATCCATGGTCGGTCCTTGAAAGCGTGGGGTAACGGCACCGACTCTGCCAGCCGGGTTCACCGCAACTTGCGATCACCGGGACCACCGGTGGTTTCCGCCCTACCAACGGTGCGCTGCGCGCTCAGGCGGCGAGGTCGATGCGCTCGTTCGGCAGCAGATGGAAGTGGCGCAGGCCGACATCGCTTTCCAGCAGCGCCGCGCTTTGGCTGACGAAGGACTGCACTGCGGCGCTGGCCAGATGCCGCCACAACGATTCGCGCGAGGCCCAGAGCTCGTAGAGCAGCCAGAGTGCCGGGTCTTCTTCGCTGCGGTGCAGGTTGGCGAGCTGACAGTCGGGGTTGCCGCGGCTGTGTTCGACCAGGCCCTGCAGAGCCTGGGCCAGCCGGGGTTCGCGACCGGGGCGGGCGCGTAGAAAGGCGATGTTGGTGGCGGTCATGGCGGCTCCGACGGAGGGTGGCGGCGAGGGCGGGTGGCAGCCAGCAGATGCTAGGCGGCCGGCCCTGGTTCCCGAATACCGGAAGCTCTGCAAGCCTTGCCCATTTCTATTGCCGCCGCGCTTCCTGGGTAAGGGCAGGGTATTTTTCCCTGCCTATATCTATTAAGCCGGGGTACCTAGTCATGGCCGATGGTCAGTCCCACTCCGCTGCCAACCCGCTGGTGACCCTGCTGGCGCAACTCGCGCCGCAGGAGGGCATCACCTCCACCGTGCTGGATGAGGTCAAGCTGGTGCGCAGCAGCCGCGCCTTTCCGCGGACGCCGGTGTTTTACGAGCCGAAGATCGTGTTCATCTGCCAGGGGCGCAAGCGCGGCTATTTCGGCGATCAGGTACATCAGTACGACGCCCGGCGCTATCTGGTGCTGGGCGTGCCGCTGCCGTTCGAGGCCGAGAGCGAGGCCAGCGCCAGCGAGCCGCTGCTGGCGGTGGGTTTGCAGATCAATCTGGCCAGCGCCGCCGAACTGATCCTGAGTCTGGACGGCCTGGGTGCGCGTGCCGCCGTCGCGCCGCTGGGGATCGCCTCCGCGGCCATGGACGAGGCGATGAGCGATGCCCTGTTGCGTCTGCTGCTGGCCCTGCGTTCGCCGGTCGAGGCGCAGGTGCTGGGGCCGGGCATCGTCCGCGAGATCCTGTTCCGCATGCTCACCGGCGAGCAGGGCGCGGCCATCGCCGGCGCGCTGGTGCACCACAGCCATTGCGGGCGCATCGGCCGCGCGCTGCGGCGCATCCATGCCGAATACGCCGTCGGGCTCGACGTCGGCCGGCTGGCGGAGGAGGCGGGCATGAGCGTCGCCGCCTTCCACAGCCATTTCAAATCGGTGACCCGCACCTCGCCGATCCAGTATCTGAAGACCACCCGCCTGCACAAGGCGCGGCTATTGATGGTGCAGGAGGGCCTGAGCGCGGCCAGCGCCTCGGCGCGGGTGGGCTATGAAAGCGCCTCGCAGTTCAGCCGCGAGTTCAAGCGCTTCTTCGGCGCGACGCCGAAAGAGGAGGGCGAGCGCTTGAAAAGCGTGCTGCTGATGTCGGAGGCGGCCTCGCCCTATGTGAGCGTGCAGTAGCGCGCGCTACTCGTTCTCGGCTTCGACCGTGACCTCGAAGCGCTCCTCGTCCTCGTCCACCGTCAGGCGAACCAGGATCGGCTGGCAGCAGACGTGGCAGTCCTCGGTGTAAGTCTGGCTACCGCCGGAGATGTCGATGTCCAGCTCGATCTCCTCCCAGCAGTAGGGGCATTGCACGGTCTGGCTTTGCAGGTTGAGACGGCTCATTCGGGCTTGTTAACGCTGTGGGAGTCGTTGCGGCCGAGGCTGTTTTGGTGCAGCGCAAGGAAGGCAGAGAGAGAGGCAATAGTGATTCTATTGCCCTCTCTGGCTGACGTAGCGATGCGCCAAAACAGTCCGGCCCCGAAGGGTTACTGGCCAAAAGGCCGCCATGTGGCGTTGCTGGCCTAGCCAAGGCTTAGAGCCTTGGCGTCGTTCGGCGCCTTGCCTGGCGGTCTTTTGGTCGGCAACGCAGCGATTCTCATAGCGTTAACAGGCCCTAAGGGAGAAACTCCATCTGCAGGCGGTTGAGGTGATTGCGGCCGAGCAGGGTCGGGCGTAGCCACTCGCCGTCGATTTCCAGCAGGCCCTGTTGACGAACGCGGCTCAGCGCCGGTTCCAGTGCCGCGGCGCTGAGCCCGGTGCGGGCCTGGAACTCGCTCAGGTGAAAGCCTTCGTGCAGGCGCAGGCTGTTGAGCAGGTACTCGAACGCCAGTTCGCCACCGGCGACGATGCGCTCTTCCTGCAGGCTGGCGGCGCTGCCGGCGGTTTCCAGATAGGTCTTGGGATGCTTGTGGCGCGCGCGCCGCAGCACCTGGCCAGCGAGCGTGCGCTTGCCGTGGGCGCCGGCGCCGATGCCCAGGTAGTCGCCGAAACGCCAGTAGTTGAGGTTGTGCGCGGCTGCCCGGCCCGGAAGCGCATAGGCCGAGGTTTCGTACTGCGCGTAACCGGCGTCGGTCAGCAGTGTCTGGCCCTGCTCCAGCATCTCGTAGGCGAGGTCTCCGTCCGGCAGCTTCGGCGGCTTGGCCGCGAACTCGGTGTTGGGCTCCAGCGTCAGGTGGTAGTAGCTCAAGTGCTCGGGGGCGAGCGCGAGCAGGCCGCGCAGGTCGGCCTCGGCTTCGGCGAGCGTCTGCTCGGGCAGGGCGAACATCAGGTCGAGGTTGAGATTGGCCAAGCCCGCCGCCCGCGCCATCGCCACCGCCGCGCGGGCTTCGTCGGCGCCGTGGATGCGGCCGAGCGCCTTCAGATGACGGTCGTTGAGCGACTGCACGCCCATCGACAGCCGGTTGACGCCAGCGGCGCGGTAGTCGTGGAAGCGCTGCGCCTCGGCGGTGCCGGGGTTGGCCTCCAGGGTGATCTCGATGCCGGGCGCGAAGGCTAGGCGCTGCGCCACGCCATTGAGGATGGCGCCGATCCCGGCGCCGCTGAACAGGCTGGGAGTGCCGCCGCCGAAGAAGATGCTGCCCAGTGGCCGGCTGTCCGGCGCGTCACGCAGCTCGTGGTCGAGGTCGCGCAGCAGCGCCTGCACGTACTCGGCCTCGGGGATCTGGCCGCGTGCCGGGTGCGAGTTGAAGTCGCAGTAGGGGCACTTCTTCGCGCACCAGGGGATGTGGATGTAGAGCGCTAAAGGGATCACGGCCGCTCGCGCAACTGCTTCAGCAGCGCGCGCATGGCGCGACCGCGATGGCTGAGGCGGTTCTTGACCGCCGGCGTCAGCTCCGCCGAGGTCTTGCCCAGTGGCGGCACCAGAAACAGCGGGTCGTAACCGAAGCCCTGGCTGCCACGCGGGGCTTCGAGAATCCGGCCGGGCCAATAGCCGAGCGCGATCACCGGTGTCGGATCCTCGGCGTGGCGCAGCATGGCGAGCGCCGAGACGAAGCGCGCCGTGCGCCGCTCGCTGGGGACGCCTCGCAGCGCTTGCAGCAGTTTGGCGTTGTTGGCGGCATCGTCCGAAGGCTCGCCGGCGTAGCGCGCCGAGTAGACGCCGGGCGCGCCGTGGAGCGCGTCGACCTCCAGCCCCGAATCGTCGGCGATGGCGGGCAGGCCGGAGACGCGCGCCGCGTGCCGCGCCTTCAGCAGGGCGTTTTCGACGAAGCTCGGCGCGGTCTCCTCGGCCGCCTCGTCGGCGAACTCCGAGACCAGCCGCAGCCGGTAGCCCAGCGGCGCCAGCAGGGCTTGCAGTTCCTTGAGCTTCTTGGCGTTGCGCGAGGCGAGAACGAGATCGGTCATGCCGCTATTGTCCCATGCGCTCAGCGGAAATCGCGCGAGAGATACGGCAGGCCTTCGACCCAGGCGCTGTAGTCGCGGATGCGCCTGGCGATCACATGGGTGACGCCGTCCTGCTTCTGCAGCTCGCCGCCGATGATCAGGAAGCCGCCGGTGACCGCCGCCTCGCGATAGGCCTCCAGCACCTGGGCCCAGACCACCAGATTGACGATGCCGGTGTCGTCTTCCAGCGTCAGGAACATCACGCCGTTTGCCTCCGGTGGCCGCTGCCGGAACATGGTCAGGCCGGCGACGCGCAGCCGGCGGCCGTGCGGCAGCGTCGCGAGCCGCTCGTTGGGCGTGACCTTGAGCCGGTCCAGCTTCGGGCGCAGCAGGGCGACCGGATGCCGGCGCAGCGTCAAGCCGGTGCTGCGGTAGTCGCCGATGATCTCCGCGCCCTCGCTGGGCGCGCGCAGCGGCACCGTGGCTTCCAGGCGGGGGATGCCGGCCAGCAGATCGGCCTGCGGGGTATAGCCTAGCGAGAGCCAGCGCGCGCGGTTGCGGTGACCGGCCAGTGCGCGCAGGGCGTCGGCCTGCGCCAGCAGGTCCAGTTCACGGCGGTTGAGGCGGGCGCGGGCGGCGAGGTCGTCGGCGTCGCGGAACGGCTGCGGCGCGCGCGCCGCCATGATCCGCCGCGCGGCGTCTTCGCTGAAGCCGCTGATGCGGTTGAAGCCCAGGGTCAGCACGCCCGCATCGGCTGCGTCCTCGGGGCGCTGCCAGTGCACGCGGCTGTCCCAGTCGGAGTCGCACACGCTGACCGGCTGCACGCTCACGCCCATCTTCTTCGCCTCGCTCACCAGCATGGTCGGCGGATAGAAGCCCATCGGTTGGCTGTCGAGCAGGCCGGCGATGAAGGCGGCCGGCTCATGGCATTTCAGCCAGGACGAGGCGTAGGCCAGCAGGGCGAAGCTGGCCGAGTGCGACTCCGGAAAGCCGTAGCTGCCGAAGCCGAGAATCATCTGGTAGATGCTCTCGGCGAATTCCGCCGTGTAGCCGTTGCTGGCCATGCCGGCGAGCAGTTTGTCGCGGTATTTCTCCAGCCCGCCGCTGCGCTTCCAGGCCGCCATCGAGCGCCGCACCTGGTCGGCCTCGCCCGGCGTGAAGCTGGCGGCGATGGCGACGATCTGCATCACCTGCTCCTGGAAGATCGGCACGCCAAACGTGCGGCCGATGGCCGGGACCAGCTCCGCGCGGATCTTCAGCGCCGGGTCTTCCGGCGGCACCGGCAGGCTCCGGGCTTGCCGCGCTTCGCGCTCGGCCTGGGCTTTTCGCCGCTTCAGGTAGGGATGCACCATGCCGCCCTGGATCGGGCCGGGCCGGACGATGGCGATCTGGATGACCAGGTCGTAGAAATTCCTCGGCTTCAGGCGCGGCAGCATGGCCATCTGTGCGCGCGATTCGATCTGGAACACGCCGACCGTCTTTGCCTCCCGGATCATCTCGTAGGTGGCCGGGTCTTCGCGCGGGATGTCCTTCAGGCCGAAGACGGCGCCCCGGCGCTCGGAGACGAAGCCCAGCATCCGCCGCAGCGCGCTGAGCATGCCCAGCGCCAGCACATCGACCTTGAGCAGGCCCAGGGATTCGAGATCGTCCTTGTCCCACTGGATGATGCTGCGCTCCGGCATCGCCGCGTTTTCCATCGGCACCAGCTCGTGCACCGGCCGCTCGGAAATCACGAAGCCGCCGACGTGCTGCGAGAGATGGCGCGGAAAGCCCTTGAGCTGGCGCGTCAGCTCCAGCCAGAGCCGGAACTGCGGCGACTGCGGGTCGTAGCCCAGCTCGGCGATGCGCTGCTCCCATTGCTCGCTTCGGTCCCACCAGGCCAGGGCCTCGCTGAAGCGATCGATCACCTCCGGCGCCAGCCCCAGCGCCCGGCCGACATCGCGCAGCGCCAGCCGGCTGCGGTAGTGGATGACGGTAGCCACCAGCGCCGCGTGCTGGCGGCCGTACTTGCCGTAGATGTACTGGATCACCTCCTCGCGCCGCTGGTGCTCGAAGTCGACGTCGATGTCCGGTGCCTCGTCGCGCTCGATGGAGACGAAGCGCTCGAACAGCAGCGTGGTCAGCTCCGGATTCACCTCGGTGATGCCCAGCGCGTAGCAGACCGCCGAGTTGGCGGCCGAGCCGCGGCCCTGGCAGAGGATGTCGCGGCTGCGGGCAAAGCGGACGATGTCTTCGACGGTGAGGAAGAAGGCCTCGTAGCGCTTGTGCGCGATGATCCACAGCTCCTTCTCGATCTGCGCGCGGATGCCGGGCTCGGCCCCCTGCGGCCAGCGCCGGGCGATGCCGCGCTCGGTGAGCTTGCGCAGCTGGCTGCTGGGGGTTTCGCCGGCATCGACCAGGGCGCTCGGATACTCGTAGCGCAGTTCGGTGAGCCGGAAGCGGCAGCGCCGGGCGATGGCGAGGCTCTCCGCGACCCAGGCCGGGTCGTGCAGCGCGGCGATCTCCTCGCGTCGGCGCAGGTGGCGCTGGCCGTTGGCCAGCAGCGCCAGCCCGCAGCGTTCCACCGGCGTCTTCAGCCGCAGCGCGGTGAGCACATCCTGCAAGGGCCGCCGTTCCGGGCTGTGGTAATGCACATCGCCGCAGGCGACGGGCCTGAGGCCGTGCTGGCGGCCGAGCCGCAGCAACTGGGCGATGCGCTCGCCGTCGTCGCCGTCCAGATGCCGCTCGATGGCGAACCAGCAGGCCTGGTGGCCGAAGCGCGCCGCCATCCAGGCCGCCTCGGCGGGGTCGGGCTCGGGGCCGGGCAGCCAGATCGCCGCCACCTCGCGCCAGTCCTGGCCGAAGCCGGCGCTGTCGAGCCGGTAGCTGCCCTTGGTGCTGGCCATGCGCGCGCGGCTGATGGCGGCGCTGATGCGCGCATAGCCCTCGCGGGTTTCGGCGAGCAGGACCATGCGCGGGCCGTCGCTGAGTTTCAGCTCGGTGCCGACGATCAGCTCGATGCCGCTGCGCTTGGTTTCCTCCCAGGCGCGCACCACGCCGGCCAGGCTGCATTCGTCGGTGAGGGCGAGGGCGCGGTAGCCGAGCGCATGGGCCTGCGCGACCAGCTCCCGCGGATGCGAGCCGCCGCGCAGGAAGCTGAAGTTGGAGACGCAGTGCAGCTCGGCGTAGTCGGGCGGCTCGGCCTCGTGTTCCGGACTCATTCCCACAGTCCCTGCAGATGCCAGCTGCCGTCGTCGAGATCGCGATAGACCCAGGCGGCGCGCTCGCCGAGTTGTACGCGGTGGTAGTCGCGGCGCGCCGGCGCGCCATCCCACCAGCCGGTTTCGATGCGTTCCGGCAGGCCTTCGACCGGCGGCGCGGCGATGGGCTTGGCCTGTGGCAGCAGCCAGAGCGGGCGGCGGCGGGCTCGATGCGGCGCGGCTCCCTCCCCCGCTTGCGGGGGAGGACTGGGGTGGGGGCGATTGCCGGGCGGCGGCGCAGCGCCTCCCTCCCGCGTTTGGCTCAAGCGGGACTGACATTGAGTCAGTCCCGCTTGAGCCAAACGCCCCCCCGCAGGCGGGGGGAGGAGAGGCTCGGGCGGGGTCGCCGCCCAGGCCCGCTCCGGACGATGGTCTTCCGCGAGTCCTGGGCGCCACAGGCAAGACTCGCCGTAGCGGGCGATCAGCTTTTCCAGCACCGCCTGCCGCTCGCGGCTCAGCTGGTGCTCGTCGAACAGCGCCGCCTGCGCGCCGCCGATGGGCAGGAAGTCCTCGGCGGAAAGATGTAGCTCGCGCACCGCGCGCTCCGGCGGTTGCCGGTACAGGCGCTCGCGCAGCACCTCGAACCAGCGCGCCGCGTCGCGGCTGGGGCTGAGCAATTGCAGGGGCACGACGGTGGGCGCGCCGAGATCGTGGCGCAGTTCCAGCCGGCAGTGCAGGGCGGTGAGCGCCCGCGCCGACAGGTAGGCGGCGTAGCGCTGGCACAGGCGCTTGAGCGGGAACAGCAGGGTCTCGATGTTATCGACCTCGCCATGCAGCTCGAAGCGCGCCGCGAAGCTCGGCGGCGGCGTGATCGCCCGGTAGGGTTCGGCGCGCCGTGCCAGCAGGCGGTCGAGATCGCGCGGCACTTCGGCACCAAAGCGCTGGCGCAGGGTTTCCGCAGGCGTCGCCAGCAGATCGCCGATGCGGCCCAGGCCGACGCCGCGCAGGGCGTCGAGGCTCGCTGCCGGCCAGGGCAGCAGGCCGATCGACAGCGGCCGCAGGCGTTCGCTGAGGTCTTCCGCTCGCAGGCAGGGCGTGCTCTCGCCGGCTTCCGCGAGCAGGCCGGCGGCCAGTCGGCTGGGCGCGATGCCGACCCGGGCGACGCAGTGCCAGTCCAGCAGGTCCAGCAGCAACTGCTCGCGCAAGGCGGCGACGCCGCCGTACAGCGACAGGCTGGCACCGATCTCCACCGCCACCCGCCAGCGCGGCAGGGCGTAGGGCTCGGGCTGCTCCAGCACTTCCGCGACCACCGGGCTGCCGTAGCGGTAGAGCGCGTGCGCTAGTGCCTCCAGCTGCTCGCGTTCGGCTTCCGGCTTGCGCGCCAGGGTCGGCAGCTCGGGGACACGGCTGCGCGCGGCGGCCAGCGTCATGCCGGCCGGCAACGCCGGGCTGCGCTCACTAGCGGCGGTGGCGGTGATCAGCCAGCGATGGCTGCCGTGCGCACCGAGCACGGCGGTATCGGCAGGGGCGGCTAGGGCTTCGCGTCCCAGCGCCGGGAGGTCCAGGCACAGCCACAGCACGGCAAGGCCTCCACGCCGCGGCTCACTGACCGAGCGCAATCGGCCGCGGGCTGGCGCCGACGTGGCCGCGAGTCTTCAGCACCTGCACGCGCGGCACGCCCTGCTCGCGGCGCACCGCCAGCCGCAGCGCGGCCGGCGAGGGCTCGGCGGCGCGCTTGAGGCTGCGGAACAGCAGGGCCATGCCGCCGCTGTCCTCGGCGGCGAGTTGCAGGCGGCGCAGGCTCTGCGGGCTGGCGGCATCGGCCCAGATCAGCACCGCCGCCATGCCGGAGCGCAGCAGCTGCTCGCCGGCCCAGAGGCTTTCGGTGGGGTTGGGCGGCTGCACCACCAGGCTGTAGTCCAGGCGCACGCCGCCTTCCTTCAGGCCGGGGGCATAGGGCAGCAGCGGCGGCGCGACAAAGGCGAGGTGCTGGCCGGCCTGGGTCAGGCGTGCCAGCAGCGGCAGCACCAGGGCCAGCTCGCCGGTGCCGGGCTGCGGGTGCAGCACTTCCGACAGCGCCGCCTTCGGCCAGCCGCCGCCCGGCAGCAGGGCGTCGAGACGGGCGTGGCCGCTGGCTTCGGCGGCGATGCGCGGGGCTTCCTGGCCGCGCCAGAGCTTGCCGCTGGCGAGCAGGGCGGTGAGTTCCGGCGGCGGGGTAGCGAGTGAGAGGCGCATGTGGGGTACCGGTTAACGAACCAGCGGCGAGCCGAAGCCGCCGCGAATGAGGCCCACCGCCAGCCCTTCGATCACGAGGCTTTCCCGCGAGAGGTCGACGACGATGGGGGAGAAATCGGGATTGGCCGGCAACAGCTCGGCAATGCCGCCCTTCAGGCGCAGGGTCTTGACCGTGATCTCGTCCTCCAGCCGCGCCACCACGGTCTGGCCGCTGCGCGCCTCCGGGGTCTGGTGCACGGCCAGCAGGTCGCCGTCGAGGATGCCGGCGTCGCGCATCGACTCGCCCTGCACCCGCAGCAGGAAGTGCGCGCGCGGGCGGAAGAAATCCCCGGCCAGCGGGATGCGGGTCTCGACATTGGGGTCGGAGAGAATGGGCGCACCGGCGGCGACCCGGCCCACCAGCGGCAGGCTGGCCTCGTTGGCGGCTTCGCGGCGGGCGAGCTGCACTGCCTCGCTGAGGTAGTCGTCGGCGCGCTCCAGCAGGCGGATGCCGCGCGAGGCGCCGGGCTTGAGCTCGATCACGCCCTTGCGCGCCAGCGCCCGCAGATGGTCCTCGGCGGCGGTGGGCGAGCGAAAGCCAAAGGCGGCGACGATCTCCGCCCGCGTCGGCGGCAGGCCCTGCTCGTCGCGGTGACGGCGCAGGAAGTCGAGGATTTCGGCCTGGCGGGGGGTGAGGTCCATGCGGGTAGGGAGGGGTACTGGTTTTTTATACAGTGGTCCTCCGAGGCCGCACTGTCAAGCCGGGCGCGGGTTGTTTTTCGCAGCCATAGATGAGGTCGTTCGCGCGTTGCGCGGTATGCGCATACTTCGCCTAGGACAGCCGTGAACAGGAGCCGCCTTTGATGAGCAAGGAAGCCCAGCATCTCGTCGCCCCGCTGCGGAGGGCTAGGGCATGAGCGGCCCCGGACTAGGGTCCGCTTCCGAACGGATCACGGCCCGCATACAGGAGCTCGGAGACTGGCGCGGCGAGAAGCTCGCGCTGGTTCGCCGGCTCATACACGAGGCCGACCCGGCGATACTCGAAGAATGGAAATGGGAGACGCCGGTCTGGTCGCACGACGGCATCGTCTGTACCGGCGAGACCTACAAACAGGTCGTCAAGCTGACCTTCGCCAAGGGCGCTTTTCTCGCGGACCCCCAGCACCTGTTCAACTCGAGCCTGACGGGCAAGCTCCGTCGGGCGATCGACCTTCGCGCCGGGGATGAGATCGATGGCGCCGCGTTTCGTGAGTTGATCCGGGCGGCCGTCGCCTGCAACCAGGAGCGCCCGTCCAAGCCGCGCCGGGCGGCAAAGCCCGGGCCGGCATCCGCCGGCTAGGCGCGCGCGCCGCGCAGGGCGCGGGCGATTTCGGTGTCCGGATTCAGGGGTTCGGCGCGGCCGGCGAGCAGGTCCTGCACGAACTGGCTGGCGCGCATGCCCAGCGTCACCGCGCCGTCGGAGCCACGGAAGCTCAGTCGGTCCTGCGGCTGGTAGAGCGCCGACAGGCAGAGCCAGCGATCATCTCCGCTCTTGGGGTCACGTAGCCGGAACCACTGCTCGGCGCGCAGCAGCTGCGAGAGCTTCTGGGCATCTGGCGCGGCTGGCGGTGGCGCGCCGGCTGGCGCCTGGGGCAGCGGCCCGGCGATGCCGGTCGCCACCGGAGTGGGCGCGGGCGCGGTCGGCTGGGGCGCCTGCGCAGGGCGGCGCGGTCCGTCGAGCTGGGCATAGCTGCTGTCCAGCGCGGCGATCAGTGTTTGCAGGCGTTCCGCGGGCAGCTCGGCGGCGCGCAGGGCCTGGGCGATGCGCAGCGCCAGGTCGGCGCGGGTGGCGGCATTGGCCTGGGGGCCAAAGCTGGCGGCGAACTCATTGAGCAGGCCCAGGGTTTCCTGATCCTCCCGAGAGCCGCTGCCGTGGCGGCGGCGGATGCTCGCCAGGAGCGGCAGGAAGCCTTCGGTAATCACCTGGCTGGCGCTGTTCGACAGTCCCGCACGCAGGCCGTGCCGCGAAGGAGTCAGTGCTGCCGTCGTCGGCGGGGCGACCGGCGCATCGGCGGCCTCGCCGGCTGCGGGCTGGGGAAAATCCAGGGCCTGCTGATCGAGCAGCTGCAGCACTGCTTCGAGCAGGGCCGGCCAGCGTGGCAGCACGCGTTGTTCGACCAGCCGGTAGGCCAGGGCGCGCTGCTCGGCGGGCAGGCCCAGGGCGCGGAAGGCGGCGGCAAAGCAGTCGCCAGGGGTGGCCGGCGCAAACGCGCTGGCGAGTGCCGGCAGCCCCAGCTTGCGGCTGGCGCTGTTCAGGCGGCTGCGCAATTGCAGGCTGCGCCCGCCCGCCAGTTGCTCGCTGAGCTGGGCCAGGCGGTTGAGGCTGATGCTGTCTTCCAGCTCTTCCAGCGTCGGGGTGTCGGCCTTGGACAGATCCAGCAGCTGCGGTCTGGCCGCCGCCGGCAGCGGCGCCAGCCGTTCGGTGAAAGCCTGGGCGATCTGCCGGAGCAGGCTGGCCCGGCCCAGGCGCAGGGCATCGCCGAGGGCGAGGGCGTTGCGGGTCTCGAAGGCGTTACGGGCCTCGCTGACCAGGGTTTGCAGGGCTTCGTCGAGGTGGTCGCTGAAGTCGGCGGCCAAAATCTCGGCCTCCCTCAGGCTCAGCTCGCGCAGCGCCGCCTGTAGCGGGTGCAGTGCCGGCCGTGGCCGCTCCCGGTCGACCAGGCTGGCGACCTCGGGAGCGGAGGGCAGGGGCAGTAGTTGAGCGACCATGCGCGCACGCTAGCGCCGGGCCTAGTGCAATCCTGGTCCGCGGGACGCGAGGCTAGGGCCTGCCGACAAGCGGCCAGCGCACCCGAAGCGCATTGAATATCCGCTAATCCGTATAAGCGGATAAAATACCCGTCCCCCACGCTGCCAGGCCGCCGTCATGGCTTACGACGCTTCCTCTCCCGACCGCCCCCGGCAACTCCGCCCGGACTGCACCGCCGCGCTGCGTGACCTGCTGGCGCAACGCCTGCTGGTGATCGACGGCGCCATGGGCACCATGATCCAGGGCTACAGGCTCGAAGAGGAGCACTACCGCGGCGAGCGCTTCGCGGCCTGGCACAAGGATCTCAAGGGCAACAACGATCTCCTGGTGCTGACCCAGCCGGCGATCATCCAGGAGATTCACGGCAAGTACCTGGAAGCCGGCGCCGACTTCGTCGAGACCAATACCTTCAATGCCCAGACCATCTCCCTGCACGATTACGGCATGGAGTCGCTGGCCTACGAGCTGAACTTTGAGGCCGCGCGACTGGCGCGCGCCGCCTGCGACGAGTGGAGCGCGAAGACACCGGAGAAGCCGCGCTATGTCTGCGGCGCGCTGGGGCCCACCAGCCGCACCTGCTCGATCTCGCCGGACGTCAACGATCCGGGCGCGCGCAACGTCACCTACAGCGCGCTGGTCACCGCCTATCTCGAACAGGCCAATGGCCTGGTCGACGGCGGCGCCGACGTGCTGCTGATCGAGACCATCTTCGACACGCTCAACGCCAAGGCGGCGATCTTCGCCTGCCTCACCCTGTTCGAGGAGCGCGGCCGCGAGTGGCCGATCATCATCAGCGGCACCATCACCGATGCCTCCGGCCGCACGCTCTCGGGCCAGGTCACCGAGGCGTTCTGGAACTCGGTGGCGCATGCCAAGCCGCTGGCGGTGGGCCTCAACTGCGCGCTGGGCGGCAAGGACATGCGCCCCTACATCGCCGAGCTGGCACGGGTCGCCGACTGCTATATCTCCTGCTACCCCAACGCCGGCCTGCCGAATGCCTTCGGCGAGTACGACGAGAAGCCGGAAGACACCGCCGCGATCATCCGCGAGTTCGCCGAGAGCGGGCTGGTGAACATCGTCGGCGGCTGCTGCGGCACCACGCCGCCACACATCGGCGCCATTGCGAAGGCGGTCGCGCCGGTAAAGCCGCGCGTGCAGGCCAAGCCCAAGCGCGCGCTGCGACTGGCGGGCCTGGAACCCTTCACCATCGGCGTCGAGGGCGAGCCGCGCACGCTGTTCGTCAACGTCGGCGAGCGCACCAATGTCACCGGCTCGGCGAAGTTCCGCGACCTGATCAAGGCCGGCGATTACACCACCGCCGTCGCCATCGCCCGCCAGCAGGTCGAGGCTGGCGCGCAGGTGATCGACGTCAACATGGACGAGGGCATGCTCGACGGCCTGTTCGCCATGCGCCGCTTCCTGAACCTGCTCGCCAGCGAGCCGGACATCTCGCGGGTGCCGATCATGATCGACTCCAGCAAGTGGGAGATCATCGAGGCCGGCCTGCAATGCGTGCAGGGCAAGCCCATCGTCAACTCCATCTCGATGAAGGAGGGCGAGGAGAAGTTCATCCGCGAGGCGCGGCTCTGCCGCAAGTACGGCGCCGCCGCCGTGGTCATGGCCTTTGATGAGGAAGGCCAGGCCGACACCCTGGAGCGGCGCAAGACCATCTGCGCGCGCGCCTACAAGATCCTCACCGAGCAGGTCGGCTTTCCGCCCGAAGACATCATCTTCGACCCCAACATCTTCGCGGTCGCCACCGGCATCGAGGCGCACAACCTCTATGGCCTGGACTTCATCGAGTCGGTGAAGTGGATCAAGGCCAATCTTCCGCACGCGAAAATCAGCGGCGGTGTCTCCAACGTCTCGTTCTCCTTCCGTGGCAACAACCACGTCCGCGAGGCGATCCACTCGGTGTTCCTGTACCACGCGATCCGCGAGGGCATGGACATGGGCATCGTCAACGCCGGCGCGCTGATGGTCTACGACCAGCTCGACCCCGAGCTGCGCGAGCGCATCGAGGACGTGATCCTGTTCCGCCGCGCCGATGCCACCGAGCGCCTGATCGAGATCGCCGGCCGCTTCAGCGGCCAGAAGCAGGAGGCGCGCGCCGAAGACCTGAGCTGGCGCGAGACCACGCCCGGCGCCCGCATCACCTACGCGCTGGTGAAGGGCATCGACCAGTACGTCGAGGCCGACACCGAGGAGCTGCGTGCGGAAATCTCCGCGCGCGGCGGCCGGCCGATCGAGGTGATCGAAGGCCCGCTGATGGAGGGCATGAACGTGGTCGGCGACCTGTTCGGCGCCGGCAAGATGTTCCTGCCGCAGGTGGTGAAGTCGGCGCGGGTGATGAAGAAGGCGGTCGCCTACCTGATCCCCTTCATCGAGGCCGAGAAGAAGCCCGGCGACGTGGTGCAGAGCAAGGGCAAGATCCTGATGGCGACGGTGAAGGGCGATGTCCACGACATCGGCAAGAACATCGTCGGCGTCGTGCTCCAGTGCAACAACTACGACGTCATCGACCTCGGCGTGATGGTGCCGCCGCAGAAGATCCTCGATACCGCGAAGGCCGAGAAGGTCGACATCATTGGTCTGTCCGGCCTGATCACGCCCTCGCTGGACGAGATGGTGCACCTGGCCAAGGAGATGCAGCGGCAGGGCTTCACGATTCCGCTGCTGATCGGCGGCGCGACCACTTCGCGTGCGCACACCTCGGTGAAGATCGACCCGGCCTATGCAGGCCCGGTGGTCTGGGTGAAGGACGCCTCGCGCTCGGTGCCGGTCGCCGCCGCGCTGCTGTCGGACGAGCAGCGTCCGAAGCTCATGGCCGAGACCAAGGCTGAGTACGACCAGATCCGCGAGCGTCACGCCAACAAGCACCAGAACGAGAAATTCGTGACGCTGGACAAGGCGCGCGCCAATCGCACGCCCATCGAGTGGGCGGGCTACCACCCGTTCCGGCCGCGCATGCTGGTGCAGCAGACCAAGGATGTGTGCGAAGGGCCGAACTGCGATCACCAGCACCACGAGCAGGCCACGCAGTACGTGAAGGTCTTCAAGGACTACTCCCTCGCCGAGCTGCGCGAATACATCGACTGGCAGCCCTTCTTCATCGCCTGGGAGATGAAGGGCAAGTTCCCGGAGATTCTCAACAACCCGGCTACCAGCGAGCAGGCGCGCAAGCTCTGGGCCGACGCCCAGGCCATGCTCGATACCCTGATCGCCGAGAAATGGATCAGCGCCAACGGCGTGTTCGGCCTGTTCCCCGCCAATACCGTCGACCACGACGACATCGCGGTCTATACCGACGAGCGCCGCACGGTGGAGAAGCTGCGCCTGCTCAATCTGCGCCAGCAGGGCGAGCACCGCGCCGGCGTGCCCAACCGCAGCCTCGCCGACTACGTGGCGCCGAAGGAATCCGGCCTGCACGACTACGTCGGTGCCTTCGCGGTGACCGCCGGTCTGGGTTGCAAGGAGAAGGTCGAGGCCTTCAAGAAGGCCAATGACGACTACTCGGCGATCCTGCTGGAGTCGCTGGCCGACCGTCTGGCTGAGGCCTTCGCCGAGCGCCTGCACCAGCGCGTGCGCAAGGAGTTCTGGGGCCATGCCGGCGACGAGCATCTGAGCAACGAGGAGCTGATCGCCGAGAAGTACGCCGGCATCCGCCCGGCGCCCGGCTATGCCGCCTGCCCCGAGCACAGCGAGAAGGCGACCATCTGGCAGCTGCTCGACGCCGAGCACAGCGCCGGCATCGCGCTGACCGAGAGCATGGCGATGTGGCCCGGCGCCTCGGTCAGCGGCTGGTATTACGCGCATCCGGAGGCGCAGTACTTCGTGCTTGGCCGCATCAACAAGGAGCAGGTCGCGAGCTACGCCCAGCGCAAGGGCTGGACGCTGCAGCAGGCGGAGAAATGGCTGGCGCCGAACCTGGGGTACGAGCCCGAGGACTGAGTCCCTTGGGCGCGCGCCACTCGCGCGGCGGCGCGCCAGCAGGCAACCTGTAGGCATGAGCCAGGAACAATTCAGCCGCACCCAACCCATTCCGCTGCCCGGCAAGGCCCTGCCGAGGCCGCAGCCGCGCCGGCCGCTGTACTGGCTGGCCGGCGCCATCGTCCTGGCCGGCCTGGGTGCCAGTTACTGGTATGCGCAACTGCACCGGGGGGCGCAGTCGCATCCGGAGAGCGCCCAGTTCCGCGCGCTCGCCGAGCCGCGCCTGGAGTTGATCGAGGGCCTGCAAAGCTATGAGTCGGAGACGCCGCTGCGGCAGGCGCTGGAGGCAGCCGGCTATGCGGTGCAGCGCCGCGAGCTGAAGCGGCCGCCCAGCGCCAAGTACCCGCCCCGGCAGATGGTGACGCTGACCGTGGACGGCTACCGGCACCTGGAGGTGGAGGGCCAGCTCGGCCTGGAATTCTTCAACGACCGGCTGATGGAAGTGGACTTCCGCCCCGACGATCCGGCGGCCTACGCACCGCGCCTGCACCGCCTGCTGCCGGGCCTGGAGCGCGGCCGCACTGGCCACGCCGAGCTGCGCGAGGGCGAGCTCAGGGTGTGGAGCAATGTCGATCTCGCCAAGAGCCGGGTTGGCGGCAACCTGCGCACCGAGGCGCTGGTGCTCTGGCAAGACCTGCGGCTGATCCGCCAGCGCGACGACTGGGACGCGCGCTTCAGCCAGATCCCGCCACCGGCGCCGGACTGAGCGGCGCGACGCTTCAGCGCTTGGCCGGCTTCACGAAGCGCAGGGTCATGCGGTCGGACTCGCCGATGGCGAGGTACTTCTCGCGGTCCAGCTCCTTCAGCGCCAGGGTCGGCGGCAGAGTCCAGACGCCTTCCGGGTAGTCCTTGCTGTCCTTGGGGTTGGCGTTGATCTCGGAGCCGGACAGCGCCAGGAAGCCGGCTTCTTCGGCCAGCCGGTACACCTCTTCCTCGGTCACGTAGCCGGTCTTCTTCATCTGCTCGATGCTGGTGCCCGGCCAGGCGCGGTGCTCGACGATGCAGAACAGGCCGCCCGGCTTGAGCGCCCGGTAGGCGGCGGCGAACACCTGCGGGGCGTAGTCGCCGGCCAGCCAGTTGTGCACATTGCGGAAGCTCAGCACCCGGTCGGCGCTGCCTTCTGGCGCGATCTGCCAGTGGTCCGGCGGCCCCATCGTGGTGAGCTGCGCGCGGTCGTAGAGCGCCGGCTGCGCACGCAGCTTGTCGAGCAGCACCTCGTTGAGTCGCAGTTGATAGCGCGGCGAGTTTTCATCGAGCACGAAGCCGGCGGCGATGTAGTTGCCGCGCTGGCGCAGATAGGGCGCCAGGATCTCGGTATACCAACCGGCGCCGGGCCAGAGCTCGACCACGCTCATGTTCGGCTCCACCCCGAAGAATTCCAGCGTCTCCAGCGGGTGCCGGTAGCGGTCGCGCTCGCGGAATGCCGGGCTGCGCTGCTCCGACGCCACCGCCTCGCGCAGGGCCTTGGGCGCTTCCTTGATGGCGACCGGCTTTTCCAGCGCCAGGCCGGGCATCGGCAGGATCAGCGAACCGAAAACGAGAGCCAGTGCGATGGCGTTGGCGGGCAGATACATGCGCGGAGATCCTGGGGTTGCGGCGGAGTTGCCGTTCAGACCGACGGAGTCGGCCGCCGTTCAGTGGTGGTGACCGCCGGCGCCGTGGACATGCCCGTGCTCCAGCTCTTCGGCGCTGGCGGCGCGCACCGCCACCACTTCGACCTCGAAGTGCAGGGTGGCGCCGGCCATGGCGTGGTTGCCGTCGAGGGTCACGCTGTCTTCGTCCACCGCGATCACCGTGACCATCACCGGGCCCATGTTGCTCTCGGCCTGGAACTGCATGCCGATCTCGGGGCCGGGCATGCCCTCGAACATGCTGCGCGGCATTTTCTGCACCAGCGCCTCGATGCGCGCGCCATAGCCCTGCTCGGGGGCGATGCTGACCTTGAACTGCTCGCCGGCACCGCGGCCGGAGAGGGCGTCCTCCAGTCCGGGCACGATGTTGCCGGCGCCGTGCAGATAGGCCAGCGGTTCGCCGCCGCGCGAGCTGTCGACCACAGCGCCGGCGTCGTCGGTGAGGGTGTAGTGAAAGCTGACGGCGCACTGCGGTCCGATGTTCATGGGCAACTCCAAAAAGGGCGCGCAGTTTATCCCTAGTTCCGTCGCCGGGCGCTGCGCGGCGCGCGGCGCCCGACCAGCCGGGCGGCACGAAGTCTGCTTGTCTCGCCCAAACCTGACATTGTTGTCATCCTGCGCCGCCGATGGCCGTTGCAATAGCCATGCGTCCCGCCGTGCGGACCGTCCCTGAACGTCTTTGGAAGCGCCATGAATCCTGTCCCCAAGCTCTCGCCCCGGTTCCATCGCTGGTTGTCGCCTGGGCTCGCGCTGGCCTGCGCCAGCCTGGCGACTGCATCCGTACTGTGGATGCTGCCCGGCGGCGCCGGGCTTGCCACGCCGCGCTCCTGCCCCAGCGGCAGCGTGCCGGCGGGCGAGGAGGCGCGCGAGCAGGGCATCACCGCGGCCTGCCTGCCGGCGCGGCTGCCCGAGCGCTTGCCGGAGCGCATGGCGATGGAGCAGGACGCCGGCGCCCGTCGCGGTCTGCCGGAGCCGGGTGCGCTGCGCCGCCTGCACGCGCAGAAAGAGCGGCTGGCCAGCCCCAAGGCGCAGGCCAAGGTCGAAGGCGCCAGCAGCGCCTGGCAGCCCTATGGCCGTGGGCCGCTGATCTCCAACGACGTGCGTTTTCCCAGCGTCAACGACACCGGCCTGG
This sequence comes from Stagnimonas sp. FW305-C-60, assembly GCF_058782965.1. Lineage (NCBI taxonomy): Bacteria > Pseudomonadati > Pseudomonadota > Gammaproteobacteria > Nevskiales > Nevskiaceae > Stagnimonas > Stagnimonas sp. FW305-C-60. Next base: position 1,416,173 of record NZ_JBYSYF010000001.1, read on the forward strand.
TGAAGCTGGGCGGCCGCGTCGACAGCCTGGACTACGACGCCGAGCACGGGCGCCTGTTCGCCTCGGTAGGCACCGGCGGCGTCTGGATGAGCACCGACCTGGGTGACAACTGGACTTCGGTCGGCAACGCCCTGCCTTCGCAGACCGTGGGTGCGGTCGCCTGGACTCCGGCCGCCGGCGGCAGCCTGCTCGCCCTGGGCGGCGAGCCGAGCATGGGTGGCTACAACTTCGTCGGCCTGGGCGCCTACTGGAGCGACGATCTCGGCCAGACCTGGCACTTCGCCGCAGGCGTGCCGGACGGCATCATGGGCTTCAAGCTGGTGGTCGATAAGAGCCATCCGGAAATCGTCTACGCCGGCACCAGCAAGGGGCTGTACCGCTCCACCGACGCCGGCCGCAGCTACAGCCTGGTGCCGCTGCCGGTGGGCGGTGGTTGCGAGGGCCGCTCCGACGCCGAATGCCTGTTCGCCAATTTCGTCACCGATGTCGTGGTTCAACAGCCGGGCGGCAGCACGGAGGTGGTCTGTGACGCCAAGGGTTGTCCGGTGATCGCCGGCGTCGGCTATCGCGCCGGGCAGAAGGCCTACCCGGATGGAAAACTGCACTCGCCCGGCAACGGCCTGTACCGTTCCGCGACCGGCGAGCCCGGCAGTTTCGTTGAGTTGGTCGACGCCTATGCGCTGGATGCCGCGCTGCCGATCGGCTTCACCCCCAAGGAGCGCATCGGCCGCATCGCCTTCGGTGCCGTCACCGGCCCGGACCAGGACCACAACTACCTCTACGCCATCGTCTCCGATGCGGTGCTGTTCAACGGCGGCGTGCCGACCCTGGACCTGCCGGAAGACCCCACCGGCCTGATCGGCATCGGCACCAGCCTGCTGTTCTCCTCGCTGTTCAATGGCATCTATGTGTCGCCAGACTTCGGTGACAGCTGGGTGCGCATGGCCGACTACGCCGAGATCGCCGCCAATCCCACCAGCGGCTCGGCCCTGGTGACCCAGACCGCCTTGGGCTACGCCCCGGGCGTGCAGGGCTACTACAACCTCTGGGTGGCGGTAGACCCGACCCGGCAATTGCTGGGCGTGCCGACCCGCATGCTGTTCGGCCTGGAAGAGGTCTGGGCCTCGCGCGTCACCCAGCTGCCGCTCAACGGCCTGCTGCAGTCCGGCCCCGACGACTTCAAGGTGATCGGCGACTACTTCGCCGGCAGTACCTGCGGCGGCCTCAGCCTGGGCCTGCCGGTCTGCCCGCTCAGCAATGATCCGATCCCGCATGACACCACCCACCCCGACCAGCACGTAGGCCTGTTCGTGCCCGACGGCGAGGGCGGCGTGACCATCTTCGCCGGCAACGACGGTGGCGTTTACAAGCAGCACGTCGCCAGCGGTAGCGAGTTCGTCAACGCCGGTTGGGGCGATGGCGCCAACGAGGGCTTCAACACCCTGCTGCCCTACGGCCTGGCGGTGGCCAAGGACGGCACGGTGTGGTTTGGGTTGCAGGACAACGGCTCCGGCAAGGTCGATCCCGATCCGGCAACCAACCAGGGCGGCGGCCAGTTCATGGCCTATGGCGGCGACGGCTTCTTTGCCTCGGTGGACCCGGACAATTCCAGCATCGCCTACAGCGAGTACACCAATGCCGACATGCGGGTGACCACCGATGGCGGCACCAACTGGACCGGCATCGCACCGACCCTGACCGGCGCGACCTTCTCCAACTACTTCCAGATGGACCCCACCGACGCCAAGCACCTGGTCACCGGCGCGCGCGAAATCGTGGTGCGCCTGGAAGGCCCGACCGGAAGCTGGGTGCAGGTGTTCGATGCCGGCACTCAGCCGGACAACGCGCAGAACTACCAGATGTCCAAGCTCGACGTCGAAGGGGCGGCCATCTACGCTGGCTTCTGCGGCGTCTGCGACATCCTCAACCGCAGCGAACTGGGCTTCCATAACGCGCTGGCGACCAATGTCGGCGGCGACAAACCGCCGCAGAAGGGCAGCAGCGATGGCTGGCATTTCGCCGCCGCGGCGGGCCTGCCCAACCGCTATATCTCGGCCATCGAGATCGACCCCGCCGATCCCCGGACGGTGTACGTCGGCCTGGGCGATTACTCCGGCCGCCAGTGGGCGCCGCCCGGCGCGTACTACCAAGACAGCAATGCCAACATCGGCAGTGGTCGCCTGTTCAAGTCCACCGATGCCGGCGCGAGTTTCGTCGACATCACCGGCAGCCTGCCGGATGCGCCGGTGACCGCGATCGTGCTGCGCAACGACCAGCTGATCGTCGGTGGCGATCTTGGCGCCTTCATTTCCGGCGACACCCAGGGCGGCAGCTGGGCGGTGCTGGGCCAGGGCTTCCCGAATGTCGCGGTCGGTCAGATGCAGGTGCAGCCCGGCAATCCCAACCGCCTGTTTGTCGCCGCCTACGGGCGCGGCATCTGGACTTATGACTTTGGCACCGTCGAGCCGCCGCCGGTCGATGACAACCGCGCGCCGGTGGCGGTGCTGAGCGCCGCGCCGCTGACCGGGGTGGCGCCGCTGCGGGTGCAGTTCGATGGCAGCGGCTCCAGCGATCCGGACGCCGGCGATGCAGTCAGCAGCTACACCTTCGGCTTCGGTGACGGCAGCGAGCCGGTGGTGGACCAGGCGACCGCCAGCACCGAGCACGTCTACGACCAGGCCGGCAGCTATATCGCCAACCTCACGGTCAAAGACAAGGCCGGCAAGGTCAGTGCCGTGCCGGCGACGGTGACGATCGTGGTGACTGCCGCCGGTGGCGGCAGCAGCGGCGGAACCAGCAGCTCCGGTGGCAGCAGCAGTGGTGGTGGCAGCTCTGGCGGCAACAACGAAGGCCGGTTCGGCGGTGCCCTGCCGGCGACGTTGCTGCTGCCGTTCGCGCTGCTGATCGGCTGGCGGCGTCGGAGCGCGCGGCGGCGCTAAGCCGTCGCCGCCTGCGCCAGCAGCCAGTCCCGCCACTGCGGCCAGAGGCGCTCGCGGTGGCGGCTGCGAAAGCCGTCGAAGTGGCCGATGCGTTCGGCGCCGACCTCGGCCGGCGTCACCGTCACCCGCTCGCCGCGCGCCTGCCGGAAGTAGGCCAGCAGAGCGGCACCGGCGCGTGGCGGCGCGTAGTCGTCGTCGGCGATGCTCACCAGCCTTAGCGGCCCCTGGTAGCGGGCGAAGTCGGCCCAGTCGCGGCGGCGGGCGAGGTGGCCCAGGTATTCCGGGTCGCGGATCCAGGCTGCCCATTGGCGGGCAACGCCGGCCGGCAGATCGTCGCCACCGAGCAGGCGGCCCGGGAAGCGACCGAGCGTCAGCGCGCAGCCGGGCAGCAGCACATGGCCGAGCGTCCACATCCGCCGTCGCCACTCCGGCTTGTCCCAGAGCGCCCAGTGGCCGCTCTGGCTGGCGACCAGCAGGGCGCCCCGCAGGCGGGAGGTGTCCATGAAGCCGAACAGCTGGCCGCCGACGCTGTGGCCCAGCCACAGCAAGGGCGCGCCGGGTGCGCGCTCGACCAGGGCGTCGAGCGCGGCCGGCAGGTCGTGGTCGATCCAGTCGCTGATCGAGGCGCGGTAGCCGCGCAGGCGCTTGGGCGCCGAGCCGCCAAAGCCGCGGTAGTCGAGCGTCAATACCGCCAGGCCGTGGTCGGCGAGGTCGCTGGCGAAGGCCGCGTAGAAGCGGCGCGGTACGCCCATGGCGCCGGCGATCAGCACCGCCGCGCGCGGTGTGTTGTCCGGGGCGAAGAAATCGGCGGCCAGGGGATGGCCGTCACGGCTTAGCAGGTCCAGGCTCTGTACGGCGGGCATGAAGGACTCCGAAGGCATACTGACCGGTATGCTGCCTGCCCGGCCTGGCGCCGGCAATGACCTGGCGGGTCGTCCCAGCCACTTGCTGCGCCCCGCGCGTCGGCGGCGAGGTGCAGCAAGGTCGCGGCGGTTTGCGCCTCGGCTCCGGCCTGGTTTTGCTTCGCCAACAGCCGGGTGTATCCTGCGCGCCACTTTTGTTTAGCCCCCACGGCGAGATGAGCCCCCGCAAAGCCAGCGTCGAGCGCAACACGCGCGAGACCCAGATCAAGGTCGAGATCAATCTCGACGGCAGTGGCTCGGCGGTCTTCGTCACTGGCGTGCCGTTCTTCGACCACATGCTCGATCAGGTGGCGCGGCACGGGCTGATCGACCTCGCCATCCACGCCCAGGGCGATCTGCACATCGATGCCCACCACACGGTGGAAGACGTCGGCATCACGCTGGGTCTGGCCTTCGACAAGGCGCTGGGCGACAAGAAAGGCATCCGCCGCTACGCCCACGCCTATGTGCCGCTCGACGAAGCTTTGTCGCGGGTGGTGATCGACTGCTCCGGCCGCCCCGGCCTGGAGTGGTTCGTGGACTTTCCGCGCTCGCACGTCGGCGAGTTCGACGTCGACCTCTTGCACGAGTTCTTCCAGGGCTTCGTCAACCACGCCAAGGTGACGCTGCACGTCGACAGTCTGCGCGGCAAGAACGCGCACCATGTCGCTGAGACCATCTTCAAGGCCTTTGGCCGCGCCTTGCGCGCGGCCAGCGAGATCGATCCGCGCCAGATCGACGTTACGCCTTCCACCAAAGGCGTCCTCTAAGTCTCCCTGCTACACATCGGTCGCATGCGATCCATCGGCGTTATTGACTACGGCATGGGCAACCTGCACTCCCTGGCCAAGGCCCTGGAGCGGGTGGCGCCCGATCAGCGAGTGGTGGTGAGCTACGACGCCGAGGAGCTGCTCGACTGCGATCGTCTGGTGCTGCCCGGCGTCGGCGGCGTGCGCGAGTGCATGAAAGAGCTGAACCGCCTGGAGCTCGCGCAGCTGGTGGTCGAGGCCTCCAAGAAGGTGCCGATGCTGGGCATCTGCCTGGGCATGCAGGTGATGCTGGAGTTCTCCGAGGAGAACGGCGGCGTGCCGGCCTTAGGTCTGTTCCCCGGCGAGGTGGTGCGCTTTCCCGACCCGCCGACCGAGGGTGCGGAGCGCCTGAAGGTGCCGCACATGGGCTGGAACCAGGTGAAGCAGACCAAGCCGCACCCGGTATGGGAGGGCATCCCCGACGAGAGCTGGTTCTACTTCGTGCACAGCTATTACGCGCGACCCAAGAACCCCGCCCATGTGCTGGGCACTGCCGAATACACCCAGGTGTTCGCTGCCGCCATCGCCCGCGAAAATCTGGTGGCCTTTCAGTTTCATCCGGAGAAGTCCCAGCTGCTCGGTTTGCGGCTGTTGTCCAACTTCGTCAGCTGGAATCCTTGAACTGGCTGTTGGCGTGCACCGATGGTGTTACGCTTTGCCGCAAGGATTTACCACCCTACGCGCACAAACCCACTGTCCAGGCGTTCCACGCCTAGCTACTACGCGTCATGCTCCTGATCCCAGCGATTGACCTCAAGAACGGCCAGTGCGTCCGCCTGCGCCAGGGTGATTTCAACGACGTCACGGTGTTTTCCGACGACCCCGCCGAAATGGCGCGGCGCTGGATCGGTGATGGCGCCGAGCGCATCCATGTTGTCGACCTCGACGGTGCCCTCAAGGGCGCGCCGGTCAACCTCAAGGCGGTGGAGAAGATCGTCCAGGCCGCGGGCAATGTGCCGGTGCAGGTCGGCGGTGGCATCCGCGACGAGGAGACCGTGCAGCGCTACCTCAACATCGGCGTCGGCTACGTGATCCTCGGCACCCGGGTGATCACCGCGCCGCACTTCCTGCACGACCTCTGCATCGAATACCCGCGGCATGTGATCGTCGGCCTCGACGCCAAGGGCGAGCACGTTGCCGTCGATGGCTGGAGCAAGCTCAGCCACCACACCGTGGTCGAGATCGCCCAGCAGTGCGAGCACGATGGCGTCGAGGCGATCATCTACACCGACATCGGCCGCGACGGCATGCTCGAAGGCTTCAACGCCGAGTCCACGGTCGCCCTGGCCCGCGCCATCAAGACGCCGGTGATCGCCAGCGGCGGCATCGGCTCGCTGGACGACATCCGCAAGCTCAAGGAGCTGGAAGGCGATGGCGTGGTCGGTGCGGTGATCGGTCGCGCGCTCTACGAAGGCAAGTTCACCCTTGCCGACGCCGTCAAGATCGCCCGAGGCTGACCGCAATGCTGGCGAAGCGCATCGTCCCCTGTCTGGACATCGACCGCGGCCGGGTGGTCAAAGGCGTGAAGTTCGAGGACGTGCAGGATGCCGGCGATCCGGTCGAGGTCGCCCGCCGCTACGACGCCCAGGGCGCCGACGAGCTGGTGTTTCTCGACATCACCGCCAGCTCCGATGATCGTCCGACCCTGTTCGCGACGGTCGAGGCGGTGGCGCGCGAGATCTACATCCCGCTCACCGTCGGTGGCGGCGTGCGCAGCTGCGCCGACGTGAAATGCCTGCTGGCCGCCGGTGCTGACAAGGTCAGCATCAATACCGCGGCGGTGCAGAACCCCGACTTCGTGCGCGAGGCGGGCGACCGCTACGGCGTGCAATGCATCGTCGTCGCCATCGACGCCAAGCGGGTGAGCAAGAAGAAGGAGCCGCTGCGCTGGGAGGTGTTCACCCACGGCGGCCGCAAGGCCACCGGCCTCGATGCAGTGGACTGGGCGGCGAAGATGGTGCAGTACGGCGCTGGCGAGCTGTTGGTGACCAGCATGGACCGCGACGGCACCAAGGAAGGCTATGACGTCGAGCTGCTGGCGGCGATCAACCGCCGGGTCAATGTGCCCGTGATCGCCTCTGGTGGCGTCGGCAGCCTGGAGCATCTCTACCAGGGTCTGGCCGAAGGCCATGCCGATGCGGCGCTGGCCGCCAGCATCTTCCACCACGGCACCTACACCGTTGGCGACGCCAAGAGCTATCTGGCGCAGCGCGGGGTGCGCGTGCGCATGTGAGCGCCTGCCGGCCACAAAAAATGCCCGCGCTTGCGGGTTTTTTTGTGGCCGGATGCGCGGGGCATCAGGCCGAAGCCTGGTGTCGCCGTAGACCGCGCTGGAATCCGGATACACCTCGTAGTGGATATGGGGGGCGCTGCCGGTGGTGGTGGGTATTCCGGCGCTGGCGCGCCGCGCAGACCGGTCTTTACCCAGGCTTTGCCAAGTGGCTGTGGCGTCGCGCTGACGCACTGTTGCAGCATTCGCTGGGCTAAACTTGCGCGATGTCCGTACCCGCCAGTCAGATTCTCGAAGCCCTGGATGCGCAACTGCTCGCCCGCAAGGGAGCCGATGCCACCAGTTCCTATACCGCCAGCCTCTACGCCAAGGGTGTGGATGGCATCGCCAAGAAGGTGGGCGAGGAAGCGGCCGAGACCATCATCGCCGCCAAGAACCCCGACGACGCGGCGCTGGTCTACGAGGTGGCGGATCTCTGGTTCCACACCCTGGTGCTGCTCGCGCACCGGGGCCTTTCCTCCCAGGCGGTGCTGGCTGAATTGGCGCGCCGCATGGGTACTTCCGGTCACGCGGAAAAAGCCGCGCGCTCGAAGTAGGTCACTTTTTTAGGAGATACACATGGGTTCCTTCTCTCTTTGGCACTGGCTGATCGTGCTGGTGGTGGTGGTGCTGGTGTTCGGCACCAAGAAGCTGCGCGGTGCCGGCGGCGACCTCGGCTCGGCGGTGAAGAACTTCAAGGACGCGATGCGCGAAGGCGAGACCGAGGCGGCCAAGAAGCCGGAGGCGGTTGCCGGTCAGTCGCAGACCGTGCAGAGCGAAACCAAGAAAGACCAGGTCTAGCCGCCCTGCCTCGCGGCCGGCTCTAAGCCCATGTTCGATATCGGTTTCGGCGAGCTGTTCCTGTGCTTCGTGATCGCCCTGATCGTGCTGGGGCCGGAGCGCCTGCCCAAGGTTGCGCGCAGCGTCGGCCGCTGGACCGGCCAGGCCAAGAGCTATATGCGCAATCTGTCCGCCGAGCTGGAGCGGGAAACCCAGGCGGCGGACCTGAAGAAAAAGCTCGATGAGGCCAACCGCCTGGCCCGCGAGCAGTTCTCCATGCTGGAGTCGCAGGTGAAGTCCACCGCCAACGAGGTCAAGGACGCCGCCACGCCGCCCGGCGACGGCAAGAACTAGTCGATGCCGATCATCGACCCCAACGCGTCCGGCGCCGAACAGCCCCTGCTCCAGCATCTGCTGGAACTGCGCACCCGTTTCCTGCGCGCCATGATCGGCGTGCTGGTGCTGCTGCTGCCGATGATTTTCTTCGCGCGCGAGATCTACGCTTTTTTCGCCGCGCCGCTGATGAAGCTGCTGCCGCCCGGCGCGAGCATGATCGCCACCGAGGTGGCCTCGCCGTTCCTGATCCCGTTCAAGCTGGTGGCGCTGCTGTCCATCGTGCTGGCGATGCCCTGGATTCTCTACCAGGTCTGGGGCTTCGTCGCGCCCGGCCTTTACCGGCACGAGCGCAAGCTGATCGCGCCGCTGCTGGCCTCTTCCACCTTGCTGTTCTACGCCGGTATCGCCTTCGCCTATTACGTGACCCTGCCGGCGGTGTTCCACTTCATGATCGGCGTCGCGCCCGAGGGCGTGCAGGTGGCGACCGACATCGGCAAGTACCTGGACTTCATCCTCACCATCTTCATCGCCTTCGGCGTCGCCTTCGAGACGCCGGTGGCGGTGGTGCTGCTGGTCTGGACCGGCTTCGTCAGCGTCGCCCAGCTCAAGGAGGCGCGCGGCTATGTGCTGGTCGGCATCTTCGTGGCGGCGGCAATCATCACCCCGCCGGATGTCGCCAGCCAGATCCTGGTGGCGCTGCCCTCCTACCTGTTGTTCGAGCTGGGCATATTGTGGGCGGGTTGGATCGGCAAGCAGCGCGCCCGGACGCCGGAAGAGGCTTGACGGATTCTTCACCCGGACGCGACGTATCATCCGGGCATGCGCGTCCTCGTCATTGAAGATCACCCCGACCTCGCCGCCAATGTCGGGGACTACCTTACCGCCCAGGGCCATACGGTGGACTTCGCCGCCGACGGCCCCACCGGGCTGGCGCGCGCCCAGGCGGGCGGTGCCGACGTAATCATTCTCGACCGCCTGCTGCCCGGCCTGGACGGTGCCAGCCTGTGCCGGCGCCTGCGCGGGCAGGGCGTCAGCACGCCGGTGCTGATGCTCACCGCGCTGGACGCAGTCGCCGACCGTGTCGATGGCCTCGCCGCCGGCGCCGACGACTATCTGGTCAAGCCCTTCGCGCTCTCCGAGCTGGCGGCCCGCCTCGCGGCCCTGCACCGGCGCGCCAGCGGCACCGTCGCCGACCAGGTATTGCGGGTGGCGGACCTGGAATGCGACCCCGGCACTGCCGAGGTGCGCCGCGCCGGCAAGCCGATCACCCTCACCCGCGCCGAGCGCCGCCTGCTAGAGATGCTGCTGCGCCGCTCGCCGCGGCTGGTCACCCGCGCCGAGCTGGAGCGCGCCCTCTGGGGCGATGACGCGCCCGATGGCGATGTGCTGCGCGCGCACCTGCACAATCTGCGCGCGGCGGTCGACAAGCCGTTCCCGACCAAGCTCATCCACACCGTGCACGGCGAGGGCTATCGCCTGGCCGTACTCGATGCCTGAAGTGGCCGCTTAGTGCCGCGGCGATGGCATCGGCATTGACAGGCCAGGGGACCGGTGGCCATCGCCTGCGCCGCCGGCTCGCTTCCTCCCTGGTCAGCCTGTCGCTGCTGAGCGTGCTGCTGCTCGGGCTCTGCTTCCTGGCGGTGGAGCGCTACATCGAGCATTCCACCCTGGGCGATCTGCTGGAGCGCGAGATGCGCTACTTCGTGCGCGCCGGCGTGGCGCCCGAGGCCAGCGAGTTGCAGAGCGAGACCTTGCGCTACTACCGCCCGGCGCTGGGCGGCGCGCCGCCGCCGGCGGCGATCTGGGCGCTGCCGCCGGGCATCCATTCCGACGTCGCCTACGAGGGCCGCCCGCATTACGTGCTGGTGCGACAGATCGCGCCCGGCGACAGCGCCTACCTCAGCTATAGCGACCAGGCGCTGAACTCCCGCGAGCAGCTGCTGTGGCTGGCGCTGCTCGCCGGCATGGCGCTCACCGCCCTGCTCGGCTGGTGGCTGTCCGGCCGCCTGGCGCGGCAGACCCTGGCGCCGCTCGATGGCCTGGTCGCCGATCTGCGCGGCCTAGACCCCGAGCAGCGTGGCGCCCGGCTGCCGGCGGCGCCGCACGACAGCGAGCTGGCGGTGATTACCGAGGCGCTCAACAGCCACATGGCGCGGGTCGACGAACTGGTCGAGCGCGAACGCGCCTTCGCCGCCAGCGCCAGCCACGAGCTGCGCACGCCGCTGGCGGTGATCCAGGGCGCGGCGGAGATCCTCGACGCCAGCCAGCCAACGCCGCCGGTGGCGCGCATCCTGCGCTCGGCGCAGAGCGCCCTGCAGGATCTCGACGCCCTGCTCTGGCTGTCGCGTACCGACGCGGTGCCGGTGGCCGAGGCGCTGCCCCTGCACGAGCGCCTGCCGGCGCTGTGCGCGGCCCAGCTCGACGTCGCCCTGGTGGACTGGCAGCTGCAGCCCTGCACGGTGGTGGCGCCGGCCGGGGCGGTGGCGGTGATCGTCAGCAATCTGCTGCGCAACTCCCTGCGCGCGGTCGCCCAGGCCGGGCGCCAGCAGCCCGGCGCGGTGCGGGTGCGGCTGGATTCGCTGGGCCTGGTGGTCGACGACGATGGCCCCGGCATCCCGCCCGAGGAGCTGCCGCAGGTGTTCGCGCCACGCAGCCGCGGTCGCGATGGCGGCACCGGCATGGGCCTCTACATCGCCGCCACGCTGGCGCAGCGGCTGCGCTGGCGGCTGAGCCTGGAGAACCGCCCCGAGGGTGGCGCGCGGGCACGGCTGTCGTTCTGAGGGCTTACGGCGCGCAACGTCTTGCTGCGGCAGGATCGGCGGCTAGACTGACCGCCCAGGGCCACCGGAGCATCCGATGAAACTGACGAGCCTGCATCCCCAGTTGCTGGGCGACTGGTCTGGCGAAAAGAGTCTGTGGTTCGACCCCAAGGCGCCGCCGCATGCGACCTGTCCCTGCACGCTCCAGGTCGCCAGCGAGGCGATGGGCAAGTTCCTGGCGCTGCGCTACCAATGGAGCTTCGAGGGCCAGCCACAGGCGGGCCTGCTGCTGGTGGGCAATGACAACGAGCGCGAGGCGGTGAGCGCCGCCTGGGTCGATTCCTTCCATTGCGGCGGCACGGTCATGCACTGCCGGGGCGAGGCCCGCGCCAACGGCTTCCTGGTGCTGGGCAGCTATGCCGCGCCGCCGGGGCCGGACTGGGGCTGGAATCTGGCCCTGCAGCGGTTGCCGGCCGGGGGGCTGGAGCTGTTGATGCACAACATCCCGCCCGGTGGCAGCCCGGAGCTGGCGGTACGCATCCTCTGGGAGCGCTGAAACCTAGGGTCGGTCGTGCTGCTGCAGGCGCCGCCCCAGCTGCGCCAGCGCCGCGCCCAGGGCCGGCGGTTGCAGCACGCTGAACTCGAACGGCAGCCGCGCCAGCTCGCGCGCGTACCAGGCCAGGTCTTCGGTCTGGCTGCGCAGCAGTACGCCGCCTTCCACACACTCCAGCAGGCCAAAGGCGTAGAACAGCTCGCGCTGGGCACTGGCGAGGTCGGTGTGCAGCCGCACTTCCACCGCGTGCTCGCGCGGTAGCCGGGCGATGGACTCGCGCAGGTAGTCGAGCACGTCGAAGTGCTCCGGGCGGCCGAAGTAGCTGTCGATGGCGCGCACCGAGCGCACCCGGTCGAGCCGGAACGAGCGCAGCTCGCGGCGCAGATGGCAGTGTCCGGCCACGTACCAGCGGCCGGAGCGATAGAGCAGGCCATAGGGATCGAAGTCGCGCTCGCTGTCGGCCTGCTGCGGTGTGCGGTAGGCGAGGTGCACCCGCTGACGCTGCTGTGCGGCGGTGCTGAGCGTCACCAGCACGGCGTTGTCCACCAGCGCTGCCGCCGGCCGGCTCAGTTCGACGGTCACGGTCTCGTCCATCGCGCCGACACGCTTGCGCAGCGCTTGCGGCATCACCCGTTCGAGCTTGGCCTGGGCGCTGGCGGCGGCCGGCGCGGCTTCCGCGAGGCCCAGGCCGCGCGCGGCGATCAGGCCCACCGCCAGCGCCAGCGCCTCGTCGTCGCTGAACATCAGCGGCGGCAGCTTGAATCCGGGCACCAGCCGGTAGCCGCCGTCGCGGCCCTGTTCGGCGATCAGCGGGATGCCCAGCTCCTCCAGCTTGGCGATGTAGCGGCGCACCGTGCGGCGGTCCACGCCCAGACGCTCGGCCAGCTCGGCGCCGCTCAGGCGGCCGCGCGCTTGCAGCAGTTCCAGGGCGGCGAGTACTCGCAGGGTGGGTCGTGACATGGCCTCCAGGGTAGTCCGAAATAGGGCCAATTTCGCCCTAATTGGTATCTAGAGTCGTCTCCGCAAAGCCCGCCCAACCGGAGAAGCAGGATGCTCAAGACCTATCACGGCAGTTGCCATTGCGGTGCCGTCCACTTTGAAGCCGACCTTGATCTCGCCGCCGGTAGCGGCCGCTGCAACTGCTCGATCTGCGCCAAGAGCCGCGCCTGGGGAGTGATCGCCAAGCCCGAGGCCTTCCGCCTGCTGACCGACGCCGCCGCACTCGGCGACTACCAGTTCGGCACCCGCAGCATGCACCACCTGTTCTGCAAGACCTGCGGCGTGCGCCCCTGCGGCAGCGGCGAGCTGGAGGTGCTGGGTGGCAAGTTCTACCTGGTGCACCTGGCCTGTCTCGACGGCGTCAGCGATGCCGAGCTGGCGGCGATCCCGATCAACTACGCCGACGGCCGCAACAACAACTGGCAGGCGGCGCCGGCCGAAACGAGGCATTTGTGAACGCCGCCCCGCTGCGGCTGTTCGCCACCTATTCCAAGGAGACGCTGATGAACGACCTGTTCCTGGCGATGGCGGAAGCCCGCCAACGCGCGGCGGCGCAAGGCAGCACCACGGCGCGCAGCTCTTCTGATCGGCCATCGGCGCCGTTAGCGACGCCCGAGGCCGCGCCGCCGGGTCGCCAGTGGCGTCTGCGGCTGTGGCCCGCGCTGCGTAGCCGGCTGTTGCCGCACTGAGCCACGACTGCCGCGGTTGGCCTACGGCGGGTGGGCGGCGCTCAGCCGGGCCGGCACACGGCGCGCTGCCAGCGCCCACAGCAACAGCGAGCAGCCGGCGCCGGAGAGCAGGGTGGCGAGCGCGAACAGCGCGCCGTAGCCGAGCGCATCGCCGAGCAGGCCGCCGGCCCAGCCGGCCAGGCCGGTGGCGATGACGATGGCACAGGCCTGCAGCGTGTAGTCGCTGCCGGCGTGGTGCGGATCGCTGGCGTCCATCATCAGGGTGAACAGCGCCACCGTCGCCATGCCGCCGAGCACATGCTCCAGGGTCACCGCGGTCTTCAGCAGCCACTCGCCGCCGGGTCCGAGGGCGTGCAGGGCGTAGAGCGCCACCGCCGCGGTCTGCGCCAGACCGCAGTAGAGCAGCGCGCGACGACGGCCCAGGCGATCGGCGGCCAGGCCGCCGAGCAGCGCGCCGAGCAGGCCGCCGCCGGAGCCGGCGATGCCAGCCCAGAGGCCGATCGCGGTCTTGCTCCAGCCGGCATCGACCAGATAGGGCTTCACCATCGCCGAGGCCATGGCGTCGCCGAACTTGTAGGCCACCAGCCAGAACAGCAGCGCCGCCATGCCCGGCAGCCGCAAACGCGCCCAGATCGCCGGCAGCGGATTGGCGCCGGGGGCGCGCCGCTCCAGCGGCGGCAGCAGGCGCTGCTCTGGGAAGCGCAGCACCGGCCACAGGCTCAAGCCCAGGAAGGCCGCCATCGCCAGAAAGGCCGCCGCCCAGCCGAGCTGGTCGAGCACGATCATCAGCGCACCGCCGCCCAGCACCATGCCCAGCCGGTAGCCGCCGACCTGCACGGCATTGCCCAGGCCGCGCTCGCCCGGCTGCAGCAGATGCACCGCCAGGGCGTCGCTGGGTACGTCCTGGGTAGCGGCGAACAGCGCGCAGAGCACGATGGCGATCTTCAGCCAGAACAGCTTCTGCTCCGCGCTGCCGTCCACCGCCGCCAGCGCCACCGCGGTGAGGATGGTCGCCAGCTGCAGGGGGATGATCCAGTGCTTGCGCAGGCCGTGGGCGTCCACCCAGGGCGCCCACAGCCACTTCAGCGCCCAGGGCAGGAACAGCAGGCCGGAGAGGCCGATGCGCGACAGCGAGACGCCGTCCTCGCGCAGCAGCACCGGCAGCGCCTGGGTGAAGAAGCCGAACGGCAGGCCCTGGCTGAAATAGAGGGCGAGTAGCAGGGTCCACTTCTGGGGTGGGCTCATCGGGCGCGAGGGCGGGGTTCAGGTCTTGCGGGAGAGGCTGCGGCGCATGGCGGTGAAGCGCCGCTTCTCGGTGGCGTCCAGTTCCGGGTAGCGCAGATCCAGGCCCTTCAGCGTCTGCACCACGATTTCGGCCACCGTCAGCCGCATATAGCTCTTCGAGTCGGCGGGGATCGCATACCAGGGCGCCCACGGCCGGCTGGTGGCATTGAGCGCGTCCTGGTAGGCGTGCATGTAGGCGTTCCAGTGTTCGCGCTCGGCGACATCACCGCTGTTGAACTTCCAGTTCTTGGCCGGCTCGTCCAGGCGCGCCAGAAAGCGCTGGCGCTGCTCCTCCTTGCTGATGTGCAGCCAGAACTTGAGGATCACCGTGCCGTTGCGCGCCAGATGCAGTTCGTGGTCGCGGATCGACTGGTAGCGCTCGGCCCACAGCCGCTTGAGTGGCGGCCTGGGCTGCGGCAGCCGCTGCGCATCGAGGAATTCCGGATGCACGCGCACCGCCAGCACCTCCTCGTAATAGCTGCGGTTGAACACGCCGATGCGGCCACGCTCGGGCAGGGCCAGAGTGGTACGCCAGAGGAAATCGTGTTCCAGCTCGGTGGTGCTGGGCTGCTTGAAGCTGGTCACCTGGCAGCCGGCGGGGTCGACGCCGGAGAGCACGGCGCGGATGGTGGAATCCTTGCCGGCGGCGTCCATGGCCTGGAACACCAGCAGCAGCGAGCGGTGGTCGTGGGCGTAGAGAATGTGCTGGAGCACCGCCAGCTCCTCCACCAGCTCCGCCAGCCGCGCCTGCCGTGCCGGTTTGTCCAGGCCACCAGCGGGTGGCCGGGTCGGCGAGCGGGCTACCTTGAAGCGGCCGTCGTAGGGCACGCGCCAGGGGCTGTCGGGGGCGGTGAAGGCTTTCATCGTCGGCTGCGGGGAGCGTGGTCGTTGCGGCCAACGCTGGCACGGCGCCGCGCCCGCCGCAAGGCTTCAGATCGAGGGGATCACGTAGAGCAGCACCGCGAAGTAGTGCAGCGCCGAGCCCAGCAGGGTGAACAGATGCCAGATCGCGTGGTGGTAGCGCATCTTGGTCTGCAGGTAGAAGCCGACGCCGGCGGTGTACGCGCAGCCGCCGGCGATCAAGAGCCACAGGCCCTCGCGCGGCAGGCCTTCGGAAAGGCGCGACATCAGCGGCAGCGCGCCCCAGCCCAGAGCCAGATAGATCCACAGCGCGATGCGCTCGTGGGTGTCCGGCGCCAGCATCCGGAAGGCGATGGCGGTGAGCGCCACCGTCCAGGTGGCGATGAACAGGGTCGGACCGAGCGGGCCATCGACCACCAGCAGGCAGAACGGCGTGTAGGTGCCGGCGATCAGCACGTAGACGAAGGCCTGGTCGATGGCGCGCAGCACGTCCTTGGCGGTGGGCAGCAGCGACAGCGGCACGCTGTGGTAGATCGCCGAGGCCAGATAGGTGAGCAGCATCGCCATGCCGAACATGCTGCAGGCGACGATGTGCAGGTATTCGCCGTACATCGCGGCGCGGGCGGCAAGCACCGCCAGGCCGGCGATCGCCAGCAGCGCACCCAGGCCGTGGCTGACGCTATGGGCGATCTCTTCCGCCGCCGAGTAGGCGGGCGGGGTGCTGAGACGGCGGGTCTGGGGCAGGTCGGCCATGCGCGGACCCTAGCGCAAGCGCCGGCGCCAATGGGCGCGGGACTACCAACGGCGCTTATCCGCCGCCGACCGCGCCGGAGGGGATCACATAGAACAGCACCGCGAAGTAATGCAGCACGCTGCCGGTGAGCACGAACAGATGCCAGATCGCGTGGTGGTAGGGCAGCTTTTCCCAGGCGTAGAACACCACGCCCAGGCTGTAGGACAGCCCACCCGCCAGCAGTAGCCAGAGGCCGCCCGCCGGCAGCGCCGCCAGCAGCGGCTTGATCGCCAGTACCGCGCACCAGCCCATGGCCAGATAGACGCCCAGGGACAGCGCCTCGTAACGGCCGGTGGTGAAGATCTTGAACACCACGCCGACCGCGGCCAGCCCCCAGGTCAGCGCGAACAGGCTCCAGCCCCAGGGCCCGTGCAGGGTCACCAGGGTGAACGGCGTGTAGGTGCCGGCGATCAGCAGGTAGATGCAGCAATGGTCGATCACCCGCAGCACCTGCTTGCTGCGCGGCAGCGGGATGCCGTGAAACAGCGCCGAGGCGGTGTACATCAGGATCAGGGTGGCGCCGAACACGCTGGCCGAGACCACATGCCAGGCGTTGCCGTAGAGCGCTGCCTTGGCCACCAGTACCGTCAGGCCGGCGATGGCGGCGAAGGCGCCGACGCCGTGGCTGAGCGCGTGGGCGATCTCCTCGCCGAGGCTGTAGATGCTGTCCGGCAGCGTCACCCGGACCCTGGGCGGCCGGGGTGGGGCAGCATGGTGACGACTCATGCCCAGGCTCAGGCCGGCTTGACGCGCAGCGTCGTGCCTTCGATGCCCACCACCTTCACCTTGGCGCCGGCTGGCAGGTCGGGGCCGTGCACGCGCCAGACACTGTCCTCGACGCGCGCCTTGCCGACGCCGTCTTCGATGGCTTCCACCAGCACGAACACCTGGCCGATGTAGCCGCGTCCGCGCTGGTTGAGGCCGTGCTCCACCACCGCCTTGTCGGCGGGCCGGAAGCGAAACCACAGGCCCACCGCCGCGAACGACAGCACCGCGAACAGCACCACCTCCACCTGCCAGTGCAGGCCGGGGATCAGCCAGGCGGCGGCGCCGGTGACGAAGGCGGCGAGACCCAGCCAGAGGCAGAAGGTGCCGGGCAGCAGGATCTCGGCGATCAGCAGGCCAAAGCCGAGCACCCACCAGTGCCAGAAGACCAGGGCGTCCATGGCTCAGGCCTTGGGATTGACGATCTGGCCGGCGTTCTTGGCCAGGTCGGCGATGCCGCTGATGGAACTGATCACGCCCATCGCCTCCAGCGGCAGGTAGACGGTCTTCTGGTTGGGCGACAGCGCCATTTCCTTGAGCGCCTCGACGTACTTCTGGGCGATGAAGTAGTTGAGCGCCTGCACATCGCCCTTGCTCACCGCCTCGCTGACCATGATCGTCGCGCGCGCTTCGGCCTGGGCCTCGCGCTCGCGGGCGTCGGCGTCGCGGTAGGCGGCCTCCTTGCGGCCCTCGGCGTCGAGGATGGCCTGCTGCTGCTCGCCTTCGGCGCGCAGGATCTGCGACTGCTTCTCGCCCTCGGCCTTGAGGATCGCCGCCTGGCGGAAGCCCTCGGCTTCAAGGATGTTGGCGCGCTTGTCGCGCTCGGCCTTCATCTGCCGCGCCATGGAATCGACCAGATCGGCCGGCGGGCGGATGTCCTTGACCTCGATGCGGGTCACCTTGATGCCCCAGGGCGAGGTCGCCTGGTCCACCACCGCCAGCAGCTTGGTGTTGATGTGATCGCGCTGGCTGAGCAGCTCGTCGAGGTCCATCGAGCCCATCACCGTGCGCAGGTTGGTCTGGGTCAGGTTGAGGATGGCGTACTCCAGCTGCTGCACCTCATAGGCGGCCTTCGGCGCGTCCAGCACCTGGTAGAACACCACGCCGTCGACGCCGACCATGGCATTGTCCTTGGTGATGACTTCCTGGCTGGGCACGTCCAGCACCTGCTCCATCATCGACAGCCGGCGGCCGACGCGGTCGACATAGGGCACCAGCCAGTGCAGGCCGGGGGTGAAGGTGGCGCGGTACTTGCCGAAACGCTCGACGGTGTATTCCATGCCCTGAGGCACGGTGACCACGCCCTTGTAGAGCGTGACGGCGGCGAAGATCAGAAATGCGATGGCGAAGGCGGACATGACGGCTCTCTGTTGGAAGCGATACCCAGGACAGCATCCTAGGGTGTACTGACAATAAAAACATCGCCGCGTTGCTGGTCAACAGCGCGTCAGGCAAGGCGCCTACCGACGCGAAGGCTGGTTGCCTTCGCTAGGTTGGCAACGCCGTATGACGCGCTGTTGACCAGCAACCCTTCGGGGCGGGACGGTTTTTGGGCATTGCTACGTCAGCCAGTGTTTCAATAGAACCACTATTGCGCACACTGTCTTCCTCGCACTGCCCAAAAAACCGTCTGCCGCCGCGGCGATGTTTTTACTGTCAGCACACCCTCGCGTGTCAACCGGATGGCAATCGCCGGACTTGTGTGGGCAGGAGTGGCGTCGGACGCCCTCCGACCTCTTACCCTCACCGGAGCATCGCATGGACCGCAAACCCGTATTCCACCTGGCGCTGGCCTTGAGTGCCGCGCTGCTGGCGCCCCTGGCGCAGGCCCAGACCCCGGTCGAGAACCGTGCCGGGCGCATCGATGAGCGCATGGATCAGCGCGGCGAGCGCAAGGAACAGCACGCCGACCAGCGCGGCGACACCATCGACCAGCGCCTGGACCGCCGTGGCGACGCGGTGGAGCAGCACACCGACAACCGTGCCGAACGCCTGGATGCGCACGGCCACGAGCAGGCCGCCACGCAGATCGACCAGCGTGGCGAGCGCTACCAGAGTCGTCTGGACGAAAAGGGCGACCGCATCGACTCGCGCCTGGACGAGCGCGGCGAGCGCAAGGAAACCCGGCTGGATGCCAAGGGGGATCGGGTGGTGCAGCGTGCTGACCGTCGTGCCGACCGCCGTCACCGCGATTGACCCGCGGGTGAGTGCCAGCGCGCGGCCGCAGACCTCGACGCTCGCCGGTTTCCTGGCGGGCGTCGAGCGGCGGGCGCTGCGCATCGCCCAGCTCGGCACCGGCGGCGACGCCGACGAGGCCCTGGACTGCGTGCAGGAGGCGATGATCCAGCTCGCCCGCCATTACGCCGACCACGATCCCGCCGAGTGGCCGCCGCTGTTCTACCGCATCCTCGACAACCGCCTGCGCAAGTGGCGCTACAAGCAGTTGCTGCGCGGCCGCTGGCTGGGCCAGCGGCAGTTCGACGACGCCGACGCCGAGGAATCGACGCTGGAGCGCCTGCCCGGCCCCGAGGCCGAGCGGCCGGAGGCGCTGGTCGCCGGCGCGCAGGTACAGCAGCGGGTGCAGCAGGCCCTGCAAAGCCTGCCGCACCGGCAGCGTCAGGCCTTCCTGCTGCGGCATTGGGAGGGGCTTTCTACCAGCGAAACCGCCCAGGCCATGGCCTGCAGCGAGGGCAGCGTCAAAACCCATCTGTCGCGGGCGATCAGCGCCCTGCAAACCCTGCTGGTGCAGGAAGGACCGCAAACATGAGTCGCCAAACCGAGCAGCACGAGTCGCCGCCGCCGGGCACCGAACCGGTGCTGCGCGCGCTCGACCACTGGCAGGACGAGATCGACCCGGTGCAGCGTGCGCGGCTGGCCGCCGCCCGCCGTCGCGCACTGGCCGCCGCCGAGGCGAAGCCCCGGCCGGCCTGGGTCTGGCTGGCGCCGGCACTGGCGACCGGCGTGCTGCTGGCCTTCGGCATCGGCTTCTGGCCGCAGGCGCCGATGCCGAGCGCGCCGCCGGCGCCCGCCATCGAGGAGCTGGCGGTCGGCCAGCCGACGATGGGTGAGGAGCCTTTGCAGGACGAAGACCTCGAATACCTGCTCTGGCTTGCCGCCGACGATGCCGCCTGAGGCCGCCATGAAAGCGCTCCCGAATTTCGCCCGCCGCTGGCTGTCGCTGGCCCTGCTGTGCGCCGCGCCGGCGGTCTGGGCCCAGAACTGGAACCAGCTCAAGCCCGAGCAGCAGCAGGCGCTGTCCGAGTTCGCGGCCGGTTGGGACAGCCTGCCCGCCGACCGTCGCGAGCAACTGCTGCATCGCGCCGACCGCTACAACGCCTTGCCACCCGAACAGAAGGCGCAGCTCAAGGAAGGGCGCGAACGCTGGAAGTCGCTGAGCCCCGAGGAGCGCGAGCGCCTGCGCGGCTTCGTGCGCGAATTCCGCGAGCTGCCGCCGGAACGCCGCGCCGAGATCCGCGAGCGCTTCCGCGCCGCGCGTCAGTTGCCGGAGGCCGAGCGCAAGCACATCCGCGACTGCGCGCGCGGCAAGACGCCGGAACAGGCCGCCGACTGCCTGCCGGCCGCGAAGAAATGAGCCGCGCGCCTCTACGGTTCGCCGCCCTGCTGGGCCTGGTGCTGGCCTGGGCGCCGGGGCTCGCGACGGCCCGAGCCGACAGCGGCGAGCGTCAGCATGTGCGGGTGGGCGAGACGCAGCGCAGCTACCTGATCCGTGTGCCCGCGCCTTTGCCGAGTGGGCCTTTGCCGCTGGTGCTGATGCTGCACGGCGGCGGTGGCAATGCCGACAACGGCGAGCAGATGAGCGGCTTCACACCCATCGCCCGGCGCGAGGGCTTCATCGTCGTCTACCCGGACGGCAGCGGGCGCTTCGAGGAGCGCCTGCTGAGCTGGAACGCTGGCCACTGTTGCGCCTACGCGATGGAGCATGGTGCGGACGACGTCGCCTTCATCCGCGCGCTGATCAAGAAGGTTTCGCAGGACTATCCGGTGGACCCACGCCGCATCTACGTCACCGGCATGTCCAACGGCGGCATGATGAGCCACCGCCTGGGGCTGGAACTGTCCGACACGGTGGCGGCGATCGCCCCGGTGGTGGGCACGCTGTTCGGCGACGAGGCGTTGCCGCCGCGACCGGTGTCGGCGCTGATCATCAATGGCGGTGCTGATCGCATCGTGCCGCCCCAGGGCGGTGAACTGGGTGGCCGAGTGGCCGGTGCCTCGGACGGCAGGCCGCTGCGGCCGGCCGGCGAGCAGGGCGCTTTCTGGGCACGAGCCGACGGTTGCGAGGCGGCCCCCGAGGTCCAGGTGCGGGGCGGCGTGCAGCACTGGCGCTACCGCTGCCCGGAGGGGCTGGCGGTGGAGCGCTATCTGATCGAGGACGCCGGTCACGCCTGGCCCGGGGGCAGCGCCGGTCGCCGCCGCGCCGATCCGCCGAGTCAGGCACTGAAGGCCAGCGAGACCATCTGGGCCTTCTTCAAGGCGCATCCGAAGGCGCAGTAGCGAGCGGAGCTAGCGCTGAGCCGCCGCCGCCAGCGCGCGGATGCGTTCCACCATCGAGTAGAAGCCGTTGCGGCGATTGACGGTGATGTTGCTCTCCAGCCCCAGGCGCCGGAAGCTGCCGGCGATGTCCAGCGCCAGGATTTCCGCCGGTGTCTTGTCGTTGACCAGGGCCATCAGCAGCGCGATCAGGCCCTTCACCAGGCTGGAGTCGGAATCGCCGTTGAAGCGCATGCGGCCATCGGCCTGCAGACCGCCCACCAGCCAGACCTGCGACATGCAGCCGCGCACCTTGGTCTCCTCGTTGCGCTCGGCCTCCGCCAGCGCCGGCAGCTTGCGGCCGAGGTCGATGAGGTAGGAATAGCGCTCCTCCCAGTCGCCCAGCAGCTCGAAGGTTTCCGCGAGTTCGTCGATGTCCATAATCTCGTGAGGCGTGAGGCGTGAGGCGTGAGGCGTGAGGCGTGAGGCGTGAGGCGTGAGGCGGGGCACTATACTCGCGTCCCGCAAAAATCCTGACTGACCCTTTCCATGTCCCGCACCTCCGGCCGCACCCCCAGCCAGCTCCGCACCATTCGCCTCGAGCGTCGCTTTACCAAGCATGCCGAAGGCTCGGTGCTGGTCTGCTTCGGCGACACCCAGGTGCTGTGCACCGCCAGCGTCGAGGAGCGTGGCCCGGCCTGGAAGAAGGACGGCGGCTGGGTCACCGCCGAGTACGGCATGCTGCCGCGCGCCACCCATACCCGTAACAAGCGCGAGGCGGCCGGCGGCAAGCAGAGCGGCCGCACCCAGGAGATCCAGCGTCTGATCGGCCGCAGCCTGCGCGCCTGCGTCGATCTCGACGCGCTGGGCGCCTACACCATCACCGTCGACTGCGACGTGCTGCAGGCCGATGGCGGCACCCGCACCGCGGCGATCACCGGCGGCTATGTCGCCCTGGTCGATGCCATCCGCAGCCTGCAGAGCCGCAAGCTGATCAAGAAGGACCCGCTGCACGGCCAGGTGGCGGCGATCAGCGTCGGCATCCACAACGGCACGCCGGTGCTCGACCTCGACTACGCCGAGGACAGCGGCTGCGAGTGCGACATGAACGTGGTGATGAACGAGGCCGGCCAGTTCATCGAGGTGCAGGGCACCGCCGAGGGTCATGCCTTCCGCCGCGAGGAGCTGGACCAGTTGCTCGACCTCGCCACGCTTGGCATCCGCCAGCTGATGGAAGCCCAGCGCGAGGCACTGGGACTCTAGGCCTCAAGACTCAGACAGCTCCAGCACCGCGGCGCACTGCCGCCGGTGGCGGTCGCTGGCTTCCCAGACGGCGATCAGCACCAGCACCGTGGTGGTCGCCAGCGCCAGCCATAGCGGCGCCAGCTGCGAGGCCAGTGGTAGTAGTGCCGCCAGCGCCAGGAGGCCGAGCAGGCAGGACCATGGCAGTTGTCCGCCGATAGTCCAGCGGAACAGCAGGCTCCCCAGCAGGTACAGCGCCGTGCCGCCGAGGATGGCGGCGCTGGCGGCGGCGCTGGCGTGGCCCAGGGGATGCGCCAGCACCAGCTCGTCGGCCACCGCGCTGACGACGATGCCGGCCACCGGCAGCAGGTGGATATAGGTGTAGACCAGCCGCGCCAGCCGGCCCGGATCGCGGGCATGGGCAATGCGGTGGCTGCCGGTTTCCGCGGTGCTGTCGAAGTACAGCCACCACATCGCCAGGCTGCCGACGAAGCTGGTCAGGAAGGCGGCCACGGTGACCGCCGACCAGGGCATCTCGGCGAAGGTGGCGCCGGTGACCAGCACCGACTCGCCCAGGGCGATGATGATGAACAGCGCGCAGCGCTCGGACAGGTGCCCGCCCTCGACGTTCCAGTCGGTGGACTCCGAACGCCCCAGCCCCGGCACCCAGAAGCCCAGCGACGGCGAGGCGTATTCCAGCGCCAGGCCGAGGCCCCAGAGCAGCAGGCGGGTTTCGCCCTCGGCCAGGCCGCCGGCGATCCAGAAGCCGCCGCCCAGGCTCAGCCAGGCGAGGATGCGCTGGAAGTTGCGCACCATGCCCGGCTCGCCGCGCACCGCCCACAGGAAGAACAGGCTGCGTCCCACCTGCATGGCCACGTAGGCGAGCGCGAACACCAGGCCGCGCGCCTCGAAGGCCTGCGGCAGCGAGGCCGACATCAAGAGCCCCAGGCCCATCAGCACCAGCAGCGCCAGCCGCACCGGCAGCTTCTCCGGGTCCAGCCAGTTGGTGACCCAGGAGGTGAAGATCCATACCCACCACACCGCCAGCATCAGCAGCGCGGTCTGCGCCAGTCCGAGCGGCGTCAGATGGCCCAGCAGTGAATGCGAGAGCTGGGTGATGGCGAATACGAACACCAGGTCGAAGAACAGCTCGACGAAGCTGACCTTGCCGTGCTCGTGCGCCTTGCGTTGCCGCAGCAGGCCCGCCGCCATTACAGCGAGCCCCGCGACAGCCGGCCGCCACCCTCCACCCAGGACAGCAGCAAGAGGCCGCCGATGGCCGCGAGATTCTTCAAAAAGTGCAGCAGCTGCGCGTGCAGCTCGGCGCCCTGCTGGCTCCAGAACGGGTGCGAGAGCACCGCGTCGAAGGCGAGAAAGCCGGCCATCAGCAATGCCAGCCAGCGCACTTTCCAGCCGTAGGCGATCGCCAGCCCGGCGGCCAGTTCGAAGGCCGAGAAGGCCAACGCGCCCAGGCTGTAGGCCGTCTCACCGCCGGCCATCAGGCCCAGGCCGGCCAGCAGCCGGGCGGCGCCCAGGCCGACGAAGACGCTGGCGAGCAGCACGCGGGCGAGGACATAGGTGCTGTGACCGGGCATGCGAGGATTTCCTGTTGCAAGGCTGATAGGCCCGCAGTCTTGCAAATGTGGATGTCCCTGCAAAGACAGCGGCGACCCCGCAATGGGTGACAGGCCCTAGTGCCGATGCCGCTCCGCCAGCAGCCTGGTGAGCAGTTCGATCTGCTCCTGCTGCTTGGCCAGGATCACGGTCAGATTCTCGTTGCGCAGCGCGTCGAGCTTGTCGTGCAGCGCCATGATCTCGATCTCCGCCTTGAGATTGACCTCGTAATCGTGCGCCGCCATCTGCCGGTCCTTGGTCGACTGGCGGTTCTGGCTCATCATGATGATCGGCGCCTGGATCGCCGCCAGCATCGACAGCACCAGATTGAGAAAGATGAAGGGATAGGGGTCGAACGCGTGGTCGCCGAGCAGCTGGGTGTTGACCAGCGTCCAGCTCATCAGCAGTACGAAGAAGACGATGATGAAGGTCCAGGAGCCGCCGAAGCGCGCCACGCCGTCGGCCAGGCGCTCACCGACCGTGGCGCGCTCGTCCAGCAGCTTGTTGGGGTCTTGGGAAACCGCCAGCCTTTGCGAGGCATGGCGCAGCGCCTTGCGCTCGGTCTTGCTCAGCTGGTCGCCGCTGCGGCCAAACCAGCGGACGGCGGATTGCAGGTAATCCTGGGAGGGGACGTGGCTCATGGTGATTCCTGGGGCGGTAATAAGGCCGGCCCAAGCAGTCCGGCCGGCGATGCCGCAGTTTAGGGCCCGGCGCGCCCCGGCGGCTCGCGCATCGCGCGCGAGCCGCCGAAGCGCCTAGCCCTAGCCGAGATCCACCGGCACAAACAGCCGGCTCTCGCCACGCTGCACCAGCAGGGCGATGTGCTTGGACGCCTGGCTGGTGATCGCCTTCAGATCGGCCACGCTGCCGACCGCCTTGCCATTGGCCGCCAGCACCACGTCACCGGGGCGGATGCCGGCCTCGGCGGCGGCGCCGGCGACGTCCTGCACCAGGAGGCCGTTGTCGCTCTCGATCTGCTTCAGCTCGTCCTTGCTGAGCGGCCGCACCGACAGCCCCAGCTTGCCGGACGCACTGTCGTCGCTGGCGCTGGCGACTTCTTGCCCGCCCATGTCGGCGAGCTGCACCACCAGCTCCTTCTCCTTGCCGTCGCGCCAGACCGACAGCGTCGCCTTGGTGCCGGGCGCCAGGCGCGCCACCTGCGAGGGCAGCTCCGAGGAATCGCGAATCTCGGCGCCGTTGAAGCGCAGGATCACGTCGCCGGACTTGAGCCCCGCCGACTCGCCGGGGCTGCCCTTCTGCACCTGCGCCACCAGGGCGCCCACCGGTTTATCCAGGCCGAAGCTCTGCGCCAGCTGGCCATCGAGCGGCTGCACCGTCACGCCGATCTTGCCGCGCGCCACATGGCCGCTGGTCTGCAACTGCTGGCTGACGTTCATCGCCACGTCGATCGGGATCGCAAACGACACGCCCTGATAGCCGCCGCTGCGCGAATAGATCTGCGAGTTGATGCCGACCACCTCGCCGTTGAGATTGAACAGCGGTCCGCCGGAATTGCCGGGGTTGATCGCCACATCGGTTTGCAGAAAGGGCACATAGCTGCCGTCCGGCAGCGTGCGGCCCTTGGCGCTGACGATGCCCTGGGTGACGCTGTTCTCGAAGCCGAACGGCGCGCCGATCGCCACCACCCATTCACCGACCGCGACGTTGTCGGGGTTGCCGAGCTTCACGGTGGGCAGGTCCTTGGCGTCGATCTTCAGTACCGCGACGTCGCTGGTCTCGTCCTGGCCGATCACCTTGGCGGTGAACTCGCGGCGGTCTACCAGCTTCACCGTCACCTCCTTGGCGTCGGCGACCACATGGGCATTGGTCAGGATCACGCCATTGCTGCCGACGATGAAGCCGGAGCCCTCGCCACGCAGCACCGGCGCGTTCTGCCCGCGGCCCTGGGGCGGCTGCGGCACCAGACCGAAGAACTGCGAGAAAGGATCATCACCGCCGCCATTGCCAAAGCCCGGGAAGCCCGGTGGCAACTGCCCCTGCTGGGGTGCGCGGGCGGCGGTCTTGATGGTTTCCTTGGTGGTGATGTTCACCACCGCCGGCCCGTACTGCTTTACCAGTGCCGCGAAGTTGGGCACCACCATCTGCGGCGTGCTGGCGGGCAGTGACAACGTGCTGCTGGCGGTGGCGGTGGGCATCCCCGCCTCGGCGTGGCTGTGGTAGCCCAGTGCGACCAGCGCGCCCACGGGTGCCGCGAGTGCGGCGCCCAGAGCGGCGGCGGCCATGGGTTTGCGGACGAAGTTCGGTACGTTCATCGGGCATCTGCTCCGGTCTCTCACCCCGGCGGGATGCCGGGACTGAGTAGGACGATGCGCGCGTAGATTTAGGGAAGAGTTAAGGCGGCGTCAGCGCATCCGCTCCACGGTCAGAGGCTGGGCCAGTATCCACAGCCCGGCGACGGTGAACGCCACCATCAGCAGCAGCATCGGCAGCTGGCTCAGCAGCGCCTGCCGGCGGTCGGGCCAGAGGCGCAGGGCGATCCGGTGGGCGACGCAGACGCTCAGCACATGGCCGAGCAGGATCAGGCCCACCTGGGTGTGCCAGACCAGGCCCATGGCCGGCAGGATCGGCGCGCGCAGCAGCCGCGCGCTGCCGAACAGGTTCCAGCCCCAGCCGAAGGGGTCGGAGCACAGGCTCACGATCTTCAGGCCCTGGGTCAGCAGCAGGGTGGAGTAGTGGGTGGCGTGGTAGACCAGCGCGATCGGCAGCAGGCTGTAGCCGAAGTCCAGCGCCAGCGCGCGCAGCGGCCGCGCGCTGCGGGTGAGCTTCTTCGCCAGCCACAGGCAGGCGAGGTAGGCGGCGAGGTAGAGGAAGGGCGAGATCAGCAGCCAGAACAGTTCCCAGCGGACATACCAGGGCCGCAGCAGAGCGTAGGCGGTGATCGGCCGGCCGCCGACCAGTGCGGTGATCCAGCCCGTGCTGTCGCGCCAGAACAGCCAGACCCACCACTGCGTCGCGCGCAGGCCGTCGAAGGCGGTGGTGGAGAGCATGGCCAGCGCGAAGCTCACCGTGCTCAGGCTCTGCGGGCGTTCCTCGATCAGCCCGGCCAGCGGCCAGCGCAGCCGCAGCCGGCCGCGTGCGCCCGGGGTTTCGGCGGGCTGGTAGTCCAGTGGCGCCATCAGCGCGATCAGCCGCAGGAACACCGAGAACAGCTCGCAGTGCCGGAACCAGGCGCCGGCACCGACCAGCCAGACGCCGAAGAGATTGAGCGCGCTGTAGGCGAGCAGGGCCTGCGCCAGCGAGGGCGGCTTGCTGTGACCGAACAGCTCGTAGGCGATGAAGCCGAGGTAGAGCGCCAGTGCCGGCCAGTCGCCCCAGGCCTCGCGGTAGCGCAAGCGTCCGCGCGCATAGCCGTGCCAGGTGCGGGACAGCAGTCCGGCCATCACCCGCCAGGGATTGAGCGCGGCGTAGAAGTTGCCGACCAGCGCGCTCAGATAGGTGCCGCCGAGCACGAACACGACCCAGAAGAAGGTCATGCTGAAATTGCGGTAGGGGTCGCGGTTGCCGACGAGGCCGGTGGCGATGCACAGCAACAGCAGGCCCAGGCTGAGCGCGCCCAGCGCCGGTCGCGCGCGATGCAGCCCGCGGCCTAGGGCCTGCTCGTCGAGATCGCGGCTGCCGCCTGCGCGCGCCGCCGCCGGCGCGGTGGCGAAGTAGGCGGCCAGCAGGAAGGACAGCAGCAGCGCCGCCGACGCCGCCCAGGCATAGAGCCAGAACGGCACCGGCAGGTTGTAGAGCCGGCCGAAGCCGTGGGCGGCGACCGGCAGCGGTGCGGCCAGCGCCGCCAGGCCGGCGAATCTCGGCAGTGTCCTCACGCTCGCGCTGTTCCTGCCTGGGCGCTTACGGCGTCGGCAGCTTCTGCGCGTCGGCCGAGGCCTTCAGGGTCTGCTCCCAGAGCTGCAGGAAGGCTTCCGCCGAGTTGTAGAGCGCGCTGGTGGTCTCCTCGCCGCCCTCGATGCGGGCCTCCTCCACGAAGTCGGCGACCAGGCCGTAGTTGGACATGCCCTCCTCGTCCATGTTCCAGGTCTTGCCATCTGGGATCGACAGCTGCTGGACGGTGATCGGCTTGATGCCGGCGGCGGCGTACTGCGGACCCCAGCCCGGACCCTGGAACAGGGTGAAGGGATAGTGCACTGGCTCGCTGCCGGCGCCTCGGGAAACGGCCAGATTGCGCAGGCCGTTGGCATCGGCGCCATAGCCCACCGACAGCGGTCGCTTGGTGCCGGAGGCCTGCCAGATCGGCTTGACCTTCTGCACGAAGTCGGCGAACTCCTTGCCGTTGGGCAGGGCCGGATAAATGATGCCGCCCTGGCGGAAGATCTGCTCGGCCTGGGCATTGCTGATGCCGCCGTGGCCGCCGTGGCCGGAGATCACCGGGTAAGCCGGGGTGGTCAGCGCGCCCTGGTCGAGCATGTACTGCTTGCTCTTGATCTCGGCGTGGTCGATGTCGAGGATGAAGCCCTTCTTCATGATCTTGTCGATGGCGTACTTGCCGAGATCGGTCACCGTGCGGGCATTGCACTGGCGGCCGGGGCCGTAGATCGGCAGCACGCCGCCGGTGGTGGCGATCAGCAACTGCGTGACCGGGTCGTTGAACTGGGTGAGCGTGGCGGTTTCCAGCACTGCGCCGGCGTTGTAGAAGTAGGTCGGGCCTTCGCCGCCGTTCTCGCAGGGGTAGGTCTTCCAGAAGCCCAGGGTGTTGGTGAAGCCGACGTAGTTCAGGATCGAGCTGAAGATGCCGGTGCCGCCCAGCGCGTTGTCGACGTCGTGGTAGGGGAACACCTGGCGCACGCCCAGATCCCAGACCTCGTCGATCTCGCGGTCGATGTCTTCCTTGGTGCAGTCGCTGGTCTCGCCGATGCCGGGCAGGAACTGCACGCGGCAATGGAAGATGTTGGCGAACTCCAGGCCCGGAATCACCGCCAGCTTGCCGTCGCCGACCACCTGCCGCGCCTCGCTGGGGTCCTTGACGATGCGGAACCAGCCCTTGCCGGGGCCGCCTTCCTGGGCGTCGACGTACTTCTCGATGTCGTAGAGGTATTCGACCTGGCGGGTACCGACATCCATGTCGACGCAGGCCGCGGTCTTGTCGCCGAAGGTCAGCTTGGCGATGTTGCACAGCGCCTCGATGGTGGTGCCGTGAACGGTCATGGTGCGCAGGCCGGCCTTGTAGGCCCGCTCCACCCACTTGTAGTACATCTGCTGGTGCAGCTGCGAGTCGCTCTTCGGCCAGTCGATGAACGTCGGCCAGCCGACGGTGTCGTGGGTCTGCAGCGGGTTGGTGTCGAGGATGATGTTCTCGGCGCTGAGGATGCCCTCGGGGCCGTGCATGGCGATGCAGTTCTTGAGCGCCTCGGGCGCGCCGAAGCGGTCCACCGCGTGGCCGTACATCACGCCGCCGGCCGAGGGGCCGCGATCACCGCTGCCGTCGGACATGTCCGAGCCCATCGCCATGTGCGCGTGCACCTCGGCGAAACCCAGCACCGGCTTGCCGGGCGCCGGGCCGGTGAAGGTCGGGCCGTCGATGCCCACCGGCATTTCCGGGTACTCGGTGCAACCCTGCGCCGGTTCGAAGCTGAGTGTCGCCGGCACCGTGCCCAGGCCCAGCTTGCCGTCGCTGGCCACGCTCAGACTCTGGCCGAGCGTGGTGGCGGAGTAGCGGCCGTCGCCGCCATCGAGAGTCCAGTCGGAGCCATCGGACGGACTGGCAGCGGCGCTCACCGCCGCGCCGCTGCCGGTCATCAGCGTCTTGTCGGCGGTGTAGAACAGATAGCGGCCGAGGCCGGCCGGCTTCATGTAGAAGCGCTCGGCGGCGCTGGCGTCCTGGCCGTTGGCGAGGAAGCTGGAGCCGCTGCGCACCGCATAGCCGCCGTTGGCCTTCATTACCAGGCAGCGGTTGGCGAGGTCGTAGCGCGTCGCTACCGGGGCGTTGGGTTCGGGCGTGCTGACCGCCGGCGGCTCCGAGGAGTTGCAGCCGGCGAGGACGCCAGCCACCAGGAGCGAACTCAGACGGACTTGGGGTGAAACTCGACGCACGGGCTGTCCTCCCTGGACGTACTTGCTGAGCTGGACTGATTGTCACCTTACGGTAACGAAAGGTCCGAACCGCGCGAAGTGGTGAAATTCGCTCTGCGCCGGCCCGAGGGGAGATCGCCGGCCGGCGTGGCCTCTAGCAAAACCGCAGCCGCACCAGTAGTCCGCCCAGAGGTCCGCTCTCCAGCCGCAGCTGGGCGCCGTGGCGCTCGGCGATGCGGTTGACCAGGGCCAGCCCCAGGCCGCTGCCGCTGGCGCCGCTGCCGGGCAGTCGGTAGAAGCGGCGCAAAACGTTTTGCCGCTCGGCCTCCGGGATGCCCGGTCCGCTGTCGCTCACGCTGAGCTCCGGCCGGCCTTCGGCCACGCGCACGGCCACGTCCACGCGCGCACCGTCTGGCGCGTAGCGGATGGCGTTGTCGACCAGGTTCTTCAGCAACAGCGCCAGGGCTTCGGGATCGCCCTGCACGACGCAGGGCGCGGCCTCGCTGAGCCCGAGATCGATGCGCTTGGCATCGGCCAGCGGCAGCCGCTCGGCGATCACCTGCCGCGCCAGCGCATCGAGTGCGACCGCCTGCGCCGGCGGCGCCGGTAACTGCTCCTGCCGCGCCAGCGCCAGTAGCTGCTCGATCAGGCGACTGGCGCGGTCGATGCCCTGGAGGATTTCGGCGCTCGCTGCGGCCCGCTCTTCCGGTGGGGCGTTTTGCATGGCCTGCACTTGCAGACGCAGGGCGGTGAGCGGCGTGCGCAACTCGTGGGCGGCGTCGGCAAGAAAGGCCCGTTCGCGGTCCAATAGCCCGGAGAGTCTTTGCAGCTGGCCATTGAAGGCGGTGACCAGCGGCTGGGCCTCGGCGGGCAGATCGCTTTCTGGCAGCGGCGACAGCGCTTCGGCGGGCCGCTGTTCGACCTGGGCGGCGAGCTGGCGCAGCGGCCGCAGGCCGCGGCCGACGATCACCCAGACCAGCGCCGCGAACAGCGGGACAAACAGCGCGAAGCCGGCGAGCACACGCAGCGCCAGCCGCGCCGCGCGCGCCTCGCGTATCGCCATCGGCTGCGCCACCTGGATGACGTGCAGCGGCGTCTGCACGCCAAACACGCGCCAGCGGCCCTCGGAGGTCTGCACGTTGGAATACCCCAGCGTGGTCAGGCCGGGCACCACCTGGTGGCGCTGGGAGTAGTACACGCGCACGCCGTCGAGGCTGAACACCTGCACGACCAGATCGGCGGCGCGGTCCTGGGCGGAGAGTTCCGGTCCGGGGGCGAAGGGGCCGCCGAACATCTGGTCGCGCAGGCTCAGCGCGGTGTCGCGCAGATGCTCGTCGAACACCTCGTTGGCCTCGGCCAGGGCGATGCGGTAGATCAGCGCGGCGCCGGCCAGCGCCGCGACCAGGAGGCCAAGCAGAAGGCCGGCGAGCAGGCGCGTGCGCAGCGAGCCCAGACGCGGCGCCGAAGCCTGGCGATTAGGGCTGGCCTGGGTCTGGCTCATGGCGCCAGGCGCCAACCCACGCCGCGCACGTTCAGGATCAGTCCGGGGCCGAGCTTCTTGCGCAGGGCGTGCAGGTGTACGTCCACGGCATTGCTCTCCACCGCGTGGTCCCAGCTGTACAGGCGCTCTTCCAGCTGCTGGCGCGACAGCACCTGTCCGGGGCGCTCCATCAGCGTGTGCAGCAGGGCGAATTCGCGCGGCGACAGCGGCAGCTCGACCCCGGCCTGGGTCAGGCGGTGCTGGGCCGGGTCGAGTTCCAGTTCGCGATGGCGGATGCGCGGTCCGGCGCGGCCGGCCTGGCGGCGCAGCAGCGCGCGCAGGCGGGCGGCGAGTTCGTCGAGGTCGAAGGGCTTCACCAGATAGTCGTCGGCGCCTTCGTCGAGGCCGCGCACCTTGTCGGTGACGGCGTCGCGGGCGGTAAGCACCAGCACCGGCAGCTCGTGGCCTTCGGCGCGCAGGCGTTGCAGCACGCCGTGGCCGTCGAGGCCGGGCAGGCCGAGGTCGAGCAGCAGGGCATCAAAATGCTCACCGCTGGCCAGCGCAGTGAGGGCGCTGGGTCCGTCGCGCACCCAGTCGGTGGCAAAGCCGCGCTGGCCCAGGCCGCGGACGGCGGCAGCGCCAATATCGGGATCGTCTTCGGCCAGCAGCAGGCGCATTCTGATTGCGGATTGCGGATTGCGGATTGCGGATTGCGGACTAAGACCGCGCCGTTGGCAAAGGTTCGCCGCCGCCGACCTCCTCGCCGCGCGGTGCTCGCCTAGAGGGCCACAGGGTCTAGCTGGCAGGAGCCGGCTCGGGTGCGGTGGCGGCCTCGGCGGGGGTGGCCTCCGGCGCTGGCGGCTCGCTGGCCGCCGCAGGGGCAGGGGTGAGTCCGCTGAGCACCGGAGTCTCCAGCCCCGCAGGCAGCAACTCGGCGGTGGAGGGCAGGCTGTTGTCGGCGACGCGCAGCTTCTGCTCCAGCCGCAGCGGCGGCGGCGGCAGCACCGGCGCGCCGGAGGTGAGCCAGCTGATGATGTCGTAGTAGGCGCGCACGTTGGTGACGAAGTCCACCGCCTCGCGGCCGCGGGTGTAGCCGTACTTGGTCTGCTGATACCAGCGCGGCCGCGACAGCAGCGGAAAGACATCGCGCACATCCAGCCAGTGCAAGGGGTCGCCGCCGCGCTGGGCGGTCAGCTCGCGGGCGTCGAGCAGATGCCCCAGGCCCTGGTTGTAGGCGGCCAGCGCCATCCAGCTGCGGTCGGGTTCCGGCACGTCTTCGGGGATGCCGCGCAGGATGTCGGCCAACACCCGCGCGCCGCCCTCGATGCTTTGCTCGGGGTCTTCGCGATTGGCGACCTTGTAGCGGCTGGCGGTGTCGTTGGTGAGCATCATCACCCCACGCACGCCGGTGCGGCTCAGCGCGCTGCTGTCCCAGTGCGACTCCTGGTAGCCGATGGCGGCCAGCAGCCGCCAGTCCAGGCCGTGGCGGTTGGCCGATTGCTCGAAATAGCCGCGCAGCCGGGGCAGGCGGCTACGCATGTGGTTGGCGATCTGCACCGAGCTGAAGTAGTCCACCTCCTCCACATGCCCGTAGTAGCGGTCGTGCAGGCGCGCCAGATTGCGCGGCGGCAGGCGGGCGAGATAGTCCTGGGCGGCGTCGTAGAGCGAAGTATCGCGGCCGGGTGCAAAGGCAAAGGCGATGTCCTCGGCGGCGCCGACATCGAAGGCCACCCGCAGGCGCGGGTAGTAGCGCTGGTTGATCGCCACCAGCGCCGAACTGGCGATGGTGTAGTCCAGCTCGCCGCTGGCGACCTGGAACAGGAGGTCTTCGGAATCGTAGGCGGTGGTCGCCTCCCACTTCAGCTGCGGAAAGCTGCGCGCCAGCGCCCGCAGCCGGGCAACGTGATTGCCGCCCTCAGAGACCAGCAGGCGGCCATTCAGCTCGCCCAGCGACTTCGGGCGCGGGCTGCCGATGCGGTAGACCAGCTGCGGCACCACCTGGTCGATGGCGGTGGCAAACCGTACCCGGTCGCGGCGCTCGGAATTGACCGTGAGTCCGGCCGCCGCCAGATGCGCGCGGCCGTCCAGCACCGCCTGCAGGGCGTCGGCCGGGCTGTTGCTGAAACTGATCTGGGCACTCACCCCCAGACTCTTGGCCAGGCCCTGGGCCAGCTCGCATTCGTAGCCGATCAGGCCGGTGGGGCCGCTGTAGCAGCTGGTGCGGCTGTAGGTGGAGGCGATCTTCAGCACGCCCTCTTCGCGGATCTGGTCCAGTAGCGGCGGGCGCAGCTCCGAGCAGGCGCTTAGGGTTGCCAGCGCCACGCAGCCGTACAGCGCCGCGGGCAGGCGGCTACGCAGGCGAAGGCGGGCGGGGCGGGCAGACATGGGCGGGGTTCGCAGCTCTGGTTTGGGGCGATCGGCGGCGTGCAACTCCTCTGCCTGTCACCGTATCACAGCCGCCGGAAACGCCCGCATGGTCGCCCTCGCCGACGGCTTTCGGCTAAAATGCGCGCCAAGGACGGGTACCGAAGCGGTCATAACGGCGCTGACTCGAAATCAGATGGTGGGGGCGACCCTGCACGGGGGTTCGAATCCCTCCTCGTCCGCCAAGTCAAACACAACGCCCTCACAAGAGGGCGTTTTGCTTTGTCCGGGACTGAACTTGCTCAGCCCGGAATGCTCAATCCACGCTGCACCGCCGGCCGCGCCAGGAAGGCTTCCAGCACCCGCAGCACGTTCGGATAGTTCTGGATCTGCACCAGCTCGCCGGCACCGTAGAAGCCGATCAGGTTACGAACCCAGGGGAGGGTCGCGATGTCGGCGATGCTGTAGTCCTTGCCGAGCAGCCAGTCGCGGCCATCGAGCTGCCGCTCCAGCACAGTCAGCAGCCGCTGGGTCTCGGCCACATAACGGTCGCGCGGGCGCTTGTCCTCGTAGTCCTTGCCGGCGAATTTATGGAAGAAGCCGAGCTGCCCGAACATCGGGCCGATGCCGCCCATCTGGAACATCAGCCACTGGATCGCCTTGTAACGCCTGGCCGGTTCGGCGGGGAGGAAGGCGCCAGCCTTGTCGGCGAGGTAGAGCAGGATCGCGCCGGACTCGAACAGCGCCAGCGGCCGGCCGCCCGGCCCCTGCGGGTCGAGGATGGCCGGGATCTTGTTGTTGGGGTTGAGCGAGAGGAACTCCGGCGAGAGCTGGTCGTTGCTGGCGAAATCGACCTTGTGCGGCTCGTAGGGCAGGCCGGTTTCCTCCAACAGGATCGAGACCTTCACGCCATTGGGCGTCGGCAGCGAGTAGAGCTGGATGCGGTCCGGGTACAGGGCCGGCCACTTGCGGGTGATGGGGTAGGACGAGAGATCGGTCATGGCGGGAGCGCCTGCGGATGCGCACAGCTTGCCATGCGCAGGACTGCGCTAACGCTGCAAGGGATCGTTGGCGAGCAGGAAGGCACGCAACCCCGGCAGGTCGTCGGTGTTGATGTGGTCCTGATCGGCGGCGATGAACTCGCGCCAGAGATTGTCGCGGGCGCTGCCCGCCGCATCCGGCACGTTGTAGAGCCGCACCCGCCGACCGGCGGCATGCGCCTGGGCGATGCTGCCGCGCAGCTTGGCCTGCTGGTCGGCAGGCATCGCGCCATTGCCATCCCAGCCGAACTCGGTGGTCCAGCTATCGCTGATCAGCGGCATGAAGCTGGCCGGCTCGCTGCTGCCCAGGTCGGCAAAACGGCCGTCGTAGAAGCAGTAACGGCTACTGGCGGCGAGCATGGCGTCCTTCGGCCGGTTGCCGGAGAGGATGGCGGTGACCGCACCGGGGATGACCGCGCCGTTCTCGTAGCGGGTGAAGAGATCGCCGTACTTCGCCAGCTCCGCCTCGATCGCCTGCCAGGTGGACTCGGCGCTGGTCTTGGCGTCAATCAGCAGGCTGAAGGGCGCACAGTCGGGTTGGATGCAGCCGCCGTTGGCTTGCGCGCGCGCCTTCAGCGGCTCGAGGTAGAGCGCGGCCAGCGTGCGCTCCAGGCGGATGTCCTGCGGATCGTGCGCGACATAGAGCCCGCCGAGGCCCAGCAGCGGCAGGGTGTAGACGTCGGCCTCGACGCTGGCGAAGCCCTGGTCTAGGGCGTCCAACAGTGGCCGCTCGTGCTGGTAGTCGTTGTGCGCATGGGCGCGGCGCAGGGACTTCTCCGTCGCCGTCGGCGGCTCGGTCGGGGTCGGCAGCGCGTCCGGCGGCAGGCTTTCGGCGCAGGCCGCGAGCCACAAGGCCGCCAGCAGCGGCAGTCGGTGCCAACTAGGCATGATCGAGCGCGGCGCAGTGCGCGCGCTTCAGGCGGTTGGCGACCTGGGTGCGTCGGGCCAGCAGATCAAAGTTGCCGTCGATGGGCCTGCCCAGCGCGGCGACCGAGCGCACCGGCTGCACCGCCTGGTTGGCGGCCAGCAGGCTGCGGCGCGGGATGCTGAACGTATCCGCCACGGCGGTGGCGCCGCTGAGCGGATCGACCGCCCAGGTGGTGGCCTTGATCTCGCTGCGGCTCACCGTGTACTCGACGAACACATGCGTGTCTTGCAGGCCAAAGGCGCTCCAGCCGGACTGCGGCAGCAGCACGTAGAAGCTCTTGCCGCCGGTGCCGGCGGTGACCTGGGTGTAGCCGAGCGGATTGGGCAGGCCGAAGCTCATCGGCTTGCTGCGCTGGTAGATGTGGTCGTGGCCCACCGCCAGCAGATCGACGCCGTAGCGCACGAAGATGTTTTCCTGCAGCAGCACCAGGGTGAAGTTGGCCGGGTTGCGGCCCTCGTTGTCGGTCCAGAGGGTGAAGTGCTGGGAGACGATGATGAAGTCGATCTCGCCGGCCGCGCGGCGCAGCGCCGCCTGCGCGAGGTCGGCTTCCAGGAAGGCCAGCTCGCTCACCAGCGTGCCGTCGGTGGCGAAGCAGCCGCCGGTGGAAATCACGAAGTGGCAGCGGCCGAGATCGAAGCTGTAGAAGGTGCCGTCCGGGCTCTGCGTCGAGCTCGGGCAGGCGAAGCGGTTGCGGTAGGTCTGGCCGTTGTTGTCCTCTTCCTCGTGATTGCCGGGCGCGGTCATCAGGATGCCGCCGGCGGCGTAGTCGGCCTCGATGGCATTGACGTAGTCGTCCCACAGCGGCTGCTCGCCGTTGGCGTAGGAAATGTCGCCGGCCAGCAGGGCGAAGTCCGGCTGCCGCGCGGCGATGGCGCGCAGCACCGCGCTGGAACTGGTGCCGATGCCGTGGTCGCCGAAGTGGCAGAAGCGGAAGCCTTCGCCGGCCGGTGTCGGCCGCACCACCCGCACCGGACTCCAGCCCTCGTCGGAGCCGACGCGGTAGCGCATGGGCAGCGCCGGGTCGAGGCCGCTGGCGGTGGCCTTGTGGGTAAAGCTGGCGACGCCGGGCGTGGCGGTGGTGGTCGCTTCGGCGCGGCCGGGGAAGGGCGCGCTGGCGATCTCCGCCGCGCTCATGCCCTCGCTCACCGGGCCGAACTCGATATAGCTGCGCGGCGCGTCGGCGCCGTCGGTGAACCAGGTGGCGGTGCGGCTGCGCAGCGGGTCGCTGGTCCAGGACAGATGCCTGCCGCGCGGCGCGAACTTGGCGCTGGGCGGGGTGACCGGCGGTGTCACCGGCGGCTCCGGCGTGGTCGGCGGGGTGCCGCGCTCGCTGGCGCCGCAGCCACCCAGCCAGGCCGGCAGCAGCAGGGCGCTACCGCCATAGACCCCGTGCTGGAGAAAGCGGCGGCGGCGCAGGTCTGGGGGCAGGGCGTGGGTCATGGCAGGGTCCGGCGCCGCAGCGCGGCGATCAGCAGGTAGAGCAGGCTGGCGAGCAGCGGCAGGCTGCCGCCCTCGGTGTGGGTTGGCGTGGCGACCGGTGGCGGCGTGTCGAGCTGGTTGTATTGCGCGGCCTGCGCAGTGGCATCGCCGGCAAAGCGCACCACATAGTCCTGCACCGCGCCCGGCAGGCTGACGCAGCCGTAGCGGTTGCTGAGCGCCTCGGCCGGTTCGCCACCATCGCGTCGGCTGTAGCTCAGCGTCTTGCGCGGCAGGCCCAGGCCGTTTTCGGCGTTGGTCAGGCAGACGCTGTTGCTGCCGGCCTCGGCCGCGCTGCCCGGTGCCAGCTTCACCGCCAGCGGCGCGTTGAGCAGCGCACGGATCACGTCCGGCTGATTGGACTGCGCGCCGTCGGCGCCCATCGCCAGGCCACGCAGAAATTCCGCCGCCTCGTATTCGTGGCCGTCGTCGTAGCTGTGCGGCAGCACCAAGGAGCAGCCGTCGTGGATGGCGGCGATCAGCTCCGGCGTGAACTTGTCCATCGCCGAGCCGTAGATGATCGAGCGGCCGGTCTCGTCGTAGGCGGTCTGCGCGTCGGGCTTGTCGTCGATGTTGTAGATCACCCGCAGCTCGGGGTAGAGCAGCTGCGCCAGGCTGACGGTGAATCCGCTCATGTTGAAGTAGCTGCGTTGCATCAGGCCGTAGTCCTGCACCTTCTGGAAGAAGCCCAGGTAGTTCTTCACGAACTTGATGTCGAACTCGATGCCGCGCTGGCTGTCACGCGCCAGCGCCAGGATGTCGTCCAGGCGCGGCACCGGCGAGGGGTCGTACTCGCCGGCGATCCAGGGCTCGAAGTTGGCGGCGTTGAGCGCGTCGATCTGGCTGGAGAGCAGCGTCGAGATGTTGCCGCTGCCGCCGGTGGTGCGCGCCACCGCGTCGTCGTGCATGGAATAGAGCACGCCATCCAGCGATTCGCGCACGTCG
This sequence comes from Stagnimonas sp. FW305-C-60, assembly GCF_058782965.1. Lineage (NCBI taxonomy): Bacteria > Pseudomonadati > Pseudomonadota > Gammaproteobacteria > Nevskiales > Nevskiaceae > Stagnimonas > Stagnimonas sp. FW305-C-60. Next base: position 1,454,524 of record NZ_JBYSYF010000001.1, read on the forward strand.
ATCTCGACAAAGTCCATGCCGTAGGCGAAAGCGTGGCGGTAGGCCCAGAGGGTGTTCTCCGGCGCCAGGTTCACGCCGCCCCGGTGCGCCGAGATCAGCGGCGGCCGGCGGCCGAGGTCTGGTGTGCCGACTTCGAGCCAGCGGGCCTGGTCGGCGCTCTGATCGCAGGCCTCGCTGGCCTTCGGCAGCTCCGCCGCTCCGACACTGGTGACAGACAACAGCAGCAAGGTCAGCAGTAGACGAAGCATGGCTGGCGGAGAGGGGAGCTGGGGCGAAACCTGTAAATTAGCCAGGCGATGTGATGCGCTGATGACGCGGCGCGCTGACTGTCAATACCCTGCAATCTGCGGTCGCTAACTTCAGCGGTCGCCTCCCCGTTTCACCGGTCCCCATGATTTCCTTGCCAGGTCGGCGCGCATCGATGTCGTCCGCGCTGTGGCCGCTACTGTTGTTGCTGACGGCCTGCGGCGGTGCGCCCGGACAGGCGCCGCCGGCCGGCGAGCCGGAGCCGCCATCGGCCGCGCGCCAGCGCTTGCAGGTGCAGATCACCGGCGAGGGTCGCGTGCAGTCCGAGCCGGCCGGTCTGGATTGCCCGGCCCGCTGCGAGGCCGAGTTCGCGCGGGACAGCACGCTGGTCTTGCGCGCCAACGCCGCCGAGGGCTTTCGCTTTGCCGGCTACGCGGGCGGCTGCCAGGGCCAGAGCTGCACGCTGCGCATGGATCGCGACCGACAAGTGCAGGCGCGCTTCGAGGCCTTGCCGCCGGCGCTGGTGCTGAGTGAGACCGACAGCGAGCTGAGCGCCAGCGATCCGCTCACAGGCGCGGTGTTCGTCATCGCCAAGCAGAGCGGCCACTACCGCATCCAGCGCGGCGAGCGGGTGCTGGAGTCGGTCGGCAGCGGTCTGGCCCTGCCGCTCAATCTCGACTACTACGGTTGCAACGACGTGCAGGACGGCATCGACCGCTGCTATCCCGGCCTGGTCGATGTCAGCTACCAGCCGCTGGCCTATCGCAGCGCCGCCGGCTGGCAGGCAGCGAGCGGCGCCAGCCTGCGCGAGGCCGATCGCCGCGAGCTTTGGTTGGATCTCGCGACCAGCGACGGCGCCGGCGCCGAGTTGCGCGTCGGCTTTGCCGAGGACGGCGCCCTGGAACTCGACTACCGGCCCAAGGCCGCCGACGTGCAGGCGGTGGCCGATGCCTGGGCGGCCGTCACCGGCGCCGGCTACTACGGCGCCGGCCAGCGCTTCGGCCGGTTCAATCTGCGCGGCTTGTCGGTGCCCTTGTGGATCAGCCACGGCCTGGGCTCGGACCGCTCGCTCCTGTCCACCAACGAGGTCGCCGCGCCGTTCTTCTGGAGCAGCGCTGGCTGGGGGCTGTGGAGCGCGCAGGACGAGCGCGGCGAGTTCAACTTCGCCAATCCCCTGGAGCGCGCCGACGCGGTGCAGGTGATGCGCGAGGCGGCCAGCTTGCATCACGTCTTCTATCTCGGCACGCCGCAGGAAATCCTGAGCGCGCATACGGCGCGCGCCGGCCGCCCGCAGTGGCGACCGGCAGAGTGGATGTGGCGGCCGATGATCTGGCAGGACGAGGACACCAGCAGCGAGTCGGTGCTGGCCCTGGTCGAGGGCATGGCCAGCCGCGACATTCCGCTGGGCGCGGTCTGGCTCGACAACCCCTGGGACGCCGGGCGCGCCAGCTTCGAGTTTTCCGCCGAGCGCTTCCCCGACCCGGCGGCGCTGATCGCGGCGGTACACGCGGCCGGCGTGAAGCTGATGGTCTGGCTCTCGCCCTATGTCGGTGGCGCGGCCGAGACCTACGCCCGCGAACGCGGCTGGGTGGTCAGCGGCACCCGCGAGGATGGCAACGATGCCACCTATTTCCCGTCGCGCGGCATCGACCCGGCGCTGGACTTCACTGATCCCGAAGCCTTCGCGTGGTGGCGCGATGGTCTGCGCGGACTGATCGCGCGCGGCGTTGATGGCGTCAAGCTCGACCGTTGCGAAGAAGATCTTTCCGACACCTCGGTCTGGGCCAATGGCCTGCCCAACCGCGCCAACCACAATCCCTATTGCGTGCTCTACCAGCGCGCTGCCTGGGAGGCCTTCGCCGCCGAGCGGCCGGCGAATGCCGAGGGGGTGAGCGACTACGCCCTGCTGGCGCGCGGCGGCTGGACCGGCTCGGCGCGCTACACCGGCCATTGGGCGGCGGACAATCTGAGCCTGCCGGGTCTGCTCGGCCTGGGCCAGGCGCTCAACTCGCTGCTGTCGCTCTCCGCCAGCGGCTTTCCCTGGAACGGTGCCGACATCGGCGGCTATGTCGGTCTGCGCCAGGACCTGGGCGAGGGCGCCGCCGGCAATCCGCTGCTGCTGCCCACCCCAAATCTCTACATCCGCTGGACGCAGCTGGGCGCGCTCTCGCCGGTGATGCAGAGCGCCATCCCGCCCTGGTGGGTGTCGACGGCGGCCATCGACAACTACCGCCGCTACGCCACGCTGCATGACCGCCTGGCGCCGCTCACCGCCGAGCTGGCGCGGGCCAGCATCGAGCAGGGCATCCCCATCGTGCGGCCCATGGCCTATGCCTACCCGGACGATGCGCTGGCGCGCGCCGCCGAGGATCAATATCTCTACGGCCCGGATTTGCTGGTGGCGCCGATCACCGGCGAACTGGTCGATCTCGGCCTCGCCATCCGCACGGTCTACCTGCCGGCGGGCCGCTGGCGGCACTTCTGGAACGGCATCGAGTTTGACGGTCCGCGCGTGGTGCCGGTGGTGGCGGCACTGGACGAGCTGCCGCTGTTCGTGCGCGTCGGCGCCAGTTTGCCGCCGGGTGTGTCGGCCGCCGAGCTGCCCTGAGCTTTCTGCTGTTTTGAATCGGAGATTGTCATGAGTGTCGTCACTAACTTCCGCAAGGCCCAACCCCTGCTGCGTCGCGCGCTGTCGCGCCGCGAGATCCTGCGCCGGGGCTTTCTCGGCCTGGGCCTGGTCGGCGTCGGCGGCGCGCTCACCGCCTGCACCAGTTCCTCGGAAGCGCCGGCCGTCGATGATCCAGTGGTGCCGCCGCCGACCCCGGTGCGGGGTCGGCTGGTGGTGCCGCCGCTGGCGGAGACGCCGGACGAGAACGGCCTGCTGATCCCGCAGGGCTTCAAGAGCCGCGTCATCGCCCAGGCCAACCGGCCGGTCGGCGATACCGGCTTCGTCTGGCACAGCGATCCCGACGCCGGCGCGGTGTTTCCCGCCGACGACGGCGGCTGGGTCTATGTCTCCAATCGCGAGTTCCTGTTCGGCGGCGTCAACGCCATCCGCTTCGACAAGGACGGCGCCATCGTCGATGCCTACAACATTCTCTCGGGCGTACTCAGCCGTCTGAACTGCGGCGGCGGTGTCACGCCCTGGGGTACCTGGCTGTCGGGTGAGGAAACCGACATCGGCTACATCTGGGAATGCGATCCTTACAACAAGAACGGGGTGACGGCGGCGCGCCGCATCGACGGCTGCGGCACCTTCACCCACGAGGCCGCGGCGGTGGACCCGGCCAGCAATACCTTCTACCTCACCGAGGACATGGGCGACGGTTGCTTCTACCGGTTCGTCCCCGATGAGCCGAACCTCGGCGGCCGGCCCGGCACCAGCGGCAAGCTTCAGGCGCTGAAGGTCGCTATCAGCCAGGAGGAACTCGACGCCGAAGGCGCACGCGGCCCCTGGCCGGTGAGCTGGCTGGACGTGCCCAATCCGAATCCGCTGCAACTGCCGGAACTGCCCGCCGAGCTGCAGCCGCAGACGCCGACGCGCCTGCAGACCGAGGCCAGCCACTTCAACGGCGGCGAGGGCATCTGGTGTCAGAACGGCGTGGTGTACTTCACCAGCAAGGGCGACCGCCGAGTGTGGGCGCACGATCTCGGCAAGCAGACGCTGGAAGTGATCTACGACGACTTCTTCTTCGCGCCGACTCCGATCCTGGATTCGGTGGACAACATCGTGATGACGCCGGGCGGCGACATCGTGGTGGTGGAAGACAAGGAAGAAGCCAACCAGCAGGCGGTGGCGATCCAGCCCGACGGCAGCCTGGCGGTGCTGGTGCAATTGGTCGGCCAGGACGGCTCGGAGGTCACCGGCCCGGCGTTCTCGCCCGATGGCCGCTACTTCTACTTCAGCAGCCAGCGCGGACCGAACGCTGGTGGCGTCACCGGTTTCGCCGGCATCACCTATTGTGTCGAGGGGCCCTGGTTCACGCCCTGAACCGGCGCCTGGTCGTCAGGGATGCAGGCGCGCCAGCGGCATCGGCACGCTCTCGCTGCTGATGTAGAGGCTGTCACGGCGGCCGAGCGCGAAGCTGCCGGCCTCGATCTGCGGATAGTCCGGCAGGTCGAAGCTGCGGGGTGGGCGGGCGAAGGCTACAGCCCAGGTTTCGCCTTTGGCGCGGTCCCAGAAGTAGCCGTTGACCAGGCTGCCGACATAGGCGCGGCTCAGGCTGTCGTCGAAGTCCATCGCCGTGGTCCAGTTGTAGGACTCGGCATTGCCGGCGTAATCGGCCGGCGCGCGCGGGATGTTGATGGCGCCGAGGTTTTCCATGATTGCCGGCAGCGCGAGCGGTAGGGGGCTCGCCAGCGGGAAGCGGTACAGCGTCGGTTGGTCATCGCGCTTTGAGAGCACATAGGCCATGTTCTCCTCGCCATCGACTGCCAGCGATTCGGCATCGCGTGGGCCGTTGGGGTAGGCGACGGTGTAGACGGTGGCTGTGGCGCTGAGCGCCTGCGGCGTAGCGGAAGGAATCAGCTCCGGCTCCTCGACGCGATAGAAACTCAGCACCGGCCGGAAGGCGCTGTTGTCACCCATGTCGCCGATCAGCAGGTAGGCCTTGCCGCCCTGCGTGTAGCTGGCGAGATCCTCCCAGTCGAGATTGAGCAAGGCGCCCTGGATGCTGAGCGTCGCCAACAGCTTGCCGCTGCTGCTGATCGCGTACAGCTCGGTGGCGCCGCCGCTGTCGTTGAGCGTCCAGAGCACGTCGTCGCGTCGCTGCGAGCGGGCGAGGCCGCTGGACTCGTTGACCACCTCGCTGTCGAGCCGGTATTCGACCAGAGCCGGTTCCGATGCTGTCGGGTCCGGGAAAGGCTCGGCCTGGCCGGAGTCGCCGCAGGCGGCCAGCCAGCTCAGCGGCAGCAGGATGCAGGCCCGAAAAAGTCGGCGGAGAGAGGCGGTGTCGGAGAGCGGCATGGCTGGGTGTGGAACGGGGAGGGGATCCCCAAACCGCGCAGCCTAGCGACGGCAGTTTACGAAGCCGTGATGGTCGGCTCAGGTCGAGCGCGGGCTACTCATTCCAGCGCCAGGATCGCCTGCCAGTGCTCCGGTCGCACCGGCATCACCGACAGCCGGTTGCCGCGCGCGATCACCGCCAGGCCCTGCAACTGCTCCTCGTGCTGGCGCAGGGTTTCCAGCGTGATCGGGCGCTTCAGGTGGCGCTGGTAGCGCACGTCCACCAAGAGCCAGCGCGGCTCCTCGGGCTTGGAGCCCGGATCGTAGTGGTGGTGCTTGGGGTCGAACTGCGTGGGGTCCGGATACGCGGTGCTGGCGATCTCGGCCAGGCCGTAGATGCCCGGCACCTCGCAGTTGGAGTGATAGAACAACACGCCGTCGCCGACCTGCATCTGGTCGCGCATGAAATTGCGCGCCTGGTAGTTGCGCACGCCGTCCCAGGGCTCGGTCTTCTTCGGCCGCTTCTTCAGATCGTCGATGGAGAAGGATTCGGGCTCGGACTTCATCAGCCAAAAGCGCTGGGGCATGGGGTGCTCGGATTCAGGGGTGGCGGTGATGGAAGCGTTGCAGGCCGCGCTCGCTGAGCACGCCTTGCAGCGGGTGATCGTGAGGCTCGTGGGGCAAGGCATCGACCTGCTGGCAGGCGTAGGCGAGCCCGATGCGCAGCGGGCGGCGGGCGCCACGCAGGCGGGAAAGGGCGCGATCGTAGTAGCCGCCGCCCTGGCCCAGTCGCCGGCCCTGGGCGTCGTAGCCCAAGAGTGGTAGCAGGATCATCCCGATACGTCGCAGTGGCAGGCTGTGACCGCTGCGCGGCTGCGGCATGCCGTGCGGGTGCCATTCCAGGTTTGCCTTGCCCAGGCGCAGGAAGCGCAGGCGGCTGCCGCGCGCGACCTTCGGTACATAGAGCGCGACGCCGCGCGCCGCCAGTGCCTGGCGCAGGGGTGCGGTGTCGATCTCCGAGGCCATCGGCAGATACAGCGCCACGCTGCGGGCCTGCTTCAGCGCGCGTAGGCGCAGGTAGTGCCGAGCCAGTCGGCGCGCGGCGCGGCGGCGTTCGGATGCCGGAATGGCGCGGCGGCGGGCGCGCAACTCGGCGCGCAGGCGACTTTTGATTTCGGTGGGCGCTGAGGCACTCATGAATTGGAGAGCCTGTTTCGGAAGGCGCCGTGCCCGATTGGCAATCCGGGGTTCTTGGCTGCCATCGCACCGACCTTGGAGCCGGTGGCCAGAAAAAGTGTGTCTCCCGCCTGTGCCGTAGCCATCGTCACTGACCTTGAGACGAACGTCTCAAGTGGGCACCGCGCCGGCCTTTGGGCTTCCCACTGCAAGGTGGGCCTGCACGCCAGAACCAGGTAAGGCTCCCGGGGTTTTGCAATTAGGCTCAAGGGGTTTGGACGGAGCCGTCGAACACCGCAGGAGACACGCCGGCATTCTACACCGGCTCGTGGCGCCGGTCGGCGCGACAAAAAAACCTACTCCGCGTCGTTGAGGGTGCTGTCGATGTCGTGACCAAACTGGCGCAGGCGCTCCAGCGCCTGGCTGTCGGGAGTGACGACATTGGCATCGCCCTGCAAGGCCAGCAGCTCGCGGGTGAGGTTGAGCGCCGCCATCACCGCGATCTTCTCCGCGCCGAGTGCACGGCCGCGCTTCTTGATGGCGTTCATCCGCTCGTTGAGCATCTCGGCGGAAGTGACCAGGGCCTCGTGCTCGTTGGGCGCGCATTGCACCGCGTACTCGCGGCCCATGATCTTGACGGTGACGGTCAGCACATCGGGTTTGGCGGCCGGCTTCATGAGGCGGATTCTCCCTCCATCAGCCGCAACCGTTCGACCACGCCCTCGATGCGGCGCTTCAGCTCGGCGTTGAGCGCCAGCAGCCGGTCGCGCTCCTGTAAGGCGCGCTTCTTCTCCAGCCGCTCCTGCCGGTAGGCGGCGGTCAGTCGGCTGATGCGGGCTTCGAGCTGGTCGAGTTCGGTGTGCAACATGGGGCAAGTATACGGCCGAGCATGGCGCCAACAGAAAGCCCCGCCGGCGCGCGGGCACCGGCGGGGCTGATGGTCCCGGCGAAGGGCTTACTGGACGATCAGGAACAGCGCGCTGTCACCGCGGCGCAGATGCAGCAGCAACTCGTCCTTACCGGCGGTGAGCTTGGTGAAATCTTCCATGCTGTTCACCGGGCGACGGTTGACGCCGATGATGACATCGCCCTGACGCAGGCCGGTGCGAGCGGCCGGCGAACGCGGGTCGATCTTGGCGACCACGACGCCGCGGATGTCGCCCTCGACATTGCTCTCGTCGGTGGGTGCGAAGGTCGCGCCTTGCAGCTTGGGGTTGACTGCGGCACCCGGCGCGGCCTGCTCGCTGTCCTTGCCGATCGCGACGGTGACGGTGCGCGGCTTGCCCTCGCGGAGGATGTCGAGCTGGACCTTTTCGCCCACCCGCAGCAGGCCGATGACCGTGCGCAGCTGGTTGAAGTCGGTGATCTCGCGGCCGTTGGCCTTGAGGATGATGTCCTCGACTTTCAGGCCGGCGCGGGCGGCCGGGCCGTCCGGCACCACCCGCGACACCACCACGCCGCGGGCATTGCTAAGGCCGAAGGACTTGGCGAGTTCCGGCGTCAGGTCCTGACCCTGCACACCGATGCGGCCGCGGGTGACGCTGCCGGTTTCGATCAGCTGGTTCATCACGCTCTTGGCGAGATTGACCGGGATCGCGAAGCCGATGCCGATGTTGCCGCCGCTGCGGGAGAGAATCTGGCTGGGCACGCCGACCAGTTCACCACGCAGGTTGATCAGCGCGCCACCGGAGTTGCCGGGGTTGATCGAGGCGTCGGTCTGGATGAAGTCCTGGATGCCGTCGCCGGTGGCGCGGCCGAGGCCGGAGACGATGCCGGTGGTGGCAGTCTGGCGCAGGCCGAAGGGCGAGCCGATGGCGACCACGAAGTCGCCGACCTGCAGGCCGTCGGAATTGCCCAGGCTCAAGGCCTTGAGGCGCTCGGCCTTGATCTGGATGACCGCGAGGTCGGTGTCGGCGTCCTTGCCGATCAGCTTGGCGGCGAATTCGCGGTCGTCGGACAGCCGGACCTTGATCTCGTCGGCGTCGGCGACCACGTGGTTGTTGGTGAGGATGTAGCCCTTGGCGGCATCGACGATGGTGCCCGAGCCCAGGCTCTGCGCCTGCCGCTGCTGCGGCTGGTCGGGGATGCCGAAGAAGCGCCGGAAATTGGGGTCGTCCATCATCGGGCCGAAGGGGTTCTGCACTTCGACCTTGCTGGTCACCGAGATGTTGACTACCGCCGGCATCACCTCGCGCAGCATCGGCGCCAGCGAGGGCAGGCCGCCGGTGCTGGGGGCGGCGATCATCGGTGCCGGCAGGTCGGCATGCGCCGGCTGTGGGGCCGTGGTCGACAGCGAGAGAACGGCGGCGGTCACGCCAAAGCCGACCGCAGCGGCGGCCAGGCTGGATTTGAGCAAGGAATTGCGAGACATCTTCAAGTGTCCTGATCGAAAAGTCGCGAGTACGACAGCGCGACAGACCACGCCACCGTTCCGCAGTTCAATGGCGGCAGCAGTCGCCTATTTCAAGCGGATGTCGGGATTGGTGGCGTAGCGGCCGGTCAGGCTGGCCTGCGCCAGCACATGGCCTTCGATCGCCTTGCGGAAATCGGCCAGGTTGTAGTGCTCCGGCAGCTGCAGCTGGGCGTCCAGCGCGTAGACGGTGAACAGGTACTGGTGCGGGATGCTGTCATTGAAGGGCGGGCAGGGGCCGTCATAGCCCAGGTAGGGGCCTTCCATGTCCTTGTCGCCGGCGAACCAGCCGGTGTAGTCGTTGAGCCCCTGCTGGCAGCCGTCCGGCCCGTCGGGAATGCGCTTGCCGCCCGGGATTACCGCCTTCGAGCAGGCGCCCTCGGCGAGCTGGGTGACGCTGGCCGGGATGTTGACCGCCAGCCAGTGCACGAACTCGCCACGCGGGTACTTGGCGGGGATGGTGCTGCCGGGAGTGTTGACGTAGTCGGGCTTGGTGGCCGGCGCGGTCGGGTCGATGCAACTGAGCGCGAAACTCAGGGTGCCTTCGGGGATGCCACGCCAGCTGAGCTCCGGCGACAGGTTCTGCGACAGCCGCAGAAAGGTCTTCGGGTCTTTGACGCAGAAGGCGCAGCGGCCGGGGATCACATCGCCGTCTTCGAAGCTGTCGCTGGTCAGTTTCATGGGGCGCCGAGGGCGTCTTGCCGGTAGTTATTGGTGTAGGTCATTACAGCATGAAGGAGCGGGGGCTCGGCAATCCCTCGCTCAGAGCGCGTCCACGCAGGCCGCTGGCGAGCCGCAGCAGACTCAGATGCAGGCGCTCGGAGAGCGGCTTCTTGCGGCGGAAGCGCACCGCGTAGAGGTCGGCGCTGTCGGCATGATCGAGCAGGTAGTCGTCGCTGGTGCGCAGCTGGTCGACCAGATTCAGCGATAGCGCGCGGGAGCCGAACCAGTGCTCGCCGGTGGCGGCCAGTTCGATCGGCACCTGCGGCCGGTGTTCGCTGACAAACTGCTTGAACAGCAGATGGGTGTCCTCCAGCTCCTCGCGGAACTTGGCGCGGGCGGCGTCGGTGTTCTCGCCCAGGAGGGTGAGGGTGCGCTTGTACTCGCCGGCGGTGTGCAGCTCGATGTCGACATCGTGCTTCTTCAGCAGGCGGTGCAGATTGGGGATCTGCGCCACCACCCCGATCGAGCCGACCACCGCGAAGGGGGCTGCGAGGATGCGGTCGGCGACGCAGGCCATCAGATAGCCGCCGCTGGCCGCCACCTTGTCCACCGCCACGGTGAGCGGAAAGCCGCGGTCGCGCAGGCGCTTGAGCTGGCTGGCGGCCAGACCGTAGGCGTGCACTAGGCCGCCCTCGCTTTCCAGGCGCAGCAGGACCTCGTCCTCCTTGCGCAAGAGCTGCAGCAGGGCGGTGATCTCCTCACGCAGCTCGGTCACCGCGCCGGCCTGGAGATCGCCATGGAAGTCCAGCACAAACAGCCGCTTGCGCGGCTCCTTCGGCGCATTCTTGCGGCGTGCCTTGGCCTCGCGCTTGCGCAGCTTGCGCTCGGCCTTGAGGCCGGCCTCGTCGAGAATCTGCTCGGTCAGGGTCTCGCGCAGGTGCCGGTAGCGCTCGTTGAGGGGTTCCACCTCCAATTTTTCTGATTCTTGGTGGCGCGCTTCTCGCAAGGCAGTGGCCAAACCTCCGATTAACAAGCCGGCGGCGAGAAACAGAGTTATTGTCTTGGCCAGGAAGAGGCCGTATTCCAGAATGAATTCTTGCACTTGGGCGCCTGGTGAGGGGGGGCATCAGAGCAATTTCTATGCTCCGCCCCATTTATCCTGCAAAATGAAGTGACTATAATTTTATTGCGCTGCACATCGTTTCGTTATCCTTAGTTAGGCCTTGGAGTCTTAAACAACATGAAGAACATTACACGCGCCGCGATTGCGGCCACGCTCGTCGGGCTGGCGCTGCCGCTGCACGCGGAAGAGCTTCTCGACAAGCGCCCCTACCTGTCGCCGATGTTTGCGTACACCTTCCAGGACGAAGACCGCAATTCCGAGCACGGTCTCGGTTTCGCCATCTCTGGCGGCAAGGTGCTCAACAAGTACTGGAACGTCGAAATCGGCGCTCTCTACCAGAAGTACAAGGCCCAGACCGGCGGCGCCGAGTGGCGCGACATCGGCCTGACCCTGGACGGCCTGTTCTTCTACTCGCGTAGCCGCGCCTTTTCGCCCTACTTCGGCATCGGCGCTGGCGTGCAGCGCACCGACATCACCAACACCGGCCTGAGCGACACCGAGCCGCTGGTCAATGCCGGCCTGGGTTTCTTCAAGTACTTCACCGTGGCTGACCACGATGTCGCCTTCCGCACCGACCTGCGCTACCGCTGGACCGGCCTGGACGACATCAAGAACGCCACTGGCATCGACAGCCTGTCGGAACCGGTGCTGAAGGTTGGTTTCGCCGTCCCGCTGGGTGCCAAGCCGGTGACCAACACTGAAGGCACGGTGGCCAAGCCGGTGGTCAAGATTCTCGACAGCGACGGCGACGGCGTGCCGGATGACAAGGACCGCTGCCCGGGCAGCGCCAAGGGCGCCCCGGTGGATGCCTACGGCTGCACCAAGGAGCAGCTGGCGGCCGGTTCCGAGCGCCAGTTCGACGACGTGCTGTTCGCCTTCGACAAGTCCGATCTGACTCCGGAAGGCGTCGCCATCCTCGACAACGCCGCCCAGGTGGTCACCACCGGCGAGTACAAGAGCCTGCGCATCAACGTCTCCGGTCACACCGACTGGGTGGGCTCCGAGGGCTACAACCAAGCGCTGTCCGAGCGTCGCGCCAACACCGTCAAGGCCTACCTGGTCAAGAAGGGCGTGGACGCCAGCCGCATCCGCACCTTCGCCTACGGTGAGAGCCAGCCGGTGGCCGACAACGCCACCGACGAAGGCCGCGCCAAGAACCGTCGCGCCGAAGTCCGCACCACTGCCGGCGAATAAGTCGCAGCTGTTCGGTAGTGAAAGACCCCCGCTACGGCGGGGGTTTTTTTATGCCCGTCAGTCTTCGATCGGAATGCATCGTGTAAATTTGTGACAAATGCCGATCGCACTCTGCGCTTTGCCCTGGGGACCATGATCGAACGCGCCCGCTGGTTTCTGAGCCTGTTGCTGCTGAGCGCGGCCGCGCAGGCGGCCTTGCCGCCCTTGATCGTCGATGGCGATGGCGATGGCGTTTCCGACGAAGTCGATGATTGCCCATACACCCCGCCCGGCATCCAGATGAACGAGCGGGGTTGCCCCTTGCACGCCGACGATGGAGATGCCGACGGGGTTGCCGATCCCCAGGACGATTGCCCCTATACCCCGCCTGACGCGGTGGTGGACGCGCAGGGCTGTGCACTCGATGCCGATTTTGACGGCGTCGCCAACGGCATCGACCGTTGTCTCAACACCGCGCTGGGAGCCTTGGTCGATGAGCGCGGTTGCGCCGTCGGGCAGGTGCCGGCGGCCCTGCTCAGTGCCCGACCGGCCCCGCCGCCGCTCGCCGCGCCTCCGCCATCGGTTCCGGTGCCAGCGCCGGCCACCGTTGTCACCAAGCCGGCCAAGCAGGTCACACCGCAAGGCGAGAGCTTGCAGGCAATGCCCGAGCTGCTGGTGCCGCTTACGCCTCTCGCACCCCTGGGCCATTCCGGGGGCGCGGTATCGGCATCGATACCCGCCGCGCCGGCGCTGCCGGTGGTTGCGGCGACTCAGCCGCCGCCGCAAGCGCGAGCTTCGGCGGACTTGCAGGCGGCACTGCTGGCCGAGGAGCAGTCTCGGGCCGCCAGGCTTGCCGGCGCGCCGGCCCAGGCGCTCAGTCCTGCGGCCAGTCGGGTCGCGGTATCGACGCCGACGCCGACGCCGACGCCAGCGCCGGCCGTGCCGCTGCCCGAGTCGATATCGGAGTCCCTGGTCTTTGCCGTGCGCAGCGCCGAGCTGTCGCCGGCTGCTGCCAGAAAGCTGGAGGCCCTGGCACCCGCACTCAAGGCGCTGGCAACCCGTAGCGCGAGCGCTCATGTCAGTGTGGCCGCCTACGCCGATCAAGGCGAAGGGACCAAGGCCAGTCGCTACGCCATACGGCGTTCCGAGCTGGTGCGCGCCTGGTTGCTGGCGCACGGGGTTCCCGCGGAGCGGATTCGCACCAGCATCCGGGTACTGGATAGCGGCGAGGCCGCCGGCAACCGCCGGGTGGATATCCGTACCGCCGACTAGGCCTGCGCGCTTCCTTGGTCGACCCGGGGCTCGCCTTCGATCGTCGGTGCGGCGAGGCTGTCCACCGGCAGCCAGTCTTTCAGCTGATCGCCGACCAGGCCGGCCAACGCGTCGAGATGTCCTGCGCTGGCGTTGAGCGCCGGGATGTAACGCAGTTCGCCACCCAGCCCGGCGAACAGGGCGTGATACTCCTCGGCGATCTCCTCCAGGGTCTCCAGGCAGTCGGCGGCAAAGCCCGGCGCGATCACGTCCAGGGTCTTGATGCCGCGCTGCGCCAGCTGCCGCAGCTGCTCGTCGGTGTAGGGCTTTAGCCATTCCTCGCGGCCAAAGCGCGACTGGAAGCTCAGGCTCCAGTCGCCCTCGGCCAGGCCCAGTGCTGCGGCCAGCAGGCGGCCGGTCTTCTGGCATTCGCAGTAATAGGGGTCGCCGAGCGCGAAGTAGCGATGCGGGATGCCATGGAAGCTGAGCAACAGATGCTCGCCCTGGCCCGCTTGCCGCCAGTGCGTACGCACGCTGTCGGCCAGCGCGGCGATGTAGCCGGGCGCGTCGTGGTAGTGGTTGATGGTGCGCAGCTCCGGCAGCCAGCGGCGCAGCTTCAAGGCGTCGAATACCGCATCCAGGGCCGAGGCGGTGGTGCTGGCCGAGTACTGCGGGAACAGCGGCAGCACCAGCACTCGCCGCACGCCCTGCTGCTCCAGTTCGGCCAGCCCGGCCTGTACCGAGGGCTTGCCATAGCGCATCGCCAGCACCACCGGGATCGGTCGACCCAGTTGGGCTTGCAGTCGGCTGGCCAGACCGGCCGCCTGCTGACGGCCGATGGCCAGCAGGGGAGCGCCTTGCGGACTCCAGATCGCGGCGTAGCGCGCCGCCAGCTTCTTGGGCCGCGTGCGCAGGATGATGCCGTTGAGGATCGGCCACCACAGCCAGGGTTCGAGATCGACCACGCGGTCGTCGGAGAGAAACTCGCGCAGATAGCGGCGGATCGCCTCCGGCGTCGGTGCGTCTGGTGTGCCCAGATTGATCAGCAGGACGCCAGCCTGAGCGGGCTGACGGTGGGCGGCGATATCCATGGCAGGTTAGGACGACTGTGGTGGCGAGGCGGCCGTCACCCTGGGGCCGCGGCCGGCAGTTGACCAATCGGGATTTTCAATCGGGCGACAAGAATGCCCGAATCGCGCGCGACTCAACGCGTTCCTGGACGGAACTGGGCGATCAGGATGAAGGCCGAGGCGCAGAGCGCCCAGAACACCGTCTGTTCGCCGCCGAGGACGTAGTAGGCCGCGCCGAGCATCGTCGGCGCGTCGGCGACGCTGGCGCCGAGGATCAGAGCCAGGCGGGTTGCCTTCGGGTCGCCACGGACTTCTTCCGCCCGGTAACGGCTCAACAGGATCAGGCTGGATAAGCCCACCACCAACCCGGCTGCCACCAGCCATTGCAACTGCGTGGCCGCCAGTACCGGGGTGAAGCTGCCCGGAGGCAGCAGGCTCAGCGACAGGCCGATCAAGGCCGGCGCGGCCAGCAGACCCAGCCAGAGCAGGTTCAGGGCGCGTCGGTGATCGGCTGGGTTCATGGAGGTGGCTCAGTTCGCGGCCAGCTTGCTGTGCCGGCGCGAGTACAGGAAGTAGACCGCGAGGCCGACCGCCATCCAAGTGCCGAAGGAAACCCAGGTGTGACTGCCGAGATTCGCCATCAGATAGCTGCAGGACACCACACCCAGTGCCGGGATCGCCGGCGAGAACGGCGTCTTGAAGGCGCGCTTGAGGTCGGGCTTGGTTCTGCGCAGCACGATCACGCCGGCGCAGACCACCACGAAGGCGCCGAGGGTGCCGATGTTGGCCAGCTCGGCCAGCCGGCCCAGCGGCACGAAGCCGGCGAACACCAGCATCACCACGCCGGAGGCCAGGATCGAACCCAGCGGCGTGCCGGTCTTCGGGCTGACATAGGCAAAGAAGGGCGGCAGCAGGCCGTCCTTGGCGATGGCGAACAGCACGCGGGTGAGGCCGAAGTACATCACCAGCATCACCGTGGTGAGACCGGCGATGGCGCCGATCGAGATCAGACCGGCGGCCCAGCCCTGTCCGATCTTCAGCAGCGCGTGGGCGACCGGCGAGGCGACGTTCAGCTCGGTGTAGCTGACGATGCCGGTCAGCAGGCCTGAGACCAGGATATAGAGCAGGGTGCAAAAGCCCAGCGAGCCGAGGATGCCCAGCGGCAAATCGCGTTGCGGATTGCGGGTTTCGTCGGCGGCGGTGGAGACTGCATCGAAGCCGAGATAGGCGAAGAAGATGGTCGCCGCGCCGGCGGCGATGCCCTGCACGCCGAAGTGCTTGCTGCCGTCGGGGTTGGTGACTTCCGGCGGAATGAATGGTGACCAGTTGGCGGGGTCGACATGGCCAAAGGCGACGCCGATGAAGATGGCGATGGCGGCGACTTTCACTGCCACCATGATGGCGTTGAACTGGGCGCTGATCTTGGCGCCGGTGGCCAGCAGCACGCCGAGCACCAGTACGATCACGAAGGCCGGCAGATTGATCAGGCCGGGAGTGGCCGGATCGAAGGGGGTGTGGGTGATCGCGGTCGGCAGCAGGATGCCCAGCGACTCCAGCCCGTTGTTGAAATAACCGGACCAACCGGCCGACACCGCCGGGATCGCCACCATGTATTCACAGAGCAGCATCCAGCCGATGATCCAAGCCGGCAACTCGCCCAACGCGGCATAGCCATAGCCATAGGCGGAGCCGGAGCCGCCGATGGCGCTGGCGAGTTCCGCATAGGCGAGCGCCGCGCAGGCGCAGGCGACGCCGGCGAGCACGAAGGACAGGATCACCGCCGGGCCGGCCATGGTCGCGGCAGTGATGCCGGTGAGCACGAAGATGCCGGCGCCGATCACCGCACCGACCCCGAGCAGGGTGAGATCCCAGGCGCCTAGCACCCGTTTGAGGCCGCGGTCGCGGGTGAGGTCGGAGTCGATGGGCTTGGTACGGAACAGGCTCATGCTTGGTGGGTCCCTGAAATGGTTCTGCCGCTTGACGCTAGAAGTATGCCGGATGAGCTTGGCAGCCGTTCAGGTTCGGTTTGGGCTGTCGGCACGGGGGCTGCGAGGGTGCTTATGGCCACAAAAAAGCCCGCGCGGTTTTTCAAGCCGTGCGGGCTTTGTGGGTCGCGGGCGAGCCCGCTCCTATCTTCTAGCAGCGGGCTCGCCCGCGACCGGCTTTCAGCGCTCGACGATGGCGGTAACGCCCAGGCCGCCGGCCGCGCAGATCGAGATCAGGCCGCGGCCGCCCTTGTTTTCGTCGATCATCTTCGCCAGCGCGGCGAGGATGCGGCCGCCGGTGGCGGCGAAGGGATGGCCGGCCGCCAGCGAGCCGCCCTTGACGTTGAGCTTGCTGCGGTCGATGGAGCCCAGCGCGCCCGGCAGGCCGAGCACGTTCTTGCAGTAGTCCTCGCTCTCCCAGGCCTTGAGGGTGCACAGCACCTGGGCGGCAAAGGCTTCGTGGATCTCGTAGAAGTCGAAGTCCTGCAGCTTGATGCCGGCGCGCGCCAGCATCTGCGGCACCGCGTAGGCGGGGGCGATCAGCAGGCCTTCCTTGCCGGGGCCGGCGAAGTCCACCGCCGAGGTCTGGGCCTGGGTCAGGTAGGCCAACGGCTTGACGCCGCGCGCCTTGCACCAGTCCTCGCTGGCCAGCAGCACGGCGGAAGCGCCGTCGGTCAACGGGGTGGAGTTGCCGGCGGTGAGGGTGCCCTGGCCGCTCTTCTTGTCGTAGGCGGGGCTCAGGCTGGCGAGCTTCTCGATGGTGGTGTCGCCGCGCAGATTGTTGTCGCGGGTCAGGCCACCAAACGGAACGATCAGATCGTCGTTGAAGCCGGCGTCATAGGCGGCGGCGGCCTTCTTGTGGCTCTCGTAGGCGAGCTGGTCCTGGTCCTGGCGGGAGATCTTCCACTCCTTCGCCATCAGCTCGCAGTGCTGGCCCATGCTCATGCGGGTGCGCGGCTCGCCGTTGTTGGGCGTGGCCGGGGCCAGCATGGCGGGACGGAAACGCGCCAGCGCCGCCAGCTTCTGGCCGGTGGTCTTGGCGCGGTTGGCGTCGAGCAGGATCTGGCGCAGCTTGTCGTTGACGGCGATCGGGGCGTCCGAGGTGGTGTCGGTGCCGCCGGCGATGCCGGACTCGATCTGACCCAGCGCGATCTTGTTGGCGATGTTGATCGCGCCCTGCAGGCCGGTGCCGCAGGCCATCTGCAGGTCATAGGCCGGGGTGTGGGCGGAGAGGCCCGAGGACAGCACCGACTCGCGGCAGAGGTTGAAGTCGCGCGAGTGCTTGAGCACCGCGCCGGCGGCCACTTCGCCGATCTGCTCGCCATGCAGCTGGAACTTGTCGACCACGCCCTTGAAGGCGGCGGTCAGCATTTCCTGGTTGGATTTGTGCGAATAGGGCCCGTTGCTGCGGGCGAAGGGAATGCGGCTGCCGCCGACGATGGCGACTTTGCGGCCGTAGGGTTTCATTTTGGGGGAATCTCCAGGCGTGAGCAGGGGGAGGGGCGTTTAATTGCGGTGCGGCATTTTAGCGGCGCAGACCGGCTATAAGACTTGGCCGCAGGTGCGCGAGCCGCTGGCAGCCCGGCCGTAGAGAAAATATTGCCGGCGCCCCCTTGATCCTGGGCGGGCTGCCCTCAACAATTAGCAGCCTTCGCGGGAGAGTGCTAACAGCGGGTGGTCAGCCAGGCCACACAACAGCGATGCACGCTCGCGGGTTCAACCCGTTTACTGAAAAACCCACAGGAGTACCTTATGAATCTGCGTCCCCTGCACGATCGCGTGATCGTCAAGCGTCTGGAAGAAGAGAAGAAGTCCGCTGGCGGCATCATCATCCCCGATCAGGCCGCCGAGAAGCCCGTCCGTGGCGAAGTCATCGCCGTCGGCCCCGGCAAGAAGGACGACAACGGCAAGAACATCGCCCTCGACGTGAAGGCCGGCGACATCGTCCTGTTCGGCAAGTACTCGGGCTCGGAAGTGAAGGTTGAAGGCCAGGACTACCTGGTCATGCGCGAAGACGACATCGTCGCCGTCTTCACCAAGTAATACCCCTATTCAGCATTAAAGGAATCCCATCATGTCCGCAAAAGAAGTGAAGTTCGGAGACGACGCCCGCACCCGCATGGTCGCCGGCGTCAACATTCTCGCCAACGCGGTGCGCGTCACCCTCGGCCCCAAGGGCCGTAACGTCATCCTCGACAAGTCCTACGGCGCCCCGACGGTGACCAAGGACGGCGTTTCCGTCGCCAAGGAAATCGAGCTGAAGGACAAGTTCGAGAACATGGGCGCCCAGCTGGTCAAGGAAGTCGCTTCCAAGACCAACGACGCCGCCGGCGACGGCACCACCACCGCCACCGTGCTCGCCCAGGCGATCGTCAACGAGGGCATCAAGTCGGTCACCGCCGGCGTTGACCCGATGGACATCAAGCGCGGCATCGACAAGGCCGTCGAAGCCATCACCGCCGAACTGAAGAAGACCGCCGTCCCCTGCAAGGACGCCAAGGCCATCGCCCAGGTCGGCACCGTTTCCGCCAACGCCGACGAAGCCGTCGGCGAGATCATCGCCAAGGCGATGGACAAGGTCGGCAAGGAAGGCGTGATCACCGTTGAGGAAGGCAAGGGCCTGGAGAACGAGCTCGACGTCGTCGAAGGCATGCAGTTCGACCGCGGCTACCTCTCCCCCTACTTCATCAACAACGCCCAGAGCCAGCAGGTGGCGCTGGAAAACCCGGTGATCCTGATCACCGAGAAGAAGATCTCCAACATCCGCGACCTGCTGCCGGTGCTGGAAGGCGTGGCCAAGTCCGGCCGTCCGCTGCTGATCGTCGCCGAAGACGTTGACGGCGAAGCCCTGGCCACCCTGGTGGTCAACAATCTGCGCGGCATCCTGAAGGTCGCGGCCGTCAAGGCCCCGGGCTTCGGCGACCGCCGCAAGGAAATGCTCAAGGACATCGCCACCCTCACCGGCGGCCAGGTCATCAGCGAAGAGCTGGGCATGAGCCTCGAGAAGGTCACCGTGGAAGATCTCGGCAACGCCAAGAAGGTGGTGATCGAGAAGGAAAACACCACCATCGTCGACGGCGCCGGTGACACCGCCAAGATCAAGGCCCGCATCGCCGAGATCAAGGCCCAGGCCGAAGCCGCGACCAGCGACTACGACAAGGAAAAGCTGCAGGAGCGCCTGGCCAAGCTGGCCGGCGGTGTTGCGGTGATCAAGGTCGGCGCCGCCACCGAAGTCGCGATGAAGGAAAAGAAGGCCCGCGTCGAAGACGCCCTGCACGCCACCCGTGCGGCGGTCGAGGAAGGCATCGTCGCCGGCGGCGGTGTTGCCCTGGTGCGCGCCTCCAAGGTGCTGGAAAGCCTCAAGGGCAGCAACGAAGACCAGACCATCGGCATCAACATCCTGCGCCGCGCCATCAACGAGCCGCTGCGCCAGATCGTCAAGAACGCCGGTGCCGAGCCGAGCGTGGTGCTGAACAAGGTGCTGGAAGGCAAGGGCGCCTACGGCTACAACGCCGCCAACGGCGAGTACGTCGACATGCTCGAGGCCGGCATCATCGACCCGACCAAGGTCACCCGCCTGGCGCTGCAGAACGCGGCTTCGGTCGCCGGCCTGCTGCTGACCACCGAGGCGATGATCGCCGAGCTGCCCAAGAAGGACGAGCCGATGATGCCTCCGGGCGGCGGCGGCATGGGCGGCATGGGCGACTTCTAAAACCCGTTATCCCGGCGCTGGCGCCGGGATAACTTGTCGGACTCAAGCCGACGCCCCTTGGGCGCGGCTTGATCCGCCAGGGAAGTCTCTCGCAGTATCGAAACCCCCGGATGGGAAGCCATCCGGGGGTTTTTGTTTGCATCGCATAATGAGTGGATGAGCGAACCCACCGACTACGGCCCCTATCTGACCGAGGTGCTGCGCCGCGAAGCCGGCGAGGCTTGGTCCCTGGCGGCGCTGCCGCCGCAGCGTCCCGACCCGGCCGCCGCCGACCTTGGCGCCGAGCTGCGCCGCGTGCGCAACCGCGAGTGGGCGCGCATCGCCCTGCGCGACCGCTTTGGTCTGGCCGGCCTGGACGAAACCCTGGGCGATCTCTCGGCCTTTGCCGACGCCGCCTGCGAGGTGGCGCTGCAAGCCGCCCGCACCAGCCTGGCGCCGCGCTTCGGGTTGCCGCGCGACGAGCAGGGGCAGCCGGTGCATCCGATCGTGCTGGGCATGGGCAAGCTCGGCGGCCGCGAGCTGAATTTCTCCAGCGACATCGACCTGATCGTCGTCTATACCGCGCCCGGCGAAACCGATGGCCCGAAGCGGCTCAGCAATGGCGAGTACTTCGTCAAGCTGGTGCAGGAGCTGGTACGCCTGCTGTCCGAGCGCACCGCCGAGGGCTTCGTGTTTCGCGTCGACCTGATGCTGCGGCCGTTCGGCAGTGCCGCGCCGGTGGCGATACCGGTGGAGGCGATGGAGGACTACTACCAGAACCACGGCCGCGACTGGGAGCGCTACGCCCTGATCAAGGCGCGGCCAGTGGCTGGCGACCTGGCCGCCGGCGAGGCTCTGCTGGCGCGGCTGACGCCCTTCGTCTACCGCCGCTATCTGGATTTCGACGCCCTGGCCGGATTGCGCGAACTCAAGCGCAAGATCGCCGCCGACGCCGCCGCGCGCGGACTGGCCGCCGATGATCTGAAGGTTGGCGACGGCGGCATCCGCGAATGCGAGTTCATCGTCCAGAGTTTCCAGCTGGTGCGCGGCGGCCAGGATGCCCGCCTGCGCGGCCGCGAGTGGCGGCCGATGCTGCGCCGGCTCGCCGAGCTGGGCCATCTGCCCGCCGCCGCGGCGGCCGATCTCGATGCCGCCTACCTGTTGCTGCGCCGCACCGAGAACGCGGTGCAGGCGCGCGACGACGACCAGACCCACGCCCTGCCGGAGGCGCCAGAGCAGCGCGCCTGGCTGGCTCTGGCTCTGGGCTATGCGGACTGGCCGGCGCTGGACGCCGAATTGCGCGCCGCCCGCCTGCGGGTCAGCCAGCTGTTCGCCGAGCTGTTCGCTGAGCCCGAGGCGGTGCCGCAGAAACCTGCCGCCCAGGCCGCCGCCGCGCTCTGGCGCGATGCCGACGAGGCGGCGCTGGCGGAACTGGCGGCGGCGGGTTTCCGCGAGCCCGATGCCGCCCTGCTGCAGGCGGTGCGCACCCTGCGCGAGCACCCGCGCCTGCGTTCGGTCTCGGAAGCCACCCAGCAGAAGCTGGCGCAGCTGCTGCCGCTCTTGGCCGAAGACGCCCTCGCCGCCGCTGGCCCCGAGCAATCGCCCTCGCTGGCGCTGCAGCGGGCGCTGGAGGTGGTCAGCGCGGTGCTCGGCCGCAGCACCTATCTGACCCTGCTGCGCGAGTCGCCGGGCGCGCGCCTGAACCTGCTGCGCCTGTGCGCCGCCAGCCCCTGGATCGCCGCCACCCTGGCGCGCCATCCGGTGCTGCTCGACCAGCTGCTGGACAGTCGCAGCCTCTACGCGCCGCCCGACCGCGAGCAGCTGCGCGAGGGCCTGCTGCCGCGCATGGCGGCGCTGCCACTGGGCGACATCGAGGCGGCGATGGATCTGCTGCGTCGCTACGTGCAGGAAACCACCCTGCGCATCGCCGCCGCCGAGGTGGTGCAAGCGCTGCCGCTGGTGAAAGTCAGCGACCGCCTGACCTGGCTCGCGGAAGCGGTGGTGGAGGCGGCCGTCGCCGACGCCGAGCGCGAGATGCGCGCCAGCTACGGCCACCCGCGCCGCGCCGACGGCTCTCCGGCCGGCTTCTCAGTGATCGGCTACGGCAAGCTCGGCGCGCTGGAGATGAGCTACGGCTCCGACCTCGACCTGGTGTTCATGCACGACGCCGAACCGGCCGACGCCGATACTGTCGGCGGCACCAAGCCGCTGCCGCAATCGACCTGGATGGGACGTCTGGCACAGCGGGTGGTGCACCGGCTCACCACCCAGACCCATCTTGGCCGTGCCTATGAGGTGGACATGGAGTTGCGTCCCAACGGCGGCTCTGGCCTGCCGGTGGTGACGCTCGCCGCTTTTGCCGACTACCAGGCGCACAAGGCCTGGACCTGGGAGCATCAGGCCTTGAGCCGCGCCCGCCACATCGCCGGCACGCCGGCGCTGGGCGAGGCCTTCGAGCGGGTGCGGCGGGAGACCCTGACGCGGGCACGCGATGGCGCCCAGTTGCGCCAGGAGATCGCCGGCATGCGCGCCAAGATGCGCGCCCATCTCGACAAGCCCAAGCCTGGCCGCTGGGATGTGAAGCAGGGGCGCGGTGGCCTGATCGACGTCGAGTTCATCGTCCAGTGCTGGGTGCTGGACGCCGCTGCCGCGCATCCGGCGGTGATCGAATACCCCGATGTCTGGCGCCAGCTCGATGCCCTGGTCGCCGCCGGTTTGGTGGCTCGCGAGGAGGCCGATGCGCTGCTAGCCGCGCAGCGCGCCTACCGCGCATGGCTGCACGCGCGCCTCTTGCGGGGCGAATCGCCCGACGCCAGCGAGACCGATTTCGCTAGCGAACGCGCGCGGGTGCAGGCCTGCTGGCAGCGGGTGTTCGGCGAGCTCTAGAGGCCGTTGGCCAGTTGCGCCAGCCGGTCGGCGAAGCGCGCCGCCGGATCGCGCGGCATCAGCAGGCGGGCGCGCTCGGCGGCGGCGCGGCCCATCGCCGGCCAGCGCTCCCGTTCGCCCAGCGCGCGACGCAGGCACAGGGCCAATTGGTGGCCGCTGGCGGCCGGTGCGATGTAGCCGCTGATGCCGTCCTCCACCAGCTCGGTGTTGCCGCCGACGTCGGTGCAGAGCACCGGCCGACCGCTGAGCATGGCCTCGACGATGACCAGGGGCAGGCCCTCGTAACGCGAGGGCAGCACCAGCAACTGGTGCTGGCGCCAGATTTCGGCGATGTCGCTGACCTGGCCGCGCAAGCGCACCCAAGGCAGTTGGTAGTAGCCGAGCAGGTGTTCGACGTAGGCCTGGTGCGCGCCCTCGCCAAACAACGAAACTTCCACGCCCAGAGGCTCGGCCAGGGCACGTACGCCGGGCTCGGCCAGGGCCTCGAGCAGAAGGTCATGGCCCTTCACCGGATGCTGCAGGCGCGCCACGCAGGCCAGCCGGGGTGCAGCGGTTTCCGGCCAGGGCAGCTCGCCGTCCCAGGGTACGAGATAGGGGTTGCGCACCGTCTCGGCACGAGGGATCGGCCAGGCGAGCATGCGCGCCGCCTGACGCTCGGTGGCCTGCGACACGAAGAAACTGGCCACCGCGCCGTCGAACACCCGCGCCACCCGTTCCATCTGTGCCTCGGTCAGCCGCCAGTCGTTGGCGACATGCACCAGCGGCGCGTAGCGCCAGCCGCGCTGGCGCAGCAGCTCCATCCACTCGAAGCCGACCAGGTAATGGCCCTGCGAGACCACGACCAGTTGCGGTTGCAGGGCGTCCAGCGCCTGGAACACCTGCGCCACCGCCGCTTCCCGGCTGGGCTGGAAGGCGCACAGCGGCACACCGGCCTCGGCCAGAGCCTGCAAGCGCGGTGGTCGCTGCGGCAGAGCCTGCGAGGCAGCCAGCACCGGCCAGCCACGCCGGTGCAGTTCCAGCGCGGTTGCCGCCCACAGCTCCTCGCTGCCGCCCCAGGCGATGCCGCCCAGGGAGCTGATGAAGGCAATGCGGGGTGCGGGCTGTGGCATCCGGGGCGGGTCGGGCGGTCGGGGTGGCTGATCTTGCCACGGCGCTGGTGACAGCTTTGGTTATCCGGGGCCGGGCGATGGCAGGCCGAGCCGCTCGCGCCGGTACGCGCCCTGCACGCGCGCGCACCAGTCGCGGTGCTCCAGGTACCAGAGCACGGTCTTGCGCAGGCCGCTGTCGAAGCTCTCCTGCGGGCGCCAGCCCAGCTCACGCTCGATCTTGCCGGCGTCGATGGCATAGCGCGCGTCATGACCGGGGCGGTCGGGCACGTAGGCGATCAGCCGCGCGTGCGGCGCGCCCTGCGGATGCAGTTCGTCGAGCAGGGCGCAGAGGTGGTGCACTACCTCAAGGTTGCCCCGCTCGTTGCCGCCGCCGACGTTGTACTGCTTGCCGGGTTGGCCGCGCTCCAGGATTAGCCGCAGCGCCCGCGCGTGGTCATCGACATAGAGCCAGTCGCGGACGTGCTCGCCACGCCCATAGACCGGCAGCGGCTGGCCGGCGAGGGCGTTGAGGATCATCAGCGGGATGAGCTTTTCCGGAAACTGGTAGGGCCCGTAGTTGTTCGAGCAATTGCTCAGCAGTACCGGTAGGCCATAGCTGTGCCGCCAGGCGCGCAGCAGATGGTCGGCACCGGCCTTGCTGGCCGAGTAGGGCGAGGTCGGCGCGTAGGGGCTGTCCTCGCGGAAGCGGCCGGTCGCGCCCAGCGAGCCGTACACCTCGTCGGTGGAAACCTGGTGGAAGCGGAAGGCGGCCGCGCGTGCCGCCGGCAGGCCGCGCCAGTAGCGCAGCGACTCCTGCAAGAGACGGTAGCTGCCGACCAGATTGGTCTGCACGAAGGCCTCGGGGTCGTCGAGCGAGCGATCGACATGGGTTTCCGCTGCGAGGTGCAGCACTGCGTCTGGCGCGTGCTCGTGGAACACCGCGCGCACGGCCTCGGCGTCGCCGATGTCGGCCTGCACGAAGGCGTAGCGCGGGTGCCCGGCAGCATCCGGCAGCGAGTCCAGATGGCCGGCGTAGCTCAGCTTGTCGAGGTTCACCACGCGATGCGGGCTCTCCGCCAGGAGCTGGCGGATCAGGGCCGAGCCGATGAAGCCGGCGCCACCGGTGACGAGGATGTTCATCCTTTGCTGGAGCTGTGAATTGCTGTGGCCGCGGTGCGCGGCGCGACCATTATGGTCAGGCGCGGCGGCCGGGTGCAGCGCCGCCGCTTGCGCGCCGCCGCCCGCATCCGCACCATCCGCCCATGTCCGAGCCCCTGAAGCCGCGCGCGCCGCGCCGCCATACCCTGTCCGTCTGCCTGATCTGCAAGAACGAGGCGGATCGCATCGAGCCCTGCCTGCAATCGGTCGCCGGCTGGGCCGACGAGCTGATCGTCTTCGATTCCGGCTCCACCGACGGCACCGTGGAGATCGTCCGCCGCTACACCGACCAGCTGTGGATCACCGACTGGCCGGGCTATGGCCCGCAGCGCCAGCGCAGCCTGGAGGCGGCGCGCGGCGAGTACGTGTTCACCATCGACGCCGACGAGCGGGTGACGCCGGAGCTGCGCGCGCAGATCGACGCCGAGCTGGCCAAGGAGACCGTGCCCTGCGCGGTCTACCGCATGCCCTGGGGGCCGATCTTCTTCGGCAAGCGCCTGCGTTTCGGCGGCCGCTACGCCAGCCCGCAGGCACGGCTGTTCCGCCGCGAGGGCGCGGAGTTTCCGATGGCGCAGGTGCACGAGACGCTGAAGTTCCCGCCCGGCCCGGTCGGGCGCCTGAGCGGCCGGCTCGACCACGACAGCTACCGCGACTACCGGCACATGGTCGACAAGCACACCCAGTACGCCTGGCTCTTGGCGCAGGAAAAGCTGGCGCGCGGCAAGCGCACCTTCCTGCTCGCCGGGCCGCTGCGTTTCGTCTGGGAATTCATCCTGCAATACCTGATCCGCGGCCTGGTGCTGGATGGCCGTCGCGGCTTCCTGCTGGCGGTGCTGCTCAGCCAGTACGCCTACCACAAGTACGCGGCGCTCTATACCTTGCAGCTTTCCGGTGCCAAGCCGGATCCGAAGTTCGCGCCGGAGAACCGCCAGCGGCGGGTCGGCGGGCCGTGAGCGCGCCGTTGAACACGGCGGTCGCGCTGTTCCTGTTCAAGCGGCCGCAAGAAACCGCCCGCGTCTTCGCCGAGATCGCCCGCGCCAAACCGCCGGTGCTGCTGCTGATCGCCGACGCGCCGCGCCCGGACCGCCCCGGCGAGGCCGAGCTGTGCGCCGAGGCGCGGTCGGTGGTCGAGCAGGTGGACTGGCCCTGCACGGTCAAGCGCAACTACGCCGAGCACAACCTCGGCTGCCAGCGGCGCCTGCACAGCGGGCTGGACTGGGTGTTCGCGGAATGCGAGCAGGCCATCATCCTGGAGGACGACTGCCTGCCGCACCCGGATTTCTTCCGTTTCTGCGAGGCGATGCTGAGCCGCTACCGCGACGACACGCGGATCGGCCACATCGGCGGCAGCAATCTGCAATTCGGCCGCCGGCGCGGGCCGGAGAGCTACTACTACTCGCGCTACAACCACGTCTGGGGCTGGGCCTCCTGGCGCCGCGCCTGGGCGCAGTACGACGTGAGCCTGCGCCAGTGGCCGGCGCTGCGCGACGGCGGCTGGCTGCGCGACCTGCTTGGCGATACCGAGCTGGTGCTGAGCTGGAGCAAGATCTTCGACGACGTGCACGCCGGCAAGGTCGATACCTGGGACTACCAGTGGACCTACTGCTGCTGGACCCAGAACCAGCTGGCGGTGCTGCCGGCGGTGAACCTGATCAGCAACATCGGTTACGGCGCCGGCGCCACCCACACCCAGACCGCCGGTCCCTATGCCGAGCTGCCCTTGCAGGCGCTGGATGTGGAGCTGGTGCATCCGCGCTGGATGATCCGCGACGACCAGGCCGACCAGTTCACCGAGCGCATGCACGGCTACCGGCCCAGAACCCTGCGCAAGGCCTGGAGCCGGCGCCTGCGCCGCTGGCTGCGCGGAGGCTGAAGCGGCTTCGCTTTTGACGGCCCCTCTCCTCGTCTGCGGGGGAGTGCTGGGTGGGGGCGGTCGGCGACGAAGCGCTCAGCTACGCGGCTTGCGGAACAGGATGCGCCCCAACGTATCGACGGTGGCATTGATGCCCCAGGCGCCGGGCGTCTTTGCGGCCCTGCGCAGCAGCTCGCCGGCGCGTTGCAGGCGCGGGCGCTGGTGATCCAGTTGCAGTTCCTCCAGCGTCTGGCGCCAGGCCAGTGCCGCCAAGGCGTCACGGGCGTCGCCGTGCAGGCTGGCGGCTTCCG
Source organism: Stagnimonas sp. FW305-C-60 (assembly GCF_058782965.1). NCBI lineage: Bacteria > Pseudomonadati > Pseudomonadota > Gammaproteobacteria > Nevskiales > Nevskiaceae > Stagnimonas > Stagnimonas sp. FW305-C-60. The sequence continues at coordinate 1,481,552 of NZ_JBYSYF010000001.1, forward strand.
GCAGGCGCAGCAGCTTTTCCAGCAACTGCACATGCTCCTGGCCAAACTTCTCGGCCTGGCTCAGCGATTTCGAGGCGCCGTGCAGGCGGAAGTAGGCGAGCACCGCCTCGCTGTAGCACACCCGTGGATAGCGCAGGCAGTAGCGGATCAAAAGGTCGAGATCGAAGCGGTAGTGCAGGCTGGCGTCGATGCCGATTTCGCGCAGCGCGGCGGTGCGGTACCAGATGCCGGGCTGGTGCCAGCGGGTGCGCGATTCCACCGGCAGGCGCACGAACTCGCGAGCGGTGAAACCACGGCTGAGGCGCAGGCGGTCGAGCCGCTCGGCGTAGAAGTTCTGGGTGCGGCCGGCGATCAGATCGGCGTCGGCGAGGCGCGCCACTTCCCACAGCGCGCCGGGGGCCAGCAGGTCGTCGGAATTGATCCAGTTGAACCATTCGCCCTGCGCCTTAGCCAGGCCCTTGACGATGGCATCGACCTGGCCACGATCCGGCTCCGACACCCAGCCGCTCAGCCAGGGCGCGTAGTAGCGCAGGATCTCCACCGAGGCGTCGCGGCTGCCGCCGTCGACCACGTAGTAGTCGAGCGCCGGATAACCCTGTTCCAGCACCGAACGGATCGTGGTTTCCAGGAACTCCGCCTGGTTGTAGGAGGGCGTGACCACGGTGATGCGCGGCAGCTCGCCCTGCGCGCTGGCGACCGGTGGCGGGCGAGCGCCCGGCCAGGCGGGCGGCAGGCGCAGGGGAGCAAGCGGAGGTGGGAGCGGCTTCATACGCCCATTGTCGCAGCCAGTCGCCACCAAAGCGCGCTCCGGCCTGCCGGCGGCCGGCGCACGAAGTCGACGATCTGCTGCCCTTGTGCGGCCCAGCGCTCGGTGCCCGCCAGGCAGTCGCGCCGGGCCTGCGCGCCCCAGTCGCGCCAGCCGGAGAGATCCAGCGGCCGTGGCTGCTCGGGGTCGTAGAGCGCGCCGTTTTCGCCGGTGCGCAGATATTCGTTCATGGTCGGCCGGTCGGGCGCGATCACGCCCTGGCCGAGCGCCATCGCCTCCAGGGTCGCCATGCCGATGCCCTCCAGCGGGCGTGGCGCGAAGAACAGGTCGCAGCCGGCCAAGAGCGCCTGATAGTCCTCGCGCGGCAGCCAGCCCTCGACCAGTTCGATGCGGTAGCGCCGGATGTCGTCCGCGCTGGGACGCGCCGCCTGCCGGCCGGGGTCGGGCGAGAGTCGCAGCACCACGCTGTCCACTGCCTGCTCGCCCAGCAACTGCTTGAGCAGCGGCCACTGCAGATAACCGCGATCCCAGAGAAAGATGCGCGGCGCCGCGCGCGCCGGGCGTGGCGGTGGCTCGGGGACCTGGGGCCAGAACTGCACCGCCAGCGAGGACTGGCCACGGCTCTCGAATACCCGGTGCGCCTCCTGGCAGAAGTTCACGAACTTGAGCGTGCTGCCACGCAGCTGTCGTACCCGGCTGGCGTCGTAGCGGAGGTCGTCGCGCATCGGCACCCAGGTGACATTGCGGTGGCCGAGCGCCCGCAGCAGGCGCGGCTTGGGCTGGATCTGGAAGAACACCAGGGCCGCGCTGGGTGTCTGCCGCAGCTGTTCGAGCAGGGCCGGCTCGCCGAGGTCCTGGTGCAGCACCACCGGCTCTAGCTCAGCGAACAGCTCCAGGAAAAAGCGGCTGCTCGCGGTCTGCTGGTGATAGGGGTTGTCGACGATGACCAGGGGCGTGGTGCGAGGCATCGCGGTTGAGTTTTCGAGCCGGCGGCAGTGCGCGAAGTATATCCTTCGGCCCTTCCATGACCGCCCTAGGCCCAGCCCGCCGTGACCGCCGCCGCCGCACCCCGCATCGCCCTGCTCACGCCCACCTACCGGGGCGATCTGGAGCGCTTCGCCATGCTGCGCGAGGCGCTGGAGGCCTGGGGCTGCGACTGGCCGCATTACGCGGTGGTGCAGACCGAGGATCTGCCGCTGTTCCGGCAGCGCCTGGGTGAAGATCGCGTGCACTGGCTGGCCAGCGCCGAGGTGCTGCCGGCTGAAGTGGAGGCCGCGCGCCGGCGCCTGAGCGCGATGCCCGAACGCCTGCGCCGTTTCCGGCGCAGCCTGCAGAAGCGCTTCGGCTGGTTTCCGGATGCCAGTTGCGACGGCTGGCATGCCCAGCAGCTGGTGAAGCTGACCGTGCCGGCGCGCGGCGAGCACGACGCCTACCTGGTGCTCGACTCCGACCTGGTGCCGACCGCGCCGCTGCATGCCGACCGCTACTGGCAGGACGGTCGCGCCGCACTGATGGCCGAGGACAATCCCAGCTTTCGGCACTGGGCCGATGCCGCCGCCGAGGTGCTGGGGCTGCCGGCCGAGACCGTGCGCGGCAGCAATTTCGTCGCCCACCCCTTCGTGTTCGAGCCCCAGGCCGTGCGCGGCCTGCACGCACATCTGGAGGCCCGACACCAGAAGCCCTGGTGGCGGGCGCTGCTGGACCTCAAGCCCGGCGATCTGTCGGAATTCAGCATCTACGGCGCCTATGTGCGCTGGGTCGCCGCCGGCGCCCACCATTACGAGGTGACGGCCAATGCCCGCACCCGTTGGGTCTTGTCCGCAGAGGACGAAGCCGCGGTGCATGCCGCCATCGACGCTGCCTTCAGCGAGCCCGACACCGACTTCCTGGTGCTGCAGGCCAGCCGCCGCTGGCCGATCGAACCCTATCTGCCGGCGATCCGTGCCGCCTTGCAGCGGGCGGTGGCGGCGACTTAGGCCGGCTTTCCGGCCAGCACCTCGTCCAGTGCCCGCTGCACCTCGGCGGGACTGATGCCGGTCAGGCAGTCAAAGCGCCCGCCGCAGGTCGGCTTGCGCGCACAGGGCGAGCAGGGCAGGCCCTTCCACAGCACCCGCAGCGGCGCGCGGCCGCCGGCGCGGTAGGGCAGGGTGGAGCCGAAGATCGCCACCGTCGGGCGGTCGTAGGCGATGCCCATGTGAGTGAGACCGGTATCGACGCCGATCAGCGCGCGGGCGTCGGCGATCCAGGCGAGCGCCTCGGGCAGGCTGGTGGCGCCGACCAGGTTGTTGACGGTGCCGGCCGGCAGGCCGTCGAGGATGCGTGCGGCGGCGGCGCGGTCGCCGGGGCCGCCCAAGAGGCTCAGCGCCTCGCCACGGGCGGCGAGCTGCTCGATCAGTTTCCGCCAGTAGGCTTCCGGCCAGTGCTTCTGCGGGCGGGTGGTGAAGGGTGCCAGCACCAGGGTGGCCGGCCGTGGTGACTGGCCGTCCGGGCGGCTCAGGCGCGGTGCGCCGATCTCACCGCCGGTGAGTTGGCGCAGCAGCGGCGCGTGCTCGTCGCCGATCCGTTCGCGCCCCGGTGCGGCCTCCTTCTGGCGCACCACGGTCTGGTGCAGCAGGCTGGTCAGCGGTTCTTTGGAGGTGTAGCCGATGCGCTGCTTCCCGCCGGCCAGCCAGGCCAGCGCCCGCGACTTCGCCAGGCCCTGGGCGTCGATCACCCAATCGTAGCGGCGCGCACGCAGCCGGCGGCGGAATTCCAGGATGGTCCTGAGCAGGCTCCGCCAGTGGCCGCGGCGCAGCAGCTCGGCCCAGCTGCGGCGCTCCCAGGTGTGCACCTCGTGGATCGCCGGCTGGGTGCGCAATAGTCCGGCGAATTCGGACTGCACCAGCCAGTCGATCTCGGCCTCGGGCCAAGCCTGGCGCAGACCCTCGAACAAGGCGGTGGCAATCACCAGATCGCCCATCGCCGACAGGCGCACCAGCAGAATGCGGCGTGGGGCGGTCGGTACTGTCGGGAAAGGCACGGCGGATTCGTAGGCTGGTCGGTGGCGACGTCGCGCATTCTATGGCCTGTTACCCCTGGGCACAGGTCGCCGGCCTTTGGGCTCGGCGTACAATATCGGCTTGCGCCGCATGGGCGCAGACCAAGCGTTTCTATACCCCTCTGGAGAGTGTTCCGATGAGCAGCATGGCGGATCGTGACGGTTTCATCTGGTATGACGGTGACCTCAAGCCCTGGCGCGAGTGCACCACCCACGTCCTGACCCACACCCTGCACTACGGCGTCGGCTGCTTCGAGGGCGTCCGCGCCTACTACACCCCGCGCGGTCCGGCGGTGTTCCGCCTGGAAGACCACACCAAGCGCCTGTTCAACTCCGCGAAGATCCTGGGGATGAAGATCCCCTACACGCAGGACCAGATCAACGAGGCGATCAAGGAAGTGGTGCGCAGCAACAAGCTGCGCGAGTGCTACATCCGGCCGATGGTGTTCTACGGGTCGGAAGGCATGGGCCTGCGCGCCGACAACCTCAAGGTGCACATCATCATCGCCGCCTGGCCCTGGGGCGCCTACCTGGGCGCCGAGGCGATGGAGCGCGGCATCCGCGTGCGCACCAGCTCCTTCACCCGCCACCACGTCAACAGCGTGATGTGCCGCGCCAAGGCCAACGCCAACTACATCAACTCGATGATGGCGCTCAACGAGGTGATGCGCGACGGCTACGACGAGGCCATCCTGCTCGACACCTCCGGCCACATCGCCGAAGGCTCGGCCGAGAACATCTTCGTCATCAGCGAGGGCATCATCTCCACGCCCGACCTCAACTCCTGCCTGGACGGCATCACCCGCCGCACGGTCATGCAGCTGGCCAAGGACTTCGGCTACGAGGTGCGCGAGCGGCGCCTGACCCGCGACGAGATCTACATCGCCGACGAGGCCTTCTTCACCGGCACCGCCGCCGAGGTCACGCCGATCCGCGAGGTGGACAACAAGCAGGTTGGCGGCGGTAAGCGCGGCCCGATCACCACCAAGCTGCAGGCGGCCTATCTGTCGCTGGTGAAGGGCGAGAGCGACAGCTATCCGCAGTGGCTGGCGGCGGTCTGATCGCTCGCCGGTGAGCACGCCGCTCCCCGATTTCCGCTTGGCCTGCGTCCTGGTGGCGGGCGATGGTGAGGCGCTGCGCTTCGGCCATGCCTTGAATGGCATGGCCGGCAGCGGCGAACGCCCAGCCGCTGGCGGCTGGGCCGCTCACGGCGCCCGCCCGGTCAACTCATGAGCACCGCCGTTCCCGATTTCAGCTCCGCCCGCGTTCTGGTGGCGGGCGACGTGATGCTGGACCGCTACTGGTCCGGCAGCACCTCGCGCATCTCGCCGGAGGCGCCGGTGCCGGTGGTGCGGGTGCGCGAGGACGAGGCGCGCCCTGGCGGCGCTGCCAACGTCGCGCTCAACCTCGCGGCGCTGGGGGCGCAGGCCAGCGTGCTGGGCGTGGTCGGCGCCGACGAAGCCGGCGTGGGTCTGGCGCGCAGCCTGGAGCAGCGCGGTGTCGCCGCCGACCTGCTGACCGGCACGGCCCCCACCATCACCAAGCTGCGGGTGATGTCGCGGCACCAGCAGTTGCTGCGTCTGGATTTCGAGGAGCCGCTGGCGGCGGCGCACGACGGTGCCGAATTCGCACGGCGTCTGCGCGCGCGCCTGCCGGCGGTAGATGTGTTGGTGCTCTCCGACTACGGCAAGGGCAGCCTGGCCGGTGTCGCCGGTCTGATCGCCGCCGCCCGCGCCGCCGGCAAGCCGGTGCTGGTCGACCCCAAGGGCAGTGACTGGCGCCCCTACACCGGCGCCACCCTGCTGACGCCGAACACCGGCGAGCTGGAAGCGGTGGTCGGCCCCTGCCCGGATGTCGAAACCCTGGTCGCCAAGGCCCAGGCCCTGCTCGCCGACCTGGGGCTGGCCGCGCTGCTGGTGACCCGCAGCGAGCACGGCATGACCTTGCTGGAAGCCGGCAAGCCGCCCTTGCACCTGCCGGCCGAGGCACGCGAGGTCTACGACGTGACCGGCGCCGGCGACACCGTGATCGCCACCCTGGCGGCGGCGCTCGCCGCCGGCGCCGCGCTGCCGCAGGCCTGCCGGCTGGCCAACATCGCCGCCGGCGTGGTGGTCGGCAAGCTGGGCACCGCCACCGTCAGCCGCGAGGAGCTGGCGCGCGCCGCCAATCCGCAGCGGGCCGGTGGCGACGGCGTGCTCGACGAGGCCGAGCTGCTGGCGCGAGTCGCCGAGGCGCGCGCCCGTGGCCGGCGCCTGGTGATGACCAATGGCTGCTTTGACATCCTCCACGTCGGTCATGTCCGCTATCTGCAGGCGGCGCGCGAACTGGGCGATGTGCTGATCGTCGCGGTCAATACCGACGCCTCGGTGCAGCGGCTCAAGGGCCCGACCCGGCCGCTCAACAACACCGCCGACCGCATGGCCCTGCTGGCGGCGCTGCAATGCGTGGACTGGGTGGTGCCCTTCGGCGAAGACACGCCGGCGCGGCTGATCGAGGCGGTGCTGCCGGACGTGCTGGTGAAGGGCGGCGACTACCGGATCGAGCAGATCGCCGGCCACGAGGCGGTGCTCGCCCACGGTGGCGAGGTGCGGGTGCTCAGCTTCCACGACGGATACTCCACCACCCGGCTGATCGAGCGCGCACGCGGCTGAGTCCCGGTTGCGCCTTCAGGGGTCCTGACCGTCGCGGATGAAGCGATGGTCGTTGGCCATCGCCGCCGCCTGATCTTCCACCGCCGCCTTCTCGCCGGCGTTCTCCGGTGCCACCAGGGCGCTCTCCAGTACCCCGACCGCGCCGCGTACGACTTTCTCGGTGAGGCTCTGGCGCTCCTGCGCGGTATTGCCGCCGCAGCCGGTGCAGGGCAGGGCGGCGGCGGCCTTGCGCAGCTTCTCGTCGGCTTCCTGGAAGGCGTCGCGGTGACCGGTGACCTTGACTTCGGGCAGCAGCACCGACCCGGCCGGCGCCTGGGTGGCGCTCTTCAGGTTCCATTGCAGCAGCGGCCTGGCGGCGGGCGCGGGCTCGGCGGCACTCGCTGTCGGCGGAGCCGCGGGTGGGGTGGCCGAAGGCGGATCGGCCAGCGCCGCACCGGCCAGCAGCCAGCTCGATACAGCGACTAGACCGCGGGATGGAATCAAGGCTCGGCTTCCTGCTGGCACTTGCCGAGCGCGACAGCCCGCCTAAACTGCGCGCCTTCGCTCGGGGACATCCGCATGATATTGGGCTTTGGAGAGTGGTGCGCACTGGCCTGCGCGCTGTGCTGGGCCATCGCGGTGATCCTGCTGAAGAAGTCGGGCGAGAGCCTGAGCCCCTTCGCGCTCAACTACATCAAGAACCTGCTCTGCCTGCTGGCCCTGGCGCTGACCCTGCTGGTCACTCATGGCGGCCGCTGGCCGGGCATGCCCGGCGAGCAGGTGGCGCTGGCGCTGTTCTCCGGCACCCTGGGCATCGCACTGGCCGATACCCTCTACTTCCGCGCCCTCAACAGCATCGGCGCCGCGCGCATGGGCGTCGCCGGCACCGCCTTTTCGCCCTCGGTGATCCTGCTGGCGGCGATCTTCCTCGGCGAGCGCCTGTCGCCGCTGCAGATCGCCGGCGTCGCCATCACCTTGAGCGGCATCGCCCTGGTCACCTATGTGAAGACCGTGGGCAGGCTCGACGCCCAGACCCTGCGCCGCGGCGTGCTGCTGGGCGTGACCTCGGTGGCGGTGATGGCCGCCGGCGTGGTGATCGCCAAGCCGATCCTGGAGAGCCAGGATTTTCTCTGGGTGGTGTTCCTGCGCCTGCTTGGCGGGGTGGCGGTGATGACCCTGCTGCTCAGCGTCCGCCGCCAGTGGTCGGCATTGGCGCAGGCCTATCGCGGCGTGCGCCACTGGCCGCAGGTGGTCGCCGGCTCGCTGATGGGCACCTATGTCTCCAACCTGTTCTGGCTGGCCGGCTACAAGTACGCCGATGCCTCGATCGCTGCGGTGCTCAACGAGCTGTCGGCGATCTTCATCGTGCTGCTGGCGGCGCTGGTGCTCAAGGAAAAGCTGCAGGCCCGTCAGATGGTCGGCTGCGGGCTGGCGGTGCTGGGGGTGATCGTGGTGGTGGTGACGGCCTGAGCCGTCGCCCTTCCGCCGGCGCGCGCCCGTCGCGCCTGCGGGTAGCTGACCACGCTGTGGAACAGGATGCGGCCCAGGTCACGCAGCGGGTAGGCACGCAGGTAATAGCCGCAGAGCCCCGCGACCAGCCGCAGCATGTAGCCGGCATTGCGGTGTGGCACCACCAGCTTGCTGCGGCCACCAATTTCCGAACCGAGATCGGCGGGGCGAGCGAGCGCCGGGTGTACCGACTTCAGGCGGAAACCGTACTGCCAGTGATGTTTGTAGTCCTCGTCGATGGGGCGGGTGACTTCCGGGCTGGCGCGCAGGAACAGCTCGGCGAATTCGCGGCTCATCGCCACTGCCATCGCCGAAGGCGGCGGCTCGAAGAAATATTCCACGAGCTGGAACTCACCGGCCAGCGGCCGGTGCACGAAGCGGCTACGGCGGGCGCCATCGAGCTTGAGCAGATCCCAGGCCTGGCCCGGGCCGTTGCGGGCCTCGATCGCCGCCCGCACCACCCGCTCGATATCGGGCGAGAGCAGCGCGTCGTCTTCCAGCAGCACGCAGTAGCGCTGCGGACTGTCGAGGAACTGGCGCATCGCCTTGCGGTGGCTCAGGGCGCAGGCCAGCTCACCGGTGGTGAGCCGACGCTTGAAGCGGTTCTGGCGAACCGCTTCATGGCACTGCCGCGTGCTGAGGGTCTTCTTGCAGACCGCCGGTACCCGGACCAGAGGCAGTCGCAGGCGCTCCGCCTGCTCCTGCATCAGGCGCAGGCGTTCGCAACTGTCCGTCCGATTGATGACCAGCCAGAGTATGTCCTGCATCGTGGTTCCCACCCATCCCAAAGGTGACGACGGGTTCATTGTGCTTGAGCCCCTCGTCGAAAGGAAACGCAAACCCCAGGCCAGCCTACTCGATGCCCAGCTTCTTGATGCGGTAACGCAGTGAACGGAAGCTCATGCCCAGCAGCTCGGCGGCCTTGGTCTTGTTCCAGCGGGTCTTTTCCAGGGCCTCGCGGATCGCCTGCTTTTCCAGCTCCTCGACATGGGCGTCGAGTGCGCCGGTACCCACGACCGGCAGGCCGGCGGGTTTGGCCGCCGCCGGGCTGGCGGGGACGGCGACGGTCTCGGACGTCCCTTCGGTCGGCAGGCAGGGGCGCAGCTGCAGGTCGTCGGCGGTGATGCGGGCGCCGTCGCTGAGGGTGATCGCCCGCTCCAGGGTGTTCTCCAGCTCGCGGACATTGCCGGGAAAGCTGTAGCCGCTCAGCAGTTCCAGCGCGCTGCGGTCCAGGCTCGGCGGCTTGCCCAGGCCATTGGTCGCCGCCAGCCGCTTGAGGATCGCGTTGGCCAGCAGCGGGATGTCCTCGCGCCGTTCGCGCAGCGCCGGGGTGCGTACCTCGATGACGTTGAGGCGGTAGTAGAGGTCCTGCCGGAAAGCGCCCTTGGCGACCAGGTCGGTGAGGCTCTTGTGGGTGGCGGAGATGATGCGCACGTTCACTGGCAGCTCGCTGTCCGCACCCACCGGCCGCACCGCGCGCTCCTGCACCGCGCGCAGGAGCTTCACCTGCATGTGCAGCGGCAGGTCGGCGACTTCGTCGAGGAACAGGGTGCCACCCTCGGCGGCCTGGAACAGACCGGTTTTGTCCTTGCTGGCGCCGGTGAACGAGCCTTTGCGGTGGCCGAAAAACTCGCTCTCCATCAGCTCGCTGGGGATGGCGCCGCAGTTGACCGCCACGAAGGGACCGGCGCTGCGCGGGCTCTTGGCGTGGATCAGCCGGGCGGTCAGCTCCTTACCGGTGCCGGACTCGCCGGCGATGTGCACCGGCGCCTGGCTGCGCGCCAGCCGCTCGACCAGACCTCGCAACTGCTGGATCGCCGGTGCCTCGCCAAGCAGGCCGCCGCTGTCGCCGCCGCTGGCCGAATCGGCGCGTGCAGGCGCGGCCGCGGCCGGCGTGACCGCAGCGGCCGCCGGGGGTGCGGGCGCGCGCAGCTTCAGCGCGCTATCCACCAGCTTGCGCAGCATGCCGAGATCCACCGGCTTGCTGACGAAGTCGAAGGCGCCGGCCTTGAGGCTTTCCACCGCCATCTCGGCATTGCCGTAGGCGGTGATGACCGCGATCGGTAGCCGGCCGCTGTACTCGCGCACCAGCTCCAGGCCGAGGCCGTCGGGCAGGCGCATGTCGGTGATGCAGAAGTCGAAGCTCTGCGCGGCCAGCAACTCGCGCGCCTGGGCGAGATCGCCGGCGGCCTGGGTGCGCAGACCCATGCGCATCAGGGTTAGCTCGACCAGCTCGCGGATGTCGGCCTCGTCATCGACGATCAGGGCCAGGGCGGGAGCGGTGGGAGCGGTGGACATCAGCGGCTGGATTCTTCGGATTCGGGGGCCACGAAGGCGATGCGGAACAGCGCGCCGGTGGCGTGGGCGCCGTCGCCCGCCGGCGCCTCGGGCGCGAGCAGGGACAGCCGGGCCTGATTGTAGGCGCAGAGCTCGCGGGCCAGATAAAGCCCCAGTCCGGTGCCCTGGGTGGTGGTGGTGAAGAAGGGCTCGAACAGGTGCTGGGCGGTTTCCGGCGGGATGCCTGGGCCGTTGTCCTGCACGTCCAGTGCGCCGCCGCGCGGGTGGCGCTGGCTGACCCGCACCCGCACCTGCGGCGTACGCTCGCCCTGGCGGCCGTGCAGCCAGGCGTTGTCCAGCAGGTTGAACAGCACCTGCTGCAGATGGTGGGGATCGAAGCGCACCAGCAGTGGCTCGCGCAGCTCCAGTTGCGGCTGGCGTTCGGGATGGGCCTCTTGGTACTGCGCCAACATCTGCTTCAGCCAGGGGGCGAGCGCGAACACCTGCGGGTCGGCGGCGCCGCGCGAGAGGTTGAGCACGTCCTTGACGATACGGTCGATCCGCTGGCCATGGCGCTGGATGATGTCCAGCAGCCGCCGGTCGGCGGCCGGCAGGGCGGTCGATTCCGCCAGCAGTTGCCCGGCGTGGGTGATCGCCGCCAGCGGATTGCGGATCTCGTGGGCGATGCTGGCCGACATCCGGCCCAGCGCTGCCAGCTTGATCTGCTGCGCCTGCTCGCGCACCCGCTGGGCATCCTCCAGCAGCACCAGGGTGGGGGAGTCAGGGCCCGCGCCCAGGCGGCGGAAACGCGGCAGTAGCTCCGAGGTGCCCTGGCGCTTGGGGCTGATCGCTTCTTCCGGCGCGGCGCTGCCGTCGCGCCAGCGTGCCACCGCCTCCACCAGCGCCGGCGAATGCTGCAGCAGAGCCGTGCCGACAGCGTCCGGCCCACAGTGCAGCATGCGCGCGGCGGCGTGATTGAGGGCGCGAACCGTGTCGCTGGCATCGACCACCAGCACGCCGGTCTGCATGGTGTCGATCACCGTCTCGTTGAGCCGGGCGAGATCCTCGAACTCGCTGCCCACCCGCAGCGCCAGCGCCTCGCTGGCACGAGCGCGCCGCGCCACCGCGTTGGCCACGCCGGCGGTGATGAAGAACATGATGCCCAGCACGCCGGTGCCGGTGAAATTGGAGGTCGAATAGAGGTTGGGGTAGTGCCCCAGCACCTCCTCGCCGAACATTGCCAGAGTGGCCATCGCCGCCGCCGCCATCGCCAGCCGGGTCGAGAGCAGCAGGCTGGCGGCAATCACCGGTGGAATCGCCAGGATGCCCAGGCCGCCGGCGACGCCGCCGCTGGCGTAGACCAGCAACACGAGGGCGCCGGTATCGAGCGTGAAGTTGGCGAATGCCTGCGCGCTCAGCGCCGGCCGCCGGTACAGGGCCGGCACCAGGATGCCCAGGGCCGCCAGGGCATAGGCGATGCAGACGCTGTAGAACAGTCGCGGGCGGCTGTCCTCGAACAGCAGGTCCAGGGTGCCGGTCTGCTGCAGGCTGATCAGCAGCGCCAGCAGCAGCAGGCGGTAGACGTTCTGTGCCTGCAGCAGCCGCCAGTCGTCGGTGATGGCGATGACCGGCGGTTTGAGCTCAGCCACCCTGCTGGCCATCACCGCACTGTCGGCAGTTGGCGCGTACCGCCGCGACCTGCGAGGCCGGGATGCGGATGCCGCAGCGCTCGCAGCGCACCAGGGCTTCCGGCTCGGCGGAGAAGCCAGGCGGCGGGGCTTGTGGGCCGGAGCGTTGCTGGGCAAGCCAGCGCCGCAGCAGCTGCCAGGCGATGAAGGCCAGCAGGGCCAGAAACAGAATGCGGATCATGGGTGGCGTAAGCGTCGGATGCGGCTAGCGGGGCGCCTATCCTGACGCGTGCCGGGCCGTGCAGCCAGCGCGGTGGCCGTAGCGGCTAAAATCGGCGCTCGTTCCAGGCTGTAGTTCCGATGAAACCCCATCTGCAAGATTTGCTGCGCGCGGCCCTGAATGCCGCCTGCGCCGAACTGGGTGCCGCCGCACCCGCCGCCAATATCGTCATCGATGCCACCAAGGACAAGGCGCACGGCGACTTCGCCAGCAACCTGGCCATGGTCTGCGCCAAGGGCCTGGGCCAGCCGCCGCGCAAGTTCGCGGAAGCCCTGGTGCGCCATCTGCCGGCCTCGCCGCGGGTTGCCAAGGTGGAGATCGCCGGGCCGGGCTTCATCAACTTCTTCCTCACCAGCGATGCGCTGAGCGCGCTGCTGCCGGAGATCCTCACGGCCGGCGAGACCTGGGGCCAGGACCGCAGCGGCAGCAAGGGCAAGGTGATGGTGGAGTTCGTCTCCGCCAACCCCACCGGGCCGATGCACGTCGGCCACGGCCGTGGCGCCGCTTACGGCGACACCCTCGCCAACCTGCTCGCCGCCAGCGGCTACGCGGTGCACCGCGAGTACTACATCAACGACGCCGGCCGGCAGGTGGACGTGCTCACCGTCAGCGTCTGGCTGCGCTATCTGGAGGCCGGTGGCGAGACGCTCAGCTTCCCCAAGCGCGGCTATCCGGCCGACTACATCCGCCGCTCGGCGGAGAACATCCGCGCCGCCTATGGCGCGGCCTTCCAGCGTCCGGCGGCCGAGCTGTATGCCGACCTGGCGCCCGAGCCGCAGCTGCCCGAGGGCGCCGACGACAAGACCAAGGACGCCATCAAGCTGCAGCAGGAGGCCTACCTCGACCGCCTGATCGAGCGCACCCGTGCCCTGCTCGGCGGTGAAGGCTATGCCCAGATCACCCGCGCCGCGCTGGACGACCAGCTGGCGGTGATCCGCGCCACCCTGGCGTCCTTCCATGTGCGCTTCGACCAGTGGTACTCGGAGCGCGCGCTGGTCGAGTCCGGCTTTGCCAAGACCGCTATCGAGCGCCTGCAGACCGCCGGCTACGTCTACGAGAAGGACGGCGCGCAGTGGCTGAAGACCAGCGACTACGGCGACGAGAAGGACCGTGTGCTGTTCAAGGCCGATGGTGCCGCCACCTATTTCGCCAACGATCTCGCCTACCACGTCGACAAGCTTGATCGCGGCTATCCGCTGCTGGTCGATGTCTGGGGCGCCGACCACCATGGCTACATCGCCCGCGTGCGCGCCGCCATCGAGATGCTCACCCAGCGCAAGGACGCCCTGCATGTCGCGCTGATGCAGTTCGTGACGCTCTCCAGCGGCAAGATGGGCAAGCGCAGCGGCAACTTCGTGACCTTGCAGGATCTGATCGACGAGGTCGGCGCCGATGCCACCCGCTTCTTCTACCTGGCGCGCTCGCACGACCAGCATCTGGAATTCGACATCGACCTGGCGCGCAGCCAGAGCAATGACAACCCGGTCTACTACGTGCAGTACGCGCATGCGCGCATCTGCTCGGTGTTCCGCCAGCTCACCGAGAAGGGCGGCGCCTACGATCGCGACGCCGGCCTGGCCGCGCTTGCCCGACTGAGCACCGAGGAGGAAAAGAGCCTGCTCACCGTGCTCGGCAAGTACCCCGAGCTGCTGCGGGTGGCGGCCGCCAATCGCACACCGCACAGTCTGGCCTTCTACGTGCAGGATCTGGCGGCGGCGCTGCACGCCTACTACAACCAGCACAAGTTCCTGATCGACGACGCCGAGTTGCAGAACGCCCGGCTGGTGCTGATCGAGGCCACCCGCACCGTGCTGCGCGGCGCCCTCGGCCTGCTGGGTGTGGAACCGAAAGACTCGATGTGAGCTTGCGCATCGCCCGCGATTACGCCGACCGTCATCCGCGCAACGGCAGCCGCCGCAAGCCGGCGCGCTCGGGCGCGCGCAAGCCGCCCTCGCGCGGCGGCAAGGGTGGCAAGTCCGGACTGCCGGCCTGGGCCTGGATGGTGCTGGGCCTGAGCCTGGGCCTGGTGGTGGCGGCGCTGGTCTACATCGGCCGCCCGGCCAAGCCCATGGATCTGGCGCCGAGCACGGCGGAAAAGAACAAGCCCAAGACCATCGCGCTGCCGCCCAAGGAGCCGTCGCGCTTTGCCTTCTACGAAATGCTGCCCAGCTACGAGGTGGTGGTGCCGGATGAGGAGCTGAACCGTGCGGCCACCAAGCCGCCGCCGGTGCCCGCGGCGGCTACGGCTACGCAAGCGCCGCCATCCGGCCCGGCGCCGGCCGCGACCACGACCACGGCTACGACCTCGACCGCAGCGACGGCCGAGCGCCTGGCGGCTTTGCAGGCGGCGGTGGCCGCCGAAGAGCGCAGCCGCGCCGCGCCCGCGCCTGCTGCCAGCACCGCCGCCACCGCCAAGCCCGGCGGCGGCGAGCGCTATCTGATCCAGGTGGCCTCCTACCGCAACCGCGCCGATGCCGACCAGCAGCGCGCCGCCCTGGCCCTGGTCGGCTTGGCCGCGCGGGTCGAGCAGGTCACCATCGACAACAGCCAGACTTGGTTCCGGGTCCGGCTCGGCCCCTATGCCGACACCGCCGCCGCCCAGGCCGCGCAGCGCAGCCTGCAAGCGCAGGGGCTGAACGGTGTGGTGATGAAGATCAAGAACTGACGCTGCCCCGATCACCGGAGTTGCCCATGCGCCGTTTCCTTCCCGTACTGCTGGCCAGCCTGCTGGCGCCGCTGGCCCAGGCCACCGAGGCGCCGCCGCGCGTCGAGCGTGGCAATTTGCTGATCGAGGGCATCCCGGCGATTCCGGCCGAGCTGAACGAGCGCCTCAACCGCTACCAGCAGGTGCGCGGTGCCGGCCTGGGCGGCTGGTTGCCGGATGGCAGCCTGCTGATCAGCACTCGCTTTGGCGAAACCAGCCAGGTACATAGGGTGAAGACGCCGCTGGGCGCGCGCAGTCAGCTCACCTTTTTCCCCGAGCCGGTGGCCGCGGTGGCTCCGCATCCCAGGCAGCTGGGCTTCGTGTTCGCCAAGGACCAGGGCGGCGACGAGTTCTACCAGCTCTACTGGCAGGATCTCGCCAGCGGCGAAACCCGCCTGCTCACCGACGGCAAATCGCGCAATGGCGGCGCGCAGTGGTCGGGCGACGGCAGCCTGCTGGCGCTCAGCACCACCCGCCGCAACGGCAAGGACACCGACCTGCATGTCCTGAAGTTCGGCGAGACCGACAGCCTGCCGGTGCTGGAGCGCGAAGGCAGCTGGACGGCGCTGGACTTCTCGCCAGACAACCGCACGCTCTTGGTGCTGAAGTCGATCTCGATCAACGAGAGCGAGCTGTATCTGCTGGATCTCGATAGCAAGGCGCTGACCCGCTTCCACGACAGCGAGCAGCCGGTGGCCTTCGGCAGCGCCAAGTTCGGCAAGGACGGCAAGGGCATCTACTTCGTCAGCGACGAGGGCAGCGAGTTCATGCGCCTGCACTACCAGCGTCTGGACGACTGGAAGGCGAAAGTGCTGTCGGCCGACATTCCCTGGAATGTGGAGGAGTTCAGCCTCTCCGGCGGCGGCAGCCGGCTGGCCTTCGTCAGCAACGAGGACGGCCTCGCCGTCCTGCACCTCATTGATCTCAAGACCGGCAAGCGCATCGCCACCCCGAAGCTGCCGGCCGGGCAGATCGGCGGCATCGACTTTGATGCGCGCGGTCGCCGGCTGGCCTTCTCGCTGGATCGCGCCACCGCGCCTTCGGACATCTACAGCTTCCGCGTCGGCGAGCAGAAGCTGAGCCGCTGGACCGAGAGCGAGGTCGGCGGCCTGAACACCGCCGACTTCATCGAGCCGCAGCTGATCCGCTACCCGAGCTTCGACGGCCTGAGCATCCCGGCCTTCGTCTACAAGCCGAAGCTGGCGGTGGGCGCGAAGGCGCCGGTGATCGTCAGCATCCACGGTGGCCCGGAGGCGCAGGCGCTGCCCGGCTTCTCGCCGATCTCCCAGTACTACCTGAAGGAGCTGGGGGTGGCGGTGATCACGCCGAACGTGCGCGGCAGCGATGGCTACGGCAAGAGCTATCTCAAGCTCGACAACGGGTTCAAGCGCAAGGATTCGGTGAAGGACATCGGCGCCCTCTTGGACTGGATCGCGCAGCAGCCCGACCTCGACGCCGGCCGCGCGCTGGTGATGGGCGGCAGCTACGGCGGCTACATGACGCTGGCTAGCATGGTCGACTACAACGAGCGCCTGCGCGCCGGCGTCGACGTGGTCGGCATCTCCCACTTCGTCACCTTCCTCACCAACACCCAGGACTACCGCCGCGACCTGCGCCGCGTCGAATACGGCGACGAGCGCATCCCCGAGATGCGCGCCTACCTGGAAGAGATCGCGCCGCTCAACAACGCCCAGAAGATCACCAAGCCGATGTTGGTGGTGCAGGGCCTCAACGACCCGCGCGTGCCGGCCAGCGAGGCCGAGCAGATGGTGGCGAAGATGCGCGGCAATGGCGGCGAGGTCTGGTATCTGGCCGCCAAGGACGAGGGCCACGGCTTCAAGAAGAAATCCAACCGCGACTACCAGACGGCGGCAACCGTGCTGTTCCTCCGGCAGACCCTGTTGGGGGATTAGCTCCGGCAGGTATCGGGCCGCCGTCTGTGGCGAAGGTCGGCGGCAGCTCTCAAATGAGAATTGGTTGCACTTGTTGGCGGCCAGGCGTAGCTTGCTGACTGCCAGCCTCTCGGCGCTTTCGCGTCGGCCAGCGTCCCTCTAAAGGCTTGGGCCCTGTGCGCAGGGCAAGGAGTGCAGCATGGAACTGGCAATCTTCCTCACCATCGATGTCCTCGCCAGCATCGCCCTGGCCGCCTGGCTAGGTGCCAATACCGGCGGCGGTCACTCCGACTGGGATCGCTGAAAGGCGACTCGGGCAGTCGGCAAATATTTCGCCTCGATCGGCCTGCCAGGGCTCGCCTTGGCTTGCGATTTGCTGTCCAATGCCGCGCCCCTTGGTGGTATCGGGTGCGCAGCAGCACAGCAGATGCACGCAGAAGAGCGGCGGCGCCTTTAGGCGTCGCCCACCGAAGGCGCAAACTCCCATGAACGCTCAGGTCCAGTTACTGCGGTCATCGACATAGCCGTCTGAAGAGCGACCCGTGGCACAACGGCGCGGGTCCGCCGACGGAGCAACGCCGCCCCTGGGTTCTCCCCGGCGCGACGGAAACTCTCAGGCATCCGGGACAGGGGGAGCGGCGCAAAGCGGGGTCCAGGGCGGACCCCTGGCGCCGCTAGTCCCGTTGCTTTTGGAGTGCGTGCATGAAAGTCATCGTCTTGGGTGCCGGCGTGGTCGGCATCAACACCGCGTATTACCTGCAGAGCCAGGGCCACGAAGTCACGGTGGTCGACCGCCAGGCGCAGGCCGGCGCCGAAACCAGCTTCGCCAACGGCGGCCAGATTTCGGTCAGCCACGCCGAGCCCTGGGCCAATCCCGGCGCGCCGCTCAAGGTGCTGCAATGGCTGGCCAAGGAGGACGCGCCGCTGCTGTTCCGCCTGCGCGCCGACCTGCGCCAGTGGCTCTGGGGCTTGAGCTTCATGATCGAGTGCCTGCCCTCGCGCACCCGCCACAACATCGCGCAGATGGTGCGGCTGGGCACCTACAGCCGTGAGTCCTTGCAGGCGCTGCGCGCCGACACCGGCATCGACTACGAGCAGCGCACCCAGGGCATCCTGCACTTCTACACCAGCGCCAAGGAGTTCGACGCCGCCATCGGCCCCACCGAGCAGATGCGCGCGCTCGGCTGCGACCGTCGTCTCATCAGCGCCGACGAGGCGCTGGCCCTGGAGCCGGCGCTGCGCCACATCCATCCGCAACTCGCCGGCGCCACCTACACGGCGGCGGACGAGTCCGGCAATGCCCTGATGTTCACCCGCAAGCTGGCGGCGCTGTGCGCCGAGCGCGGCGTGCAGTTTCTGATGAACCATCAGATCACCGCCCTACGCAGCGCCGGCGGCGAGCTGGACTACGTCGAGGCCATCGACGGCGAGGGCCGCTTCACCCGGCTCAAGGCCGATGCCTATGTGCTCTCGCTGGGCAGCTTCAGCCCGCTGCTGGCGGCCAGCGCCGGCCTGCGTCTGAACATCTACCCGGCCAAGGGCTATTCGGTGACCATGCCGGTGCGCGATGCCGCGTTGGCGCATCAGGTTTCGCTCACCGACGACGAGTACAAGCTGGTGTTCTCGCGCCTGGGCGACAAGCTGCGCATCGCCGGTACCGCCGAGCTCAACGGCTACGACCGCGACCTCAACCCGGTGCGCTGCCAGGCCATCGTCCGCCGCGTCGAGCAGCTGTTCCCCGGTGCCGGCGACACCAGCCAGGCGCAGTTCTGGTGCGGCCTGCGTCCGGCCACGCCCTCCAACGTGCCCTATATCGGCAAGAGCAAGCTCGGCCGGCTCTACCTCAACACCGGCCACGGCACCCTGGGCTGGACCCATGGCTGCGGCTCCGGCCGCGCGCTGGCGGACATCGTCTCCGGCCGCAAGCCGGAGGTGGACTTCGCCTTCACCGAGCTCTAGCCGGGCGGTTCTCTGCAAGACCCGAAGCCCGCGTCGATCATGATCGGCGCGGGTTTTGTATAAACCCTGGCGTGCGCCGCGGCATCGAAGCCCGGTATGCGGGCTCGGAACTGACCCGCGAATATCCGACGACAGGGAGTGACGGTGAAAAAATTCTTCAAGTGGCTGGGCCTGGGTCTGCTCGGCCTGTTGGCGGTGGTGGCGGCGCTGGGCGTCAACGCCTGGTACTTCAAGCCGCTGTCGATCAACGCGCTGTTCAATCGCACCTTCCTGCGCATCGTGCTGGAAGACCCGGAGCTGCTCTCCAACCTGCGGTTGCTGGAAGGCTTCGGCATCAAGGGGCATCAGTCCAGGCTCACCGACATCTCGCCGGAACACGAGACTAAGATGCTGGCCTTCACCCGCTCCGAGCTGGAGACCCTGCACCGCTACGACCGCGCCTCGCTCGATGAGGGCACCAAGCTCTCCTACGACGTGATGGAGTTCTTCCTCAGCGACGCGGTCGAGGGCGAGCGCTGGCGCTGGCACAACTATCCGGTCAACCAGCTGTTCGGCGTGCAGAACGAGCTGCCGACCTTCCTGCTCACCATCCACCAGGTCGGCGATCTGCGCGACGCCCGCGACTACGTCTCGCGCCTCAACGCCGTGCCGCTCAAGTTCGACCAGCTGCTGGCCGGCCTGAAGATCCGCGAGGACAAGGGCATCGTGCCGCCGCGTTTCGTGCTGGAGAAGGTGCTGGTGGAAATGCGCGCCTTCGTCGGCAAGCCGGCCGAGCAGAACGATCTCTACGTGCAGTTCGCCGAGAAGCTGGGCAAGGTCGAGGCCAGCGACGAGCAGCGCGGGCCGCTGCTGGCGGGTACCAAGACCGCCATCGAGGAGTCGGTCTACCCCGCCTATGCGCGGCTGATCGCCTACTGCGAGGCGCTGCTGCCCAAGGCGACCGGCAACAACGGCGTCTGGGCGCTGCCCGACGGCGATGCCTACTACGCCTACGCGGTGCGCAACCAGACCACCACGCGAATGACACCCGATGAGGTGCACGAGATCGGCTTGAAGGAAGTGGCGCGCATCGAGGCCGAGATGGACGCCATCCTGCGCGCACAGGGCCTGAGCGAGGGCAGCATCGGCGCGCGCGTGCAGCAGCTCGCGCACGACCCGGCGCAGCTCTACCCCAATGACGAGGCCGGCCGCGCGCAAGCGCTCAAGGACTACCAGGCGATCATCGACGAGGTGGACCAGGGCCTGGGCAGCGCCTTCAACCTGCGGCCGCCGCAGGGCGTGAAGGTGGAGCGCATCCCGGTGTTCAAGGAGGCCACCTCGCCCGGCGCCTACTACAACCCGCCGGCCTTCGACGGCAGCCGTCCCGGCATCTTCTACGCCAACCTGCGCGACATGGGCGAGGTGGCGAAGTTCGGCATGCGCACGCTGGTCTATCACGAGGCGATTCCCGGCCATCACTTCCAGATCGCCATCGCCCAGAACATCGAGGGCGTGCCCTTTTTCCGCAAGGTGCTGCCGTTCACCGCCTATGTGGAAGGCTGGGCGCTGTACGCCGAGCGCCTGGCCTGGGAGCTGGGCTTTCAGAAGGAGCCGCTCAGCAACCTCGGCCGTCTGCAAGCCGAAATGTTCCGCTCGGTGCGCCTGGTGGTGGACAGCGGCATGCACCACAAGCGCTGGAGCCGCGAGCAGGCCATCGACTACATGCGCGAGAAGACCGGCATGGGCGAGAAGGAAGTCACCGCCGAGATCGAGCGCTACCTCGTGATGCCGGCGCAGGCGCTGGCCTACAAGACCGGCATGATCAGCATCCTCCGCCTGCGCGACAGGGCCCAGGCCGAGCTGGGCACTGCGTTTGATCTCAAGGCGTTCCACGACGTGGTGCTGAGCGGCGGCGCCCTGCCGCTGCCGGTGCTGGAGCAGCAGGTGGATGCCTGGATCGCCAGCCGCAAGGCCAAGGCCTCCTGATACTGCGGTAAGGCCCGCACTCCGAAACTCCCTCCCCCGCCAGCGGGGGAGGGCCGGGGTGGGGGCGTTCGCCCGAGTATTGGCGCGCAGGCTCTCGGGCCTGCGCGCCGGTCGCCTTCGAGGCCATCGAGCCAGGTTCGCCCCGCTGCGCGCGCAACCGCCATCGCCGCGGCCATTGCCGAGTGGCGACGCAGGGGGAAAGATAGCGGCTCCTCTTCGAGCCCCGTCCATGTCCCAAGACCTTCTGATCGGCACCGGCGAAACCGCGCACTACTTGCTGGCCCGCTACGCCAACCGCCACGGCCTGGTCGCGGGGGCTACCGGCACCGGCAAGACCATCACCCTGCAGATTCTGGCCGAGGGCTTCAGCGAGATCGGCGTGCCGGTGTTCGCCGCCGACGTGAAAGGCGATCTCTCCGGCATCGCCGCGCCCGGTGTCTCCAGCCCCAAGCTGCTGGAGCGCGCCGCCGCCACCGGCCTACCGGGCTGGTCGCCCAGCGCCAATCCGGTGGTGTTCTGGGATGTGTTCGGCAAGAGCGGCCATCCGGTACGCGCCACCGTCAGCGAGCTGGGGCCGATCCTGCTGGGGCGCCTGCTGGATCTCTCCGACGTGCAGGAGGCCGTGCTCTCCCTGGTGTTCAAGTACTGCGACGACCAGGGCCTGTTGCTGCTCGACTTCAAGGACCTGCGCGCCGCGCTCAACCACGTGTCGGCCAACGCCAAGTCGCTGGGCGCCGATTACGGGCTGGTCTCCACCGCCAGCGTCGGCGCTATCCAGCGCGGGTTGATCCAGCTCGAAGCCGACGGTGCCGAGCACTTCTTCGGCGAGCCGGCGCTGGACCTCAATGACTTCCTGCTCTGCGAACCGGGCGGTCGCGGTATCGTCAACGTGCTCGCCGCCGACGTGCTCTATCGCAAGCCGCGCCTGTACGCGACCTTCCTGCTCTGGCTCTTGAGCGAGCTGTTCGAGAACCTGCCCGAGGCCGGCGACCTCGACAAACCCAAGCTGGTGTTCTTCTTCGACGAGGCGCATCTGCTGTTCAACGACGCGCCCAAGGCCCTGGTCGAGAAGGTGGAACAGGTGGTGCGCCTGATCCGCAGCAAGGGCGTGGGCGTGTACTTCGTCACCCAGAACCCGCTGGACCTGCCGGAAAGCGTGCTCGGCCAGCTCGGCAACCGCGTGCAGCACGCGCTGCGCGCCTTCACCCCGCGTGACCAGAAGGCGGTGAAGGCGGCTGCCGAAACCTTCCGCCCCAATCCGCGCTTCAAGACCGCCGAGGCGATCATGGAGCTGGGCGTCGGCGAGGCCCTGGTCAGCACCTTGCAGGACGGCGGCGTGCCGGCGGTGGTGGACCGCGTGAAGATCCGCCCGCCGCGTTCGCGCATGGGCGCGCTCAGCGCCGAGGAGCGCGCGCAATGCCTGCAACACAGCCCCTTTGCCGGCAAGTACGACCAGTTGCACGACCGCGAGTCCGCCTACGAGCTGCTGAGCGAGCCCGCGCCCGCCGCCGCACCCGCACCGGCGGCACCGAGCAGCGGTGGCGGCAGCCTGGGCAACTGGTGGGAGGCGATGTCGCGTCAGCGCGCGCCCGGCGCGCCGGAGCCCGAGCCGGCACCCAGCGCCCGCCGCGCGCCGCCGGTGGCGCGTGCGCCTGCGCCCAGCCGCCCGGCGCCGGCGCCACGGGCGTCCAACCGCCAGAGCGTGACCGAGGCGGCGATCAAGAGCGTGATCCGCAGCGCCGGCTCGCAGGTCGGTCGCGAGATCGGGCGGCAGTTGCTGCGCGGGGTGTTGGGCTCGCTGAGCAAGCGCTAGCGGACTGACCTCGACTGGCGGGCAGCCGTGCCCGCCGGTCCAACCTGCATCGCAGCCCCAGAAGCGACAAAGCCGTCCGAACGCGAGCGCGTGTCGGACGGCTTAAGCTGTTGCAGGCGGCCGCTCAGTGCAGCGTGACGACGATGGGCTCGCCCTTGGTGATGATCATCGTGTGCTCGTACTGCGCCGACAGGTTGCCCTGTACCCCGACCAGGGTCCAGCCGTCGGAGGTCTCATTCACCAGGCGGCTCTTGGTTGAGAGGAAGGGCTCGATGGTGATCACCATGCCTTCCTTCAGCACCCGCCGGTCGGCCGGATCGAAGTAGCCGGGAATGTGCTCGGGGGCTTCATGCAGCGCACGCCCGACGCCGTGGCTGGCGAGGTTCTCGATGACGCGGAAGCCGTAGGTCTTCGCGGTGCGCTCGATGGCGGCGCCGATGCCATTGATCGGTCGACCGGCGCGGGCCTGCTTCATGGCGTTTTCAAGAGCCGTGCGGGTGGCATGGCACAGGCGGGTCTTCTGCGGGTTGCTCGGCGGCACCACTCGGGTCCCGCCGGTATCGGCGAAGTAGCCGTCCAGCTCGGCGGATACATCGACGTTGAGCACGTCGCCCGCCCGAATCACCCGGTCGCCCGGGATGCCGTGCGCGGCTTCCTCGTTGATGCTGATGCAGGTCGAGCCTGGGAAGTCGTAGGTGAGTTTCGGTGCCGAGCGGGCGCCGTGTCTTGCCAGCAACTGCTCACCCAGGGCATCCAGCTCGCGCGTGGTCATGCCGGGCTCGGCGGCGTCGAGCATTTCCTGCAGCACGTAGGAAACGATCCTGCCGATGCGCTTGAGCGCAGCGACGTCGTCTTCGGTTTCGATGGTCATGTGATCTCCAAGCTGAATACGCCAAGACTACCCGAGTACGGTTGCGCCGAAGCCGGATAGCGGGCGGGTTGAACCAATACCCCCTATATGGGGACTGCTGCCCGGACTGCCACCGGCCTCAGCATCCGTGCACCGACCCTCGATCGCTGCACGGAGAACCCGCATGAAACTCGACCGGCTGAGTCTGGCTGCCCTGCTGTCGCTGGCCCTAGGCGCCTGCGGCAGCGGCGGCACGAGCGGCTACGGCACCACGCCGACGCCCCCGACCCCCACGGCGCGCTACACCGCCACCGGCAGCGCCGCCACCGGCGGCAGTATCGCGCCAGGCAGCGTCACCGTGGATGCCGGCAGCACGGCGGCGTTCACGCTGACCGCCGCCAGCGGCTACTCGATCGGCACCGTCAGCGGTTGCGGCGGCACGCTGGCCGGCAGCACCTACACCACCGCCGCGATGACTGCCGACTGCGCCGTCAGTGCCCAGTTCATCGCCGACGAGCCGCCGCCGCCGAGCAACTACACCGCGACCGCCACCGCCGGCAGCGGCGGCAGCATCGCCCCGTCTTCGCAGACGGTCGCTGCCGGTGCGACCGCCAGCTTCACGGTCACCGCCGATACTGGCTTCTTCATCGCCACCGTCAGCGGCTGCGGCGGCACGCTGGCCGGCAGCACCTACACCACCGCCGCGATGAGCGCCGACTGCGCGATCACCGCCAGCTTCGAGGCCGACGCCCCCGCGCCCGCGGCGATCCCGATGAACGACACCGGCATGGTCTTCTGCGGGCTGGCAACCACCAACCGCGACACCGGCGGCGACAACCTCAAGCGCTGCAGCGGCGATGCTTCGGTGCTGTTCGCCGCGCAGCAGGACGGCACCCGTGGCCGCGATGCCCAGGCCGGCAGCGGCACGCTGGTGAAGATCGGCGCCAGCACGCCAAACGCCAACCTGTCGCCGGCGCTCAACAACGGCTTCGACTACACCAAGATCGCCGGCGACGGCAGCGAGCTGCCGGCCGACGCGCCGTTCTGGAGCTGCATCCGCGACAACGTCACCGGCCTGATCTGGGAGAACAAGACCGACGAGCGCGATCCCGCCATCCCCTCCGGCGCCGACCGCGGCGACATCGAAGGCCGCGACAAGGACAACACCTACAGCTGGTACGACCCGGAGCCGACCAGCAACGGCGGCAACGCCGGCACCGCCGCCAACGGCGTCTGCGCCCCGGCCGGGCAGTGCGACACCGTCAAGGCCATCGCCACCCGCAACGCGCAGCAGTTGTGCGGCGCCAGCGACTGGCGCATGCCGGACATCGAGGAGCTGCAGAGCCTGATTGACCACGGCCGCCGCTGGGGCGCCGAGCCAGAACTGAGTTCGATGATCGACCCCGGCTACTTCAGCCACACGCAGTGGTTCAACGCCACCGCCTACTGGTCCTCGACCACGACCTCGGACAGCACGCGGGTCTGGGGCATCAACCTCGCGGACGGCCGTCGCGGAGCGCTGCGCAAGACCACCAATGCCTCGCTGCGCCTGGTGCGCAAGCCGGCCCCCGCGACGCGCTGAGCGCCACGATCATCACGACCGCCACCGGAAGACCACGACCATGACCCCGTTCAAGCCCCTGCTGGCCGCGCTGAGCCTGAGCCTCGCCGCCGGCAGCGCCCATGCCGTCACCCGCACCCAGACCTGCAACGCCAGCCTGTCGCCGAGCCGCCCGGACAGCCGCTACCAGATCAGCGGCGACGGCCGCGAAGTCACCGATCTGAAGACCAGCCTGGTCTGGCAGCGCTGCCTCGACGGCGCGAGCTGGAACGCCGACACGCAGCAATGCGACGGCCGGCCGACCGGCCACGACTGGAACGGCGCGCTGACCCGCGCCTCCGCGCAGACCGGTGGCTGGCGCCTGCCCAACATCAACGAACTGCGCACGCTGCTGGAAACCAGCTGCAAGGAGCCGGCACTGAACCAGTCGGTGTTCACGCTGATCTTCGACTCCACGATCAGCGGCCAGGTGCTCAGCGCCACCCCGTACATCGCCGGCGAAAGCGGCGGCGACAGTGTCTGGATCGTCGATTTCTACAGCGGTGAGGACACGCTGCACGACAAGAGCGGCTACGCCAACGTACGCTTCGTGCGTGATGCCGCGCGGTGATGGTGGCGCCTCCCTCAGGCCATGAATCGCTTCCTCCAGAAGCGATGAAGCCGCTGCGGAGACGCAGCGGCTTGTGTTCCAAATCAGCAGGGATTCGAGGGCATTTCTACAGCCTCAACGCCCAAGCTCACCGGAAAAACTGCCGTAGCGAAGCGAAGGCAGGTTTTTCCGGTGCAGCGCCTTGTTAGGCATTTATCTGGCCCAACAAAGCATTGGGACTAATCTTTAATCCACTTGTAAAGACCGTAAGCAGCAGCGCCGACCGCCAGCGGCGCAGCGGCAGTTATGGCAAGACCAGCAGCCATGCCACCACCAACGACACTGCCGACTGCTGCGAGACCAGAGGTAATTCCGGCTGCGCTCAAGCCTCCAACAGCGCCAGCTGCTGCCACGGTTCCGACTGACCCAGCGGCACCAGCTACGCCGCCAACTACGCCAGCCGCTGCTGCTTCTTTATCTGTATCGCTCATCTCTATTACTCCGGTGAGCCCCAAGTTGAGATACAGGAAGGTCTGGGGCAAAGCGCCTTCTTGCATTGCCTAACGCTGATTAGGTTGCACGCCGTGACGCCTAATCTGTCGCCCGTGACGGCTAACTTGACAGAATCTTGCGCGCAATTCGGCATGAAATGTCAGGCAAGTGCCTGACGGAAATAAAGAATAGGAACCGGAGCCAGACAATGGCCCCGAGTTATACGTCAGCGAATCCGTCATCCCTGTCTTTCCCCTGTTTGGTAAAAAGCCGCGGTCCCACCCGCGCTTTGTGAGGAGCCTAGTAGAGGTCCGTAACCGGCGTCCAGCGCGTCGCGATGCCGGGCTCTTGCGTCATGGACGCTCCGGGGGCGACGGCCTTGCGCGGGGCTAGCCATGCGCAGGTCTGGGCCTGGCCGCTTGCAAGCGGTCGTGTTGTCGGCCGAGGTCCGGACAAGCTGTCCGCCGGTCGGCGAAAAGTGTCCGCGACAGTGTCCGCTGTCCGCCCTCGGACAGCGTTTTGGGGCGGACGTGAAACATAAAACGTCCACAAATTAACGAGTTAGCGAACTTGGCAAGCTTGGCACGCGCCTGGCTTTAATCGTCTTGCAAGCCACCGCAAGGAGTTCCGCCATGACCCACTCGCTCAAGTCCCTCACCGCTTTCGCCGCCCTCGGCCTCGCGCTGGGCACCGCCGCCACCACCGCCAGCGCGGCGGGCATCACCTACAACCAGCCGGTCACCTACACCGCGCCGGTGGTCTATACCGCGCCGGTCGTCTACAGCGCCGGGGTGACCTACGCCGCTGGCCTGAGCCAGACCGCCGCCGTGCAGCCGGTGGTGCTGGAGCGGGTGATCGTCACGCCCAAGGGCCGCTACACCGCCGCCGAGTGGAAGAGCCGTCAGGCCCGCCGTCAGCAACTGGTCGCCGAGGCGGCGCCGGTGCTGCTCGACAAGCTGATCGTGACGCCGGCGCGCAACTACAGCGTGGCCGAGTGGCGCGCGCAGCAGGCCGAGCGGCAGTTCGTGGCGCTGCAGCAGCGCCCGGCCAAGTCGCGCAACTGGCTGCACGCGGTCTGGCGCAGCCTGGGCTTCAAGCGCCAGCCGCTGGAGGTGCAGGGCTAATGGCAGGCATCCCCAGCACGGCGGGGCAGGACATCCCGCTGGAGCGCGCGCCCGGCCGACGCCGGCGCGGGCTGATTCTCGCCGCCGTCGCGGCCTTGCTGGCCCTGCTGGTCTGGGCCGCCCTGCGCGCCGGTGGCGGCCAGCGCGCGGTGGCGGCCGAGAGCCTGCGGATGGCGACGGTGAGCCGTGGCGAGTTCATCGCCGATGTCTCCGCCCAGGGCCGGGTGGTGGCGGCGGTCAGCCCCACGCTGTACGCCCCGGCGGTGGGCACCATCAATCTCAAGGTCAATGCCGGCGACCGGGTCGAAAAGGGCCAGTTGCTGGCCGAGCTCGACAGCCCGGAAATCCAGAACCAGTACGCGCAGGAAGAGGCCAATCTCGCCGGCCTGCGCGCCAGCTACCAGCGCGAGCGCCTGGAGGTGGAAACCCGCCGCCTGCAAAACCAGCAGGCGGTCGATCTCGCCAAGGTCGCCGAGGAAGGCGCCGAGCGCGAACGCAAGCGCGCCCAGGAGGCCTATGGCATGGGCGTGCTGCCGATCATGGAAGTGGACCGCCGCGCCGATGAGCTGATCAACGCCCAGCTGCGCCACCGCCACGCCCAGGAGGAAGTGCGCCTGCAAGCCAAGAGCCTGGACCTGCAACTACGCGGCCGCGCCCTGGAGCTGGAGCGCCAGCAACTGGTGGTGGACAACATGCGCCGCCGCGCCGAGGAGCTGCGCATCACCGCGCCGGTGAATGGCGTGATCGGCACGCTGTCGGTCTTGCAGCGCGCGGCGGTGGCTGCCAATCAGGCGCTGATGACGGTGGTCGATCTCTCGGCGCTGGAGGTGGAGATACAAGTGCCGGAGACCTATGCCGACAGCCTGGGCCTGGAGATGCCGGCGGAGGTGCGCCTGGGCAGCCAGACCTTCCCGGCGCGGCTCACCGCGATCTCGCCGGAGGTGGCCAACAACCAGGTCACCGGCCGCGTCGCCTTCACCGGCGACAAGCCGCCCGAGCTGCGCCAGAACCAGCGGGTGAGCGTGCGCATCGTGCTCGACCAGCGCCAGGACGTGCTGCGGGTGCCGCGCGGGCCGTTCATCGAGGCCGGCGGCGGGCGCTACGCCTACGTGGTGCGCGACGGCCTGGCGGTGCGCACGCCGGTGACGCTGGGCGCGATCTCGATCAACCAGGTGGAGATTGTTTCCGGCGTCGAGGCTGGCGAGCAGTTGGTGATTTCCGGTGACCAGGCCTTTGAAGCGGCCGACACCGTTTCGATTCGTAACTAGAGCGAGGACCACAACATGCTGCAGATGGATGGCGTACAGAAGATCTACCGGACCGATCTGGTCCAGACCTATGCCCTGCGCTCGCTCAGCCTGCGCGTCGCCGAAGGCGAGTTCGTGGCGGTGACCGGCCCCAGCGGCTCGGGCAAGACCACCTTCCTCAACATCGCCGGCCTCCTGGAAACCTTCGAGGCCGGCAGCTACCGGCTCGACGGCGAGGATGTCAGCAAGCTCTCCGACCACGCGCGCTCGCGGCTGCGCAACGTCAAGATCGGTTTCATCTTCCAGTCCTTCAACCTGATCCCCGATCTCAACGTCTACGACAACGTCGACGTGCCGCTGCGCTACCGCGGCATGGCCGGCAGCGAGCGCAAGCGGCGGATCAGCGAGGCGCTGGAGCGCGTGGGCCTCGCCTCGCGCCACCAGCATCTGCCCTCGCAGCTCTCGGGCGGTCAGCAGCAGCGCGTCGCCATCGCCCGCGCCCTGGCCGGCTCGCCGCGCATCCTGCTCGCCGACGAACCCACCGGCAATCTCGACTCGCTGATGGCGCGCGAGGTGATGAACATGCTGGAAGAGATCAACACCCAGGGCACCACCATCGTCATGGTCACCCACGATCCGGAGCTGGCGCGCCGCGTGCACCGCAACATCCATGTGATGGATGGCCAGGTGTCCGACCTCGACCAGCGCCTCGCCGCCTAGGAGCCGCCCATGCTCGGCTATTACCTCCAGCTTGGCTTCCGCAATCTGCGGCGCTCGCCGGTGCTCACCGCGCTGATCATCCTCACGCTCGCGGTCGGCGTCGCCGCCAGCATGTCCACGCTCACCGTGCTGTACATGATGTCCGGCGACCCGATCCCGCAGAAAAGCTCGCGCCTGCTCACGCTCAAGCTCGACAACTATCCGCTGGACTACGTCGATACCGAGGAGAAGCTGCCCTCGATCCTGACCTGGACCGACGTGCGCAACCTGCGCGAGGACGGCAAGGGCCTGCGCCGCACCGGGCTCTACGGCATCTCCGGCATCGTCTACCCCAACCAGGAGGGCGTGAAGAACTTCTTCGCCGACGGCGTGGCGGTGGATGCCGATTTCTTCCCGATGATGGATGCGCCCTTCATCGCCGGTGGCGCCTGGACCGCCGCCGAGGACCGCAGCGAGGCGCGGGTGGCGGTGATCGCCAAGCCGCTGGCCGAGAAGCTCTTCGGCAAGGAGTCCGCCATTGGCCGCAGCCTGCGCATGGACAGCGAGGACTTCCGCGTGGTCGGCGTGCTCGACGAGTGGAAGCCGACGCCGAAGTTCTACCGCATGGACGGCAGTGCCAGCGGCGGCAACGATGCCGATGACATCTTCATCCCGCTCAGCGCCGCCCTGGCGGCGCATCGGGATGTGTCCGGCAACACCAGCTGCTTCAGCAATGCCGACCCCGGCTTCGAGGGCCTGATGCGCTCCGAGTGCATCTGGCTGCGCTACTGGGTGGAGCTGGGCTCGGCGTCCGAGCGCGCCGAATACCGCGACTACCTGAGCGCCTACGTGCAGCGGCAGAAGCAGCTCGGCCGCCTGCCGCGCCCGGACAAGAGCGGGCTCTACAACGTGCGCGAATGGCTGCAGGAGATCGAGGTGGTGGACGACGACACCCGCCTGCAAACCTGGCTGGCCTTCGGCTTTCTGAGCGTCTGCCTGGTCAACACCATCGGCCTCTTGCTCGCCAAGTTCACCGCCCGCACGGCGGAGATCGGCGTGCGCCGCGCCCTGGGCGCCACCCGCGCGCAGATCTTTCTGCAATACCTGAGCGAGGCGGCGGCGCTGGGCCTGGTCGGCAGCGTCATCGGCGTGGCCGGCGCTTTCGGCATGCTGCACCTCTTGGCCAAGCAGTCACCGGACCTCGAGCAGTACGCGCGCATGGACCCGACCATGCTGGCGACCACCGTGGTGCTGTCGGTGCTGGCGGCGGTGATCGCAGGTCTCTTGCCCACCCTGCGCGCGACGCAGGTGGTGCCGGCCCTGCAACTCAAATCGCAGTAATCCGCGAGCCCACAAGGAGCCATCGCATGGAAATCCGTCCCATCCTCTCGGCGCTGCGCCACAACATGACCGGCGCGCTGCTGATCGCCACCCAGGTGGCGCTGACGCTGGCGATCATCAGCAACTCCGCCTCAGTGATCCGCGACCGCCTGGCGGTTTCGCAGCGCGACTCCGGCGTCGATGCCGAGTCGCGCATCATCACCCAGCGGCCGATCCTGTTCTCGCAGATCGACCTCGCCAATTTGATCCAGACCGATCTCGACGCCCTGCGCGCGATCCCCGGCGTGGAATCGGTCACCATCACCAACCAGGTGCCGATGGGGCGCAGCGGCTGGAGCTCGACCTTCGCCACCGAGCGGGTGCCGACCGCGCCCAGCCAGAGCGCCGGCCTGTACTTCGACGGCGGCCATTTGCTGGAAACCTTCGGCCTGAAGATCGTCGAGGGTCGCGGCTTTCGCGACGACGAGATCGTCAACATCGACCCCAAGGTGCAGAACCCGCCACCCAACGGCGTGCTGCTCACCCGCCGCCTGGCCGAGGCGCTGTTCCCGGGGCAGAGCCAGTTTGTCGGGCGCATCTTCTACCAGGGCAACAGCCCGGATGCCGAGGAGATGCGCATCGTCGGCGTGATCGAGCGCTTCACCACGCCCTGGGCGCAGACCGGCCCGGAGAACGAGTACGCGGTGGTGTTCCCGGCGCGCTATCTCAACCCCTACAACCACTACGTCGTGCGCGCCGAGCCGGGCGCCGAGGCTGAGGTGCGCAAGGCCATGGAGGCGGCGCTGGAAAAGAACGAGCCGGGCCGCGTCAGCGTCGGCCAGTATTCGATCCAGGAGATGCGCGACCGCCGCTACCGTGGCGAGCGCGCCCTGGCCTGGCTGCTGGTGTCGGTGACGGTGTTCCTGCTCGGCGTCACCGCCAGCGGCATCGTCGGCATGGCCAGCCTCTGGGTGAACCTGCGCCGCAAGCAGATCGGCGTGCGCCGCGCGCTCGGCGCCACCCGTGGCGACATCGTGCGCTACTTCCTCACCGAGAACCTCATCATCACCAGCGCCGGCATCGCCGTCGGCGTGCTCGCCGCCTGGGGTCTCAACGGGGTGCTGATGAGCGAGCTGTCGGTGCCGCGCCTGCCGCTGGATTACCTGCTGGTCGGCGTGCTGCTGATGCTGCTGCTCGGCGTGATCGCCGTGCTCGGCCCGGCCCTGCGCGCGGCGCAGCTATCGCCGGCGCTGGCGACCCGCAGCGTATGATCCTGTTCGGGGTGAGTCTTGGGGTCTGAGGTGTGAGCACGGTTCTGATTGTTGACGACAACCTCGCGGTCTGCACCGCGCTGGACTTGCTGTTCTCGCTGCACGGCCTGAAGACGCGCCTGGCGCATTCGCCGGACGAGGCGCTGGCGGTGCTCGACGAGTCGGCGGTCGATCTGGTGGTGCAGGACATGAACTTCCAGCGCGACACCACCTCCGGCGAGGAGGGCGTGGAGCTGTTCCGCGCCATCCGCGCCCGCGAGCCGGAGTTGCCGATCATCCTGCTCACCGCCTGGACCAATCTGGAGACGGCGGTGAACCTGATGAAGGAGGGTGCGGCCGACTACCTGGGCAAGCCCTGGGACGACCGCAAGCTGCTCACCACGGTACACAACCTGCTGCGCCTGCACGCCGCCACCCGTGAGAACCGCCGCCTGCAGTCGGCGCGGCAGGTGGTACGGCGCAAGGTGGCGGGCGCCTTTGACCTCTGCGGCCTGGTCTATGAAAGCGATGCCATGCACGAGACGGTGTCGCTCGCCACCCGCGTCGCGCGCGCCGAGGTGCCGGTGCTGATCACCGGCCCCAACGGCGCCGGCAAGGAGAAGATCGCCGAGATCATCCAGGCCAATTCCAGCGTCGCCGACGGCCCCTTCATCCGCGTCAACGTCGGCGCCATCCCCGCCGAACTGGTCAGCGCCGAGCTGTTCGGCGCCGAACCCGGCGCCTATACCGGCGCCGGCAACAAGGCGCGGCCGGGGCGCTTCGAGGCCGCCGACGGCGGCACCCTGTTTCTCGACGAGCTGGGCACGCTGTCGCTGGAAGGGCAGGTGAAGCTGCTGCGGGTCTTGCAGACCGGCCAGTTCGAGCGCCTGGGCAGCAGCCAGACCCGCAAGGTGCAGGTGCGTGTCATCAGCGCCACCAATGCCGACTTGCGCGCGGCGATCAAGGCCGGGACCTTCCGCGAGGATCTTTACTACCGCCTCAACGTCATCGAGCTGCACGTGCCGGCCCTGGCCAGCCGTCGCGACGACGTGCTGCCGCTGGCGCGCGCCTTTCTCGACGGCGCCCACCAGTTCAGCGCCGAGGCCGAGCGCGCGCTGCTGGCGCATCCCTGGCCGGGCAATGTCCGCGAGCTGCAGAACAGCGTGAAGCGCGCCTGCATCCTCGCCGCCGGCGCCGAGATCCAGCCGTCCGACCTGGGCTTGCAGAGGCCCGCCGCCGCCGGCGCCGAACCGGCGCCCGGCGAGCCCGACAAGGAGGCGGTGCAGCGCGCGCTGGACAACGCCAACGGCGTCATCGCCATCGCCGCCCGCGAGCTGGGGCTGTCCCGGCAGGCGCTGTACCGGCGCATGGAGAAGTTCGGGTTGGCGACCGCCTGAAGCCCCTCCAACTCGCGCCAATCTGCGACGCGCCGACCGAGGAAAGCCGTACCCTTCCGTCTCATGAACCGCCGCCCCTCCCGTCCATCCCTGTCGCTCGAAGCCCGCCTGGGCCTGCTGCTGGCGGTCGTGGTGGTCGCGGCCGTCGTCGTCACCGCCCTGATGTCGCGGATCGATGCGCCGCTGCCGCAGGCCGCGCTGTTCGCGCTGTTGATTCTGCTGCCGCTGTCGCTGCTCGCCCTGCGCCGGGTGATGCGGCCGATCAACCGCTACCTGCGGGTGCTGCGCGACGGCGTCGCCGGCTTCCGCGACGGCGACTACTCGCTGTCCATCGCGGTGGACCGCCGCGATGAACTGGGCGAGCTGGGCGAGCTCTACAACCACATCGGCGACGTGCTGCGCAGCGAGCGCCAGGAGCTGTTCCAGCGCGAGCTGCTGCTGGACACGGTGATCCAGACCACGCCCTGGGCGCTGGTGCTGACCAATGCCCAGGGCGCGGTGCTCTATGCCAATGCCTCCGCGCGCCAGCTCTTCCACCAGGGCCGCAAGATGGAGGGGCTCAATTTCTCGACCCTGCTCGACCAGGCGCCCGAGACGCTGCGCGAGGCGGCCAGGGCCGAGGTCGATGGCCTGTACACCATTGCCGGCGGCGAGGAGCCGGAGGTCTATCACGTCACCCGTCGCCGCTTCATGCTCAACACCCGCGAGCATCACCTGCATCTGTTCAAGCGCCTCACCCGCGAGCTGAACCGGCAGGAGCTGGAGAGCTGGAAGAAGGTGATCCGCGTCATCAGCCACGAGCTGAACAACTCGCTGGCGCCGATCGCCTCGATGGCGCACAGCGGCCGCCTGCTCGCCGAGCAGGGCCGCACCGACAAGCTCAAGTTGGTGTTCGACACCATCGACGACCGCGCCCAGCGGCTCAAGGGCTTTCTCGAGGACTACGCGCGCTTCGCCAAGTTGCCGCGACCACGGCTGGAGAATGTGGAATGGGCGCCGTTCCTGGCCGGCCTACAGGCAGCGGTGGCGGTGCGGCTGAGTGAACCGCCACCGACGCGCGCCGGCCGCTTCGACGCCGCGCAGATCCAGCAGGTGCTGATCAATCTCATCAAGAACGCCCACGAGTCCGGCAGTGCCGCCGAGGCGGTGACGCTGGCGGTGCGCGACGAGGGCAGTGTCTTTGTGCTGCGGGTGCTGGACCGCGGCCCCGGCATGTCGGAGACGGTGCTCGCCAACGCGCTGCTGCCGTTCTACTCGACCAAGAGCGAGGGAACCGGCCTGGGCCTCACCCTCTGCCGCGAGATCGTCGAGGCGCACGAGGGGCGGCTGGTGCTCGCCAATCGCGAGGGCGGCGGGCTGGAAGTGCGGTTGATCCTGCCGAGCTAGATGCTGTTCCCCTCTCTCCTTGTCGTAGGGTGGGCGCAGCCCACCGCATACCCATTTGAGCTGGCACGGTGGGCTTGCGCCCACCCTACGCACTGTTCCCCTCTCCCCTAGCCCCTCCCCCACAAGGGGGAGGGGAATCACGGCGCGCTACTTCTCGCGGTAGCAAAAGCAAGTGGTGAGATGGTCGTTGACCACGCCCACCGCCTGCAGATAGGCGTAGATGATGGTGGAGCCAACGAAGGTGAAGTCGCGTTTCTTCAGGGCCTTGCTGATCGAATCCGAAAGCGGCGTGCTGGCGGGGATCTGTCCCATCGCGGTCCGGCGGTTGATGACCGGCTGGCCGCCGACCTGCTGCCACAGCCAGGCGTCGAGGCTGCCGAATTCCTCGCAGAGCTTCAGATAAGCCCGCGCATTGCGGCGGAAGCCGAACACCTTGAGCCGGTTGCGGACGATGCGGGCGTCCAGCAGTTTCTTTTCCAGTTGCGCGTCGGTGTAGCGCGCCATCTTCTTCGCGTCGAAGTGGTCGAACAGCAGGCGATAGCCCTCGCGCTTTTCCAGGATGGTGCGCCAGCTCAAGCCCGCCTGCGCGCCTTCGAGCAACAGCATCTCAAACAGTCGCTGCTCGTCATGACAGGGGCGGCCCCACTCTTCATCGTGATACTGCTGGTACTGGGGCGTAGAGAGGCTCCAGGGGCAACGTTCAGTCATGGGGCCGCCTCCTCGCGCTCCCGCACCCACGCTGCGCGGCACCGTGTCGCGCTCGGCCCCATTCCTCATCGTGATACTGCTGGTACTGGGGCGTAGAGAGGCTCCAGGGGCAGCGCGAGAGCTCGCTGTCAGCGCTTGCCATAACGATCCCGCAACTGCGTCTGCCGACTGCTCATCGGGATGGCCACGCCGGCGGCGTAGACCTGCTTGGGATAGCTGGTGACTTCCAGCGGATCGCCGTCCCAGATCACGAAGTTGGCCTGCTTGCCGGCCTCCAGGCTGCCGACCGTGGAGTCGAGGCCGTAGACCTTGGCGGGGTTGAGCGTGACCGCCGCCAGCGCCGCGCTCCAGGGCAGGCCGTAGGCGACGGCATTGCCGGCCAGCTGGCGGATGTTGCGGCTGTTGTGGCTGCCCATGTCGCTGGCGGCGGAGAAGGCCAGCAGCACGCCGGCGCGATGCAGGATGGCGGCGGCGTCGGCACGCGCGGCCAGGGCTTCGAAGTGGATCGGCAGGTTGTAGGTGGGGTCGAGAATCACCGGCACCTGCTTCTCGGCCAGCTCGCGGGCGAGCAGGTGCGCCTCGGCGCCGCCGTGGATCACCAGCTTGATGCCGTAGTCGTCGGCGAACTTGAGCAGGGCGCGGATGTCGGCGGCGCGCTGCGCATCGACCACCAGCGGCTGCTCGCCGTTCAGCACCGGCCGCAGGGCTTCGATGTCCAGCGCACCCAGCAGCGAGTCGCGCTGCACGCCGCTGTGGCCGCCGTTGCGCACTTCTTCAAAAGCTTCGCGCAGGGCCAGTAGCACCGTCGGTCGGCCGCCGTGCAGCTGCGCCATTGCCGCCTCGCCGAAGGGCACGAACTGCGCGGCGTGGGCGCGGGCGATGAAGTTCTGCGGGCCGAGCTGGCCGAGGTTGATCACCGCGCCACGGCCAGCCAGCAAGGGGCCGCCTTCGCCGGTGGTGGGCGCGCTCATCGCCTGGGTGATGCCCTCGATGCGGTTGACCGGGATCAGCACCGAGCGCGGGTTGAGGCCGTCGAGCACGTCGAGCGCGGCGCTGTAGCGCGGGTTGCCGCTGGCGTCGTCGCGGGTTTCGTCGATGCCGCTGATCTCTTCGAGACCGATGTGGGTGTAGGCGTCGAACAGGCCGGGGGTGATGCTGGCGCCGCCGGCGTCGATCAGCTTGGCGCCCTCGGGCACGGTCAGGCCGACGCCGACCGCCTCGATCAGGTCGTTGCGGATCAGCAGGGTGGCGTTTTCCAGCGCGCTGCCGCTGACGGTGTAGAGCTTGGCATTGGTGATGGCGAGCAGGCCGGCCTGCGCCGGCAGCGCCAGCGCTAAGGCCAGCGGCGCCAGCACGCGGGCGCGGCGCAACCAGGGATGGCGGTTCATGGCTGGGTCTCCGAGGCGGCGGCAGCAGCCGGTTCGGTGGTGGCGGGTTCGGCGGGACTGGCGGCCGGCGCGAGGTCGGTGTTCGGTGCGGCGCTGGCGGGCACCGCCGCCGAGGGCGCGGTCAGTGGCGTGCCGGCTTCCTGCTCCTCCGGCGGTGCCAGGCCGAGCGCGAAGTCGCTTTCCACCGGCTTCGGGGTGTAGCGGTCGAAGCGCAGCACGCCGTCGATGTAGACGCGGTCGGCGCGGGCATAGCTGGAGAACGGCGTGCCGTTCCACAGCACGAGGTCGGCGGCCTTGCCCGGTTCCAGGCTGCCGGTCAGATCGCCGATGCCGATCGCCTTGGCGGGATTGCTGGTGATCCAGGCGATGGCGTCCTCGTCGCGGATCACATAGCCGGCGCGGCGGCCGGCGGCCATCGCCTTGGCAGCCTCCTGGTTGAGGCGCTGGATGCCGTAGGGATCGTCGGAGTGCACGATGGCGCAGCCGCGCGCACCGTCCTTGCTCACCGCCGCGTCGACCATGGCGATGTTCTCGCGGATGCCGTCGAAGGCCTCCAGCTTGAAGCCCCACCAGTCGGCCCAGAGCGCGCCGCAGACGCCTTCCTCGGCGAGCCGGTCGGCGATCTTGTAGGCCTCCACCGCGTGGTGGAAGGTGGTGATCTTGAAGCCGAATTCCTTGGCGACGTCGAGCATGGTCTCCATCTCGTCGGCGCGGTAGCAGTGGTTCTGCACCAGGATCTCGCCCTTGAGCACCCCGACCAGGGTTTCCATGCCCAGGTCGCGCTCCTCGACGCCGCCGGCTTCTTCCTTCTTCAGATATTCCTTGGCCTTGGCGAAGGCGGCGCGGTAGCCGGCGACATTGCCCATGCGGGTCATCGGCGCCTTGTTGCCGTCCTTGCCGTAGACGCGCTTGGGGTTTTCGCCGCAGGCCATCTTCAGTGAGTAGGGCGCGCCGGGAAACTTCATGCCCTGATAGCTGGTGGAGGGCACGTTCTTCAGCACCGTGCCGCGGCCGCCGATCAGATTGCCGGAGCCGGGCAGCACCAGCAGGCTGGTGATGCCTCCGGCTCGCGCGGTCTCGAAGCCCGGGTCCTGCGGCCAGACCGCGTGTTCGCTCCAGACCCCGGGGGTCACCGGATCGACCATTTCGTTGCCGTCGGCGGTGGCCCAGACGTCGGGGCTGGGGTAGACGCCCAGGTGCGAGTGGGCGTCGATCAGGCCGGGCGTGAGCCAGCGGCCGCGGGCGTCGATCACCTCCACCTGCGGCGGCGGCGCGACTTCCTCGCCGACGGCGACGATCTTGCCGTCCTGCATCAGCAGCGAGGCGTCTTCCAGCTTGCGGCCGGTGCCGGTGAGGATGCTGGCATGGGTGATCAGCAGCGCCGGCGCGGCGGGCGCGCTGTAGCTGCTGGGGAAGGGCGCTGGCGGTGTCTCGTTCTTGTGACAGGCGACGAGCGTCAGCGCGCTGGCGGCGACGAGCGCCAGTGTGGCGCCGGGGTGGGAGCGGTGGATGCGCATGGTGTGCCTCGGGGAACCCGGGAAACTATGCCTCAAGCAAGGTCCGTTCCGCTTGCCGGCTGTTGCGCAGGCGCGCGGCCTGGGCCGGCGCGCCGACGCGCTCGAACTGCTCGGCGGCGCGGGCCAGCCAGTCCTCGCGCTCGGCGCAGCTCGGGCACCAGCGCGCCCGGTGCAGCAGCAGCCAGGCCTGGAAGCCCTCGGCGCCGGCCTCGTCGATCAGCACCGCGATGCGCGCCAGGCCCTCGGCGGCGCGCTCGGCGGCGAGCGCCTCCTGCGGCAGCTCCAGCAGCATCAGCCAGGCGTAGATCTCCCAGATGCGCGACTGCGAGCCCTGCGCGCTGGCGATGCCGCGTTCGGCGTGCTCGCGTGCCGACTCGAAGAGCCCCGCACGCCGGTGCACCAGGGCCAGCGCCGCGTAGTGACTGGCCTCGAACTGGTGCGCGAGGCCGCCGGGCGCGGTGATCGGCCGCAGGTTTTCGAGCAGCGCGATGGCTTGCTGATGCTGGCCCTGGAAACTCAGCGCCAGCCCCAGCGCGCGGCCGGCGATGGCCTGGAAATAGGGCCCGCCTGTGGCCTGGGCGCGCTCCATGGCGAGCTCGGCATGGCTGAGCGCCTCGCGGTAGTCGCCGCTGAACCAGGCCAGATCGACCTTGAAGGCATGCATCCAGCTGGCATTGCGCGCCTCGCGACTGGCGTAGTCGAGCACCGCCTGCAGTTGCCGCTGGGCCTGCGGCAGTTGGCCCATCCAGGCCAGCATCAGGGCATGGAAGCCGCGGGAAACGAAGTTGTCCTCGCCGATCGCCTCCTGCCGCCAGCGGCCCGCGTCGGCGGTGTCGACCAGGGCGATGCCCTCGCGCAGCTGGCCGGCGGAAAAATGGCTGAGCAGGATCGCCAGCCGGAAACGCTGCACCAGCTCCAGCTCGCCCTCGGCCAGGCACAGCCGCACCGCCTCGGCATGCAGCGCGACGGCGGCATCGGCATGGCCGCGGTGCAGCTGCTCGTTGCCGTAGGAGATCAGCAGTTCGGCGGTGCCGGCCAGATTCCGGCTGGCCGCGGCCATCTGCCGCCCTTCCGCGTAGGCGCGCTCCACCTCGGCTTCCGGCACCGGAGTGAACAGCGCGATGCGGATCAGCCCGGCGCGGGCGGCGATGCGCAGGCCCTGCAACTCCGGCCCGGCGGGAGCGAGGTCGAGATGGCGCAGCGCCAGCTGCTGCTGTTCGATGCTGATGCGGGTGTCGCGGGTGGCGGCCCAGCGCGCCGCCTGCAGGTTCCATTCGCCGGCGCGCGCCCAGTCGCCGGCGTGCTGCCAGTGGTGGGCGATGCGCACCGAGGCGGCATTGCCACCGGCGCGGGCGGGGTGTTGCCGCTCCAGCGCCTGCGCCAGCCGCGCATGGGTCTGCGCGCGCTGCGCTTCCAGCTGGCCGTCATAGGCCACCTCGCGCAGCAGCGGGTGGCGAAACGCGTAGCGCGCGCCGGCCGGCCCGGTCTCCTGGTGCAGAAAGCCGCCGTTTTCCAGTGCGGCCAGCGCCGATTCGAGCGCCGGCGTTTCCGGCGCGAGCAGCGCGGCCAGCTCTTCGGGGCTGAATTCCTGGCCGATCACCGCTGCGGTCTGCAGCAGCTGCTTGGCGGCCTCGGGCAGGCGGTCAATGCGCGCCGCCAGGAGCGCGTGCACGCTGTCCGCGATCGGCCAGCTTTCGATCGGCTGGCTGAGCTGATAGGCGCCGGGCGCACCGCGCAGATGGCCGGCCTCGGCCAGGGCCTGCACCGCCTCCTCGACGAAATAGGGATTGCCGGCGGCGCGTGCGCCCAGCTCGGCGGCGAGTGCGGCCAGGCTCGCATCCGGCCCCAGGCGATTGCGTGCCAGCTCGCTCAGCTGCGGCGCCGCCAGTGCCGAGACGCCGATGCGGGCATCGAGCTCCGGCCGCAGCCAGTCGTCGGCGTAGTCCGGACGGTGGTTGAGCAGCAGCAGCGCGCGGTGCCCGCGCACGCTTTCGCACAGCCGGCTCAGCAACTCCTCGCTGGCGCGGTCGAGAAAGTGCAGGTCTTCGATCAGCAGCACCAGCGGCCGCTCGCTAGGG
This sequence comes from Stagnimonas sp. FW305-C-60, assembly GCF_058782965.1. Classification (NCBI taxonomy): domain Bacteria; kingdom Pseudomonadati; phylum Pseudomonadota; class Gammaproteobacteria; order Nevskiales; family Nevskiaceae; genus Stagnimonas; species Stagnimonas sp. FW305-C-60. The sequence goes on from NZ_JBYSYF010000001.1 coordinate 1,521,618, forward strand.
CAGGGCAGGTAGTGCGCGAGCAGCTCGAACAGCTGCTCGCGGGCCGCCGCCGCGCGCTCGGGCGCGGTCTCGGCGGCCTCGCCGGCGCCCAGAAAGTCGAACACCATCGGCAGCGCCGCCGCGTGTTCGGGATGTTCCAGCAGGAAGGTGCCGGCGACCAGGCGGCGGATCTCGGTCGGCGTCGCCTGCGGCGGCAGGCCCAGGCGCGACAGCGCCAGGTGCCGCAGCGGATGCAGCGGCAGGGCGTTGCCATAGGGCAGGCCGCTGGCGCGGTGCAGCTCGAAGCCGGCCTCGCCGCACAGCTGCGCGAACTCGTAGCAGAGCCGCGACTTGCCGATGCCGGCCTCGCCGACCACCGAGACGATCTGGCCCTGGCCGGCGCGCACGTTTTCCAGCGCGGCGCCGAGTTGCGCGAGTTCCGCCTCGCGGCCGATGAAGGGCGAGCTGCCGCGCGCCAGCGAGCGGGCTAGCCGGCTTTGCAGGCGGCCCGGTCCTTCCAGCGCGTAGACCTCCACCGGCTCGTCGAGCCCGGCGACGCGCATGCGGCCTAGGTCGCGCAGCGCGAAGTAGCCGTCTACCAGCCGCGCGCTGTCGCGCGAGAGGTAGACCTGGCCGGGTTCGCAGATCTGCTCCAGGCGCGCCGCCAGGTTCACCGTCAGGCCCTGCGCGGTGTAGTCCATGCGCAGGTCGTCGCCGATGGCGCCGACGATCACCTCGCCGCTGTTGAGGCCGATGCGCAGGCTCAGGTTGAGGCCGCTGGAGAGCCGCAGCTCGTCGGCGTAGCGGCGCAGCTCGCGCTGCATTTCCAGCGCCGCCAGGCAGGCGCGCTGGGCGTGGTCTTCCAGCGCCAGCGGCGCGCCGAACAGGGCCATGATGCCGTCGCCGGTGTACTGGTTGACCGTGCCCTCGTAGCGGTGCACGGCGGCGCTCAGGATGCCGAAGAAGCGGTCGAGGATGCCGTGCCAGGCCTCGGCGCCGGCCTGCTGCGCCAGCCGGGTCGAGCCCTTCAGGTCGCAGAACAGCACCGTCACCCGCTTGCGCTCACCGCGCAGGCTGGCGCGCTGGCTGAGGATGCGCTCGGCGAGATGCCGCGGCGTGTAGCTCTTGCGCTCCGGCGCCGCCGCCACGCCGAGCCGGGCGCCGCACTGGTTGCAGTAGCGCGAGCCTTCGGGGTTTTCGGCGGAGCAGCTGGGGCAGGCGGGCATGGGCCGGGGGAGGCGGGGGCTGATTGGGGAATCATATGCCTCTCAAACGTTCGCCCCGCCAAGCGCCGTGGGCCGTGCAGCCTCCCAAGTCCCACTCCCCTTTGCGGGGGTGAGGCGGAAATGGGCGAAGCATGACTTCGCCCCGCCGAACGCCATCGGCCATGCATGGGC
>NZ_JBYSYF010000002.1:0-1125316 GCF_058782965.1 Stagnimonas sp. FW305-C-60
TTCTTTTGCTTACTTTTCTTTGCACAAGCAAAGAAAAGTGAGTCGCCAAGAGGCGAAAAAAAGCTATCAAGCCCTGCAAGGTCAGCAGAGCGCGAACGCGCGAACTACCAAGCCAAGCCAAGCCGAACTCAACTCAGCTCTTCCGCAATTCCCGCCTCAAAACCACCCCTGCTGCCCGCAAGCCGGCCAGCGTCGCCCCATCCGCCGGCTCCATGCCGCCATACCGCGCGTGCTGATAATGCCGAGCCAATTCCCCAACTGCCGTAGCCAGTTCCGGCCGCTGCGCCGCCACCCGCGCCGCGAACTCCGCAGCCCCTTCGGAGGGCCGCTGCTCCAGCCCGACGCGGGCCAGCGGCCGCAGCGCCCGCCGCCAGGCCAGCAGCGCCGGGTCGCGCGGCTGTAGCGGCATCGCCCGGCGTAGCGCCAGGGCGCCGAACAGGCCCAGCGCCAGGGCCAGGCTGATGGTCAGGCTCAACATCAGGTCGCGCCAGCCGCTCAGGCCGAAGCGGCTGAGGATCTGCTCCTGCAACTCGGGCCCGTAGGCCAGCACCCAGCGGTTCCACTGCGCGTTGGCGTAGTCCCAACTGTCCTGCAGGCGCACCCAGGCGTCGGCGCCGCCACGGCGCAGGCCCAGCGGCAGGGACTCTTCCAGCGACAGCGCCGAAGCCAGGTTCTGCTCGATGCGGTTGGGCGCCACCGCGGCGGTGGGATCGACCCGCCGCCAGCCTTCGCCCGCCAACCAGACCTCCGACCAGGCATGGGCGTCGGACTGTCGCACCAGGTAGTAGCCGCCGATGCCGTTGCGCTCGCCGCCCTGATAGCCGGTGACCACCCTCGCCGGGATGCCGGCGGCGCGCATCAGGTTGGTGAAGGCGCTGGCGTAGTGCTCGCAGAAGCCGCGCCGGGTGTTGAACAGGAAATCGTCCACCGGGTCCTGGCCCAGCAGCGGTGGTTTCAGGGTGTAGAAGAAGTCCTGCTCGCGGAACATCCGCAGCGCGGTGTCGATGATCGCGGCATCGTCCAGGCCTTGCGCGCGCCACTGGCTGGCGAGCGCCTGGGCGCGCGGGTTGCGCTTGGGCGGCAGGCGGGTGGCGTAGCGGCGGGCGCGTTCCGAGAGCTCCCCTTGCAGCCGGTAGTCGAGGTAGGAGCGCATGCGATAGAGCTGGCGCTCGCGCACGGCATTGCGGCTGAGCAGGCGGCCATCCTGGGTGAGCTTGGCGCCGGCGGGCAGGCTGCTGATGTCCGGCATCTCCAGGGCCAGCAACCAGAGCGCGCGGTGCGGCTCCAGCACCACCTCGTAGGCCAGCGGCTCGCCGCGCACTTCCAGTTGCAGCGGCTCCTGGCTGAGCGCGCCCAGGCCCTCGCTCCACTCGCGGCCGTCGAAGTCCCAGAACACCGGCCCGCGCCAGTAGCGCTCGCGTGGTTCCGGCACCCGGTTTTCGAAGCGCACACGGAAGGCCAGTTCGTCGTTGAGGATCAGGCTGGCGATGTCGCCCGGCGACATGCGGTCGGACAGGCCGCTGCGCTCGGCGCCGGCGTCCGAGGGCAGGCCCCAGAGCGGGCCGGGCACGCGAGGGAACAGCACGAACATCAAGAGCATCAGCGGCACTGATTGCAGCACCAGACTGCCGCCACGGCGCAGGGTCAGGCGCAGCGGCAACGGCTCGCCGGCGTGGTTGGCCTCGATCAGGATCGCGGTCACCGACACCGCGGCCGCGAGCAGGTACAGGAGCGTCCAGATTTCCTGCGAGAACAGGAAGTGGGTGACGCAGATGAAGTACATCAGGAACACCGTCACCATCACGTCGCGGCGCTGGTCCATCTCGGTGAGCTTGAGCGCGGCCATCACCACCAGCAGGGCGACGCCGGCGTGCTGGCCGTTGATGCGGCCGTAGCTCCAGTAGACGCCGACGAAGGCCGCCAGCGTGAGCGCCGCGCGCAAGAGCTTGCCGGGCATCCGCCAGCGTCGCCGCGCGGCGACGGCGCGCCAGACGAACACCGCCAGGATCGCCACCGTCTCACCCCAGGGCAGGCGCGCGAAGTGCGGTGCCAGCACCAGCAGCATCACCGCCAGCAGTCGCAACAGGCTGGTGCTGTGCAGATAGGTGCGGGCGGTGGTGGCGGGCAGGGCAGCCATGGCTCAACCGCCCTGGAACAGCGCCAGCGCGCGCAGGCAATGCTCGCGCTGGCTGGTGCCGAGGCCGGCGTCGATGGCGAGGCCGGGCAGGCGCAGGGCATAGGGCTCGCGCGACTGCTCGGCCTCCAGCACCCAGCGGCAGAGCTGCGAAAGACGCGCCTCGACACCGAGGTCGGTCAGCAGTTGGTAGTCCAGTACCCGTTCGCGCGACACGCTCTCGCCGAAGCGCTTCACCTGCGGTAGTTCCAACTTGGCGAAGCTCTTCCAGTGGATGCTGCGCGGCATGTCGCCCGGCGCGTAGCCGCGCAGGCCGACGAACTCGTCCACGCCCGGCCGCTCGCTGGCGGCAAAGCCGTAGTCGCCGCCGGCCTGTGGCGGTTGCCGGCCGGCCGGGGCCGGCGCGGGATAGACCAGGGCATTCATGTCCAGCTCGATCCAGGTCCAGGCGTGTAAGAGGCCGAGCGGAAATTCGGTGGCAACTGCGAAGCGCGGCGCCGGCAGCCAGCCGCGTCGCGGCGCCGGCAAGGGCAACAGCACGCTGACGCTGCCGCCGGCGGGCACATCGACGGTCGCCGCCGGCTCCTCGTCGGGCCAGCCCAGCATCAGCGTGTAGCGGGCGCTGGGAGTCGGGTTTTCCACCCGCACCTCGAACTGCGCCAGCTCGCCGGCGAACACCGGGGTCACCCGCCCGGCATGCAGGCGGATGTTGAGCAGGTTGCCGTGGGTGTGGTGCATGCCCAAGAGGCCCAGGCCGGCGAGCAGGAAGGTGAGCGCGAAGGCCATGCTGTTGGTGTAGTTCATCGCCCCCAGCAGCATCACCAGCAGCAGGATGCCGTAGCCGTAGCCGAAACGGGTGGGGACGATGTAGACGCGGTGGCGCGGCACGCTCACCGGCCCCGGCTGGCGCTGTACGCGCGCCGCGACCCAGGCATTGATCCGCCGGCGCAGGCTGCGCAAGGGGTGGAACAGCACCATCGCCAGGCGCGCCAGGAAGGGATCACGGCCGTCCCGGTTGTAGGCCTCGGGCTGGACGCTGAGCTGGGGCCGCAGGCGCATGGCGGCGGTCGCGTCCTTAAGGTATTGCCACGGCGTCGAGGATGGCCTCCGGCGTCGGCGCACCGCGCTCGCGCTCGGTGGCCAGCAGGCGATGGCCGGCTACCGCCGGAAACACTGCCTGCACGTCTTCCGGAACCGCGCTGCCGCGACCATCAAGCAGCGCCCAGGCCTGCGCGGCACGGCGCAGGGCCAAGCCGGCGCGCGGCGACAAGCCCTGCTTGAGCGCCGGGTGATTGCGGCTGTACTCGATCAGCGCCAGCAGGTAGTCGACCAGGGCCGGCGAAGTCAGTACCTGAGTAACTTGGGCCTGAAGAGCGAGCAGGCGCTCCGCGTCCAGCACCGGTTCCACTTGCAGCAGCAGGCTGCGGCGGTCTGGTTCCAGCAGCAGCGCGCGCTCCGCCTCGCGTGGGGGGAAACCCATCGACAGCCGCATCAGAAAGCGGTCCAACTGCGATTCCGGCAGCGGGAACACGCCGATCTGGTCGGCCGGGTTCTGGGTGGCGAGCACGAAGAAGGGTTCCGGCAGGCCGCGGGTCGCGCCCTCGACGCTCACCTGACGCTCTTCCATCGCCTCCAGCAAGGCCGATTGGGTCTTGGGGCTGGCGCGGTTGACCTCGTCGGCCAGCACTACCTGCGAGAAGATCGGCCCGGGATGAAAGCGGAAGTGCCCATGCTCGCGCTCGAACACCGAGACGCCGAGGATGTCGGCCGGCAGCAGGTCGGAGGTGAACTGCACGCGCTGGAAGGCCAGGCCCAGCACCCGCGAAAGTGCCAGCGCCAGGGTGGTCTTGCCGACGCCCGGCACGTCCTCGATCAACAGGTGGCCGCGCGCCAGCAGGCAGGCCAGCGCCAGGCGCAATTGACGGTCCTTGCCGAGGACGATGCGGCCCAGAGCGTTCAGCACCGCTTGCAGTTCGGAGTTCATGCGCAGAGCGATTTTTAAGGTTTGATGCGGGCGAGGCGCTCGCCCAGGCGCAGCGGCTGGCGGGATTGCAGCGCTTCCCAGTTGAGCTTCTTGGGCGTGAGCAGGATCACCGTCGAGCCCATGTTGAAGCGGCCCATCTCCTGGCCCTTCTGGAACTCGATGGGCCGCATCGGCGCGTAGAACGCCGGAGTCGGTTCGCGGACGTGCGGCGGGCTCACCTCGCCGGCCCAGGTGGTCTCCAGCGAGCCGACGAACAGCGCGCCAACCAGCACCATCGCCATCGGCCCGAACTCGGTATCGAACATCGCCACCAGACGCTCGTTGCGGGCGAACACGCCGGGCAGGGCGCGGGCGGTGGCGTGATTCACCGAGAACAGCCGCCCCGGCACGTAAGCCCACTCGCGCAGCTTGCCGGCCACCGGCATGTGGATGCGGTGGTAGTTGTAGGGCGCGAGATAAATGGTGATGAACTGGCCGCCGGCGAACTCCGCTGCCCAGTCCGGCCGGCCGGCGAGCAGGGTCTCGGCGGAATAGGTATGGCCCTTGGCCTGGATCAGCTCGGCGCCCGGCCCGGTGCTGCGGCCGAGCAGGTCGCCAAACTGCGAGACCGCGCCATCCACCGGGCTGACGAAGGCCTCCGGCGCTGCGTCGATGCGGCGCGCGCCGGGTTGCAGGGCGCGGGTGAAGAAGGCGTTGAAATGCTCGAACTTCTCCACCTCGCGGATCTGAGCCTCGTCGAGGCGGATGTCGAAGCCGCGCATGAAGATGCGGATGAAGGCGTTCTTGAACCAGGGTGTGCGGATGCGGGTGAGCGCATGCATGCCGCTGGACAGTGCCCGGGTGGGCAGCACTTGCTGGATGGCGGCGAACAGACGGTCGCCGAAGCTGGCATCGCTGTTCGCCATTAGCCGTTTCCCAGGATGGTCTTGAGGTCGGCGCTCAGGCTGTCGGCCTTGAGCGGGGCAGTGAAGAAGCCGGCCAGCTGGCCCTGCGGGTTCACCAGCATCAGCGCGGTGGAGTGGTCCATGGTGTAGCTCTCGGGCGTGGCGCCCGGCACCTTGGCGTATACGAAGCTCATGCCGCGCGCCAGCTTTTCCAGCTCGGCGTCGGGCGCGGTCGCGGCCAGAAAGCCGGGGTCAAAGAACTGCACATAGGTCTTCAGCCGCTCCGGTGTGTCGCGCGCCGGGTCCACCGACAGGAACAGCACCTGCACCTTCTCCGCATCGGGGCCGAGCCTGGCCTTGACCGCCTTCAGTAGCGTCAGCGTGCCAGGGCAGATGTCCGGGCAATAGGTGAAGCCGGCGAACACCAGGGTCCAGTGACCATTGAGGCGGGCGTTGTCGAACACCTGGCCGTCCTGATCGGTGAGGCTGAAGGCGGGCAGGGCGCGCGGGGTTTGCAGCAGGGTGCCGGAGGCGATGCTGGTGCTCTTGGGCTGGAGCAGCATCGCGCCTACGGCCAGGCCCAGCGCGGCGGCGACCGCGGCGATGAGCCCGAACAGTGTGTTTCGGGGCATGAAAGGGAGCTGAGTTGGGGCGGGCCCGCCCGGCGAGAGGCGGATAGCGGTGATAATACGGGAATGCTCTCGACCATCTCCGCCGCCGCCGGTTCCCCGCCGCCGGAACTGCATACCGTCCGCGACTATGTGCGCTGGGGCGCTTCGGCCTTTGCCCGCGCCGGCCTGGTGTTTGGCCACGGCACCGACAACGCGCTCGACGAGGCCTTTCACCTGGTGCTCTGGGCGCTGAAGCTGCCGGCCGATCTGCCGGCGATCTACCTGGAAGCCGCGCTCACCGCCGAGGAGAAATCCAGCGTCTGGGCGCTACTGCGCGAGCGCATCGAAACCCGCCGCCCGGCCGCCTATCTGATCGGCGAGATCCAGTTCTGCGGCCTGCCGTTCACTGTCGATGAGCGCGTGCTGATTCCGCGCTCGCCGATCGGCGAGATGATCGGCCAGGGCTTCCAGCCCTGGCTGACGGTGGAGCCCCTGCGCATCCTCGACCTCTGCGCCGGCTCCGGCTGCATCGGCATTGCCTGCGCGCAGGCCTTCCCGGAGGCGCGCGTCGATCTCGCCGAGCTCTCGCCGGCGGCGCTGGAAGTCTGCCGTCTCAACATCGCCCGCCATCATTGCGGCGAGCAGGTGCATGCCCTGGGCTCGGACCTGTTCGAGGCCCTGCAGGGGCAGCGCTACGAGCTGATCGTCAGCAACCCGCCCTATGTGCCGGAGGCCGAGGTCGATGCCCTGGGGCCGGAGTTCCAGCACGAGCCGCGCCTGGCCCTGGCCGCCGGCAGCGATGGCATGGATCTGGTCGAACGCATCCTGCGCGAAGCGCCGGCGCACCTGAGCGAGGGCGGCCTGCTGGTCTGCGAGATCGGCGGTTCGCAGGAGGAATTCAACGCCCGCTTCCCCGACATCCCGGTGTCCTGGCCGGAGTTCGAGCGCGGCGGCGATGGAGTGTTCGTCATCGGCAAGGCCGATCTGGAAGATTGGCTGCAAGGGAACTAGCGCATGTCCGGCAACACCTTTGGCAAGAGCTTCACCGTCACCACTTTCGGCGAGAGCCACGGCCCGGCCCTGGGCTGCATCGTCGATGGCTGCCCGCCGGGGCTGCCTCTCCAAGAGGCCGACATCCAGCCCGACCTCGACCGTCGCAAGCCGGGTACCAGCAAGTTCGTCACCCAGCGCAAGGAAGAGGACCGGGTCCGCATCCTCTCCGGGGTGTTCGAGGGCCTGACCACCGGTACCCCCATTGCGCTCTTGATCGAGAACAGCGACCAGCGCAGCTACGACTACGACAAGATCAAGCAGGTGTTTAGGCCCAACCACGCCGACTACGCCTACATCCAGAAGTACGGCATCCGCGACCACCGTGGCGGCGGGCGCAGCTCCGCTCGTGAGACCGCGGCGCGGGTCGCGGCGGGCGCCATCGCCAAGAAGTGGCTCAAGACCCGCTACGGCGTGGAGATTCGCGGCTGCCTGGAACAGATGGGGCCGATCAAGGTGGCGCGCAGCGACTGGTCGGTGGTCAACGGCAATCCCTTCTTCGCCGCCGATCCTGCCAAGCTGGCGGAGCTGGAAGCGCACATCGAGATGCTGCGCAGCGCCAAGGACTCCTGCGGCGCGCTGCTATACGTTGAGGCGCAGGGCGTGCCGCCGGGCTGGGGCGAGCCGGTATTCGACCGCCTGGATGCGGACATCGCCCACGCGCTGATGGGCATCAACGCGGTGAAGGCGGTGGAGATCGGCGACGGCTTTGGCGTGGTCGATCAGCGCGGCAGCGAGCACCGCGACGAGCTATCGCCGGAAGGTTTTCTGTCGAACCATTCCGGCGGCATCAGCGGTGGCATCTCCACCGGCCAGACCGTCTACGCGCGGCTGGCGATCAAGCCGACCTCCTCGATCCAGATTCCCGGCAAGACCATCGACCAGGATGGCCAGGCCACCGAGATGATCACCACCGGCCGCCACGACCCCTGCGTCGGCCTGCGCGCCACGCCGATCGCCGAGGCGATGCTGGGCCTGGTGCTGATCGACCACGCCCTGCGCCAGCGCGCGCAGAACGGTGATGTGGTGCCGTCCACGCCGCGGATTCCCGGCGAGCCGCGCTAGATGTCACGCATCTCCGGCGTAGGCGTCGCCTACGCCTGCGGCGCCGGTGCGCTCTGGGGCTTTTCCTTCATCGGGCCGCTGCTGGCTACCGATGCGCCGCCGGCGCTGGTCGCGGCCGGCCGTTACCTGGCGTATGGAGTCGCCGCGCTGGTGCTGCTGGCGGCGAGCGGCCGCCTGCGGCAGGGAGGCAGCGCCTGGCGCGATGCCTTGGTGCTGAGCCTGCTCGGCAACCTGCTGTATTTCGTCTGCCTCTCAGCTTCGCTGCAACGCGCCGGCGTGGTGCTGCCGACGCTGATCATCGGCATGCTGCCGGTGACTATCCCGCTGGCCGCCTGCCTGCTGGAGCGGCGGCGGCCCAATGCCTACCAGCTCGCCGGCTTCGCGCTGACCATCGCTGGCACCAGCCTGGCGCATCCGCAGGTCGGCAACTACGTGGCACCGGATGTCGCCGGCGGCGTGCTGCTGGCGGTGCTGGCGCTGGGCCTGTGGACCGCGTTCGCGCTCGCCAATGCCCGGCTGTTCCGCCACCACGCCGCGCTCGACGGCCAGACCTGGTCGGCGATGCAGGGCGCTGCGGCGCTGCCGTTCGCGCTGGCGCTGGGCGCGGTGAGCGGGCAGGGTGTGTTCGAGGGGCTGGACTGGCCACGCTTTCTCGCTGTGAGCCTGCTGATGGGCCTGTTCGGCTCGCTGCTCGCCAACAGCCTCTGGAACGCCGCCAGCCGACATCTGCCGGCGGCACAACTGGGCCCGATGATCGTCGCCGAGACCCTGGCCGGGCTACTCTACGGCCGCATCTGGAGCGGTGTGCCCTGGCCGCTGGAAACCTGGATCGGCGCGGCACTCCTGGTGGCCGGCGTGCTGCTGGCGGTGCGTGTGCCACGATCCGCTCCCGCGCCGCTCGGCGCCTGATTGCCGCGAGTTACTACATGGCCCTGAAAGCCACCATCTGCAAAGCCGAGCTGAACATCGCCGACATGGACCGCGGCTACTACGCGGACCACAGCCTGACGCTGGCCCAGCACCCTTCCGAAACCGACGAGCGCCTGATGCTGCGCCTGCTCGCCTATGCGCTCTACGCGCACGAGCATCTAGCCTTCACCAAGGGCTTGAGCGACCCCGACGAACCCGATCTCTGGCAGAAGGATCTGACCGGCGCCATCGAGCTGTGGATCGACCTCGGCCAGCCCGACGAGAAGCGCATCCTCAAGGCCTGCGGGCGCTCGCGGCAGGTGGTGGTGCTCTGCTACGGCAACGCCGCCGGCCCCTGGTGGGAAGGCATCGCGCCCAAGCTGGAGCGCGCCCGCAATTTGGTCGTGCGGCGCTTCCAGACCGTCGGCGACACGCCGCTGGCGGCCTTCGTGCAGCGGAACATGAGCCTGCAATGCACGATCCAGGACGGCCAGCTCTGGCTCTCCGACGGCAGCCGCAGCGCGCAGGTGGATTGCCTCACCCTCAAGTAGCTCGGAAGCTCCTTCCCCCGCTGGCGGGGGAAGGCTGGGATGGGGGCGTTGGGCTTTAGCGTCAACCTCGCCAAACCGCCCCCTCCCTGACCCTCCCCCGCAAGCGAGGGAGGGGACGAGACCATTCAGCCTTCCAGCTTGCCGAGAAAATCCATCTTGCCGATCTCCACGCCGTTGTGGCGGAGGATGTTGTAGCCGGTGGCGGCGTGGAAGTAGACGTTGGGCAGCACGAAGTTGAACAGGTAGTCCTGGCCCTTGAACTTGATCGGCCCGCTGCGCATGGCGAGCACGATCTCCTTGCTCTCGCTGCCCTCGAAGGCCTTGGGGTCCAGCCCGCGCAGGAACTCGATGGTCTTGTCCAGACGCGCCACCAGTTCATCGAAACTGGTTTCGCTGTCCTCGTACTTCGGCACGTCGGTGCCGGCCAGGCGCGCGCCGCCGCCCTTGGCCATGTCGCTGGCGATCTGCACCTGCTTGGTCAGCGGCAGCATGTCGGGGAACAGGCGGAAGCTGGTGAGCACCAGCGGGTCGAGCTTCTTGGCCTCGGCATAGGCCTTGGCCTTTTCCAGCACGGTGATGAAGTTGCTCAGCACGCGCACCAGCACGGGCACGGAAGCCTGGTACATGGAAACCGACATGGGATGTTCCTTGATGAGTTGGGGATGGTGATTGCGGATTAGGCGGCGCTGAGACTGAAGCCGGCGCGCGGAGCATGCACCCGCAGTTCGCCGGCGCGGGGATCGTGACGTTGCAGCACCAGCTCGTAGGCCGAGGCGTGCAGCAGCAGGCCCTCCACTGGGTCGCAGCCGTAGTCGCTGGCGCGCAGCACCACGCGCTCGCCGACTTTCAGGCCGTTCGGCTCCTGTAGCGGGCCGTCGAAGTCCAGCCAGCCCTCGTTGACGCGCGCCGCCTCCAGCGCCGCGTCGGCGCTGATCTCGGTCGGGTAGCCGTAGCCCAGCGCACGCATGCGCTGCTCCCAGGCCATCAGATTGCGTAGCGGCTCCAGCAGGGCGGCGACGCCGGCGTTGTCGCGCACAAACCAGATCGGGTGCCAACAAACAAAGTCGGCCAGCGTCGGTGCGTCGCCGAGCAGGAAATCGCGCCCGGCCAGTTGCGCGTTCATGGCATTGGCAGCCGGCAGGAAGTGAGTCTTGTACATCTCCGGGCTGGGCCGCTTGGCGTTACCGCCGGTGAACAGCTCCTGGCGGTCGCGCGAGAACTGCTGCATCTGCTCCGGTCCCAGGCGGGCGATCATGGCCTTCAGGCCCTCGGGCTGGAACACCGTGGCGACCGCGCCGAAGAAAAGCGCCTGCTCGTAGCCGGCATAGGCCAGGCAGCTCATGCGATGGGCTTCCGGGATCAGCGCCGGACTCGGGTATAGGCGTTCCAGCGCCCGCACCATCAGGGCGGTATCGAGGATCACGTCGCGGCCGACTTGCAGCACCGGCGTCTTGCGGTAGCCGCCGGTGAGCGCCGCCAGATCAGGCTTGGGTGCCACCATGGGGATCTCCACCGAGCGCCAGGCCAGGCCCTTGTAACCGAGGATCGCGCGGATCTTTTCGGAGTAGGGGGACATGGGGTAGTGGTGCAGGATCAGGTCGCGCATTGGGCGGGTGGGGCGGGGTTGGGGTGCGCAGGATACGCCGGTGCCGGGTGGGCTGGGATTCCCCCCTGATCCTTAGCCCTAGGAGTATGGGGGCTTGCTTCTTCGTGTTGGCGTACTGCGCTGTGGTTCGCGCGTTCGCGCTCTTTTAGGCGTGTAGGGTTTGAGGTCTTCTTTTCGCCTCTTGGCGACTCACTTTTCTTTGCTTGTGCAAAGAAAAGTAAGCAAAAGAAAGCACACCCCTGCGTAGCGCCCCCTGCGGGGGTAAACCTGCGATGCTCGGTCTCCGGGGGACGCCGGCGAACTCGGCGCCCTATAGGCGCCTCAAACAGGCGCCGGCTTCCATACCCCCGGAGACCTCCGCTTCTCGGCGCTACGAAGGGGACCGGACCATCTACAGCACGGCGGCCTTCGTCCGCCGCAAAGACAGAAGCAACCGCAGGCGCTAGCTTCGCTCGCGCGATGTCGGCGTAGCCGACGAGCCTGAGTGCCGTTGATGTGGCTTTTGACTTGCCCTCCCCTTCGTAAGCGCCGAGAAGCGCAGTGGTCGGGGGGTATGGAAGCGCCCGCATGTCTGAGGCGCCTATAGGGCGCCGAGTTCGGGCGCGTCCCCCCGGCCACGAGCATCGCAGGGCACCCCGTAGGGGCGCGACGCAGGGGACTGCTTTCTTTTGCTTACTTTTCTTTGCAGGAGCAAAGAAAAGTGAGTCGCCAAGAGGCGAAAAAAAGCTATCAAGCCCTGCGCAGCCAGCAGAGCGCGAACGCGCGAACCACAAACAAGACCCAGCGCAATAAATCAAAGGCCCAGCGCCCCCAAGCCGCCAAGGCCATCCACTAAACTGCGCCGCCCATGACCCCCGCCGCCCTCCATACCCGCCTCGGCGGCTACTACTTCTTCTATTACGCGACGGTCGGCGCGTTCATGCCTTACTGGGCGCCATACCTCACGGCGCGTGGCTTCAGTGCCACCGAGATCGGCATCGCCTACGCCCTGGCGGGCCTGGAGCGGGCGGTGATGCCCTTCGTCTGGGGCTGGATCGCCGACCACAGCGGCCGCCACATCCAGCTCGTGCGGGGCACCAGCGTCGCCTCGCTGGCGCTGTTCCTGATCATCCCCTTCGCCGATGGCGTCTGGCAGATCACCGCGGCGATGCTGGCCTACAACCTGTTCTGGCAGGCCCTGCTGCCGCAGTTCGAGGCGGTGTCGCTGGTGCATCTCCAGCACAGTGGCGGCGACTACTCGCGGGTGCGGCTCTGGGGCTCGGTGGGTTTCGTGGTCTCGGTGCTGAGCCTGGGGCCGCTGCTGGACCTCTGGGGCATCCTGCCGCTGCCCTGGCTGGTGGGCGTGCTGTTCGCCGGCATGGCGGTGGCCAGCTACCAGGTGCCGGAAACCCGGGTGGCCGCGCATACCGACGCCGAGGCGCCGCCGATCAGCCTGGGCACCGTGATCCGCAAGCCGGAGGTGATCGCGTTGCTGCTCGCCTGCCTGTGTTCGCAGATGTCGTTCGCGCCCTACTACAACTTCTTCACCCTGTTCCTGGAGCGTCACGGCCACGCCCGCAGCGTCGCCGGCCTGCTGTGGGCGGTGGCGGTGGTCGCCGAGATCGGGCTGTTCATCTACATGAGCCGGGTCATCGCCCGCATCGGCGCCCGCAAGCTGCTGCTGCTGGCGCTGGTGACCACCGCCCTGCGCTGGGGCCTGACCGTGCTGCTGGCCGACTACATCGTCGCCCTGGTGCTGATCCAGCTCAGCCACGCGCTCACCTTCGGCGCCTATCACGCCTGCGCAATGCACTACGTGTTCCGGCTGTTCCCGGCGCGCCTGCAAGGGCGCGGGCAGGCGCTCTACAACGCTGCCGCCTACGGGATCGGCGGCTCGGTGGGCAGCCTGGGCGCCGGCTGGACCTGGGACCACATCCGGCCCGAGGCGCCCTTCCTGATAGCCGCAGTCATTGCCGCCGTCGGTGCCTGGGTGGTGTGGCGCAAGGTGCCGGAGCTGCGCTGAGCAAGCGCCGGCCGAACTAGTCGCCGACCTCGGTGCGCGACAAGGCCGTCGCCGCCACCAGCGCCGAAGCATCGAATGCCGCGCGCGCCGCGCCGATGCGGGCCTGATTCGCCTCCGCCCAGGCCACCAGGGCGTTCAGTGGCTCCAGCAGCGATTCGCCCAACTCGGTGAGGCGGTACTCCACGCTCGGCGGCTTGGTGGGGAACACCTGCCGCGAGATCAGCCCGTCGCGCTCCAGGTCGCGCAGCGTCTGCGTCAGCATGCGCTTGGAGATATCTGGCACCGCGCGGCGAATCTCGCCGAAGCGGTGCGGGCGGCGGGCGAGGGCGATCACGATCAGCGTCGACCACTTGTCGCCCAGCCGGTCGAGCACGCTGCGCACCGGGCAGCGGCTGGCGTCGAAGGCGTCGGCGCTCCATTGTTCAAACCGCACCGCTAGGCCCTGACGCGCCGGCAGGCGGTTACTGGGAGGTAACCCGGTCACAAAAAACTGCCTCCTTACCAAAGAGAGAAGATGGTCTCATTATGAGACCACGTCTTCAACCTGAACCCAACAAAGGAATCCGCCATGTTCACTACCAATCCTGAAACCCTCGTCGTCACCGGCGCCAGCGGCCAGCTCGGCCGCCTCGTGCTGACCGAGCTGCGCGCCCGCGCACCGAACGCCAAGCTGGTCGGCCTGGTGCGCGACCCGGCCAAGGCGCCGGAGCTCGCCGCCCAGGGCGTCGAGCTGCGCGTGGCTAACTACAACAACCCTGCCTCCCTCGTCGCCGCCCTGCGCGGCGCCGACAAGCTGCTGCTGATTTCCTCCAGCGAAATCGGCCGGCGCCTACCGCAGCACCGCAACGTCATCGACGCCGCCAAGGCCGCCGGTGTGAAGCTGGTGGCCTACACCAGCATCCTGCGCGCCGACAGCAGCCCGATGAATCTCGCCGTGGAACACAAGGCCACCGAGGACTACCTGCGCGCCTCCGGCCTGCCCCATGTGCTGCTGCGCAACGGCTGGTACACCGAGAACTACACCGGCAGCGTTGGTGCCGCCCTGCAACACGGCGTGGTGCTCGGCGCCGCTGGGGTAGGCCGCATCGCCTCCGCCGCCCGGGCGGACTACGCCGCCGCCGCTGCCGTGGTACTCGCCAGCGCGGCCGCGACGCAGGCGGGCAAGGTGTACGAACTGGCCGGCGACAGCGCCTATACGCTCAGTGAGTTGGCTGCTGAAATCGCGCGCCAGTCCGGCAAGCCGGTGGCGTACAAGAATTTGTCAGAAGCCGAGTACAAGACCGCGCTGGAAGGCTTCGGGCTACCGCCGGCCTTTGCCGGCCTGCTGGCCGAGAGCGATGCCAAGGCAGCGGTGGGCTCGCTGTATGACGACGGCAAGGCGCTGAGCCGCTTGATTGGGCGGCCGACGGCGACGTTGGCGGAAGCGGTGGCTGCTGCTCTCAAGTAAATGGGGAAAGGGGCGGTCACTGACTTTGCAGGATCGGGCTGGTTGGACGGCCCGATCTAACTGATTTCGGATATTTACTCCGACCCCTTTTCTTCACGTGCGCACGTCACTCGTGTCACAAAATGCACGACTCAACCGCGAAATCACTTGGCGGGAACTTGTTGCCACTCTCTGAGACTTCTGCCAACTCCAATATGCATTGACTCTGTGTCTTGTCGTGGTGACGAAGCGTGGCTTCGTAGGTAGTGCCTGCCTTTGGTATAAAAGTGACAGTAAGCCCACAGAGATATTTTGGATTACTCGGAATGGAGAGCCCCTGAAGACGGAAGAGGCGTCCCGCGGCGATAGGTAAACCATCGGGGTTTACCTCAGATATTAGTGGGTTGCCCCTGTTGAGGACGGCCAAGGTCTGAATGTCTTTAATTGGTTTCCCGCAGTGAGGCTGACTATCAATGTGTGAAAACTTGGCTACCTTAGTGAAAACAAGGTCAGTGTCGTACACGACTTTAAGGTACGCCCGCTCATTAGTGGGCTCCGTCGCTTGATACAAGGGCGCCTTCGCGCATGATATGAGCGTCAGCGAAAGTGCAATTGCGGTCCATTTATCTTTCATATTCCAATCTCCTGATTGGGCGAAACGCCCTGAGTACGTATAACGTTTGAATTCACCGGACTGCGCGGCTTTTCGCGCAGGTCCGGTGGAATGATGGGTTAGAACTCGCCTTTGTCACTGAGGGGCTCACGCGGCAGTCTCAGATCCATTTTTCGACTTATATAGCGCAAGGGGCCGTCCATGCGCCTTAGTAACATTACCAATTCCTCGAAGCCGGGATGACGCTCAAAGTCTGTCCTAATCACACCCAGGTGCTTAATAACTTCTCTGTGGCACTCGACAACATCTCGAATTGCTTCTGGCTCGATCTGACGCTCGAAGCCGCGAATTTCTACAGAATCCTCACTATGCCGTGTGGCTCGACGAAATAAGTGTTGAAAGTAGTCGGACGGAATTAGTGATGTGGGGTCGCGCAACAACTTGTGATTGTTGCGTGTGAGTTCAAGAATTTCTTCCAGGACTCGTGAAGCCGCATCATTTTGCGCTGCCGCAACATCGACAGCAGGCTGCACAGGATCGGGCACAACGTCTTGAATTTCGTTTAGCAGTTTCTCAAGTTGCGGCCACCACACTTCAAACGATTTTTCGAGCCTGGAATCTTCTAGTGCGTCCTGCGCGCAGGCAGCGTTTACTGACTTGAGCAGTTTGAAGACGTCATCGCGTTCGAATATGGTCGATTGAAATTGAAGTATTGGCCCCTCAACCTCCGAGCGCTTGAGCCGAAAGAGAAATGGGCTGACACGGCTCTTATCGATGCTTTTCCCCAGCGCTCCCGCTTCGAAGTTAATCCAAGGTGCGAGGATATTGTCTTTAGTGAGGCAAAGGAGGCCATATGAAGATGCGTGCAACTCTCCTGCTATATCAGTGGACCAGCGTGCGCCTTTGTCAATGTCTTCGGAAGACACGTATGGCTCTATGCTTTGAATTACCGAAGGCAGCCAGTCTCGAAACACTACAGCGACGCGGTGGCTAACTGGGCCAGACCAACTAATAAAGACTTTCATATGATCCTTGGATAAAGAGTTCCAACGCTAATCAGGCGTCAAAACTGACGCATAACACGGCGCCGTGTTGTCGCCGCAGGTGCGAATAATCTGGCCATCTCCATGATTCCCTTGAGTCATTGGATGTGAGGTGTCGCCATGCCTGCTTCGGCAAATGTGTCAACAGATTGGCCGTCCCATTCCCTTCCTTCTTCGAAATGTCGATGTGATCCCAACACACCGATGAACCAAGCCTAATGCGGGCTTCCTCGATGTGTCCATCCGCCGGTGGCGAGAAGGCCAAATGCGAAAAGGCGCCCAGCCGCCCTGTCCCGGCCAACCCCCGCCCGCTGTCGCTGCTGCCCTTGCCGAGCGGGGCACATACCTCCGAGTATGTGTCGCTACCTGACAGGGACTCTTGCATGACCACTGCCTCCGCCTCACCCAGCCGCGTACTCGTCAGCATCGAGGGCGGCGTCGCCCACGTACGCCTCAACCGGCCGGACAAGCACAACGGCGTCGATGTGGCGCTGATCGAGGAGCTGATCGCGGTGGCGCGGCGGCTTAAGCGCGACAAGTCGCTGCGGGCGGTGATCCTCTCCGGCGAGGGGCCGTCGTTCTGCGCCGGGCTCGACATCAAGGGCGTGATGGGCGCTGGGCCGCTGAAGGTGGCGCTGGCCTTTCTGCCATTGTGGAAGCCCTGGGCCAACCGCTACCAGGTGGTCTCCATGATCTGGCGCTCGCTGTCGGTGCCGGTGATCGCGGCGATCCACGGCAACTGCTTCGGCGCCGGCATCCAGTTGGCGCTGGGCGCGGACATCCGCATCGCCGCACCCAGCAGCCGCATATCGGTGATGGAGGCGAAGTGGGGCCTGATCCCGGACATGGCCGGGACCGTACTGTTGCGCGAAGTGTTGCCGCGCGACGTGGCGCTGGAGCTGACCTATACCGGCCGCATCCTCGATGCCGCCGAGGCGCAGGCGCTGGGCCTCATCACCCGCATCGCTGACGATCCGCTCGCCGCCGCCAAGGCACTGGCGGAGCAGATCGCCACCCGCTCGCCGGACTCGGTGGCCGCCGCCAAACACCTGTTCGACGAGGCCTGGGGCAATAGCGAGTACGGTGCGCTGGCCGCCGAGCGCAAGTGGCAGCGTCGCCTGATCGGCCGCAAGAACCAGCGCGTCGCCAGCGCCCGCAATCTGGGCAAGCCGGATACCCCTTACGTGCCGCGCTCTTGGTGAGCTCGCCTGCCTGATCCCTGTCTGCGCGGGCATCGGGCTTTTCATCTTTCCTCTTCACGCCATTGCCAGTCCCCATGACCAGCCCTTACTCGCACCTGCTCAGCCCCCTCGATCTCGGCTTCACCACCTTGCGCAACCGGGTGCTGATGGGCTCGATGCACACTGGCCTCGAAGACAAGGCCAAGGACTTCGACAAGCTCGCCGCCTATTTCGAGGAGCGCAGCAAGGGCGGGGTGGGGCTGATGGTCACCGGTGGCTTCGCACCCAACTGGCAGGGCTGGCTCTCTCCCTTCGGCTCCAAGCTGTCCTCGCGCCGCGAGGTGCCGCGCCACTTGCAGGTGACCGAGGCGGTGCACCGTCACGGCGGCAAGATCGCCTTGCAGTTGCTGCACGCCGGCCGCTACAGCTACCACCCTTTGTCGGTGTCGTCTTCGGCACACAAGTCGCCGATCAATCCCTTCAAGCCCTCGGCGCTGTCCGGCTGGGGCATCCGCCGCACCATCGCCGCCTATGCGCGCGCCGCCGAGCTGGCGCGCCAGGCGGGCTATGACGGCGTCGAGATCATGGCCAGCGAGGGCTATCTGCTCAATCAGTTCACCTGCAAGCGGGTGAACCGCCGCGACGACGAGTGGGGCGGCTCCATCGAAAACCGCTGCCGCTTTCCGATTGAGGTGGTGAAGGCGGTGCGCAAGGCGGCCGGCAAGGACTTCATCATCGTCTACCGGCTGTCGATGGCCGATCTGGTCGAGGGCGGCAACACCTGGGACGAGGTGGTCTACCAGGCCAAGGCGGTCGAAGACGCCGGCGTCACCCTGCTCAACACCGGCATCGGCTGGCACGAGGCGCGGGTGCCGACCATCGTCACCAGCGTGCCGCGCGCGGCCTTCAGCTTCCCCACGCAGCGCATCCGCGGCGAGGTGAAGATTCCGGTGATCGCCACCAACCGCATCAACACGCCCGAGGTCGCCGAGGGCCTGCTCGCCGGCGGTGTCTGTGACATGGTCAGCATGGCGCGGCCGCTCTTGGCCGACCCGGCTTTCGTCAACAAGGCGGCGGCCGGCAAGGCCGAGACCATCAACACCTGCATCGCCTGCAACCAGGCCTGCCTGGATCACGTCTTCTCGCTCAAGCGCGCGAGCTGCCTGGTCAATCCCCTGGCCTGCTACGAAACCGAGCTGGTGATGAAGCCGGTTACGCAAAAGAAGAAGCTCGCGGTGGTCGGCGCCGGCCCGGCGGGCCTGGCGTTTTCCACCTACGCGGCGGAGCGCGGTCACGAGGTGACGCTGCTGGACCAGGCCAGCGAGATCGGTGGCCAGTTCAATCTCGCCAAGCAAATCCCCGGCAAGGAGGAATTCCACGAAACCCTGCGCTACTTCGGCGAAAAGCTGAAGAGCAGCGGCGTGCGGCTGAAGCTCAACAGCACCGCCAGCGTCGAGAGCCTGAAGGCCGAGGGCTATGACGAGGTTGTGCTGGCCACCGGCATCAAGCCGCGCAAGCCGGGCATCCCCGGCATCGACCACCCGAAGGCGGTGAGCTATGTCGATGTGCTGAAGGGCCGGGTGCAGATCGGCAAGAAGGTGGCGGTGATCGGCGCCGGCGGCATCGGCTTCGACGTCAGCGAATACCTGGTGCAAGGCGGCGAGAGCCCGACGCTGCATCCCGAGCACTGGTATCGGGAATGGGGTGTGGACGCGACGCTGTCGGTGCCCGGTGCCCTGGTCGAGAAGCAGCTGGCACCGCCGGAACGCGAGGTCTATCTGCTACAGCGCAAGGACGAGGCCCTGGGCAAGCATCTGGGCAAGACCAGCGGCTGGGTGCATCGCGCCGCGCTCAAGGACAAGCAGGTGCGGATGATCGGCGGCGTCGAGTACGAGCGCATCGACGATGCCGGCCTGCACATCCGCGTCAAGGAGCAGCCGCGCACCCTGGAAGTGGATCATGTGGTGATCTGCGCCGGCCAGGAGCCACTGCGCACGCTTCAGGCGCCGCTGGAGGCGGCCGGGGTGAAGGTGCACCTGATCGGTGGCGCCCATACCGCTGGCGAGCTGGATGCCAAGCGCGCCATCCGCCAGGCCGCCGAGCTGGCGGCCGCGATCTGATTTCTTTTCGTCTTGAGGATTCCCCGATGTCCCAACCCCGACTGCTGAAGCTCTGGAACCGCGCCGTCCGCGTGCCGCTGGGGCCGCGCGTGTTCACCCGCGCCTTTCAACTCGCCGCGCCGTATTTCACGACCCTGCCGATGCTGTTCACCCACGCTGAACCCGGGCTGGTGCGTGCCCGCATGCGCCACGTGCGCCGGGTCCACAATCACCTGGGCACGGTGCACGCCATCGCGCTCTGCAATCTTGCGGAAGCGGTGATGGGGCTGGCGGCGGAGATCAGCATTCCGGCCAGCCACCGCTGGATTCCCAAGGGCATGACCGTGGCCTACAAGGCCAAGGCGGTGGGAACCATGTACGCCGAGGCGGTGCTCATCCTCCCGGCGGTGCTCGCCGACAAGCAGGAGATCGCGGTGCCGGTAAGCGTGCGCGACCCGCAGGGTGTGGAAGTGTTCACCGCCGAAATTCGCATCTGGGTAACCGCTAAGCCGGCGAAAAGCTGACGTCCGTCGCGAATCACTGAATCAGGCTTCCGCGCAAGTTGAAGATTGCGTCGGAAATTTGACACTTATCGCCCAGGCCCTGCTCTCCCTACGCTCAGAGCGGGTCTGCTGGCGGTTGACTGTCGGTTCATTTTGAATGCCTAAGCGACTGTCGGTAATTTGTCGAAGGCAATGGACGTCTACCAGGGAGTTGCACGGATGCGAATTACAAAATACTGGCTGATCTTGGTGATCAGCTTTCTTAGCGCCTGCGGCAGTGATCTCACTAGCCCGGACTTTTTCCCCCAGCTGAAAGGGGTGGTGGTCGATAGCTCCACGCCCACCAGCTTCGACCAGATCGGCCAGACCCGGCAGTACAAGCTGCTGGCGCTGTATTCGACGCCGCCCGGCTCCAACCCGGAGTTCACCACCAAGGAAGTGACCGCCGACGCCTGGCAGAGCACCAATCCGACCGTGGCCAGCGCCAGCAGCAACGGCACCGTCACCGCCCTGCGCAATGGCGCTACCTCGATCCGTGGCAGCTGGGGTGGTTTCACCAGCGAGCCGTTCAGCCTGAGCGTGGCCGCGCCGGTGCTCAAGAGCATCACGCTGGACCCGGCCGCGGCTTCGGTGCCCCTGGGTCTCACCCAGGTGATCACCGCCGTCGGCAGCTATCAGAAGACCGATGGCAGCACCGAGACCCACACCGTCACCGAGCTCTTGAGCTGGGTGTCCAACGCGCCGACCGTCGCCAGCGTGCCCGAGCAGGGCAGCACGGTGACCGTCAGCACCCTGCAGCAGAGCGCCACGCCGGCGCAGATCAAGGCCACCGCCACCGCCGCCGATGGCAGCGTGGTGGAGAGCACCGCCGCGATCACGGTGATCGCGCCGGAGCTGGTGCAGGTAGTGGTGCTGCGTAGCGACAACAGCGCCAGCCCGCCGTATGCGGTGCCGCGTGGCGCCAGCATCAACCTCGTGGCCAAGGGCATCTACACCAACAGCAGCACGCCGCGGGATATCCCCGGCGCTGTTACCTGGAGTTCCTCTGACGCCGCCGCGACCGTTCTGGCTCTGAGCAATCAGTCCAATGGCTCGGTGGACGTCAAGGGCGTCAGCCTGGGTGCCGCCACGGTGACCGCCACCACCACCAAGAACGATGGCGTCGCCACCGTCAGCAGCGACCCGGCCAATGTGACCGTCGGCGCCGCAGTGCTGCAGTCGCTGGATGGCGCGCGTATCACGCCGGTCCCGGCCAATGTCGCCGTCGATGCCAGCCTCCAGCTGAACGTGGTCGGCAAGTACACCGACGGCACCGAGGCCATCGTGCCGGCCACCGATCTCAACTGGATTTCCTCCAGCACCAACATCGCCAGCGTCAGCAGCACCGGCGTGGCGCTGGGCAAGGTGCAGGGCGCGACGGTGATCACCGCCACGCTCAAGACCGCTCCGAGCAGCGGCGCGGGCAGCGTCTCCACCACGCTGAACGTCACCGATGCGATCTGCACCGGCCCCTTGCTGGCGACCCAGGGCGCGACGGTTTCGAGCTACACCCTGCCGGTGCTCTGCCTGGCCTGCACGGTCAGCGACGAGACCCTGGCGATCGACAATGACGGCACCACCTACGCCTCGCTCAACGTCAACGTCGGCTTGCTGGGTGGCTATGCCGAACTGAAGGTGGCCTCGCCGCTGGAAGTTCCGGTGACCGCGGAAGGTCAGCGCGCCGGCTTCATCGTCAGCCGCCCGCCGGGTCAGCTGCTGTCGCTGGCGCTGCTGGGCGCGGTGACCATCGACACGCTGGACGCCAGTGACAACGTGGTGGAAACCGCCGTGACCTTCGACGGTCTGCGCCTGACGCTGCTGGGTGCCTACATCATCGGCCAGGACGCCTACGTGCTGTCGATGCCGGTGACCAAGCCCTACACCAAGCTGCGCCTGCAGATGAATGCCGGCCTGGCGACGGTGGCGCAGTCGCTGCGGGTCAACTCCTCCTGCGCAGTGGCCAGTCAGTAAGGCGGTACTTGCGGAACGAAAAAGGGCGCCATCGGCGCCCTTTTTTTTGGCCTGCGTTTGTGGCGACCGACTCAGCGTGGCAGCAGGCGCAAGAAGAGCGCGCAGCCGGCGCCCCAGGCGGCGTTCAGCAACAGCGCGCCGATCATGATCTTGGGATCGCCACCGGCGGCCATGCTCATGCCCTTGAGCGGCATCACCAGCATCCAGGCCACCACGCTGGGGCTCAGGGCGCCGAGCAGGGTCCACAACAGCCAGTAGCGGCTGCCGCGGGCTTCCTGGATCAGCCAGGCGAGGGCAATCGCCCAGAGGCCGCCGAAGAAGGCGAGGGAGATCACCGCCGGCACGCCGAAGGGTGGCACCGGCGCGAAATTCCAGGGCGCGCGCGGCGAACTGCCGAACCGGTGCAGCAGCCAGAGCAAGCCCTGATGGAAGGCCAGAGTCGAGGCAAATCCGGCGGCAAAGCTCTTGAGAAACGTCATTTCCGATGCTCCAGTTGATTAACGCCTACAATACGCGCCGTTTTTCCAGGGCCAGTGACAAACCATGTCGAGTGCCCGCTATGCGCGAGGCGCTCCTAAATGTCTGCTGAAACCCCAGTGCCCGTCGAGGGCGCTACTCTCACCTTTGCTTCTCTCGGCCTGCCGGCTCCTCTGCTCGAAGCCCTTGCGGCGGTCGGCTACGAGACGCCGTCTCCAATCCAGGCGGCAACCATCCCGCATCTGCTCGCCGGCCGCGACGTGCTCGGCCAGGCGCAGACCGGCACCGGCAAGACCGCGGCCTTCGCGCTGCCGCTGCTGGCGCGCATCGACGCGACCCTTGCCAAGCCGCAGGCCCTGATCCTGGCGCCAACCCGCGAGCTGGCGATCCAGGTCGCCGAGGCCTTGCAGAAGTACGCCTCCAAGCTGCCGGGCTTCCATGTGCTGCCGATCTACGGCGGCCAGAGCTACCAGCCGCAGTTGGCGGCGCTCAAGCGCGGCGTGCATGTGATCGTCGGCACCCCGGGCCGCATCATCGACCATCTGGATCGCGGCAGCCTCAAGCTCGACGCGCTGATGACCCTGGTGCTCGACGAGGCCGACGAGATGCTGCGCATGGGCTTTATCGACGATGTCGAGAAGATCCTGCAGAAGACGCCGGCCGAGAAGCAGGTGGCGCTGTTCAGCGCCACCATGCCGCCGCCGATCAAGCGCATCGCCAACACCTATCTGCGCAATCCGGCCGAGATCAGCATCACCTCCTCGACCAAGACCGCCACCCTGGTGCGCCAGCGCTGCCTGATCGTCAATCCGCACGCCAAGCTCGATGCGCTGACCCGCATCCTGGAAGTCGAGCCCTTCGAGGGCCTGATCATCTTCACCCGCACCAAGATCGCCACCGAGGAACTGGCCGACAAGCTCTCGGCGCGCGGCTATTCGGCGGCGGCGCTCAATGGCGACATCCAGCAGCAGCAGCGCGAGCGCACCGTCAACAAGCTCAAGGACGGCAGCCTCGACATCGTCGTCGCCACCGATGTAGCGGCGCGCGGACTCGATGTCGAGCGGGTCAGTCACGTCATCAACTACGACGTGCCCACCGATCCGGAAAGCTATGTGCACCGCATCGGCCGCACCGGCCGCGCCGGCCGCGAGGGCGATGCCATCCTGTTCATCTCGCCGCGCGAGCGCGGCCTGCTGAAGATGATCGAGCGCACCACGCGCAAGCACATCGAGATGATGAATCTGCCCAGCGACTCGGCGATCAATGCCAAGCGCACCGCCAAGTTCCAGGAACAGGTCGTCGAGACCCTCAAGCAGACCGCCAAGCTGGGGCCGATGCGCGAGCTGGTGGCGCAGCTGGAGCAGGATCTCGGCCGCGAGCAGGGCGTGTCGCTGCAGGAAATCGCCGCCGCGCTGGCGCTGATGGCGCAGGGTGGCAAGAGCCTGCTCCTGAGCGGCGACAGCGCCCCGGCACAGACCGTGCGCGAACACTCCTTCGACCGTGGGCCGCGTCTGGGCGCCGCCGCCGAGCGCAGCTCGCGTCCGGAATCGTTCAGCAAGAAGCCCTATCGCAAGGACGAGGCCGCCGGCGAATCCCGCCCCAGCTTCAAGCCGCCCTTTGCAGGGACGGGTGCCGGCGGCGAGGAGCGGCCCAGTTTCCGCGCACCTTCGGAGCGTGGCGAGGCTGCCAAGCCCTTCCGTGAGCGGCCGGCCTTTGCCGAGCGCGACGAGGCGCCGCGCGCCAAGCGCCCAGCCAAGTCCGACGAGGACATGGAGACCTTCCGCATCGAGGTCGGCCATCAGCACGGCGTGCTGCCGAAGAACATCGTCGGCGCCATCGCCAACGAGGCGGACATCGAAAGCAAGTACATGGGCCGCATCGATATCCGCGACGATCACAGCCTGATCGACCTGCCAGAAGGCATGCCCAAGGAAGTGTTCGAAAAGCTCAAGAAGGTCTGGGTCGCCGGGCAGCGGTTGAACATCAGCCGGGTAAAGGGCGGCGAGGGTGAGAAGCCTGCCTACAAGAAGAGCTTCAGCAAGCCCAAGCCCCGCTACGAGGGCTGAGGGCCGAGGCGACGGGTTGCCGGCGGCGGGCGGGTGGCCTTTGCTCCCGCCGGTCGACCCGATACGGTTGCCGGCCGGAGCAGCACGGCTCAATTTAACTCAGTTAAATCATTGCTCTAAAGAGCATTGTTAAAGTTCCAGGCGACGCCTCCAGGCGCATGCCGAGCGCTGTACGCGCGCGTCTGCCCCTCGAGCCCGGTTGCCGGTGCATGAGCCTGCCGCAGCCCCGGATACCCGCCAATCGCAACGCAACATACTCCCCCGTATCGTCTGGCTGGACGATGCGGTAATCTCGCGCACCTCATTTTTTCCTTCCCATCCACCTTTCATTTCTGGAGCATTCACCATGGGTCAATACACCGCCCCGCTGCGCGATATGCAGTTTGTCCTGCACGAGCTGCTCAATGTCGAAGCCGAGCTGAAGGCCATGCCGGCGCACGAGAGCCTCGACGCCGACACCATCAATTCCATCGCCGAGGAAGCTGCGAAGTTCACCCAGAACGTGACCTTCCCGCTCAACCAGAGCGGCGACGAGGAAGGCTGTCACCACGACAAGGTCACCGGTGACGTGAAGGCGCCCAAGGGCTTCAAGGAGGCTTACGCCCAGTACGTGGAAGCCGGCTGGCCGGCGCTGGCCTGTTCCACCGAGTTCGGTGGTCAGGGCCTGCCGGAAGTGGTCAACAACGTGCTGTACGAAATGCTCAACAGCGCCAACCAGGCCTGGACCATGTATCCCGGTCTCACCCACGGCGCCTACGCGGCGCTGCTGGCGCACGGCACCGACGAGCTCAAGGCCAAGTACCTGCCGAAGATCGTCTCCGGCCACTGGACCGGCACCATGTGCCTGACCGAGTCGCACTGCGGCACCGACCTGGGCCTGCTGCGTACCAAGGCCGAGCCCAAGGGCGACGGCAGCTACGCCATCAGCGGCCAGAAGATCTTCATCTCCGCCGGTGAGCACGACCTCGCCGAGAACATCATCCACCTGGTGCTCGCCCGCCTGCCGGACGCGCCGATCGGCACCAAGGGCATCAGCCTGTTCATCGTGCCCAAGTTCATCCCCAAGGCCGACGGCTCCATCGGTGAGCGCAATGGCGTCAAGTGCGGAGCCATCGAGCACAAGATGGGCATCCACGGCAACGCCACCTGCGTCATCAATCTCGACGGCGCCAGCGGCTGGCTGGTCGGCGAGCCGAACAAGGGCCTGAACGCCATGTTCGTGATGATGAATGGCGCCCGCCTGGGCGTCGGCATGCAGTCCCTGGGCCTGGCCGAAGTCGCCTACCAGAACTCGCTGGCCTATGCGAAGGACCGCCTGCAGATGCGCTCGCTGACCGGCCCGAAAGCCAAGGACAAGCCGGCCGATCCGATCATCGTCCACCCCGACGTGCGCCGCATGCTGCTGACCCAGAAGGCCCACGTCGAAGGCGCCCGCGCCTTCACCTACTGGTCCGGCCTGATGCTCGACAAGGAGCACAACCATCCGGACGAGAAGGTGCGCAAGGATGCCGCCGACCTGATGGCCCTGCTGACCCCGATCGTCAAGGGCTTCATCACCGAGTACAGCTACATCAGCACCACCATGGGCATGCAGGTGTACGGCGGTCACGGCTACATCAAGGAGTGGGGCATGGAGCAGTACGTCCGTGATGCCCGCATCAACATGATCTACGAGGGCACCAACGGCATCCAGGCGCTGGACTTGCTGGGCCGCAAGGTGCTGTCCGACATGGGCGCCAAGCTGATGAAGTTCGGCAAACTGGTCACCGAGCTGGTGAAGGCCGAGGCCGGCAACGAGGCGATGAAGGAGTTCACCGGTCCGCTCGCCGAGCTGGGCCAGGAAGTCCAGAAGGTCACCATGGAAATCGGCCAGAAGGCGATGAAGAACCCCGACGAGGTCGGTGCCGCTTCGGTGCCCTACCTGCACCTGGTTGGTCACTTCGTCTACGCCTACTTCTGGGCGCGCATGGCCAAGATCGCTTTGGAGAAGCAGGACCAGGGCGAGTTCTACAAGAGCAAGCTCGCCACCGCGCGCTTCTACTTCGCCAAGCTGCTGCCGGAAACCGCGATGAACCTGAAGCAGATCCGCGCCGGCGCCGACACGCTGATGGCGCTGGATGCCGCCAACTTCTAAGTTGGCTGGTGGTAGCAGAAGGCCGGTCTGTTGACCGGCCTTTTTTGTGGCCGGCGTTCAGCCTGCCGGCTGGGTGAGGTCTGCCGTTTCGGTCGCCGACTTCGGTCGCAACAGCAGAGCCCCCAGTAGGGCCGCCAGGGTGGTGAACCCGGCGCCGATCAGGAAGGCCAGCAGATAGCCCTGGTGCAGGGCGCTGACCGCCTCGACGCCTGCCGCGCGGAGCCCGGCGCTGCGCGCATCGGCAAAGCTGGCCAGCACCGCCAGGCCCAGCGCGCCGCCGAGCATGAAGCTGGTGTTGACGATGCCGGAGGCGAGGCCGGAATCGCTTTCTTCGACGTCGCCCATCGCCGCCAGCAACAGCGGGTTGAAGGCGAGGCCGGCGCCCAGGCCCAGCAGCAGCATACCGGGCAGCACGTCGATCCAGAAATTGCCGGCCAGCGGCGCGCGCGCGAACAACAGGAGTCCGAGCGTGCCCAGTGCCAGGCCCAGCCACACCGGGCCGCGCTGGCCATAGCGCATCACGATCCAGGCCGAGAGGCCCAACGAAAAGGCGGCCATGATCAGGTCGGCGGGCACGAAGGCGAGGCCGACTTCCAGCGGGCCGTAGCCCAGCACCAGTTGCAGGTAGAGCGCGGAGAGAAAGAACCAGGCGAACATCCCGGCCGACCAGAGCACGCCGATGGCATTGGCGGTTGCGAGATTGCGCAGCCGGAACAGGCCCAGCGGCATCAAGGGCTGGGCAACCCGCGACTCGATCCACAGGAACAGTCCCAGCAGCAGCGCCGCCAGGCCAAGCAGGCCCAGGGTCTGTGCCGACAGCCAGCCCAGCTGGTTGCCGTTGACCACTGCGTACACCGCCAGCATCAGCGCACTGGTGACGGTGATCGCGCCGGCCACGTCGAGGCGATGGTGCGCGGCGTCCGCGCTGTCGTCGGCCGGTAACAGGCGGCGGCTCAGCAGGTAGACCACGATGCCGATCGGCAGGTTGACCAGAAAGATCGAGCGCCAACTCAGGGTCTCGGTCAGCACGCCGCCGAGCAGGGCGCCGATGCTGCCGCCAGCGGCGCAAACGAAGCCATAGACGCCCATGGCCTTGGCGCGCTCGTCCGGCTCGGTGAACAGATTGCTGATGAGCGAGAGCGCGACCGCGGTGATGACGGCACCGCCGACGCCCTGCACGGCGCGGGCGGTGACCAGCAGGACCTGGCTGCCAGCCATGCCGCAGGCAAGCGAAGCGAGGGTGAACAGCGTCAGGCCGAGCAGGAATAGCCGCCGCTGCCCGTACAGATCGCCCAGCCGTCCGCCCAGCAGCAGCAGGCCGCCGAAGGTGAGCATGTAGGCGTTCACCACCCAGACCAGACCGGTTTCGCTGAAACCGAGATCCGCCTTGATCGAGGGCAGGGCGACGGTGACGATGGTGGTGTCGAGCACGATCATCAGCACGCCCAGGCAGAGGAGGTAGAGCGCCAGCCAGCGTTGGCGGCCTTGCAGGGCTTGGGTCATGTCTAGATTTACTTGAGCTTGCGGGTCAGCCTAGCAGTTCGCGGTTGATTGCCGCGTTCTGACGCAAGGCATGTGTTCCAAGCTGCCGATGGTGCGAAAGGCGGCCTCTGCGGCTTAAGCGATCAGCTGGCGCCGGCCCACAGCCGGAGGAGGCCCAGCGGGTGGTGGCTGCGGGCAATCGTCAGCATCCAGGCGAACACCAGGAGCGCGAGCAGCAAGCAGACGGTACGCGCCGACTGGCTGCGTGCCCTGCGTAGGGCGAAGGCGCCGAGCAGGATGTAGACCACCAACAGGAACAGCTTCATCGTCAGCCAGCCGTTGCTGAATACCGCCGACGGCAGCAGGTGCACCAGCATCAGTGCCGCGGCGAGCAGGGCGGTGTCGATGGCGTAGCTGAGCCTCTTCACCGCTTGCCGTTGTGGCCAACCGGCCTGCATCAGCACCGCGATCCCCCGGACCAGGAACAGGCTGCCACTCAGCGCCACCAGCAGGATGTGCGCCTGCCGGATCTGGGGATAGAACTCGATCATCGCGTTTCCGCCAGCCGGGCCGCCGTGGTCATCACTCAGCCCGGCTTGCCATCAAGGCGCGGGCGGCTCAGGACCGACCAATAGCGGATAAGGAAGATCAGGTAGGCTGCGATCCATAGCGCGGCGGCGGTCGCAACTCCGAGGCGCCAGGGCAGCAAGCCGACCGCCATCACCACCCGGATCAAGCCGGCGACCAGCACCAGCACGAACGCCGCGGTCATGCCCGGGGGCAGTTGCAGAGGGCGGCCGGTGTGGCCCAGGGCGACCCGGCTCATGACCCCGAGGATCAACGCCCCGATGGCCCCGGTCCCGGCGGCATGGACCCAGGCGGTCGGCGCCACCCAGCCCATGGCCGAGGCCGCCAGCAGCAGCAGCGCAACCGGAATCCAGGCCAGGGCCAGGTGCAGTATCCACAGCAAGGGCTCGGCACCGACCAGCCAGCCGCGCCAGAGCAGCAGGCGCATCGCCACCAGGCCGGCGGTGAGTAGCGCCGCCGAGGCCCGTAGCGCCGGACCCGCCGGCCAGAGCTCGACTGCGAGCACGGCCAGCATCGCCGCCAGCACAGCCCGCTCCAGGGCCGGGATCACCCGGATCGGGGTCGCATCCCGGCCCTGCAGGCGCAGCCAGTTGCCGGAAAACGCGGGGGTGATGCGGCCACCGATCACCAGCATCAGCAGCATCGCCAGCAGCAGGGCCGCATGCACGGAGACACCGCCCGGGTACAGGTGGAAGCCGAGATCCATCAGCCAGAACCCGGCCAGCACCGCGAGCACCAGCAGTTGCCGGTACTGCCGCGCGCGCAGCACCCGCCAGCCGAAGTCCAGCATCACCAGCGGCAGGAAGGCGAGATCGACCGTGACCACGATGGCCGGTGGCAGTGCCGCGCCGGTCAGCATCAGCAGCCGGCCGACCAGCCAGAGCAGCCACAGCGCGAGCAGTGGCAGGGCGTGCAGTCGCTGGGTGCCGGTCCAGGCGCAGACCGCGGTGAGCAGAAAGCCGGCGATGGCGGCCTGCAGAAAGCCGAACAGCATTTCGTGCTGATGCCAGGCGAGGGCGGGCAGGGCCAGCGGCCACCGCCATCCGCCCAGCAACAGGATCAGCCAGGCCGGCACCAGCAGCACGGCCAGACCCGCGGCGGACAGGAAGAAGATGCGGAACGGGTAGGCGAATACCGTGGCGGCCGACCCGCCGGTCGGCTCGGAGCCCGGGCTGCTGGCACGGAGATCAGGAAGCATGGGGCGCCTTGGTTGTGGCCATCCGCCGGTGGGGCGGAGGCATTGGACAATTCTGGCACCGTGCCGTAAGACGTGGCTGCGGTGCGCGTGAGTGGTCCAAAAACATAATCTTAGGAGAATGCGCCATGCGAATGCTGATCGTGGTCAGCCTTGCCGCTGTCCTCGCCGTCACCACCGGCTGTGATCGCCAGCCCACGCCAGAGCAAGCCGTGGTCGCGACGCCGGCCGATACCGGTGGTTCCGCCAGGGGTGATTTCGGCCCGCCGCAGGGGGAGCCGATCAAGGCGGTGCTCACCAGTCCGCCCCAGGTGCCGCCACCGGTCAACCGCAAGCAGCCGGCCAAGGTGATCGTCGAGCTGGAGGTCCGCGAGCTCGACATGGAGATCTCCGAAGGCGTCAGCTATACCTTCTGGACCTTTGGCGGCACCGTGCCCGGCAGCTTCATCCGGGTCCGGCAGGGCGACACGGTGGAGTTCCACCTGAAGAACCACCCCGACTCGAAGATGCCGCACAACATCGATCTGCACGGGGTAACCGGACCCGGCGGCGGTGCCTCGTCGAGCTTCACTGCGCCCGGCCACGAAACCCAGTTCACCTTCAAGGCCCTGAACCAGGGGCTGTTCGTGTACCACTGCGCCACCGCGCCGGTGGGCATGCACGTCGCCAACGGCATGTATGGACTCATCCTGATCGAACCGCCGGAAGGCCTGCCCAAGGTCGACCGCGAGTTCTACGTCATGCAGGGCGACTACTACACGGTGGGCAAGTACCGGGAGAAGGGCTACCAGGCGTTCGACATGCAGAAGGCCATCGACGAGAACCCGACCTATGTGCTGTTCAACGGCGCCGAAAGCGCGCTGGTCGGCGAGAAGGCGCTGAAGGCGAACGTGGGGGAAACCGTGCGCCTGTATGTCGGCAACGGCGGTCCAAACCTGGTCTCCAGTTTCCACGTCATCGGCGAGATCTTCGACCGGGTGCAGTTTGAAGGCGGCACGCGCTACCAGGAGAACGTGCAGACCACCCTGATCCCCGCCGGCGGCGCGGCGATCACCGATTTCCGCCTGGAGGTTCCGGGCAGCTATGTGCTGGTCGATCACTCCATCTTCCGCGCCTTCAACAAGGGGGCGCTGGCGATCCTCAAGGTCGATGGCCCCGAGAACAAGAGCATCTATTCGGGCAAGGAAGTGGACATCGACTACCTCGGCGACAAGGCCGGCAGCGGTCAGGCGGCGGTGAGCGAGGCCGCCCAGGCCACCGTCACCAGCGGCGCGCCGACCCGGGAACAGCAGATCGCCGCCGGCAAGACGCTCTACAGCGGTACCTGCTCGGTCTGCCATCAGGTCGATGGCGAGGGCCTGCCCAACGTGTTCCCGCCGCTTGCGAAGTCCGACTACTTCGCCCAGGACAAGGAACGCGCCATCAGCGCGGCGCTCAACGGCCTGCAGGGGAAGATCACCGTCAAGGGCAAGGAGTACAACTCGGTGATGCCGCCAATGAGCCAGCTCAACAATGACGAAATCGCCAACATCCTGACCTATGTGATGAACAGCTGGGGCAACCCGGGCGGCGTGGTGACCGCCGGCGACGTCGCCAAGGTGCGTGCAACCACCAAGCGGCCCGAAGGTGCTGCGCACTAGGCTTTTGGTGCTGGTGGCGCTGCTGGCCGCGTCCGCGGCGAGCAGCGCCGCCGGTCCGCAGGGCGATTTCGTTCGCATCGAGGGTCGGCGCTTCGAGTCAGTGCTGCCGCCGGCACCGGGGGTTCGCGAGGCCGAGGTCGCGAGCTTTCTGCTGCAGCGCACGCCGGTCACCAATGCCCAGTTCCAGAAGTTCGTCGTCGCGCATCCGGAATGGCAGCGCGGCCGCGCGGCGGCGCTGTTCGTCGATCCCGGTTACCTGCAGGGCTGGGCCACACCCACCGACCCCGGTGCGCGGGAAGCACCACAGCAGCCGGTGATACGGGTGAGCTGGTTCGCCGCCACCGCGTATTGCGAGGCTCAGGGCGCGCGCCTGCCCAGCTGGTATGAATGGGAATGGGCCGCCGCCGCCGACGAGACGGTAGCCGATGCCCGCAAGGACCCCGCCTGGCGCCAGCGCTTGCTGACCTGGTATTCCGCGCCCGGAGGCAATGCCCCGCGACCGGTTGCTCAGGGCAAGGCCAACATGCACGGTGTCCACGACCTGCATGGACTGGTCTGGGAGTGGGTGCAGGATGCGGGCGCCCTGATGGTGAGCGCCGACAACCGGGAGCAGGGCGATCCCGACCTGATGAAATTCTGCGGTACCGGGGCGTTGTCCATGGAACAGAAGGAGAACTACGCCGTGCTCATGCGCATCGCCATGCTGTCCAGCCTGGAGGCGCGGTACACCACCGCCAACCTGGGCTTCCGCTGCGCCAGGGACCTGCCGGGGCGCCAGCCATGATCCGGGGACTGTGGAGCTTGCTGCTGGCCCTGGGCCTGGCGTCGGTAGCCGCTGGAGCCGAACTTCCTGGGGATTCGCTCTACCGGCTCGAGATCGGCCTCAGCGGCCAGGACGGACAGGCCAGGACGCTAGCCCTGTACCGCGGGCAGCCGACGATGATCAGCATGTTCTACGGCAGTTGCCCCCGGGTCTGCCCGCTGCTCATCGCCAACATCCGGCGCATGGAGCAGCAGCTGCCCGAGCCCGAGCGTGGCCGGATGCGCGTCCTGCTGGTCAGCCTGGACCCGGACCGGGACACGCCGGTCAAGCTGCTGGAACTGGCCCGGCGCCATCAGGTGGATCTGAGCCACTGGACCCTGGCACGAGCCGAGGCAGCGGACGTGCGCAAGCTCGCCGCCGCCCTGGGGATTCGCTACCGCCAGCTGCCGGATGGCGAGTTCAACCATTCGACGGTGATCTCGCTGCTGGATGCCGAGGGGCGTATCCGGAAGCAGACCTCGGTGATGAGCTCGCTCGATCCGGAGTTCATGGCAGCCCTGCGGCAGGCCGCAGCCGGCAACTGAAGGCGGTCGCTCAGGCCAGCAGCTGTCTCAGCTCGGCGGCATCGAGGTTGCGCCAGTAGCCAAGCTCCAGTTTGCCGAGCTGGATGTTGACGAAGCGCTCGCGCCGCAACTGCCGCACCTCGTAGCCGAAGTGCTCGCACATGCGGCGGATCTGGCGGTTGAGGCCCTGGGTGAGCACGATGCGGAAGCTGTACTGATCCACCCGCCAGGCCTCGCAGGGCTTGGTGGTGGTGGCCAGTTCCGCCAGCCGCACGCCGCGACGCAGGCCGGCGAGAAAGCTCTCGCTTACCGGCCGGTCGACGGTGACCACGTACTCCTTCTCGTGCTCGTGCTCCTCGCGCAGCAGACGGTTGACGATGTCGCCGTCACTGGTCAGCAGGATCAGGCCCTCGCTGTCCTTGTCGAGGCGGCCGATGGGGAAGATGCGCTGCTCGTGGCCGATGAAGTCGATGATGTTGTCGCGCACCCGCGCCTCGGTGGTGCAGGTCACCCCCACCGGCTTGTTGAAGGCGATGTAGACGTGCGCGGTCTGGCGCCGGCCCACCGGCTTGCCGTCGACCGCGACTTCGTCGCCCTCTTCGACCGGCGTGCCCAGACCGGCGGGCTTGCCGTTGATCGACACCCGGCCGGACTCGATCCAGTAGTCGGCCTCGCGTCGCGAGCAGAGGCCTTTTTCGCTTAAGAACTTATTGAGTCGCATCGTCGGATTGTCTCAGAGCGCGGTGGCGCAGGCATGCGCCGAAGCCCAGGCCCAGTGAAAGTTGTAGCCGCCCAGCCAGCCGGTGACATCCACCACCTCGCCGATGAAGTGCAGGCCCGGCGCGAGCTTGGACTCGAAGCTGGTGGACGACAGCTCGCGGGTATCGACCCCGCCCAGGGTGACTTCGGCGGTGCGGTAGCCCTCGCTGCCGTTGGGCGTGATCGGCCAGGCGTGCAGGGCGGCGGCGATGGCCTTGCGCTCGGCCGGGATCAGCTGGCGCATCAGCTTGTTGGCCGGCGCATACAGCTCGACAAAGCGCTGGGCGAAGCGCTTGGGCAGGGCGTCGGCCAGTACC
The DNA here is from genome assembly GCF_058782965.1 of Stagnimonas sp. FW305-C-60. Classification (NCBI taxonomy): domain Bacteria; kingdom Pseudomonadati; phylum Pseudomonadota; class Gammaproteobacteria; order Nevskiales; family Nevskiaceae; genus Stagnimonas; species Stagnimonas sp. FW305-C-60. Next base: position 33,656 of record NZ_JBYSYF010000002.1, read on the forward strand.
GTGCGCAGTTCGGTGGCCGGTCGCGACTGCTGCTGCTCGGCCAGCCAGTGCTCGGCCTCGCCCTGCGGGAACAGGTCGATGCGCAGCGGCCCGCCCGGCTGCCAGTAGTTGGAGATCTGCAAGATCGCCGGGCCGGACAGGCCTCGGTGGGTGATCAGCAACTGGTTGCGGAAGCTAGCCTTGCCGGCGCTGGCCTCCACCGGCAGCGCCAGGCCGGATAGATCGCTCCACTGCTCCAGTGGCTTGCCCGAGAGCGTCAGCGGCACCAGGCCGGCGCGCGTGGGCAGTACCGTATGGCCAAACTGCCGCGCCAGGCGATAGCCGAAGTCGCTGCCGCCCAGCGTGGGGATCGACAGGCCGCCGGTGGCGACCACCAGCTTGTGGGCGGTGTAGCCGCCCTGCGCGGTCTCTACGCGATAGCCGCCGTCGATGGCGCGCACCGACTCGGCGGCGGCGGTGGTAACAATGCGCACACCGGCCGCCGCGCATTCGTCCAGCAGCATCTGCAGGATCTGCTTGCTGGAGTCGTCGCAGAACAGCTGGCCCAGTTCCTTCTCGTGATAGGCGATGCCGTGGCGCTCGACCAGGGCGATGAAGTGCTCGGGCCGGTAGCGGGCGAGGGCGGACTTGCAGAAGTGCGGGTTGGCCGAGAGGTAGTTGCCCGAGCCGACGTCGAGATTGGTGAAATTGCAGCGCCCGCCACCGGACATCAGGATCTTCTTGCCGGGCTTGTTGGCGCTCTCCAGCACCAGCACCCGCAGGCCGCGTTGGCCGGCACTGAAGGCGCAGTACAGGCCGGCGGCCCCGGCGCCGAGGATGAGGACGTCGTAGTCCATCAGGGTGAAGGAAGCTGGTCGAGCAGGGCGGTGGCGGCGGCGGACAGGGTGCGCTTCTCGTGCCAGACCACGCCCAGCTCGCGTTCCAGTGCCAGTTCGCGGATCGGCAGGGCGATCAGGTCCTGATCCAGCATCGAGCGCGGCAGCACGCTCCAGCCCAGGCCGATCATCACCAGCATCTTCAGGGTTTCCAGGTAGTTGGTGGCCAGCCGGATGCGCGGCGTCAGGCCGTGGCGGGTGAGCGCGGCGGTGACGATGCGGTGGGTGTAGGTGGCCTCGTCAGGCAGCACCGCCGGATGTTCGGCGAGGTCGGCCAGCTCCGGCTTCTTGAGCCCCGCCAGCGGATGCGCCGGCGCCACCACCACCGACAGCGGGTCGGGCCAGACCAGGCGCGATTGCAGATGCGCCAGCGGCTGGGTGGGCAGGGTGACAATGCCCAGTTCCAGCTTGCCGGCCAGCACCGCCTCGCAGGCCACCTCGGAGTCCATGAACTGGATGTCGAGATCGACGTCCGGATAGGCCAGCGTGTAGGCGCGCAGTACCGGCGGCAGGCGGTGCAGGCCGATGTGGTGGCTGGTGCCGATCGACAACCGGCCCTCGACCTTTTCCGACAGCTGCGAGAGCGCCCGACGGCCGTCCTCGATGTCGGCCAGCGCCCGCCGCGCATAGGGCAGCAGGGCGCGGCCGGCATCGGTCAGCGTCACCTGCCGGCCGACGCGGTCGAACAGGCTGCGGCCGAGCTGCGCCTCCAGCGTGGCGATGCGCTTGCTGACCGCCGGCTGGGAGAGAAACAGCCGCTCCGCCGCCTTGGAAAAGGAGGCGGTGTCGGCGACTTCCAGAAAGGCGGCCAGAGCTTGGGTATCCATGCCATTGATTATGCCTTAGCGGCATCAACTTCATGACAACGATTCATTGGCGTTATGCGAGTGCGGCGCATAGGATGCGCGGCGTTCGATACTCCCTACGAGGTCCGTCATGTCCGCCAGCCAGCCCCAGACCCTGTACGACAAGCTGTGGAACGCCCATGTGGTGCGCTCCGAGCCGGACGGCACCGCACTGCTCTACATCGACCGCCATCTGGTGCACGAAGTGACCAGCCCGCAGGCCTTCGAGGGCCTGCGCGACGCCGGCCGCAAGCCCTGGAAGCGCCTGGCCAATCTGGCGGTGCCCGACCACAACGTGCCGACCACCGACCGCGCCGCCGGCATCGCCGACCCGATCTCGCGCGAGCAGGTCGATGCGCTGGACCGCAACGTCAAGCAGTTCGACGTGCCCTACATCCCGCTGGCCGACCTGCGCCAGGGCATCGTCCACGTGGTCGGCCCCGAGCAGGGCGCGACCCTGCCGGGCATGACCGTGGTCTGCGGCGACAGCCACACCGCCACGCACGGAGCGTTCGGCGCCCTGGCCTTCGGCATCGGCACCAGCGAGGTCGAGCATGTGCTGGCCACCCAGTGCCTGGTGCAGAAGCAGAGCAAGTCGCTGCTGATCCGCGTCAACGGCCAGGTCGGCCCTGGCGTCACCGCCAAGGACATCGTGCTGGCGATCATCGGCCGCATCGGCACCGCCGGCGGCACCGGCTACATCATCGAGTTCGCCGGCGAAGCGATCATGGCGCTGTCGATGGAAGGCCGCATGACCGTCTGCAACATGGCCATCGAAGCCGGCGCCCGCGCCGGACTGATCGCGGTGGACGACACCACCATCAACTACGTCCGGGGCCGCCCGCTGGCGCCCAAGGCCGAGCACTGGGAACAGGCGGTGGCCTGGTGGCGAACCCTGCATTCCGATGCCGGCGCGAAGTTCGACCGCGTGGTCGAGCTGGACGCCAGCGCCATCCAGCCGCAGGTCACCTGGGGCACCAGCCCGGAGATGGTGGTGGCGGTCGACGGCCGCGTGCCTGACCCGGCGCAGGAGGCCGATGCCGTCAAGCGTGGCGGCATGGAGAAGGCCCTGGCCTATATGAATCTCAAGGCCGGCACGCCGATCAGCGAGATCGCCATCGACAAGGTGTTCATCGGCAGCTGCACCAATGGCCGCATCGAGGATCTGCGCGCCGCGGCCAGCGTGGTGCGCGGCAAGTCCAAGGCCGCCAACGTCAAGCTGGCGCTGGTGGTGCCGGGCTCCGGCCTGGTGAAGAAGCAGGCCGAACAGGAAGGCCTGGATGCGATCTTCAAGGCCGCCGGTTTCGAGTGGCGCGAGGCCGGCTGCTCGATGTGCTTAGGGATGAACGACGACCGTCTGGCCCCCGGCGAGCGCTGCGCCTCGACCAGCAACCGCAACTTCGAGGGCCGCCAGGGCGCCGGTTCGCGCACCCATCTGGTCAGCCCGGCGATGGCGGCGGCGGCGGGCATCGCCGGCCATTTCGTCGACGTGCGTACCTTTCAATAGGAGTCCGACATGGAAGCTTTCACCGTCCTCACCAGCCCGGCGCTGCCGCTGGACCGCGCCAATGTCGATACCGACGCGATCATCCCCAAGCAGTACCTGAAGTCGATCTACAAGTCCGGCTTCGGCCAGTACCTGTTCGATGACTGGCGCTACCTGGACGCCGGCGACCTGGCGATTCCGGTCAGCAGCCGTCGGCCCAACCCGGAGTTCGTGCTAAACCGGCCGCAGTACCAGGGTGCCAAGGTGCTGCTGGCGCGCGAGAACTTTGGCTGCGGCTCCTCGCGCGAGCACGCGGTCTGGGCGCTGGCCGACTACGGCTTCCGCTGCGTGATCGCCCCCAGCTTCGCCGACATCTTCTTCAACAACTGCTTCAAGAACGGCGTGCTGCCGGTGCAGCTGCCGGCTGACACTGTCGAGGCGCTATTCCAGGCGGTTGCGGCCGACCCCAAGCTGGAAGTGACCATCGACCTCGCCGCCCAGAAGGTGCAGTGGAACCGCGCCGAAGCGGCTTTCAGCATCGACCCCTTCCGCAAGGACTGCCTGCTGCGCGGTCTCGACGAGATCGGCCTGACCCTGGAACATGCGGACGCCATCCGGGTCTACGAGGCGCAGCGCGCCAAGTCGGCGCCCTGGCTGTTCTCCTAAGTTCCCCGTCCAGGACCTCCTCATGCGCCTCTCCGCCCTGCTCGCCGCCCTGCTGCTGGTTTCCACCGCGCAGGCGGCGCCGACCGCCAGCTGGACGCTCAATGGCTTCGACCAGCCGCAGTCGGCGGTCTATGCCAGCCAGCAGAAGCTGATCTACGTCGCCAACGTCGATGGCGAGCTGCTGGCCAAGGACGGCAAGGGCTATCTCAGCCAGGTGTCGCCGGAAGGCCGGCTGCTGAAGAAGCGCTGGCTGGGCGGCCTCAACGCGCCCAAGGGCCTGGGCTATTACTACGGCCTGCTCTACGTCGCCGATCTCGACGAGTTGCTGGAAATCGACACCGGCAATGGCCGGGTCAAGCGCCGCTTCAAGGCCAGCGGAACGCGCTCGCTGACCGATGTCGCGGTGGCCGGCAACGGCGTGGTCTACGTCTCCGACGCCCAGGGCAATGCCATCTGGCGGCTGTCCGGCGATAGCTTCAGCCAGATCGTCAAGGACGCCGCCCTGCAGACCCCGCACGGCCTGGCGCTCGACAAGGGCCAGCTGGTGGTGGCGAGCTGGGGCCGGGAAGCGCAGGGCGAGACGCCGGCCGAGCAGAGCTGGCTGCAGGCCGTCGACCTCGGTAGCCGCGCCATCCAGCCGCGCTTCGCGCCGATCCCGTTCGGCAACCTCGACGGCCTGGCCGCCGACGGCAAGGGCGGCTACTACGTCAGCGATTTCGCACTCGGCAATCTCTTTCACGTTGCGGCCGACGGCGAGGTGCGCCTCTGGCTGCCGCTGGAACAGGGCATCGCCGACCTCGCCATCCTGCCCGGCAAGGGCCTGCTGGTTCCCAACCTGAGCGCCGGCACGCTCAGCCTCTATCCCCTCGACAAGCCATAGAGCTTACGCAATGACTGCCAAGATTCTGCTGCTCCCCGGTGACGGCCTCGGCCCCGAAGTGGTCGCTGAAGCCGAGAAGGTGCTCGCCGCCCTGCGTGACCGCCACGGTCTCGACGTGAGCTGGGAGTACGGTCTGATCGGCGGCGCCGGTTACGACGCCCACGGCGAGCCGTTGCCGGCCGTTACCTTGGAGCAGGCACGCGGCGCCGATGCCATCCTGCTCGGTGCCGTCGGCGGCCCCAAGTACGACACCCTGCCCAAGGACAAGCGGCCGGAACGCGGCCTGCTCGGCATCCGTGCCGCGCTCGGCCTCTACGCCAACCTGCGTCCGGCGCTGCTCTACAAGGAGCTGGCCGGCGCGTCCTCGCTGAAGCCCGAACTGGTAGCCGGTCTGGACATCCTGATCGTCCGCGAGCTGACCGGCGGCATCTACTTCGGCAAGCGCAGCAGCGCCGTGTTCGAGAACTATTCGGTGGGCAGCCACACCGTCGCCAAGGCGCGCGTCGCCAGCGATACCGAGGCCTATTCCGACTTCGAGATCGAGCGCATCGTCCGCACCGCCTTCGAGGCCGCGCGCCTGCGCGGCAAGAAGCTCTGCTCGGTGGACAAGGCCAATGTGCTGGAGTCCAGCCAGCTCTGGCGCGAGGTGGTGCTGGAGGTGGCCAAGGACTATCCCGATGTCGAGGTTTCCCACCTCTACGTCGACAACGCCGCCATGCAGCTGGTGCGCGCGCCCAAGCAGTTCGACGTGATCGTCACCAACAACATCTTCGGCGACATCTTGAGCGACATCGCCGCCCAGCTCACCGGCTCCATCGGCATGCTGCCCTCGGCCTCGATGAATGCGCAGGGGCAGGGGCTCTACGAACCCATCCACGGCAGCGCGCCGGATATCGCCGGCAAGGGCATCGCCAATCCGCTGGCGACCATCCTCTCGCTGGCCATGCTGCTGCGCTATTCGCTCAAGCGTGGCGATCTCGCCGACAAGCTCGAGCAGGCGGTGCAGCAGGTGCTGGCCTCGGGCCTGCGCACCGGCGACATCGCCGCCCCGGGCGAGGCCAAGGTCGGCACCAAGGCCATGGGCGACGCGGTCATCGAGCGCCTCTAAGCAAACCATTCAGGAAGCAGAACGATGTTGAGAGTCGGATTCGTCGGTTGGCGCGGCATGGTCGGTTCCGTGCTGATGCAGCGCATGCAGGAAGAGCGCGACTTCGCGCTCATCGAGCCGCAGTTCTTCACCACCAGCAATGTCGGCGGCCAGGCGCCCGCCATCGGCAAGGCCTCGCCGGCGCTGCAGGACGCCAATGACCTCAAGGCGCTGGCCGCGCTGGACGTGATCGTCTCCTGCCAGGGCGGCGACTACACCAGCGCCGTCTACGGCCCGCTGCGCGCGGCCGGCTGGAAGGGCTACTGGATCGACGCCGCCTCGACCCTGCGCATGCAGGACCACGCGGTGATCATCCTCGACCCGGTCAACCGCGAGGTGATCGACCGCGCGCTCGACGCCGGCACCAAGGACTACATCGGCGGCAACTGCACGGTCAGCCTGATGCTGATGGCGCTCGGCGGCCTGTTCCGCGAGGGCCTGGTCGAGTGGCTGAGCGCGATGACCTACCAGGCCGCCTCCGGCGCCGGGGCGCAGAACATGCGCGAGCTGATCGCGCAGATGGGACGGGTGCACGCGGCGGTCGCCCCCGAGCTGGCCGACCCGGCCAGCGCCATCCTCGACATCGACGCCAAGGTCGCCGCCACCCTGCGCAGCGCCGACTTCCCGACCCAGAACTTCGGCGTGCCGCTGGCCGGCAGCCTGATCCCCTGGATCGACAAGCAGCTCGACAGCGGGCAGTCCAAGGAAGAGTGGAAGGGGCAGGCCGAAACCAACAAGATCCTCGGCCGCTCCGCGCAGCCGATCCCGGTTGATGGTATCTGTGTGCGCATCGGCGCCATGCGCTGCCACTCGCAGGCGCTCACCATCAAGCTCAACAAGGACGTACCGCTCGCCGACCTGGAGCACCTGATCCGCGGCGCCAACGACTGGGTGCGGCTGATCCCCAACGAGAAGGAAATCTCGGTGCGCGAGCTGACCCCGGCCGCCGTCGGCGGCAAGCTGCAGGTGCCGGTCGGTCGTCTGCGCAAGCTCAATATGGGCCCGCAGTACCTGGGCGCCTTCACCTGTGGCGACCAGCTGCTGTGGGGTGCGGCCGAGCCGCTGCGGCGCATGTTGCGCATCCTCGTCGAGCGGGCATGAGCGCCCGCTACCGGGTCGCCGTACTCGGTGCCGACACCGCCGTCGGCGAGGTTCTGCTGGATCTCTTGATTGACCGCCGCTTTCCCAGCGCGGAGATTCTCGCCCTCGCCCTGGCGCCGACGCAGGGCGCGGTGGTGCAGGCCGGCGGCGAGGAATGGGACCTAAGCCCGGCCGACAGCTGCGACTACCACGCCGTGCAACTGGTGTTTCTCGCCTACGGTGCCGACCTGGACGCCGCGCTGCTGGCGCGCATCAGCGCCGCCGGCTGCTGCCTGATTGATGCCGCCGGTGCCTTGCGCAACGCGCCGGAGGTGCCGCTGCTGGTGCCGGAGATCAATTCCGAACTGCTGTCCGACTATGGCCGTGACCGCCGGCTGTCGGCGCCAGGTGCTTTGAGCATCGCCCTGGCGCTGGCCCTGGCGCCCTTGCACCGCGCCGCCGGCTTGAAGTCGGTGCAGCTGTCCAGCTACCAGGCGGTGTCGGCCCTGGGCCGGGAGGCGGTGGAGGAACTGGCCCAGCAGACCCGCCAGCTGCTGACTTTCCAGCCGGTCAGCCACCGGGTGTTCGGCCAGCAGATCGCCTTCAACTGCCTGCCGGTGATCGGCCGGCTCGATGCCGAGGGGCATAGTCAGGAAGAGCTGGATCTGGTGCGGGAAACCCGCCAGCTGCTGAACGCGCCGGAGCTGGCGATCGGCGTCACCGCCGTGCAGGTGCCAGTGTTCTACGGCCATGCCGCAGCCGTGCATATTCAGACCGAGCGGCCGCTGGAACTCGACGCGGCGCGTCGCCTGCTGGAGTCGGCGCCCGGACTATGCCTGTCCGAGGGAGTGGAATATCCCACCCAGATCGGCCAGGCCTCGGGCGAGGACGCGGTCTTCATCGGCCGTTTGCGCCGCGACCTGCCACCGGCGAACGGCTTCAGTTTCTGGCTGGTGACCGACAATCTGCGCAAGGGCGCGGCCCTCAACGCGGTGCAGATCGCCGAGGCGCTGGTCGAGCGGAATCTGCTGTAGATCGGCCGGCCCTGGTCCGGAGGTGCCAGCCGCGCCGGGAAAGAGCGCTTCCGGCGTCGTTGATTGGCGCGAGAACAATAGGTTATAAAACAGCTTAGCGCCGGATTTTCATGCATTACTCTCACATTGCCCGGCGCCGGATATGTGGTCTTGGCGGGGTTTAGGGAGCGGTTATGCGACGCACATTCGCGCGGGTTCGGGGTCTGGCTGCGGCAGCGGCTACGGCCGTGCTCGTCCACACGACCGCGGCGCAGGCCCTGGGTCTGGGCGAAATCAATGTTGATTCGCTGTTGAATCAGCGCTTCTCCGCCGTGATCCCACTCTACGAGATCGACGCCGAGGACCTCGAAACCCTGAGCCTGAGTCTGGCCCCCGCCGAGGCCTTTGATCGCGCCGGGCTGGAGCGCTCCGACTATCTGTCGAGCCTGGAGTTCGTGATCAAGAACGACCAGGGACGTCCGCGCGTAGTGATCACCAGTTCGCAGATCGCCCACGAGCCGGTGATGAACCTGCTGGTGCAGGCGCGCTGGTCGGGCGGCAAGCTGATGCGCGAATACACCGTGCTGCTGGACCCGCCACAGCTGGCGTTGCCAGTGGTTAGCAAGCCGGTCAAGGAAGCCAAGCCCGCTGTTCCGCCGCCGCTGCTGGCACCGGCGGCGGTGGTCGCACCTGCCGCCGCTCCGCCGCCGCTGGCAGCGCCCAAGCCCGCGCCGCCGCCGGCAAAGACGGAAACCGAGTTCTACGAAACCAGCACCGAGGTGGCCCCTCGTCCCGCCGCCAAGCCGGCCGCCGCGCCGGTACGCAAGCCGGAGGCCGCCAGTGCCGCCGCCGCGCCGGCCATCAGTGGCCCAAGCTATGGGCCGGTGCAGGCCCAGGAAACCCTGTGGAGCATCGCCAGCCGCCTGCGCCCCGACGCCTCGGTGAGCATGGACCAGGTGATGTACGCCCTGGCCCTGGCCAATCCCAAGACCATTCAGCGTGGCACCACGGTCAACAAGGGCGCGCTACTCAACGTTCCCCTGCTGCCGGCGATGGCGGCGTACACGCCGGCCGAAGCCAAGGCCGGTCTCGCCGCGCTACGCAAGCCGGCTGGCGGTCTGCCCAAGGCTGAGAAGCCGGAGAAAGCCGCCGCCGCACCGGTCGTCAGCAAGCCCAGCCCGCCAGCGAAGCCGCAGGCCGCTCCCAGCAAGGCCGAGGTCAAGCCTGAGGTCAAGGCCGAGCCTGCGATCAGCAAACCGGCCGCTCCGGTGGCAGCGCCGCCGGCAATCAAACCCAGCGAACCACCGCCGGCCGCGGCGAGCGCCGCACCGACCAAGCCCCTGGTGAAGTCGGTGGCCGAGGCCTTCCCCTCGGCGGTCAAGCCGGAAGCGGCAAAGACCTTGCCCTCAGCGCCGCCGCCAGCATCCGCCGCCACGCCCGCTCCGGCCGCCAGGATCGAAGCGACGCCGGAGGTAAAGCCGGCCGCGCCCGCCGTCGAGCCCAGCCTGACTACGGCGGCGGCGACGACTGCTGCCGCGGCCATCAAACCCGAGACCTCTGCTTCGGCTGCGCCCACGGCGGAGACGCCCGCTACGGCGCCGACCGCGGAGCCGGTCGTCGAGCCGCCCCCGCCGCCGCCTAGCACGCCGGCCCTGGCGCAACCGCTGCCGGCCGAGGAAGAAGAGGGCGGCATCCTCGAACTGCTGTCCGCCTGGGCGCTGCCGCTGGGCGGTCTGCTGGCCCTGATCCTGATCGGCATGGTCGGCTCCCGCGCGCTGACCGCCCGTCGTGGCGGCAAAAAGGCTACGCCCAGCGCCCCCGAAAGCCCGCGCGCCGCTACCGCCGCTGCTGCGGTGGCCGCAACGGCGGCGGCTGGCAGCAAGCTCGGAGACACCCAGGTCGACGCCACTCGCGGCGCGCCGGCGCCGAACATGGAGCAGACGCAGGCAATCACCCAGAGCTTCGACAGCGGCAACGAGGGCACCAAGCCCTCGGCGTTCGAGTCGACGCTGGTGATCCAGCCGGAAATGGCGGCGACGCTGCACAACGCGGTGCCGCAAACCCAGGTTGGTCAGAAGAAGACCGACTTCGACATGACCACCCAGCTGCAGGCGGAAACCCTGCACATCAATCTGGATGCCAACGACCCGATTTCCGAGGCCGATTTCCATCTCGCCTACGGGCTCTACGACGAGGCGATCCTGCTGCTCAAGCAGGCGCTGGGCAAGACGCCGGACCGCGACGATGTGCGGGTGAAGCTGGCGGAAACCTATTTCGCCGCCGGCAAGCCGCTGGAATTCCAGCTGCTGGCCGAAGAACTCAAGCCGCGGCTGAGCCCGGCGGAGTGGGGCAAGATCGCGATCATGGGCTCGCAGCTGTGCCCGGGCGTGGCCTTGTTCAAGTCCGATGCCGGCGCCGAACTGGCGGCCGACTTCGACCTGGGCTTTGACGAGCCGGACCTGTCGCTGCCGCCGGAACCCATCCAGTCGATTCCCGCCGCGATCTCGCCGCCGCCTTCGCCGCTGCCGCCGCCGGTCGCGATCGAGTCGCCGTCGCTGGATCTGGCGCCACTGGAGCTGCCGGACGTGGCGATTCCGCCGCTGGCTGAGGTGCCGCCGGTGACTCCCAGCCCGGTGGAATTCAAGCTGGAGCTGGACCCGGCGCTGGTCGGCGACGTCAAGGACATCCCCGAGGAAGATCCGGATTCCATTGACTTCATGCTGGGCCAGAGCATCACCCCGCTGGGTGCCGCCAGTGCCTCGCCGCCGCCGGCGCTGGACAGCAATCTGCTGGAGTTCGACCTCGACAGTTCGATGAACTCCTCACCCGCCCACGCCAAGGTCAAGGCGCCGGGTGTGGTCGACGAGCTGCCGGGCTTGGACTTGCAGCTGTCGCTCTCCGGCGATGCGCCGCAGTCCTCGCTGGCGCCCGCCTCCCGGGCAACGCCGGAGCCGGAGCTGGATCTCGCCGATTTCGAGATCAGCCTGACGCCGCGCGAAATGGATGCCGGCTCGGTCGAGGATGAGTTCAATACCAAGCTCGATCTCGCTCGCGCCTATGTCGAGATGGGCGACAACGAGATGGCACGCGGCCTGCTGCAGGAAGTCCAGCAACAGGGCAGCGCCGTGCAGAAGAGCGAGGCCAGCAATCTGCTGGAACGCCTGCCGGCCTAGGGTCCCCGCGCCGGCCAGCCCTTACAAGGTCGGCCGGCCTTCGCCACGCAAGCACTAGCACTTTAAGTCCGATGCCGCGTTGGGCCGCACGCGTTGAATACCAGGGTGGCGCCTACGCCGGCTGGCAGCGGCTGTCGCATATCCGCAGCGTGCAGGGCGAGCTGGAACAGGCCCTGTCGACCATCGCCGACCATCCGGTGCAGGTCTTCGCCGCCGGCCGCACCGATGCCGGCGTGCACGGTCTGGGGCAGGTGGTGCACTTCGACAGCCCGGCACCGCGCACGCCGCTGGCCTGGTTGCTGGGCGGCAATGTCCATCTGCCCGACGACATCGCCTTGCGCTGGGTGCAGCCGGTGCCTGACAGCTTTCACGCCCGCTATCAGGCGCTGGCACGACGCTACCGTTATGTGTTTCTCAACTCGCGCGCTCGTTCGGCCCTGTTGGCGGGGCGGGTGACGTTCTGGCCGCGTCCGCTCGACGCGGCAACGATGCACGCGGCGGCACAGGCGCTGCTGGGCGAGCGCGACTTCTCCGCCTTCCGCGACTCCGAGTGCCAGTCACCGACGCCGTTCCGCAATGTCAGTGCGGTGCACGTCTGGCGCCACGATGAGTTCGTGGTGATGGACATTCGCGCCAACGCCTTTCTGCACCACATGGTGCGCAACATCGCCGGCTCGCTGGCCGAGGTGGGGCAGGGCAAGCAGCCGCCCGAATGGCTGGCCGAAGTGCTGGCCTTGCGTCAGCGGCGGTTGGCAGGCATGACCGCGCCGGCCGATGGCCTGTACTTCGTAGGCCCCGAATACGCGCCGGAATTCGGCCTGCCGGCACCGCCGGAACCCTGGTTTCCGGCGACAATAGTGGTATGAGCAGAGGCCGTACTCCCAGCAAAACCCGCATCAAGTTCTGTGGCATCACCCGCCTGGAAGACGCCTTGCTGGCGGCGGAGCTGGGAGTCGATCTGATCGGTTTCGTGCTGGTGCCGGGCAGCCCGCGGCAACTGAGCCTCGAAGCCGCCACCGCGATCCGCCGCGCCCTGCCGCCCGGGCCGCTCGCCGTCGCGCTGCTGCAGAACCCCGAGACCGAGGTGATCTCCGCGGTGCGCGCGCAGCTGGCCCCGGATCTGCTGCAATTCCACGGCAACGAGCCTGCCAGCCTGGTGCGTGGCGCAGGCCTGCCCTACATCCGCGCGGTGCCGATGGGCGAGCCGCAGCGCTGGGCGGACTGGGAGCATGACTATCCTGACGCCTGGGCACTGCTCGCCGACAGCCATGGCCGCCAGGGCGGCGGTGGCACCGGCACCGGCTTTGCCTGGTCGGAGCTACCGGCGCCGGAAGAGCGCCAGCGGCCGCTGATCCTGGCTGGCGGCTTGCGCCCAGAGACGGTGGCCGAGGCAGTACGGCAGGTGCGCCCCTGGGGAGTGGATGTCAGCAGCGGCATCGAGGCCGCGAAAGGCATCAAGGATGCCCTTAAAATGCGCGCCTTCGTCGCGGCGGTCCGCGCCGCCGACGCCCAGCTGGATTCCTGATAAAGACATGGTTTACGACTACGCCCAGTTCCCCGATGCCCGCGGTCATTTCGGGGCCTATGGCGGGCGCTTTGTCGCCGAAACCCTGATGGAACCGCTGCGCCAGCTGGAAGAAGCCTATGCGCGGCTTAAAAACGATCCCGAGTTCCTGGCCGAACTGGACCGCGACTACACCCATTACGTCGGCCGGCCCAGCCCGCTGTATCACGCCGAGCGCCTGAGCCAGGCCTGGGGTGGGGCGCAGATCTGGCTCAAGCGCGAGGACCTCAACCACACCGGCGCGCACAAGATCAACAACACCATCGGCCAGGCGCTGCTGGCCAAGCATCTGGGCAAGACCCGGATCATCGCCGAGACCGGCGCCGGCCAGCACGGTGTGGCCTCCGCGACCATCGCCGCGCGGCTGGGGCTGAAGTGCGTGGTCTACATGGGGGTCGATGATGTCGAGCGCCAGTCGCCGAACGTCTACCGCATGAAGCTCCTGGGCGCCGAAGTAGTGCCGGTGACCAGCGGCACCCGCACGCTCAAGGACGCCCTCAACGAAGCGCTGCGCGACTGGGTCACCAATGTCGACGACACCTTCTACGTGATCGGCACTGTCGCCGGCCCTCATCCGTACCCGATGCTGGTGCGCGACTTCAACAGCATCGTCGGCCGCGAGCTGATCGGCCAGAGCCGGGCGCAGATCGGCCGCCTGCCCGATGCCCTGGTCGCCTGCGTCGGTGGCGGCTCCAATGCCATTGGCATGTTCCATCCGCTGCTGTCGTTCGAGGAGGTCGCCATGTACGGCGTCGAGGCGGGCGGCGAGGGCATTGCCACCGGCCATCATGCCGCGCCCCTGACTGCCGGCCAGCCCGGCGTCCTTCACGGCAACCGCACCTATGTAATGGCTGACGAGGACGGCCAGATCATCGGCACCCACAGCATTTCCGCTGGGCTCGACTACCCCGGCGTCGGCCCCGAGCACGCCTGGCTCAAGGACATCGGCCGGGTCAACTACGTCTCGGCCACCGATACCGAAGCGATGGCGGCCTTCTACGAACTGACCCGCCGCGAGGGCATCATCCCGGCACTGGAATCCAGCCACGCCGTGGCCCATGCCAAGAAGCTGGCGCCGACTTTGGGCAGTGATCGCCATATCGTGATCAACCTCTCCGGCCGGGGTGACAAGGACATCTTCACCATTGCCAAGCGCGAAGGTATTTCGCTGACCTGACCGCCCCCGGTTTCCAGAGCCGCCGCCCGCGGCCCGGCTACACCACCCGTATCCCGCATGAGCCGTTTGCAGAAACAACTCGCCGACCTCAAGGCCCAGGGCCGCAAGGCGCTGATCCCGTTCATCACCGGTGGCGATCCGGCGCCGGCGCATACGGTGGCGCTGATGCACGCCCTGGTGGCGGGCGGTGCCGACGTGATCGAGTTGGGCATGCCGTTTTCCGATCCCATGGCCGACGGTCCCACCATCCAGCTGGCCTGCGAACGCGCACTCGCCGCCGGCACCACCGTCACCAAGCTGTTGGAGTTGGTGCGCGAGTTCCGCCGCAGCAACCAGACCACGCCGGTGGTGCTGATGGGGTATCTCAATCCGATCATGCATCGCGGCGTCGACAAGTTTGCCGAGCAGGCGCGCGATGCCGGCGTTGATGGCGTGCTGATCGTTGACTTGGCGGTGGAGGAAACCCCGGAATTCGCACCGCTGTTCCGCGCCGCCGGGTTGGACATGATCTTTCTGCTGGCGCCGACCAGCTCGGCGGCGCGCATCCGTGCCGTCGCCGCGGTTGGCAGTGGCTACCTCTATTACGTCTCGCTTAAGGGCGTGACCGGCGCCGCGACCTTGGATGTCGTCGGCGTCGCCCACAAGCTGGCGGAAATCCGGCAGTACACCGCGCTGCCCCTGGCGGTCGGCTTCGGCATTCGCGACGCCGCCAGTGCCGCCGCCGTCGGCCGGGTCGCGGACGGGGTAGTGGTGGGGTCCGCCCTGGTTTCCGAGATCGAAAAGCACGCCGCCACGCCGGAGGTGCTACCGGCGCTGCTCACGGCTAAACTCGGAGCCATCCGCAAGGCCCTAGACGAGATTTCCCCATGAGCTGGCTCGACAAGATTTCCGGTTCCCGTCTGCTCACTGAAGGCGTCCGCCGCAAGAGCGTGCCGGAAGGCCTGTGGACCAAGTGCGAGAGCTGCCAGTCGGTGCTCTATCGCGCCGAGCTGGAACGCACCCTGGAAGTCTGCCCCAAGTGCAGCGCCCACCGACCGATTGGCGCCCGCGCGCGCCTGCACCACTTCCTCGACCCGGAGCCGCGCATCGAGATCGCTGCCGGCATCAAGTCGGTCGATCCCTTGGGTTTCAAAGACAGCCGCAAATACACCGAGCGCCTGAGTGAAGCGATCGACGACTCGCAGGAAAACGATGCGCTGATCGTGATGCGCGGCCAGCTGATGGGTCTGCCGCTGGTCACCGCGGCCTTCGAGTTCAGCTTCATGGGCGGCTCCATGGGTTCGGTGGTCGGCGAAAAGTTCGTGCGCGGCGTCAACACCTGCCTGGATCACGGCATCCCGCTGGTGTGCTTCGCCGCCTCCGGTGGCGCGCGCATGCAGGAGTCGCTGTTCTCGCTGATGCAGATGGCCAAGACCAGCGCGGCGCTGGCGAAGATGCACGAGCGCGGCCTGCCGTTCATCTCGGTGCTGACCCATCCGACCATGGGCGGCGTTTCCGCCAGCTTTGCGATGCTCGGCGATCTGCACATCGCCGAGCCTAACGCCCTGATCGGTTTTGCCGGCCCGCGCGTCATCGAACAGACCGTGCGCGAGAAGCTGCCGGAAGGTTTCCAGCGTGCGGAATTCCTCAAGGACAAGGGCGCCATCGACCTGATCGTCGATCGCCGCGACATGCGCGAGCGGCTGTACAAGCTGCTGTCCATGCTCACGCACTTCAAGCCGCCGCTTGCCGCCTGAAGCCACCGCAAGCTGGTCCCTGGACGATTGGCTGCGCTATCAGGAGCGCCTGCATCCGGCCGCCATCGAGCTGGGGCTGAACCGGGTCGCCAGGGTCGCCGACCGCCTTGGCCTGCGCCGATCACCGCCGGTCACACTGACCATCGGCGGCACCAATGGCAAAGGCTCGACCACCACGCTGCTGGCGCTGATCTACCGACAGGCCGGCTACCGCGTCGGCGCCTACACCTCGCCACACCTCTACCGCTACAACGAGCGGGTAGCGATAAACGGTGCGCCAGCCGGAGATGAGGCGCTGTGCCGGGCTTTTCTGGCGGTGGAGGCGGCCCGGGCAGGGGAGTCGCTGACCTATTTCGAATTCGGCACGCTCGCCGCGCTGTACTTGTTCCGCGAAGCGGCGGTCGAGGTGCAGGTACTGGAGGTTGGCCTGGGTGGGCGCCTGGATGCGGTCAACATCCTTGATGCCGATCTCGCCCTGGTCACCAACATCGGCCTCGACCATCGCGACTGGCTGGGGCCGGATCGGGAATCCATCGGCGCCGAGAAAGCCGGTATCTTCCGCGCACAGCGCCCTGCCGTCTGCGTGGACGCCGCGCCGCCGGCGAGTCTGTTGAAGGCAGCGGCCGATTTGCAGATTCCCTTGCAGCGCTGGGATCGGCAGGACTTTGGCGCCCAGCACAGCAGCGCAGGTTGGCATTGGCAGGGGGCTGGCCGCGAGCTTCGCGATCTGCCACTGCCGGGACTGCCGGGTGAACACCAGCTGCTCAACGCCGCCGGCGCCATCGCCGCCATCGAATCCCTACAAGCGGTATTGCCGGTCAGCGACGCGGCCATTCGAGCCGCCTTGCCGGCCTTGCGCCTGGCCGGGCGCTTGGAGCGCCGCGCTGATCTGCTGCTGGATGTAGCCCACAACGCCGAGGCCGCCGAGGTGCTAGCTGCCTACCTTGATCACCAGTACCACGGACGAAAGCTGCACTGGCTGGTAGGCATGTTGGCCGACAAGCCGGTGGAACGCATTGCCGAAATCCTCGCACCGCACATAGCCCAGGCCTGGGTCTGTGATCTGCCGCCGCCGCGTGGACTGTCCGCGAACGAGCTGACGCGCCGCTTGAACACGGTTGGCATCAGCGCCGTGGCTTGCGGAAGCGCTGACAACACTCTGGCGGCGGCACGAAGTCATTCGCAGGAGGGGCTGCCGATCCTCGCCTGCGGTTCCTTCCTTACCATTGCCGCACTCGAAGCCTTACTCTGAACCCCATCATGAGCAGCCCGACCGAACCCGAAGTATCGACTGCTGAAATCATCAAGCGGCGCCTGCTTGGTCTCCTGGTATTGCTGGCGGTGGTGTTTGGTCTGAGCGTGCTGCTGCGTGGCCTCGGCGGTCCGACGGCAGACGAGAGCAAGCTTCAAACCGTCGTGGTGCCCTTGGGCGGCAGTGAACTGCCCGCTACCGATACCGCCACGATACTGGCCGCACCGGAGCCAGAAGAGGCCGTTGCAGAAGACGCGCCGACAGAACCCGCGTCACCAGCTGCGGTAGCCCCCGCGCCGATCAGCAAGCCTACGACCAGCGCACCCGTGCCCAAGCTCGCGCCGCCGAAACCCGCCAAGCCACCGGCGGTCACGCCGAAGGAAAAGGAAAAATCGACTGCCTCGACGAGCGAGTCGGCAAAGAAGAAAAATCGCTGGTACATCCTGCTTGGTTCGTTCAGCGATGCGGCCAATGCCCGCGCCTTGGCCCAGCGAGCAAAGAGTGCCGGTTTCAGTGTCGATGTCAGCCGGATTCAAACTGGTGGCAGCACGCTGAATCGCGTGCGGGTAGGGCCCTTCAAGAGCGAGTCGGAAGCACAGAGCGCACGCGCCACGCTAATCGTCGAAGGGCTCACCGGTGCCAAGCTGCAGAAGGAACCCTAGGCACGAGAATCTATCGAGTGCAGGGGCGATCCGTTATCATAGGCGGATGCCGAAATAGCTCAGTCGGTAGAGCGACTGATTCGTAATCAGTAGGTCGGAGGTTCGATTCCTCTTTTCGGCACCAGCTACACCAGTCTCAAGGCAGTGTGACCCCAGGCTTGCGATCCCGGAGAGGTGGCAGAGTGGTCTATTGCGGCGGTCTTGAAAACCGCTGACGGGCAACCGTCCGGGGGTTCGAATCCCTCCCTCTCCGCCATTGCTACGATTGTCGGTACGCGCCCGTAGCTCAGTCGGATAGAGCAACTGCCTTCTAAGCAGTCGGTCGGGGGTTCGATTCCCTCCGGGCGCACCAAATTTGAAAAGAGGTTTGATACAATAGCGGTCTACGGTGGCCGTAGCTCAGTTGGTAGAGTCCCAGATTGTGATTCTGGTTGTCGCGGGTTCGAGCCCCGTCGGTCACCCCAGATAAAAGTTTCAAAGCGGGTTGCTAGCTCAATGGTAGAGCAGCTGACTCTTAATCAGTAGGTTCGGGGTTCGAGTCCCTGGCAGCCCACCAATCCTTCGCAGCTTCAACTCTCAAACCCGGCGCTCAACACGCCGGGTTTTTCTTTTGAGCTTGAGGCACGAAGGAGTCCTCCCCTTCATGCTTCCCGTACAGTCTTCCGGCCCGCTTCTCCAGCCTAGAAAACTCAACAGAATCGCCACCTTGACGCCAGTGTTGATCTGGTCACTGGCAGGCTACTCCCGCGAGACAGTAGCGTCAACAAAGCCGCGCGCGGGCTTACGGGCACGGAGATTGGTCATCAGGTCGCGCATCTCATCCATGTCCGGGTGGACGTAGCAGAATGTCGTGCGCACGTCCCGATGGCCGAGGATGCGCTGGAGCGTCTTGATCCGCCCTGTCCTCGCCAGCTCGGTGGCGAAGGTGTGGCGCACCTTGTGCGGGCTGGCCTTGAAGCCGTGATGCTTCTGGAGCGCGCGGAAAAAGTTGGCCAGATGCCACTCGTTCATCTCCTTCAGCGCCGGGTTGCGGCGGCGGCGAAGGAACAGAGTCACGTTGAACACCTGCCCGTGACTCAGGTAGTCCTCGCCGGTCACGGCCCTGGTCTTGGCCTGGAGCACACGGATGTCGGCGGCCAGCTCCTTCATCATCGGCACCGACCATTCGCGCCGTGTCTTGCTGGTCTTCGAGCGCAGGGTGATCTGGCCGTTCTCAAAATCGAAGTCGGGCCAGCGCAGGCCCAGCAGCTGCCGTCGCCGAATGCCGGTCATGTAGAGGGTGCGCAGCACCGCGAGCCAGAACCACGGCGGATCAACATCGCCGCCCTCGCGCCCCAAGGCAGCCAGGATGTCGTTGAGGCGGTCAATGTTGACGGTCTTCGGCAACACCTCCTCCACCGGCTCCGACGACAGCTCCCAGGGGTTTTCCGCGATCAGCTTCTTGGTGACGGCATAGCGCAACAGCACCTGCACATGCCGGCGGTAGTTGTTCCAAGTCACGGCGCTGGCGCGCTCCAGAACTTTCTCGCGCCAGAGCACCTGCTTGTCAGTGTTCAGCTCGCTAGGACGGCTGACGGCCAAGTCCTCTTCCATCAGCCGGATGACCAGATCGAGCTGGCGATGCATGGCCGGACTCGTGCGGTGCAACCGGATGTAGTGGACGTAGATGTCGCGGAAGCTGTGACTGGGTTGTGCGTCGAACATGGTTCCACCCCTTTCTTGATGTGATAGGAACCCTACTGATCGCAATCAGCTACAAGTATTTTTTGAAGTAAGCGGTGGCAAATCGGATTCCGCTTGCAAAAACCAGCAGCAGCGGGGGCAGCACCCAGCGGGGGTTCATCGGGATGGGCGGCACCAGGTAAACCGCCGCTGTCAGCACCAGGCTATAGGCCACGGCCCGCTTGGCGCGGTGGTAGATGAAGCCGGATTCCCGACCACCACCCGTGCGCCTCAGAAACCAGGCGACGAGGCCATCCGCAAAGCCGCCCAGCGCAGCCAGGCTCAGCAACGGCAAGGTCAACACCAGGACAGCCAGCCGCGCCGAGAACAGTTGAAGGCCGGTGGCGGCGGATTCCCAGAACTCGCGAGTCCCGAGCACGAACTTGCGCATCAGTTCGTCGCCATCGGCCATCGGCGACGGATCAACCGCCCGGCGCAGCATGAAGTCGAAGCCCGGAGCCTCAAAAAGCACCCCATACAGCCCGTCGTGGATGGCATAGGCCAGCGGCGGGAAGCGTGAGTCGCCCAACTCCACCAGCAGCGCCCACTCCTGTTCCAGATTGGCTTGCAGGGCGGCGGCGCCGCGCGCCTGACCCTGTGGGTAGGGCCACAACGTGTAGAAGAGGTGGCTGACGAGGGTGAGCGCCAGCACGATCAGCGCCCATTTCAGCCACCAGAGCAGGCCAATCCAGCGGGTCTTATTCACTTGGGGCTTTACGGTGACGGTTCCGTGCCCAGGCGCGGATGGCCTCGACGCCGTCTGGCAAAAGGGGATCGGCTCCGGCCAGTGGCAGACGCAGCTTGTAGAGGCGTCCGCCATCGAGCAGCGCGAAGGCTTGGCCCTTCGGCAGCTGCACCAGGTCCGCAGGTTGCAGCATCTCCGCCTCCACCTCGGTCACGCGATCCGCGTTGGCGGAGGTGAAATCGGTGGCGGTCTCCGGGTCGTTGTCGTCGGTGCTGCGGCTCTCTGCCAGCTTTGTATAGACGCGCACCTTCGGAAGCTGGGTGGTGAGGAACTCGGCGGTTTCCTCGTTCTTCACCCGCAACATGATGAGGCTGTTGAGGTTGCCGGAGATCTGCCCGGCCTTTGCCGGATCGCCGATGCCCGCCTCGATGTCGGACGCCGTCTGCGTGTAGGCCGTGATCTGCATCCCCGCGCCACCGCCCTTGTTGAGCAGGGGAATGAACTCGTTGCCAACCAGCTCGTTGAACTCGTCGGCGTGGATGCAGACCTTGCCGCGCTGATGCCCCGGCACCTCCGGCAGGCCGTGGGTATCGCCGAACTTGTAGAGCGAACCCGCCACCGAGGTGAGATCGGCAAACATCGAATTGCCGACCGCGCTGGCCACCTCGGTATCGGAGAGCGCATCCAGCCCCACATAGACCACACCCCGCTGGCGGATGACGCGCATCCAGTCCAGCACCGGCCGCTGGTCGGAAAGATCGCCGTAGTCCGGCGTCAGCAGGCTGCCCGCGCGGCCACTGGTGAGTTTTTCCAGCAGCGGCAGCAGGCTGGCGGTCAGCTTATCGAAATAGGTCTTGTCGTATTCAAAGGCGCTGCGCAGGCCATCGGCTACCGGCTCGTAGAGGCCGCGCTCTTTCGCAAAGCGCACCATCGCAATGGCGCGCGGATCGCGCCCGCGCAGTGCTATCGGCAGGTTCTTCTCGTTCACATTTGCAGCGATGGTGGCGACCGCCTCGCGCCAATCCGCCGGGCCGTTCGTGCGGAACCACAGCTCGTGATATTCGATCAGCAGCGGCTCGATGTGGGTCACATAGCGGGCGATGTCGGCATAGGCGGGCTTGCGGCCCAGACCCACCAGCGCCCTCGCTACGATGTTGGTGAAGCGCCAGGCGAACTCGCGGAAGGCGGCCGAGTTGCCTTCGGACGGGAGCTGCGTGGCGATGCGCGAGGCCACCTCCGTGATGCGCCCGAACTCACCGACCGGGTTGTAGCGTTCCGAGAACTCCGGGTAGCCGAGGTGGAAGATGTGGAGCTGCTCCAGCCGCCCCGTGCGCTGGCATTCCGCGAACATGCGCCGGAGCAGGTCGAGATCGCCCTTCGGGTCGAAGACGATGACGGTTTCGCCCCGGCGGATGTCCTGGGCCACCAGCAGCTCCGCCAGCCGGGTCTTGCCGACACGGGTGGTGCCCAGCACTAGGGTGTGCGCCACGCGGTCGCCCAAGTCCATCCAGACTTCGCGCTCGTCTTCCAGTCCCACGCCGTGCAGGCAGGCGTTGCCACCCACTGGCGGCAGCGGGCGCAGCGGGTTCCAGCGGCTGTCGCGGCGCGTCAGACGCGCCAGTGGTTCCAGCCAGGGCCGGGCTTCTGCGGCTAGCTCTAGTTCCCTGGCCACCCGATACAGCGGCCCCGGATCGAGCCAGCGGCGCTTGGCCGGGTCGAGAGTCTCGATCAATCGCTGACTGTGCCGCTGATCCCAGCGGAAGCCCCGGCCCAGGAACAGCTTGCTGCGCGAAACCGGAATAGCGTCGGCATCGAGCCCGTAGCGCGGCAGCTGCCTCAGATTGGCCCGGTAGCGCAGGATTCTCAGCCCCTGCCAGCCGCGCCAGAGCGATAGGACGCCGAATACTCCAGCGGTTGCGCTGGCAAGGTCAGGCATGACTGGAATCAGCTGGCCTGCGTCTTTCCAGAGCGCGATGGCGGTGGCTCCCAGCACCACCGCCGGGAAGAACTCGAAGGCTGGCCGCAGCCGGTTGTCGAAATACTCACTCATCGGCAGTCGGCCTCAAGGTGTTTCCACTGGAAACACTTCCGGGCGGCCTGCTGCCGCCAGCTCACCCGGCTCCGTCGCCCGATGCAGCACCGGATTGACGCGAGGCACGGCGATGCCGAGCAAGCCTTCCGGATCGGGCAGCAGCAAACCACGGAGCAAGGCCCCCGACTTCTTCTCGCCCACCACGCGATACGTCCAGATGTTGGTGTCCTGCGCGGTCTTGCGGTGCAGGCGCAGCTTCAGCAGCTTCTTCTGGGCCGACTCCCAGCCGCTGACCCCGGCAAAGTCGCGGAACACCGCCGGTGAGACGAGGAACAGGCCTTCCTCGACGTAGTGAACTCGTGCATCGGCAGTATTGGCCTTGAGTCGCCCGCCGACGATGCCTTCTCGCAGCCAGCTCAGGAAATCGCTGGGGGGATGGCGTGCGTTAGATTCACCCTCCGTGTCGTCGGGACTGTCTTCGCCCGACGCTGCTCCTGGAACCGTTTCTGTGAATCTCTGCTCCTTGTTCGGCGCTTGTGGTTCGGCTACTGCGGCAGATTCCGCCGTCGCAAGCCTCTCGGATGCTTCGCCCGAGACAACACCTTCGGCGTCTGTGGCAGCGCCCGACTCCGGGATCACACGGCCTTCAAACGCGGCGGGCCGGGCCTCGGTATCGGGCCAGAGGCGCGAGAGCGGCACGCGCAGCAGTGTCAGGCTTACCGACCAGCTTCCCTGCTCGATGGTGGCATTCCAGATCGCGCGCTCCCCGTTGCGCGTGACGATACCGTGGCTTTGCAGCTCGTCCATCAGCCGGTCATTGCGGCTGGGCACGCCGCCTTGTCCCTCACTCAGCAGATGCTCGCGCAGCGCATCCAGCGCCCGCTTGCTCACCAGCCAGAGTGCGTCGTCGGCCACCCAGCCGCCCGCACCGGGTTTATTGAGCGGCAAGCGTCCCTGATCCACGAGATAACGCAGGCCAGTAGCCATGCGTTCCGCCAGCGGTTTAGCACCGCTCGCGTTCTGGCGCTGTGGCATGGTGCCCGTGAGATCGGCCGCGACGGACAGACCATCCGCCGAACGCACCAGCTTGCCCAGATCGCCCGCCAGCGCCTCATCACCACCCGCCAGCGTGGCCAGCCAGGACTCGAAAACATCGAGATCCGCCGCCAGCCATCGCAGGCCTGCGGCAGGCACGATGTGATGGGCCAGCATCAGCGGCAACCGTGCATGAAGCCGATAGCGCCGTCCGCGCCGAAAGCTCGCCGAATAGCTTGCCGCAGGGGCGGTCATCGCCCCGGCCAGCGCATCCCACTGGCCCAGGGCCTTGTCCGATACATCGAACAGCAGCACCTGCTGATCGCAGAGCGGCTTGCCGATGTCGTGCAGCAGGGCGGCGGTCGCCGTTGCATACGTCCATACATCCTGCTTCTCGGCCAGCTCCTCGGCGCTCGCGCCGGAAGGCAGCAGGATGCCTCGCCGTAAGGTCAAGGCGTGCAGCACGGCTTGCAGCCCGTGCGCGAGCATCCCGCCCGGTTCGCTGTGGTGGTGCGCCTCCGAGGCTGGAAGCGACTGCACGAAGGCTGCGTAGCTGCTCAGCAACGGCTGATACAGCGCCGCCCAGTGCGCCTGCGGCACGCCGACTTGTTGCCGGATCGCAGCGATCACCGCGTCGTGCGCTTCGATCAACCGGATTCCGGGTTGAACCGAATGCCGCCGCAACGGCGACGGGTGCCCAGATTCACTTGGCATTGTTGGCGGGGCCGCGCCCAGCCAGCGGCTCAGAAGCCCCATGAGCGCAACCATTCCAGGGTTTCAGGAATCGGCGGATGGAGTTCGACATCGAGCCAGAACAGCACGCCGCCCTGGCGGGCCTCAAACTGCTCCAGGGATTCCTTCAGCGGGTGCCACACCTCAGGGCCGCTTGCCGAACCCACCCGGTAGCGGAACGCGGGAAGCCCAACGCAGACCTGCATCAGCAAGACGCGCGCATCGTCCTGAGTCAGGCTTGAGCACCGTTCGATGTGCTGGAGCAGCAGGCGCTCGGCGTGTTCGTCGGCGTTATCGAACGCCCTCGCCATGCCACCCGTGCGCTCGATCAGCCAAAGCAGTGGCGGTGCCAGCGAGCGCAAGCCCAAGCCGTCCAGTTTCTCGATGATGGCCATCCGTCACGCCTCCTCCGACGATTCTCGGACCCTCGGAAAGCCACCGCGACTGGAAACCATCCGTCGCGCGCGGTGGGTTTCTACCGCCCTTTTCATCACGCGCGCGGGATGGCCATTTAGGGTAGGGCCATTCCCCTTCGCTGAGCCCCTACCGTTCGCAAGTCATGGACTGAAGCAGCCCCTTACGGCATGTGCCTTTGCCCCTTGCAGGCTTGCGGCAAGAGGCGGAGGATTCGGCCTATGAAGCTCAGCCTCCTCACTGTCTGCGACACCGCACTGGCGCTGCTGCTGGTGGCCTTTTGCTGGGGTGTGGGCGGTGCCTGGCTCGCGGTTCCTGCGGCGGGTCTGGCGATCTGGGCGCTGCGCAAACGCAGCGACGCACGCGGATTGCCGAGCGAACGCGCGGAAGAATTGCGCAGAGTCCGCGAGCGGCTCGACAAGGACATGCGCGACCCCTCTGGAATCGCTCCGGCTTCAGCCTGGTTCGATCCCCGTTTGCGCCCTTAACGGCGATCTGGCCCAAGCAGTTTGTCGGGGATGTCGCTGAACTTGTCCACGTAGGGCACCACTTTGCCCGCGCCATCGAGGGCGGTGCCCAGCAAGCCCTGATTGGGCGAATCGGCTTCGGCCTCGACACGTTCCCGTAGCGGCTCGCCACCGACGCGCGTCTTGCTGTCGCCACTCTGCGCCTGTGCGCCGAGTGCCGCCCGGCGATCCTCCACGCTTGCGGCAGTGCCAGTGGTCTGATCCAGCACTTCCGCTTTCTCCTGCGCAACACTGATCTCGCGCGCGGTCTGCACATCCCGGCGGTAGGACTGATCCTGAGCCACGATCTCGCCCCGGCCGCGCTGATCCAGCGTCTCGATCTGGTTGCGCCCTCGCGCCGCGAGGTCGCCAGACTCCGGTGCTGACTTGATGCCAGCGATTTCACCCGCCTCGTCCCTGGCGAAGTCGCGCGCCGCGCGCAGCACGGTTTCGCGGTCGGCATCGCTGCCCATCTGCGCACGTTGCAGCACACGGTCGGCGGACATCGTGTCGCCACCGGCGACGACTTCGGCGAGGTATTGCCGGAATGGGTTGTTGAGGTCGGTGGTGAGAGAGACACCAGAGGAGTCCACTCGCTCGCGCGCCGTGGTGAATGTTTCAGCGCGTTCGAGGCTGGCCTGGGCCGTGCGCCGCAGGTCTTCGCTGGCCTGAAAGCTAGCTTGCACCTGATCTAGCCCGGACTGGCTGGCTTCGCCCCGGAAACTCGATGACATCCTGTTGGTGGCGTCCTGAGCTTCGCCATATTGCTGGCTGTAGCCAGTGTCCTGCACGAACTGCTGTGCGCGCTTGAAGACCTCGCTGTCGGTGGCCTGGCTGGTGCCGCGAATGCCGACCTGTCCGCTCAAATCCACAGGATTGACCAGTTTCAGCAGACCCGGCTGCGCCACGGACAGAGTGGCCAGTCCCAGCACCTGCGCGGCCTGCTCCTCGCGCAGACCATTCTCCTTAGCAAACTGCTGAGTCAGCTTCTGCACCTCGTCCGTCTGCTTCGAGGCACTCGCCGAAAGCCCGGAGTCGAACTGCTGAGCGAAGCCCTGGCTGTTGTTGATCTGCTCGGCAACAGAGGTGAGGTTCTGGTAGGCCGCAGCGGTGGCGGTGGTGAATGCGGCGATATCGTTGCGCGCCGCCTTCACCGACTCGGCCTGCTGGGCGCTCAAGGATTCGCGCATGGCCTGGTCTATGCCGACATTCACCGGCAGCTTGGACTCCGGGAAGCTGGTGTATTCGCCCGTCGGCGTGATGCTGCGCCGGATGCCGTCCGCACCTTGCATCTCCACCCCGCCGGTGGTGGTTCTGGGCGCGGTGTTTTGCGCCCACCAGCCTGCATTGCCGAAGCTGGTGTTGCCCAGCGAAAGATTCCCCGTGCTCGCCTCGCTCGCGCCCTGGCTCACCGGGCCTTCGTAGCTTTGCAGGATGCGCCCGCCAATCCCCGCAGCCACGGAACCGCTGAAGCTCACCAGCAGATACGCAATCATCGGGATCGAGAGCGTCAGATACCCGGCCAGAATCGCGTGATCGCTCATCACCTGCGCCAGTCCGGTGTAGTTGGCGAGCGACAGCACCGTCTCCGTCGTGCCCGTAGGCGTCACATAGTGCAGGCTCGCCTCGGCAGGCCAGCGGGTATAGACCGTAATGGCCCCGTGCAGCACCGCGTAGAGCGGTGCCCAGAGCTGCACCCAGAGAATCATCTTGAGATAGGACGCCGCGACCTTGTGCGCGACCGGCAGCATCAGCAGCAGTGCCACGATGGGAAACACGGCGTAGATGAAGGCTTCCATGATGTTGCGGATCAGCGGCAGCATCCGCGCCGCCAGCTCGCCCAACGCGCCATAGGCGGTGCGCCGCTCGGCCTCCGCGCGGGCCAGCGCGAAGTCCTGCGCGGCGGCGGGTGCGTCCACCTTCGCCGCCCAGGCGGAGACGCCGCGCTTCATCGAGTTGGCCAGCGCGTTCTCGCGGATGATCTGCTCGGCGGACAGCGAGAGCCCAGTGAGGAACTGGTAGCTCACGGGCATCGCGGCCGCGAAGCGGGTGACGGCGCTGTCCACCGAGTCCGCACGCACCAGCTGCGGGCCGTAGAAGCGTTGCGCCTTGTCGAGCGACTCCTGCACGTCCAGCGCCAGCGGGCCGCTGGTGGCGTCCATCGCCTCCTTGCAGATCAGCGTCGTGCGGCTTCCGCTTGCGGGCAAATAGGGAAAGGCGCGGACGGTAGAGGTGCGGTCCTGCACGAACAGCCAGAGCGAGTCATAGCCGCTGTGCCAGTAGAGGTCTTCCCAGGTGTAGCGCCCCAGCAGGATGTCGTAGAACACACACTGCTGCCAGAACTCGGCCAGGTTCTCCTGCGTGCGCACGTCGGTGATCTCGAAGTGCGTGCTCGCCTCCACCAGGCGCGAGCCGAACAGCAGGCCGTTGCCGGAGTAGCCCATCTCGTCGGGAAGCGCGAACAGCAGCTCAAAGCCGCGCGTGAGCCAGTCCCCGAATAGGCTGGACAGCCCGGCGGTCGCGGCCAGGCCCATCGGCACGTTGGAGACGACCGCCGACTGCGTGGGATCAATCCGGTCGGTGACGATGACGTTGGCGCGCGGCAGGATGAGGACGTAGAACGCCATGATGAAGCCCAGCAGCCAGGGCAGATTGATGGCCGATCCCTTGAACGCGGCCTGCACCAGCACCGCCAGCAGACCCGCCGTCGCAGCCGCCTTGAGCGCGGTGAGGTAGTCGCCGTTGTCGAGCATCGCTGCCACGGCGTTGAAGGTGACGCGCAGGAACTCCCCGCCGCCGTAGGTGAAGACCTCGAAGTCCATTGCTGCCGCTCAGCGTGCCGCCGACCACATCGCCGATTGCAGCACCGTGGGCGAAAGCCGCCCAACCAGGGCGCGTTCGTAGTCGCGGGCCTTGACCACGAAGTTGAGCGCGCGGTCGTAGTCCTCGCCGATCTTCTGCTGGCTTTGCGCGAGCTGCTGCCGCGCTTCGCGGATGTCGGCCTGGAACTGCGTCACCGCCTTGCCCTTGGTCTCCTCTAAGCCGCCCGCGCCATCGGCAATTTTCTTCAGCAGGTCGAGCAGGTAGGCGTGAACGATGTCCTTCGCAATCAGCTCAGAGAAGGTGGCGATCTCCGATTCCACATTGCCCGCGAAATAGGCCGTGGAGACCGTCAGAAACTTGTAAACCGGCAGGCTGGTGGCCTGGATCAGGCCGCGCTCCTCCTCGGTGGGCGGCGCGCTCTCGGTCGCGATTTTCTCGGCCAGGCTACGTAGCAGCAGACGAACCTTGCCATCGAGCGCCTGACTGGCTGGGATGTTGAGGTCGCTCTTGCTACCACCGAAGAGCACGCACTTGGTGGTATCCACCTCGGCGTCCTCGCAGCGGTAGATCTGCACTGTGCCGCCATTCAGCAAGGCGGCGATCAGCGGATCGCTGCCGCCCTGCGCGACCAGCTGCGATGGGATGACGCGAGTGGTGGTCTGCGGATCGGAACCGCCATCGCGGGTCGTCACCACGGTGCCGGTGATGTTCATCACCAGTTGAGCCACTTCGAGGTCGCTGCGGAAGAAGCTGTTCTTTATCATCGCCTGCCAGGCGATGTTTCCCTCGTGGAAGTTGATGTCGTCCTCGTCTGGATTGAGGGACGGCTTGTCGTTGGGGTTGTTGCGACACTTCACCTTCGCCGCGCCATAGTCCTCGCCGAGCTTGGACACACGTCGTGTGATGCACGCCTGTTCTTCCTGCCCCATGAGTTCGAGCGCGCCGCCGATGGCCGCACCCGCCGCCTGACAGGAGTCCATCGTGAACTGGTTAATCATCTGCGCCTTCTCTTGCAGCCAGGCAATGGTCTGCTCGATCTGCGGGCTGACCACTTTCATGGCGAGCATGAAGGCCAGCCCCTTCGCGTTCTGGCCGACCGTGCGCAGGAACTGCACGAACTGCTCGGCGTTGATGAAGCTGAAGCCGCCGGTATAGACATCAATGCCGCCGCAGCCGGCGCGGAAGCGCGGCATCTGCACTCCCACGAGCTGGAAGTCGCGCACCGGCGTGCGGGCATAGAGACCGCCGCCAGTGAAGTAACCCGCCTGCTGACCCTCGTAAACGCCGGGGCGCGTCACGTTCACATAGTTCATATCGTTGAAGAAGGCTTCGAGATCGCCACCGACGCCCGCTGCCACGGGCTGCGAGGCCAGCAGGCTGGCGGCGATCAGGGACAGGGCGAGGCGCTTCATGGCGGTGCTCCATTCAGGGCCAGGCCCTGGGTTTCCGGGGTGCTGCGAATCTGTTGGAGCGCCGTGTCCACGCGCTGTGCGAGTTCCGAGTAGCCGATGAAGCCAAAGCTCGCGGGCGCCACCGTGCGCTGGCGCGGCTCGATGAGATAGACGGCGGGCACGCTCTCCACCTTCAAAGCCGTCGCTGCCGCGTCATTGGTCTTGGGCTGCGGGAACTCCGGCAGCGTGCCGCCGTCGAGCGTGACGGCCACTACGCTGAAGCCGTAGCGTTCGGAAAAGGCTTTCAGCACTGGCGCGAATTGATGGCAGTAAGGGCAACTGCCCCGAAAGAAGAACATCAGACCGTAGTGCTGCGCGGCCTCGGTGAGGCGCTGGTCCAGCCCCTCGGCATCGGCGTCGGCGCGCACATAGGCGGCGCTGCCGGTGGGTGCGCGCAAGCTGTTATCGAGTGCCGGGGTTGTCCAGACCACCTGCTGCCAGGTGTCGGCGAAGCGTTCCGACTGCTCCATCAGGGCTTGATGTTGTTCCAGATAGGCAGCGACGTTCTGGCGCGTCGGTTCCAGAATCGCCAGCGCCTGGATGCGTTCCAGCCGCTCCCGCTGGCGCGCGATGCGCTTCAGAGGGTCGTTGGCATCCACATCGGGATCGGTGTCGCGGAATGGCGGCGGCGTCGGTGCCGCCGGCAGAGGAACCGGCGGTGATGGCTTAGCCGGGTCTCGATACCAGAACCAGCCATCTTCGCGCTCGCGGAAATAGGCCGGAGGCGGCGCTGGCTTGCCCTGTTCACTGGACAAGCCCTCGCGCATGGCAGGAGGCACCGGGATGGCGCGCTGAATCGCACCGCCGGGCCTGCGTTGCGCTTCGGCCTGCGGATCGCGCTGGGCGCAGGCGCGCTCCGGCCAGATGAGGGCGAGGCACAGCGTCAGCCCGACGAGGTAGGCATAGAGCCAGGGCAATAGCAGCGCCCCCCAGCTGTGTTCGGCGTCCTGCGGCCTAGCCACCGCCGCCCCCGTTGTTGCTGGGCGAGCCGGACTGGTTCATCCGCTCAATGCGTTCCCGCATCCGGCTTTCCAGCGCCTGGTTCGACTCGATGTTGCGGCCAGCGGCCTCTGCCGCTGCTTCGGCGTCGGCATAGAACTCGCTCAAGTCCATCACCGACCAGTCGAGTCGCCCGACTTCCTCCGTGCTCAGGGCGCGGCACTCCGGGTTGCGCGAGCTGCCCCAGCCCATGCCGAGCTGGCCACGGCCCTGCTGCTGGATGATACGGCTGAGCTTGCTACTGAAGACGCAGTAGGTCTTGTAGTCGCGCTCGTCAATCGGCCCGCCGCTGGTATGGCTGCCGACGTAGTGGGTGCGTCCGGCTTCCTTCGCAAAGCCGAGTTGCTCCTCTTCCTGGCTGCACTGATGGAAGCCAATGTCATTGCCCCAGCCCGAGTCCTTGCAGCAATCGGAGAAGCCGAAATCGGTCTTGGCACAGCGCATCGGTGCGCCCTTGAACATCGTGAAGTTGTCGGGATCGAAGTCGTCGGAGGCGTTCTGCGCGGCGGCGAGCCAGCTCGCGGCCTGCGCCATGTCCTGCACTGGCGTGTCGGTGGTCTGGCGATCCGCAGCGGTGCAGTCGCCGCCGGGGCAATACAGGTCTTCGCCGCAGACGGTCGTGCCGTCATCACCGCCACCACCCTCCGGGCAACGGAAGTCCTGCCGGAAGCGGCGGCAGCGGTTGTTGGCGTCGTATTCCACGCAAGTGGAATTGGTCTGCTCGCACTGGCGGTCGCGCAGCTCGCGGCAGGCGGGTTCCTCGCGTTGCTCCTCGCCAGAGCAGAGGTAGGTGTCCTCGTAGCGCCAGCAGGCGCGATAGACCGGCGCGCCGTTGATGGTGCGGCGCTCCGGGCCTTCCAGGCAGCCGGTGCCGTGAACACGGCACTGCGGTGGCGCGGCAATGGGGCGTTCGCAGGTGGTGTCGTAGGTATCGGTGCCGCGATCCGGACAGTCGCAGAACCGCTTCACTGAGAAGCGCATATAGCCCTCGCCATTGCCCGCGACGATGACCTTCATGCGGATGTTGTTGCTGCCGTTTTGCAGGTAGGGCCGGATGTCCACGTTGACGCCATAGCGCCAGCTGCGGCTCAGCTCGCAAGCGCCGGTATTGCTGGCGCTGTAGCGCACGCGGCGACCTTCCACTTCCAGACGGTCGCCGCCGTAGGGGCCGACAGCAACCAGATGGCCGTTGACCTCGATCAGTTGCCAGTCGTCGAAGCCCACCTCGAACAGACGGAACTCCTTGACCATCGCCACGTCGTCAATGCTGAAGCGCGTCGTGCGGTCATAGACCGCGCAGGAACCGCCCCAGTAGTTGTCGGCGATGGTGCCCAGCGTCAGCGTCGGATACTGGTAGTTCCAGGCCATGTCGGACTGGATGGACTGCACATCCATCGCCAGCTCGCACTCCGCGTCCGCCAGGCAATCGGGGACGCGGGTTCGCTGGCAGGTCGGCAAGGGATTGACCGCATCCGCATGGCAGAAGGCAGTGGAATAGTTCTCGCGGTTGTCGCCGTGGCTCAGGCTCTGACAGCCGCTGTAGTTCTGCGTCAGCGCGCCGCCGCTGGCCTGCGCCTGCCGCTCGCGCGCGAACTCCGGCTCATCGGCTTCCAGCCGGTAGCGGGGCCGGTTATAGGCCGCGTCGTTCACGTCGCGGCCCACCTCGTGCCGGGGCATTTCCTCACGCGCCTGGTCTTCGATGGCCACGCCGGAGTGGTAGTAGCCCCGCTCCGGCGGGTCGCCCCCCTGATAGCCGGGATACGACTCCGGAGCCTGCCGCGCGGCATTGATGGCCGCCGTATTGCCTTCGGCACCGGCCTGCCGGCCCTCTTGATAGGCGTCGGTCTGGGCGTAGGCCAGCCACACCGGCAGCCCGACGCTAAACGTCACTGCGCCCAAGCCCCAGGCCAGTCCCGCCAGCTCCTTACGAGTCGGCCAGCGCATTAGGGCGTCCCCAGCTTCAGGCGCAGGGCTTTGGCCCGCTCGCGCGCTTGCGGCAGCGCGGCGCGGCGTTCGACCTGCTCCAGCAGATAGGCCAGGCTGGCTTCGCCAGTAACGCGCACATGCGCAGGGGCTGGACAATCCTGTTCGGTGCAGGCGCGCAGGGATTCCAGCGGCAGGATCAGCGTCGGCACCCGATCTGCCCCAAAGCGGCTGAACAGCGTCGGGTCTATGGCAAAGCCGATACCGGTCTGTTTGCTGAACGCGGCGACGCGCTGGGCGGTGTCCTCCATCGAGTCATTAACCAGTCCGCGCAATACCAGCGGGGCCTTGAGCCTCGCGGCGTCCTCGGCGAGTGCGCGCAGACTGGCCTCCGGCAGGCTGAAGGAGACCAGCAGGAGCAGTGGCGGCGGCGCACTGTCTTCGCTCAGGGACCAGAGGCGCGTTGTTTCCACGCCCAGCACTGGCCCCAGCGTGTCATGGCCTGGGAGATCGAGGCGTGGGTGCTCGGCGTCACGGGGGATGCGCTCCAAGGCCTCGCGCTCGGCGCGCAGCGCCTCCGGCAGTTGAGTAGCCTGGCGCTCAGCGGCGCGGATCGCCTCGCGAGCCTGCCGCGTGGCGGCAGTTTCCTCGCGGGCCGTGGGTGGGTTGGCCAGCGCCAGCGCGGGCAGTCCGAAACTCAGGCAGAGGGTCAGAACGCGCAGCACAGGCGCTTCCTCCAAACCAGATGGGTGAAGTCCTCACCCTCGTAGGGAAACTCGCGTCCTGCCGCCCAGAACGCGCTGGGACGGCCAAACGGCACGCAGCGGTCGTTCTGCCGCACCGGAAACAGCATCTGCGTCTTGTACTGCCCCTTGCGCAGGATGGGCTGGATCTGCGAACCGCACATCGCGCCCGATGTGGAGGTGTCCTGCGCGATGCCCTGCCGGTGCAGCTTGAAGGCCATGCGGTGCGTGAGCAGCAGGCTGCTGTCCACGCCACCGACGTGATGCGCCGAGTTGCCGGTGATCGGATACACGGAGCCTTGCGAGCCGGAGCACCAGAACAGTGCGTCAATGCCGAAGCCACCCGTCGCCGCCACGGTGTCGGCGATGCAGGCCGCCTGCGCGATGGGGTTGGCGAACAGCACCGCTTCCGGGTTGATGAGAAAGCCAAGTTCGTCGTCGTCCCACAGCGGATCAAGCTCGGTGACGTAGGCAAGATCGAAGGTGTCTTCCACCGCGCAGATGGACGAGGTGATGGACGCGCCGATCCACGACAGCAAGGGATAGGTGAACCAATGGACGTGGTAGAAGGCGTGCCGCTCGTCATCGCCGTGACCGGCATGGGTGCCGCGTGGCGCTCCCTGATCGCCGAGCACGCTGCCGTTGAGCGTGGGCGAGCACCAGGGCGTGCGCACCACTTCGGCGATGCGCGCCGGTTCCCAGTAGCTGATACCGACGCCATAGCGGATGAACACCGGCGGTGGTGCCGGACAGGTGCAGATCAGAGGCGGCTTGTCGCCGCTATCGTCCTGCCCAAGAGAGATGCTGATGGGGCCGATGGAAATGGGGAACACGCACTTCCAGCAAACGTCAGAGATCGGATTCGGGAAGCGGCCTGGACAAGGGCCGTGCAGGCTGTCTTCGCTGTAGGTATCGGTGGCCTCCTGCGCGGACGAGGCCAGCGTGACCAGCAGCGCAGTTGCGGCAAGGGCGCGTATCCAGGCTTTCATGGCCGCACCTCGCGGACGCGCAGTTGCTGGCCTTCCTGCGCGACGATGGCCGGGACGGCGGTGATGCCGAAGGTCTGCACGAGCGAACCGTCTTGGTCGAACCAGACAGGCTGCTGCACAGCCTCGCGCACCGCTTCCGGCGAACCGCCAGTCAGCACCAGCTTCATCGCTCCGGGCAGCGACATCTCACGGCGCAGCCAGTCCATCTGCGCTGCATCGCTGCCATCGAGAAACACGATGCGGCGGGTGAGGCTTCGATGCGCGAGTGGATTCACCCGCTGCCCAGCGCGGTAGAACACCTTGCCGCCGTGGTCGGCCAGGTCGTAAGGCACGGTGACGCTGGGATCGAACAGATAGCTGCGCGGTATCTTCACGCGCGGCAGCCCCAGGGTGGGCGGCTGGCGCACGGTGGCGCGCGTCCTTGCCCGCATCCCCTCGTGCAGGCGCGCCAGCTCGCCGCTGGCCTCCTTCTCGCGCAGCCGACCGATGATGACCTCTGACAGGTCGCGCTCGGCCACGGGCCAGGCGCGGCCCACCTGGCCGAGGTCTTCGGCCTGCGCCTCAAAGCAGGCGGTAAGCACGACCCAGCACACGATCAGGCGGAATCCAGCCCACATCGGCATACCTCGAATCAAAGGAATCCGGGTGCGGTGTCCACACCCAATAGAAACCGTCAGGCAGAACGCCTTCGGGGCCGGGTTGCAGCGGCAGGCCCTTGAGGGACTGTGCTTTGGCCTGCGCGAGTGGCTGGCCGTTGAGGAAGAAATCGCGCTCGCGGCGCGTCACCACATCGCCAGCGACCCCGCGCACCTGCTTCACGAAGAACATGCCCTCGCGGTAGAAGCGGTTGCGTGGCGGATAGAAGGCGATGAGCTGGCCGCGTGTAGGCGTCTGGCCGACCGCGATCAGATACAGCACGCCCGGCAGGCTGTCGGAACTGTTGTAGGCCAGCCGCAGCCAGGGCTTGGCGGCGACAATCATCAGGCTGAAGGTAGTGGCCCAGGCCACCAGGGCGAGGATGAATCGCCGGTTCTTGACCAGTTGCTCCTGGCGCTGACGGGCATGGTCTTGTCCCGGAAGCGCCGTGCTGTGCAGGACATGGCTCATGGCGGCGCTCCTGCGGCGAGGCGCGCATCGAGCCTGGCCCGCACCGTGCCGGTGAGATCGGTCGCGCCGCGAATGACCGCGCCACCGGCGAACACCACCGCGCCGTATTCCTGCGCCGTGCGATCCAGTTCGGCATCCAGCGCGCGGGCGTAGTGTTCGGCTGCAAGGGCCTGCTGGGCGGGGTCGCCGAGAGAGGCCGACAGGCTCTGCACCTGGGCGGCGAGCAGCTCCTCCAGGCGCACCGTCACCAGCACGGGCGCGGGAGCCATCCAGCGTTGCAGCATCACCACGCCGGTCGCCGCGACCGCGCCACCGGCGAGACTGGAACAGAGCGCGAGCAACAGCGGCCTCATCGCTGCGCACTCCGCCGCACCAGCTCTTCCACCGCCCAGACCAGGCTCTTGCCGGCCTGCTCGGCGTCGCGGATGAACTGGAATTCCTCGGCCTTCGTCGAGTAGAGCTTCTCGGCGAAGGGGTCAACGACGAGACGGCCAATCGAAACGCCCGCCGGGCCTTTGACGGCGATCTCGGAATACTTGCCCTGCACGGTATCCACGCCGCGCAGCAGTTCTTCCAGGCTGTCGTCCATCTGCAACAGGCCCTTCTGCCGAACCTGCGCGAGCGATTCCGGCTTCTGCCGCAGCAGGAACAGGAAGTCGGCGTTCTCTAGTGCCGCCTGGCTGATCGGCGATTTGTAGTAGTCACCGATGCCTTGCGTCACCGTCATAAACGCACCGCCGTATTTGCGGGCGGTGCGGTAGCCGCGCTCGATGAACTTGCCTGCCTGACCCTGACCCATGAGCTGCCAGGCTTCATCAATGATCGCCAGCTTTCGCAGCTTGCGGTCGTGCAGATACATCTCCTCGGTGATGCGCAGCATCAGGGTCAGCAGCACCACACTTTGCAGATCGGGCGTGTTGACCAGATCGTCCAGCTCCAGCACCACGAAGGGATTGGACAGATCAATGTTGGCGCGGCCCTCGAAGAACACGCCGTAGCCGCCTTCACGGGTGTAGGGATAGAGCATGACGCCGAGATCGCGCTGCATCGGCTCATAGCCCGCCGAAAGCTCAGCCGCGACGGCGGTGATGGTCGAGTCCGCGCCGTGCTTGCGCCACACCGCGACGATGGCCTGTTCGAGATACGAAAGCTGCGTGCTATCGAGAGGCGTGACCGGCGAGGCCATCTGCGAGAGCAGCTGCTTGAGCATGGGCAGCTCCTCGCTCAGCTCGTCCGCGTTCACGCGCGAGAACGGGTTGATGTTGAGGCCGGACTTGCGGCTGAACTTGAGATAGCTGCCGCGCAGCAGGCCGCAGAGGTTGCGGTAGCTCTCACCCGCGTCAATCACCGACACGCGCCCGCCGGTGCCCATGACGCTGGTGGCGAGTTCCTGTGTGAAGAAGCTCTTGCCTGCGCCGGACGTGGCCGCGCAGGCAATGTTGAAGTTGCCCTTGGTGTTGTCGAAGGGATCAACAAACTGCACCTGGCCGCGACGGCCCAGCAGGAGCAGCAGCGGGCTGCCGGTGCCTTTCCACTCCGCAATCACCGGCGCGGTGTTGATGCAGCTCCAGGTCAGCATGGAGCGGAAAAAGCGCAGCCTCTTCAGTTCCGCGATGAAGGCCGGGCCGGTGTGCATGGGCAGCGCCGCGAGCACGGAATGCAGCACCGAGAAGCGATCCTTTGCCAGCTGCCAGCCGCGCGACTCGAACACGGCGCGCATCCGCTGCTCGCAATATTCCTCCTGTCCCAGCGGCGCAAACAACACGATCTGGAAATGGCCTTGCAGCAGCTTGTGGCCTTCTTCCAGAGATCGGATGACAAAATCCCAGTCCTTCTTCCGCTCGCGCCAGGCGGGCACGAACTTGCCCATCGGCGTATCGGTCATCTGCGTCGCACGGGCACTTTTGAGCTTGGCGGAACCCGCAGCCGCGACCGGATCGCCGACCACTATGGTCTGGCTGTAGAGCACCGGGCATGGCAGGCGCAGCGTGTTGTTGGAGAGCGCGCCGATCAGCTCGCCCATCATCCAGCCCGGCCATTCCTGCGGGTAGTTGCGGGCCGACCAGGGCAGCAGGCTGACGCTGAAATCGCCCTTCACCAGCGAGGCCGAATCACGGCCCACCAGCAGCAGGCTTTCCGGGTCGGCGACCTGTTGTGAGAGAGGCCGCAAGCGATCCCAGCACAGCGGATAGCGCGCTCCCGGCTGCGGATTGAGCAG
Organism: Stagnimonas sp. FW305-C-60; assembly: GCF_058782965.1. NCBI lineage: Bacteria > Pseudomonadati > Pseudomonadota > Gammaproteobacteria > Nevskiales > Nevskiaceae > Stagnimonas > Stagnimonas sp. FW305-C-60. The sequence goes on from NZ_JBYSYF010000002.1 coordinate 70,591, forward strand.
CGTATCCATCAGCCGCACGAAGGCATCGGGGGCCAGCTCCCAGGCGCTGAGCTTGGCGCTCGCCAGCAAACCCTTGAAGGCTTCCCGCGTCCGTTGCAGCCATTCGAGATCGGCCTCATCCATGCCGCTGGCAGAAATGGGACGAGCGACGCTGATGAACAAGCGCCAGTCCTTGAGCACAAAGGGCTGGTCGGTCAGCAGCGATGACCAATTGCCGCTCGTGAGGTAGTCCGCGCGCTTGGCGGCGAGCGTCTCGAAGATTTCCGAGCGTTCGCCTGCACGACCCTTGCGGGTTTGCTGCCAGTGGCTCAGCAGGGGCTGCACATTCGGATCGCCGTAGAGCGCGATCTGCACCACCGTGTTTTCCTTCAGGCCCTGCGTCAGCAGGCCGGAGAGCGTGTTGAGTGCGCTGCGATCCAGCCCCACGGCGGGTGTTGCTTCGAGCAGAAACGCCACGCTGTCCTGGTTCCACCACAGCTGGCTGTCGGGGTCGTAGGACTCATAGGGCAAGAGGCTGGAGAGTGCCCGCGCGGAGGCGATGCGCGCGGTCTCGTTCAAGGTCGGCGGCAACTGTCCTGCGGCATACAGCTCGCCGGGCGGCTCTTCGGCAAACCAACGCCGCGCCTCGCTGCCCAGCCGCGACTTGAGGCGGGCGAAGGCTGAAGGTTTCAGGGCTTGAGCGTCCATGCGCCTCGATCCAGTCGCAGATAGAGATAACCGCCCGCGTGCAGGTCGCCGTCTTCGTCCTCCCAGGGCAGCACCAGCACCCGCACCACGCGCGGACGGCTCAGCAGTGCCTCGCCGGAGAGGGGCGCGGCCAGCGCCGTAGGTGACAGCGTCGGCGCTGGCTCGGCTGCGATGGCGGGTGTCGCCGCCGTCGCCAGCGAATCGTCGAAGACCTTGCTGACCGTGCGGCAGTCGCCGGTCTTATTGGGAACACCGCAGGCGTAGCGCGGTGCGCTTGCACAGGCAGAGAGCGCCAGCAGGGCGACGATGGACAGCAGCAGGGACTTCATCCGGCCTCCGGGGTGCGCGCACGCGCGCGGCTTTGGCGCTCGAAGGCATCGCCGAGCGCGACGGCATCGGTGAGGACGATTTCGCCAATGCGGGCGGAGTCCACTTCGATGATGGGATACAGCTCATTGGCGCGCTCGATGTAGAAGTCGGCGACTTTTTCGAGCGCGTTGGAGACGCCGGTGGCCAGGCCCACTTGCGCGATGTCAGAGGGGTTCACCGACTGCACGCTGCCCAGCGGGCTGGTGGAGACCTGCGCATAGGACTGCGCGATGGAACTCCCCAGACCGCTGGCGATGCCCGCGAACAGGGCGCGGGCAATCAGCTGACCCTGCTTGCTGACAACATGGCCGCGAAAGCCATTCTTCCCGTCCTCGCCAGTGACGTAGCCCTTCACCGGCAAGTCCATCACCTCACCGGCCTTCAGCACGCAGGACAGCTTTTCCAGGCGCATATAGGCGCGCTCGGCGGAGAGATCGCCATAGGCGGCAGCGGTGACAAAGCATTCCTGGATGCGGCTGCGGTAGCGATTGGGCAGCCGCGCCAGATCCATCACCCGCAGCAGCACCGGATGCGGATTGGTGCGGGCCAGGCCACCCGTGGGCGCGTCCACACCGGAGAGCAGCACCGCACGGGCGAAGGAGCCGGTCGGCAGGGTGTTGTGGATGGTTTGTAGCGGCGGCACGGCCTTGCTGTCGCTGGCCTTCGCTGGGGCTTCTGCCGCGCCGATTCGCACGCTCAGGATGGCCGGTGGCGGCGCTGCGTTGCCGGTCGTGCGTGTCGCGCCGAAGTTGGCGGGAGGCGCGGTCAGTGCGGGAGTGCTGCGCGCACCGGGCGGAGGCGGCAGCGGCGGTCGCCTCATCGTGGGTTCGTTGGCAGGCGGAATGGCTGCCGGAGCCGTCGCCCCAGGCTCCGCCTCGCGCGGCACGTTCTCGAACACGGATGCCCCCACCGCAGCGCGGCCCGGCAACGGTGGCGGTGCGCTCGCGCCGCGCTGCATCTGGTCGCGCATCGCCTTCAGTTCGCGTTCCAGCTCCTTGTTGCGCTCGTCGAGCGCGTGCAGGCGGGTCTCCGAGCGTTCGATCCAGACCTCATTCGGGTCGAGGTTGGCACCGGGTGTGCGGTAGCTGCGCACCACATCCTGCTTAGGGTCGGCCTTGCTGGCCTCCGTGACCTTGCGCTTCGGGTCGGTCAACCACAGCCCGAACACGACGATGCCCACCAGTGCCGCGACCGCTGCAATCGCCAGCACCATCTGCTTGCGCTTGATCGGTGCAGCGCCTTCGAGGCTGGGCAGGCTGTTGCTCACGGCTTCGCATCCCGCAGCAGGAGCACCGGCGTGGCGTCCTGCGGGGCCAGCACGAGGCTGGGAATCGCCACCGCACGCACGTCGGCATACAGGCCCTGGAACTCGTTCTCGTCGAGCCGCAGTTCGGCGGTGGATACGTTCCGCAGCAGCAGCTCCTCGCCGAGGAAGTCCTCACAACGCCAGCGGCGCACGATCTCCACATAGGTCTCGCGCCAGATCGGCACGGCGCGGTTAACGGCTTCGAGCGTGCAGCCCTCTGCCGACTCGGCATCACCGCGCAGCATCGCGCGCAGCTGGGCCTTCATCCGTGCCACATGCGGCATGGCCGCGCCCTGCACCGGACGCTGCACCGCACGCGGTCCTTGCGGCTTGAGCAACACCGTCTGCGCGGGCAGATCGGCAACCGTCGCGGTCAGGGTGTAGGTCGCGCCCTCTGCGTCGCGCACGAACAGGCTGAACGCCTGACCGGCGGGCGTGCCCTCGACCGGGCGGATGAAGGCTTCGCCGGTCTCGTCATCAGCCTGCACCGTGAAGTGGCCGTCCACGCCCCAGACCCGCGCCAGCTTGCCGCCGCTGGTCAGTGCCAGCCGCGTCAGCTCGCGCTGCGAGACGGTAACGGCCACGGTGGCCCCGTCGCGCACGGCGACCTCCTGCGCGGCGTGCGCGAGGCTAACCAGGCTGAGCAGGAGCAGCGAAAGGATGCGCTTCATCGGAAGCCTCGTTGAACTCGGCGACGAACAGCCGCCCATTGCGGTAGGTCAGACGCAGCGAAAACACCGCGCGCCGCCGTCCGGTGACTTGCTCGCCGACCATCGTCACCAGGTCGCCGGTGATGGCGATCTGCTGGCTCTTCTCGCGCACGCGCACCTCCACCGGATAGAACACGGAGGAGAGGTTGTTGCGCTTGATCTTCTCGGCCTCGGCATTGAGCCGCGTTGCCAGCTCGCCGTGCGCTTCGGGGTCGGTGTAGCGCAGGAACAGCGCGACTTGGCCTTCGATGTTGTCCTTGGTATAGGACAGCGCGAGCCCGGCGAAGAAGGTTGCCATCATCTCCAGGTATTCGGGCGCGACCTTCGCGCCCTGCACCCAGAACGCCTTCTCCAAAACCGGCGGCGTGACGATGGTCTTTTCCTGCGTGCTGGTGGTGAGCACCTTGCAGGAGAGCAGCAGATTGGCGAGCACCATCGCCAGAGCCGTCGCCATCCAGAGGTTGCGGCGGTGGACGGTCTCGGCCAGGGCGGACACATAGCGGCGGCGTTCCATGCCTAGCCCCCGATGTATTCGCGCACATGCGAGGGCGCGCGCGAGCGCAGCCACCAATCGCTCGGCGTCATCCAGTAGAGCGCCTTGAGCAGCAGGCCGCGTCCACCCTGCGCCTTGAGGCGGGCATAGGCCCGCGCCAGCAGATACCCGGCAAACGCGCCGGGCACCAGCTGGCCGAGGATGCCGAACAGGATCGCCATCACGATCACGATGACCGCCTCGTCGAAGTTCCACATGAAGAACAGCGGCGGATCGTCGAGCGTGCGCGGGATGACAAAGCGACCGTCCACGGCTTGGGCTCAGACGATGGCCGAGCCGAACACGTTGTCAATGATCGTCGGCCCCAGCGCGCCGAAGATGGCGAGGATCACGCCGATGATCGCGGGCAGCGCCGAGCCGGACCCCGCGCCGATGCCGAGACCAATCAGCCCGCCGATGATGGCAATGCCGCGACCGAGATAGCCGGTGGCCGCGTCGTAGATGAACTGGTAGGCCGGCTCGAACTCCGCGCCGGTGGTGGCAGCGAAGCTCGCCACCGGCATGAACATCAGCGAGACCAGCCAGAGTTCGGCGCGGCGCGCGGCCTTGCAGGTGAAAGTCCAGAGGTGCGACAGCTTCATGGTGAGTCTCCAAGGTCAGGGAAGGAAGGCGGAAGGGAAGGCACGCGCTCGACAGCCAGCCCTGCCGGTGCGCGCGCGTCGGCGACAGGGGATTCGTTGTCCGAGGGCCAGGCGATGACCTCCACGGCCACGCGCCGCGCCGGATTGGGCGCGACCACGACCAGGCGCTGGAACTGGGTGAAGGGAATCCCCGCGTGCTGCAAGGCAATCTGCACGGCCTGGGCGCGCTCGTCGCAGAGCCGCAGCGAGGCACGGGTGTTCTCGGCGTAGGCGGTGATGCGCAGCGCCGCACGCGGCCAGGCACCCCAGCTCGTGGCCCACTGCTGAATCGCCTGCGTCATCGCCGGGTCGAGCAACACCGACTTGAAGCCGAAGCGCAGCTCGGTGCGCGGCAGCGGGTCGAGTCGCGGCGGGGCAGATGGCGGCTTTGCGACGGCCATCGGTGCCGTTGCAGGCGGCGGCGCGGCCTCGATCCGCGTCTTCACCGTCACGACCGGGCAGTCGCCGCATCGTGTCCAGACCGAGCGCGTCTCGGCCAGCTCGGCGTCGGAGAGCACCTGCACCACGCGCACGGGCGGCAGGGGCCGATACTCAGGGAGCATGGGTGTCTGCGCGCAGGCCGCCAATGCGGCGCAGCTCGCGGTGAACACGATCCGCATAGCGTTCACGCCGCGCCCTGGCCGATGGCGATTCGGCGGTGCCCACGTTGTAGGCGCCGACTGCCTGCCAGCCGTAGCCGTAGCGCGCGACGTTGCCCGCCAGCACCCAAGCCCCGACCCAGATCGAGGTGCAGGCGTCGTAGAGCGATTCGGGCGCGATGCCTGCCGCGTCCAGCTGTGGCAGCCAGCGCGAGTTGATCTGCATCAGGCCGATGTCCCAACTGCCGTCGCGGTTGGCGGTATTCACCGCGAGTGGATCGAGACGGCTCTCGGCTTGGGCAATTGCCCGCAACAGCTCGGAAGCCAGACCGTAGTGCTGTGCCGCCTGCTCGAAGCAAGGCGCGATGGCGGGCGACGGGCGAGCCGCCACCGGCAAAGCCAGTAGCAAGGCCAGCGCGACCCTCGCGGGCCACGGCGTCGGTGCGGGCATGGTGGGCAGACATCCGGCTGCAAGCTCCCTGTTCATCAGGGGCGCAGTCTCGTGATCCGGGCAGACCATTCGGTAGAGAAAACCGGGACGCCGCGCGTGCCGGTTTCCAGGCGCGGCGCCCATCAAAACGGCCCCGGCGAAGTCGGATGACCTCGCCGGGGCCGGCAGACCCGGAGCGTGTCGAGCGGTCTTGGTGCTGCCCCTCACAGGCTCCGCCGGTCGCATCCCTCCCACAAGCCGAAAGCGCCGCGAGCCGGGTGGTGGTTTTCGCTGGGCCTAACCCTGCCGCTATGAGAAGAAGGGCTACGGATCAAACGTAGAACGTATGACCCGTATTACCGATACAACACTACGGAAGCCCTCATGCCCAAAAAGATCATCGCCACGCCTGAAGCCGTGGCCACCGCCGTCGAGCAGCTCGTCGCCGAAAGCCTGGAACCCACATTGGAGCGCGTCCGCGCCAAGCTCGGCGGGGGCAGCTACACCACCATCAATCGCGTGCTCACGGAGGTTATGCAGGGCCGTGGCGGTGGCGACGCGAAGGCGGCGGACATCCCTCCCGACCTGATCGAGATCGGCCACAAGGCCGTGTCCGCCGTCTATCGAGCTGTGCAGCAGCAAACCAAGACCACGGTGGAAGCCATCGAAGCCGAAGCCCGTCGCCAGATCGAAGCGGCGCAGGCCACCAAGGCGAGTGCCGCGCTGGAGATCGAGCGCCTGGAACGGGAGCTGGACGCCAACGTCGAGGAGCTGGAGCAGGCACGCCGTGACCGGCAGGAGGCGCAGTCCCGTGCCGAGCGCGTCGAAGCGCGTGGCGAACAGCAGCACATCGAGATTCAGCGCCTTGCGGAGGAACTGCGTGGAGCGCGCAGCGAACTGGACATGGCGCGAACCTCTGCACGAACCGCCGAAGCCTCTCTACGCCAGGAAGCCGAGGGCTTGCACCGAACCATCGCCCGCATGGACGCGAGCCTCGCGGCAGCCCAAGACCGTCAGCAGCGCGATGCCGAGCTGCTGAACGCCGCCGCAGCCCGCGTCGAGAGCGCCCAAGGCCAGGTTCTGGCGGCGACCGCCAGGGCGGAGCGGGCTGAAGCCAGCAGCGCAGGTCTCAGCTCAAGTTTTGAGGCATTACGGGCGGAACTTGCTGCCCTGCGGGACTCCGAGCGCGCAGCGCGCGAAGCGGCGAGCGAGCTGCGTGGGGCCTTGCAGGAACAATACCGGCAGACTGCCGCCCCCACTTGAGAGGTCATGGCCGGCATCTGGAAGCCAACAGGTAGCGATCTTGAAAATCCTGCACTAAGCTGGCCTCCTTTACCCAAGATTGCTCCGGAAATGCCTGATCGAACAGCAAAAGGCGACATCCTCACCATCGGTGAGGTGGCCGCTTACCTGAAGGTTACGCAGCGAACCATCTACCGGCTGGCGGCGGCCAAGAAGGTCCCGGCATTCAAGGTAGGTGGAACCTGGAGATTCTCACAGGCGGCTATCGAGTCATGGATCAAGCAGCAGTCCGCCGATGATGCGGAGCTGATGGGTAATGACACCAACCGTCCCGGGGCGCTGGGCACGACGGACAAGAAAACGGGGAGCAACTGAATGCTGGGCCTTACTTTACGAGAGGAGTTTCGCGGCAAACGCCTGAAGGGCACGGCGATTGAACTCTCCAACGATACGAACTCCGGTGCTACCCAGATCGGGGCATCGAGCTTTCTGGAAATTACTTACCCCACGCACGACCTCTTGAAGGGCATCGAAGCGGTCGGCCCGGATCAAGGACGCCCGGTGGTTGTGATCGGTGAGCGTGGACTGGGTAAGTCGCACCTCATGGCCGCGTTGTTTCACGCCGTGAATGATCCCGGCGCAACGGGGGCTTGGCTGAAATCCTGGTCGGCAGTCCTGGGCGACCCGCAAATCGGAAAGATCGCGCTGCGTGGCGACATGCTCGTGCTGGGCGAGAGTCTTCATCGTCAGCGATACAAGTTCCTGTGGGACATGCTGTTCGAGCGACACCCTCATGGCCCCTACATCCGTGGCAAGTGGGAGGGCACAGGTGCGTCGAAGACCGACGTGCCCTCCGACAAGCTCATCATCGAGCTGCTGGAAAACAAGCCGACGATGCTGCTGCTGGACGAGTTCCAGACCTGGTTCGATGGCCTGACCAACACAAAGCAGTATCCCTGGAAGAACTGGGCATTCAACTTCATCCAGATACTTTCGGAGATTGCCAAAGAACGCCCTGATCTTCTGGTTCTCGTCATCTCCGTGCGCAATGGAAGCAGCGATGCTTACCAGCAGGTGCATCGCGTGAACCCGATTGCGATTGACTTCAAGGCAGGCGGTAACGCTGAAAGGATTCAGCAGGATCGTCGTCGAATGCTGCTGCATCGCCTGTTTGAAAATCGCCAGCAGATTTCCAACGGCAGTGTTGACTCGTTGATCTCGACGCACGTCAACGAATACCTGCGTCTTTTAGAGATTCCAGTTCAGGAGCATGACCGGAAGCAACGGGAGTTCGTGGAGTCCTGGCCGTTTGCGCCGCACCTGCTGAGACTGCTTGAGGAGCAAGTGCTCATCGCCACCGATGCTCAGGAGACGCGCGACATGATCCGCATCCTGGCAAACCTCTACAAAAGCCGTGGTGAGAAAAGCCCGATCCTCACTGCTGCCGATTTTCGACTCGATGACGACGCGGCCGGCATCGGTGCCTTGCTGGATTCCGTCTCCAACGAGCACCACCGATCCCTTCGTGCAAAGGCACAGCAGAACATCATCTCAGTAGTGGATGCCGTTCCCAACCACGCTGCGATAGCGCCTCATCTCGAAGAGCTGGTCGGCGCGCTCTGGCTGCGCTCGATTGCCGTCGGCAATCTTGCGGGCGCTGAACCGGCCACGCTGCACGCCGACATCACCCATGCCAAGGGCGTTGACGACAACGCCTTTCAGGTAGAACTGGCAACCATCGTCGAGAACAGCTTCAACATCCACCAGGATGGCCCTCGCCTCGTTTTCAGGGAAGAAGAGAACCCCCAAGCGAAGCTGATGGCCTGTGCCCGAAACGACAAGCTGTTTCCGGCAGGCGTGGATGCTGCGTATCTGGCAAAGGAAATCCGTTACGTCATTGGCGGCACCGAGGAAGTCGCCAAAGCGTTTCGGGTGATTGCGCTACCCAAGTCTTGGCTTGCCGACCCTTGGGCTCCGCTTGAGGAATCGGAGAGACCCGAACACTGGGATGAGCGACTGCCGATCCTCGTGTTGCCCGAAGAACCAGACGGGCTGGATCAGCGGCTCGGCGGCTGGCTCAGACAGCACCTGCAAAAGCGGCGCAACACCATCCGCTTCCTATTGCCCCGATCCGGCTCTACCAACATCTACCTGGATCGAGATGTCCTGGTCCTGGCAAGAGCAGCGATGCGAGCCCATGAATGGAGCAGCCAATCGCCCGAATACAAGAAGCTGCATCACAAGTATCAGGGGGAGCTGCGCGACATCCTCAAGAAGCGTTATGACCGCTTCGCGGTTCTGCTGCGCTGGGACGCGAACAATGCTAACGAGTGCGCGCTAAGCGTTGAGACACTCAACAAGCAAGGCTCGCAGATCCCGGAAGTCATCGAGGAAATCATCGGGCGCGACGTGTTCATCCCGGAGGATTTCAACGCTTTCGTGCTGGAGGTTGCCCACGAAGGAAAGTCTCTGGGCGCGCTGCTCAAGATGCTTCAGGAGCCGCGTCCGCCGGGGTTCGACTGCATTCCCTGGCTTGGCGAAACCCCGATGAAGGAGAGAGTGTTGCGCCTTTGCGCACAGGGCAAAATCGCCATCAACCTGCGCGGCATGGAGTTCTTGCAGGCATACCCTGGTGAGGAAGAAGAAGCGGCATGGCGGCGTCTGCGGCCCAAGCTCTCGTTTACCGGGCGTCAGTTGGACGAGATCAACCTTCTTGAGCCTTCGGCGGTGCCGAGCACAGGAGGGAGCAGCGGCGTTGTCCCGGTCGTTACACCCGGTAGTGCCCCCGGCCTGTTCGGGGGCAGCAATACTCCCCCCACTCCGCCGACCGAGACAGGTTCCACTGCGACAGGCACCCTGGCGCCTGGCGGCATCTTTGGCGGCGGCACCGGAATGCCGTCTGCAAAGCCTCGCGTCTCCTACACCAACCCACCGACATCGCCGCTCAATCTCATCGGCAAGCTCGAAGGCTGGGGCATCGGGCCAGCAACGCCCGTCACTGACGTTTCGTTGAAGGTCTCCGCCGCAACCGGCGCACAGCTGAAAGAACTGCTCAAGAAATTGCCCGACGGCATGACGTTCGAGATTCAGCTGGAGAAGGAAGGTTAATGATGAGCCTCGACGCCAAAGCCGTCCGCGCAATCACCAAGGGCGAACCTGCGGTCGCCTGGTCGGCGATCATCCAGCAGACCCTGGCGATCACCACCCCGCCGTTTGCGACAGCCAACCCCGTCGGTGAAGTCACCAAGCGGGATCGAGAGGTCGGCGCGTTGGACCTGTTCCTGTCGTCGAGCAACTGGGAGCTGTGGCGTGATTTCGAGGGCACCGTAGAACGCACCTCCGCACGCCTCGAACGCTGGTGGTCTGTGCCGCACCAGATTGCGGGCGGCGGCAAGGCCGTGTTGATTCTCGATGGCCTCTCGCTTCGTGAGGTTCCGTGGCTCGTTCAGGGTGCCGTGCAGCGCGGCTTCAAAATCGGCGAGGTCGCAGCCACCGCATCCGAGCTGCCCGGAGAGACAAACGAGTTTGCGCAGGCTCTGGGTTTCTCCAGCAGAAGCCAGCTTCAGAATAATGGCGGTGGCTATGGTCATCGGCTCCAGCCCGCCCGCACGGAGAGCGTCGAGCTTCCCTGGGCGGACTGCGGGGCTCTCGTGGACAGCAGCCCGAACTGGGTGTTCTGGCATCACTGGCCGGATAGCAAGCTGCACGATGGTTCCGGCGCAGGCCAGGGACTCGACACGCTGACCAAGGACGTATCGCACCAACTGACCAGCGACGCGTTCTGGCAATTCGTCTCGCGTCTGGCCAAGGGCCGCAGGCTGGTCATCACCTCCGATCACGGCTACGCCGCGACCGGCTATTTCCCGGATGCCGAGGGCGAGCTGGGCGGCTTTCTGAAGCGCAGCTTCGCAAGCAAGCGCAATGTGGCCAATAGCACCGATGTCGGCCCCTTCGTGCCGCCGGTGGTGCTCCCCGTCAGCAACACACATGGGCAGCACCTGCTTGCCCTGGGGCGCTGGAAATGGAAGAGCCAGGGCGGTTACCCGACGCTGACGCATGGGGGCCTGACCTTGCTGGAAGTGCTCTCCCCGTGGGTCGAATTGGAAGCCCAAGGGTAGCCAATGACAGACCCTTCCCAGGCACTGCCTGAAGCTCTCTACACCGAGATCCAAAGCATCTTCCGCACGACGCCCGTAGTGCTGGCAGGGTCTGGGTTTTCGTGTGGGTTCGGCTTGCCGCACATGGGAGCCTTGGGCGATCACCTCGTTGAGCATGTCGAACCAAGGCTCCAGTCAGACGAAGCGAAGGCCCTATGGTCGGGCTGCCTCGCAGCGGTAAAGAAAAACCTGGAAGCGGGCCTCAACACCATTCCAATGGGCAGTGCTGGCCGCGAGGAAATCATCGCCGCTCTTCGTGAATGCACCGCAGAGCTGCTCATTCGCGAGACCAGTAAGGCGGAGCAGCACATCCTCGCTCAAGCGGCACCGCATCAGCTCGCCCCGGTGCGCCTACTGGGCATGTTGTTCGGCGGAGCGCCGCAGAACGCAGAAAGCATCTCAGTCATCACCACCAACTACGACACGCTCTTGGAACTGTTCTGCGATCTCGCCGAGCTACCGCTCGATACCGGGTTCTGCGGATTCAGGCTTCGTCGCCCCAGGACCAACTTGGTGTTCGCAACGCAATACAGCCGCCATACCGCAGCTCCGGCTCGCGGCGCACAGACAATTGAGCACCGTCCCTGCAAGACCGTCCGGTTGCACAAGCCGCATGGCTCCATTACCTGGCTCAAGACGCCTGCTGGCGTCGTCGAATCACTGAACGATGTAAGCAACGCCAGTCGGGCCGTCGTTGTGCCTGGGCCGTCGAAGTATCAAGACGCACTGGTCAGCTCGGTTTTCGACGCAATGCGCACCGAGATGAATCGCCTGATCGCGACCGCTCCGGCCATGTTTTGTATCGGCTTCGGCTTCAACGATGAGCACCTGCAAACCGTGCTCAAGGAGCGCGTCGCCAAGCACATGCCGATGGTCATCGTCACCCGCGACACCACGGACAACATCAATGCAGTGCTCGCCGCCAATCCGCATGTGATCGCGTTCTTCAAGGACGGCGACGGCTGCATCTGTCGCTGGAATGGTCGCACCTACCCATCCAATCTCCCGCTCTGGCAGCTGGACGACTTCCTCAAGACATTTCTGGAGCCTTCCGCCTCATGAGCATTTTCTCGTTTGAAGAAGCCCATTCCATCGGCGAGGTGCGTAGCGTCGAGACCGCACGTATCTCCATCCGCGTCACCGACAGCCAGCGGTTGCAGAAGGCCCGCGTTGGGCGCCTGGTGGCTATCCAATCATTCGGGGACGAATGGCTGATCGGCATCATCGAGCGCGTCTGGCGTCACCCGGTGGAACTGCCGGCGATTCCGGCAGGCGAAGCGCCGCCGACAGACTTGAACGCCATCCCGCAGGAAGAGAACGGTATCGCTGTCAGCCTGGTCGGCACCTACCGCGCCCGCGACGGCCTCAAGGAGAACACCTTTACCCGCGCGGTGTTCTCACTGCCCGAAATCAACCGCCCGGTGTATCCCATCGAGGAGAAGTCGCTTGAGGACTTCATGGGCATTCTCAGCCGGTCGTCGAAAGCGGAAGCCGTCTCGCCACTCAAGGTGGGCACTTACACCCTGGATGGCAAGGCCAGCGCCTACATAGACGGCGACAAGCTGTTCCAGCGCCATGCCGCGCTGCTCGGCAGCACAGGCTCTGGCAAGTCTTATACGGTCGCCTCGATTCTCGAACAGTCGGCTCTGCTGCCACATGCCAACATCATTGTGTTCGATCTCCACGGCGAGTATTCGAGCATGAAGTTCGCCAGCCACTACCGCATTGCGGGCATCGGCGACCTGAAGGCGAAGAGAGACGGCGCTGTATTCCTCCCGTTCTGGCTGCTGAACTACGACGAGATGCAATCACTCTTCGTGGATCGGTCGGAGGAAAGCGCCCCCAATCAAGCCAGCGAGCTAATGAAGCAGGTGGTGGAGCTGAAGAAGAAATCTATCCAGGGACTGGGGAAGCCCGATCTACTCGACGGATTCACTGTGGATACCCCAGTGCCGTATCGGTTGGCAGACCTTATTGAGGCGATTGCCGAGAAAGACCGGGAAATGGTGCAGGGAAGCAAAGGAGAAAAGCAGGGACCGCTGTTCGGGAAACTCACCAGGTTTTTGAACAGGATCAGCGTCAAGACGAAAGATCGCCGCTACGCCTTCATGTATCAGGCCCCAGCGGAATACGAGACCTACGAGGCGCTGCACCAACTCGCCGAGAAGCTGCTCGGCACTGGCGTCAAACAGGACGGCATCAACCCCGGCATCAAGATCGTTGATTTCTCCGAGGTGCCGTCAGACATCTTGCCCGTCGTGGTTGGCCTGGTCGCGCGACTCGTCTATCAAATCCAGTTCTGGAGTTCGCCGGGCGCGGATGGCGATGCGCGCCATCCCATCGTGCTGGTCTGCGACGAGGCGCATCTCTACCTGCCTAGCAGCGCCGCTTCCACCGGCCCGCTGGAAAAGCGGGCGCTCGAAAACTTCGAGCGCATCGCCAAGGAAGGTCGTAAGTATGGCGTCGGCTTGATGGTGGTCAGCCAGCGGCCCTCGGATGTGAGCACCACCATCCTCAGCCAGTGCAGCAACATCATCAGCCTGCGTCTGGCCAACAAGACCGATCAGGCCGTGGTGAAGCAGCTGCTGCCCGAAAGCCTCGAAGGCTTGATGGAGGTGCTGCCCACGCTGGATGTGGGTGAGGCGGTGGTCGTGGGCGACGCCACCCTGTTGCCGACACGAATCAAGATGAGCAAGCCCAAGCACGAGCCGCGCAGCGCGACCATTCCGTTCTGGACGCGCTGGGCCACGCCCAAAGCCGGGGTAGATCTGGTAGCCGCTGTCGAGAACATGCGACGCCAGTCCCGCGAAACCCCATAAGCCGCCCCATGCCAACAAAAAAAGAACTACTCGCCCAGGAAGTCGCCCGCGCCGTTGGTGCAGGCAAGCCCGTGGCGCTGCCGACGGTGGACTTCAACGACCCCAACCGCCCCAAGACCTGTCTGGAGGTGGACTTCCCGATCCTGCCGGTCAACCAGGTGGCGATCATCGAGGGTAATGCGGGCAAGCCGATTTATCAGATGTCCAAATGGTGGGCGCGGCGGCGTTCCAGCGTGTTCCGCTCCATGCTCATCGCGGCGGCCACCAAGGCCCCGGACGATCCCTCGCACGCCGCCAAGCTGGTCTGGGACAACTACTACGCCAACCATCAGAAGAAGGGCGCGTTCAAGAACCTGAAGGTCGCCGACATCTTCATGGGCGGCGGCACCACGCTGGTGGAAGGCTCGCGCCTGGGGATGCAGATGGTCGGTAACGACCTCAATCCCGTCGCCTGGTTTGTGGTCAAGCAGGAGCTGGCCAACGTCAACCTGGATGAGGTGAAGCGACTGCTTGCCGAGATCGAGGCGGAGGTGAAGCCGCAGATCATGCCGTTCTACTCCTGCGACGGCCCCAACGGCGAAAAGGGCCAATGGACGCACCTGCCCAGCAACAAGGTGATGCCCGCGAGCTTCGACCCGCTGACCATCCCGCGCGACCAGCGCAAGGACTATCGCTACGAAGGCCCGGAGATCATCTACACCTTCTGGGCCAAGCACGGCCCCTGTCAGGTAACGGGCTGCGGCCACCGCACGCCCATCATGTCCAGCCCCGTGATGGCGGTGAAGACGCTGACGGTGAAGCACTGGGAGCACCGCTGCAAGAAATGCGGTGAAGCCTTCCATGTGGAAGAAGACAATGCCCGCATGGCCCCGGACGTGTCGCTGGTGGTGGCCCCCACCGAACCGGCGTTCTCGGTGCTCGACCGGCACCGGGGCGTGGTCTGCCCGCATTGTCAGCACGCCGAGATGGTTCGCCTCGACAAGGGCAAGAACAAGAAGGTGGAGCTAAGCCTGCTGGTGCATCCGCAATGGCTGGCGGGCAGCGCCAAGCAGGATGACAGCGGACAGCCCTACGGCGGCTCGGCGCAGGACGATGCCGCGTCGTCGGCGCGCTGGAACGCGGCGCGCGCCGCCCAGATCAAGCTGCTGGAGGTGCGCGGCACGCTACCAGAGACCGTGACCTGCCCGGATACGAAGATCACCCTCAAGCCGGACCTGGGCACGGTGCCCAAGAAGTCGCACTACGCCTGCGGGGCCTGTGGCACCGTGCAGGATGTTCTGGACACCGTGAAGGCCAGCGGCAAGACCGGCGCGATGGCGGGTTACGCGGTGCAGGCTTATTCGCCGCGTCGCGATGGCGACAACCGGCCCTACAGCGGCCGCTACTTCGCCGCGTTCGACGCGCAGCTCGCCCGGCAATACGACGCCGCTGCTCAGGAATGGGCCGCTCGCAAGGATGCCGACCTGGCCGACTACTGGCCGCGCTCAGAGCTGCCCTATGGATTCATGACCCACCACCTGCAAGGCGGTGTGCCGAATCACGGGTTCACGCACTGGTGGACGATGTTCAATCCGCGACAGCTGCTAGTTCTTACGCAGTTGCTAAAAGCGATAGTTACCACTGGCACGTTCGACTCGGCCACCCGCGAATATGTTCTAGGTGGGTTCCAGAACTACCTGCGCAACCAAAGCATGTTCGCCTTCTGGCATGTGACGAAGGATCACTTCGTCCCCGCCATGTCGAATAACAACTACCACCCGAAATCCACCGTCATTGAAGTCGGCGTGTTCTCGCCAATGGGCTACGGCCCGTGGACATCTACAGTCCCGACATTGGTTGAAGGGCGCGACTGGGCGCTTAGTCCCTGGGAGGCAGTGAGCGTAGAGCAACTAAAAGCACAGGCACCTGAGCTTGCAAGACAAGTTACCGGCAAGAGCGAGAAGGTGCTGCCCGGCGACCCCGTTTCCGCCGCGACGGTCTATCGCGGCTCGTCCACAGAACTGAGTCAGATCGGAACAAGCAGCCTCGATCTCGTCATCACCGATCCACCCTTCGGCGGCCTGCTGCACTACTCCGAGCTTTCAGACTTCTTCTACGTCTGGCTGCGCCTCGCGCTCAAGGACAAATATCCGGACTACTTCGCCGCCGACTACACGCCGAAGTCGCTGGAAGCCGTGGCCAACAAGGCCCGCGAGCCGGACGATCCCGATGGCTTCTACCAGCGGCTGCTGACGCAGTGCTGGCGCGAAGCACACCGGATGCTCAAGCCCAGCGGCATCCTGGCCTTCACCTTCCATCACAGCGAGGACGACCCCTGGGTGGCGGTGCTGGAATCGCTGTTCGATGCCGGGTTCTATCTGGAGGCGACCTATCCCATCCGCTCCGACGAGACCAAGGGCGATGGCGAGTTCGGCTCCAAGACCATCGAATACGACATCATCCACGTCTGCCGTAAGCGCACCGAGGAACCCAAGCCGGTGAGCTGGGGCCGGATGCGCCGCGAGGTGATGAACGACGTGAACCAGCTGAAGTCCATGCTGGAGAACCACGCCAAGCAGGGCCTGCCCGCAGCGGACATCCAGGTGATCCGGCGCGGTAAGGCGCTGGAATACTTCTCACGGCACTACGGCAAGGTGTTTGTGGATGAGGGCCGCGCCATCAAGGTGAAGGACGCGCTCATCGGCATCAACCAGCTCATTGATGAAGATGCCGACAAGGGTAAGGAGCCGCCGCCGGTCAACGCCGAGCCGCTGACGCGCCTGTTCCTGCGCACCTTCAGCACCTCCAGCAGCGTGAAGCGCGATCAGTTGCAGAAGTTCCTGCGGGGTTCCATCACCACGCCCGACGAGTTCGTGCAGCGCGGCTGGTGCAACGAGCAGAACAAGACCTTCATCCGCACCGAGCCGCTGGGCTTCGCGCGGGACTGGGTGGGCAGGCACCGCCGCAAGCTCACCAGCGATCTTGACCAGGCACTGGTGCTGATCGGTGCCTGCTACGACGGTAGCGGTATCAATGCTGCCGACACGCTGAAGAACGAAAACTTCCGCCCGCATGTGGCGCTGCGCCCCTTGCTGGAATGGCTGCGCAACAACGGGCCGGATCAGCCGCTGCGCAACGCTGCGTCGCGGGCGGTCTCGATCTACAACACCTGGGCCGCATCGCAGCAGACCAAGCCCTTGCAGGGAACCCTCTTCGAGGACGATGAGATTTACGGGGAGCCATGAAACAGACACTCGACACGGTGTGGCAGCGGCGCGGCGTGAGCTGGCTGTGGGACGAGCACGCGCGCAACCAGGTGTGTGCTGCCGGTGAGGTGTGGAGCCTGCGCCAGCTGCTGCGCGCCGTGGGCAAGTGGACGGACGATCTGCCCAGCAACAACGGCAACACGCTGGTGGTGGCGGGGCTGGAAGGCGCGCTTGATTTGCTCAAGCCGCACGATGCCGAAAGCTGGCTGGGCGACGACCTAAAGGACGCGATCCTGTCGTTCCAGGCTTACTACGAGGGTGACGCGGCGCTGATCTTCTGGCTGCCCGGCGGGCATGGCCGCATCAAGGTGCAGGCCGCCAGCGATGCCGTGCTCTGGCGCTGCGGTGCGCCGCACGGCGACAGCACCCTGGACTTCGGTCGCATCCTCTGGGGTGAGGCCCGCGAGTATCCCCAGGAAATCCTCCTGGCCCAGGCCGCGAAGGCGGCAGGGCTTTTCCATTTGCGCATTACCTAGAGTCACGGCATGGCTTCAATCCTTCCGATCAATCTTCAAGACCTGCTGTATTTCCGGGGGGTGGAGTCTTCGCGCGTGGAGTTCAAAGCCTCGTGGAATGAGGAGTTCACCGGCGCACAGGTGATCCGCACCATCTGCGCCTACGCCAACGATTTTCAGAACCTCAACGGCGGCTACATCGTGATCGGCGTGGCCGAAGCCGATGGCGCTGCGGTGCTGCCGCCCAAAGGGCTGACCCCTGCCGAACTGGAAGAAGCCCAGCGGTGGATTCGCGGGCGTTGCAACACCATTGACCCGGTGTATCAGCCGGCCTTCTCGCCGGAGGTGGTGGACGGCAAACACCTGCTTGTGATCTGGGCACCGGGCAGCCAGGTTCGTCCGCACCAGGCCCCAGAACATTCTGAGAAAGGGGCGCAACGAAAGTATTACATCCGTCTCGAATCCAGCAGCGTGGATGCCGACAGCAAAGCCGAGTTGAAGACCCAGCTCATGCAGCTCACGGCGCGCGTGCCGTTCGACGACCGTCGCGCCTTGCAGGCCAGTGTGCTGGACATCCGCGAGACCAAGGTGCGGGAGTTCTTGCACGATGTGGGTAGCGGCTTGATAGAAGAACAAGACACACGCAGCCTGTATCGCAGCCTGCGCATCGCCGAGCCAGTCAACGGACACGATGCCCCACGTAATGTCGGCCTGCTGTTCTTCAGCCAGAACCCGGAGCAGTGGTTCCCCGGTGCGCGAATCGAAGTGGTGCAGTTTGCCGATGATGCGGCTGGCAACATGCTCGAAGAAAAAGCGTTCGATAAGCGCCCGATTCACGAGCAGCTGCGGGAGTGTCTTGCCTACCTCGAAGGTCTGTCAGCGCGGCTGATCCAGAAACTGCCTAGAACATCCAAGGCGGCGCACTGGGTCAGCTTCCCTTCGCTCGCACTGCGCGAAGCATTGGTGAACGCGGTGTATCACCGCTCCTACGACGGCGTGAGTGAGCCGATCAAGGTGTATCTGTATTCGGATCGCCTGGAGATCATCAGTTACCCCGGCCCCGTGCCCGGTATCGAGCAGGCACATCTGGACGGCAAGGCCCCGATTCCTCCGGTGCCCGCCAGGAATCGGCGAGTCGGCGAGCTACTGAAGGAGCTGCGACTAGCGGAAGGACGCGGAACCGGAATCCCGAAGGTGCGCCGCGCCATGACGCAGAACGGCTCGGAGCCGCCGCGCTTCGATTTTGATGCGGATCGCAGCTACTTCCGGGTGACGCTGCCCGCTCATCCCGAATATCAGGCCATTCTGGCGATTCAGGACATGGCCAACCTGCGCGCGGTAGGCGATGCCAGCGGTGCAATGCGACGCCTGCTGGAAGCCCACGCCCGTCACCCCAGTGCCGTCGCCATCGCCATCGAACTGGTGAAGGAGCAACTGGCACGCGGAGATACCCACGCCGCCGAAGAGGTGTATGGCACAGTCAAGAAGGCCAACCCGACCGCGAACCTCGCCGCGATCATCACGCAGATCGCCGCCGCCTACCTCGACAACAACCGCCAGAAGGATGCAACCGCTTGGCTGGATCGCTTGCCGATGCTGGATGCCGTTGAGGAAGCCTTTGACGCAGCGATTCAGGAAAAGCGCGCAGGCCGCTTGGAGAAGGCACATAGCTACTTCAAGGCTGCCGGGGAAGCTGTCGCTGCCGACGTAAAAGCCCTGCATGAGTTTGCGCAGGTGAAGATGAAGCTGGCTGAAAAGGTGCATCCCAGCGGCCCAGCTGGGAATAAGGGGGCCTATGTCCGGCAGCTCAGAGAAGCAGAGGAGATGCTGCGCCGGGTCGTGCAGATGGATGCGCCGCGCACGCGTCGCGCCTGGGCTTGGTTCGACCTCGGACGAGTATTGAAATGGAGCAGAGCGCCAAAGCATGAGATACGCGCTGCCTTTGAGAAAGCCGTAGAAACCGACCCCAACGAAGATCGGTTTCAGGACGCGCTCGATAGGCTCGACGGGGACAAACATGCTGGATAGTCCCGCCGCATTCATCCCCGGCGAGCGCATCACCCACCCTGAGTATGGCCAGGGTGTTGTCCTTGATCCGCCCAACGATGGCTATCTTCGCGCCTTCTTCAGCATCGGCGAGCGCCGGGTGCCGGCGACGCTGGTTCGGCGCGAGCTTTCTCGAACCGAGCGTATCGTTCGCGCGCTCGAAGGTGGCGATGATCGTGCTCGCCGCGCCTGGCTCGCGTATGAGGCCCATGCGCTGCCGATCATGGAGAGTGCGTCTGCGCTGACATCGGCCAAAATTGATCTACTGCCCCATCAGGTGGTTTTGACGCATCGAATTGCTACCGCTTCCCCTCGCCGATACCTGATCGCCGATGAGGTCGGGTTAGGTAAGACCATCGAGACCGCGCTGATTCTTCGGGAGCTGGCGAGTCGTGGTGAGCTGAAGCGGGCACTGATGGTGGTGCCTGCGGGGCTGGTGAACAACTGGCACCGTGAGCTGAATGAGGTATTCAATCTCGACTTCGAGGTGTTCGGTTCCGAAGGCGACATCACGGATCGCAAGACCAATGCGTTCGCCAAGCACGACCGCCTGATTGCCAGCGTGGATACCTTGAAGCGTCCCGCGCGGATCAAGCGCCTGCTGGAAGCTCCGCGCTGGGATCTGGTGGTGTTTGATGAAGCGCACCACCTCACGGCCTGGCGCACGGGCGGGAAGGTTCGCAAGACCGAAAATTATAAGCTGGCCGAGGCCCTGAAGGATCACGCGCGCGATCTGCTGTTGCTTTCGGCGACGCCGCATCAGGGCAATCACTTTCAGTTCTGGATGCTCGCCCAGCTGCTGAATCCAACGCTTTTCAGCAGCCCGGAGGAGATGGTCGAGCACCGGCATCGCTTGAACACCGTGATGTTCCGTCGCACGAAGGCCGATGCTTGTCAGCCTGACGGGACACCGCTATTCGCGCGTCGCTGGGTTCACGCCGAATCGTTCGTAATGGGCGCTGCCGAACGGCTGTTCTACGAGAAGCTCAGGGAGTATCTGGAAGACGGATTCGACCTCGCGAAGCGCAAGGGCAATCAGGGCCGTGCTCTAGGCTTCCTGATGGCGATCTTCCAGAAGATCGCGGCGTCGAGCTTCGCAGCCGTGAGACGCACGCTGAAGCGCAGGCTGTTGATGCTGACCCTCCATGAATCCTTTCTGCGTGACAAGGAACTGGACATCGAGGGCCGCGAGCGCCTGATGGAAGAAGCGCGCGAGCTGGTCTTTGAAGAGTATGGCTTCCCCCGCGATTCCATCGGTCGAAGCGAGGCGGATCGTGTGCTTGCCGATCTGAAGTATCGGCTTGTCAAGAAGCTCGATGAAGAGGCGCTGGAGCTTGCCTCCGATCCTTACGGCAGTGAGTTCGCTTCTTCGCACGCAGAGGATGCGGCGTCGGCGACAGTTGACCTGCACCTGCCAGAGGAGCGCCTGCGCATCGGCGATCTGCTGCGTCTCTTCCCTCAGCAGCGGGAAACCAAAGCTCAGAAGCTGCTGGATGGCCTGGGCACGCTCTGGCGGCAGAACGCACAGGAGAAGGTGGTCATCTTCGCCACCTACCTGGGGACGGTTGACTTGATCGCGCGTGAGATCGAACACACCTTCCCTGGTCAGGGTGTGGTGGTGCTGCGCGGCGGCGATCATGGCGCGAAGGTGGCGGCAGAGCGTCGCTTCCGGCAGAAGGATGGCCCGCGCGTTTTGGTCTGCACGGCGGCGGGCAGAGAGGGCATCAACCTTCAGTTCGCTCGCATCCTGTTCAACTTCGACCTGCCGTGGAACCCGATGGATGTGGAGCAGCGCATCGGTCGAATCCATCGCTACGGACAGAACCACACCGCGCAGGTCTATAACCTGGTGCTGTCCGACACCATTGAAGGCCGCATCTACCTGCTGCTCGATGAGAAGCTCACCGAGATCGCCAGGACGGTAGGCAAGGTGGATGAACACGGTAACGTGGCGGAAGACCTCCGCGCCCAGATTCTGGGCCAGCTCTCCGAACGCCTGAACTACGACCGCCTGTATCAGGAGGCGCTGTCCGATCCCGAGCTGAAGCGGACCAAAGTTGAGCTTGAAGCGGCGCTATCAAACTCACGCGAGGCTCGTCAGGTGGTATTCGACCTCTTCCAGGATTTAGAGGGGTTCAGCCTCGACGACTACCGCCCATTCTCGGACGTGTCTTCCAGTCTTGATCGGCTCGCCGCGTTCATGCGTGAGGCGACTGTGATTCGTAACGAACGGTTTGTGCAGCTCGATCCCGAACGCATCGAATTGGTTACGGCCGCCGGCGTGAAAGCACGATTCACATTGAACCGTGACGCAGCGACCGCCACGGATGATCTCGCCCTGCTCGGCCTCGACCACCCCATCGTGCAGGAAGAGCTGGGCCGGTGGCGCAGCCTGCCACCCGAAGACGTAGGAATCTGCGTCAAGGGCAGTGATGGCAACGCTCTCGTTTCGGCTTGGCTGGTCGAGACCTCCACCGGCAAGGGTGAGCGCCGGACTATCTTGCAAATCATCGCTGTGAGGGCAGATGGAACCCGCATTCCTGCGGTAGAGCGCCAGTTCGACAAGCTGTTGCGATCTGCGCCTGCGTCGCCCGCCATGACGCCGGACCAGCGACTTTCCATTCTCACCACCACCATTGAACCCGCTTTGCAGCGCGAGCTATTGCACAAGGGAATGACGGCGGGGAACGGCAGCTATGCCTCCCAGCTGGTTTGTTTGGTGGAGCTTGTTTAGTCGTCGGAATGGGGCTTGGTAGTATCTGGCCGATAGTGGCCGGACAAGGCACATAGAACCGCAGGTAGAGGACTCGACATCTTCCCAGCATTGAGCCGCAGGCTTGATGACGAGTTTCCTCAGCCGCGCCAGAAGCGCATCGAGGGAGGGGATATGGTCGAAGATAAACCGGACAAATACTCGGCTGGGGAACAGGGTCTTGGCTATATCTACCAGGCCAGACTGGCGTTGCTGCAACTATTTCAGCTGCCCGAAGAGACCATCGTCCATATCGAGAAAGACGACGATCTGGACTTCGTGGCCGAGAACGGGGTCAAGTCGCTTGCATCGCTGAAGCACAAAGCTGTGGGCGACCGCCTGACCGATCTCTCCACCGACTTTTGGAAGTCAGTCCGCATCTGGCTTGCACGCTATCAGCGTGATGGACGTAGCCAGTCGAACTTGAAGTTTTTCTTGTTCACGACGGGCACGGTTGCCGCCACCTCGTTTTTGAAGCGACTCGTGCCTGGTCAATCGGATGCGGTCGGCACCAGCTCGCTGGTAGAGGACGCAGATGCTGCTCTTGCCTCGTCCAATTCAGCACTGATCGCAGGCATCGCGCGCGAGTTCGACGCCCTGACCGTTCCGGAAAAGCATGATTTCTTGTCTCGTGTGCGGATTCTGGATGGCCGCCCACGAGTCGAAGACATACCGACTTTCATCAAGGATCGGATGAGAACCGTTCGGCGCGAGCATCGCACCGCGATTTTCGAGCGCCTGGAGGGCTGGTGGAACGATGCGGTAATCCATTTGCTGACTGGCAACCGGCCACAGGGGATTGTCGGTGACGAAGTCTCTGACAAGCTCAATGCGCTTGCAGAAGAATACAAGCTCGACAATCTCCCCATCACGTTCCGTGGCAAGGAGCCAGCAGCGGGTGTTGATACCGATAACGATCCCCGGCCTTTCGTGGTGCAGCTTCGACAAATCGGTATCTCTTCCAGCCGC
The DNA here is from genome assembly GCF_058782965.1 of Stagnimonas sp. FW305-C-60. Taxonomy (NCBI): domain Bacteria; kingdom Pseudomonadati; phylum Pseudomonadota; class Gammaproteobacteria; order Nevskiales; family Nevskiaceae; genus Stagnimonas; species Stagnimonas sp. FW305-C-60. The sequence goes on from NZ_JBYSYF010000002.1 coordinate 93,550, forward strand.
ATCCGCAGCGCGATCCTAGACTACTACCGGGCGTTCGAGCAGCGATCCGAGTGGGCACGCGAGAACCTTCTGGTGTCGGGCGAGATCGAGGACTACGAGGGTCGCCTAGTTGACGAATGGAGCCGATACCGTGATGTGGTGTTCGAGGAGCTGGACGAAAACAGTGCTGAGGAAGTGCTCCTGAGGGCAGGCAAGGAGCTTTATAGATGGGCCGACCTGGAAAGCGGCAATTACGAGTCTCTGCGTATCCGGGCGCGCGTCTCCGAGCCTTATGTCACCCGTGGGTCATTCCATATCCTTGCAAACGCTGTCCCTGAACCCAGGGTTTACTGGCATCCCCGATTCCTGGATCGCCTGGGCAACTTGCTTGGGGTTGTCACATGAAGCGGTGGGATCAGCGGCCATTCGAGATCCGGAATCTTTTCAATCCCGCTTTTTGCGGACTGGTCCTGTTCCGCGCCTTGCAAGGCTACGAGGAAGAAGATTCTCGCGGGATGCCGTTCTCGCTTTCTCTGCTCGTGCTCCCTCTCTGCCTGCATAAGGATTCCCGCGAGGTGATCGCGGCCAGCACGCGGAGCTACTTGCTGAAGGTCATGGAGAAAAACCCTCAAGTGCAGGTGGGATTCCCAGATCGCGTGACAGCTATGCGCCCCTACACTTTCGAGGGGTTTGGTCTGCTGATGGAGCGAGGCTGTATCTCCGTCTCGGATCATGGCCGAATTCTCAGCGTGCCCGACAAGGTGCGGAAGGCCCTCGCGGGGACGGACGAAACTAAGTCCTGTCAGCGTGCAGCGCGTTTCGTCGGCAAGGAGTTTGCCCGCATCGGAGACCGCGTGACGGTTTACACGACGTTCGGAATCAGACCATGAAGATCAAGTCCATCCATATCTACAGTCATGACGGGCAGCGCCGCGATCTAGGGTTTCGCGTGGATGGCCTAAATGTCATCACCGGGCGGTCGTCAACCGGAAAATCCGCTTTGTCTGAGATCATCGAATACTGCATGGGGCGATCTTCGTTCAATGTTCCGGAAGGCATCATTCGGGACAAGGTGGCCTGGTTTGCGGTCATCTACCAGTATCAGAATGAGCAGGTGATGGTAGCGAAGCCCACGCCGCCTAATGGCGGGGCGAGTTGCAGCACCGCGATGTTGCGCCGTGGTGCTGCACTCGAAGTGCCGGCCTTCGGCGAGTTGATCGTTAACTCGGACGACGAGGCCATCGTTGCCTTGCTGTCCCGGCTGCTCGGCATTCCTGAGAACCGCACGCAGGTAGCACTGGACAACAGCAGGAATAGCTACGACGCCAACATCAAACACACCTTCTACTACCTCTTCCAGAAGCAGGGTCTGGTAGCCAACAAAGATCAGCTTTTCTACCGGCAGAACGAACAGTTCCAGCCTCAGGCTATCCGCGACACGCTCCCGATCTTGCTTGGCGTCTCGTCGCATGATCGCTACGAACTCGAATCTAAACTGCGCACCGCCCAGCGTGATTTGAAGCTCAACGCCAAACTGCTGGAGCAGGCCCGGACTGCGGTGGATACTGCTCAGGAGAAGGCGATCAGCCTTTTCTCCGAGGCCAAAACCGTCGGCGCAATCGGCACAGTGAGTGGTGGCTCGGATACCGGCGGTGTCATCGAGGCGCTGCGGTCGGCGCTGCTGTGGAAGCCAGAGTCGCTACCCAGCGATGATGGCAGCCGAATCTCGCAGATCGAGGAGAGCCTTGGCCAGCTGCGGAAGGATCGCCGAGAGGTGCAGGTCAAGATTGATGCGGCCCGGCAGTTTGCCAAGCGCGCCGGTGGTTATGAATCCGAAGCCAGCGAGCAATCGGATCGGCTCGCCTCCATCAAAGCATTGCCGCGAGACTCAGCTACTGGTGAGTGGCAGTGGCCGTTTAGCGAATCTAATCTGGCTATGGACACCCCGGTTGCCCAGGTCCTGCTGAAGGAGCTTGAGTCGCTTGATGCTGAGCTACGTATTGCAGTCGGTCAGCGACCCAAGCTCGATGCCTACCTTGCCGATCTTGACGGTCAGGTGCGGCAGATCGCGGATACCATCAAAGCAAAGGAAGCCGAGCTTGCGGCGGCGCTAGCCGCGAGCGAAGTGCTGGCACAGATGGGTTCGCGCAATACCGCCGCGGCGCGAGTTGTTGGGCGTATCAGCTTGTTCCTTGAGAACCTCATACCGAATGAGGAACTGACGCGGCTTGACGATGAACATCGTCGCCTGAAGTTGCGGGTCGAAGAGTTGGAACGCCGTATTGGCGCAGACGACAGCAACGAGCGGCTGAACTCGATATTGAACATCATCTCCACGCGGCTGACGCACTATATACAGAGTTTCGAGGCCGAGTTTCGGGATGTGCCCGCGCGATTCGATCTTGTGAATACCACGATCTTGTTTGATCGTCCCCAACGCCAAGTGCCCATGAGTCGCACGGGTGGCGGTGAGAACCATCTCGCCTATCACTTGTCGGCACTGCTTGCCCTGCACTGGTTCGCCGCAAAGAATAGTTGTCCGATTCCACAATTCCTTCTGATTGACCAGCCGACCCAGGTCTATTTTCCTTCTGAGCAGATTTACAAGGATGCGGGTGGCTCCGTGGAAAAGACCGAGGAAGCCGATGCCGATCTGAAGGCTGTTCGCCGGATGTTTGAGCTGCTGCTCAAGTTCACTGAAAGCGAAGTACCGGGCTTTCAGTTAATCGTGACCGAGCACGCCAATCTTCGTGAGCAATGGTTTCAGGATTCGCTTGTCGAGCTGCCCTGGACAAAGCCGCCTGCACTTGTGCCAGAAGACTGGCCGCAAGGAGCATAAAGATGGATGGCCCCCTTACGGGGGCCATCCCAACCGCTCACGCCAGCAACTGCTTCGCCAGCGCCACCTCGATGGAATCGGCATCCTGATTCAGGACATCCAACCCCGTGTCCGGCATGTCGCCGGAGGTGGACTGCGAGACGGCGATCTTCTTGGCCATGAGCGTCAGGCACCCGATCTGGGTGGTGTCGCCGTAGCCGAGAAAATGCACGTCCACGGGCAGCCTCTGCCCGATGCGCCAAGACCTGCGCGCCGCTTGCTGCAAGGTATAGACGTTGTAGCCCGTCTGCATGAACACGATGGTCGGGAAGTCGAGCAGGTCGAGGCCCGTCTTCACCAGCTCCGGGTTCGTCACCAGCACATCCACGCCGCGATCTACCTGATCTGCAATCCAGGCTTCCCGCTGCGACGTGTCCACGCTCGCCTTCAGCACCGCCACCTTCAGACCCTCGGCTTCGAGAATCGCCTTCAACCGCGCCGTCGTGTCGCGTGTGCCCGTGTAGGTGGTGTAGGCCAGCACCTTGCGGTTCCTGGCTTTCTCCGCCTTCACGATGCGCAACAGCTCGCGCTCCTTCGGCATGGTTTCCAACGGCCCGAACAGCACCGGCGCTTCGGCAATCAGCGCCCGTGAGCGCGGGTGCCGCACCACTTCCTCACGGAAGCAGCAGTCCGGCCAGGCCAGCAACACGTTGAGCACCACGCCGAGCAGGGACTGATCCCCGTTCACGAGCGCCCGCCGCATCTCGGCCACCAACGATGACCGGATGCGGGCGTAGTGAAACGCCTGCTCCTCCGAGGGCTTGACCTCGGTGAAATGCTCCCGATACGCAGGCAGCACGTCGGCCCCGATGTCGCGCAGCTTGAGGAAGGCGGTGAACGGCAGCACATACCGTGCGATGCCTTTCGGGCCGAAGCCCGGTGCCTTGGTGGTGCGGACGGTCATCTGCTTTGCGCGCGAGGTGCGGTGTGCCTTGCCCTCGGTTTGCTTGTAGATGTCCTTGAGCACACCGTGCTTGCGCATGAAGCCCATCGCCGCCGCGCCGATGCTGCCGCGCGTGTAGCGAAAGCCGTCCTCGATCATCCGCTGCGGCATGATCCGCCACAGCAGGTGAAACAGGTCGTCGGCATAGCCACCCATCAAGGTGCCCGTGAGCAGCAGCACCTTGCGCGACTTCGCCGCCAGCACGCCCATCGCCTGTCCCTGTGCCGAACCTTCGTTCTTGAACTCGTGGCCTTCATCCACCACGAGGAGATCGAAGAAACCGTCCGGCAGGTAACGCTTGATGAACTCCGTCGGCTGATACCCGCCCTGGCCAAAACCAAACTCGGTCGTGGCCAGCGCGCGCTCGATGCGCCGCGCCTGCTTGTCGTGAAACACGAGTTCTCCGTCCTCGTCCATTAGATTGACGAACTCATAGACGTTGTCCTCGATCATGCCGCTGAGCAGCTCCTCGCCAAACCGGCCAACGAGCTTGCCCGCCGTGACCTTGCCGATGGTCGGCAGGCCACACAGTGCATCCACCAGCACCTCGCGGCGCGACTTGGGTTGCCCGGTCGGGCGCATCAGTGACCACAGGGGCGAACCGCACTCCCCACACTTCAGGCGCTTTTCCGTCGGGAAGGTGACAGCCTCATGCGGATTGCCATCGGCATCGCGTGCCGGGGCACCGCAGCAAGGGCAGACCGCCACCTCGCGCAGCTCCGTATCCACCACCGCACCGTCTTCGCCCTTGGTCTCCACCGAGAGACGCCGGACGTTGAACGCGGCCCGCCAGTGAAACCCCATGCGCATCCGCACGCGACCCAGCACGAAAAACTCCCGCGCCGTGGCCCCGCCTTCACGCACCTTGAGCAGCTTGCGCAGGGTGTCGGGGCCGTTGAGCACCGTCACCTTCGCGTCCGGGATGGTCTCCTGGATTTCGCGCCGCCACTTGTAAACCAGGTGCGGCGGCGAGATCACCAACACGCGCCCGTAGCCTTCGGCCTTCTGAAGCACCGCCGCCGCCGAGATCGCCATCATGGTCTTGCCGGTGCCCATCTCCGCATTGATGACGGCGGCGGGTTCATCGGCTTCAACCAGCAAGCGGCACACGGACTGAACCACGGCACGCTGCGCGGCGAAGGGCTTGCGCTTCAGCGCATCCATCACCGCATCGCGCGCCGCATCGGGGCTGCCATCGTAGATCGGCGGGTTCTGCGTCGAGACCGCTTCCAGCAGGCCATCGCCAAACTCGGCGACGAACTGCTGCAAGGCAATCACGCGCTCCTCCGCTTGCGCCGTCTCCGGCGCTTTCTCAAAAACTGGCAGCGCCGAAACCGGCACTGCGTCTTGCACCACAACGTCAAGGTCTTCGCTCATGTGAATCTCCGGGTAGAAATGAAAAAAACCCGGCGGGCGCACGCACCCTGACGGGAGCATGTCCCGCCAGGCGGTGGGTGCAGCAATGGACTTCAGGCCGCCTTGCGGCGGGGTTCGGCAACAGCAGGTGAAACCTCCGGCTCCAAGCAGAGCGTCCCGGCGTGCATCAGCTGGGAGATCGCGCCCTCGAAGGCCGGATCGCCCAACTCCACACGCCAGGCGTGAACGCCCAGCCCGTCGTCGAGACGGCGCAGCCAGCCTCTGGCATCGAGCACATCCAGCACTGGCGTTTGCCAATGCGGCAGCAGCGGTAGATGTGAAACCTCGCGCACCAGTTGCCAGATGCGGCCGCGTTCGTCCGCGCCCGCTGCCGACCGCGAATCGCCTCGTAGGAACAACAGGCCCGTGCGGTTGGCGCGATCCGGCTCGGTGGCGAGACGGTCGTAAATCCAGAGCTGGGCGACATCCCCGAACAGATTCCGCGTGGGGAGCCGTCCGGAGTGCTTCTCCATGCACTGGATGCGGTCGAGGTTGACCCGCGATTCCTCATTGGCGTGCGTAACGTGCAGCAGATTGACTCCGCCCTCCGACACGGACAGCGAGAGCCTCGCCTGCAGTTCCTGCAAGGCGGTGTCGCGCCCCCAGAGCGAGATGAACAGCAGACCGCCGCGCTCGTCGCGCAGCAGGGCATCGGCGTAAACACCGGGGGCTTCCCGGACTTCCATCAGTGAAGCGGACGGCTGAGTGACAGCATGAGGTGCAGACATGACGTTCTCCATTGAGTTGAGGAAAACGCCGAAGGCACAGCCGCCCGTGAGGGCGATTGCGCCCTCGGCGGGTGGTGAAACCGGCGGATGCCGGCGGGGTTGAAACGAAGATCGAAGGCCGCGAGGCCCTTGCTGCGCTTCCCGATCTGGCGCAGCTACGCACGAAGCCCTCGTGCGGGGGTGAAACTCATTCGGTGGGCAATGCTCCGCAATGCCCGATTGGGTGGATGCGACGCTTCTCTCCAAGCGGCCTTGCAGACCACTTCGAGAGAAGCGTCGCGCGGATGCGCGACGCCGCCGGATACCCGGCAATGCTGAAAGCTCAGCGAATGGTGATGACCTGCCCGAAGGTGGAGGACTGCGGCGTGAAATCCAGCGCCCGGATCACGGGCACGAACTTGTCGGTGAGGATGCGGATCTCCGAGGACGTGCCGTCCGGCAGGTCCTCGTATTCCGTCTTCACGTCCTTCTCCTTGTGCGTGTCGCCCTTGACCACGAAGCTGCGGCCACCAGCAGAACGCACCACGCCGGATACCTGCCCGGCAGCAAGCGCGAGCGCCAGATGCCAGCGTGACAGGGGCCGCAGTGGACGCCGGTGGGTGGTGGCGATGTGCGCGAAACGCACCTCGAACTGATCCCACAGACTTGGCCAGCGGTGCAGCTCTTCGGCCAACTGTGCCGGATCGAGCACGCTGTAGGCGAACTTCACCTCGGCGACATTGGACGCAGGCACGCCATACGGCAGCGTGTCCCACTGCTCCGGCAGCACCTCCAGCCCTTCGCCGCGTCCCGCCGCTTCGAGCTGGCTGCGGATCAGGCTGCTGGGGCCGGAATCTGCCGTGCGGCGGCGAATGCCGATGACCACCAGTTGCTTGAACTGCTCTTCCGGTGCCTTGTAAACGCACACGCGGTCGAACTGCCCCGCGATCCAGGTGGAGAACTCCCGATCCAGCGTGTAGTGCGGAATGATGAGCACCAGCACGCCGCCGTAAGCCAGGCTCGGCACCGCGCGCTGGTAGAACAGCTTCTCCAGCCGCTTGCGCCCCCTGCCATCGGAAGGCCCGCCAGACTTGTCCGAGACCAGATCGCCATAGGGCGGGTTCAGCCACAGCAGACCAAATTGCCGCTTGCCGACCAGGCAGTCCTGAAAGTCGCCGTGGATGCAGCGGTCGAGCAGACTCTTGGCGTGCCAGGCACGCTCGCGGTCGTATTCGACGCCATAGGCTTCAGCGCGGTCGCCGCCCAGACGGGCTTTGACCTCGGCCAGGGCCACGCCTTCGCCGGCGCAGGGATCGAGCACGCGCATCGTCCCTGCCGCCGCCGGAGCGAGAGCGTTGAGGATGCGCGCGGTGGTCTCCGCGTCGGTTGGGAAATAGCCGTTCTTGATGAAGTTGCGCGCGAGGCGCTGGAACATGAGTGCAGACATGGATGAACTCCGGTAATGAAGCGGTGACGTGGAAAGAGAAGCTGCGGCGCAGGGCGCGCCGCAGCGGATGAACCCCGTTCAGGCCGTGGCGGCTTCGGGGGCGAGAGACAGCGAGGCTTGAACCGGCGTCGGCTGCGGATAACCCGGCAGCTTCTCACCGAGCAGACGACGCTTGAGGCGGTAGCGATTGCCGTTGCGGTCGCAGCCGTGCAGGGGACGCACGCTGACGATGCGCACCACATCCACCGTGCAACCCAGCAGCGACCAGTGATCGCCGACGGAAATCGGGCGGCTTGAAAGCGCATGACGCTTGCGCACTTCCTCGCGCCAGGCCGGACAGGCTTCGGGGGCCATGTCGAGGTAAGACAGCGGGCAGTGGTAGTGATACGGGTGCATGGATTCCTCCATGTCCTTGTATCCCCAGCCCCGGCAGTCGCGGTCATAGCCCAGCAGGTAGCAGCCAATGAAGCGATGCGGCGCGCCCTTCTCGAAACGCGGCGTGTGCTGCTTGAAGGTCACTTCCTGCACGGCCCACAGCACATTGCCCTTGCAGCAGTGGGCGAGCGTGCGGTAGCTGGACAGGTCGTTTTCTTCCGGCTTGGTGAGGCGGTGAATCAGGTCAGCGCGGGTCTGACCACGGGTGAATAACCATCCCATGACGTTTCTCCTGGTGAAGCCCGGAGACACGCCAACCCTTGCGGGGAAGGAGTCCCCGGACGGGTGGTGGAACAGCTCAGTTGAGGTTGTAGGCTTCGATGCGCGCCGCGTCAGTGAGACGGCAACGCGCATGGCAGTCCGCGTGAACACCGAGATACACCGGCGTCCAGAACGGCTGCACCACCTGGCCCTCGATCAAGGCCGCGATCAGGCCGACGTGTTCACCCTGGGTTTTGACCAGAATTTCGTCGGCTTCGAGGCGCAGCTCGCTGGGGCTGGTGGCGACCGCGATGAACCTTCCATCCACCGCAGGCCGCGCCGAACAACAGGCGAGCGCGAGACAGAGGGACTGGTTCTCGTAGAACGACCACTCGGTGGTGCAGGTGCAAGTGTTGAAACGCAGCTTCATGGACATCTCCGGTGAGTGAAAGAAACCGGAGACAAGCCCCACACGCGGGGCTTGCCCCGGCGGGGTGGGTGCAGCGGGTGAACTTCAGTCTTCGTGCGGCAACAGGATGGTGATGACGTGCTCGGCGTTGTCGCCGGGGCCGCTGTGGAGCTTGAGCGTGGTCTTGCGCGGAACGGTGGCCCGTCCCCCGCGCGGCACGCGATACAGCTGGTAGAGCAAGGTCGGGAAGCGTTCCTGCGAACGCCCTGTCTCCGGTGCCTGCAGACGGCTGGCGATGGCGCAGTAGCCCATCCACAGCACATCCCACAGGCGGCCCGATTCGTTCTGCGTGACCTGGCGGCGGGAGTCTTCGTCGTTCCACTCCACGCAGTCCGCATAGGCGGCGCGCGTCATGGCGACGGGAATCCTGAAACCAGCTTCGGCAGCAGCGTTCGACACGTCCACCAGCACGCCATCGGCCAAGGCTTGCGCGCGGGTGTAGGCGTAGAGGGTGGGGCCGAACGGGTTGGCATCGTCAGGCCCTTGCGGGCCGTCGTTGTTGTGCATGTGCAACTCCTGGATGAAGCCGGAGCGCACGCACCCCGCAGGGGTTCGTAAGCCCCAGCGGGTTGGAAAAACCGGCGAATGCCGGAGGTAGAACGAACACCGAAGAACTCTTGCGAGTCCCCGCCGCTGCTTCCCGATGCGAAAGCGGCTTGCCACGAAACCCTCGTGGCCAGAGTGAAAACCCGAAGAGCTTTCCCAAGGTCTCGCGTCGAGTGCTTGGGAAAGCCCTCTGCCGGATGGCCCGGCAGAAGGCGCTGGTGAGTGATGCAGGCTTCCGATACGTGGAGCGGAAGACCGGCGAGAGAGAGCGCAGTGCAGACAACCCCTGGGAGCGAGACGCACGGATCGGCGGTGGTTATCCAGTGCGGCATTCAATCCCGGCTCTGATGCGGGGCGCAGAGCCAATGTGTTCAGGGCGCGGAGTTACCCGCACAAAGGGGCCTGGTCGGGTGCCGGTGCCAGGCGTCCGGTGTGTTGGAGAAGGCCACCGGCCTTCTTGCAGAACCCGCGTGAGCAGGCTCTCCAAGAAAGCCGGTGGCGGAGAGCCACCGGCAGTGCAGCGAAATACCGCTACTCCTTGACCCAGAGCTGGCCCAGGGGCTGGAACTTGTATCCCAGCTCCTTGAGCGCATCGCGTTGGGCGCGGAAGTTCTGCCGATCCACCGTGGGGTCGAGCTTCACCTTGTCGGCGAGCGGCCAGAGCGTGCCGAACAACTGGCGGAACGCCTGCTCGGTGCGGAACCGCTGTTCCTCTTCGATGGACATCACCGGAATCGGTGCGCCTTCGGGCGGGAACTGCGCTTCTGCGCCAGCGCCGTGGACGATGGTCTCCAGTTCCGGGATTTCGAGAGCAGCCTCAGCCGCGATGGGCTTGGGTGCTTCCTCAATTGGATCGGGTTCGACGGCGGGCAGCGTGTCCTCATCGGTCAACTGCTCGATGCCCTTGAGCGCGATGCTGCCCAGGCGGGCGCGAATCTCGACGACGGTGCGGCCATTGGTGAAGTAGGTGGAAGGAAAGATGCCGGTGATGCCGAACTCGCCGTCGTAGCGACCTTCCTCGTATTCCTCGATGAGGGGGTCTTTGACGGCGAACTCGCCAATCTCGGTGACAAGGCGGCCGACATTGAAGTCGCCGCGTGAGCCTTTGATGGCGCGAATGGCCAGGGTGCCGCTGAGTTTCAACATGGGATGACTCCGGTGGTGTGAAAACAAACACACGGCCAGCGCCAACCCTTGCGGGAGGGCACCCGCCGGGTGGGACGAACGCCTCTGACGAGGCGGTGAGATGAAGCGCGATGGATCGCACGTTCTGGCGAACGCGGCAGGTGCTGCCCGATCCGAACAACCTGCCTGGTGACGCCGCGATAACCCACGCGGTCAGGGTGAAAACGAGAGAGGCCGTCTTTCCGCAGCAGGCCCCTGTCTGCTCTGGAAAGACGCCGCCGGGGGCGGCGTCGCGGGATGAGGGATCAGGCCATCACCACGGCGAGGGCGATGGCCTGCGAGGCCAGGAAACACAGCAGCCAGTAGCGAGGGTCGAGGATGTTCATGCGGGTTCTCCGGTTGGGCGGGTTCGAGGCCACGGGGCCTTCACGCAGCACCGTTGGGACGACACTCCGTGAAGGCCCCGCAGCCCTACCGGCTGGAGACCCCACAACGCCCTACAGCACGCTTGCCAGCGCGATGGCCTGCGAGGTGAGTAGGTAGATCACGAACATCCGAACCGAGAACAGACGGGACATGGCGCATCTCCGGTGAAGCGGGAGACGCGCTGCCCCTGCGGGGAACGAGTCCCCGCATGGGTGGTGAAGGTCTGGATGCTTACGCGGCTTGCTGGACGGCAGCGGCTTCGCGCGGCGGCTGATAGACCGTCACGCCGTCCACCTTCGCAAACGTGAGGCGCAGCAGGTGGGCTTTGAGGGAAATCCCCGTCTGGCCTGCCTTCTCGCCCTTCTCGTAGGTGAAGGTCTCCGCGTAGAGATCGCCGATCTTGAAACCGACCAGCACCTTCTTCTTGGCTTCGATGTCGGCCTTGAGGCGATGGACGATGCTGATCGCCTCTTCGCCACTGACGCGGCAGTCGAAGCGGGTGTATTCCACTGCATCGCTGCTGCCGCGCAAGGCGGAAACATCCACGCAGAGGAAGGGTTCGCCTTTCTTCACCTTCACCTCGCGGACGCGGCTGAGATAGCCGACGCCGGTGGTGTGGAGATCGAAATAGCGGGAGCCGTCGTTGACGGGTGCAGCGAGGTGCTGGGACATGGAAAGACTCCGGTAAGAACAAAGAAAACCGGAGCGCGCAGAGCCCGTCAGGGACTTGCGATCCCCGGCGGGTGGAAGAACCTTGCGGTTCCTGGATGGTGTGACCGGCTGGACGCCGGGTTGAAGCAGGCGATGCTGAACTTCGTGTCGCCAGCACCCCGGAAGCCTTGCGGCGACCGTGCAGCCCATGCTGGTGCGAGGACTGCTGACCCCGGAACAGGCGGGGCGGCTGGCATGAAACCTCATGCAGGGGGAAACTACCCACAAGCTACGGACTACTCCCTTTCGGGCCAACCTGAAACTGCCGCAGGACGCGGCGCGGTTTTGTTGACGGATTTGCCACCTGCTCCGGCGAGGATGCGGCAAGGGCAAGTGCGGCAGACCGCAAGCCCAGCCCCGCAAGGGGTATGAACCAACGGGAGAGCACAGATGGCACCAGTCGTGGATTTCGAGCGCCTGTTCCAGCGCGACGGCCTCACCCTCAAGCTGTATCGCGGCGAGGGCATGGCCTTGCTGGCCTTCGATCTGGAGCCGGGTCTGGCGACCCGCGATTTCGTGGGCTTCGCCGTGGAGTTCAAGCCACCGCGTGCGCACGAGTGGTATCCGCTCACCAACCGCCTGCGTTTCGCGGGCGCGCCGGAGCATCCCAACCATCGCTACTCGACGCTGGACGCCCCGTTCCAGAAGTTCCGCTGGATACACGTCCCCTTGCGCATCGAGCGCGGCGACTACGGTTATCGCGTCACCGCGCGCTACATGCGGCCAGACAGCAGCCTAGCGTCCGGTGCCAGTGTCATGGGCGCGATCTCGCTCGATCCAGTCACCATCAGCGGCTTCGTCAACGTCGGCTTCACGCGCGCCTTCGCCTCCTCGCAGGCGTATGCCCAGCGTGAATGGCCGGACAAAGAAGGCATCCTGCCGCCGCCAGAGCTGAAGGGTGTGGCTGAGCTGTCGCATCCCGTCGCCAACTACCAGCCGCACTACGAATGGCTGGGCTTCGAGGCGCGGCGGCTGCTCTTCAACTTGCTCGAATCCTGCGTCGTGGACGAAGAGCTGACCGTCGAGGCGATGATCTACGAATGCCGCGAGCCCGCCGTGCTGGGATGGCTGGAGAAACTCGGCCCGCGACTCACCGCGCTGGTGGACGACCACGGCAAGCACGGCGAGGAAGACAGCCCGGAAAGTGAATCCGTGCGCCGTCTGCTCGACGCTGGTGCGAGCGTGCGGCGCACCCACTTCAGCCGCCAGCAGCACAACAAGGTGCTGATCGTGAAGCGCAACGGCCAGCCCGTCCGCGCGCTTGCCGGTTCCACCAACTTCTCACTGCGCGGCCTCTACATCCAGGCCAACAATGTGCTGGTGTTCGAGGACACAAGCATCGCGCGGCTGTTCTCCGAGGTGTTCCAGGTTTACTGGAACGACCCCAAGAAGTTCCGCAAACACCCGCTATCGCAGAGCTGGCATGTGGGCCGCGATGCGCCCGACTCGCGCTTTTCGTTCTGCTTCTCGCCGCATCAGGACGCCGCGCTCTCACTCGATCCTGTCGCCGAGGCCATCGAGAACGCGCAAAGCTCGGTGCTCTACGCGGTGGTGTTCCTGTCCCAGCTCACTGGCACGGTGAAGGACGCGCTCGAAGACCTCACCAACCGCTCGCTGTTCTCTTACGGTGTGGCCCAGCGCACCGGATCGCTCACGGTGCAAAAGCCCGACGGCTCGCGCGGCCTGCTGCCTTTCGCCTACATCGGCGCCAACGCGCCAGAACCATTTAAGCGGGAATGGTCGGGGGGCGAAGGCAACATGGTGCATCACAAGTTCGTCGTCACCGACTTCAACGGCGCGCATCCAAAAGTCTTTACCGGATCCTCAAACCTCGCCGCTGGCGGTGAGAAGGAAAACGGCGACCACATCGTGATGATCGAAGACCGCAAGGTGGCGATTGCCTACGCCATCGAGGCGCTACGGCTGTTCGATCACTTCCACTTCCGTGTGCGGCTGAAGGAAAGCGAGAGTCAGCCCCAGAAAATCAACCTGGCGCAGCCACCAAGCGAGCTGAAAGGCAAGACCTGGTTCGCGGCCTACTACCGCATGGGGCATGTCAAGGAGCGGGATCGGAAGCTGTTCACGCAGTAGTAGTAGGTTCGCTAATCCGCCGACCCCGTCGTGGCGAGGCTTCGCTCGCGAAAGACCAAAATCTTCTTTATGGATCACGATACGAACATCGTATTTCGTCGCACGCGCCAGCCACGATGCCCCAATGAATTCGCTGACAACCTGGTGGATTCTCTAAGGTCAAGTAGTTTCCAAAGCCTGGATTACTGCGATGACATCCTCTCGCCCCATATAGCGCGGCACCGCATAGGTGCCGTGCGCTTCGGCGAAAGCCCCCTTCACCATCGTCGGGACGTGTGCCGGATTGATGGCGGGGACGCGGGCATCGATGCCGACCTCCCGGAGCAGCAACTTCACGCGGTCGATCAGGAAGTCGGTGGCGAGCTGGTCACTCGCACTGTCGTCCACCAGCCCTGTTTTCCTCGCCAGTTCCGCCAGGCGGCGATGAGACACCTCCCGGTTGAACGCCAGCACATGCGGCAGCACGATGGCGTTGGATCGGCCATGCGGCAGTCCGTAGAACGCGCCGAGTTGATGGGCAATGGCATGCACATAGCCGAGCCCGGCCTGGTTCAGCGCGATACCCGCGTAGTGGGAGGCCATGCCGAGGGCCGTCCGTGCCTCGATGTCCTTGCCGTCGGCGCAGGCTCGCGGCAGGAAAGTGAAGATTAGTCGCACGGCTGCACCGGCATAGAAGTCGGTTTGTGCGTTGGCCCATTCGCTCATCCACGATTCCAGCGCATGGGTCAGCGCGTCGATGCCAGTCTCGGCAGTCACCTTGCGGGGCATGCCGCGCATCAGCACCGGGTCAATCGCGGTGGCCAGCGGCACCACGCGCGGGTCAATGACGATCCCCTTCTGATGGCTGTGGTCATCGGAAATGACTGCCCCGATGGTGACTTCCGAGCCCGTGCCGGCGGTGGTGGGGATCACGAACAGAGGCAGCGAGGGCCGCCGCGACTTGAACAGGCCGATCAGTTCTCGCGGCGAACGGTTGTTGGTGGCAGCAAGAGCTATCACCTTGGCGGCGTCGATGGACGAGCCACCACCCACCGCCAGCACCGCATCGCTTTGGGCGGCGCGCAGCACCGAAAGTCCCGAATCGACGACCGAAACCGTGGGATCGGGGGTGACCCCGGAGAATGTCTGTGCCTCGATCTTCAACTCCCTGAGCCGCGCCACGATCGGCTCAATGACCCCCAACTGATGCAGCACCGAATCGGTGACGATCAACACGCGGCGCAGGCCCAGTTGGGCGATGAAATCGCAGAGCTGGAGGGCTGACTCCGGCCCCAGCAGCACTGTGGGACGCGGAATCGCGATGAGCAGGGCCGCAACCCGGACGACCGCCAATTTTGCTCTGGCACCGGTTCGGGTGAAGAAGCCGAGCAATGCATGGATTAAGTGGCGCATGGAGAGTCCTCGTCAGTTTGGTTTGTCAGTGATTCCTGGCTGATCGCAGCGAGGAAATGGACAATGCTGTGGATACCCTCCCACAGGCGTTGTCGTCGAAGCTCCTCAAGCTCGTTGCACATCACTGTGCGCATCCTGCATGGGGAGCCGATACCACATCGCGTAGAGCGCGGGCACAAAAAGCAGCGTGATCGCTGTGCCGACAATGACGCCGCCGATCAGCACCACCGCCAGCGGTCCCCAGAAGCTGTTGAAGGCCAGGGGAATGAATGCGAATGCGGCAGCGGCGGCGGTCAGAACCACTGGCCGTGCGCGTCGAACAGCGGCCTCGACGACCGCCGCGTAAGTGCTCATCCCGTCGGCGAGGTTGTCGGACACCTGCTGAGTGAGAATCAGCGTATTGCGCATCAGAATGCCCGCCAGGCCGATGATCCCCAGCGTGGCCACGAAGCCGAAGGGCATGCCCGAAAGCAGCAGTGCCGCGACTGCGCCCATCAGACCGAGCGGTGCAGTGGCCAGCACCATGAAGGTGCCTGAGAAACTGCGCATCTGCAGCATGATGAAACTCATCATCAGCACGATGACCAGGGGTTGCAGCTTCTGAATGGCAGCGTTGGCAGTCTTCGAGCGTTCGACCGAGCCGCCGATCTCGATGCTGTATCCGTCCGGCAAATCCAACCGCAGCGGCTCCAGTGATCGCCATACGTCTGCGGTCACATCGTTGACCTGCGCGCCCTCGATATCGGCATGCACAGGGATGTAGAGATGTCGGTTGTAGCGCCGCAGCACTGGGTCCTCGAAGTCCACCACGAAGTCACCGAGCTGCGCCATGGGAATCTTTCGCCCATCGCGCGTCTTCAGTTCCAGCGATCCGCCGTCGCGACGGTAGGCCTCCGAGCCGCGCACACGTAGCTCGACGCTGCGAACGTCTTCGCGAATGATCGTCGCGGTGCTGCCGTGCAACTCGCCCTGCATTTGCTCCGCCACGTCGCGCGGTGTCAGACCGATCAGGCGCAGGCGTTCGGCATCAGCACGCAGGCGGATGATGGGCACCCGTTCGTCCCACTCCAGATGGGTCATGCGCGTGTTGGGATGTGCTGCCATTGCAGCCCGCACCTTCTCTGCGATGCGGCGCAGTTCGACAGGATCATCGCCAAGCACACGCATGGTCACCGGCCAGTCAACCGGTGGCCCGTAACGCAGCCGGGAAACGCGCACCATCACGCCAGGAAACGCTCCGTCGTCGATCTGCGCTTGTAGCCGGCTGATGATGGTCTCGCGCGCGGCAACGCCTTCACTAATCACCAGCACACGGGCGAAGGCCGCATTGGGCAACTGCGGGGACGCCGAGATGAAAAAGCGCGGCGCTCCGGCACCGACGTAAGTGGAGTGGCTGCGGACGCCGGGCATCTTGACGA
This sequence comes from Stagnimonas sp. FW305-C-60, assembly GCF_058782965.1. Lineage (NCBI taxonomy): Bacteria > Pseudomonadati > Pseudomonadota > Gammaproteobacteria > Nevskiales > Nevskiaceae > Stagnimonas > Stagnimonas sp. FW305-C-60. The sequence goes on from NZ_JBYSYF010000002.1 coordinate 109,734, forward strand.
GCTGTGCCTCGACCTCGCGCGCCACGGCATCGGTGGCGGCAATGGAACTACCTTGCGGCAGGTAGATGTCGATCAACACCTCTGGCCGGTCCGAGGGTGGAAAAAACTGTTTCTCCACCAGCAGGATCATGCCCAACACCGACACTACCAGTAGGCCCACAGTGCCGACGACGACGGCGCGGCGACGGCGGACGCACCATTCGATGACGCCACGCAGACGGCGATATCCGGAGGTTTGATACAAGCCGGCCGCACCATGCTGCGCGACAGCTGCTGCCGGTGGCGGCAGAAGGCGCGCGCCGAGATAGGGCGTGAAGGTGACGGCCACGATCCAGGACAGCAGCAGGGCAAAAGCCAGAACCCAGAAAATGCCTCCGGCATACTCGCCCGTGCTCGACGCCGCAAAGCCGATGGGCACGAAGCCGGCGATGGTGACCAGCGTCCCAAACAGCATTGGCGCCGCCGTGCTCGTCCAGGCAAAGGCCGCTGCATGCAGGCGGTCAAGGCCTTCCTCCATCTTCACCAGCATCATCTCAGTGGAGATGATGGCGTCATCCACCAGCAGGCCGAGCGCCAGGATCAGCGCACCCAGCGTCACGAGGTTGAGATCGTGTCCGGCGAGGTGCATCAGGGAGAACGTCAAGCCCAAGGTCGCCGGCACCGCAATACCCACGACCACGGCAGCGCGCAGGCCGATTGCCAGCGCGCTGACCAGCAGCACCACGCCGACGGCGATGAAGAACTTCAGCTGGAAGAGGCTGACCGATTGGTCGATGGACTCGGCCTGGTTGGTGAGCCGGGTGAGGGTGATGCCCAGTGGTAGTCGGGCGTGTTCCGCGTCCAGAAACTTGTCCATCGACTTGCCGAGCGTCAGACCATTGAAGCCGGATTTCATGACCGCCCCGATCAGCACCGCGTCTTCACCGCCCGCGCGAACGAGGTAACCCGGCGGGTCTTCGTAGCCGCGATGGATGGTGGCAATCTCGTCCAGGCGCAGGATGCGCTCGCCGATGCGGATCGGAAGCGCCAGCAGATGCTTGATGTCCGAAAGATCGGCATCCACGCGAAAATAGGTTCGCGGTCCGCCGGACTCGATCAGGCCAGCCGGCAACAGGTGGTTATGGTCTTCGAGCGCCGCGAAAATCTGCTGCGGCGGAATGCCCAGATTGAGCAAGCGGTCGTTGTCGATATCCACGTAGTAGCGTTCGGGGCGTTCCCCCAGCAGCAGGGCCTTGTGGACTCCGGGAACGGCCTGCAGCCGGTCGCGGATGGCTTCAGCCTGACGCAGCACCAGCCGCTGCGGCAGGCCGGGTGCGGTCAGCGACAACAGGCAGAAATAGACATCGCTGAAGTCCTCATTGACGATGGGCCCGATGGCGCCCGGCGGTAGCGTTCGAGCCTCCTCGTCCATCCGGCGCCGCACCTCGTAACGCAGCTGCCGGGCACGGTCGCTGTTGATGTAGTCCTGAAACTCGACCATGAGGTCCACACGACCGGGTCGGATGGTGGTGTCCACGTGATGGACTTCGTCAACCTCCTGGATGCGCTTTTCCAGGCGTTGCGCGACCTGATCGCGCAGCGTTTCGGTATCCGCCCCAGGCCAGAGGGCCGATACGACCATCACCTTGAGCGTGAAGCTGGGGTCCTCGGCGCGCCCCATGCTGAAGAAGGTGTAGGCCCCGATGGCGAGAGACAGCAGCAGGAAGAAAAGTGTGACCGCGCCCTCGCGCACCGAAAGCGCGGATAGGTTGGGCAGGCTCATTGCCGCCGCTCGCGCACCGCCATGCCGGGTCGCAGCAGATTCCCACCGACGGCCACGATGCGTGCTTCCGGTGGTAGTGAGGTCTGCACACGCGCGGTGTCTCCTTCGAGCGCAAGCACCTGTATGGGAACGGGCTCCACACCGGCATTGGTCAGACGCCAGATGCGAGGACCTTCGCCGCGCTCGTCGAGGGCGGAGAGGGGCACGCGATAGACCTCTGCCGTGGCTCCTGGGTCCACCTTCTGTGCCTGCTGCGGTTGCGTAACGTCGAAGCGTGCACGCACTAAGGTGCCCAGCGGAAATTGCGCGGCGTCCTGCGGAAGCTGATAGCGCGCGCGCCAGGTGCGGCTGATGGCATCGGCGGCACCTGCCGCCTCGCGCAGGGTCAGCTTGAGGGTCGAGTGGTCGTCCAGTTGCAGCAGGCCGGTCGCGGGCGGGCGCAGCCGTTCGGGCAGAAAGACTTCGACCTCGCGCAGGGCACCACTGGCCAGGCGACCAACGGGTTCTCCGGCGGCGACCACCTGGCCTGGCTCGCCGCTGACCTCGATCAGCACCCCGTCTTGCCGGGCGGAGATGCGCGAGTAGCCGAGCGCATTGCGCGCCTGCTGAAGACGAGCGGTCGCGGCCTGCTCCTGGGCGCGCGCCTGCTCGTCCGCCATCTGCTCGCGTTGAAGGGCCTGACGACTGATCGTGCCTTGCGCCGACAGGGTTTCTGCGCGGGCCAGGTCAGCACCGCGCAGACTTCTTGCGGCCTGCGCGGCGGCAAGATCCGCTTCGGCAGCGCGCACCGACTGCTCGAAGTCCTTCGGATCCAACCGGAAAAGCGGCTGGCCAGCCACGACCTGGTCCCCGGTTTCGGCGAGACGCGTCGCGATGCGCCCACCGACCTCAAAGGACAGGAGCGTCTCGAAACGGGCACGCACTGTGCCGGACACGACCACTGCTGTTCCCGATACGGGCTCCAGCGCCACGCTCAACACCCATGGCGCAGGCTCGGCGACGGGTTCATCACTGCGCTTACAGCCTGAGAAGGTTCCGCAGACAAGTGCAAGCCACACCGCAAATACGCAGTGCGCAGCCCTCGCCCACAAGCTGCGAGCCGATGAGGCCTGCGGAGATGACCAAGGCGGCGACAGCTTGAGGCGCGACGAATGAACGGCGTGCTTTCTCATTGCGGACGACCTGCGATCGGGGTGACCGTCCCAACCGGTTGCAACAACATGCGTCTGAGGGCCTCCGCCACCACCTGCGGATACTCCATCGGCAGAAAGTGCGTCGTGTTGGTCACGGTGATGACTTCGGCTGCGGGCAACAGAGCCTTCAGGCGCAGCCGCGCTGCCGGTGCAAAGGTCGAGGCGTCAGATGCCCCCAGCGCAATAATCGGGCATCGCAATTTGCGGATGCCCGGCCAGGCGTTGTGCTCGGTATGCGTAAAGGTCGCGCTCTCCCAGGCCGGTGCGCAGGCCAGGCGAACACCCATCTCGTCATCGACGAAGCCGTGTTCGACATAGGCGTCCAGCCACAGTGCCGGCCAACTGCGGAAGCCGCCTCTGCCGCGGTATTTCTCGACGGCCTCGGCACGCGAAGCGAAATGCGGGCGGCGGCGTGCCGCCCCCGCAGCCAGACCGAAGCGGTGCGATTGCCGCAGCAGCTTGGCGGCGCGCAGCTGCAAAGCCTGCACGCGGTCGAGGATCACCGGCTCGGCCAGCACCAGGCCTCGCACGCGCGCTGGCAGGCGGGCAGCCGCCATGATGCTGGTGGTGGCGCCGATCGAATGGCCGGCCAGCCAGATCGGCCCTTCCTGACTCTCGACCAGGGCGCAGAGATCATCGTAGTAAGTCCGCCAGCCGCGGAAGCGATCCAGCGTGCCCGCCGCCGCGCTGGCACCGTGGCCGCGCATGTCCCAGGCCAGCACGTTGAAGTCTTCGGCCAGCGTATCGAGCAAAGGGCGATAGGTGCGACCGTGGAAGCCGGTGGCGTGCGCCCAGTGCAGCGTGGGCCGACCGCGCCGATGCGGCCAGCGCCAGACGGTGATCTCCTGGCCATCCAGCGCAATGATCGGAGCGGGTTCAACCCCCATGCGAACAGCTGGTGGAGCGCTATCCCCAGTCACTGCGTTGGCACTCGCGATCATGCGGAGGTCTCCGCCGCAGAGGGGGGCACACTGGCGACGGAGGTATCGAGAAGAATCTGTACGCGGCCGGTCGCCACCGGCACGCGATCCTCGGACTGCCAGCAAACAACCTTGGCCAGCACGGTGCGCCGGGTGCGGCGAACGATCTCCGCCGTGGCGTAGGTGTCTACCGTCCGCGCCGGACGCAGGTAGTCGATGTCGCAGTTGAGGATGCGCAGCGCGCGGCTTTCGCTCTGGCCAGTTCCGACGGCCACGCGCGCGGCCTCCTCGATCAGCCCAGCCAGCACGCCGCCATGCAGGGCGGGAATCTGCACGTTGCCGATCAGTGCCTCTCGAAAGGGCAGATACCAGCAAAGGCTTTCACTGCCGGCGAGCACACCGATGCCGAGATGCCGGGCATAGGAATGAGCTGGCTCGCTCGGTTGCCGGACTGGGGAGCGTGCAGGCGGCAAGACGACCGGTCTAGGCTCGGGTGGCGGTTCGGCGTCGAAACGCCGGCCTCGGGTGCCGCGCATGAAGGTGGCATCCCCCGTGGCCACTGGCTCCGCGCGGCCTTCGGCGTGCACCAGGCAGCGCACGAAGGCCACATCGTCGGTGACGGCCTCGCATCTCGCCTCGACGACCAGGGCGTGATCGCCAGGCGCAGGGCGCAGGTAGTTCATCCGCAGGTCCAGCGTGGCAATGGGTGTCAATGTCCGTGTGGCAGCGAATACCGCGAGGCCAGCTGCGGAGTCGGCAAGCGAATAAAGCACGCTGCTGCAAATCGAGACTCTGGTGTCGTCCAGCAGATGGGCTTGCGGCACCAGCCGCATGCGGGCTTGCGGCCCTTCGGTGGGTAGGATCGCCATGCCGAGGTCGCGGCTGTGCGGGACGCGCTCACAGAAGAAGCGGGCGAGCGCAACTGGATCGCCCAGAGCGTTCAAGCGGGCATCAGTCGCCGCCATGCGGTCGTCAGCCATCTCAGGCCTCATCGGGCGGATGTGACTTCGCTGCGCACATCGTCGTCGAAGCTCGATTCTTCGAGACGGCTCATCTGGCTGTAGTGCTGGCGGAAGGTCGTCACCATGCTGGCGAGCGGAACGTCATCGAACTCGCCGCGCATCGACAGGTATTCCATGTGCCGGTTTCCGGCACGGTCAAAGGGGTGGTAGATCGAGTCCGCGCGGCCATCGAACTCCAGCGGCAGCAGGCCGAAGCGTTCGCACAGTTCGATATTGAAGGCCGGCGTTGTCTTCACCCATTGGCCGTCGAGCCGGATCGATGTGTAGCCATGCCAATAGAAGACATCGGTCTTCATGGTCTCCCGCAGGCGCGCCGTGGAGAGGTGGTTGCGCACGTCGGCGAAACCGACGCGGGCCGGGATGCCCAAGGCACGGCAGGCGGCTGCCAGCAGCACAGCCTTGGTCACGCACCAGCCGTGTCCGGTCTCCAGCACGCGACTGGCGCTCATGCCGTAGGGGGTCAGATCGAGTTGATAGGGGTCGTAGCGGAAGCCATCCCGCACGGCGTAATACAGCGCCACGGCGCGTTCGCGGGTGGGCTGGCCGGCCTTGCCGTTTTCCTGCGCGAAACGCACCACCGCAGCATGGTTGGAATTGATGATGGCAGTGGGACAGAGCGCCCCCGGGATGGTCTGCATCGTGGCAGCGCCCTCGAAATCGTTGGGGCGGTCAGACCCTGGTTCTTGTTGAAATAGAAGAGCAGAACTGCTGTGCTGACCCTGCACAACAGGCCCCTGGGCTGACGGCAACGCTGTCAGCCCAGAAGCGTGACGGGCTTACGCCGCTTTGCGGAGCGTCTCGATGGCCTGCTGGGCGAGCGTGTCGTTGTCGCGCAGCAGGTCCTGCTCGGAGAGCTGGCTGGCGTTCTTGCCACCGGCATAGGCCATGAGACCTGCCTTCTCGTAGTAGCTCTCCATGCGGGGCGAGAGCAGACCGATGTATTGCAGGTTCGGCACGAGGCGCTGGAACATGATGCTGCGGAACTTGGTCATGGCCGGTGACTCCGCCATCAGGCGGTTCCAGGTTGCACGCGGGACGCGGTGCGCGAACCATTCATCATGGATTTCGTGGGCGAAGAAGCGGTTGCGCATCAGCATCGCCACCTCGAAAGCCCAGTCCTCGCGCTCGCGGCGCTCCGAGGCCGAGAGGTTCTTGGTGAAGTGTTCGCGCAGGGCCAGCACGCCGTAGTGGACGTGGCGGGCCTCGTCCTGGATCACGTAGCGGAGCAGGTTCTTCAGCAGCGGCTCGCCGGTCTGGTTATACATCGTGGAGAAGGCACCCAGCGCCAGCCCTTCGACCATGATCTGCATCCCGAGGAACTTCACGTCCCAGCGCGAATCGGTGAGCAGGTCGTCAATGATGACGAAGAGGTTGTCATTGACCTTGTAGACGCGCTCGATCTTCGTTTCCAGGTAGCGCAAGAACACTTCGAGGTGGCGCGCCTCGTCCATCACCTGGGTGGCGCCATAGAGCTTGCCGTCGACCCAGCTGACGGCCTCCGTGCATTGCGCGGAGGCGTAGAGCGCGCCCTGCTCGCCGTGCATGAACTGCGAAAGCATCCATGCCGCGAAGTGGTAGTTGAGCTTCTGCTTTTCGGTGGCGTCGAGCTTCACACCAGCAGCTTCCAGCCCCTCGAACGGAGCAAACGGCGTGTGGCCGAGGATAGGCGTTTCCGGATTCATCGGATCGACCTGGGTGCTCCAGTCGAGCTGCCATTCGCCGTCCCACTGGTTGGCGACCGCCCGGCGATAGAGGTCATACATCTCCGGGAAGTCGGTGCCGTAGTTCAGGTCGAAATGCACGGCGTGGCCGGACTTCATCGGCACGTGATCGTCGCCCTTGCCCTTGCGCTGCCAGAGGCCGCGGTAGGCCGACGGCAACATGCTCGCCCCGACCTTGGGGTCGCGGATTTCAGCGACGAGGGAGATGTTCTCCATCGTCTGCGTGACCTTGTTCTGCATCTTGAGCGGCAGGCCATTCAACATGCGGCCAAGTGTCGGGGTTGCAGCGGTAGCGATGCTCATGTGTCTCACTCCTCATGGGGTGGGGTCGTGCGCGCGGCGGAGGCCCCATACACCTCCAGCAGCGCCGAAATCATGCGTTCATGGCGGATCACCAGCAGCCGGTGAATGGCCGGGATGACGGTGTGCAGCAGCGAATCGATCTCGGCAGGGCGCAGCTGCTGCACGCGGTCCTTGAACAAGGCGACTTCGCGCTCGAACAGCAGCTTGGCGGCCTGGTCGATGTAGCCGATGTCGCGCGGGCTGAAGCCCTTCTCGGCGTTGATGCCGGCGTCGCGCACCACCGACCAGAGCCGTAGGCACTCGGCCTCGTCGGCATCCAGCACCTCGTCATTGCCAGAGGTGAGCAACTTGATGTCACGCAACTCTTGCAGCTCGTCGGGAGCAAGTCCCAGCTCACCGGCGAGATCGCCTGCGGTCCTGCTGTCGCCGCCGGGCTTCTGCTGGCGAAGGTCGTTGAGTCTTAGGCGCCGCAGGGCCTGCAGGGTGGCGAACTGGTCAGCGCTGAACTGGAGTTCCGGCTGGTCGGCGAGCAGGCTCTTGATCGCCTTCAGTGGCAGCAGATGCTCCTCCCGCAACGAACGGATGAGCCGCAGCCGGTGCAGATGCTCGTCGCCATAGAGCGCGGCGTTGTGCGCGGTCTTGCGCGGCGGCGGCAGCAGGCCCTCGCGCAGGTAGAAGTGGATGGTCTCGCGGGTCACGCCCGAGCGCCGAACCACCTCGGCCATGCGGTAAGTGGACTCCGCCGCGGCACCCATCACGCGGTCTCCTCTACGGTCACTGTCGCCTGGCGATGCGGGTAGGCGCAGCAGGCCAGTGCGTAGCCGGCCTGCCGTTCGGGTTCGGTCAGGCAATTCGGCGCATCGGTGGCGACCTCGCCATCGAGCACCTTCACCTTGCAGTGGCCGCAGCCCCCCATCGTGCAACTGAAAGGCAGTGCGACACCGGCCCGCAGACCGGCTTCCAGCAGGGTTTCGCCGGGCCGCACGGTCACCTCTTTCTCCGATCCACCCACGCGGAACAGCACGGGATGCGGGTCTTTCGGATGCGGGCGGGACTCGCGCGCCAGCGTGGTGAACAGCTCGCTGGCAATGGCTGGTGGCGGAACGCCGAGTGCGACGAGCTGGCGGCGCAGTGACTCGTTGAAGTCATCAGGGCCGCAGAGAAAGTAGTGCGCGGCGGCACCCGGCGCGGCGTCCCGCAGCGCGTCGCCGCCAATGCGCCCGCAACGGCCATTCCAGCCCTTCTCTGGTTTGCTGAGGACGTAGCGGATGTCGAGGTTCTTGTTCCGGCGGGCCAGAGCATCCAGGCGTTCGCGGAACAGGATGTCCTGCTCACGGCGGTTGCCATAGAACAGCGTGATCGGGGTGATGCGGTGTTCCTGCCCCAGCAGCTGGTCCAGCATGGCCATGATTGGCGTGATGCCCGAACCAGCCGCAGCGAACACGTAGTGATCCGGCACCCGCGCGGGGACGACGAAGTCGCCACTGGGGCCAGCGAACTGAAGCCAGTCGCCCTCGCGTAGCCGCGTATTGAGATACGCCGACATCACGCCGCCCTCGACGCGCTTGCTGGTGATGGTGAGCGTGCCGTCTTTCGGGAGCTCGCTGAGGGAATAGGCCCGCTTGACCGGCTTGCCGTCGATCTGCGCGATGAGGGTCAAGAACTGGCCGGCCCGCACGCTCTCGGGGATGCCGTTGTCCGGGACTAGCACGACCGACACCGCATCCTTGGATTCGTTGACGAGGCGGCGCACCTGCGCCCGATGGTGGAGCTGGTCAGGACGGACGAAGCGTGCCCAGCGCTTGGCGCCCTGACGAGGGCCAGAGGAAATCAATACTGGGTGCTGAGTTTCTGCGCGGGAGGGCATGAGCAATGACTAGGTTAAATGCATAGTAAGTAGTAATACTATACACTACGCAAATTGTGCGTGCAAGAACATGAGATTGTTAAGCCAACAACCTTCGTGAGTCGCCACCCTCACCTTGACTGGCCCGAAAATCCGCAATCTGGCCAACGGTTGCAGGCCCAGAACTGCTGGCCGCTTCGGACTCCCTTGCGGGCGATCTTCTGCACCAGCTTCCCGGTCTTGCACTTCGGACAGTGCTTCGGTGCCTCGATGGGCGCTGTCGCAGCTTTCGCAGTGTTTGCAGAAGGCCGATTCGCGCTGGATGCCTGCTCCTTCAGCAGTCTTACTAGAGCTGAAAGTCCGTCGCGCTGACGAGCGAGGAAGGGTTCCAATTCCGCCTTGCCCTGGGCGATGTCGTCGAGGGCCTGCTCCCATAGCGCGGTGGTGGCGGCGTCTTTCACGGCCTCCGGCACCGCCGCAATCAGCGTGCGCCCCTTGGGCGTGCTGACCAGCTGTTTCTTCTTGCCTTGCCGGATCACGTAGCCGCGCGCCAGCAGGGTTTCGATGATTGCGGCGCGCGTTGCTTCGGTGCCGATGCCGGAGGTCTCCTTGAGCACCTGTCGCAGCTTCGCGTCCTGAATCAGGCGACCGATGGATTTCATCGCCTGGATCAGGGTTCCTTCGGTGTAGCGCGCAGGCGGCTGGGTCAGCTTGCGCTCGACTTCTGCCCGGCTGCACCGCACGGCATCGCCCTGCTTCAGCGGAGGCAGCGCCGCGTCGTCCTCGCGGCTGTGATCGTCGGCGTGGGACTCCACAACCATTTTCCAGCCCATCACGACCACCACGCGGCCCGCGCAGCGCATCCGCTCGCTCTCGATCCGCAGCTCGATGCGCGTGCGGTCGAACACATGGTCGGGGTAGAACTGAGCGAGATAACGGCGGCGGATCAGGTCATACACCCGCCGGTCAGTTTCGTTTATCTCCTTCACCGCAGCTCGCGCGGCGGTGGGAATGATGGCGTGGTGGGCAGTTATCTTGCGGTCGTCCCAAGCGCGTGAGCGTCGCTTGGCGTCCGCCAACCGCACTGGGTCGGTCATGCTTTCCGGATCGCTTGCCGCGATGGCCGCCAGCACCGATGGCACATCGGAGAACTGCGACTCTGGCAGGTAGCTGCAATCCGTGCGCGGATAGGTGACGGCCTTCCATTGCTCGTAGAGCCGCTGCGCGCTGTCCAGAGTCTCCTGTGCGCCCATGCCGAATCGGCGCGAGCATTCCTGCTGCAAGCCGGATAGATCGAAGGGCAGCGGCGGTGCTTCCGACAGCCGCTGGGTTTCGGCCAGCACGACCTGTCCGTTGCGGCCTGAGACGCGCTGCGCCACGGTGCGGGCCGCCGGTTCACTGGTGCAGCGTCCCTCGGAATCGCTGGGCACGTCGCCAGGCACCCAGCGCGCCTTGAACGTCTGCTGCTGGCTCGCTGAGATGCAGTGCGCCGTCACGTCCCAGAACGTCTGGGGTTTGAAGCTCTCGATCTCGTAATCGCGCTCCACCACGAGCCGCAACGTGGGCGTCTGCACGCGGCCGACCGAACGCACGCCGTCCTGGCCGTCGCTGACGTTTAGCAGCGTAAAGGCGCGCGTGAGGTTCATGCCGACCAGCCAGTCCGCACGAGCACGGCCGAGCCCGGCGAGGTAAAGCGGCGCGGTCTTCTCACCGGGCAGCAGCTGCGCCAGTGCCTTGCGGACCGAGACGGTATCCAGCGCCGAAAGCCACAGTCGCCGCACCGGGCCGCGCCAGCGCAAGGCTTCCAGCACCTCGCGGCCAATGGTTTCGCCCTCGCGGTCGGCGTCGGTGGCCAGCACCACCTCGCGCGCCGTTTTCAGCAGCTCGCGGATGGCCCGGAACTGCCGCGCGGCATCTTTCCTGACTTCCAGCTTCCAGGCGGTAGGCAGGATGGGCAGTGTATCGAGCGACCACCGCTTGTAGGTGGGGTCGTAGGCTTCGGGCGCCGCCATTTCCAGCAGATGGCCAAAACACCAAGTGACGGCCAGTGCATCACCGAGCAGTGCGCCATCGGCCTTGCGTGTAGCCCCCAAGACGGCAGCGATGTCGCGGGCTTGGCTGGGCTTCTCGCAGAGATAGACCTGCATGACTCAGGCGGGCGCGGCAGCGGCCCAGGGATCGAAGCCCAACACCGGCAGCAGCGCGGCGCGCTCATCGGCACTGGGCGTGATCTGACCCTCCAGCCGCCGCTTGATTGCGCGATAGCCCAGTCCCAGCAGCGGGCACAGGTCACGCGCGATCTGGATGCCGCGCGCATCCAGCGCCATGTTCGCGGCCATCGCGGCCGGCATTCCCAAGAGCCGCAGGCGTTGCAGCAGCAGGTCGAGGTCACGCGGTGCGGAGTCGCTGCACAGGGATTCGGGATACAGCCAGAGATCGAAGCCGAGTTCTTCCGCGAGCAAGCGCCGCTTGCGGCGATGGAAGTAATGACGGTGCGGATGCACCAGTAGCTGGTTGAGGTGTGACTCGCTTACGTCGAGCGTCGCGGCGAGGCTGGGCACCGTCATGCCGCGCGCCCGCATGATCCACAACGTGGCGACCCGCAGGCGCACGCCGTGATGGCAGGCGCAGCCGAAGGCTTGGGCGGCGGTCTCCACGGTGATCCGCAGGGCCTCGCTCTCGGCATCAGGGTTTTCAGCGTCGCTCATGGTCGAGACAAAAGCGTCGAGTTCCATGTGAAACCTGACGGTTTTGTCCGCCGTCAGGACTTCGCCTTGCGCGAGCGTGGCGACGGCGCGGGCTCCGGCTCCGGGCTTTCCGCGCCGGTTTCACGGGAGCGCATGGTGATGCTGGCTACGCGCACCAATTCCAGCGTCAGGGCGTCGAGGTCGAGCTTCATGCCGCTGCGTTCCTCGCCCTCGCGGTCTTCCCAGGTCTCCTGGATCAGGGTGCCCTCCACACGCACGCGCATCCCCTTGTCCAGCAGCTCGCTCAGGGTCTTGGCGCGCTGGCCCCAGAGGTTGGCGCTGAGCCAGAAGCCGCCCTTGTCGGTGTAGCCGCCGTCGCCATCCGGCACCGAGCGGTCAAAGTAGATGCGCAGATCGAGCACATCGCGTTGCTCGTCGCCCACCGGCACCACTTTGTGCTTGGGCTTGTCGCCCAAGTTGCCCACGCCACTGAATCGGTTCATCGCCTGCTCCTGGTTAAGGCCTCAGTGTTGGCGCAAGGCTTTCGGCGGATAAGACAAAACCTCCATCAGCCAGCCCGCAGTTTCCGCGCCTCCGCCAGACGACGGCGGTTGAGCAGCAAGTCATTTAGCCGTTGGCGCTCATAGGTGCAGAGGGCATAGGCGAAGTTGATGGCCCCGCGCTGGCGCTCGATGTCGAGCACTGCGGTGAGGTCTGCCGCCTCCAGCTTTTGCAGCGCGGCTGCATCGTCCAGCAGCTCGAAGCGCCGTCCGCCGCAGCCTGCGGTATCGGCACGCCTGCGCCAGCGCAGCAGCGTCAGCGACTCACCGCTGAGCCGGGCCAGGTAGAACGGTAGCGTCCGACTTCGGCTGCGCCAGTGTTCGATCAGTTGGCCGGCCTGCTGCTCCAGGGCCTGCGCTTGTTGCGTCAGCTCATCGAAACGTTCGAGCAACGCGGGGATCGGCTGATCTGCCAGCACGCTGTTGCTGAGGGTTTGGCGAGCGAGGGACACCGTGCGGCGCTGACGCAGTTTCCAGGTGGTAGGGTCGCCTCGCGGCGCGCTGCGCGCGTCGAGGCTCCCTTACCCTTAAAGGGCTGTGGCAGGGCCTTCGGCGACTCGCTCCGTCAGGGCTTCGCCGCCAGTCGCTCCGTCAGCCGCTGTTGCAGATTCTGCGGTTTTGGCCTTGCCCTTGCGCAGCTTCACCACGGCAGCAGCGGACATGCTCATGCCGCGTGCGGGCCGCACGATCTCCGGCGCGAAGGGCGCGCGCAACTTGGCGTCGAGGATGTCCGGCGGCAACGCGCCCATCTGCGCTTCGGCTTCCTTGATCCGTGCCGTCATCAGGCGAGCGTCTTCGCGGCTGATGGCGAGAAAGCGGTAGCCCAGTGCCGCGTTGTAGGCCCGCCGCACCTGGCGGCCACCATCGGCGATCAGGCGTTCGCTGCTGTCGCGGTCGAGCATCGCCACATGCCGTGCCGTCAGCACGGCGCGCACCAGGTCATCGAACTTCGCCAGCAAGTAGGCACCACGAAACGCATAGGGGTTGGTGAAAGTCAGCGGCACTTTCAACGGCTCGATGGACACGGCCATCGTCACCGAAACATTCGGCGTTTTCTTGAGCAGACCGGAAACGTGCTCCAGCAACACATCGAGTTCCTGATGGCCCTGCTCGATGGCGTCATGCACTTTCAGAAGCCACCAGTCGGCCCAGGGGTCGTCGGCGCGCGCGGCGTTCCAGAGCGGGCGCAGCATCGAAGCAAAGCGGGTCAAGCCGACGATGCCGGGGGTTCCATCCTCGGCACGCCGTCCGCCGACCAGGCGCTGCGCCTGACGAGTTTGCAGGGTGATCCAGGACTCTGAGCGCAGCGGACCGGGAGAGGCGTCGTCATCCCCTGGCACCGCTTCCAGCAACTCGCTGGCATCAAGGGCCGTCTCTGCGGAGATGGCAGCGGTTTTCTTCGGGACTTTCGGCATCGCGGCTCCTGGTAACGGCGCGAGCCATGATGGGCGGCTAACGGTGCCAGTCGAAGTCAAAACGACCGCTAGGCTTGGTGGGGTTCAAGCCACCGGGTGTTTCCAGTGGAAACACCGGCTCTGCACGACTGACGCAGTGCTTCAGACCGGGAAAGCGATGGATTCCAGACGGCTTCTGAGCACCTCGACCACTTCTGCCAGGGAGAGAGCGGCCAGCCGGTTCTTCCGCAGGAAGGCTTGCCATTGCAGCAGCTTGCCAGGATCGGTGGCGAAGGCTTCACTCAAGCCTACCGGCAGCGTCCGCGAGACGGAGGTCTTCCGGCGCTCGAAGGTTGCGGCGATGGCTCGCCGAAGCTCGGCCGCGTCGAGGTCGTTTTCGCGCAGCAGCACCCAGAGGTCGAAGTAGTCCTTCATCCGGCTGTTGGCCAGGCCCAGCGTGCAGATGACGTGAACCTTCTCGGCAACCACCGTGTATTTGGGGTAGGCCCGCAGTTCAGGCACGGGCAGATCGTCCAGCATGACTGGGTAGCGCACGGCTTCTGGAGCGGGCGTGACGGCATCACCGAAGCCGATGTCCACCTGGAGCGAAAGCCGTGCGCCGTCCAGGCTAGCGCGCAGTTCGATGCGTACGCCTCCGTAACCGGCGTCCTTGCGGATCTCGCCACCCTGCACGCTGTCCGCGTCGAACAGCAGGCCGTCGGCAACCTCCAAAGCGCACAAGCTCTGAAAGACCCGAACCAGCGCGCCGATGTCGGCATCGCCATAGCCCAGCAGATCGGCATCGCGGGTTGGCCGGTGCGGCAGGTCATACCAGAGCGAGAACAGCAGCGCACCCTTGAGCAGAAAGCGGGACGAGTGCTCGGAAACGGAAAGCCGGTAGAGCAGACGCTCAAGTCCATAGTGCGTCAGCACCAGGTTGTAGTCCTGCTTTCGCGCATCGGCCAGATTTTTGAGTCGGGCGCGGATGGAGGCGGCGAGATTGCGGCTCATGCGACCAGCGATTCGAGATAAGGCCGCATTACCTTTGCCACCCGGTTCATGGCGGCATAGTGGTTCAGTGCATCCATCGTGAACTTCTTCTTGCGCCAGCCGTCGTGCAGGGCTTCGAGCGCCACATCCAGGCCGATCTTGTTGCGGTATTTGAAGCAATCCGCCACGGTCTTCGCGGCGCAGAACACGGGCACTTGCACGCCGTCCATCTTGACCTTCTCCACACCGGCGGCCAGTGTGGTATCCGACATGCGGATGATCCGCAGCGCGGGCTGATCCAGCCTGGGAGCCGTCAGATGCACCGGCAGCGCCATCCAGACCTCGAAGGGGGCCTGGGTGCCGATCTCATGCACGCGCAGGGCGGAGAGCAGGCAGATGACGCCGCGTGGAACCCTTAGCGCGGCTTCAGCCAGAGAGCGGTGTTCGCTGTGGGGCCGGTTGGGCAGGCTGTAGAGGCCGCGAGCGACCCTCTCGATCTCGCCGGACTTCACCAGCCGGGTCAGTGCCACGGTGGGCAGACCTACGGCCTTCAGGTCACGCGCGCGCAGCAGCCCCTTGCGGTGAGCAAGACTCAGCGTGGCTTTGCGGGTTGTAGGGGCTTGGCTCATCGTGGTCAGATTGTTGCAAAGACACTGTAGATGTCAACATCTACCGTGTCATAGCAACAGTGCAAGTGTTTCCACTGGAAACACCTCAAAGCGCACGGCACGGGGCCGTCCAGGCATCCGTCAGTGACTTGATCTGCCCCAGCACCTCGGCATGGCGCGCCTGCGCGCTCTGGATGTTGCGGGCGGGGAACGGATCGTCTGGGCGTGATTTCGCGTAGAGCTGCTGCATCCGCGTCCAGTGCTGGATGTCGGTCTGAGCAGCCAGCGCCTGCGCCTTCAGCTCACGCAGACGCTTCTCGCGCTCGCTCTCGGCCCGTTGCTCCGCCTTGCTCTGGGTCGGCAGGCTGTTCTCCAGCACGAGCGTGTTGTTCTGAGCGCGCTGGCAGAGCTTGGCGAGGTAGGACGTGGGGAACAGCAGCTGCTCGCCGCCGCTCTCCTCGGCCTTGAGCTTGCGATCCAGAAGATCGAGCACGATCTGCCGCAGATGCTCCGGCGTCTTGCGCAGGTGCATGGCCGCGATGCGCCGGTCGTTGTCCGAAAGGCGTATTGGGAACCGCAGGGTCTTGAGCATCCCGGTGACGGCGGTTGCCGCTGCCTCCGGCTGGCTGGGATGGGTTGTTGTAGTGGTTGTATTTTTTATTTCTTCACTACCACTACGACTACCAGCAACAGCGGACTTCAGATTCTGAAGAGGGCCAGTTTTTGAAGCGCCCGCAGAAACTGAAGCCGGTGATGCCGGCTTCGATTCCTGTAGCCGGGCCATCGGCGAGGGTGATTCGTCCGCCTTCGATTTCTGAAGCCGGGGTGGCATCACCGTCGACTGCGCGCGGTGCAGCGACGCTACCCAGCGCGCGCCGATGGGCAAGCCACGCGACAAGGTTCGATCTACCGGCAGTTGCCCGGCAACAGCGGCCTGCAAGGCCAGCCGTTGGGCCAGCGGTGCGGGCGGATCGAGCACTTGGCTGCCCTCCTCAATCTCGCCTTGCAGGGTTTCGAGGGCGACCTGGGCGATTTGCCGGGCGCGGTTGTGCGAATGCGCCTCGGCGGTGTGCATCAGAAACTGCATGTAGTCCTGATCCAGATAGAGGGTATCGGCCAGCGGTAGCGGCTCGTCATGCAGCGCGTAGATGCTTCCCCGGAAGCGGCCCCGTTGGTCACGCGCACGCGCACAGAGGGTGAGCCAGCGCGTCGTGCGCAGGATGGCCAGCGCGCGGGAAACGGTGGCGTCCGACGACACATTGGCATGGCGGGCGATCTGCGCGTAACTGGGGAAGCTGGTGGCGCTCTGCGACTGCGCCTGCAACTTGATGACCTGCCAGACGATTTTGTCCACGGGTTCCAGCACCGCGTCCTGGATCAGCAGACGCGGCATGGCGTCGTGCCAGTTGCCCATGAACAGCAGCGCCTCGCTGGAGGGCTGAGCACCCGTCGGGGCGTCGAGCAGCCGCTCCAGCGAGGCGCGGATCATCACGTCCAGCGCCAAGGTGCGCGGCGAGGCGGCACCAGGTTCTTTTCGTTGGGGGATCATCCGCCGTCCTCCGCTGCGCGGACGCCGTGGCGCTCACGCAGCTCGATCTCGGCCCGGCGGATCTCGTCGGCGCTCAACAGCGTCCGATCCCGCTGGAAGGCGGTGAGCGAATAGCGTTCGTGCGCCCACTTCTGGATCAGGCTCCAGGCGGTGCGAATGGCGGGACGGCCCTCCCTGGCGATGACCAACCAGAGGTCGTCGGAGCGCAGCTGCTGCGGGGTGTCCGGCTTGGCCAGACGCACCCACAGCTCCCAGAGATGCCGCTCCTCGGCCTCGCTCGCCGAGGGCGGGCGTCCGCCGGCCACAGTCTCGGTGATGCCGCAGGCCTCGCGCCGGGTGGAGTATTCGCGGTCGGTGGTGCCGAATAGCGAAGCCATCATGGCCTTCGGCGCGTCCAGCCGGATCAAGGCCAGGGCGAGTGCATCGCGGCTGCGCTGGCGTCGCATCCGCTTGAGCAGCCAGCCCCAGGCTTCACGATCCAGGCTGATGTTGATGGCATGGCTGCGCGATGCGGCCAGCAGTTGCAGCTCGGTGAGCGATAGACGCTCGATGGTCTGGATGTCGTCCAGGTCGAAGCCCAGCGAGCGGAAGGCGTGGAGATCGCCCTCCGCCACGCAGCGGGAAGCATAGGACAGCACGGCGAAAACCAGTTCGTTTTCCTTGCTGCGCTCGCGCATCAGGGTTGCGGTGTTCATCTCACACCTCCTGCGCGTGCAGAGATTCGCCGCGCTGTCGCTTGAGGCCGATGAGGGCGCGGTAGTCATCCTCTAGCTGCCGGTAGCTGCGCAGCAGGCTGTTGCTCATCTCCGACAGCACGCAGAGGCCGAAGCGGGACACATCTGGTGCGCCTGCCTTCGAGAACATGGCGTCGTAGCGCGCCTGTTCATCGGCGATCAGGTGCGCCTTACCGACGGCGCAATCGGGGGGAAGGAGCTTTCGGGCCAGCGCGGCGGGTATTTCCAGGGTCTCGCTGATGCTGACCAGAAACCACCACCACCAGGACGTGGCCTGCACCAGCTGCGGATCGCCGTGAACAAAGCCATCCGGCGGAAACTCCGTCACCAGAAAGCCCGCGCCGTGCTCGTAGCGGCGGACGCAGGGGGCGAGACCCAGTTCGGCAGCGGCACGGTGCGCGGCCTCATAGAGACGCTCGCGCAGCACTGCGGCGGGCTCCGGGGTTTCGAGTTCTTGCTGGGCAGCAGGTGTTTCCACTGGAAACACCTTTGCGGGGTGGCCGGACGGCGCTGCTGGGTCGCCGATTGGCCCCGTAGCGGGCCGTGCGACGGGGCGGCTTGCCGTTACCGACTCCTCGCGGCCAGCGTCACGAGTCGGAGCAGCGTCCTGCGCCGGCGTCCGCACTTGAAGCGGTGTCGCCGCTGCGGACGGCGCATCCTCGTCGCTGCTCCCGCTACCGGCCAGCACCGCCTCCAGTTCGGCGGCGACTCGATTCAAGGGCACATTGGCGCGTTGCGACAACACGAGTTCAACAGCGCGCCAAGCGTCCTCATGGCTCCAGTCCTCGCGGTCCGCTTTCGCCAGGCTTTCGCGGAATGCTTCCTCGAAAAGGGCCGCAGACCCCAGCCGGTGGTTGTCCCAGACCTGCTTGGCACCCGTATGCAGCTGACGCAGCTTCTCGATCTGCGGTCTGCCGATGCCCGCTTCCAGCGCAAGTGGAATCGCTTGTGCCAGCGTGTCCAGGGCGTAGAAGCACTTCGAGATCATTCCGGCGCTGATGCGAAAACCGCGTTCTCGTAGGGCATCGGAGAGCTGGCGCAGGGAGAGCTTCTCTCCGCCATCGGCTTCTAGCATCACCGCCGCTTCGCGCACCGCGCGGGCCTTGTCCAGGAAGGTGAGGCTGCCGCGCACCTCGTTCTCGACGATGTGGCTGACCAGCACATCGGTTTCTCCCTTCCACGGCTCGAACAGGCAGTCCGCCATCTGAAAGCGCCGCTCGCTGGTCTCGGCAAACAGTTCCTTGAGCACGGCTAGTCGGGTGTTACCGCCATGCTTGAGCATGTAGGTGGGCGCACCGGGTCGGCGGGTAATGACCAGCGGCTGTTTGAGGCCCTGGGCACGGACGGACTCCTTGATGTCCTCGTGCGCGCTGTTGCGGCTGCGGCGCGGGTTGTGGTCGTAGAGCGCGATCTGCGCGATGTCCACCTTCATCGGCATCGCCATCACTGGATCGGATGGCGCGAGACGGGCTTCCTGTTGCTGGGGCGGTTCGATGCCCAGATTGAGCGCCGAGCGCAGCTCGGCATCGGACGGACGCTTCTTGCTCATTGGCCGCCCTCCTGACGCGCATCGAGCGCGGTCAGCTCGACATGAGGAAACAGCTCGCCCACAAGGGACAGCATTACGTCGTGCGCGCTGCGCATGACGCCACGGCGCGACCGCTCGTAGCGATGCACCGGCATCTGGCTGGTCGCCGCCTCACGGTAGCTGACGCTCTCCGGCACTACGGTATCGAGGATGCGAATCGCGCCGCGCGACTGCGCAAACGATTCCCTGCGGAACTCGGCCGCGATGCGGGTCGCCTCAGCAGTGCGATCCATCTTGTAGATCACGCCATACAGCGGCCCGACCGGTGCACCGAGATACTGCATGGGCTTGAGCCGCTCGATCATCGCCAGCGTGCCGCGCGCGAACTCGCGGGCCGACAGGGCGTGCGGAACGATAGGGGAGAGCAATAGATCGGCGGCGAGCACCGCCGCGTCCTGAAGCGGCCCGACCGCGCCCTGGGTATCAATCAGAACGAAGTCATACCAATTCACCTGTCCCAGTGTGTGCTTCATGCGCACGCGGCCATCCGGCGTGTGCAAGACCCAGTTCTGAAGCTCGCCCAGCGCGTGATCCGAGCGGATCAGGTCGCAGCCCGCGTCGGTATGACTGACGGTGCTCTCGATGTCGCCTTCGGTCAGGAAGGCGGTGATGCCGCGCTTGGAACGTTCCTGGATCGGAAAATAGTTGGACAGCGTGGCCTGGCTATCGGTATCCACCAGCAAGACACGATGCCCCGCATCCGCTAGAACAGCCCCCAGATTGGCTGTCAAGGTGGATTTTCCGACTCCACCTTTGGTGCTGCACACTGTTAGAATGACACTCCCGCTCGACGTGGTGTTCATGTAGCTGCTCCGGTTGGCTGGTGATCCAGCCAACACGGATGTCGAAGTGAGCTTCGGTCGAGCTTTTCTAGACTTGCATACCGGCGCGCGTCAGAGAAGTTGGGGTTGCAGAACCTGTATGGGTTGTTAGCTCAATTGGTAGAGCAGCTGACTCTTAATCAGTAGGTTCGGGGTTCGAGTCCCTGGCAACCCACCAAATTACTTTCAGTAGAAGATAGTAGTTTGCACCCGCCGAAGCCCAGACGAGAGTCTGGGCTTTCTTGTTTCCGGCGCACCTTGGCGCGCAGATCAGATGCTTGCGGCTCGGTGGGTACGTTGTCGCCGTACATTGATCTTGGTCAATTGGCGAGCGAGGCGGCCGCCTTACGATAACGGTCGCCTAGCCAGGCTCTTCAACGAGACCAAGCCATGACTCCCACCGATAGCTCCCGCCGCCGCTTCCTCCAACTCGCCATGACTGGCGCCGCTTGCCTTTCCATCGGAAATAGCCTCTCTGCTTGGGCTGCCGCCCCGCGTTTGAGCATGGACGATCCGCAAGCCAAGGCCTTGGGTTATGCGGAAGATGCTGCGAAGCTCAGCGCCGCCAAGGAGCCCGCCTTCAAGAAGGGCAATATCTGCTCAGGTTGTGCGCTTTATGACGCAGCCAAGGCCGAGGCTGGATTTGCCCCTTGCCTCGCATTTTCAGGCAAAGCGGTGAACGCCAAGGGTTGGTGTCGGGCTTTCGCACCCAAAGCCTAAGCCGTTAAGAGTCTGAGTCGTTAGGCGCCAAGTTGGCCTTGGTGGAGGAGGGCGGAATCATGAAAAGCACTGAAATGCTGTTCATTGCATTGCTTATCGCCGGTATCAGTCTGCCGGCTAGATCCCAGCAATGGCAGGCGCTGCCAGCACAGGCGCCGTCGCCGGCGGACAACCCAACCACTCCGGACAAGGTGGCCTTGGGCAAGATGCTCTACTTCGATCCGCGACTCTCGTCCACCGGCACCGTCTCCTGCTTTTCCTGCCACAACGTGATGGAGGGTGGGGACGACCATCGTCCGACATCCATTGGCGTGCACGGTCAGGTTGGCGGCAGGAATGCACCAACGGTCTGGAACTCCGCATTCAACTCAGCGCAGTTCTGGGATGGCCGGGCGGCAACACTGGAGGACCAAGCCAAGGGGCCGCCGGTGAACCCGATAGAAATGGGCATGTCGGACTTGGCGGCGACCGCGAAACGTATTGGTCAGATTCCAGGCTACCAGCCGTATTTCGCCCGCGCATTTGGCAAGGGTGACACGATCACCATGGACAACATTGCCAAGGCCATCGCGGCGTACGAGCGCACGCTTATCACCCCCAACAGCGCCTACGACCGCTACGTCCGCGGCGAAAAAAAAGCCCTGAGCGCGAAACAGGTACGGGGCATGGAAACTTTCGCCCAGATCGGCTGCACCGCCTGCCACTCAGGCCCCAACTTCAACGGCCCGAACCTTCCGCAGGGCAGCGGCTTCTACCAAAAGATGCCGATCTTCCCTGACAGCATTTACGTCACCACATATCAGTTGGCGAATGACACCGGGCGTATGCAGGTCACCAAGGATCCGGCGGACAAAAACTTTTGGCGAGTGCAGACTCTCCGCAACCTCGTCTATACCGCGCCATACATGCACAATGGCTCGGTCAAGAGCCTTGATGAAGCTGTTCGGGTGATGGCCAAAAGTCAGCTCAATCGCGACCTGGACAATCAACAGGTCGGGGACATCGTGGCGTTTCTGGAATCGCTCACTGGTGAATTTCCCGAGCAGCTGATGCCTCGGCTACCGCCGACGCCTGGGGACCTGCTTCAGTAGCTTAGGCCGTCCTCCTCTAAACGAGAGTGGCCATCTATCTGTTGAGACCTTGAGACCACTGGCTGCAATCAATCTGTTGCATCGCTAACTCTGTAAACGCCGACCTCTAGCGCTGAACTCCCTTTTAGGCAGCCTTGTTAACATTGATAGCCTTGCATCGCGGGGCCAAAGAACGTTAATTTCTGCGGGCAGCTGCCGGAGTGCGTTCAATGTCGAACAGTTCCGCACCGCCCATCGAGGCTCCGCATAAGCTCAGCCCAGCTCAGCTGAAGGCTTCAGACGTATTCGCCTACTGGTCTCCAAAGTGTCGTCGGTCCATCTTTTGTGTCGGGCCCGATGCCTATCGCTTGGGGGTATGGCTTGAGTCTCAGCCGGACGTGCTCGTCTACTCGGAACGCCCTTGGGGCAAGAACACGGCAACTCGGATCGCGGACTTCGTCGCGGTACACGCTGACAACACCCGGGTCGTCCATTCCGTCGAGCGCAGGAAGCTGTCACAGCACGATGACTTGCTGGCGAGCATCGAGGCTTGGATACGCACCAAGAACGCCAAGCCAAGCTGGTTTGATGAGAAGTCCAGCAGCGATATCAAGCGTGAGGTTGAGTTTGCACTTCAGGCGCTGCCGTACGTTTCACAGCATCGAAAGCGTGGATCCAGAGAACTCGAACTCAAGCTACTCGCTTTAACCGCTAGCGGGGCGACAACCATCGGGGACCTTGAACGGTCTTTCGGTGGCGCCGGTATCGAGGTGCGATCAGCGCTCTTCGCCCTCGTCTTCGAAGGGAAACTGCAAGTTGATTTTTCGGGTCAGGCTGACCTGGATAGCCGCATCTCTAAGAAGCGATGAGTACGGTTCGTCGCAACAACTACTTTCGAGTCGCCACGGCAGACTGGCCCGACCTGGCGTCGGACCAAATCGCACCAGAAAAGCTCAAGGCCTTCAATGATCGAAAGGCGGCGATTCGTGCATTCGAAAAGGGATCCACCTTTGCCTCTGTGCAAAAGAATTATCGGGTTGCGGCTAAAGAACTCATCCGATTCATCGCCAGATGTCAGAAGGACCATGAGGATGGGCGCATCTGGGGGTACCGAGCATTGGTTCCTCGAACCTACGTGGAAGAGGTCACTAGAACCTCGGCTCCCAAGAACGATCTGGTGCGCGATGGACGAGGCACGCGCGGGCTATTCAAGAAGCTGCTGAAGTCGTTTCCCAAGTTGGAAGAGCTGCTGAGAGCCCAAGCCGGCCAGCTCGAACAATCAAAGCACGACGGCAAACGCGTATTAATTAAGAATCTGCATATTGATTTTATGAAACTATGCAGAACGTTGATAAGCGACCACGAGAATACCTATCCATTCAACCTGGCGCATCAGGGCTTCGAGGGATACAAGGCGGCGCTCCATTCAGCACGAATCCTAATCGTCGCAGCAGCAGAACCCGATTATTCGCGCGATCCCCGGTCTTCCAAATGGCGCGATCGGCCCTATTCGAATGTGGAAATAGATGCGCACAAGTTGGATGTCGTTCTAAAGATTAAAGTTTTGCTTCCGAATGGATCCACAAAAATTCGCCAAATAGATCGACTTTGGGTTCTAGTAGCGCGCGACAGAAAGTCCCGCTCCTCGCTTTCTTACAATATGGTAATTGCCAAGGAGATAAATCGACTCGATTTGCTAACGTGCATTCAAAGAATATCTATTCCGTGGACTAAGAGAGAACTCACAATCCCTGGGCTCAGCTATGAGCCCAAAGCGGGCTTCCCGTCGGGAGTGCTTCCGCATTGCGCCGGCCGAATGGCCGACATGTACCATCTCGACAACGCGATGGCGCACCTCTCCAGAGACGCGCAGTATGCGATTTTGGAAACCTTGCATGGAACGGTGAACTGGGGGGTGGCGGGCGATCCAGATGCGCGCGCCATCATTGAGACATTCTTCAAATGGTTGACTGAGGGAGTCATTCAGCAACTGCCGACAGGTTTTACTAAAAATAAAACCTCTCATAAAGACGCAACCACATGCGCCGAAACCCTATCTCCCACCGCTGACGAAATGTTGGAGTTTTTGGACGTTGTGCTGGCAAATTTCAATTGCAGAGAAAATCGTGGTCTTTTCGGTCAGACTCCCCTAGAACATCTCGCTGCAGAAAATCCGAAAAGCCTTTTCAGATCGGATATGGGCGAAGAAGCTCCATGGCGAAGTCTGTCCGCAATCAAGCAAACGTTCTCCGTAAAAAAGACTGGAAGCCATGCTGCTCACGTAAATTATCTTGAGGCGAAATATAGATCTGAAGCTCTCAGCAGCATGGTTCGACAGGGCATTGAATCGTTTGACGCTTATGTCGATTTAAATGATTTGCGAACTATTAGGCCCATCTCGATTAATGGCTGGATTCCCGACGAGTTACTTGCTGAATATCCTTGGGGCACATTCAAGCACGACATAAGGCTAAGAAAATCCATAAATCGAGAGATGCGGTTAAATGGGTTTCGATTCGATCCAAATGTGGACGCGCTCGACTGCTTTAGGAAGCATCTCCAGCGAAGGGCTGCCGATGAAAAGAGAGCCGCGACTGAACTCACGCGAATTAACTCTAACGAGCCACAGTTACCGCCATCCAATCCGCTTCAAGACAATTTTGTCGCCGCCCCCAAAATCGCACCTAGGGCGACAGGACGTCTGCCCGCCAAATCGGCACTGGCAGCAATGTTTGTTGACGACGATGAGCTATCGGAGATTTAGCGATGGATTCAGGGGATACATTGGCAGTTGAAGGTGACAGGGGCTCCCATCCTCTTGCGATAGACCAATTCGTTTGTGTTAGCGAGCCCATGCGCCGCGTCTTCAAAGAACTGAAGATCGCGCTGAAATTCAATTTGCCTGGCGTCGCCGTGGCAGGCCCCCCAAGGTACGGCAAAACGTACTGCGCTGAGTACATCCTGACGAACACTGTTGACGCATTGGGGGAACAGATTCCCGTACTCATGCACCTCTGCGAAGCGCCGAGTCGACAGCGTTCCGAGGGTTCTTTTCGAAGTCAATTGCTCAGGTCATTCGGACACTCACTGCCGGCCGGCTCACCGCTGAAGAAGCTGGAGAGACTTGTAACTCTTCTCATCGAAAAGGCGTCGCACGATCCGCGCAGGCGCATCCTTTTGATATTCGACGAAGCGAATCGACTCAGCTATGTCGAATTTGATTGGTTAATAACTATTCATAATGAGCTGGTGAAGGATGGCGTGAGGCCATTCTATCTGTTCATTGGACAAACCCAGCTAGCTTCGCGTCGCGAAGAGTTTAGCCATGAAACTGCAAATCAAATTATCGGACGTTTTCTTTCGGTAACGGTCGCATTTACTGGGTTGGCTAGCGTAAAAGAAATACAGAGCTGCGCGAGGCAGTTTGACTCCGAGTTGTTCTGGCCGAAAAATACCAAAATATCGTACTCTGAATTTTACTGCCCGGGCGCATTTCGAAATGGCTGGCGCTATGAATCGCACGCCGAGATGATTTGGAGCGAATTTATAAAGAATCGGCCTGCCAATGAAACGCATGGCATTGCGATGCAGTCATTCGTAGCGGTAACAGGATTTCTTTTTAGAAAGGTTGCCCGACGAGATAATTTTACAGGGTTCACTGCGAAAGATGTCGCTTCAGCCATAGGTTCAGCTGCATATCTTGAAAAACTGCCAAGTACGAGAGCAGGTACTGATTAGTCGATTCTCTTCAACACGATTCGAATCGATGGAGCCTTGCCAATGATTCTCTCAGACAACAAAGGCTTTCTCGTAGGATCGGCCCGCAGCGAATCGCAGTTCGGTTCGTTCTACGCAGATGTTTCTAGGCTTATAGGGCTCAATGCTCTGAGTCGTCCACAACTTGAAAAGATCGTTGGACCGAAGGAAATTCAGCTTTCGGCAAGGCATGTCGAGATGCCGCACGATCCGCTGCGCATATTCGACGAGGCGATCGTAAATTCTTCGCCTAACAGGGCCAGGTCCTCTCCGGAAGCATGGAACCCGATTTGGGGTGAGCGCCCCAAACTAGACGCTCCCATTCGATTTTGCCCCAGGTGCTTGCGCGACGGAACGCATACCTGGGCATTTCAACATACGATTGTCGACAAGTGTCCAGTTCATGACAGTGAACTGACTACTTGCTGCCCGTGCTGCGGCGGAACGAAACTCTGGTCAGAAATGCGTACCAAAGTTCTTCCCAATATGTTCCAGTGTTCGTACGCATGCGGCTTCGATTTTAGGCGCGTTGCGGCGGTTTCAGGGCACGAAAAGGAGATTGATCTTGAACTTGCGAAGTATCGCGAGTGGCTTGACCGTGTGAGGGATGCCTTTCACTTTTATACCCCGTTTTGTGTAACAACCCTGGAATCAAATTATCTGCACGGACTTTCGGACTGGAACCTGCTATTCAGCATCATCGATGCGTGTAAGAAGCGCTTCAACGTAAGGGTAGGCGAGCCGGTCCATTTCATGACGCCTCACGTTGAATTGTGGGATGTTAGGCTGCAATCGTTGGATTATAATTTGCTATCCGACCTCGACGAATCTGATCACGGGATTCTCAAGCGCTGGAGGCACGCCCATAAATGCCAGCATTACATGGCGCGGGATATAGAATTCACCTGGCTACCGTTGCTGAGGCGTGTCAAAAAGTGGAATCCAGACTTCGAGATTCAGTTTGAAGAATTCGATGATGTCGTGCGCGCCCGTATTCCGACGAGGCATGTTCCGAGTTCTGTATTTGACTGGCTAAATGATTTGCTACATTGGGCAGCGCCTTCCAAAACGTATTTCTATTTGGCTAAGGCTCCTAAATCCTTAAGGTTGGACGTCAAGGAGGAGATAGACACCGGGGCGGACCTTTGCATCCAACTAAACTTTGCGCGCTACCGGGAAGCGGTCGAGAGTCTCTTGCTCGGTATGGACACCACAAACGGCGGTTTACTTGATCCGGCGGTGCGTAGGTTCTCTGGAGTCCTGGACTGTGTTGGCCACGACACCTTGGAAGTCCACGCCACCCTCTCCCTGCAGAACTCAACATATTTTGGCGAACGGTGACCGCAAGGGCGGATTGCCCCGATATCGACGCGATTTTCGTGGTCGCAAGGAGGCAGAAAGGTGTACCGAGCTTGGCCCGACCATTTCAGCGGCCTGACTGACAGGGCGGGGCACATCAAGTTCCGATCACCGTATTGTTTCGTTGCGCGCCTGGCGCTACTGAATTCGCTTGAGCCTCAGGACACACGGCGACTTTTCCGGAGAGGGTTCGCGGATCCCATCGTGGATTCTGGGTATGCGGCGAACCGACGACTTTTTGCAGCTCTGTCGCACGTGTTACGGGCAACCGGGCCGATTGACGAGTGGGCGAGCGCGGAAAAATGGCTACCCCTGCAATCAGCAGGGTTCGGGATCAGCGAGCACTGCTTTCGGATTCTTCGATACTGCCCCGTATGTCTGGAGCACGGCGAGCATTTCGTTGCGCACCAGCTGCCATTCGTGACGCGCTGTGAGGTCCATGGGCGACTGCTTCGGATCGGCTGTCCGCGTTGCAATGCCCAGATTCCGGGAAACGAGATTGCGGCCGCAGTTTCGAATCCCTTCGGCTGTACTGCCTGCGGATGGCGCGCCTGCGGTTGTGTAGACGTGCTGTGTCTTCCTGATCGGGCTGGCCTGTGGCGAGCGAGTATTTTTGGCCGGTGGACGGATCACCTGCGATGGTGCAAATCACGGCAGTTCGAGATGCGGCAAATCGACTCGCGGCCAATATGGAGAAACCAAGCTCAGCCGCTCGCGGCCACCTGGCGGGCCTGCTGCGAGATTCAAAGACGTTCGCTGCCGACTGCGCCGGTGCAGCTGAGTGTTCCGACAGTGCACTCGTGGAAGGTCCTTGGGCGCAGGCCGGCAAGTCGAAATGAATCACCATACAAAGGGCAGCACCGCAATGTTGTCTCTTGCTCGACCTGGCGCGATTTTCGTCAGCACATCGATTCCTACTGCCGCACGGGCCGCAGGGCGCTCATTGATAGAGTCCTGTTTGACTTCGCAAGACACAAACGTCTTCGAAGTGAGGTAGCGGTCCGCACCATGAGGTGGTGGGCCGAAGTGAGCGCTGACAAGCGTGCGGCCGACGAGTTGGTCGAGTATTTTCTACTTGAACTTGCTGTGCTCCAATCACCGTCCAAAGCCCTGTCTGCTGACTTGTTTCGATGGCTGGACGAGCTAATACGACGCGATGTCTACCTGGCTCTTGCAAGCGCGGCTGCGGAAATTGGATGCGCGCGATATCCAGATAGCAGCTCAGAAGCAGACGCTCTCGTTCACGTTGCTTCGCAGGCCTACTTCGTTTTCGTGGTTCGCGGCTTGGCTGCGGACACCAGTGCTGATTTTCTTCTCGCAGCAAGGCCACGCGAGTGGAAACAGTCGATCGCTCGACAGGTCTCCAGTATCGTTGGAACGGAGAAGGAGACCAGACTGGAGCGCAAATTCGGGCCGCCGCAGCTGCGAACATGACCGTCAGCGAGGCTGGCCAGAAGAAGCCTGCCCTAACTCGCTTTGTTGCGCCCATCGGCAGAGTTCGAGAGCGGCAGACCCACTCTTAGTCGGCCTCTCTGGGCATCAAACCAAGGGCTCGTAACTGCCAAGAGTTCAACGGAACTGGTAGACGTCGCGCCGCAACGCTGAATCTCGGTCGTTTGAGGTCTTTCCGCCATCCGACTTGCCAATAGCGCCACGACACTGGATCCACCAGGGATAGACGGCCGGTGGGGTAGAAAGCGCCGGTATCAATTGCCAGCCGATTTCCGATCGCCAGAGGCCTCCAGTTAAGGATGATGCTGTGGCCAGAAATCATCAGGTCGATTCCTCGCGTCGCGCAGGCCAGACGTTGATATTCCCGGCTGTTCCATCGCCGCCAAGGCCAGGTGCTACCTGAATATCTATCCAACCCCAACGCAGTCTGAGCTGTTTGCCACTGCTCGCGACCCAGGAAAAGGTTCGAGATCACGGACTCGCCGAATCGCCCGTTCGGGCTCAAGTCGTCCCGACCTAGGGAGCTCAGAAGACTCCATCCGGGGCGCGAAGAAATCTGCCCATGGATAACGCCGAAGCGCCGTCCATCCAGTTGTTCGATTTCCAGGGCCGCCGGCAGAGAATTAAGGCGCTCCACCAGCAGAGCTTGCTGATCGGGCGGAAGCCCACGCTGCCAAGCCCCGGAATACCTCATGACGTCCCGCCAGCCCGTGAAAGGTTCCACCTTTGCGCAGGCCAAAGCGAAGACCTCGTGATTGCCCAAGATTCCGTGAAACCAAGGCTCGTCGATCAGGGCAGTCGCTCCCCAAGAATCGGGACCTCGATCAATCAAGTCTCCGACCGAGATAAGGCGATCGACGGTCCTGTCGAACTGAACGGCTTTGAGCAGTACCTCCAAATGCCGGGTACAGCCGTGTAAATCTCCCACGTAAAAGTCCCGCCCGACCCAGTTGGGAGGAAGTCGCACGAGGGTTTGTCCTGGATAACGCATGAGGCTTCGTTCCATGAATCGGAAGTGGTGCCTCGGGCGGGAATCGAACCCGCATCAGCTCGCTTATCGGGCGAGTGCTGTGAACCGGTTTATAAGTCCGGCGCTTTGACCAATGTCAGCCACCGAGGCGCATGAAGACTTCACGCCCGGCGTATTCGGGTCGGCCAGAGATGCTTGGCAACCTGCGAGTGAATGGTGGAGTGGTTGACGACAAACACAGTGGCTCGCCTGGAGACTCAGCCAACGCCTAAAACGAAAACGCCCCGGATTCGAGCCTCCCGGGGCGTGGGTCACAGGGAGGTCGGGATCACCGGCCTCTGGAATTACTCAGTTCAGGCCCGGGATACGGAGGCAGTGGCCGAGCCGCATATGAACATTGCCGGGCGCACGGCCAGCCCAGCACCGGAGGTGCACAGAGCGGGCAGATAGAGCTGGTAGGGCATGCTCACGGGAACTAGCGGTGAACCAAGGACGACCGGATGCTAGACCTTCGTTGCCGCTTTTGGCAAGGCGTCGAGCGGCTTTGAGTCTTCTGGCGCTTCAGCCCCGACTACTCGGAATCCATTGGTCGAGGAGATTCCCGATCTGCCCAGGGCTCCATGCCCAGCAGCGCGACATCCAACTCCGGCTTCGTTGGCAAGGCCCCACGGTCAATGATCCGTATCAGCACTCTCCGAAGCAGTTCGAACGAGTCGACGAGGAAAATTGCATTGACATCTGGCCTGCCATGAGCGACGGATGATCGTCGGCTAGCCGAAACAGAGGCCAGTTCAAAGCGCGCGCTGCTGAAATGAACTTGATCTGGAAAGTGCGCCGCCAGCTGCGCGTGTAGCGCCTCCGAGCCAGCAATCATGTCGTCCAGAGGCAGGAAGAGCGACATTAGTCACTCGGCTAAACGTGTGCTCGCCGCAGGGACGCGGGTAGGGCCAGATATCCGGCTTTTAGGGCCCAAGCATCGTGCAAAGCATGGTGTCGCCATCCCCCGGTGGCGGCAAACGATTCCGCTTCTGCATACTCGAACGCCGGATGCCGGATCAGATTGCCTAACAACAGCGGCTCAGCGCAGAGTTGACCCGGTAGGGGTTTAGGCAACATAGGAAGAAGTAATCGCGCATCGATTGCCGAGTCCGAAACGAGCCGCACGGACGTGCCGAGCGTATTGAGCCATCGCCAGACTCGGGGGCCGATGTCGTCGTATCGGACTTGGGAGTCTGCAATCCGCCCAAACAGGGGTAGTACTTCGTCGACTACGAACCGACTGCAGTTCTCCACCAGAAAATCGGTTCTCTCGAGGTAAAGCTTCAGCTCTGGATCCTCGGTGACCAAGGCGACCGACAGCAGCTCGGCTGGCCACTCCAACGAAGTGAACTCGGTGTCCAGAAAGACCAGCACAAGCTCTCCCAGGCCTCAGCTACAGTTGTTCCTCAGAGGAATGGCAGGGCTGCATAGATCGAATTTTTAGTGACCACTCCGAGCATGATGCCGATCAGCGCGAGAAAGCCAATCAGGAAGATGATCAGCCTCCAGGTGAGCATCAGGAACCCCCAAAACCCCTGATAGCGAAGGAGATAGCGCTTGGCGATTTTTCTGTACTCGCCACCCCTGGAAAGAGCCCAAACGAACAAGCTCACCAGGAAAATCACAGCGAAAGGTGCTGGTCGTTCGAATTGCAGCGCTGTGGCCGCGAGGGACAGTGCCATCACGCCCACCACATCGTTTACGAATCCGAAATAGCGATCCGCAACTTGGTCCTCTTCACTGTCGAAAAGCACGTCGACCCCCCTTGGTTTGGCCAGCTGATATCGAGAATCGACGCTGTGAAGTGCCAGTCTGTCAGCCCGCAGTTTTGTCGCTCTCATCCCGACGGGATCGTGCTGCCGTTCAAAGCCGATTGCAAGGGAATCGTGCGGCCGTCTGCGCGAGATCAAAAGAACGTCTGCACCGCGCCAAGGACACGATATTGATCAACGACGACATTAAGCAGCTGCCACTTGTCAAAGGTCGTGCAGCCTCCGTTTGCGCCAAGCAGCCCGAGTGGGAGGCCTTCCTGCTCGCCGATCGCGTCGAACGGAACGGTCGCCAGGGGGTGGCTGATCGCCTTGGGCCGCGAGGCCTGGCTGTACGCCCCGCGAGAGATCGTTCGCAACGGCTTGCCACCGTGTCAGTACGCCCGAATAGGCTTCGATTCCCGCCCCGGGCACCACTGAGGGGGGCAGCACGATGCATCCGCTTTGGCGAATCAGTTAGTGGGGTAGGGCGGCCGCCCCGTCGGTGATCTATTTTTAGGCCGGGAAACCAGAATCAGATGATGCTCAGGTCGGCCCTGATTTTTTTGAGACGGTTAAGCTCGCTCGCGACTTCCAACCGGCGCTAACGACCACCGACCTGCTTCCGAAAGCGCGTGTTGATGGCTGGGCAGGAGCCTACCGCCGAGCGCCCTGCCGGTTGGTCGGCACGAGCCGGCGCATCTCGGTCCGGGCTTCCGCCACCAGCAACTCGGGCGGCACATCCAGCTGCTCACTGAGCGCGAACAGGGTGGTCAGCGTTGGAGCCCGCTCTCCCCGCTCCAACAGCGACACATAGGTCCGATCAATTTCGCAAGCCAGTCCAAGCGCTTCCTGGGAAAGGCCCGCCCGCGTCCGGGCAGCGCGAAGCACGTTGCCAAACGCGATTGCGACCGGAGTACGTTGCTTGGGGAGCGCCGCCATTAGGCGACAATGAATCCCCGAAGACTATTGATCTACGGACTATTGTCTGAGACGCTATGTGGCGGGGTTCAGCGTCGGCGCGAGGGGTTCACGCCTATCGCCGACAGAAGGACCTCCAACTCTCAAAGCGTCAGCGGACAGTCCGAATTCGCGAGAGAAGTACGACGAGGTGCGTGCTTCGTGAACATTCGATAGGACAAGGTGACGCGTGTATTTTCAATTGGTGTACGGGGACTTCGAATACCCGCTTCTTCTGCCGTTCGAGGAACATGTCGAGGAACGGCTGCTAAAGCTTGTCAGCCAGGAAGAACCTGGTGATGCCTCTGAGATGAGCCGCAAGGATCTGGCCCGTCGCTTGGTGGACCTGATCACGGCACTCCTCGAGTGCGAGGTTTTGGCTCCCACGGAGCGGCAGATCAAGTACGCGGTCGCTATCGCCAAGGAGCTGTCTTTGGAAATTCCTCCGGAGGTGCTGCAGTACCGAGCGTCCATGACGGTTTTCCTCGGTACCCATTCGGAAAGATATCGGCGCCGCAAGGGTTACGCCGAGCCGGCCAGGGGAGCTTGACGATGGCCGATCGCGAATCCGCTGAAGCAGTGGCCCTGCGAGTGGCTGCCGAACTGCAGGCACAAACTGCCATCGACTACAGCGACGATCTGACCGATAAGGAGTACCCGGAGATCACCTGGTTCCAGTACGGATTGTCTGCGACCAATGAGATCGCGGTAGTCGCCAGGGTAGGGAGAGAACAACTCGGGCAGGCGGAGCCTTCGACACTGCTCATTCCCTCGATGGCCGACCGAATCTGGGGAATGGACGTTGATGATCAGCGCTTGGCGCTCTGGATTTCAGAGCAGATATGGAAGCAGCATTCGGGGCGTCTCATCTCCGAAGCGCTGAGAGTCCGCAAAAGTTCATCAGACAACACCGATCCAACGGCTGATCTGCCTGGTTGATCGGAGCAGGTTGCATTCGAACAGCGAATACTCAAGGGGGCATTGCCCGCCGCCCAGTCCACCCCTGCCGGGGCTGCAGGGGCCATTTTCCGGATGGCGCATCGCACCCACAGTCGCCAGGCTTCTTCTAAGCAAGGATCGGACGCAAAACGGACTACGCCGAGCGCGTGAACGGCCAGAGCATCTGCGCCTCCAAGCGCTGGGGCGAGTCGTCATGTCAGTGGCAGGGCTTAGCCGTGGCGGCAAACTTGACCCTGAGCCGCACTCAAGGGTAGAAATTGATCGTAGTCCTGAGCGATGTTCGCAATCAATGCGCGCCGGCATCACCGGTCCATTGAACTTCTACCGCGTTCCGCGTCTAATCTTTGGTATGCGTCCGTCCGCCTTCCGTCTGTTCGTCTTGCTGATCGCTTGGTGTGTGGGGTTTCAATCCACCGCCACGGCGATGGGCATGCGTTGTGCGCACGGCAAGATGGCAGTGTCGGAATCAAGCGCTGCCATGCCTGCCGGCATGCACCACGGTGGAATGGCGATGCCGATGGATCAGGCCAGTCCGGCGGCACACCAGCACCATCACATGGGTTCCGGCACAGGCCCCGCTGCGGACGCAAAGGTCAGCACCTCAAAGATCGGTTGCCAGTGCGGATGTAACTGTATGACCGTCGGCTGTGCTGGTGGCGGTCCCGGAATCGTCAGTCTGAGTGCCACCCGATTCTTCGTGGCCGCTCCGGTCGCCTTTCCACTCCATGAAGCGCCTTCGCGCCTGCGTTCCGCGCACGGCCTTGATCTGATTCGACCACCCAGTATGTCCTGAGGCAAAGCCGCAGTCGCGGCGCAGGGTGCTCCTGCGCCACGATTGTTCGAGCCCGCCGTCGCCGCTTGCGGCCGCAGCGCTCCTCAAGACGTGTGGGAGGTTTTCGTGGTTTCCCGATTCAAACTGCTGCCTGCGTCCCTGCTCGCTGCAGGGCTCGTTGGCTGTGCCAGCGTTCCCGCCGACTGGGGCCGCGCCGATGTAGGAAAGATGACAGCCGAGCGCGGTCGTGCGGTGCCGCAGGTGGCCGACGCCAAATCGTTCACGACGCAAGCGTTGAGCACCCCGCTGACCGCCGACACTGCGGTGCAACTCGCGCTGATCAACAACCCCGACCTGCGCCGAGAAACGGCGCGCCTGGGCTTTGCCGCGGCCGAGGTCTACAACGCCGGACGGCTGGCCAACCCCGTGTTCTCGCTCACCCGCATGTCCGGCGATTCGAGCGCGGGCGCGAACGTGCCGCAGCTCACCCTGGGCCTCGCCTTCAACTTCGCTAATCTGCTGTTCCTGCCAGCCAACAGCCGCATCGCCGGAGCGCAGTTCGAAGCTGCCAAGCTCGAAGTCGCGTCGGTGGCAATGGACCTTGCCGCCGAGGTCGAGAGCGCTTGGTACGCGGCCGTCGGTGCCGACCAGCTCGCGCAGATGCGCGACGCTGCGGCCCGGGCGCAGCGCGCGTCCGCCGATCTTGCGCAGCGCTTCTTCGACGCCGGCAACATCAGCGCGCGCGAGCTGGCGATGGAAAAGGCGGCGGCGAGCCAGGCGGTGCTGGCCGCGATCTCGGCTCGCGCGCAAGCGGTCGAGTCGCGCGCCGCGCTCAACCGGCTCATGGGCTTGTCGGCAGCGCAGTCGCAGTGGGCGCTCGATGCGCGACTGGCCGAGCCACTGCCGCAGGAGGACGAGGTCGCGGTGCTCCAGAAGCTGGCGCTGGAAAGCCGCCTCGACCTCGCCAGTCTGCACCGCCGCGCAGAGGCCATTGCAGATCGCTACGGCTTCGCGCGCAGGACGCGATTGATCGACGGCATCGAGATTGGCGCCAAGCGCGAGCGTGATTTCGACGGCGCGCTCGATGCAGGTCCGACGGTCGCACTCAAACTTCCGTTATTCAACTGGGGTGGCGGTCGCGTGGCCGCGGCACAGGCCGCGCTCGACCAGGCCGAGACCGAGCTCGACGGCCGCGTGCTCGACGTCTCCAACCAGGTGCAGCTCGCAGCGGCCAAGGTGCAGGCCAACCGTGCGCTGGCGCGGGAGTTCAAGGGCGCGCTGATTCCGCAGCGGGAGGCGGTGGTCGCGCAGATGCAACTGGAGCAGAACTACATGCTCATCGGCCTCTTCGAGGTGATCCTCGCCAAGCAGCAGGAATACGAGGCCTACGCCGGCTACATCGACGCGGTGCGCGATTACTGGACCGCCCGCACCGAGCTCGCCCGCGCCGTCGGCCGCAACCTGCCGAGCGCGCAGCAGCCTGCCGACCCCACGCTCGATCCCGCCGAGCTGCTCAAGCCCAAGGGTGGTGGCATGGATCACAGCCAGCACTCGATGGGCGGCATGGAAGGCATGAAGGGGATGAATCACTCCGGGCACGGCGCCGCGCCCGCTGCGGCCGATCCGCACGCCGGCCACGACATGGGCGACAAGCCGATGGAAGGCATGTCGCACGAGTCGCCCGCCGCCAAGCCGCAGGCCAAGACGCCTCAGGGACCCGACTGCGCCGCGCTCACGCCGGCCGAACGCGCAAGGCTCGACCCGAAGGCCCCGGTCACGCAGGCTCTGCTCGCGCGTTGCGGCGGTGCGGCCGCGCCTGCCGATCCGCACGCCGGACACGACATGAAAGGCCTATCGATGGAAGGCATGGATCACGGTCGTCCATCGCCTGCCGCCCAGCCGGAGTCCGGCCATGCGCACTGAACCCGTTTCCACCGGCGCAAGTCCGCGCCTTGCTCACAGGAGTCTCACGATGAACCGCATCACTCGCCGCTTCTCGATTCTCGCCCTCGTCGTTGCCGCGCCGCTCGCCTTCGCGCATGACCCGGCCGAGCACGCCAAAGAGGCCGCTGCCAAGAACGCCCCCCCTGACTGCGCTGCGATGAAGGGCATGGATCACTCGAAGATGGATCCGAACGACCCAGTCATGAAAGCGATGATGGTCAAGTGCGGTGGCGCGGATGTGCACGCCGGCATGGATCACAGCAAGGCGGCCGGTACGCCGAGCAAGCCCGACGCGCACGGGGGGCACTGATGACCTCACGACGCGATCTTCTGCAAGCGCTCGCGGTGGGGGGCGCCGGCCTGTTGGCCGGTGTCTCCCGCAGCGCGCAGGCCCAGCACGAGGGCCACGACATGTCCGGTTCAAAGATGCCGGAGAACCGGAGGGAACCGGTGTCGCCGCCTGCGGACCTCGCACTACCCGCGGCGCTCACGCGGCATCCGCAGGGCTATCTGCCGGTGCGCACGCTCAACGGCTGGACGTTGCAATACACGATCAAGGGCGGCGTCAAGGAATTTCACCTCGTCGCCGAGGAAATCGAGCACGAGTTTGCACCGGGTTCGCGCGCCAAGTGCTGGGGCTACAACGGCACCACGCCAGGCCCGACCATCGAAGCGGTCGAAGGCGACCGCGTACGCCTGCTGGTCACCAATCGTCTGGGTGAGCCCACCAGCGTGCACTGGCACGGCATCGATCTGCCTGCCGGTTACGACGGCGTAGCGGGTCTGAACCAGCCCGCGATCAAACCAGGCGAAACCTTCGCCTACGAGTTCACGCTCAAGCAGCACGGCACGCACATGTATCACCCGCATGCCGACGAGATGACGCAGATGGCGTTCGGAATGATGGGCCTGTTCATCATTCACCCGAAGGGAGGCGAAGAAGTTGCCGTCGACCGCGACTACGCCTTCCTGCTGCACAACTGGGCGCTGCATCCCGGCACCTACCGGCCCGATCCGGCGGTGATGCAGAACTTTGACCTGTGGACCTTCAACAGCAAGGTGTTCCCGGCCATCGAGAACTTGGTCATGCGCACCGGCGAGAGGATGCGCATACGCATCGGCAACCTCTCGATGTGGAATCACCCCATCCACCTGCATAGCAATCCGTTCTGGGTGACAGGTAGCGACGGCGGACGTTGGCCCCGCAACCAGTGGCGGCGCGAAGTCACGGAGATCGTCGGCGTCGGCCAGATGCGTGACATCGAGTTCATCGCAACGGAACCTGGCGACTGGGCGTTCCACTGCCACATGTCGCATCACACGATGGGGCCGATGGGTCACGTCATTCCCAACCCGGTCGGCGTGGACCAGTCCGGCGTCGAGGCTGACATCCGCAGGTTCCTGCCTGGCTACGGCGCGATGGGCAAGTTTGGCATGGCCGAGCACAGCGGCCACGTCGCGATGGGTCTGCCGGGACCGGACAACACGCTGCCGATGATGACCGGGGAGGGCCAGTTCGGCCCCATCGAGATGGGCGGCATGTTCACCATCGTCAAGGTGCGTGACGACCAGAGGCCCGGCGACTACAGCGATCCCGGCTGGTATCGGTATCCGAAGCACCTGACCGCCAAGAAGATCAGTGGCGATCCCGACTTCGGCGATCCATCACGGCGGAATCCCTACGAAAAATCCACCTCCGGGCCGCTGGCAACGCCTGCGGTGCCCAAGGGCGAATCCATGCCGGGCATGGACCATTCGAAGCACGGCAAGTGAACGCGCGGCCTCTCATGAAGACTCTCAAGGTTTTACTCGCCACCGGCCTGCTGGCTGGCCTGGGTGGATTTGGCTTCCTCTACTCCGGGTGGTACCCGATGGGCGCGGACGTGCCACATAACGCGCCCACCTACTGGGCGCTGGATACGCTGCGCGAGCGTTCCATCGCGCGCTCGATCCGCGACATCGAGGTGCCGCCACTCGACAATCCGCAGATGCTGCTGGCCGGCGGCGCCGACTACAACGACATGTGCGCCGGCTGCCACCTGAAGCCGGGTGAGATCGACAACGAAATCAGTCAAGGTCTGTATCCACGACCGCCGAACCTCGCGATAAGTGCCGAAGCGCACCATCCCGCCGGAGGCAATGAGGGCGACGGTCACGGCATTGCGAAGAACGGCGCCGCGCGCCAGTTCTGGATCATCAAGCACGGCATCAAGGCCAGCGGCATGGCGGCGTTCGGCAAGACGCACGACGACGCCCGTATCTGGGCGATGGTCG
Source organism: Stagnimonas sp. FW305-C-60 (assembly GCF_058782965.1). Lineage (NCBI taxonomy): Bacteria > Pseudomonadati > Pseudomonadota > Gammaproteobacteria > Nevskiales > Nevskiaceae > Stagnimonas > Stagnimonas sp. FW305-C-60. Next base: position 147,456 of record NZ_JBYSYF010000002.1, read on the forward strand.
CCTTCCTGCAGAAGCTGCCGACCTTGACGCCGTCGCAGTACCAGATCCTCACCGCCCGCGCCGAGGGCGACATGGGGCATGAGGAGCACGGCTCGGGCGGCGAGGGCGAGCACGACGGCATGGACATGTCCGGCATGAGTCCTTCCGGCGTGAACACCGAGGCCGCGCGCATGGCACAGGACGTGGTGGATGCCTTCCAGACCGCGCTGAAATCCGGCGACGCTAGAGCGGCCCTCGCATGGCTTGCGCCGGACGTGCTGATCTACGAGGGCGGTGGCGCCGAACGCTCGCGCAACGAATACGCAGCGCATCACCTGCAGGCCGACATGGCTTTCCTCAAGACCTCGCGGGCCGAACGGCTCAAGCGCAGCTCGGGCGATAGTGGCGACGCAGCCTGGGTTACCACTGAAATGCGCGTCCGCGGCAAGTCGTCGAAGGGCAGTGACATCGATGTGCTCAGCGCCGAGACCGCGCTGCTGCGCAAGACGCCGCAGGGCTGGCGCATCACGCATCTGCACTGGTCTTCGCAGGACTACAAGGCACCCACGCCTACCCCTACCAACTGATTGACCCATCCGAGACTATCCCCATGACGAACTGCTGCAGCACCTCGAACGACGCACTGACCGTGCGTGACCCCGTTTGCGGCATGAAGGTGAATCCGGTGACGGCGCTGCGTCACGAACACGGCGACCGCATCCACTATTTCTGCGGAGAGAAGTGCCGCGCAAAGTTCGTCGCCGATCCCCGGCGGTATTTGCAAGCGCCGCCTGAAGCCGTGGGCACAGAGTCTGCGCATTCGCAGCGTAAGGATGTGATCTACACCTGTTCGATGCATCCGGAAGTGCGCCAGAGCGGCCCCGGAACCTGCCCCAAGTGCGGAATGGCGCTGGAGCCCGTGGAGCCGTCGAGCGATGAAGACGATACCGAGCTGCGCGACATGCAGCGCCGGTTCTGGATCGGCGTCGTTCTGACTGTGCCGCTGCTGGGGCTGGTGATGAGCGAGTTCGTGCCGGCACTGAATCTGATGGGACGCATGGGCCACGTCTTGTGGACCTGGACCCAGTTCGTACTCGCCACGCCGGTGGTCGTCTGGGCCGGCGCGTCCTTCTTCGCGCGCGGCTGGCAGTCGCTGGTGCGGCGGAACCTCAACATGTTCACGCTGATCGCGCTGGGTGTGGGTGCGGCCTACGCTTTCAGCGTGGTGGCCACGCTGCTGCCCGGCCTACTGCCACAGGCTTTCCGAATGGCCGGCGGCGCGCCTCCGCTGTACTTCGAAGCGGCCGCCGTCATCACCGTGCTGGTGCTGCTGGGCCAGGTTCTGGAGCTGCGCGCACGTTCGCAGACATCCAGCGCCATCCGTGCCTTGCTGGAGCTGGCGCCGAAGATCGCGCACCGCGTCGATGAGCACGGCAATGAAGCCGACGTCGACGCTGGCCATGTGCAGATCGGCGACCGGTTGCGTGTGCGTCCCGGTGAGAAGATTCCGGTGGATGCCGAGGTGCTCGAAGGCAGCAGCCACGTCGACGAATCGATGATCACCGGCGAGCCCGACCCAGTGCGCAAGCAGCCGGGCGATACGGTCACCGGCGGCACGCTCAACGACCGCGGCAGCCTACTGGTAAAAGCCGCGCACGTCGGCAACGACACGCTGCTCGCGCAGATCGTGCAGATGGTCGCGCAGGCGCAGCGCTCGCGCGCACCGGTGCAACGGCTCGCCGACGTGGTTTCCGGCTGGTTCGTGCCGGCGGTGGTGCTCGTCGCGATGGCCGCGGCCCTGGTCTGGGCACTGTTTGGCCCGCCGCCGCAGCTCGCGACCGCGCTAGTGGTCGCGGTCAGTGTGTTGATCATTGCTTGTCCCTGCGCGCTGGGCCTGGCCACGCCAATGTCGATCATGGTCGGTGTCGGCCGCGGCGCGCAGGCCGGTGTGCTGATCAAGGACGCCGCCGAGCTGGAGCGGCTGGAAAAGATCGATACCGTGGTCGTCGACAAGACCGGCACGCTCACCGAAGGCAAGCCGAGTCTGCGCGCGACGGTGGCGCTCGCCGGCTTCACCGAAGACGAGGTGCTGCGTCTGGCCGCCGCAGCGGAATCGCCCAGCGAGCATCCACTGGCACGCTCGATCATCGAAGGCGCCAAGGCCAAGGGCTTTGATCGCCTGCCCGCAGTGGAGGGCTTCGAGTCCGATCCCGGCCTGGGCGTCTGGGGTAGCGTCGAAGGCCGCAGCGTCCTAGTCGGCAACCTGCGCCTGCTCGAAGCCCGGAAAGTCGATGCCGCAACGCTGCAAGCCGCCGCCGAGGACTATCGCGCCAAAGGCCAGACCGCGATCCTGGTTGCGGTGGACGGCCGGCCTGCGGGCCTGGTCTGCGTTGCCGACGCCATCAAGCCATCGACGCCCGAAGCCGTGACCGCGCTCAAGGCCGCCGGCATCCGCGTCCTCATGCTTACCGGCGACAACGAGCGCACGGCGCGCGCCGTGGCACAGGAACTGGGCCTGGATGAAGTGATCGCCGACGTGCTGCCGCAGGACAAAGCGGCCATCGTGCAGCGCCTGCAGAAGGAAGGCCGTGTCGTTGCGATGGCCGGCGACGGCGTCAACGACGCCCCGGCGCTGTCCGCCGCCGATGTCGGCATCGCCATGGGCACTGGCACCGACGTGGCGATGCAGTCGGCCGGTGTGACCCTGCTCAAGGGCGATCTACGCGGCATCGCCAAGGCCGTGCACTTGTCGCGCGCCACCATGCGCAACATCCGCCAGAACCTGTTCTTCGCCTTCGTTTACAACGCGCTCGGCGTACCGGTGGCGGCTGGCGTGCTGTACCCATTCTTCGGCGTGCTGTTGTCACCGATGATCGCCAGCGCGGCGATGAGTCTGTCGTCGGTCTCGGTGATCGGCAACGCGTTGCGGCTGCGCTCTCTTCGCCTGTGAGGTTCACCATGAAAATATCGACATCGCCGCACCCGACACGCCGGCGGCTTTTCGGCATCGGCCTGGCCGCCGCGGCCATCGCGCTTGTCGCGCTGGGAACGGCCTCGTTCGGCTGGCGAGGCAAAGGCTCGGAACCCGGCACCGTCGTCGTCTATAAGAGCGCCACCTGCAACTGCTGCTCCAAGTGGGTAGAGCATCTGCGCCAGGCGGGGCTCAAGGTCGAGGTTCACAACGAGAACGCCATGAACCCGCTCAAAGCCAAGCTGGGCGTTCCGCCGGACCTTGCCTCCTGCCACACCGCTCTGGTGAACGGCTATGTCATCGAAGGCCATGTCCCGGCGTCAGACATCCAGCGCCTGCTCACCGAAAGGCCGCAGGCCAAGGGCCTGGCCGTCCCCGGCATGCCGATCGGCTCGCCCGGCATGGAGCAGGGCGACCGCATCGATCCTTATGAAGTGCTGCTGTTCAGCGATACGGGCAAGCCACAGGTATTTGCTGTGCATGGCCGAGCGGAAAGCGCTCCGTGACCGTTACCCTCGAAGATGCATCGCTACGTGCGCTGATTGAACGCTGGCGCACCGATGCCGGCAGCACCTACCGAAGCTGGTTCCTGTGGGAGGAGCGGCTCAAGAACTTCCGCTCGATTCGCCGCGGCCTCGAAGTCGTGGTCGCGGAAATCGAGGCGGGGCGCTTCGGCAACCTCTACAAGGGTTCTTCGCTGGAGACCGTCGTCGGTTCCATCGCCGAGCAGCGCCAGATCTTCAAAGGCGCGGACCACGCCTTCCTGTGGAAACCCAAGCTGCGCATTCCAGATATCTACGAGAACCGCGAGAACCAGCTTGCCTTCGCACGCTTCCTGCATCACTGCGCCTGCTGTTCCACCGACGACGCCATCGTGGAGGCGATCCATGCGCTGGATGCACGCACCATCAAGGGACTAGGGCCTGCGGCTGCGAACCTGCTGTACTTCCTGCATCCCACGCGCGTGCCGCCCTTCAACACCTCCATCGTCAAGGGCTACAACCTGCTGACCGGCGCATCGGTCAAGCTGGGCCGCTGGTCCGAGTACCTCGCGATGCGGCGCGGCATCTTGGGCATCAACGCACGCCTGCGAGATTTGCTATCCAACGATCTGGGTGCCATCGGCGGCCTGCTGTTCGACCTGGGCAGCGGCCGCTACCTGCTTCCGCCAGCAACCGACGACGCCTCCGCGTTCGCGCAATGGCGCGATGATCTTGCCCGTGTACGCGAGGAATCCACTGCTGCGGCCAAAGCGCAGGCGCAGGCACGCGAGGGCGACACGACGCACACCGAAGTGCAGGGCTGGCTGCGCGATCTCGGCCGAGCGCTCGGGTTTGGGGTCTGGATCGCCGCCAACGACCGCAGCCGCTCCTACGCCGGTGGGCATCTCTCGGACGGCTGCATGGAAACTCTGCCTACCTCGCTGGATGTAACCGAGACCGTGCGGCTGATCGACGTGCTGTGGCTGGACGCGGCCTCCGGTCGTGTAGCGGCGGCTTTCGAGGTTGAGCACAGCACGAGCATCTACTCGGGAATCGTGCGGATGCTCGATCTTGCGCTCGGCGCACCGGAACACGCGAACGCGCTCTACTTTCTCGTGGCTCCCGATGCGCGCGAGAACCAGGTGAGAGAGCAGCTGAGGCGGCCGGCTTTTTCAAGCATCGGCCGCTTGGCACCGCGCTATTTGGCGTATAGCGAGCTGCGTTCGCACCGCGAAGCGATCGCGCGCTTCGGGCAAGGATTGCGGCCTGTGGAATCACTCGCGCGAGCGCTTCTCTGATGCAGCCGGACCTTCACTCTCGCCACACTGGATCAGTCCCATGAACATCGGACGGGTTGCCAAGCTTGCCGACGTTGCCGCGGATACGATCCGGTTTTACGAGCGCATCGGCCTGCTGCCGAGGGCCGAGCGGAGTCTGTCCGGGTATCGGACCTATAGTCCGGCCGACGTGAGCCGGCTGCGGTTCATTCGGCGCGCCAGAACCTTGGGCTTCTCACTCGATGACATCAGTGCGCTGCTTCTGCTCGACGCGGGAGGAGGGGATCAAGTCACTCTCGAAGCCTCGATCAGCCGACTTCTCCGCGATATCGAACTGAAGCTTGGAGAGCTTGCGTGCCTACGCGATCTGCTGAACGCGCGCGCAAAGCACCCTCCCGGTCGGCCGTTCCCTGTCATTGAAGCGCTGCTCACATCCGAAGAACATGCTCCTTAAACACTGACGCTTCGCGTGCCAGGGTTGGAGTTTGCTCAAATGTCAGAGGTTTCCGTGTTGCGCAAGATAATTCACTCCGATTTCAATAAAACCCGACAACTACCCAGGGCCGGCCGGTTGACGCAGGTCAATGCATATCTACTTGTTATCCATGATTCTGATTTTGCAATTTCGACCGGATTGCGGGGGCCGGACTACTTCCGCGCAGTTCTCAATTTAGGAGTGATGTCATGAACAAGTTTTCTCTCAGTTTCGCCGCCGTGTGTTTGGCAATCGCTGGCCTGGCTTCCGCAGCCGAGGACAAGCACCCGATGCCGCAGACTCGCGGCATGCAGGGCATGGACCCGAAGTTCCACGATCCGGATAACAAGCCCACCAAGCCCACGATCACTTGCACGCCAAAACCCGGCACCGAAGCGATGACGCACGACGCCAAGGACCATCCGATGCCCGATACGCGCGGCATGAAGGGTATGGATCCGGCGCAGCACATGCAGGACTGCGAAAGCTCCGACAAAGCCCCGCCGGTCGAACTGCCCGCGCATCAGCACAAGACGCCGGGCCAGAACTGAAGCCGTCCGATTTTCCAGGAGACATTGCTATGGAAACCCCGTCAATGAAGTTCACTTTGTCTCCCATTGCCGGGGCGGTTCTCGCGCTCGCTCTCGGTCTTTCGGTGAGCACGGTCCATGCGCAGGCGACGCCGAAGGCAGCCGCACCAGCGGACGCTACTCCTCCCAGCAACGCGCAGCTTCAACAGGAACTTGAGGCACTGCGCGAGCAGGTTCGGCAACTGCAGCAGGCTCAGCACGGCGCCACCTCGGCGCAACGGCAGACACCTCCTGCGGCAGCGTCCGGTAAGGCCATGGGCAAGCAAGGCATGGGAATGAAGAAGGACAAGGGCATGCAGAAGGGCGGCATGGGAATGATGGACGACATGGACAAGGCGGACGATGCCATGGAGATGCCTCCTGCCGCCCCCGCTAAGCCAGACCCCATGTCCGGCGGCATGAGCGACATGTGAATCGACGTCCACACTCCGGAGTCGGTGTCCGGCGAAGGAGTGTGGAGCCGTTGTCCAGTTGTTTGAGAAGCCGGAGGGTTGCAGATGCAAAGCGCGCACGAACATCCACCGAGCGGCCATCGATCAAAACCAAGCAGACGCGCGCTAGCGTGGCTCGCAACTGCCGTGCTGCTCGCACTGGCGGCGGCTTGCTACTGGTACGCCACCGAACATCAAAGTCATATCGCCCAGGCTCTCACGTGGTTGCTGATCTTGGCCTGCCCGCTGATGCATCTGTTCGGGCACGGACATGGAGGACATCGTCACGGCAGTAGCGATGCGTCGGATTCTGTGGACCCCGCTCGCCGTAATTTGCCTTGATCGTCAACCCGGAGATCGAACCATGACCTGCCATCCGTCGTTCCCTTCGAGATCGGCGACGCTGATGATCGCTGTGTTAGCCGGTGCGCTCGCACTGGCCAGCTGCAACAGGAACGCTCCAAGTCAATACGCGACGACCACCGCCAGCAGCGTTACCGACACCAACGTGGCGGACAAAGTCCAGCAAGCCGCCTCGCCGGCCGATCATCAGAACCTGGCCACGTATTACGACGCACAGGCCCAAGCCGCCGAACGCGAAGCAGGCGCAGACCGCGAGTTGAGGGGGCGCTATGAGAACCGCTGGAAGCCCGGAGATCATCCAGTGGAACCGGGCGCGCTGGAACCCTACGACCATCTCATCGAGGGTCGGGAAGACGACGTCCGCGAGTATCGCGCGCTTGCCGAATGGCACCGCGAAATGGCGCGACACACCGAACCGTCGCCAACCGGCGAATGAGTGTGCCGCTCATGAAACTCTTGCAGGGAATGAACATGACCGGCCTTTCTGGGCGGTGTACCCGGCGGACCTTCATTCAAGGCGTGGCGGCCGCCACGGCACTCGGCGCCTGCGCGTCGTGGCCTGCGCCATTGCTGGCGGCGACTGGTTGCCCGCCGGAACTCTGCGGCACGGAATTCGATCTGGAGATCGCCGAACTGCCGGTGAACTACACCGGCCGCGCCAGCGTGGCCACGGCCGTAAACGGACAGGTTCCGGCGCCCCTGCTGCGAGTGCGCGAAGGTGACACTGTCACAATCCGCGTAACGAACCGCCTCAGCGAGCCGACCGCCATTCATTGGCATGGGCTGATCCTGCCGCCGGAGATGGACGGCGTTCCCGGTATCAGCTATCCCGGCATCGCGCCCGGCGAAACCTTCACCTATCGCTTCATCGTGCGCCAGACTGGCACCTATTGGTATCACGCGCATACGCTGCACGAGCAGACGGGCCTGTACGGCGCGATCATCGCCGAGCCGCGCACGCTGCCGCCGGCGCGGACGGAGCGTGATTACGCCGTTCTGCTCAGCGACTGGACCGACGAGAACCCGCTCCAGGTTTATCTGAACCTGAAGAAGATGGGCAGCTACTACAACCACGGGCTGCCCACCGTTGGCGACTTGTACGCGGACCTGTCACGCGTGGGGCTGTCCGGTGCGCTCACCCGGCGGCGGATGTGGAACCGCTCGCGCATGAACCCGACCGACTACAGCGACGTGTCGGGTGCGACCTACACCTACCTGATGAATGGCGTGACGTCGGCGAGCAACTGGACCGGCATCGCGCATGCCGGCGAGCGCGTGCGACTGCGCTTCATCGGCGCCGGCACTGCCACGTTCTTCGACGTGCGCATTCCCGGGCTCAAGCTCACTATCGTTTCCACCGACGGACAAGAGGTGGAGCCGGTCGATGTCGATGAACTCCGCATCGGCCCCGGCGAGACTTACGACGTGATCGTGCGGATGCCCGACGACCGTGCCTACACGATCTTCGCGCAGACCATGGACCGCACCGGCTTCGCGCGGGGCACGCTGGCGCCGCGCGCGGGCATGGAAGCTGCTGTACCAGGGCCCGACGCGCCCGCCTGGCTTACCGAGGCCGACATGATGGGCGCGATGGCCGGCATGATGGACATGCCGGGAATGGACATGGGTCCGCCGGCGCGACACGCCCGCACCGAATACGCCCCCGGCGTGGACATGCGCGTGGATTATCCACGCAGGAATCTCGACGATCCGGGCGTCAACCTGCGCGGCAACGGCCGACGCGTGCTGACTTACGCCGACCTGCGTACCGTCGGGGGTGCAGTCGATGCGCGAACGCCGGATCGAGAGATCGAGTTACACCTTACCGGCAATATGGAGCGCTTCGAGTGGTCGATTGACGGCTTGAAGCTCAACGACGCCAAACCGATACATTTCCGCGAAAGCGAGCGGCTGCGGATCATTCTGCACAACGACACGACGATGACGCATCCGATGCACCTGCACGGGATGTGGAGCGATCTGGAAGCGGAAGATGGAAGTTTCCAGGTGCGCAAGCACACGATCACGGTTCAACCGGCGCAGCGGGTGAGCTTTTCGGTGACCGCGGACGCGCGCGGGCGCTGGGCCTATCACTGCCATCTGCTGTACCACATGGCGGCCGGCATGTTCCGCGAAGTGGTGGTGGCGTGAGCGCGCCGGCTGCGGAAAAGCCGATTCCTGGCCGTCGCTTGGGACTTGCCCTGCTATTGGTGGCTGGCGTCGCATTCGCGGAGGAGAGCTCGACACAAGAACACTCCGGGCACGGCACGAACGCCACCCCGCCAGGCGATTCCCATACTGGGCATGTCACGCCGCTTCCAGAGCCCGCGTCTCCCGAAGAACATGCCGGGCACACCACCAGCTCGTCGAAGCCGGCCGCTGCTGGGGTGATGGAAATGCGCCCGATGCAAGACGGATCGGCACCGCCCGATGCACGCGATCCAGATGCGTTTTCCGACGGCTACGCCTATCTCGGCCTGGCAGGCTGGGAGGCGACCGATCAAGTCGTTTTTGGAAAGGTGCTCATCGACGAATTCGAGTTCCTGTCCGGCAACGAGAGCGACGGCTACGCCTGGAACGTGCAGGCGAACTACGGCGGCGATGCCGAAAAACTCTGGCTGCGCACGCAGGGGCTGAAGGTTCCCGGCGGATGGGACTCGACAACTAGCGGCGAACTGCTGTGGTGGCGTCCTTACACGGTGTTCTGGGGCACACAGCTTGGACTGCGCCAGGACTTCGGCACTGGTGCACACACCTATCTCGCTGTTGGCGTGGAGGGGTTGGCGCCGTATTGGTTCGAGATGGAGGCCACCGGCTACGTCGGTGACGACGGGCGGCTGTCGGCGCGGTTCAAGGCGGCCTACGACATCCGCTTCACCAATAGCCTGATCCTCGCGCCCGGCGTCGAGGCGAACCTCTACAGCAAGGCGGAAGACGAGCGCGGCCTAGGTGCCGGGCTTGGCAATCTCGAAGGCGGCCTGCGCCTGCGCTATGAGCTGCGTCGCAAGTTCGCCCCGTACCTCGGCTACGTATGGGAACGATCATTTTCTGGAACGGCGGATCGGCTCCGCGCGGGCGGCGAACCGGTAAGCGAGCATCGGTTGGTTGCCGGTGTCAGGGCGTGGTGGTAAAGCCGGCCGAGACCACGAAACCCCTCGCGCGCCGTAAGCGTGCGGAGCTGCTTTCTTCGCTCGGGGCAATGGTGCTCGGCGCTGGCTTGGCATTGCAGTTCGGTGGCAGCTTTGCCGCGCATGCCGAGGCGATCATCGGCGTAGGGCTGCTCGCGCATGCGATAGGCATGTTCCGAGTGCATCAGGCGGAGAGGGCCGCCAGCCAAGGCAGGATTGCTTGGGTTGAAGCCCTGTATTGGCTCTGCTGGATTCTTCTGGCCTACCTTGGCTTTGCCATTGTGGTTTCGATGTATGGGTAGCCCGCCCATGGCACCAGCAGTAGCCTTGGGTTTCCTGGTCGGCATGAGGCATGCGCTTGACCCCGACCACATTTCGGCGATCCGCTCCCTGGCGGCCCGCAACCCGGGCAACACCGATGAAAAGTGACATGACTTTCCGGGCCGCAGCACTGCTGGCAGTCATCACGATCTGCCTCGGTCTGACGTCGAGGGCTTTCGCGCAATCGCCCGAAGAACACGCGCAACACCATCCCGGCGCGCCCGCAGCCGAGCCCGCTCAGCAGCCCGCAGCCAACGCGACGGCCGCAACCGCGCAACCGCCCGCAGTCGACGCGACGGTCACACCTGCGATGCCGCCCTCCCCAGCGCCGATGGCGCCCGGTGCGGGAGCGATGGAATCCATGATGAAAGGCATGGGCGCCATGATGCAGAGCATGGGCGCACGGCCGGTAAAGGAACTCTATCCCGCGCTGATGGAGCTGCCTGACTTGCCGCTGGAGAAGCGCGCCGAGCTTGAGCGGCGTGCGCACCAGCGCATGGCGGAAGGGACGCGCCTCATGGGCAGCGCGCTGACCGAGCTGTCGAGCGCCGCCGGGCGTGACGACTACGCGGCCATGCAGGAGGCAACCCGGCGCCTGCGGCAAGCTCTCACCGAATTCGACAGCGGGCTGGCGGCCCACCGGGCGCTGGCCGAAGGCAAGGCACCGCGCAACGTCGCGCTGACCTGGTTCAAGCGCGAGATGAATCTGCTCGGCGCGCCACCGGCCGTAACGCCGCATGGAGTCTTCGGACTGTCGGCTTTCCACTATGTGACCATGGCGGTGATCGCGGCCTTCGCGGCTTTTCTAGCGGCGATGACCTGGGCGCGCCAGCGCCGCGCCGTGGCACTGGCTGCACAACTGACGGCGGCACCCGCCACCGTGCCCGCCGGCGCTCCCGCAGTGACGCGCCTGCCGGCGTCGAGCGTGGGCGGCTGGTCCGGTGCGCTGCGGGTGGTGCGCATCTTTCAGGAAACCGCGGACGTCAAGACTTTTCGCTTGGCGCCAGTGTCAGGCGAAGACCTGCCGTTTGGGTTCGAACCCGGCCAGTTTCTCACCGTGTCGGTGTTGCTAGATGGCAAGACCGTTCGGCGCTCGTACTCGATAGCATCTTCACCCTGCTGCCACGGCTTCTGCGACCTCACCGTCAAGCACGCGCGCGGCGGCGCCGTATCGGGGTATCTGCACGAACGCGTTCGTGTCGGCGATGTGCTGGACGCCAGTGGCGCTTTCGGCCGCTTCACCTTCCGCGGCCGCGAAGCACCGAGCGTGGTGATGATCGCCGGCGGCGTCGGCATCACGCCGATGATGAGTTCGGTCCGCTATCTCACCGACCAGAGTTGGAGCGGCGACATTTTCCTGATCTATGCCTGCTCGCGGCTTGATGCAGTAATCTTCCGCGAAGAACTGGAGCACCTAGCGCGGCGCCATCCGAACCTGCACCTGACGTTCGTGCTCAGCGATGAACCGGCTACGGACTGGGGTGGCGCGCGCGGCTTCGTGACCGCCGAGCTACTCAAGAACACCGTGCCGGAACTACCCACACGACGTGTCCATTTGTGCGGTCCGCCGCCGATGATGGAGGCGGTCAGGCGCGAGTTGGCGCTGGCCGGCCTGCCTGAGGCACAGCTCAAGACCGAGCTGTTCCTGAGCGCGGAGGTCAGGAAGGCCGTGGAAGCGCCACTGCGGGAAGCTGCGGCCCCCGTCACGGCAGCGACCTGCCGACTCGCGCGTTCCGGCAAGACTGTGGCGCTGGCACCGGACCAGACCGTGCTGGAAGCTGCGGAGGCGGCCGGCGTCGAACTCGACTACTCCTGCCGGCAGGGCTTCTGCGGCGTATGCAAAGCGCGGTTGCTGGAAGGTGCCGTGACGATGGCGGTCGAGGACGGTCTGGCACCGGCCGACAAGACTGCCGGCTACATCCTCACCTGCCAGGCCAAAGCGCAGGGCAGCGTTGTGGTGGACGCCTGAAGTCATGCGCAACGACGACCGCGTCATCGTGTCCGGGCTGGTGCTGCTGATGCTGGTGCTGTGGCTGGGCTTTGTGCTGCACCGCTCGCCGGACTTCGCCGGCAGCGCCTGGGGCGGCGTATTCGCGGTCTCGGGCGCGATGCTGATGCTGGTTCCGCTGGCCTACGCGCTGGTCAAGCGCATTGGTCCGCTGCGCAGAACCGTAACTGCGCACCTGAGCATGGGCCGGTTTCTGCAGGTGCATATCTATGGCGGGCTGGTCGGTGCGATTCTGGTGATCGTCCACACGGGACACAAATTTCAGAGCACCCTGGGCATCGCACTGACTACGATGACGCTGCTGGTGGTGCTCAGCGGCTTCGTCGGCCGCTATCTGCTGGGTTTCATCGCCGAGGATGCGCGCGACCGCCGCAACCGGCTTGAAGTTCTACGCGCCGAATATCGGCGGGTGGCCGCCGAATTGGAGCAGACGCCAGCGATGGCACCGCAAGTCGCAGCCTTGCCGGCCGCCGGGGCACAGGCTCTGCCGCTAGTGGAGTCGATCGCCGACCTCGAATACGGCCTGAGTGCCGAGGAGAGGCTGCGGCGCTTCTTCGCACTGTGGCTGCGCTTTCATCTTCTGATTTCCTCGATCCTGTACGGGCTGTTGGGTCTGCACGTCTGGGCCGCGATCGAGTTCGGCCTGAGATGGTTCGCATGAACCGGAAATGGTTTCGATGGGGCCCGTGGCTCGCGCTCGTTGCCGTCGCGTTCGGATTCGTCTGGGCCGCCTATCCGCAGCTGCAGGACGCTGGCTGGTGGCGTCAGCAGACCAGCCCCGGCCCGCTCGCGCCGGCACATGCTTTTCTGGAATCGCAGTGCTCCGCGTGCCATGCCACGCTGCACAGCGTGCCAGCGGCGCAGTGCATTGTCTGCCACGCCAGCGAAACCTCGCTGCTGCAACGCCAAGCCACCGCCTTCCACGCCAGTGTCGGCACCTGTGTGGGCTGTCATCGCGAGCACGAAGGCTCCGCAGGCCTGAGTGGGCGTATGGACCACGCGGCGCTGGCGCGCATCGGTCTCAAGGAACTTGCGGCCGGGGCGGACGACAGCGATGCGAAGCAGCGCCACCGCGCACTACTGGCCTGGATCGGCACGCGGCCGGACGGCCCGTCCGCCAATCCCCATTTGAGCGCGGCGGAATCCGCATTGGAATGTGCGACCTGTCATGCGACCAAGGATCGCCACCAGGGCCAGTTCGGAACGGACTGCGCGCAGTGTCACGCGGTCACGCAGTGGACGCTGCCGGAGTTCCGCCATCCACCGCCGAGTTCGCAGGACTGCGCGCAATGTCATCAGGCGCCGCCCAGTCATTACATGGAACACTTCCGCATGGTGTCGATGAAAGTGGCAGGGCAGAAGAACGCGGAAGTGCGACAGTGCTATTTGTGCCATCAGACTACTTCCTGGAACGACATCCGCAGTGTCGGGTTGTACGACCACCACTGAGCACGCGACGAAGGACCGTACTACTGCGCCATGGGAAGCGGTTGGGGTTGCGTTCGAGGCCCTGGGGCTACTCACTGTCATGCTCGGCACCATGACGGCGGCCCCTTCAGACCTCGCCGGCACATCAGCAGACACGCTGCAGGAATCACAAGTATCGACAGCATAGGCGCTGTAATCATGCCGTCCACCATCGGCGCGGCGATGCGCTTCGAAACCTTACCGGCGTGGCCGAAGAATTTGGACAGCGAGGCATCTTTCGCGGCCAGTTGCTTGAAATAACATCTTTGTGGCTCCTAGAAAACCAGTACGTTGTCGGCCTCGATTGTCCATTCTGCGAGCTGCGCCAGGGTCGAGCGCATGGCCCTGGGTATCAGCTCCTGTTCGGTCAGGCCGCGCGCGTCCATACAGGTTCCGCATAGGGCGACTTCGCCCTTGTGGGCAATCTTCCCGAGCATCAATTGGACGTTATAGAACCCCACGGGAACCTTCTGCCCGGCCTTCGCGCAGCTCACGGCATCCGCCATCAGAAAGACCCGCACCTGCTGCCCGTCCTTTGCCGACAGTGCCCCGGCCAGACGCAGTGCGTTGTAGGCACGCTCATTGCCGTAAGGCGCGTCATTGATGATGAGAAGTATGGCGCTCATTTCCTATCTCCCGACTTTCACGTTGCCTGAAGCAGACCTGCGACGAACTCATCTATCGCGTTATCGATATATAGCCGGGTCGCATCGCTTCTGCTCGTATTCATTTCGAGAAATCTCTTCACGGGCATGGCGTTCCTTCGGCCAGCCCGCTCTCATCCACCAGCTCCATCTTCTATGCAATTTACGTTTCAAAGGGAAATCACGCAGCGCGCCGCGAGCGGTGCAATAGATTCCTCCGCGAACAGACAAAAATGCGGTGGCAGCGGGCGACGATCTCTTGGCCCTTGGGCAGCTCGGAGAGACGCTGCTTGAGTTCAGTGAGCGGAATCGAGCGAGCCTGCTGCAGGTGCGTAGGCTCGCACTTCTCAGTTGGCCGCTGACGCGCCGATTCTTGACGATAGGTACAAGGAGCTTGTGGGATTCCGACACTAGCGCTACGTCCGCATCCACTTGCCGAATCAATGGCGGTGCTGGTGGTGGGCGTCCGGGAAGTGCACATGCGAGTGCGTCAGGGGCTCGTGCCGATGTCGGTGGCTGTGCTTTTCAGCGGGCTCCAACCACTCATCGTGGGAATGCTGATGGTGCTCATCGTGACAGTGTTCGTGCTCGTGCTCGTGCTCCTGTGCCTCGTGCTGGTGCAGGTGCTCATGCCGCTCATTCAAATGCAGGGCGATTCCGAGAGCCATCAGCATCGCCGCCACCAGGAAGGTCGTCGTCAGTGGCTCGCCGAGTACCAATGCCAGCGCTGCGCCGAAGAACGGAGCCACCGAAAAGTAGGCGCCAGTGCGCGCCGTGCCGAGATGGCGGAGCGCCACCACAAAAAGCGCTAGGCTGACCCCGTAAGCCAGGAAGCCCAAGCTCATCGCACCCGCCACCGAGCCGAGGTCAGGCCAATGCGCGCCTAGCAGAGCCGCCAGCAGCAGATTCATCGAACCGGCCGCCAGTCCCTTGACGGAAGCGATCCAGGCGGCGTCGTTGAGGGACACCTTTCGGGTGAGGTTGTTGTCGATTCCCCAGCAAAGGCAGGCACCCAAGACCGCCAAAGCCGGCCAGCCACCACCACCGAAGCGAGCTTCGCCTGGCCAGCTCAGCACGGCAGCGCCGGCCAGGATCACTAACATGCCGAGAGCGATCTGGCGATCAAAGTTTTCCTTGAACGCGAACCATGCCAGCAGAGCCGTGAAAACGCCCTCGGCATTGAGCAGTAGTGAAGCGCCGGAGGCCGGGAGTCCGCCGAGGCCCAGCATCAGCAACGCCGGCGCTAGAACACCGCCAGACAATATCGCCCCGACGAGCCACGGCAATTCGGCACGCGGCAGACGCACCGGTTCGGCTCGGATGAACAGTCGATACAGAGTCAATCCCACACCCGAACCCAGGTACAGCAAACCCGCGAGCAGCCAAGGACTGAGGTTCCGCAAAAGCAGCTTGGCCAGCGGCGTGCCGGCACCGAAGAGCAGCGCAGCAAGCAATGCCGCCGCCACTCCCGACTGTCGCACCCCCTCTTTCCAGATCACTTTAGCTATCCGGGATCAGTTCGAGTCGAATCCATGAACGCCACCTTTCAGCGCAGCAGCATTCTCGAAACCCATCGCGCGCAGTTTCTCGGCGGCACCACAGGAGCGTGAGCCGCCGTGATTGCAGACGGTGACGATGGTCGTGTCCTTGGGCAGCTTGCTCGCCAGCTCGCTCAACTGATCGGCAGGAAGGTGAATCGCGCCGGGAACGGTCCCGGCCCCGAACTCGGCGGCAGAGCGGACATCCACAATGACAACCGACGGGTCGCTCGCAGAAAGATTGCGAAGTTTCTGCACGTCAACCATCGGCGGTGAGGGTTTCGATTCGACGGCACCAGTCATGTGAATGTCCTTAGTCGGGAGGGGATTGTTGAACGCGGTACGGCAGTAGCAGTAGACAAACCGCTGATCTGTTCCGAAGGGCGTGCGATGCACCTCTTTGCGATGTCCGATCAAGTTGAAAGCGGGGCCGAACTCTCCGTGCAACTGTTCCGCGCTGTAGCGCATCACTGGCAGCCCGCTGCACTGGACGGGGCCGTCCTCGGCGAAGGTGGCGACGATGACGTGGCCACCCGGCTTCACTGCCCGCGAGACCAGCCGCACATAGGCGGCGCGATCCTCCGGTCTGGTCAGAAAATGGAACACCGCGCGGTCATGCCAGACGTCATAGCTCTGGGCCGGGAGATCGGCCTGGGTGATGTCAGCCTCGATCCAGCGCACCATCTGCGCCCGCTCCGGTCCGAGACGATCCTGCGCCGCACGGAGGGCAGCGGCGGAAAGATCCAGAACCGAGAGGTTCACGAAGCCCGCCGCCAGCAGATCGTCCACCAGCACCGACGCGCCGCCGCCGACATCAATGACGGCGGCGTCCAGAGACACTCCGGTCTCGCGGATGAGCTGCAACGAGACCACGGCGCGCTCCTGGAACCAGCTCACCGCATTGGTCGCCTTGCTTGAGTACACACTCTGCCAGTGCTCTTTGGTTTGCACGTTCGTTTCCATCAATCAGGCCATCGATCACGGGGTTGATGCAAAGCAGTGACGAGGGCGTGCGGGTCACCACTGTCCCTCTTGAAAGATTGCCCGGACGTCATGGAGCCAACCGCTGCTTGCGCCTCAATCACGATAGCGCATTCTCCTTGCGGTGCGCCAAGCGGAATAGCCCCGGCAGCACCAGCAGCGTGAGCAAGGTGGACGACAGGATGCCGCCGATCACCACCGTCGCGAGCGGCCTTTGCACTTCGCTGCCGATGCCGGTGTTGAAGGCCATCGGCACGAAGCCCAAGCCCGCGACGAGGGCGGTCATCAGCACGGGCCTGAGGCGCGTCATCGCGCCTTCGATGATGGCCTCGTCCAGACCCATGCCGTGCTGGCGCAGGTCCCGGATGAAGCTGACCATCACCAGACCATTGAGCACGGCAATACCGGAGAGTGCGATGAAGCCGACACCCGCCGAGATGGAGAGCGGAATGTCGCGCAGCCACAATGCAAACACCCCGCCGGTGAGCGCCAGCGGCACGCCGCTGAAGATCACGGCGGCGTCCCGTGCCGACCCCAGCGCCATGTAGAGCAGGCCCGCAATCAGCAGCAGCGTCACCGGCACCACGATGGCGAGACGCTTGGTGGCCGACTGCAATTGCTCGAAAGTGCCGCCGTAGTCCAGCCAGTAGCCGGGTGGCAGTTCGACGTTTTCGGCCATCGCCGTCTGCACGTCCTTGACGAAGCTGCCGAGGTCGCGCCCGCGCACATTGGCCGTCACCACCACCCGGCGCTTGCCGTTCTCGCGGTTGACCTGGTTGAGGCCCGTCACCAGTTCGGTTTCGACCACCTCGCCCAGCGGCACATAGCCGCCTTGCGGCAATGGCACCGGCAGATTGCTCAAAGCCTCCGGCTTGCCGCGCAGGCGTTCCGGCAGGCGCACGATGATCTCGCTGCGACGGTCGCCCTCATAAAGCTGTCCGGCGACTTCACCGCCGAGTGCGGTCGCCACCAGATCCTGCACGTCCGCGACGTTCAGGCCCAGCCGCGCCAGGGTTTCGCGCTTGGGTTTGATAGTGAACACCGGCAGGCCGGTGGCCTGCTCGACCGCCACGTCCGCCGCGCCCGGCACGCTGCCCAGAACCTTGCCGATCTGCGCACCGAGCGCCACCAGCGTGTCGTGGTCATCGCCGAAGACCTTAACTGCCAGCTCGGCGCGCACACCGGCGATCAGCTCGTTGAAGCGCATCTGGATCGGTTGCAGGAACTCGTAGCGGTTGCCGGGAATGGGCGTGACCGCCGCTTCCAGATCGGCCACCACCTGGGTCTTCGACTTGCGCGGATCGGGCCACTGCTCGCGCGGCTTGAGGATGATGAAGTTGTCGGCCACGCTCGGCGGTGCCGCTTCGGTCGCCACTTCCGCCGTGCCGATCTTGGCGAACACGCGCTCGACTTCGGGCACCTGCTTGATCGCCGCTTCGAGCTGCTTCTGCTGCGAAATGGCCTGCCCCAGAGAGGTGCCGGGGATGCGCAGCGCGTGCATGGCGATGTCGCCCTCATCCAGATTCGGCAGGAACTCGCTGCCCATGCGCGTCACCAGCATGCCCGACACCACGACCAGCGCCGCCGCACCCGCGAGCAAAGCCCAGCGCAGCCGGAGTGCCGCCGCCAGCACCGGACGATAGACGCGGCTCGCACCGCGCATCACCAGATTGTCCTTATCGGCCACCGGCTTGCGGAACAGCAGCGCCACGCCAGCAGGGACAAAAGTGAGGGACAGCAGCATCGCGCTGACCAGCGCCAGCACCACGGTGAACGCCATCGGGTGGAACATCTTCCCCTCGACACCGGTGAGGCTGAAGATGGGCAGATACACCGCCGTGATGATGAACACGCCGAACAGCGCCGGGCGAATTACTTCCTGCGTCGCCTCGAACACCAGTTGCAGGCGTTCCTTGAGCGGCATCAAGGTTCCGCGCTCGCGGGCCTCGTGGGAAAGCCTGCGCAGGCAGTTCTCGACGATGATGACCGCGCCATCCACGATCAGGCCGAAGTCGAGCGCGCCGAGACTCATCAGGTTGGCGCTGACCTTGTTGGCCACCATGCCGGTGATGGTCATCAGCATGGCCAGCGGGATCACGGCGGCGGTGAGTAGCGCGGCACGCACATTTCCGAGCAGCAGCAGGAGCACCACCACCACCAATAGCGCGCCTTCGAGCAGGTTCTTCTGCACGGTGGCGAGCGTCTTATTGACCAGCACCGTCCGGTTGTAGGCAGCGGTGACAACCACGCCTTCCGGCAGGCTGGGCTTGATCGCTTCCAGCTTGTCGGCCACACCTTGCGCAACAGTGCGGCTGTTGGCGCCGATCAGCATGAACACCGTGCTCATCACCACCTCGCGGCCATTCTGGGTGGCGGCGCCGCTGCGCAACTCCTGCCCCAGCGAGACCGAAGCGACATCGCGCACCCGCAGCGGCACGCCGTCGAGCGATTTCACCACCACGTTGCCGAGATCATCCATACCCTCGGCCTGCCCCGGAATGCGCATGAGCCATTGCGCGCCGTTGCGTTCGATGAAGCCCGCGCCGCGATTGCCGTTGTTGGCTTTCAGCGCCGCCAGCACGTCCTCCACGCTCAGGCCATAGGCCAGCAGCCGGGCGGGATCGGGCGCGACCAGAATCTCTTTCTTGTAGCCGCCAATCGGATTGACCTCGACCACACCCGGCACGCGCAGCAGTTGCGGGCGGATGATCCAGTCATGCACCGAGCGCAGGTCGGTCGGGGTCATCGCCGAACCATCCGGGTTCTTCGCGCCGGGTTCGGCGTCCACGGTGAACATGAAGATTTCACCCAAGCCCGTGGCAATCGGCCCCATCGTCGGCTCCAGTCCTTGCGGCAACTGTGCGCGCGCGGCATTCATGCGCTCGGCGACCTGCTGGCGCGCGAAGTAGATGTCGGTGCCGTCCTCGAACACCACCGTCACCTGCGCCAAACCGTAGCGCGCCAGCGAGCGCGTGTAGGACAGACGCGGCAGGCCCGACATCGCGGTCTCCATCGGAAAGCTCACGCGCTGCTCGGCTTCCAGCGGGGTATAGCCGGGTGCGGGCACGTTGACGATCACCTGCACATTGGTGATGTCGGGCACCGCGTCAATCGGCAGGCGCGTGTAGTTCCAGGCACCCAGGGCGGCGAGCGCCAGGGCGAAGACCATCACCAGCCCTCGGCGGGCAATGGCGAGTTGCAGCAGTTTTTCGATCATGGTGGCGTCGCCTTAGTGGTCGTGGGACGCGCCGGACTTGTCGATGTCGGCCTTGATCAGATAGCTGTTCTCGGTGACGTAGCGATCACCCGGCTCCAGCCCGCCCAGCACCTCCACGCTCTCGCCCTGCGGCGTGCCCAGTTCCAGCATCCGTACCTCGTAGGTCTCACCCACCTGCACATACACCACGGTGAAATCGCGGAAGCCCTGCAGGCCCGCTGTTTTCACCGCCAGCGGCACCTGATGCTCCGCCACTGCCACTTCGCCGGTGACGAAACTGCCGGGCACCAAGCTGCCGTCGTGCTGCTCGATGGTCACCCGCGCCAGCACCGACTGATTGCTCGATGCCTTCACGTCCACGCGCGTTACCTTGCCGCTGACTTCCGCCTCGCCATCGGCGAGCCGCAGCTTCACCGCCGCACCCGGCTGCACGCGCGCACGGTCCTTGGGGAACACCGAAAGCTCGGCAATCACCGCACGGGTGTCGGTGACGGTGAACAGCACTCGGTTGCCGGATTCCTCGCCCGGATTCGCATCGCGCTGGGTCACGATGCCCGCGAGCGGTGCTTTCAGCGCATAGATTTGCAGGCTGTCGTTGCTCTCGATGGTGGCGAGCGTCTCACCCGCGTTCACCGTATCGCCGAGCTTCTTGCCGACGGTGCGGATCAGGCCGGGGAAGCGCGCGCTCACCTCGCGCTGGCGCTCCGGGTTCGCCGCGATCTGGCCGTAGAGCGTGAGGGTTTCAGTCAGCCGGGCCGGGCCTGCCAGCTCGGTCTTGATACCGGCTTCCTCGGCAATCTTGGTGGCAATCGTCGTGCGGCCCTCGAAGCTGTCGTAGGCCCAGGCGTGGGTCTTGCCCGCGTGGATCGCCGTGACTTTCAGCGAGAAAGAATGCGGCTCTTTCAGCACGCCGTCGCCACGCAGGAAGTCGCTTTCCGGCTTGAACTGGAAGGTGTTGACCTTGTTGCCCAGGCGTGTGACCTCGACCGTCAGCGTCACTTCACCGAGCGGCAGCGGCTTGTCGTCCAGCGTCGGCCAGGCGCGGTATTCGGGCGGCACGTTGGTCTCGAAAACGGCCAGCTCGATGGCGAAGGAGCCATCGTTGAGCATCACCCCGCGATGCGGGCCCTTGACGGGTGCGGCGGCGGGCGCATCGTGACCGCCAGCGGCCTTGGGGGCTTCGGTGCCGCCACAGGCGGCGAGGCTCAGCAACAGGCACAGCGGGAGTAGCTTGTTCATGGTGGATCTCATTCGGTGGGGATCGTGCCGGGGCACTGCGCCGGTCAGATGGGCTATTTCAGTGGCGCAGCCAAGCGCACAGGCGGTGATCCCGCGCGCGGTAAAGAAACGACATACTGAATCTCCGTAAGACGGCCCTGTGTGCGCATGCGCACGGGGGCAGACCCGGCAGCGCCGGGAGGTCAGCTCAAACGACGGAGAACGAAGGCGGCCCGCGTAGTGGCGGGCGCAGAGACCAATCGGCTGGTTTGGGATCGGGTGGATCGGGGATGACCCTGACCACCAGCGTCTGGGTTCGAGCCAGAGCCAGGACGGCGCAGCACAGCAGCAGCAACAAGGGAAAATCCAGGGCTGCTTTTCCGGGCGACAGCTGCAAGGCCTGGAACTCGATATTTTCGTGCCCGTCCTCGTGAATCAGCGCGAACGAGTGAGCATCGGAATGCCCGCTCTCACTGTGCTCGGCGGTGCCGTGATCGAGTGCGCTCGCAGAGGAAAAATCCCCATCGTGGCCGTGACCAGCCGTATGGGCGGAGTCCACCGCGCTCCCCGCGTGCAAGCTCTGCTTGTGCCCGGCGCCACCTACATGCCGGTGAGCGTGCGCACCCGTCAACCATGCAGCCAGCAAGGCGACACAGATCAGCAGGGCGACAGTGGGAGCTGTCTGGCGGGCGCGATTCAACATGCCGAACAGTTTATCAGCCGATACCGCACCGTCGCGCCGAGGCTTCGCATTCACGGCCAGGGGGTTTCCGCGCCGCTTTGAGTGACCAGCACCATCTCTGGCCTTGCGGCCTCGCTGGCGGGCGTGTCACCGGGGCGGGCGTCCTTGATCTTCAAGCCGATGCCGCCTGGATGCTCGCGCGCAATCCGTCGCAGGTTCTCCGCAGTGAAATGGCCGTCGATGAAATAGCCCATGTAGCTGGCAGGATGACAGCCCCTCGCGGTGTTGGGGACATGCCAGTTGCGCCGCATGGTGCTGAGATCATCGATCTCCACGTCGCGCACCGTGAAGCCCTCGGCACGCAGGGATTTCATCCAGTTGGAGACACAGCGGCATTCATGCGTCCAGGCGACCTCTACCAGCTGCTCCGGCGGCACCGGGAACAGGAGGTGCCAGTTGAGGATGACCGCCGCCAACGCGCCGAAGGGCAGCGCAATGACCAGCGCCGCCTTGAACTCTTTCGGCACCGCGTTCGGCAGGTCGGGCATCGGCTTTTCCGGCGCGCGACGCGATTTCGATTTGCTGGCCATTTCCGCTCAGCCCAGAGCATCCTGCGGGGTGATTGCGTCCATCAGCCCGAAGCCGCTGCTGCGGTCTGTTCGGGGCCGGAGGCAGCCGCCGGAGTTTTGCCTTTGTAGGACAGCAGCCGCAGCGAATTGATGACCACGACCAGCGTCGAGCCTTCGTGAAACAGCACCGCCGTGCCGATGCTCAGGCCAAATATGGTCGAGGGGATCAGCACCGCCACTACGCCCAGGCTCACCCAGAGGTTCTGCTTGATGATGCGGCTGGTAGCGCGGGACAGGCCTACGGCGAAAGGCAGATGCGCGAGGTCGTCCGACATCAGTGCCACGTCAGCGGTCTCCAGCGCCACGTCCGAGCCTGCTGCGCCCATCGCGATGCCCACCGTGGCGTTGGCCATCGCGGGCGCGTCGTTCACACCATCGCCCACCATCGCCACCTTACCTTCGCTGGCGATGAGGGCCTTGATAGTCTCCACCTTGTGCTCCGGCATCAGGTCGCCGCGCGCTTCGGTGAGGCCCACCGTTTTCGCTACCGCATCAGCCACCTGCTGGTTGTCGCCAGACAGCATGATCATTTTTTTGATGCCCAGCGCCTGCAACTCGCGCATAACCTGCGCGGCCACCGGGCGCGGCGTATCCATAACGCCGATCACGCCCAGGTAGCGGCTGCCGCGCCACACGATCATGGTGGTGCGGCCCGTCTCCACCAAGGTTCGATTGGCCTGGCTCACATCGGCCGGCACCGGCGTATCGGCCATTTCGGTGAACAGCACCGGCTTGCCGATGAATACCACGTCGCCCGCCACCAGCGCCTTGATGCCGCGCCCGGTGATGCTTTCAACCTCGGCAATCGCCAGCGCCTCCGCCTTGTCCTTGAGGCGTTCCCCAGCACCGTTGACGATGGCCAGCGCCAGCGGATGGTCGCTCTGCTTCTCGACGGCGAGCGCGACATTCAGCAGCTCCTCCTCGGTGCTGCCCTCGGCGGCGATCACATCGGTGAGCCGGGGCTTGCCCTCGGTGAGCGTGCCGGTCTTGTCGAAGGCGATGGCGGTGAGCGTGCCGAGGTTCTCCAGCGGCCCGCCGCCCTTCACCAGCACACCGCCGCGCGCCGCGCGCGCCACGCCGCTCAGCACCGCGCTCGGCACCGAGATGGCCAGCGCGCAGGGACTGGCCGCGACCAGCACCGCCATGGCGCGGTAGAAGCTGGCGGCAAAGGGCTCGTCCACCACCATCCAGGCCAGCATCAGCAATCCCACCAGCACCAGGATCGTCGGCACGAAGATGCGCTCGAAGCGTTCGGTGAGCTGTTGCGTCGGCGAGCGTTGCGCTTCGGCGTCCGTCACCATCTTCACCACCCGCGCCATCGTCGATTGGTCGGCGCGACGAGCCACGCTCACCTCGATGGCGCCCGCGCCATTGATGGTGCTGGCGAACACCCGGTGCTGCGGAGCCAGCTTGTCGAAGGCGGCAAGGGCAGCAGCCAGATCCTTCACCGGCTCCTTGTCCACCGGCACGCTTTCGCCCGTGACCGGAGCTTGGTTGACGGCGCTGTTGCCCAGCACCACCACGCCGTCGGCCGGCAGGCGCTCGTTGGGCCGCACGATGAGCACATCGCCCACCTGCAATTTCTCGACGGCGATTTCCTCCGTCTTGTCGCCACGGCGAACGGTAGCGACTTCGGGTGCGAGCTTGGCCAGAGCCTCGATGGCGCGGCGGGCGCGGCCCATCGCAAACTGCTCCAGCGAATGGCCGAGACTGAACAGGAACAGCAGCAGCGCGCCCTCGGCCCATTTGCCCAGTGCTGCCGCACCTACAGCGGCGACGAGCATCAGGGTGTCGATCTCGAAGCGCTTCGCGCGCAGGTTCTCGACGGCCTCGCGCAGGGTGTAGAAGCCGCCGAAGAAGTAAGCCGCGACGAACGAAGCCGTCGGCAACCACACGGGACCGATAGCCTGTCGTGCCAGCAACCAGCCAGCGAGTGCGAAAGCACCCGCCAGCAGCGCGAAGATCAGCTCGGACTTCTCACCGAAAATGCCTGCGTTTTCGTGATGGTGACCGCCCGCTTCGCCTTTGCTCTCCGCATGATCGTGGCCGTCTTCGTCCGGCGGCTGGCGATGCGCATCGGCCTTGCTTGCGCTCATGGCCGCGCCCCCGGTGGTGCCGGGGGCTGCTGCGATCCACCAATGGCAATCACCTGCTCGGCCGGGCTGACATAGATGTAACCGGAAACGTGCGGCCCGACGCGCGCCACCGTGCTGATGACGGAAGTCGCGGCTTCGACTTCCTGATCCTCGACGACCAGAGACAGCCGAACCTCGGAGATCACCAGCCCACCTGCCTCGGCGGTGAAATCCTGCTCGCTCTCGGTGATGGGCTTGAGCATCCCGCGCACGTCATGCAGGGTCAGGTTGCGGAATCCCGCGTCCGCCAGTGCCTCCACGACACTGGCGGCACGAACGTGATGGATGAAGGCTTTGATGAGTTTCATGCGTGGGACTCCTGGATGACGGCAACCGGCTCGACCGCTTCGCGCTTGCGCCGATAGGCCAGGCGATACAGCCCCGGCAGAACCAGCAAGGTCAGCAGCGTCGAGGACACGATGCCGCCGATGACCACGGTCGCCAGCGGACGCTGCACCTCGGCACCGGTGCCGGTGTTGAGCGCCATCGGCAGAAAGCCGAGTGCGGCGACCAGCGCCACCATCAGGATCGGCCGCAGGCGCAGCATCGCGCCCTCGCGGATGGCGGTGTCGATGTCGTCGCCATTCGCCAGCCGCTCGCGGATGGCGGAGACCATCACCACGCCGGTGAGCACCGCCACACCGGAGAGCGTGATGAAGCCGACGCCCGCAGTGATCGACAGCGGGATGTTGCGCATCCACAGCGCGATCACGCCGCCGGTGAGCGCCAGCGGCACGCCACTGAACACCAGCGCCGCATCTTTCGCGGAGCCAAAGGTCATCAGCAGCAGGCCGAAGATCAGCACTAGCGTAACCGGCACCAGCACCGACAGCCGCTGCGAGGCCGACTGCAACTGCTCGAAGGTGCCGCCGTAATCCAGCCAGTAGCCGGTCGGCAGCTTTACCTCGCTGGCGATCTTCTGCTGCACTTCCGCCACGAACCCGCCCAGGTCGCGGCCGCGCACGTTGGCCGAGACCACCAGGCGGCGCTTGCCGTTCTCGCGGCTGATCTGGTTGGGGCCGGGCGCGAGCTTGAGGCTGGCGACTTCGCCCAGCGGCACGAAGGACATCCCGCCGGCGGCTGCATCGTCATCCTTGGGCAGTGGGATCGGCAGCCGTTCCAGCGCGGCCAGATCGCCACGCAGGCGTTCCGGCAGGCGCACGACCAGCGCGAAGCGCTGATCGCCCTCGAACACCTGACCGGCTTCCTCGCCGCCGGTCGCCGCCGCGAGCACGTCCTGCACGTCGGACACGTTGAGACCGTATCGATACAGCGCCGCGCGATTGGGCTCGACCGAGAGCACCGGCAGACCGGCGATCTGTTCGACCTTCACGCCTTCGGCGCCGGGAATGGTATTCACCACCTTCGCGATGGCGTTGCCGCTCTTCAGCAGTTCATCGAGATTGTCGCCATAGAGCTTGATACCCAGATCAGAACGCACACCGGAAATCAGCTCGTTGAAGCGCAACTGGATCGGCTGGCTGATCTCGAAAGCGTTGCCGGGAATGCCTTCCAGCTTCTTCTCGATTTCCAGCGCCAGCTCGGCCTTGGTCTTGGTCGGATCAGGCCATTCCTTGTGCGGCTTGAGCATGATGTAGCCGTCGGAGATGTTGGGCGGCATCGGGTCGGTGGCGACTTCGGCCGTGCCCACGCGCGAGAAGTAGGTCTTCACCTCCGGCATCGACATCACCGCCCGCTCCAACTGGAACTGCATCTCCAGCGATTGCGTCAGGCTGGTGCCGGGGATGCGCAGCGCCTGCACGGCGAGGTCGCCCTCGTCGAGGCTGGGGATGAACTCCGACCCCATGCGCGAAGCCACCCAGCCGCAGCCGACCACCAGCGCGACCGCCGCGACGACGAAGACCACGCGCAGCTTGAGCGCGGTTTCCAGCACCGGCGCGTAGATGCGCTTGGCATTGCGGACGATGAAGTTGTCCTTCTCCTCGATCTTGCCGCTGAGAAACAGCGCGACAGCGGCGGGCACGAAGGTCAGCGACAGCACCAGCGCCGCGAGCAGGGCCATGATGACGGCCAGCGCCATCGGCTTGAACATCTTGCCTTCCACGCCGGTGAGCGCCAGCAACGGCAGGTTCACGAGGATGACGACGAGCACGCTGATGAGGCTGGGCGTGAACACTTCCTTGGTGGCGGTGAAGACGGTGTGGAAGCGTTCTTCCAGCGTCAGCAAACGGCCGTGATGATGCTGTTGCGCCGCCAATCGCAGGATGCAGTTCTCGACGATGATGACCGCGCCATCGACGATCAGGCCGAAGTCCAGCGCGCCCAGCGACATCAGGTTGGCGCTGACTTTCGTCTCGACCATTGCGGTCATCAGCATCAGCATCGACAGCGGAATCACCATCGCGGTGAGCAGCGCGGCGCGCACATTGCCCAACATCAGCAGCAGCACCACGACGACCAGAATCGCGCCTTCGAGCAGGTTCTTCTGCACGGTGGCGATGGTCTTGTCCACCAGCACAGTGCGGTCATAAACCGGGTCGGCGGTCACGCCTTCGGGCAAGGTCTTGTTGATCTCCGCGAGCTTGCTGGACACCGCGTAGGACACGGTGCGGCTGTTGTCGCCGATCAGCATGACCGCCGTGCCGAGCACCGCTTCCTCGCCATCGCGCGTCGCCGCGCCCGTGCGCAGCTGCTTGCCGAAGGCGACTTCTGCGACATCGCGCACGGTAATCGGCACACCGGCGCGATGCGCCACGATCACTCGCTCCAGCGCGGGAATGTCGGCGACCTGGCCGGGTGAGCGGATCAGATACTGCTCGCCGTTCTTCTCGATGTAGCCCGCGCCGACGCTGGCGTTGTTCTTCTCGATGGCCTTCACCACGTCGTCGAAGCTCAGCCCATAGGCCAAGAGACGCGCCGGGTCGGGCGTGATGTGGAACTGCTTTTCAAAACCACCGATGGTGTTGACCTCGGTCACGCCCTGCACCTGCCGCAACTGCGGACGGATCACCCAGTCCTGCAAGGTGCGCAGCGCGGTGGCATCCCAGGGCTGGCCGTTGGCCTGTCGGGCTTTCTCATCGGCGTGGACGGTGTAGAGAAAGATTTCGCCCAAGCCCGTGGCAATCGGCCCCATCGCGGGTTCGATGCCATCCGGCAACTGGCTCTTGGCCTGCTGCAGACGCTCGGCGATGAGATTGCGCGCCCAGAAGATGTCGGTGCCGTCCTTGAAAATTACCGTCACTTGCGAGAGGCCATAGCGCGACAGCGAGCGGGTTTCTTCCAGATTGGGCAGACCGGCGATGCCGACCTCGACCAGGTAGGTGATGCGCTGCTCGACTTCGAGCGGCGAAAAGCCGGGCGCACTAGTGTTGATCTGCACCTGCACATTGGTGATGTCGGGCACTGCATCAATCGGCAGCCGCTGGTAGTTCCAGAGGCCCACCGCAGCCACGGCCAGCACCATGAACAGAACCACCCAGCGGCGGGCGATGGAGAACTTCAATAGGGAGTCGATCATGTCGTTCTCCCGTTAATGACCGTGCTCGGCAGAACCTTTGCCGAGTTCAGCCTTGAGGATGAAGCTGTTGGCGGCGGCATAGCGGTCGCCTGCGGCCAGCCCTTCGAGCACTTCCGACAGTTCGCCACCGGTGCGGCCGAGCTTCACGGGGCGAGGCTCGAAGCCGTCGGCGTCCAGCGCGAACACCACGTCGCGGCCTTCAAGGTTTTGCACTGCCGAGCTTTTGATGGCGAGCGGCACAGCGGTTTCGGCAAGGGTGACTTCGGCCGTGACGTTCAAGCCTGGCGACCAGCGGCGCTCGCTGTTGTCGAGCAGCACGCGCGCGCTCAGCGTCTGGTTGGCGGCACTGCCGAAGGGTGCGACATAGACCAGCTTGCCCTCGGCAGAGAGCGCCGTGTCAGTGCCCTTGACGCGCACCGACTGGCCGACGCGCACCTTGGCCACGTCACGCGGGAACAGCGACAGTTCGACCCACACGGTCGAAAGATCAGCCACCGTGAACAGGCTTTCGGAACCGGCCTGCGCACCCGGATTGGCGCTGCGTTCGGTGACCACGCCCGACAGCGGCGAGATCAGGGCATAGCTGCGCAGGCTCTCGTTGCTTTCGATGATGGCGAGCGATTCGCCCTTTTTCACCGCGTCGCCCACTTTCTTCGACACGCTCTGAATCACGCCGGGGAAGCGGGCCGAAACCTGCAAAACCCGCTCGGCGTTGGGGGTGATGACGCCGTAGAGCGGCATGGATTCCCGGATGCGGCTTGGCTCGACCGCCGCCAGCGCGATGCCAGCGGCCTTGATCTGCTCGGCGCTCAGCTTGACGACACCTTCGCCTTCTTCATGGCCTTTCTCGCCTTCCTCATGTCCTGCTTCGCCGTGGCCCTTATCGGCATTTCCGCCCTCAGCACCCTCCTTGTGGTCCTTGTCTTCCTTGGCAGGCGATTCGGCCTTGGCGGCTTCTGGGCTGGGGGTTTCGGCCTTGCCGCAAGCGGCCAGTGCAAATGCAGTCAGCAGCAGAACGGCGGGTGTAAAAGCTATTTTGTTTTTCATGGTCAGGTTTCTTAGCGGCTCACGGCAGTGCCGGTGAGCCGTTCGATTTCGATGAGGGTCAGGTGGTATTCGGTCGCCGCGTCAATGAGGCTGTCGCGCACGGCGAGCAGCTCGCGCTGGGCATCCACCAGTTCCAGATAGCTGTAGCGCCCGCGCTCGTAGGCGTATTCGGTGTTCTTGAGTGCGGCTTCCATGCGCGGTAGCGCACGCTCGCGCAGGGCTGTCACCTCGCGGCTGCGATCCAGCAGCTCGCGGTAGTTGCGGAAGAGTTGTGTGCGCGCCTTCACCAGCGCTGCGGCCTGCTCCGCGACGGCGCCTTCTTTCAGCGCCTGCGCTTCGGCGATCAGGCCCTGGTTCTTGTTGTAGATCGGCAAGGGGACGCCAACCGAGAACACCAACGCGGTGTCCTGCGTGGCTTGCAAGCGACGCAGACCCGCACCGACCTCGATGCCGGGCTTGCTGCTGGCCAGCGCCAGGCTGATCTCGGAATCGCGCAAGCGCCCTTCGCTGAGGTAACGAGTCAGGTCTGGAGTCTTTTCGAGGGCCAGCAAGAGCTGGTCGTAGTCCGCGACCGGCGGCAGCGCGTAGAGGTCGGCAGAGGCCGCGCCAAAGTCGGGACGTGCATCGCCCCACGAGGCCGCGAGGTCATACCGCGCAGCGAGTAGTTCGTGCTCGGCGTGCGCGTCGGCCACCTTCGCGCGTTCCAGTGCGACGGCGGCGCGGTCTTGCTCGGCTTCAGGGGATTTGGCCGCAGCGACGCGGCGTTCCACGGCCTTGGCCGTCTTCTCGGCCAGTTCCACCGCAAGGTGCGTGAGCTGGTGTTCCTCCTGCTGGCTCACCAGCGCCACGAAGCGGCGCGCGGTTTCGCCAATCACGTCGAGGCGGCGGATATGGCCCTCGGCCTCCAGCCCCTCGCGCTCGGTGGTGGCGACAGCCACGCGCTTGTCTCGCAGCCCGCCCAGCTCGATGAGCTGGCTCAGACCCAGAGTGAGTTCAGCACCCTTGAGGCCCTTGGTATCGCCGGTGCCCAGCACGTTTTCCAGCGTGCTGTTGAACACCGGGTTGGGCTTGAACCCGGCTTGCGTGACACGTCCATCGTTGGCCTTCAGTACATATTGATAGGCCGCAAGATCGGGGTTGGATTTCAGGGTGCGCGACAGGGCGTCGCGCAAGGTCAGAGCGGGTTCTTCCGTCCGTGCAGCGGTGTGCAGGCCAAAGGCCAGCGTGGCCGCGAGCGCAATGCGCCCCGTGGCAGTGAATCGAGAAAACATGGGTAACTCCCAAACAGCATGAACAGCCGCCGGTCAGGGCGGGCCTTGAGTGTTCAAGCGAGGGAGATCGGCGGGCCGCGCAAGGGCGGTGCGAAATGCGGCGGATGGGCTGCAAGGACTCGTGGCGGGCCGCGCGGAGCGACCACGGTAAGCAGCTGCACCGCAGGGGGTGCGACTTCGGGCGCTACCGGCAGCGGCGCGGAAAAGTCCGGGAACTCCAGCTGCACGGTCGAGCTGACCGCAGCCAGAAAGTCGACCTCGCGGTCATCGCCATCGTCTTCCGCATGATGGTCACCAAAGAGGAAGCCGTTGTCGGCGTAGTGCGCGCTGGCGTGTTTCACCCCGACTTCCAGACCCGCACAGGCGTGCAGGTGCATGCCCACCAGCCTCGTCATCACGAGGCTGATGCAGATGATCCAGAAGGCAATGCCGTTGCGCATGACTAGAACTGTAGCACCCTTGAGTCGGATACCTGGGTCAGCTCGGAACGCGCCTGCCGAATGACCTGGGTGGCACCCGACAAGCCCAGCACCGCCATCAACGCCGCCACGCCGAGATCGGGCCAGGCACTGCCAGTGCCGAAGACGCCGAGCGCCGCCAACAGGATGGCGAGATTGCCGATGGCATCGTTGCGTGAGCACAGCCAGACCGAACGCATGTTGGCGTCGCCGTCGCGGTAGGCATAGAGCAGCGCTGCCACGCCAAGATTGGAAATCAATGCCACGCTACCGACCACGCCCATCGTTAGAGCATGAGGAACTACCCCGGTCAGTCCGTTCCAGGCAGTCTGCCCCAGCACATAAAAGCCGTAAGCAGCCATCGACGCGCCCTTGAACAGCGCCGTGCGGGCTCTAGCGGCGAGTCCCATCGACAGCACGAACAGGGAGATCCCGTAGTTGGTGGCATCTCCAAAGAAGTCCACGGCGTCGGCGAGCAGCGACGCCGAACTAGCGCCCCGGCCCGCAACGACTTCGACGCCGAACATGGCCAGATTGACGATCAGCGCGATCCACAGAACGCGCCGGTAGCTCGCCGGGATCGGCTTCGCAGTGGCGCGCGGTGTGTCGCAGCAGTGGGCAGACATCGCTGATCTCCAGCGGATTCGATGCGACGAGTAGACACCCTGTAGTAACTTCAGGGTCAAGCCTTGGAGCATCCGGCATGCAGACAACCTACAAAATCGGCGACCTAGCCACCCGGCTGGCGGTGCCGGTCGAGACCATCCGCTACTACGAGCGCGAGGCTCTCTTGCCCAAGCCCGCGCGGAGCGACGGCAACTACCGCCTCTACACGCAGGTCGAGCGCGAGAGGCTGGAGTTCATCCTCAACTGCCGCGCGCTAGACATGACCCTGCAGGAGATTCGCAGCCTGCTGCGGCTGCGCGATGCCCCGGAGCTGGGTTGCGGCGAGGTCGATGCCGTGTTGGATGAGCACATCGGGCATGTCGAGGATCGTATCCGTGTGCTGCAAGGGCTACAGAGCCAGCTCAATGCCCTGCGCTCACGTTGCCAAAATCCGCAAGCCTCGAAGCAGTGCGGAATCTTGCAGGGCCTTGCGGAAGCGCCGGCGACCCGTCGCCAAGGCTCCGAGGCCACAGGACCCCATCCGCGTCAGAAGGGCATGTGATGCAGACCGCGACGACAGTGGGACTATTCCTGCTGACCGCCTTGGCCGAAATTGTGGGCTGCTATCTGGTGCTGATTTGGGCGAAGCGAGGAGCGAGCAGCTGGAGCCTGCTCGGAGCCGCCTTGTCGCTGGCAGTTTTCGCCTGGCTGCTAACTCGCCATCCCGCCGAATCGGGGCGGGTGTATGCCGCGTACGGCGGCGTTTACACCTGCTCCGCGCTGGCATGGCTTTGGATCGTGGATCGCGTGATTCCGAACAGCTTCGATGTTGCTGGGGTGGCGCTGATTGGCATCGGATGCGGCGTAATCATCATGGGCTCCCTGAAGCAGTGACTGGACGTTATCGGCAACCGCCTTGACGATCCGCCATTTGGGGCCATGGTTACGTCAGTCGCAGGCCGAGCCCGAGCCGACTAGGACTTCGATTCCCCGCGTGCCTGTGATCTCGGCTCGGCATCAGGCGCAGAAAGCGCAGTCAAAATCGGGCAATCGCGAACGGTACCTTTCCCCGGACAACTCGCGATGAGTTCGACCAGCCCGGTGCGAACGCGCTGAAGTTCAGTGAGCTTTAAATCGACGTCCACAAGCTTGGCAGCCGCCGCTTGGCGGAGCTGAACCATCTCGGACGGTTCACCGGATTGTCGCTGGTCACTCAGACGTAGCAACTCCATGATTTCCGGCAGCCCGAATCCAAGCGACTTCGCGCGCCGGATAAAGCCCAT
Organism: Stagnimonas sp. FW305-C-60; assembly: GCF_058782965.1. Classification (NCBI taxonomy): domain Bacteria; kingdom Pseudomonadati; phylum Pseudomonadota; class Gammaproteobacteria; order Nevskiales; family Nevskiaceae; genus Stagnimonas; species Stagnimonas sp. FW305-C-60. The sequence continues at coordinate 180,135 of NZ_JBYSYF010000002.1, forward strand.
GCGTTGCAGTGAGTCTGACGGGAAGAGCCGATAGCCGCTGTCGCTGCGTACCGCAGCTGCCAGCAGCCCGATTTGCTCATAGTGCCTCACGGTCTCGGCTCCGACACCGGCGGCACGGGCCAGTTTGCTGACGGTGTATGCCGTCATGGCTGTACTCCCTTTAAGCTCCGTCTGCGCATCAAGAGATACGCGGCTGGAACTACGAACATCGACAACAGCGGTGCGGTGATCATGCCACCCACCATGGGTGCTGCGATCCGCTGCATGATCTCGCTGCCCGTGCCCGCACCCCAGAACAGGGGCAGCAAGCCGGCGATGATGACCGCGACAGTCATCGCCTTGGGTCGCACCCGAAGGACGGCGCCTTCCACAATGGCTTCTTCCAGATCGGCGACGGATTTCAGCTCACCGCGCTGCTGCCGCTGAGCGATGGCCTGCTGAAGGTAGATCAGCATGATGACCCCGAACTCCGCCGACACTCCGGCCAGAGCTATGAAGCCGACGCCACTGGCAACCGACAGGTTGTGACCCAAACCGAAGATCAGCCAAAGCCCACCCACCAGCGCGAATGGCAAGGTCGCCATGATGAGAAGCGCCTCGCCGAAGTTGCGGAAGGTGAGATAGAGCAGCAGCAAGATGATGGCGAGCGTGAACGGCACCACCAGTTGCAGGCGCTTGGCCGCGCGCTCCAGATACTCGAACTGCCCCGACCAGGCGATGGAATAACCGGCAGGCAATTGCACCTGCTCGGCGACCGCCTTCTTCGCGTCGGCGACATAGCCACCCAGATCGCGGCCGCGGATGTCCACATACACCCAGCCATTGGGACGGGCGTTCTCCGACTTGATCATTGGCGGGCCATCGGCGATTTCGATTTCGGCGATTTGCCCCAGCGTCACCGTCGCGCCCTTCATGGTGACGATGGGCAGTTCGCGTAGATCGGTAAGCGAATCCCGCAACTCGCGCGGGTAGCGCAGGTTGATGGGAAAGCGCTGCAGGCCCTCCACCGTCTCCCCGATGTTCTCACCGCCGATGGCAAGCGCGACGATACGTTGCACGTCGGCAATGGATAGGCCGAGTCGAGCAGCGGCGATACGGTCAGGATGGATCTCGATATAGCGGCCGCCAGAGACGCGCTCGGAGAACGCCGAGGAAGTGCCAGGTATCGCCTTCACCACATGCTCGACTTCCGTGCCGAGCCGCTCGATTACGGCCAGATCAGGACCGGCGATCTTGATGCCCACTGGCGACTTGATGCCGGTGGCCAGCATGTCGATGCGGTTGCGGATGGGGTTGACCCAGACATTGCCCATGCCGGGAATCTTGAGCGCGGCATCCATCTCTTCAATCAGCTTTTCCGTGGTCAGCCCCGCGCGCCATTCCGACTTGGGCTTGAGCTGCACTGTGGTTTCCACCATCTCCAGAGGCGCCGGATCGGTGGCTGTCTCGGCGCGGCCGATCTTGCCGAACACACGCTTCACTTCGGGAAAGGTGCGCAGGATGCGGTCGGTCTTTTGCAGAATCTCCGCACCCTTGCCGACTGCCAGGCCGGGCAGCGCAGTAGGCATATAGAGCAGGTCGCCCTCGTCGAGTGGCGGCATGAACTCGCTGCCGAGATTCAATGCCGGCCAAACCGACAGCACCATTGCTATTGCCGCAATCGCCAGTGTCATGCGCGGGTGCCGCAACACGGCGTAGATGCCGGGTCGGTAGATGGCGATGAGGAAGCGGTTGAGCGGGTTCTTCTGCTCGTCTTGGATCTTTCCCCGGATGAACCAGAACATCAGAACCGGAATCAGCGTCACTGACAGACCGGCTGCAGCCGCCATTGCATAGGTCTTGGTGTAAGCCAGCGGCGCGAACAGGCGCCCCTCCTGCGCTTGCAGGGTGAACACCGGCACGAAGCTCAGGGTGATGATGAGCAGCGAGAAGAACAGCGCCGGGCCGACTTCCGCAGCAGCATCGGCGATCACCTGCAATCGCTCGGCACCTTCAGGGTCACGACCGTCATGCTCGTGCTTGAAGTGTTCGAGCTTCTTGTGGGCGTTCTCGATCATCACCACGGCGGCGTCCACCATCGCTCCGATGGCAATGGCGATCCCGCCCAGCGACATGATGTTGGCGTTGATGCCCTGCGACTTCATCACGATAAACGCGATGAGGATGCCCAGTGGCAGCGTGAGAATGGCCACCAGTGCCGAGCGCAGATGAAACAGGAAGATCACGCAGATCACCGCGACGACCAAAAACTCTTCGATCAGCTTGTGCGAGAGGTTCTCGACAGCGCGGTTGATGAGGGCGGAGCGGTCGTAGGTCTCGACGATCTCCACCCCCTTGGGCAGGCTGGCCTTGAGCGTTTCGAGCTTGGCCTTCACGGCCTCGATGGTGCTGGCGGCATTGGTGCCCGAACGCAGCACGATGACGCCACCCACCACTTCGCCCTCGCCATCGAGTTCTGCCACACCGCGTCGGGTTTCCGGACCCAGCTGCACGGTGGCGACGTCACGTAGCAGGATGGGGGTGCCGCCATCACCAAGCCCCACCGGAATGGCGTGGAAGTCATCGAGCGTTTTCAGATAGCCGCGTGCGCGCACCATGTATTCCGCCTCGGCCAGTTCCAGCACCGAACCGCCGGTTTCGCCATTGGCGTCCTGTACGGCTTTCAGTACCGTCTCAACCGGCAGCTTGAACGCCCGCAGCCGGGAGGGATCGAGCACGATTTGATACTGCTTGTTGAAGCCGCCCAGCGTCGCCACTTCGGCCACGTTGGGCACGGTCTTCAGCTCGTACTTCAGGAACCAGTCCTGCAAGGCGCGGAGCTGGCTGATGTCCTGACCGCCGCTGCGATCCACCAGCGCGTACTCGTAAATCCAGCCGACGCCGGTGGCATCCGGTCCCAGCGCGGCGCGGGCGTTGGCGGGTAAGCGTCCCTGGACCTGGCTCAGGTATTCCAGCACCCGCGAGCGCGCCCAGTAGAGGTCAACGCCGTCCTCAAACAGGATGTAGACGAAGCTCTCGCCGAACAGCGAATAGCCGCGCACGGTCTTCGCATACGGCACCGAGAGCATGGTGGTGGTGAGCGGATACGTCACCTGATCCTCCACGACCTGCGGCGCCTGACCCGGAAAGGTGGTGCGGATGATGACCTGGGTATCCGAGAGATCAGGAATCGCGTCCAGCGGCGTGCTGTAGGCCGAGTAGCTGCCCCAGCCGGCCAGCATGAGCGCGACCAGCAGCACCAGGAAGCGGTTGTGAACGCTCCAGTGGATCAGGCGTGCGATCACGGCACCTTCTCCTTCGCCGTGCCCTGCATCTGATCCATATTCTTCATGTCGTGCACGCCATCGGCGTTGGTCATGGTTGGCATACCGCCATCGTTCTTGCCCTCCATTCCATCCATGGCGCCGCCCGCACCGATGCGCTGATAGGCGCCAAGAAGACTCGCTTCGGAGTCGATCAGGAATTGGCCGGATACCACTACGTCCTGACCTTGCTCCAGGCCAGATAGCACAACGGTTTCCCCGTTGCGCTCTGGGCCGACTTCTACGGCGGCCGGGCGGTAATGGCCTTCACCTTCGGCCACCATCACGACGGTGCGAGTGCCGGTGCGAATCACTGCTTCGCTGGGCACCAGCACGACGTTCTCCTGTGGACCGCCGAACAGGCTCACGTCGGCAAACATGCCGGGGCGCAGCGCACTGTCGGCGTTGTCGAACACCAGCCGTGCTTTCAGCGTGCGAGTCGTGCTGTCGAGGGAGGGATAGAGGTAGTCCACACGGCCCTCGAAAACCCTGCCGGGCAGCGATTTCAGTCGTGCTTCGGCGCTACGGCCTTCCTTCACCCAGCCCGCCTGTACCTCCGGGATTTCGACCAGCAGCCAGACCTGGGAAAGATCCGCGAGCTTCATCAGCGGCATGCCGGGCGACAGCTGCGCGCCCTCGCGCACCATCAGATCCACCACGAAACCCGACGTTGAGGCGAACACCCCGGACTGGCTACCGGTACCGGAGCCGCCGCCCAGCAGGCGTAGGCGTTGCTGGCTGGCCTTGGCCAGGGAGGCATCCCCGGAGTCCTCGGCGAGCTTGAGTTCCTGCCTGGCCGCGAACAAATCGGGCGAGTAAAGCGCCGCCAGCCGCTGACCCTTCTTGATCACGTCGCCTTCGGCACGCACGTCGAGGCGCTCGATCCAGCCCGCGGTACGGGATTCCACGGTCACGATTCGACGTTCATCGAGCACCACGCTGCCGACGGCTTCGACGCGCTGAAAGAACGTGCCGGTCTTGGCCGGCGCGGTGCGCAGGCCAAGGTTCTGCGCCATGCGCGGATCGATCTCCACCACGGTGCCTCCGGCGGCGCCGTCGTCATACTTGGGCACCAGCTGCATATCCATGAACGGCGACTTTCCCGGCTTGTCGAAATGCTGCGTAGGCACCATCGGGTCGTACCAGTACAGGGGCTTCGGTGAGCCGCTGGACATACCCATCTCCTCGTTCTCGCCCATTCCCTCCCTGTCGCTCATGGCGGCTTCCTGCCGTTTGACGAGCTTCATTCCGCAGATCGGGCAGTTGCCAGGCTCTCCCTGCTTCACCTGCGGGTGCATGGCGCAGGTGTAGTAGGTCTTGCCTTGCGCATCGACGCGCTTTTCGATCTGGTGCTTGTGGGGGGCTTCGGGCTGTGCCAGCCACCAGCCACCACCGGCGGCGGCCACGGCGATCAGAGACAACACGACAATGATCTTGGTCTTCATGGGTGTTTACCGAATTAGGGTGCGAAGTAACGCAGCTGCACTTGATGCTTGGCGGAGTCGGCCTGCAGATCGAGCTTCTGCATGGCCAGTTCGAGCGCCATGCGGCGAGCATCGAGTACGTCCTTGAGCAGTCCGTTGCCGGCGCCATAGGCGGCAAGCGCGGCATCGACGCGGGCGCGGGATTGCGGCAGAAGCGAACTGTCGTAGCGGGCTAGCCGTTCCTGCAGCAGCTGCCAGTCTTCGGCGTTCATGCGGATCTCTGCGCGGTGCTCACGCAGCGCATCATCCAGCCGGGACTGCTGAGCAGCCTGGATGGCCTTAGCCGCTTCGAGCTGCTTGTCCTGACGATTGCCGGTGAACAGTGGCAAGGGGATTTCGACCTGCACATTGGCGTAGTCGGCAAACGCCGGGCGATGGCCGTAACCCACGGTCAGCGCCCAGTCGGGGTGGTAATCCTGCCGAGCCATCTGCACCTGGTTTTCGGCAATGGCGACTTTCTTCGCCTCGGCCAGGAAATGCGGATGGGTGGCGAGCGCCGTCGTCAGCACGGCCACATCGGGGACCGTCTCTGCGGGCAAGTCCGGGCAGATGGGGTTGAACGCGGCCTCGCCAACCCAGCGAGCCAAGCTGTTGCGATAGTGGCGTGATTGCTGGGCAAGGCCTGCCATCTGCTCGCGCAGGGATTCCGCATCGACCCGCGCAGCCAGCACCTCGGCCTGTGTGGCTCGGCCTGCGCTGTAGGAAATCTCCAGAGCCTTGGCCTGTCGCTCGGCTTCGACAAGACTTTTCCGTGCGAGCTGACGGGCCGCTTCCGCCCTCCACACATCGAGCCAGGCAAGGCCGGTTTCACGGGCGATCATTCGTTGGGCCGCCAGACGCTCGGCGTCGGATGTCTCCGCCTCGCGCTCCGCCTGCTCTCGCCGGAGTTTGAGTTTCTCGGCTCGCGGAAACTGCTGACGCAGACCCGCCATGATCTGGGTGTCTGACTCCTTGCGCAGCGTGAACCGGTCAGAGCCTTCGATGGTCAGGTCGCTGATACCGACGCTCAGACTCGGGTCGGGTAGCTCTCCTGCCGCAATGGCTCGCTGGCGGGCGGCACGAGCTTCCGCATCCAGCGCATCCAACTGCGGCTGGTGTTGCATCGCGAGTGCGGTGGCGTCATCCAGACTTATGGCCACGAGGGCGTCGGATGGGTCTTGTGCGAAGGCTGCCGGCGCACTGGCGACCCAGAACGCAGCAACCAGACCAAAAAAGATGGTGTTGGGGCATTTCATCAATGGCTCCGTGGAAGGCCCTGCGCGGTACCCGCGCAGGGCACAAGGATCAGCGGCGAACAGGAACTGTGCTGCGCGGACCGACCCAGCGAACGGCTTCCGTCGTAAACACCGCTGGCTGCGGGGCCACCTAAGAAATCGGCGACGGGATGGTCTGGCGCGGTCCGTGGAACGGTGCGCCCAGGTTGCGCATCGGGGCCGGTGCTGTCCGGGAGACGGAAGCTCCCGTGCCGGGTTTCCAGTCGAGATCGACGGGACGCGCGTGAGCAGCAGCGACGAAGCCAACCGACAGGGCGGCAACCGTCAGGGCACGGGTAAAGCGGGGGATTGAAGCAAACATAGCAAGCCTCTCAAATGACAGTAGGAGGTGCGGCCGAATGGCCACACAGGTCATGAGCCATCACCGTGCGCGAAGCCGGTGATGGGCGGCGCTTAGAGCCGCAGGCGAGCCGTGGTGAGGTAGGTTCGAGTGCCAGTGCCCGAAGGGGGGCCGCGGGCGGGAGGCGGCATCGAAACGAGACGAGGAGCCGGTTCGGCGATGACCCACATCGTCACCGGCACCACCGTGAAGGTGGGCAGGTCGAGAGCGGGCACCTTGGCGACCGCGCCCGGTTGCTGGTCATCCAGCGCGGAGGTGGTGACCACATCGCAGCAACGAGCTTTTTCTGCCCCGACGCTGGCGGAAGACGAATCCTTGCGCTGCGCCTGGTGCTCCTGGTGCCCGTGCTTGCAGCAGCACATCGCCCGCACCATTTCCAAGCGATCCATCTGGCACGCATAACCCGTCGTGACCCACGACAGGCTGAGTGCAAGGAGAATGGATATGACGTTACGCATGGAGTTGGTTGATTTTTACAGGCAGACCATAAACCTTGGGGCTACCCCCAGGTCAAGGCCCGATGGCCCACTGAAGCAGTACGAGCTGTCATGACCAGTCCATGCTCAATGGCCTAAAAATCTCAGTGCCCGACCTAGATTGGGACCGGGATTCGCTCACGAGCTATGCAAATCCCGTTCTTGATTGCATAGGCCTCTACGTAATGGTCGCCTGCGAAATCTGCCGTTTCGAATTTCTCATTGGTGCCGTCATCAGGTTCGAGTTCGCCCCTCAGCTTGTTCATATTTTTCGACTCGGTTGGGCGATTGCGGACCTTCCAAAGGACCTCGAAAGCTCCTGGGATGTCATGACTCGCGATGTGAAAGCGCAGCCTCCTCCCGAAGGGAACCCTCATCTTTTGGCGTAGGCGGCTTCTCAGCTGATTGACGAACTTGGCGCCGTCTAGTTCGTCGCACTCCAGAACGATGGTGTTGCGGATATCGACTGGCACCCGATCTTCGATGAACTGCTCTGGATCTCGATACCCGGCCGCTTCTACCGACTTTTCCAGCGCCATTTCGGTGGTCTTCGGGAACTGCCGTCCGAACACCTGCCGCCACAAATCGGCCTGCTTCCGCTCCGAGGTCTCGTCGAGCGCGCTCTGGCACCGTTTCGCCGCCTTCTTGGCCTTGGCCTGGAAGTTGGCCTTGCACCGTACTCGTTGGTTACTCCCAGGGGCCTTCCAGTATTCCTGATCAGGTAGGTTGGCCATGTAGGAAAACAGGGCTACGCAAAGTTCCGGATAGTCCTTGTACGTGGCATCGTCGAACTCGTTCGTTTGATTGAAAAAGTTGTATGCAAGGGTATCGATCAGCAATCCGCCAACGCCGACGCCCATCCTGTTTTTCCAGGCCCGTAACATCTTGCAGGCGTTTTTGAGGTTGCCGTGCGTCTCGGTGTCGAGGTCGTTGACTGCTTTGATCTCGGGGCGCGGCATCGTCGTTTTCCACGAGCCGCCGTTGTTGGTGTCCCCGTGAAGATAGTTGCCATCTGCGTCTTTGAAGGCGGGCAACACCTCCACACGGTAGCCAGTGAAATTCACCCCAACGACTTGTCCGTCGGCGACCACATCGGATTTGGGATAGCGCTTCAGTAATGAGGTGCGAACCTCCTGGAGCATGGTCGACGGACCATTGCCCGCGAGCTTTTTGTAGCGCTCCAGATTCTCTGGCGGTAGCTCGAACACCATGTCGAGATCGCTGATGCCATTGATCGCCGTATGGCGGCCATACGAGCCGATTTGCAGGCTGTGAACCGTGTCCGATTCGACGTCCCAGAAGTCGAGATTCAGCCGCGTCGTGATATTGCAATACTTCGTCGAGATGTCCGAAGCATTGGTGACCTTCAGGTTGTCCCGGAAAGTCGAGAAAAGCGTGGCCGCGCTCATGGCGTGACCACCGGGCAGACGAAATAGAACCGAACCAGCAGCACGATGGCGCTTACCAGAATCAATGGCAACGAAACGGCGGCGCTGAGCGGAATCTTGTCGCGCCAGAACCGGAACCTCAGCTGCTCGTCGATCCAGCCGATTTGCGCCTGCCAGAAGAACTTGTAGTGCGCGTACCAGTCGCTCAGGAAGATATGCTTGCTGGAGCCGGTTTGCTGCGAACTCGAAAGGACAGCCTGATAGCGCTGCTTCAGGTCATCGAAGCTGTCGCCGTCACTCCGGCTCTGGATCTCGAAATAGATGGCTCGCAGGTTGGTGAAGTGCCCCGTGAGAGCCTCACCGTGTCGGCAGTATTCGTGTCGGCCGTCCTGATACGAATTGAAGTACATGGACGCGATGCCAACAATCAGCACCAGGGCGGCCAAGGTGTGATCTTCAAACAGAGGGTTTATCAGGGCCAGCACGCCAAGCGCCAAGGTGATCAGCGAGATCCACCCAGGCGCTTTCTCGACGATGTCGTAGGTCGCGAAGTGTTTTTTTGCGGCGTAGCCGATGTTGTAGCCGCTCTCGGCGACTTCCCTCAGAAACAGGTCCTTTTTCATCCCGGCCCCTTGTTGTCGGCGCCTCACCCCTGAGGCACGTCTGACCGGATGTTACCTGCTTTGCAGCAGGCCCCGCGTCAGCGCTTCCGGCCCACTTGCAGAAGGTCAGATGCCTTGCTGGAAAGCACGTCTCCAACGTCGGAATAGCGCACGACGCTCGTCGTCAACTTGTGGCCAGTCATCGCCATCGTCTGGGCAAGCGGAATGTCGTTCAGGCCGGCCTCGGTGACGAATCCGCGCCGCAGGCTGTGTCCGGCAAAATCGCCCGGCAGGCCAGCCATCGCGGCGCGCCGCTTCACGATGGCCGCGGCGGCATGCGCCGAGAGCCGATCACCGACCTTGGGGCCCCACAGTCTCCGAAAGAGGGGCCCCTCGGTGATCTTGGCGGCCTCCAGCCAACGCTTCAGCGCGATGGCCGCTTCTCCCTTCACTGGCTTCGGCCCGCTATCGCCGGTTTTCGAGCGGCGCATGCGAAAAATTGCCGTCTCGGCGCCCATCCATTCGAGATCACGGACCTCGGCGCCGGAGATTTCCGAGCGACGGCGACCGCCGCTGGTCCAGCCGAACAGCAGCAGCGCGCGATCACGGAGGCCTTCGAGGGACTCGTCGCAGGTGTCCAGCATGGCGTCGAGACCATCCTGCGTCGCCGCCGTCTTGGTGCGGGCGTCTTGGCCAAGCTCCTTGGCGATCTTCCGGCAATCCGACAACAGCCGGCGGACTGCAGCTTCTTGGCAAGGGCTGTCCAGCCCGCGCTCATGGTGGGCCCAGGAGAGGATGGCCACCCGGTGATTGATGGTCGTCATCCGGTGCAGTCCGGGCTCGGCCTTGTAACCGGCCTCCACCAACGCTTGGTCGACTTCCAAGGGCATCCGATTCTGGAGCGTGAGGACCGGTTCGCCGCGCGCCGTCGGAACCCGCTCGGGATGCCCGAAGTGATCGAGGATGAAGAGCTGCACGTGTGCCAAGCTAACGGGCAGCGCGAGCGGGATGCCGAGTCGTAGCTGCATCCAGGCGCCGATGTAGCGGAGCGCCTTGGCATAGGAGGTCCAAGTGGCGCCCGGAGTGGCCACGAGGCGAATAGCCTCGACCGCACGGGATACCTGCGCTTCAAGACTGGCGGTGGAGTCCGCCCGACAGCTATCGGGCGCCACTAGAGCGCCAGTGGGGAGGATGGCGATCGACGTGTCTGATTCCTGCATATTTATAACGTATTCTGTATTATTTACTACGGTTGGAAGCCTGTACTTACGATAAGCACTTGTTGACGTAGGTATAGCATGCGGGGCGGGGCAGGGCGATACACCGTTTTTTTTGAGGAGCAGAACCATGCGTACGGGCGTAACGCTGGCCGACGTAACCCGCGCGGCTGATCAATTGCTGGCCGCGGGCGAACGCCCCACCGTCGATGGCGTCCGCAAAGTGCTCGGCACCGGCTCTCCCGCGACCGTCAACAACCATCTCAAGGACTACTACCAGGCGCTGCCCATGCGCCTAAACATGCCGGCGTCGATCACCACGGCGGCCGCGGAGCTGTATCGCGTGATTCGCGAAACCGCCCAGGGCGAGGCCCAGGACGAACAGACCGCCCAGCTTCAAGAACTCGAGCGTGAGCGGTCCCAGCTCGCGACGGATCGGCGTGGCTTTGAAACCGAACGGGTCGCCCTGCAGCAACAGGTCTCGGTACTCCAGAGCGACAAATCGGCACTGCTGGAGCAACGCTCCCAGTTGAATGCCAAGCTGGCCCTGCTTGAGCGCCAGGTGGCGGAGTTGGGCGAGCGCGCCGCCGCCGGGGAATCCAAGGCCACGGCCGCCGTCGAGGAACGCGAGCGGGCCGGCCAGCGTCAGATCCAGGAGCTTCAGCGCCTTCGCGAGCAGGCCGAGGGCAACGAGCGTCACCTCCTGGGCCGCATCGAGGATCTGCAGCAGCAGCTCAAGCGGCTCAACGCCGAGCGCGAAAAGGAAGGGGCCGCCGCGCAACAGCGCAACGCTGGTCTGGAAACCGCCGTTTCCGAAGCCAACAAGGCGCTGGCCGGACTGCGCACGGAGTTGGCCGGCGCCCAGCGGGAAGCCGCCCAAGAGCGTTCGGCGCGGCAGGAGCGGGACCGACTCCACGATCTGGAGCTTGATCGCCTCGCCAAAGAAAACCAAGCTGTCGTGGCAGAACGGGATCAGCTTCGCGCAGGTGTCACCCAGGGCGAAGCCGCACTGAAGCGATTGGCGCAGGAGCGAGATGACGCATTGCGGGAAGCCGCCCGCCAAGAGGGCAAGTTACAGGGGCATCAGGCTCGAATTGAGGAGCTTCGACAGGAGTTGACCCAGCTTCGCCAGCCTCCACGAGTCAAGGGCAAGACAGACGAGGTTGCCGGGAAGCAGGCCGAGTAGTGGAATCGGGAGAGGTCCGATTTCCGATCAGTGGCGCCGGCACCTCCGATTTCGCGGCCTTCCTACTCGCAGCAGACCATATAGATGTACGAGGCGAAGAAGGCTCGCCGGGGTTAGCCCGTCCATTTCCGTCGAGCCGGTTGACGAATTGGAGAATCTGCACAAAAATCAGGTTGACGATTCCGAGGATTTGCACAAATGAACCTTCCGCACCCCGCCGTCTACCGCCCTGAGTTCCGGACCGAGCGTCTGATGCTCATCGCCCGCTGGCTGCTGGAGGAACTGCATGCCACCGAAGATGACCTGACCCGCGACACCGACGACGGCTATTCGCGGGGGTGCACGGCCTTCGCCCGCCAGCGCATGCGGATCATGAAGGAAGCCGCTTCCGGTCGCCACGACTGGATCGCCTTGGCCAACGCTACCAACGCCCTGGTCTTCACCATCGTTGGAACGCCCTGCCGTTTCAGCAACGACGACCCGGACAATCCGAAGAAAGATGCTGTGGTACTCGCCAATCGCCAGCAGCAGCTGTTTGTCAGCGAGTCGGATCGGCAGATTCCTTCGCGCTTCTGCTTCGTGATCGACCGTGGGCTAAACGGCATTGATGACCCCCATGTCGAGCTGCTCGGATTCAACGCGCTTGGCGAACTGATGTGCCGCTGGATTTCCAGCGCGGTTCGAGTGCTCCATGTTGCCGGCAGTCAGCCGCTGGTCGAGGCTGTCGAGGTTGCGAAGCCGCTAGTGGCCCCCAAGCGTCGCGATGGCGACGACGCTGCCAACGCCGACGAAGCCACCTTGTGACGGGCGGGACTTTCATTGGCTCCAACCTTCGACTGATCCGCCTGTTTCATGACTACTCGCTCACCGATCTCGGTGAGCGAGTCGGCGTGTCCAAGCAGTTCCTGAGCCGGGTTGAGACGGGCGCCGAGGCGGTTTCAAACGCCCTGGAGGAGCAGTTCTGCGCCGAACTCCAGGTGCTGCCCGAGTTCTTTCGCTACGTTGATCCACAGCCGATTGCCGAAGAGCAGTGCCACTTCCGTCGGCAGCTCACTACTAAAGTGTCCCTGCGCCAGGTGGGCAGATCCCGCGGAGAGATGTTGAAGCGCCTGGTTGGTGTGCTGGATCAGCATGTCGATCTTCCGCCTTATCGAATTGAGGAAGCCGATCCCGAAAGCTCCGAGTCGATCGAACGAAGCGCCGAGAAGTTTCGCGCGCGTTTTGGCCTCGGCCTGGGTCCGCTGAGCAACATGACCCGCATTGCCGAGAATGCCGGCGCGGTAGTGATGCAGGTCGGCGGTCTGCCCAGCGAGATCGACGCCGTCTCATTCGCGACCAAGCGTCCGGTCATCGCACTCAATGCCGAGGGCAAGTCGGCCTGCCGGCAGCGTTTTGGCGTCGCCCACGAAATCGGCCATCTGGGGCTTCACATGGGCGTGCTGACCGGTGATCGATTCACAGAGTCTCAGGCCAATCGGTTCGCCAGCGCGCTATTGATGCCGCGTGCGACCTTCGCTGCCGAGTTCCGGCACGTCCTGCGTGGGACGCGCCTGAATTGGAGCGAAATGTCGGCCTCGAAGCGTCGCTGGGGCGTTTCAAAAGCGGCACTCCTGTATCGCGGACACCAACTGGGCTTGCTGGACGAAGCGCAGGTAAGATCCGGTTATATCAATCTCAACCGACATGGCGAAGCCATCGTTGAGTCCGAAGATCTCTCGATGCCCGTCGAGCAGCCAGAGATTGTGAACGAAAGCCTGAGGGTGCTCCGCGACCATTTCGGTGTCCCGCAATCTGCGGTGGCGCGAGAACTCCGAGTGCAGCCAATCCTGCTCGAAGGGCTACTGCGACAGGAAACGCCGGCGACTCGGGGCACTGTAGTGCCCTTGTTTTCGCGTGTTTAACGGCTGAGGCGAAGTCCTGCTTGCCGCCGGATACGCGAAAAGCGGCGCTTCGAAGGGCTATGAATGTAGAAATTGGTTGGGTCGCGCACGAACTTGGGCTCGACTCAAGACCTTCTCGGGTCAGTACGAGCGCATCTCAGCCTAGGCTCTGTACATTCAGTCACTTAGGAGCGGACCCTGGCACACCAAAGCGGCGGTGGAGCCGTTTCGTTAACGTTCATAGCAACTGATCGTTAACGTTCTTAGCAACACGCCAGTCAATCAGGCCAAGCTCGGAAGGATTCGGAATGTTTATTATTTACCATAATATACATTGTGCATAATTATAAAAGAGGTTGGCCGAAAGGCGACGCCTGGCTCTGGGACTTGCTGGGCTTTTACTGGCTGCGATGCAATTAGCTTTGTGGGCGCTTATCGCCGCAGCGCTCTACGCGCTTGCTGCACTGATCGGCAAGGACAAGCCGAAGAGACGCCGGCAACAGCGTCTTGAGCCAACGCCAACGCCGGCACCAGAGCGCAAGCTATCCGCACCTGCAGGAATCAAGCGGAAGGATTCGTGGCAGCCCTCTGAGCTGGCAATGTTCCGACGGCTATCCGAAGCCCTGCCAGACCACATCGTTCTCTCAGAGGTCGGCTATCAAGCATTTTTGTCCGCCGGCGGCGATATGTCGCTGCAAGGCCGTATTAAGTCGCGGCGCGTCGATTTCCTGATCGTTGACCAGGGTGGCGGAATCGTTGCGGCCATCGAGGTCGACGGCACCAGCCATGACCAAGACGAAGCGGCCGCCGATGACCATTTCAAGAACCAGCTGTTTGCCGCTGCTGGCGTACGCCTGGTGCGATGGCGTGCAGAGGCCATCCCGAAAGGACCGGAGATCCGCGAACGTGTACTTGGTGCCTCCGCCTAGCGATCCGTCGGGAAGCTGCGCGGTAGCAAAAGCCAGAGGGCTCAGGGGCGAAAAACACGAGGGAAATCGGGCTGTCAGGACCACGCTGAAGGCGATAACCGGCGTTGCGAGATGCACTGAGAAGGCAAAGAGGCCATTTTCGGCGCATTTTTTTGCGCTTCCGCGTGCGATTTCCCCTACGTACGCCTTCTGTTCCTATAGGATTCAAGAGCGCAATTTCAGCGCTCTAGACAAGAGGAGTTTGAAGCATGGCTACTGCCACCAAGAAGAAGCCTGCAGCGAAGAAGCCCGCTGCAAAGAAAGCAGCACCGAAGAAGGCCGTCGCCGCCAAGAAGGCTCCGGCGAAGAAGGTTGTCGCCGCCAAGAAGCCCGCTGCCAAGAAGGCTCCGAAGGTGAAGGTCAAGCGCAAGCCGAATGCTGCCCTGATGAAGCCGATGACGCCGAGCGCCACGCTCGCCGCTGTCGTGGGTGCCAAGCCGCAGCCGCGCGGTCAGATCACCAAGAACCTCTGGGCCTACATCAAGAAGAACGGACTGCAGGACAAGACCAACAAGCGCCAGATCAACGCCGACGAGAAGCTGAAGGCGATCTTCGGCGGCAAGGCCAGCGTCAGCATGTTCGAGATGACCAAGCTGGTCAGCAAGCACATCAGCTGAACAACGCGGCATTGAACCGGCGGCGCAGCCCTCGTGCTAGCGCCGCCGTTTTTTTGTCCGCGCAACGCCTGTTTTCTACGGCATGAACAAAGTTGCGGGATGCTCCAGCAGACTTTTCAGCTTCTGGATGAACGAAGCCGCGTCCCAGCCATCGACGATGCGGTGATCGAAGGAGGACGACAGGTTCATCATCGTCCGCACCACCACCTGACCATTGCGCACCATTGGCCGCTCGACCATCTTGTTGACGCCGATGATGGCCACTTCCGGCGCGTTGATGACTGGCGTTGAAACGATGCCGCCCATCGGGCCCAGACTGGTGATGGTGATGCTGGAGCCACTGAGTTCCTCGCGGGTGGCCTTGCCATTGCGCGTCGCGTCGGCCAGCCGCTTGATTTCCGCAGCTGCGCGCCAGATGTCCAGCGTCTCGGCATGCTTGGCGACCGGCACCACCAGGCCGTTCGGCGTCTGGGTGGCGATGCCAATGTGCAAGGCCTGGTAGCGGCTGACCACGCCGGCCTCGTCATCGTAGGTGGCATTCACCATCGGGAACGACGGCACCGCCTTGACCAGCGCCTGCATCAGGAACGGCAGCAGCGTCAGCTTGGTCTGCTCGGGAAGCTTGTTGGCATTGAGGTGGACACGCAGGGCTTCCAGCTCGGTGACATCGACTTCCTCGACATAGGCAAAGTGCGGGATGCGCAGTTTGGAGCGCTGCATGGCCTCGGCGATCTTTCGACGCAGGCCAATGACCCGGATCTGCTCGATACCGGTGGCCTTGGCCTGCGTGGCGACTGCTGCCGGGGCGGCAACGGCAGCCGGCGCCTGGCAGTAATTCTCGAGATCCTCGTGCCCTACCCGCCCCCCACGCTTGCTGCCGGGAACCAGGGCGAGATCCACACCCAACTCGCGCGCGCGCTTGCGCACCGAGGGCGCCGCCAGCGGCTTGCCCTCGCGCAGCGGCGCGGCGGCTTGCGCCGCCTTGGCAGCCACCGGCACGGCGGCTGCGGGTGCCGTCGTGGTGCTGGCGGCAGCAGCGGCTACTGGCCTGCTGTCGACTGCCGCGCCGGCAGTCTCGATCACCAGCAACACCGCGCCGACCGCGATCTTGTCGCCGGCCTGGCCACGCAATTCCTTCACCACGCCGGCAACCGGCGAAGGGATTTCCACCGCCGCCTTGTCGGTGAGCATGTCCACCAGCGGCTGGTCCTCCTTGATCGTCTCGCCGACCGCCACGCGCCAGGTGGCGATCTCGCTCTCGGCGATGCCTTCGCCGATGTCGGGCAGCTTGAATTCAAAGATCGCCATGGTCTTAGTCCTCCAACACTTTCTTGAGCGCCTGGGCCACCCGCTTCGGGCCGGGGAAGTAGTCCCATTCGTAGGCGTGCGGGTAAGGCGTATCCCAACCGGTGACACGCTCGATGGGCGCTTCCAGGTGGTAGAAGCAGTGTTCCTGGATCAGCGACACCAGCTCGGCGCCGTAGCCGCAAGTCTTGGTGGCCTCGTGTACCACCACGCAGCGGCCGGTCTTCTTCACCGACTCGACCAGGGTGTCGAGGTCCAGCGGCAGCAGGCTGCGCAGGTCGATCACCTCGGCATCGATCCCACTCTCCTCGGCCGCCGCCAGGCAGACATGCACCATGGTGCCGTAGGCGATCACGGTGACTTTCTCGCCAGGGCGCAGGATCTTGGCCTTGCCCAGCGGCACCGTGTAGTACTCCTCCGGCACCTCGCCCAGCTCGTGCTTGGTCCAGGGCGTCAGCGGCCGGTCGTGGTGGCCGTCAAAGGGGCCGTTGTAGATGCGCTTGGGCTCGAAGAACACTACCGGGTCGTCGTCCTCGATCGCGGCCAGCAGCAGGCCCTTGGCGTCGTAGGGGTTCGAGGGCATCACCGTGGTCAGGCCGCAGACGTGGGTGAAGATCGCCTCCGGACTTTGGCTATGGGTCTGCCCCCCGAAAATGCCGCCGCCGCAAGGGGTTCGCACGGTGAGTGGCGCGGTGAAGCCGCCGGCGGAGCGGTAGCGCAGGCGTGCTGCTTCCGAGACGAGCTGGTCGAAGGCAGGGTAGATGTAGTCGGCGAACTGGATCTCCACCACCGGTCGCAGACCGTAGACGCCCATGCCCACCGCGGCACCGAGGATGCCGCCCTCGGAAATCGGCGCGTCGAAGCAACGCTGCTTGCCGTACTTCTTCTGCAGGCCGGCGGTGCAGCGGAACACGCCGCCGAAATAACCCACGTCCTCGCCGAACACCACCACCTTCGGGTCGCGCCCCATGGCGACATCCATCGCCGAGTTGATCGCCTGGATCATGTTCATCCGTGCCATGGCTCAGTTCCCCTCGCGCAGGGCGAGCATCTGCTCGCGTTGCATGACCAGCCGGCCGGGAATTTCCTTGAGCACGTCCTCGAACATCGAGCCCGGATCATTGGGAGGTGGATTGCCCAGCGTGCCGTAGCTCGCCGCCTCCTTGAGCTGGCTCATCACCTCTTCCGCCAGCTCGGCGGTGAGCGCGGTGTGGCGCTGCTCGTCCCACTCGCCCAGGCCGATCAGATGCTGCTTGAGCCGCTCGACCGGGTCGCCCAGCGGCCAGTTCTTGGCCTCGTCGGCAGGACGATAGCCGGCCGGATCGTCGCTGGTGGAGTGCGGCGCGGCGCGATAGGTGTACAGCTCGATCAAGGTGGCGCCCAGATTGCTCCGGGCGCGCTCCGCCGCCCAGGCGGTGGCAGCGTAGACGGCGAGAAAATCATTGCCGTCCACCCGCAGCGCCGGCAGGCCGTAGCCGACAGCGCGCGCCGCGAAGGTGGTGCGCTCGCCGCCAGCGATGCCCTGGAAGCTGGAGATCGCCCACTGGTTGTTGACCACATTGAGCACCACCGGCGCCTGGTAGACGGTCGCGAAGGTCAGCGCGTAGTGGAAATCCGCCTCGGCGGTGGTGCCATCGCCCACCCAGGCGGCGGCGATGCGGGTGTCGCCGGAATAGGCCGAGGCCATCGCCCAGCCCACCGCCTGCGGGTACTGGGTGCCGAGGTTGCCGGAAATCGAGAAGAAGCCGTAGTCCGGCTCCGAATACATGATCGGCAGCTGGCGGCCCTTGAGCGGGTCGCGGGTGTTGCTGAAGATCTGGTTCATCAGCCGCACCAGGGGGCAGCCGCGCGCCACCAGCAGGCCCTGCTGGCGATAGCTGGGGAACAGCATGTCGCCGGCATCCAGCGCCATGGCCTGCGCCACCGCCACCGCCTCCTCGCCGGTGCACTTGATGTAGAAGCTGGTCTTGCCCTGGCGTTGCAGCTTGACCATGCGCTCGTCGAACTCGCGGGTCAGCAGCATGTGGCGCAGCCCAAGGCGCAGGGTGTCGGCATCGAGCTTGGGGTCCCAGGCGCCCACTGCCCTGCCCTCGTCGTCGAGCACGCGGATCAGGCCGTAGGCGTAGTCGCGCAGCTGTTCGCTGGGACTGTCCACCGCCGGGCGCGCGAGCACGCCGGCCGGCGGAATGCGCAGGCCGCTGAAGTCGGTGACACCACCCGGCCGCGCCTTGGGCTCCGGGATATGCAGCTGCAAGGGGGCTCTGCTCATGGGACTCGAATCCTCTGGTGCGACTTGGGCGTGTCGTTCGGGCGGCCCAAGACTGGCGTTGTCTCCTCCGCCTGGCGTCCGCCGGCGGCGCCGATAACTCTATCCCGTAATCGCCGGTACTTTTTCCCTTTTTGTTGCGCATCTACAATCAATTCCGAAACCATTTCCCGAAATATCGCGCATGTCCGTTTCTCTCGACAGCCTCGACGCCCGCATCCTCGACGCCCTCCAGCGCGATGCCACCGAGCCGATCAACGATCTCGCCGAGCGGCTGGCCTCCTCGAAGTCGGTGGTCTGGCGGCGTATCCAGCGGCTGGTCGACGCCGGCGTGATCCGCGAGCGGGTCGCCATCCTCGACCCCAAGAAAGTCGGCCTGGAAGTGTTGGTATTCGCACAGGTGAAGATGTCGCGCCATGGTCGCGACGTGCTGCCCAAGTTCGTCGAGGCGGTGCGGCATTTCCCGCAGGTGGTGGAATGCCACAGCCTGATGGGCAGCGTCGACTTCCTGCTGAAGATCCTGGTACGCGACGTGAAGGACTACGAGTCCTTCTTCTGGAACCAGTTGTCGAAGATCGACGGCGTGCAGGAGATCAGCTCCTCGATCTCGATGACGCAATTCTTCAGCACCACCCGCATCCCGGTGCAGACCGGCACCGGCGGCAAGAGCTAGTGCCCACTGGGGCCATAGCGCCGATGCGGGCCTATCGACGCGATTTCACCGCCATGGCCGGCCCCTGCGCCTTGCAGGTCTATGCCAGCGAAGCCGCGCCGGCCGAGGCCGCGCTGCAGGCGGCGGAAGCCGAGGTGCGACGCATCGAGGCCAAGTATTCGCGCTACCGCGCAGACAGCCTGCTCAGCGCCATCAATGCCAGCGCCGGCGAGGCCGAGGGCATCGAGGTCGATGCCGAAACCGCCGGACTGCTCGACTACGCCGCCGCCGCCTTTACTCAGAGCGAAGGCTTGTTCGACATCAGCTCCGGCGTGCTGCGCCGCGCTTGGGATTTCCGCGCCGCGCGGCTGCCTGCGCAGACTGACCTGGAGGCCCTGCTGCCGCTTGTGGGCTGGTCGCGCCTGCGTTGGCGGCGCCCGCGACTGGTCTTGCCACTCAAGGGCATGGAGCTGGACTTCGGCGGCTTCGGCAAGGAGTACGCCGCCGACCGCGCCGCCGCGGTGCTGCTCGCCGCCGGCTTCAGGCACGGGCTGGTCGATCTCGCCGGCGATCTGCGCATCCTCGGCCCGCATCCGGATGGCTCGCCCTGGCGGGTCGGCATCCGCCATCCGCGCGGCGGGCCGGAGCAGGCCATCGCGGTGGTGGAGCTGCGCGCCGGCGCCATCGCCAGCAGCGGCGACTACGAGCGCTATTTCGAGCAGGATGGCCGTCGCTACAGCCACATCCTCGATCCGCGTAGCGGCTGGCCGGTACAGGGTGGCGCAGCCAGCGTCAGCGTGGTGGCCGACCGCTGCCTGCTGGCCGGCACCGCCACCACCATCGCCCTGCTCAAGGGCGCGCGGGGCGCTGACTGGCTGGCGGAGCTGGGCCTGCCCTGGCTGGCCATCAGTGCTGACGGCCGAGCCCAGGGCAGCCTCGCCTTCACAGCAGCTTGAGCACCATCTCCACCAGGGTGTGGATCAGCCGCTCGCGGCTCAGATGCGGCGGCCGATACAGCACGGCCTGCAAAATCGCCGACCAGACCATGCTCATCAGCAGATAGGTGCTGGCCTCGGGGTCTTCGAAATGCACCAGCCGGCTGCTCTTGTAGCGACCCTCCTGCGCCACCTGCTGCAAGGTGTTGGACAGCTCGCGCACCTCGCTGATGCTCCACAGGAAGGGCACCTCACGCAGCGCCGCCCGTAGCAGCGCCTCGCGTTGCTCCAGAGCGGCAACCATGGCGCGCATCCAGTGGTCGATGCCGCCGCGCGGCTGGTCCGGCCGCGCCAGTGCCTCGCGCAGGCCCAAGGTCACCTCGGCGACGATCTCGCGTAGCGCCCGCGCCAGCGCCGCCGCCACCAGAGCTTCCTTGTTGGGGAAGTATTCGTAGAGCGAGCCGATGCTGACTCCCGCCAGCTCGGCGACCCGGTTGGTGGTGACCGCGGCATAGCCCTCGCTGGCCAGGAGCCGAGCGGCGGTATCCAGCAGTGCTTCAACGGTGGCTCGCGCCCGTGCCTGGCGCGGCTGCTTTTTGGCTTGCAGATCAGGGGTTTGAGTCATGGCCTTGGCGCTAACGAGAGTCGGCTGCGCAATCCGAGTGGTTCCGAGCATTCGCTCGGGTTAGCTTAGGCCTGAGATTCGCCGACCGCGAGTCCGCCCAGGCGGCGAGGCCAAGTACCTCGCCGCCGCCCCTCGGAGGAGGAGACTTATGACTACGAGCATGATCCGCAAGCCCCTGGCCCTGCTGCTGGCGGCTCTGTTGCTGACCGGCTGCGCCGGCGAATACGGCAGCACCGCCAGTACCGCTGGAGGTGGCACCACGCCCAGCGGCACCGCCGCCAGCCTGGACGAGTTCTTCGCCAAGAGCGCGCAACCCAGCCTGGATTTCTGCCGCAACTGCCATGTGCCCGGTGGCGTCGCCGATGTCGAGAAGGGGCGGAAATTTCTGCTCGCCACTGACCGCAGCCAGGACTTCGCACGGCTGCGTGAAAGCTGGGAGCGCCTGGGTGGCAACAATCCCAGCTCGCGCATCCTGCTGATGGCTTCCGGCGCAGAGACCCCGCACAGCGGCGGCGCGCCCTGGCCGCAGGATGGCGCGGCCTACAAGGCCATGGCCATCGTCCTGCGCTGTTTCGCCGAACCCGGCAGCTGCGCCGGCCTGATTGCCGGCGGCGGCGGCACGCTGCCGCAGGAGCTGCCGCTGCTGGGCAGCAAGCACGCGCGCCATGTCTGGGAAAGCTATTGCGCGGACCAACCCGATACCGCGCTGCTGCCACCCGACCCGCGCAGCCTTATCCAACCCGGCGCCAACAGCAGCAAGGCGGTGTACTTCAATGCCTGGTGGCAGAACTGCCATGTCAACCTGCCGGCGGCCGAGCAGCAGGCCAAGACCTGCGGCGAATACCGCGCGCGTCGCGACCGTGGTCTGGCCTTCCTGCTGGACGAGTTGCCGGTGGCGGCGATGAGCGCTGACGACTACAACAACAGCTGGCAGAAGTGGGGCCTGAGCGAGCGGCCGGCCAACTTCGATGCGCTCTACACCTTGCGCTACGGGCTCAACCACGCGCCCTTCCGCAATCCCTATCCGCTGCCCGGCGAAGACCCCAATCTCAGCGAAGGTGGCTCCGGCCAGTTGCCGCTGGGCTTGCGCCAGACTCGCGACGCGCAAGGCCGCTGGAGCGGCGAGATCGGCACCGCCGCCTGCTTCCAGTGCCACGGCGGCCAGATCGGCGACCCGGCCAGCGGCGAGAATCTGATCGGCCTGCAGAACCTCGGCCTCGGCAACAACAACTACGACGTGCCGATGAACGCGCAGGACGCCTCGCCGTTTGCCGGTACGCCGCTGTCGACCCTGCTGCCTTCCACCGACATCAACAGCCTGTTCAACATCGGCATCAAGCAGCGTGGCCAGAACAACGCAGTGGGCGCCTTCGAGTTCTTGATCACCGTGCTCGACCTCGACTCGCTGGGCCTCAATCCGGACCCGCTGAAGACCATGGTCGGCGCCAGCGGCCTGGCCGACGTCGCGCATCCGCTCGCCCATACCCAGGACACGCCGGCCTGGTGGAACATGGGTTCGCGGCCGCGCAAGTTCTTCGACGCCGGCATCTCCAACGACAGCACCCGCATCATCATGGCCGCCGGCCCCGGCGAGTTCCAATCGCTGCTGACGCTGGACGGCAAGACCTATCGCGATCGCATCGAGCAATACGACCAGGATCTCGAAGCCTTCTTCCTGTCGCTGCGCTCACCGGACTATCCCGCCAGCATCGACACCGCGCTGGCCGAACAGGGCGCGATCCTGTTCCACACCAAGGATCTCTGGGCGGTGGCCGGCAACGCCGAGCGGGCCCGGCCACTGGGCGGCAATGGCAGCTGCGCCAGTTGCCACGGCGCCTACTCGCCGCGTTACGTCAACGACAGTCGCTATCTGGAGAGCCCGGCGCTGGAAGGCATCGCCGCCCATATCTCGCCACTGGCGGTGATCGGCACCGACCGCGCCCGCTCGGACATGCTCACACCCACCCTGCGCACCCGCTGGGACATGACCTATTGGGGCTACAGCGACGGCGTCGAGGGTTGGGTCGCGCCAGAGGACAAGGACCCGGTCACCGAAGCCCTGGACGACCTGCTGCCGACGCGCCCGGTCGGCGTCTGCGGCTGGGAGAAGGAGGTGATCGGCTACCAGGCGCCGCCACTGTATGGCGTCTGGGCGACCGCGCCCTACTTCCACAACGGCTCGGTGCCGACCGTCGAACAGGTGCTGGACTCCCGCCAGCGGGCGCCGATCTGGCAGCGCAAGTTGCAGATCGAGGGCGAGGTCAAGGGCTTCGACCAGCGCTGGGCGACGGCCTACGACAGTGAGGCCCTGGGCTGGAAGTCCGACGCGCTGACCTGCGCCGAGCTGCCGGGCAGCAGCCTCAACAACTGCAACCCGGTCAACGAGCCTGGCCCCTCGCTGACCCAGCTGGTGCAGAACTTCCTCAACGGCGCGCTCAGCTGGAGCGGACTGGTGAATATCCCCGACCTCGCACCGGGCGCCATCGACAAGCGCCTGGTCTACGACAGCCGCATCCTCGGCAACGGCAATGGCGGCCACGAGTTCAGCGACGCGCTCACCGAGGCCGAGCGCAAGGCGATCATCGAGTATCTGAAGACGCTTTGAGCGAGTGCTCCTCCGTCCCCTCGCTGGCAGGGGAGGGATATTTCTCGGTCGGCAAGGGGGCCGCGCGGCTGGTCATCAAACCGTGACCACGGGAGACTAGGCTACGCGCCCCTTCAACGCCCCAGCCGAGTCGCCCGATGCCACCGCCGATGGACCGCCGCCTGTTCCTCAAATCCGCCAGCCTGGCCGCGGCGGGCCTGGCGCTGAGCGCCTGCGATCGCAGTGAGTCGCCGAGCACGACCGGTACCAAGTTCCCAAGCTTTCCCAAGCCCGGCGAAGAGCCCGCCGACTTCGACTTTCCCCTGGTGCTGGCCCTGCCCTTCGCGCACGGCGTCGCCAGCGGCGATCCGCTCGCCGACCGGGTGATCCTCTGGACCCGCATCACCGAGCTGGCGCCCAGCGCCGCCGCTGTCGCCGTCGATTGGCTCGTCGCCAGTGATCCGGCGATGAGCCAGATCGTGAAACGTGGCCGCCAGTTTGCCAGCGCCGAGCACGACTGGACCGTGAAGGTGGACGTCACCGGCTTGCAGCCCGCGACCAGCTACTACTACCGCTTCGAGGCGCTGGGCGCCCAGAGCATCGTCGGCCGTACCCGCACCGCGCCGGCGACGGCGGTCGAGGAGCTGCGGCTGGCGGTCCTGGCCTGCTCCAGCTACTGGTCCAGCTACTGGAGCGGTCTCGGCCATCTCGCCGACCGCAACGACCTCGATCTGGTCGTGCACTGCGGCGACTACATCTACGACTTCGTCGACGAGGACGAAGGCATCCGCGCCCGCAAGGACAAAAAGGACACCGCCTACGTCGATTACCGCGACTGGCTCAACCTCGCCGAAGTGCGCCGCCGCTACGCACTCTGGCGCTCCGACCCCAATCTGCTGCGCGCCCACCAGCAACACCCCTGGTTCATCGTCTGGGACAACCACGACATCTCCACCGGTTACGGCAACGAGCTACCCAGCACGGTGACCGGCGATGGCGCCACCACCACGCTGGACGAGGTCTGCCGCGCCTTCTACGAGTGGACGCCTACGCGGCCGGTGAAGCCCGACGGCAGCGGCGAGTTCATCCTGGTCGAGGACGGCAGCTACCCGCTCGCCAGCGACCCCAAGTTCGTCTACCGCAAGCTGCCCTATGGCCCGCTACTGGACGTGTTCGGCGTCGATACCCAGATCAACCTCCCCGACTACGGACGCGAGGTCGATGCCAGCCATCTCGCATCGGGCAACAGCCTCTACGGCCGACAGCAGTTCGAGTGGTTCAGCGGCGGCATGCTGGCCTCGGCGCAGGCCGGCGTGACCTGGCGGCTGGTCAACAACCAGACCTGGTTCGCGCCGGTGGACATCCCCGATATCGCCGATGGCATTCCCCTGCCCAAGATCGGCGTCTCGCGCTGGACCGATTACCCCGAGGAACGCACCGCCCTCTGCGACTACCTGCGCGGCGACAACCCGGCCAACCTGCGGGTGCGCAACAACATCCTGGTGTCCGGCGATGCCCACGGCAATCTCGGCTCGGACGTGATCGCCTCGCCCGCCCTGCTCAGCGCCTATGTGCCCGGCCTGCCGCTGCCGAATCCGCGCGCCGGCTCGACCACGCTCAATGCCGCCGCCGGCTATGCGCGTATCACCACCGGCAACTTAGGCCCGGTGAACCTGCGCGGCGAATCGGTGGCGGTGGAATTCGCGCCCAGTTCCATGGGTCGCGGTGGCGCCGACGAGATCGTGCAGAACGCCATCGGCGCCAGCGGCCCCAACGCTCTCACCGTCGGCGGCGCCCGCACGCTGGAACTGGCGCTGATCGCCGCCAACAAGAACGTGCAGTTCATCGAGTGGGTGGACCACGGCTACGGCATCGTCTCGCTCACCGCCGAGCGCGCGATCTTCGAGTACTGGTGGCAGGACAAGCTCACGCCCGGCGCGCCCGACATCCTCGGCCAGCAGATGGTCGCCTGGGCCCAGCAGGACACAGCGCAGTTGGTGCCACGCTACCAGGACCAGATCGACTGCGTGCTCGCGCACGGCATGGCGGTGGCCGCCACCAGCGGCAGCCGCAGCGCCGAGCCGGCGCCGCTGACAGCTACGGTGCTACCGCGCTGACCGACTAGGCCAGCCGGTAGTCCTCGGGGCGCAGGCGCCGGGTGGCGCGTCGGTACTCGAAGGTGTAGCCGGGCCAGTTGTTGGTGTTCTTGCCGCTCTCGGTCTTGTACCAGCTGGTGCAGCCGCCGTTCCACACCGTGTGGCCGATGCGCTCCTGCAAACGGGCGTTGAACTGCTGCTGCACGTCCGGCTTCACTTCCAGCGCCTTGGCACCGCGCCGGCGCAGCAGCTTGAGCGCCTCCATCACGTAATGGATCTGGCTTTCCAGCATGTAGACGATGGAGCTATGGCCGAGATTGGTGTTGGGGCCGTAGAGCAGGAACAGGTTGGGAAAGCCGCTGACGGTGACGCCCAGGTAAGCTTCGGCGCCGTTCTTCCAGGCCTGGTTGAGGTCGAGGCCGCCAAGGCCATGCACTTTCATCGGCGCCAGGAAGTCCAGGGCCTGGAAGCCGGTGCCGTAGATCAGCACGTCGGCCGGGTGCTCGACGCCGTCGGCGGTGATCACACCCTTTTCGCTCACCTCGCGGATCGCCTCGGTGACCACCTCGGCGTTGGGGCGCGCCAGCGCCGCGTAGTAGTCGTTGGCCAGCAAGATGCGCTTGCAGCCGAGCGGATAGTCGGGCAGCAGGCGGTCGCGCAGGGCGAGGTCTTCCACCTCCCGGCGCAGGAAGCGCTGCCAGCCCCACTTGGGCAGTGCCATCAGCGCCGAGTAACGGGTAAAGCCCAGCGCGCGGGTCTCGTGCAGGCAGTACTGCGCGGCGCGGCTGAGCGGCAAGAGGCCAGGCAGGCGGCGGAACAGCGTGCGGTCGAGCGCGCCATAGGCGCGGTCGGGCTTGGGGATCACATAGGGCGCCGAGCGCTGGAACAGACTCAGGTGCTCGACCTTGGGCACGATCTGCGGCACGAACTGGATCGCCGAGGCGCCGGTGCCGATCACCGCCACCCGCTTGCCCTGCAAGTCCACGCCGTGATCCCAGCGCGCCGAGTGGAACTGCGCGCCGCGAAAGCGCTCGATGCCCTTGAGCTTGGGATAGGCCGGGCGGTTGAGCTGGCCGCAGGCGGAGATCAGCACCTCGGCTTGCAGGCTCTCGCCGTTCCTGAGCTGCACCGTCCACAGCGCCTGCCCGGCGTCGTAGCGGGCGTCCACCACCTCGGCGTTGAAGCGGATGCGTTCGCGCACCCCGTACTTGCGGGCGCAGTGCTGCAGATAGGCCAGGATCTCCGCCTGCGGCGCGTACTTGCGGCTCCAGTCGCTCTTCGGCTCGAAGGAATAGGAATACAGGTGCGAGGGCACGTCGCAGGCCGCGCCGGGATAGCGGTTGTCGCGCCAGCAACCGCCCAGCTCGGCCTCCTTCTCCAGCAGAGTCAGTTGCGTATAGCCGGCCTTGAGCAGCTGGATGGCCATGCCGATGCCGCCAAAACCGGTGCCGATGACGAGGACGCGCGGGGATGTGGGGGTGCTGGGCATCAACAACTCTCCTCTCAAGACGGGGCTGGCGGTCGCGCAGTTTGCGTGGCCGCTGCCGGCGAGGGCATGACCTGGGCAGACAAACCACTGATAATTTCGGACATGACCGCCGTCACCCTACGCCGCCCCTGCCTCAGTGCCCTGCTGCTGCTGGAGTTCGCGGCCGAGCGCGGCCTTAAGCCCGAGCAGGCGCTGGCCGGCACCGGCCTGGAGCTGGCCGCCCTGCAAGCGCCGGGGGCCAGCATCGACAGCCGCGCCGAGCTGGCGCTGATCGCCTCGGTGCTGCGCCAGCTCGGCAATCCGCCCGCGCTGGGCCTGGCCATGGGCCAGCGCTACCACCTCACCGCCTACGGTCTCTGGGGCTTTGCCCTGCTCAGCTCGCCGACCCTGCGCAGCGCCATGGAAACCGGCGTGCGCTATCTCGACCTCACCTATTCCTACCTGCGCCTGCGCTTGCAGGACGAGGGCGAGCAGACCCGGCTGATCTTCGACGCCAGCGAACTGCCGCCGGAGTTGCAGCGCTTCCTGATCGAGCGTGACGCCGCCGCAGTGGTGGTGATCCAGCGCGAGCTGTTCGCCGCCCAGTACAGCGCCTATACCCTGCAGTTCGCGCTGCCGCCGCCAGCGGACCTAGCCCCCTACACCCAGCTGTTCGGCCTGCCGCCGCAGTTCAATTGCGCCGAGACCGCCTTGCTGCTGCCCAATACCCGACTCGACGCGCCGCTGCCGCAGGCCAATCCGCTGGCGGCACAGATCTGCGAGGCCCAGTGCCGGCAGTTGCTGGCCGAGCGCCGCCGCCGCGTCGGCCTCGCCGAGCAGCTGCGCGACCGTCTGCTGCACGGCTTCGGCGGCGGCACGCTGCCTGACATGGAGTCGCTGGCCGCCGAGCTGCACCTGTCCAGTCGCACGCTGCGGCGACGGCTGGAGAGCGAGGGAGTCGGCTATCGGGCGCTGATCGAGGAAGTGCGCCAGACCCTGGCCGAGGAGCTGCTCGCCAGCACCGGGATGAAGATCGACGAGGTCGCCGCCCGGCTCGGCTATTCCGAGGCCGCCAGCTTCCTGCATGCGCGTAAGCGCTGGCGTGCCCGCGCCGCCGCGCCGCCCACCGACGGCAGCGCACTCGAAACCCTTTGAATCAATCCCAAGGAGCACCTCATGCGCATACTTCACACCATGCTACGCGTCGGCGATCTGCCGAAATCCATCGCCTTCTACACCGGCGTGCTGGGCATGCAGCTGCTGCGCCAGCAGGACTATCCGGAAGGCCAGTTCACCCTCGCCTTCGTCGGCCACCAGCCGGAGTCGCAAGGCGCGGTGATCGAGCTGACCTACAACTACGGGGTGTCGAAGTACGAGCTGGGCACCGGCTTTGGCCACATCGCCGTCGAAGTGGACGACGCCCATGCCGCCTGCGAGCGGGTCCGGGCCCTGGGCGGCAAGGTGACTCGCGAAGCCGGGCCGATGAAGCACGGCCACACCATCATCGCCTTCGTCGAAGACCCCGATGGCTACAAGATCGAGTTCATCCAGAAATAGCCCGGCCCAGGCTTGGCGCCGGGCCGGGCTCAGCGCCCGAAGCGGCCGAAGGTGCGCGACAGCCGGTCGAACATGCCGGTGGCGTTCATGCTCAGCTTTTCCTGGCCGGAGCGGTCCAGTGCGAACACCTTGGCGCGCAGGCCCAGGTTGCGGGTGATGGCGTCGCTGGCCATGTCGCCATTGCCAAGCACGTACTGGTGCTGCTCCACCGATTCGATCATCGGGATCAGCGTCTCGGCCAGCAGCACATGGCCGTGCAGCTGGCCGTCGAGATCCAGGGCATAGCGCACGACGGTGCGCAGGCCGAGCAGGAATTCCTTCAGCTCGGCGTAGTTGTCCAGGCGCCAGATCGCGTGGATCAGGCGCTCGCGCTCGATCTCGGCATGCACCGCCAGCAGTTCGCGCAGGCTCGCCTCCACGCCGCCGGCAAGCACCCGGTCGTCCAG
The DNA here is from genome assembly GCF_058782965.1 of Stagnimonas sp. FW305-C-60. NCBI lineage: Bacteria > Pseudomonadati > Pseudomonadota > Gammaproteobacteria > Nevskiales > Nevskiaceae > Stagnimonas > Stagnimonas sp. FW305-C-60. The sequence goes on from NZ_JBYSYF010000002.1 coordinate 208,803, forward strand.
GCTCATCTCGTCGCGCACGCCGTTGACGGCATCGGCCATGCGGTAGCGCGCCTCGGCCATGTTCAGACTGCGTGGATCGGGGCCGCTGCTCTTGAGCGCCAGCGCCAGAAAATCCCGAAAACTGCTGGAGTCGCGCAGCGACTGCTCCAGCTGCTCGGCACTGGGGATAAACCGCTGTAGCGACGTCGGGACAGGCATGGCAGCAGCGCTCAAAATGCTGATGTCCCAACGTTAGCATGCAGCGGCCAGCCCCGCCGCCGGCAAAATCGACTACTCAGGGCGCCAGCGCCGGGCTGTGCTCCGGTGCCGCGCTGGGGCCATCCACCGCCGCCCCCAGACGGTTGCCGCCGGCGGCAACCGGAAAGCCGGTGGCGAAACTCTCGCTGCCGCCGCGCTCGGTGATGCCGCTGACATACCACCACTCGCCCTGCAGCCGCTCGGGGGTGACGTCGAACAGCATGTAGCCCTTCTTCGACAGATCGACGTACTTCATGTGCGGGTTCAGCACCCGGATCAGATCCTGCACCGGCGCCAGCTGCTCCAGACCCGGCGAGGTCACCGAGGTGCAGACGTATTCCACCGCCAGCGAGCCGCTACCATCCAGCGGGTTGTAGGCGAGCAGGTTGTTCGGATCCGGGGTCAGATCCATGGCCCAGCTGGTGTGGATGTCGCCGGTGAGCACCACCACGTTATCGATGCCCTGGTCCTTGAGGTGGCTGAAAATCTGGCTGCGCTCGGCCTGGTAGCCGTCCCACTGGTCGCCATTGAGGTACTGGCCACCGCTGCCGACGATAGGCAGCAGCGACAAACCCGGAATCACCGACAAGTCCGGCAGACCGACGATCTTGAGCTGGCCGAACATCACCTGCTGGCCGACCACCTTCCAGGTGGCGCTGGACTGCGCCAGCTCGGTCTTGAGCCATCCCATCTGCTCCGGGCCGATCAGCTTGCGGGCCGGATCGGCGACGTTGTCGGGCGGCAGCGGCGGCATGCCCAGGGGTTCGTCGCGATCGTAAAGACGGGTGTCGAGCAGCACCAGATCCATCAGGCCGCCGTAGTTGAACTTGCGCCAGATCTTGCCGGGGTTGCCGGCCTCGGGCAGGCGGATCGGCATCCACTCGTCATAGACCTTCTGCGCCCAGCTCTTGCGGTCGGTCCAGACGCCTTCCGTGCCCTCGGTGTGGTTGTTGGCGCCGTCGCGCCAGGAGTTGTCGGCCGATTCGTGGTCATCCCAGATCGAGATCAGGGGGTGCTGGCGGTGCACCTCCTGCAGATCGGCGTCGGTGCGCTTGTAGTAGCTGTGGCGGGTGCGGTAGTCGGCGAGCGTGACCATCTCGTGCGCCGGTTCGTAGGGCCGCACATCGCCGTACTCGCCATCGCCGTACTCGTAGACGTAGTCGCCCAGGTGCAGCACGAAGTCGAGGTCGGCGCGCTTGGCGATCTGGCCATAGGCATTGAAGTAGCCGTGGGCATAGCTGGAGCAGGAGGCCACCGCGAAGCGCAGGCGCTCGGCGCTGGTCGGTGCGGTGCGGGTGCGGCCGATCACCGAGGCATGGCCCAGGGCGTGGAAACGGTAGTAATAGCTGCTGGCCGGCATCAGACCGGCGAAGTCGATCTTGATCGTCCAGTCGCGCGCGGCGCTGGCGGTCTGGCTCTGGCTGCCGACCAGCTGGCTGAGCCCGGCGTCACGGTAGACCTGCACCACCACCGGGATGTCCTCGCTGGCGACCGGCGTGACGCGGGTCCAGAGAATCACCCGGTCGCTGAGCGGATCGCCGCTGGCGACACCGTGCTTGAACGGGTTCTCCCCCACCGGCGTGCCGCCGCCGCTGCCGTCCGGCGCGACGCTGTCGCCGCAGCCGGGCAGCAGGGGCACGGCCAGCAGAGTGGCGGCGGCAGCGCCCAGGCGGCTGAGAAAAGCCCGCCGGCTGAGACCGAGCGGACGCGAAAGGACACGCGTAGGCAACCGCGTGCGGCGGCGACGAGGGGCACCCATGATGATTCTCTCCAAGTTTGGCGGCCGGCACCTTAGGACAATCCGGTGACAGCTTCGCGTCAGAATGACGACAGCTTAACCCGGCCACCAGCGCGCCTAGTGGCGCAGCGCCTTCTCCTGCATCACCGTCGCCGCGATCTCCTCGATGCTCATGTTGGCGGAGTTGACATAGGGCACGTTGAAGCGCCGGTACAGCTGCTCGGCCTGGCGCAGCTCGAAGGCGCATTGCGCCAGCGAGGCATAGCGGCTGCCGGGCCGGCGCTCGTTGCGCACCTGGGCGAGGCGCTCGGCGTCGGAGGTGAGGCCGAACAGGCGGTCCTCCAGCCCCTGCAGGGCGGTCGGCAGGCGGGGTTTTTCCAGGTCTTCCTCCAGCAGCGGGAAGTTGGTGGCGAAGATGCCGTGCTGCAGCGCCAGGTAGAGCGTGGTCGGCGTCTTGCCGCAGCGGCTGGGGGCGATCAGGATCAACTCGGCCTTGGAGAGATCGCGCGTCGACTGGCCGTCGTCATGCTCCATCGCATAGTTCATCGCGTCGATGCGGGCGTTGTAGCGATTGCCGTCGGCCAGGCCGTGCGCCCGCCCCTGGGCCTGGGTGGAATGGATGCCCAGCTCCTGCTCCAGGGTGGGGATGTAGGTATCGAAGAGATCGATGAACAGGCCCTTGCACTCACGCAGCACCGCCCGGGCGGCGTCATTGGTGGTGGTGGAAAACACCAGTGGCCGGACGCCATCGCTATCGGCGATGTGATTGATGTACTCCACCGTCGCCCGCGCCTTTTCCGGGCTGGCGATGAACGGCAGGGTCACCTTGCGGAATTCCTGCCCCTCGAATTGGGTCAGCAGGGAGTTGCCCAGGGTTTCCGCGGTGATTCCAGTGCCATCAGAAAGAAAGAAGACGTGTCTCTGCATGGTCTATCCGGGTTACGGTTCCGGGCTGGAAGTTCACGTATTCTAGGCGCCGCCGCTCGCGGCCCCAGCCTCACCCACTATCTCAGGGATTTCATCCAGTGACCGCTTCCGCAACCCCTCACGTCCTCTGGTACTCGCAACTCGGCATGCACGACGTCGAAATCGTCGGCGGCAAGAATGCCTCCCTGGGCGAGATGATCCGCAACCTCGCCGCCTCCGGCGTCAAGGTGCCCAACGGCTATGCCACCACCGCCGCCGCCTACCGCGAGTTTCTGAGCTACGAGGGCCTGGACGACCGCATCAACGCCCTGCTCGACGCCCTCGACATCGAAGACGTGCAGGAACTGGCCAAGACCGGCAAGGAAATCCGCGAGGCGGTGGTCAAGGCGCCCTTCCCCGCCCAGCTGGAGCAGGAGATCCGCGACGGCTACGCCAAGCTGGTCGCCGAGTCCGGCGGCGCCGAGGTATCGGTCGCGGTGCGTTCCAGCGCCACCGCCGAAGACCTGCCCGACGCCAGCTTCGCCGGCCAGCAGGAAACCTTCCTCAATGTCCACGGCATCGACAACGTCCTGCACGCGATCAAGGAGGTGTTCGCCTCGCTGTTCAACGACCGCGCCATCTCCTACCGCGTGCACCATCACTTCGACCACAAGGCGGTGGCGCTCTCGGCCGGCGTGCAGCGCATGGTGCGCTCCGACCTGGGCGCTTCCGGCGTGATGTTCACCATGGACACCGAGTCCGGCTTCCGTGACGCGGTGTTCATCACCGCCAGCTATGGCCTGGGCGAGGCGGTGGTCCAGGGCGCGGTCAACCCCGACGAGTTCTACGCCTACAAGCCCAATATCCGCGCCGGCCGCCCGGCCATCCTCAAGCGTGGCCTGGGCGAAAAGGCCAAGAAGATGATCTACACCGCCGACCGCAAGCTCGGCCGCACCGTCGAGTTCGTGCCGGTGGCCACCGAGGAGAGGCAGAAGTTCTGCCTGACCGATGCCGAGGTCGAGGCCCTGGCCCGGCAGGCGCTGATCATCGAAGACCATTACGGCCGGCCGATGGACATCGAGTGGGGCAAGGACGGCGTCGACGGCCAGCTCTACATCCTTCAGGCCCGGCCCGAGACCGTGCAGTCGCGCGCTTCCGCCAACACCCTGCGGCGCTACAAGCTCAAGGGCAAGAGCACGGTGCTCACCGAGGGCCGTGCCATCGGCCAGAAGATCGGCGCCGGCAAGGTGCGCAATCTGCGCAACCTCAACGAAATGGCGCGCGTGCAGCCGGGCGATGTGCTGGTCACCGACATGACCGACCCCGACTGGGAGCCGGTGATGAAGCGCGCCAGCGCTATCGTCACCAACCGCGGCGGTCGCACCTGCCACGCGGCGATCATCGCCCGCGAGCTGGGCATCCCCGCGGTGGTCGGCTGCGGCGACGCCACCACCAAGCTCAAGGACGGCGACGAGGTGACGGTGAGCTGCGCCGAGGGCGACACCGGCTACATCTACCAAGGCCATATCGACTTCGTGGTCGACGAGGTGGCGCTGGACCAGATGCCGGAGATTCCGGTCAAGATCATGATGAACGTCGGCACCCCGGAGCAGGCCTTCGACTTCGCCGCCCTGCCGCACCGTGGCGTCGGCCTCGCCCGTCTGGAATTCATCATCAACCGCCAGATCGGCATCCACCCCAAGGCGCTGCTGGAGCTGGATCAGCAGGCGCCGGACCTCAAGCGGACGATCAACACGATGATCGCCGCCTACGCCTCGCCCACCGATTACTACATCAAGCGTCTGGCCGAGGGCATCGCCATGATCGCCGCCGCCTTCGCGCCGCAGCCGGTGATCGTGCGCTGCTCCGACTTCAAGTCCAACGAGTACGCCAATCTGGTCGGCGGCAAGCGCTACGAGCCGCACGAAGAGAATCCGATGATCGGCTTCCGCGGCGCCAGCCGCTACATCGCCGCCGACTTCCGCCCCTGCTTCGACCTCGAATGCAAGGCGCTCAAGTACGTGCGCGACGAGATGGGGCTGACCAACCTCAAGATCATGATCCCCTTCGTGCGCACGGTGGACGAGGCGCGCAAGGTCAATGAAATTCTGGCCGAGAACGGCTTGAAGCGCGGCGACAACGGCCTGCAGCTGATCATGATGTGCGAGCTGCCCAGCAACGCGGTGCTGGCCGAGGAATTCCTCGAACACTTCGACGGCTTCTCGATCGGCAGCAACGACATGACCCAGCTGACCCTGGGCCTGGACCGCGATTCCGGCCTGGTCGCCGAGCTGTTCGACGAGCGCAACGCGGCAGTGAAGAAGATGCTGGCGATGGCGATCACCGCCTGCCGCAAGCAGGGCAAGTACATCGGCATCTGCGGCCAGGGGCCCAGCGATCACCCCGACCTCGCCAAGTGGTTGCTCGACCAGGGCATCGAGTCGATGTCGCTCAACCCCGACAGCGTGGTCGAAACCTGGCTGTTCCTGGCCGGCCAGAAGTCCTGAGTCAGCGCCCGGCTCCCGCAGCTTGCGCGGGAGCCGGGCAAACCCGACCAAAAATCCTAGGGTCTGCAGGGCGGTAGTCGCCCTGCCAGGGACTACCATAGCGTTCCGGCTTTGCAGCCAGGACCAGAGTCCCTACCGCAGTCATGTCCAGTACCAGCGAATCGCTACGCCACGCCGCCCTCGACTACCACGAGTTTCCGACTCCCGGAAAGCTCTCGGTGGCGCCCACCAAGCCGATGTCCAACCAGCGCGATCTCGCCCTGGCCTACTCGCCCGGCGTCGCCGCCGCCTGCGAGGAAATCGTCGCCGACCCGGTCAACGCCTACCGCTACACCGCACGCGGCAATCTGGTGGCGGTGATCACCAACGGCACCGCGGTGCTGGGGCTGGGCGCCATCGGGCCGCTGGCCGCCAAGCCGGTGATGGAAGGCAAGGCGGTGCTGTTCAAGAAGTTCGCCGGCATCGACGTCTTCGACATCGAGGTCAACGAGCGCGACCCCGACAAGCTGGTGGAGATCATCGCCGCGCTGGAGCCGACCTTCGGCGGCATTAATCTGGAAGACATCAAGGCGCCGGAGTGCTTCACCATCGAGCGCGCCTTGCGCGCGCGGATGAAGATTCCGGTGTTCCACGACGACCAGCACGGCACCGCGATCATCGTCAGCGCCGCCGTGCTCAACGGCCTGGCGGTTACCGGCAAGGCCATCGACGCGGTGAAGCTGGTGGTCAGCGGCGCCGGTGCCGCGGCGCTGGCCTGCGTCGAACTGCTGGTGGACTTGGGCCTGCCGATTGCCAACATCTGGCTCACCGACCTGGCCGGTGTGGTCTACCGGGGTCGCCAAGAGCTGATGGACCCGGACAAGGCGCGCTACGCCCAGCCCACCGAGGCACGCACGCTGAGCGAGGTGATCGAAGGCGCCGATATCTTCCTGGGCCTGTCCGCCGGCGGCGTGCTGAAGCCGGAGATGGTGACCAAGATGGCGCCGCGCCCCCTGGTTTTCGCGCTCGCCAATCCGACGCCGGAGATCCTGCCGGAACTGGCCAAGGCGGCCCGGCCGGACGCGATCGTCGCCACCGGCCGCACCGACTACCCCAACCAGGTCAACAACGTCCTCTGCTTTCCATTTTTGTTTCGTGGCGCGCTGGATGCCGGTGCCACCACCATCACCCGTGGCATGGAGATCGCCACCGTGCGCGCCATCGCCCAGCTGGCGCGCGAGGAAAGCGACGACATGGTGGCCAGCGCCTACGGCAGCAGCGAGCTGCGCTTTGGGCCTGAATACCTGATCCCCAAACCCTTCGACCCGCGCCTGATCGTGCGCATCGCGCCGGCGGTGGCGAAGGCCGCGGCCGAGGATGGCGTGGCGCTGCGGCCGATCGCCGACTACGAGGCCTACCGGCAGAAGCTGCAGCAGTTCGTCTACCACAGCGGCACGCTGATGAAGCCGGTGTTCGCTGCCGCGCGACGGGTCGAAGTGAGCCAGCGCAGCCGGCTGATCTTCGCCGAGGGCGAGGACGAGCGGGTGCTGCGCGCGGCGCAGATCCTGGTCGACGAGAAGATCGCGCAGCCGGTGCTGGTCGGCCGCCCCGAGGTGATCGCCAAACGCCTGGAGCGCTACGGCCTGCGCCTGAAGGAAGGCGAGCACTACTCGGTGGTCAATACCGAGAACGACCCGCGCTACCGCGAATACTGGGAGGACTACCGCCAGCTGCGTGCGCGCGACGGCGTCACCGCGCAGTTCGCCAAGCTGGAGATGCGCCGCCGCACCACCCTGATCGGCGCCATGCTGCTGCGCAAGGGTGAGGGCGACGGCCTGATCTGCGGCACCGGCAGCACCACCGCCCGCCATCTCAAGTTCATCGACCAGGTGATCGGCCGCCGCCCCGGCACTTGCGTCTACGCGGCGATGAACGCCCTGATCCTGCCCGACCGCCAGCTGTTTCTGGTCGATACCCACGTCAACCTCGACCCCAGCGCCGAGGAACTGGCGGAGATCACCCGCATGGCCGCGCAGAGCATCCGCCGCTTCGGCATCGAGCCGAAGGCGGCGCTGCTCTCGCATTCCAATTTCGGCACCCACGACGATGCCTCGGCGCGCAAGATGCGCGCGACGCTGGCCCTGCTGCGCGAGCAGGCGCCGGAGCTGGAAGTGGATGGCGAGATGCATGGCGACGCCGCGCTCGACGAGTCCCTGCGTCTGGCCGCCCTGCCGGAAACCACGCTGCGCGGCCCCGCCAACCTGCTGGTGCTGCCCAACCTCGACGCCGCCAACATCGCCTACAACCTGCTGAAGACCGCCGCCGGCAACAACATCGCCATCGGCCCGATCTTGTTGGGCTGCGCGGCGCCGGTGAACATCCTCACGCCGTCGACCACCGTGCGCCGCATCGTCAACGTCGCCACCGTCACCGCCCTGGAGGCGCAGGCCCTGCGTCGCCAGGCCTGATGCAGCCCCTACCGGAGCCCTTCATGTCCAGCCTCACCGCCAGCCCCGCCGCCAGTCCCAGCGGCAGCCTACGCATCCGCTTTCTGCGCAAGCTGCGCACGATCCACGGCTGGATCGGACTCTGGGGTGCCCTGATGGGGCTGTGCATCGGCTTCAGCGGCATTCTGCTCAATCACCGCAGCATCCTGCCGCTGCCGGTGACGCTGCTGGAGAAATCCAGCGTGCAGCTGCCGGTGCCGATGGAGGCGCGCGCCGACCCCAAGCAGCTCGCGGCCTGGTTGCAGCAGAACCATGGCGTGCCGGCGCGCAATCCGCCCGGCATCAAGGTGGAAAAGGCCAGCAAGGTGCTGTTCGACGGCCGCGAGCTGGAGATCCCCGAGCGCTGGCTGCTGAGCTTCGCCGAACCGCGCCGCAACTACAGCGCCGAGTACTACCCCGGGGCCGGTCTGGTAAAGCTCGACAAGCAGGACGCCGGCCTGCTCGGCACCCTCACCCGCCTGCACAAGGGCTCCGGCGCCAACGCCCTGTGGGTGCTGCTGATCGACACCATCGGTGGCGCGCTGATCCTGCTCTGCCTCTCCGGCCTGATGCTCTGGACCCGGCTGGAATGGCCGCGCACCAGCGGCCTGGTGGTGGGCCTGGGCGCCATCGGCCTGGCCACCAGCTGGTTTCTGTACTACGGCCTGTAGATGCGCAGGAGTCTGTGGCCGCTGTTGCTGCTGGCGCTGGGCCTGGTTGCCGGCGCGCGCGCCGACCCGCCGGGCCGCTTCGACTACTACCTGCTGGCGCTGAGCTGGTCGCCGCAGTATTGCGCCAGCGAGGCGCGCCCCAATGACAGCCAGTGCCGCCGCCCCTACGGCTTCGTGGTGCATGGCCTGTGGCCACAGCACGAGCGCGGCTGGCCCAAGGACTGCGGCAAGGGCGAGTGGCTGCCGGAGGCGCTGATCCAGCGCCTGCTGCCGATCATGCCCAGCCGGCCCTTGATCCTGCACGAGTGGAACAAGCACGGCGTGTGCAGCGGCCTGGGCGCCGAAGGCTATTTCGACGCCGTCGAGCGCGCCTACCGCAGCATCCGCATCCCGGCGCGCTACATCGCGCCGCGCGACTACCTGAGCCTGGCGCCAACAGCGCTGGAAGCGGATTTCCGCGCCGCGAACCCGGCGCTCAAGCCCGAGATGCTGGCGGTGCAATGCAGCGGCAACTACCTGCGCGAGCTGCGCATCTGCCTGGACCGCGGCCTACAGCCACGCGCCTGCGGCGCCGAGGTGCGGGACCACTGTGGCAAGCAGGCGGTGCTGCGTCCGAGCCGCCCGTAGCCGGCGGGTCTTGCGTCCGTACTAGCCAGCGCCGACGTTGGGGTCGGCTACGCCCAGGCTCACTTCCCGCAGGCTAGGCTGCTGCGGCAGCAGCAGGTGAAATTCGCTGCCCTTGCCCTCGCCTTCCGAGGTGGCATACAGCTCGCCGCCGTGATGGACGGCGATCTTGCGGCAGATGGCCAGACCAATACCGCTGCCCTCGTACTCGTCCTGCGGATGCAGGCGCCGGAAGATCGCGAACACCGCCTCCAGCTGCGCCGGCGGAATGCCGATGCCGTTGTCGGCGATGACCACATGCCAGCGCTCGCCCTCGGCGGTGCAACGCACTTCGATGCGCGGCCGGGTGCCTGCCTTCTGAAACTTGAGCGCGTTGCCGATCAGATTCTGGAACAGCTGCGCCAGCAGCCGGTGCTCGGCCAGCAGCGTCGGCAACTCGCCATGGACGATCTCGGCACCGCTGCTGGCGATCTGTGCTGCCAGCGGCTTCAGGGCTTCGCTGAGGGTCTCGGCCAGGGGCTTGGCCTCCAGCCGTGTCTCGGAGCCACGACCCACGCGCGAGAGCGCCAGCAGGTCTTCGATCAAGGCCTTCATCTGCCGCACGCCCTGGCCGATGAAGTCGAGGAATTCCAGGCCGTCGCCTTCCAGCCGCTCGCGATAGCGGCGCTCCAAGAGCTGCACGAAGCCGGCGATGTTGCGCAACGGTGCCTGCAGATCGTGGCTGGCGATGTAGGCAAACTGCTCCAGCTCGGCAACCGCCCGGTTGAGATCGGTCAGCGAGCGCCGCAGCTCACGCTCAGCGACCTCGCGCGCGGCCATCTCGACCTTCAGCTGGTGATTGGTCTCCTCCAGCCGGGCGTTGGCCTGCGCCAGCTGCCGGTTGGAGGCTTCCAGCTCTGCCGGACTGCGCATCGCCAGCAAGCGCGGCACCAGCGGCAGGATCGCGGCGGCGGTGGCGATCGACACCAGCGCGGTCAGCACCTTGACCAGGCCCTGCGCGTAGTAGATCGGCGACCAGAGAGTGATCAGCCCCAGCACATAGCTGGTGCCGCAGAGCAGGATGAATGCGGCAAACAGCGAGACCGCCCAGCCAAACGACAGTGCCTCTTGGCGACGCCGCAGGAAGTACACCAGCGTCATCGGAATCATGAAGTAGGCCAGCGCGGTGAGCGCATCGGCCGCCACATGCAGCCAGAGCAACTCGTCGTGGCCGGCGAAGCTGAGGCCGTGGGGAAGCAGGCCGTCCACCGACAACAGCTCTGGCGTCACGCCAGGCGCACCGGACGCGGCCATTGCACCGGCACCAGATGCGCCTCCAGCGGCGCCACCAGGCGGTCGCCCTGCATCCAGCGCAGGCCGATCACCCGCAGCGCCGCCAGGGCCTCGGCGGAATCCACCCCGGTGGCGATGGCCGGTATCCCCAGGCCGCGGGCAGCCCCCAGCACCACGTTGAAGTAGCGCCGGCTGGCACCTTGCAGGTTGTCGTCCAAGAGGCCGCGCAACAGGCCGCGGCTGAGTTTGAGGGCGGCGAGCGGCAGCTGGCTGAGCTGGCCTATGCTGGTATCGCCGCCGTCGCCGTCCAGCACCAGGCGGTAGCCCAGGGCATGCAGCGCCAGCAAGGCCTCCTGGTGCGGCGACGGATTGCGAAAGGCCAGCTCCTCCACCTCCAGGTTCAGGCAGCGGGCCGGCAGGTCATAGGGTGCCAGCACCGCTTGCAGGCGCGCCGGGAATTCGCGCAGGCGCAAGCAGGCGGCGGGCAGGTTCAGCGCCAGGCGCTCGGCCTGAAAGCCGCCGGCGACCCAGTCGCTCCAGGCGCGACCCAGATACTCCGCGCAGGCCAGCGCCCACTCGGCGCTCTGCTGGCTGTCGGTGGCCACGAGGCTGGCGGCGCTGTCGAGCGGCAACAGCTCCAGCCCGATGCAGAGACCGGTCTCGGTATCGACCCAGGGCTGCCAGCGGCCATCGAGGTCGATAGGCGTGAACGCGGTGGTCGGGGCCGGCCCCGGCGCCGGCGCCGCCAGTGTTTCGCCGGCATCCAGACCGGCCATGCCGCTGCGACCGAGCGGCAGCGACGCCGCCACGCCCTGGGCGCGCGCGAGCAACTCCTCGGCGCTCTCGCTGCCGCCGGCAAACACCGCGAGGCCGATGCGCAGCTGCGGTTGCACCGCGCAATGGCCGATCTGGCGCAGGCCTTCCACCCGCTGGATCAGGCGCCGCGCGGCCTCGATCAGCAGGCTGGGCTCGGGCAGCGGGTAGATCAGCAGCGCGAACTGCTCGTCGTCCAGCCGCGCCAGGGTGTCGGAGCCGCGCAGGCTCTCGGCCATCAGCTCCGCCAGCCGCCGCGCCAGTTCATCGGCGACCACCGCGCCGTACTGGTTGCGGGCAGCGCCCAAGCCATCCAGCAGCAGGCAGGCGACGCCGAATTCGCCGTCCCGCTGCCGCGCCTCGGCCAGTTGCAGGCGGGCGCGGTCGAGCAGCAGCGGGCGGTTGGGCAGCAGGGTCAGGGGATCGCGGCTGGCCTGGAAGAAACTGCCATCCAGCTGCTGCTCCAGCTCCACGGTCTGGCGGTTGCGCTGCACCGCGCGGCGGATCTGCTTCATCAGCCGCTCGCCGTCGATCTCGCCCTTGAGCAGATAGTCCTGCGCTCCCAGTTGCAGCGCCTGGGTGGCGGAACGCTCGTCGTCCAGGCCGGTGAGCACGATGATCGCCGCGCTGCTGTCGATCTCGCGCAGGGCGCGGACGTTGTCCACGCCCTGGCCGTCCGGCAGGCCGAGATCGAGCAGCACGCAGCTGAAGCTGAAACGTTGCAACTCCGCCACCGCCAGCGACAGCCGCTTGACCGTCTGCACCACCACCTCGCCGGACTGCGTGGCCGGGCGCAGGGCCTCGATCAGCAGGCGACTGTCGAAGGGAGAGTCTTCGACCAGCAGTACCGACAGCGCGCTGGGAGTCTGCGAACGGTTCATGTCTGCACTTGCGGCGGCGGTGGCAGCTGCACCCAGTGCAGCCAGAAGTCGCGGATCAAACCGGCCAGCACCGCGAAGTCGTCGAGCGCGACCGGCTTGGTGAGAAAGCAGTTGGCGTGGGCGTCGTAGCAGCCGGCAACATCGCTTTCCGCCTTGGAGGTAGAAAGGATCAGCACCGGGATGCGCTTGAGATAGGGGTCGGACTTGATCTCCGCCAGCACCTCGCGACCGTGCTTACGAGGCAGGTTGAGATCGAGCAGGATGAGGTCCGGCCGCTTGATGCCGGCGTACTCGCCCTCCTTGCGCACCATCCTCATCGCCTGCTCCCCGTCGCGCGCCACGAGCAGCTCGTGGGGCATGTTGGCTTCTTTGAGCACCTCCTGGGCCAGACGGAGGTCGGCGAGGTTGTCCTCAACCAGGAGAATGACTGGACGGTGGCCTGAAGCGGATTGAGCGGTCGGCATACTGGTTCTCTTGGAGAAACTCCTCACCGCGACGGCCGGGCGATGGCTGCCAGCTTGTGTCGCGAGGATCATAGGTTCTGTCAGTTTCTGCCGCCATCGGTCAGCCCACCGCAGACGCCGCTAGACTAGCGCTCCTGTCGCGCCGCCCTGTCTTGCCCCTCTTCCGCGGCGCCCGTCTGCCTTGCCGATGTCCACCAATCTGCGCCGCGCGGCGCTCCATGTCACCAGCGCCGGCGCCGCCTTCGCCCTGATGGGCGCCTTTGCCAAGGCTGCCGCCCAGGTGGGGGTGTCCAACTACTTGCTGGTCTTCGCCCGCAACCTGATCTCGGTGCTGGTGCTGATGCCCCTGCTGCTGCGCGCGGGCTCTGGCGCCTTTCGCACCCAGCGCTTCGGCGGCCATCTCTGGCGCTCCGGCTTCGGTCTGCTGGGCATGTACACGCTCTATTACGCGATCAGCCACCTGACCCTGGCCGAGGCGCTGCTGCTCAACTACAGCTCGCCATTGTTCATCCCCTTCATCGCCTGGCTGGTGCTGCGCGAGCGGCCACCGGCCCTCTTGATCCCGGCCTCACTGCTGGGCTTGGCCGGCGTCGCCCTGATCGTCAAACCCGCCGCGCTGGGGCTCTCGTTCGCCTCGCTGGTGGGTGCCGCCAGCGGCGTGTTCGCCGCCTGCGCGATGGTGAGCCTGCGCCGCATCAGCGACACCGAGCCACCGATGCGCGTGGTGTTCTACTTCGGCGCCGTCGGCCTGGTGATCTCGGCCATCCCCCTGTATTGGCACTGGCAACCACTGGGCTGGAAGGAACTGGGCGTGCTGCTGGGCACCGGGCTGTTCGCCACCCTGGGCCAGCTGCAACTCACCCGCGCCTATGCCTGTGCCCCCGCCGCCAGGGTGGGCGCGATGGGCTACAGCGCCGTGGTCTTCGCCGGCTTGCTCGGCTGGCTGATCTGGGGCGAGACGCCCGACGGCTGGAGTCTGCTGGGTGCGGTGCTGGTAATCGGCACCTGCGTGCTTGCCGGCTGGCAGCCAACCCCACGAGCGACGGCCAATCGTGCGCCGATCTCGCCAGAGGATGCGGGCAGCTGATCGCGCCAAGGCGACCATTGCACCGGGTCGCGCTTGCGGCTACAACCATCAGCAGGCGATGCGGCTTAGGGAAGCCGCAGGCAACAATCAGAAGAATTTTCAGGGAGTCCCAACATGTCCATGTTGTGTTCCGTGTTTTGCGTGAACGCAGCGAGAAATCGCCTTGCAATTCAGCATGTTGAAATTTCCCTTCCCAGATTATACGGACGCGCCGCCAGATTAGGCGGCGATCCGTGTTCCATCTAATTCGCGTTGGGGCTCAAGGCCATGAAGGCGCTGGGCGGTCGCCTCGTCGAAGCAGTAGCACCGTTGGTGCGCCCGTTGGGGTTTCGCTATGTTGCAAAGCGTAGTTCCTTCTTTCGGAAGACCCAATACGGCTTTGACCACTTCCTCTGGACATCGCACCCCGGGGTAGTCAACGGCACAATTTGTGAAGTCTATTCGTTGGTGGTCAGCGTGCGTCACGATCCCGTCGAGGACATAGTGAACCAGCTTGGTCTGGTACACGGTGCTGAGAATCGACAAAACACCTCCACGGTCTCGTGCGCATTTGAGCTGTTTCCGCCGTCTGTCGCGCGGCGCTACACGTTTGCATTACCCCATGCGGCCCCGGATCAAGCCGTAGGGAAAACAGCGGCCTCTATGGCGTTAGCATTCGAAAAGGATGGTCTTCCGTTCTATGCGCGCTACGCGTCTCTAGCAGAGTGTGCTGCCGGCTTAAATTCCGAGCCCCAAAGGCGGGCGCACCACCTCTGCAACAACATAGAACGTCGTATGTATACAGCAATAACGGCGGGCTGTTTGGCTCACTTCCGTGATCGTCAGGAGCTCTTTGAGATGTGGAGAGCCGTCTGCCCAGAGGTTCTTCCAGAGAGTCAAAAAACTCGTGTCTCAGCCAAACTCAAAGCTCTTGAAGAGATTCTTGTGGCGATGGAGATTGAGCCCCAACCAGTGGTTCCACCCGACGTCCCTGCCGCCGCTTCGCGTCGTCAGGGCCGCGGGTGAACCTGGGCGTTGGACCTCAAGATGAAATTCTCTGTCGGTGACGTCATCGTCGATGGCTATGGCCATGAAGGGATCTGCCTTCGTTCTGAGCGATGCCCGGCTCGCGATTGGATCGCACAGCAGGAAGACCATCGCATGTCTCGCGCAGTTGGTCCTTGGTGGAATGTGCTTCCATTTACCGGTGGCGCTGTCATTGTTCCAGAGGACCTCGGAACGCTTGCTCGCCGCGCCACCGTTGACGACATCGCTCGGGTCATGAACGTCCAACAAACCAAGCATGCGGGCGAGCACACTCTTATTGAGCTTTTTCAGCACCTGCAGAAGGAGCAGAACAAGCGTAGGTCCCGAAGGAGAGAATGTTGAGGCCCAACATGGCGCTACAGCCGACCGTTTTGCCTTCGCTTCGCTACGGCAATACGTCGGCTGAGCTGGGGCGTTAGAAGTCACATGACTCCGTTCCGTGGCGAAGAGCTTATTCGTATCGTGGCAATTGCAGCGTCGTCTGCACTTGTCGGCTCTATCTCAATCGTCATCGCGGACGCATTAAATCCGGAGGTATCTGGAGGCTTGGGCGGGAGCATGCTTTTTGGCTTCTTCGCTTTCTTCTTCATGCTGGTTGCATGTGCTGTCTTGGGATTGTTCGTGCACTTGGCCATGCGCATCTTTTATTTTTTGCCTCGGCTGCTGTTGCTTCCAATATTTGTGCTACTTGGCTGCGTTTCCGGCGCGCTTCTCATTAGCCCCAGCTGGGCGTACTTCTTCGTTGTTAGTTGCTCTGTCTCAGTTACCGCGTGGTTTCTTTACTCGTTCGGGCCATTCCGCCTGTGGCATTTCGAGTATTTGGAGGGGCAGCACTGTGACTTCTAACTATTCATTCAAGCGGACGGGCTGCGCCCGCCGCTTAATTTAGGCGTTAGGCCATGAAAGAAACGTCTTCCAGTGGCGGCTCCCTTGTCACGCTGCGCCTGCTTTGCGGCTTGCCGCTACTTGCTTCGCCAGTTCTCTTTATAGGAGGCATCTTTGCGCTAACCGCATATGGCGCATCGTTGCTTCAGCAGGTCTACACGGTTGCAGTCATGGCTTACCCAGTCGTTTACGTCGCTGGGTTCAGCACTTCATCTCAGAGAGTAAAAGCCGGAGATCGTCAGGGCACGATTCGCGCCATGATTTTCGTTCTCTATTATCTCTTAGGCATCCTCGCACTCTGGCCCATCTGGGGGCCAAAGTGAGTCCTCGTGCAAAGCAGCCTAACTATGCGCTCCAGTGCGACGTCTCCGCCTTCGGCGGAGCCGCGCCTGAGCACAGGCGTTGAGGCTCTAGAAAAAGCCAGACTCGCTAAGGGCTTTTGAGCGACTCAGTCCGCAAGCTACGGGCTTTCAAACCGGCCTCAAACAGCGCGTAAGCACTGGCCGCCTGCGCCTGCGCTCCCTTGAACCCGAATTCGATATGCGCCGGTTCGTCCGGCCGGGCGCGGAATGGCAGGCTGGAGAGCTTCAGGCCCGGATGCGCAGCCAGGGTTTCTTCCATCAGCGTCAGCAGGTCGCCCTCGGCGGCGTCGTAGGCGCGTAGGCGGTATTCCACTGGCGGCTCGGCATTGCGTAGCTGCGGATAGCGCTCGTCCAGCACCCATTCCAGCATCGGCCAGGCCATCTCGGGAAACCCAGGGACGAAGTGGGCGTCGCCCACATGGAAGCCGGCGACGCGGTTGATCGGGTTGGGGATGAGCCCGGCGCCCTGCGGGAACTCGGCCATGATCACGCGGTGCGGATAGGCGCGCTCGCCGTACTGCGCTTCGATCAGCGCCACGCCTTCGGGGTGGCGCTCCAGCGGGCGCTTAAAGGCGAATGCTGCTGCCTGGCGGGTGCAGTCGTCCGGGGTGGCGCCGATGCCGCCGCAGGAGAGCAGCAGATCGCCGCGCGCCACCACGCGCGCGATGGCGGTAGCGATCTGGGTCTGGTCGTCGCCGAGGAATTCCGCCGCCGACAGCGCCATGCCACGGGCGGCGAGCAGCTCGATGACCTTGGCGAGATGCTTGTCCTGGCGCTTGCCGGAGAGGATTTCGTCGCCGATGACGAAGAGGGTGATGTTCATTGGTTTTGCTTCCTCCGAAATGGAAAAGGCGACCTTGCGGTCGCCCTCCCCCTCTCCCGGGGTTGGCTTAACTCGAACTGACATTGAGTCAGTTCTCGCCTGGGCCAACCCCTCCCCCACCAGGGGGGAGGGGACACAATCAAAAACCGCGCAATCAGATCGTCTGGTCGAGGCCCCAGCCGAACTTCTCTACGGCCTTGACGATGTCGGTCTCGGTGACGATGCCGATGATCTTGCCGCCCTGCTCGACCGTGAGGCGCGAGAAGTTGTGGTCGGCGAGCATCGCGGCGGCTTCCTGGATCAGGGTTTCCGCCGGCACCGACTTGAGCGGCCGGGTGGCGACGTCCTTGACCTTGGTGGCGCTGGGCGACTTACTGGCGCGGACGATCTTGGCGATGATGTCGCGGCGGGTGAGGATGCCCCACTCGCCGGCGGCATTGGGCTCCACCACCACCGAGGAAACATCGCTCTCGGTCATCACATGCATGGCCTCTTCCACCGTCTCGTTGTCGGTGACGGTGATGAGGGTGCGGGTCATGAGGTCGGCGACGGTGTGCGGCACGCGACCGGTGTCGAGCATCTCTTCCATCGGCTGCAGCAGGCGGCGGATCTCGCGCTGCTTGCGCTCCTTCACCAGCTGCTCGGCCTGGGCCTTGCGCTTGGCTTCGAGGTCGACGCCGCCCTGGATGCGCTCGATCAGCGCGTCGGCGAACTGGCTGGTGCCGACTTCGGTGGCGCCTTCGATCTGGCGGGCAAAGTCGTAGGTCACGATGCCGTCGCCGATCACTTCCGGGTAGACCAGGGTGATGAGGTCGGCGGCTTCCTGCCAGCCCATGTACTCCAGCATCATCACGCCCGAGAACAGCAGCGAGCCGGGGTTGACCTTGTTGAGGTTGGCGTACTTGGGCGCGGTGCCGTGGGTGGCCTCGAACACGGCGCAGTTGTCGGAGATGTTGGCGCCGGGGGCGATGCCCATGCCGCCGACTTCCGCCGCCACCGAGTCGCTCAGGTAGTCGCCATTGAGGTTGGGCGTGGCCAGCACGTCAAACTCGTCGGGGCGCAGCAACATCATCTGGAACATGATGTCGGCAATGCGATCCTTGATGACGATCTTGCCTTCCGGCTGTTTGCCCTTGTACTCGCCGTAGAGCTGCTCTTCGGTGATGGTGACGTTGCCGAATTCCTCGCGGGCAACTTCGTAACCCCAGTTACGGAAGGCGCCTTCCGTGAACTTCATGATGTTGCCCTTGTGCACCAGGGTCACCGACTCGCGGCCGTTGTCGATGGCGTACTGGATGGCCATGCGCACCAGGCGCTTGGAGCCATAGGCGCTGATCGGCTTGATGCCGATGCCGGCGCCGTCGAAGAACTTCGCCTTCATTTCCTCCTTGAGGAACTTGGCGACCTTCTCATTCTCCGGCGTGCCGGACTTGTATTCGATGCCCGCGTACACGTCTTCGGTGTTCTCGCGGAAGATCACCACGTCGACCTTGCCCGGCTGCTTCAGGGGGCTGGGGACGCCGGCGTAGTGCTTGACCGGACGCACGCAGGCGTAGAGGTCGAGATCCTGGCGCAGCGCGACGTTGAGGCTGCGGAAGCCACCGCCGACCGGCGTGGTGAGCGGCCCCTTGATCGAGACCACCAGGTCTTGCAGCACCTTCAGGGTTTCGTCGGGGCAGTAGTTGCCGTCGTAGAGACCAGCGGCCTTCTCGCCCAGATAGGTCTCGCACCAGTGGATCTTGCGTTTGCCGTCGTAGGCCTTGGCAACCGCCGCATCCCAGATGCGCAAGCAGGCCTTGGTGATGTCGGGGCCGATGCCATCGCCCTCGACGTAGCCGACGATGGGCTGATCCGGAACCTGCAGCTTGCCGTTCTGGATGGTGATTTTTTTGCCCGTGGTCGGGATTTTGATGTGGCGGTATTCCATGCGCTCCTCTGGCGTATTCGCGTCCTTGGGGTATCGTGCGAACTCAAGGGCGGCATTGTAACAACCTTGAGTTCCGCGCTCGCCCTGCGTACGACCAAATGTTGAGCCCACACGCGGCGGCGCTGACCTGGGTCAAGATGCCGTGGTGGTAAAACGATAAAAAGCCATATTCAGACGAGGAGAACCCGATGGAAAAAGCGTCCAAGACGGCCCTGGTTGTCGTTGCCGATGGTTCCGAGTCATTGGAAACCGTCACCATCGTCAACGTCCTGCGTCGAGCCGGCGTCAAGGTCACGCTGGCGGCCCTGGGCAACAGCCCGGTCACCGGCACCCGCGGCATCGCGCTGATGCCGGATACCCACTACGACATCGTTGCCAGCCAGAACTTCGATCTGATCGTGCTGCCCGGCGGCGAGAACGGCGCCCGCGCCCTGGGCGCTCACGCACCGCTCATCGAAAAGCTGCGCCAGCAACGCCTGGCGCACCGCTGGATCGGCGCCATCTGCGCCGCACCTGCCTTTGCCCTGGCGCCGCACGGCCTGCTCGATGGCAAGCAGGCCACCTGCTACCCGGCTTTCCGCGACAGCCTCTTGCACTACGTGGATCTGCCGGTGGTCAGCGACGGCCATACGGTCACCGGCCAGGGTCCGGCCAGCGCGCTGGCCTTCTCCCTGCAACTGGTCGAGAAGCTCTGCGGCGACGGCCCACGCCGCGAAGTGGCGCAGGCGATGCTGGCTGCGTAGGGCGCTCTTCCGCGCAGTACCAGAGAGCCTGCAAACAGAAACGCCCGCAGTCGCGGGCGTTTCTGTTTCTGCGGGGCCGCGCGGCTACTGCTGTTTGCGCAGACCGCAGGCGTAGCGCCGACGCAGCAACAGCAAGCCACTCAGCGTCAGCAGCAGCGGCAGGCCCAGGGCACCGCCAAAGCGGCCTTCCTGCGTGCCGCCGGAGGAACCACCGCTGGATGAGCCGCCCGAAGAAGCGCCGGAAGACGAACCACCCTCATCACTGAAGGTGTAACGCTGCACGCCACGGCCGAAGGTGCCGGCGAACAGCTGCTTGTCGTCGTCGGGCTTCAGCACCAGCTGGTTGACCGGCACGCTGGGCAGATCGCCCAGCGGCGCCCAGTCCTTGCCGCTCAGGTCGCTGGAGATGAACACGCCCAGATCGGTGCCGACGATCAGTTGCTGGCCGCGACGGATCACCGCACTGGCGACCGTATCCGGCAGGTTGCCGCTGATGTTGACGAAGGTCTCGCCGGCATCGGTGGACTTGTACAGGTTGCCGGTACCGATGTCCGGGTTGGTATCGAGGTACTGGCCCGGCGGCGCCCAGCGCGCCGAGGAATAGCCACCCAGCGCCACGTAGATGGTCTTGCTGTCCTGCGGGTCGATGTGGATGTTGTAGATGTAGCGGTTGGGCAGGCCTTCCGCCTTCGCGAAGTGCCAGCCGTCGGCGCTGCCCTTGGCCGGCGGCTTGTCGCCGCCGACATTGGTGGCGATGCCGCGCTGGAACTGGGCATCGGCACCAGCGAGGTTGCAGGGGCCGCAGAAGCCGACGTAGATCGCCTCGCCGCGCACGTCCAGCGAGCGGTTGCGGGCCTGGTGCGCGGCACCGCTGGCTTCGTCCACGCCGAGATCGAACACCGTGGTCCAGGTGGCGTCGGTGGCGGCGTTGAGCGTCACCGCCACCTTGGTCCCGGCGCCGACCAGCTGATTGGCGTCGAGCGGGTCCATCATCCAGGGCGAGAGGAAGTGCCCGGTGCCGAAGTCGGCCGAGGTGTAGATGCTGGTCGCGGTCTTGCCGCCGTCGGTGCTGCGCACGATCGACAAGGCCGGCGTGGCAACGTAGGCGGTCTGCGAGTTGTCGGGGTCCACCGCCGCCCACATGCCGTCGCCGACCCAGATGCCAACCTGGCGGCGGGTGTCGGGCTCGATCTTGCCGGAGGCGTTGTCCTGGTTGCCGTAGTAGACGGTGCCGTCCTTGGCGACCGCGATGCCGTAGTGCATCAGGGTGTAGAAGCCCTGGTTGGCGCCATCGCCCCACTGGTTGTTGACGAAGTCGTCGAGCAAGCCGCTGGAATGCTGCTTGTAGACGCCGCCGTCGTTGCCGACGAACAGCCAGACGCCGCCCTCGCCGTCCGGCACGTAGATGCCGTCCTGCTGGTCGGGATGGGTGGTAGTGCCGTTGATGACGCCGTCGTAGGTCGGGCAGACCGGCATCGGGATGCGCACCGGCAAGGTCGGCGAGCCGATCAGAAACAGGCAGGTGTCGCCGGCGAAGTAGGTGCCGAACACGTCCAGACCCACCGGCAGGCTTTCGACCAGGCCCAGCGGCGGCAGCGGCAGCCGGTTCTTCCACAGCTCTTCCAGGCCGAAGGTCAGGCGCGTCGGCATGCCGGCGAGCTGCTGGGTCGGGTCGGGCTTGACCCACATGTTGTACCAGGCCTGGATGCCGGGACCGACGCCGAGCGGGATCGGCACCACCAGCGAGGAGCCGGACAGCGGCGCGTTGAGCAGCAAGCTCAGGTCGTCGGTGATGCGGGTCCAGGTATCGCCGAAGTCGGAAGACGCGTAGAGACCGTTGAAATTGGTGGAGCTGATGCTGACCAGGCCCAGCAGCTCGCAGACGGTGGAGACCAGGGGGCTCAGGCCGGTGCCACCGTCGGGGATACCGCCCAGCAGCAGCGCGCAGAGCGAACCCAGATCGGCCGGCAGATCGCCTACATCGATGTCGATCAGCGGAAAGCCGCCATTGAGCAGCACCGCGTCCTGGACGATGGCGTAGACGTAATCGTGGTTCTGGGCGTCGCCCAGGGCATTGCCCAGCTCGACACGGCCGATGCGCTCGTTCGGCGCGAAGCCGAAGGGCGAGAGGCCGGTCGGGGTCGGCGTGCCGACGCGCGTGAAGCTGTCGGCCTTGCCGGAGTCGGAGCGGTACAGACCATTGCCCGGCGACTGTGGCTTGCCATCGGGATACGGCGCGGCACCACTGCGAAAGCCCACCGCCGCCAGCACCGGGCAGCCCTCGGCGCCGCATTCGATGCCGGTGCTGCCACCTGGCTTCTTCACCACCACGTCGGTGACGAAATTGGCGAACTGGCAGGGGCCCAGCGTCTCCACACCCGCGCATTCTTCCGACACCGGCAGCTTAACGTTGACGAAGCTATTGCCGGCATCCTCCGAGCGGAACAAGCCCTTGCTGGTGGCAGCGTAGACGATGCTGGGATTGGAGTCGTCGACTGCCAGCTTGAAGGCGAAGGCGGCGTCCGGGACGCCACTGGCGTGGTGCCAGCTCTGGCCGAGGTTGTCGCTCCAGTAGGCACCGAGGCCGACGTAGGAATTGCCGCCCATGGTGTGCTCGCCGGTAAGCGAGAGGACCCGCCCGCCCGCCGCCGGCGTCCAGGCCACGGCGCTGTTGACCAGGGTCGGCAGCTTGTCGCCGATTGGACGCCACTGGTTGCCGAGGGTGGAAAGATCTCCGTCCACCGCCTCGCTCATCCAGATGCCGCCGTTGGCGACCGCCGCGAACAGGCGCTTGTGCTCGGGGTCGTAGGCGAAGTTGTCGGTGCGGCCCATCACCTGGGTGTGGCCCATCACCGCGTTGGCGCTGTTGTAGGCCGGATCACCCACCTGCGGCCCCTGGCCGTACTGCTCCCAGCTACCGGCGGCATTGGCGACCTTGGCCTGGTTTGCCTGCAGGGCCGCCTTCTGTTCCACCGCCCGCCGGGCGGTGCCGGCCGGGGCGCTGTGCATCTCGGCGAGGTCGCGACGGGTCAGCGCCACTTCCAGCGTCGATTCCGGCAGATGCGCAGACACGCAGAGGCTATCGCCGAACTCGGCACGGATGCGCTCGCCGTGCTGACGCGCGTAGGCCGGGTTGAGCTGCTGCGATACCGCCACCGGATCGCGGGCGACATAGCCCGCGGGGCAGGCGCCCTGCCCGGCCTGACGCGGCGCGCCGGACTGCCAGAGCACGGCGGAAACCGCCATCACCGAAGCCAGGGCCGCGATCCCGGCGGTCGGCAGGCGGAACGGCGCACGCAGCCGCAGGTTTTCCTTGCGGACGGACAACATGAACATACCTTCAGCCTCCTGGCCTAAGTGGACTTCCTTGTACTGCGGATGGGGAATGCGGCCCGAGCCGCGATGGCCCTAACTATATGCAAAATTGACACCAGTCAGGAACACATCACTCCCGGCTGTGTCCCAAAAAAAATGGGCGGGATCTCTCCCGCCCATTCGCAGCTTGCCAAACCGCAGGCCGGGATCAGTGCCGCCGCTGGCGCCGCCGCAGCAGGCCCAGGCCAGCCAGAACGATCAGCAGCGCAGCACCGGGGGAGCCGCCGAAACGACCGCCGGAATCACCGCCAGAGCCACCACTGGAGCCACCGGACGAACCGCCGCCCGAGGAGCTGCCACCACCGGCCGGGAACGTGTACTGCTGCACGCCACGGCCGAAGGTGGCGGCGAACAGCTGCGTGTCATCGCCGGGCTTGAGCACCAGCTGGTTGATCGGATTGCTGGGCAGGTTGCTGCCCAGGGGCACCCACTCGCTACCGTTGAGATCGCTGGAGATGAACACGCCGATGTCGGTGCCGACGATCAGCTGGTTGCCACGGCGCAGGATCGCGGTGGTGACCACGTCCGGCAGATTGCCCTGCAGCGAGCTGAAAGTGGCACCGGCGTCCTTCGACACCCAGACGTTCTTGCCCGGTTGCAGGTTGTCGTTGGTATCGCCGTACTGCCCCGGCGGCGCCCAGCGCGCGGTCGAATAACCGCCCAGAACCACGTAGACGGTCTTGCCGGTGGGGTCGTTGCGATCGATGTGCAGCGAGTAGATGTAGCGATTGGGCAGGCCGCTCAGCGCCGCATCGTGCCAGCCGTCGGCGGTGCCCTTGGCCGCCGGCTTGTCGCCGCCGACATTGGTCGCCAGCTTGCGCTGGAACTGGTTGGCGCTGCCGACCAGATTGCAGGGGCCGCAGGCCGCGGCGTAGACGTAGTCGCCCACTACGTCTAGCACCCGACCACGGGCCTGGAAGGCCGCACCGCTGGCCTCGTCGGTGCCGAAGTCATAGACCGTGGTCCAGGTCGCGTCAGTGTCGGCGTTGAGCGTCTCCGCCACCTTGGTGCCAGCCGCGACCAGATGCTTGGCGTCCTTGTCGTCCATCACGAAGGGCGACAGGAAGTGCGCGGTGCCAACATCGAAGCCATCCACATACTCGTTGCTGACACCGCCATCGAGCGTGCGCACCAGCGAGAGGCCGGGAGTCTGGAAGTAGGCGGTATTGGCGTTGTCCGGGTCCACCGCCGTCCACATGCCGTCACCGACGTAGATGCGGATCTGTTCCCGCGTGGTCGGGTCGATCTTGCCGGAGGTGTTGTCCTGCAGGCCGTACCAGACGGTGCCGTCCTTGGCCACCGACACGCCGTAGTTCATCAGCGTGTAGAAGCCGTTGTTGATGCCCGAGCCCCACTTGTCGTTGCTCAGCGGATCGGTGGTCGGGTCCGTGGAGTGCTGCTTGTAGGCGCCGCCGTCATTGCCGGCGAACAGCCAGACACCGCCCTCGCCGTCGGGGATGAACAGACCGCCCTGCTGGTCGGGGTGGGTGGTGGTGCGACCGCCGACCTGGGTGCTGCTGGTCGGGCAGACCGGGACGCCGACACCGCCGACATTGCCGATCAGGAACAGGCAGGTCTCGCCGGAGAAGTAGGTGCCGATCACCTTGAAGTCCGAGGGGCTGGCCGCCTGCGGAGCGCCGATCAGGGGCAGCGGCAGGCTGTTGGTCCAGACCTCTTCCAGGCCGAAGGCGATGCGGGTCGGCGCACCGGTGACCGGGTCGGCCTGGGTCGGGTCCACCGCGATCCATTGGTTGTACCAGGACTGGATGCCCGGGGCGACGCCGAGCGCCGCGGTGGCCGCCAGCGAGGAGCCGGTGGCGCCGGCGGTGCCGACCAGCTCAAGGTCGTCGGCCATGCGGAACCAGGTGTCGCCGAAGTCGGTGGAGGCGTAGATGCCATTGAAATAGGTGGGATTGAGGCCCTCGGCCACCAGTTCGCAGACGAACTGCGGGTCGCCTTCCGGCAGGCTGCTGCACTCGATCGGAATCTGGGTGCCCGGAATCAGGTCACTGTCCAGCAGCGGGCCGGAGGTGCCATTGAGCAGGCGCGCGTCCTGCACCATCGCGTAGATGATGTTGTGGTCCTGCTCGGGGCCATAGGCCTGGCCCATCTCGATGCGACCGATGCGATCCTGCGGAGCAAAACCGTAGGGGAGCAGCGGATCGGGGCCAGCGGCTTCGATCTTGGTGTAGCTGCCCGGCACACCGGTGTCGGAGCGGTACAGGCCATTGCCAGGCGACTGCGCCGTGCCATCGGCATACGGCAGGTTGCCGGCGCGATAGCCCACGGCGGCGATCACCGGGCAACCGGCGGCGTCACAGACCTCGTTGGTGATGCCACCCGGCACCTTGACGATCACATCGGTGACGATGTTGGCGAACAGGCACTTCGAATTGGTGAAATTGCCGGCGCAGTCGGTGGAAACCGGCAGCGCGACATTGGTGAAGTTGCGCCCGGCGTCGGTGGAGCGGAACAGGCCCTTGCCGGTGGCGGCATAGACGATGTTCGGGTTGGAAGGGTCGACCTTCAGCTTCGAGCCCAGAGCGCCGTCGGGAATGCCGGTGGCGTGGTTCCAGGTCTGGCCCAGGTCGGTGGTCCAGTAGGCGCCGAGACCGGTGTAGGTATTGCCGCCCGCGGTGTGCTCGCCGGTCAGCGCGATCAGCGTGCCGCCACCTCCGGTGGTCCAGGCCACGCCACTGGCGATCAGGGTCGGCAGCTTGTCGCCCAGCGGCCGCCAGCTGTTGCCGAGGGTGCTGAGATCGCCATCCACCGCCTCGCTGAGCCAGATGCCGCCATTGCCGACCGCGGCGAACAGGCGCTTGTTGGCCTCGTCATAGACGTACTCGTCGACCCGGCCGGACACGGTGGGAATGCCGTCGTTGCCGGCGCTGCCGGAATACTCTGCCTTGTAGATCTGCGGACCCTTGCCGTACTCGCTCCAGGCGCCGCTGGCATTCGCCACCGCCTTCTGGCGCGGCATCATCGCCGCCTTCTGCTCGGCCGCCTTGCGCAGCAGGCCCTCGGGCACCTCGCCCACCGCTTCGGCACGCGCCTTCTGGGACTCGCCCACCTCCATCAGCGACTCCGGCAGCTTGCGCCAGACGCAGGCTTTTTCGCCGTAGTGCTCGCGCAGCTTCGCTGCGCGCGCGGGGCTCACCGCGCCAAATTCGGCGGCCACTTCGGCAGGATCACGCCAGTCATAGCCGGCGGGGCAATTGAAGGACTGCTTGCCGTCGCCACCCTGCACCCGCTGCACGGGCAGGTTTAGCGACACCAGGCTGACCAGCGTGACCGAAATCGTGAGCGCGACTGCCGGGGAACGGCCGAAACCACTTAACCAGGTAGACCAGCGTTTGCTTTCCATGAATGAGGAAGACCAGGGTTCTTGAGTAGGAACAGCCAAGGCGGACGAGTCACGCGCGGCTGGATGACCTGAAGTGAACGTCAGTCCCGGAGGACGGTTGACAGTCTGTTTACGCTTATTTGATACGCCGAGTACGCGACGCCGGATAGTGGACAAAAAAACCCGCCACCAGGGCGGGTTCTCTTCGCGCGGGGATCGGCTCAGGCGGCAGCCTTACGTCCCACGGCTTCTTCCAGCATCTTCTTCAACTCACCGGTCTGGTACAGATCCAGGGTGATGTCACAACCGCCGACCAGTTCGCCCTTCACATAAAGCTGCGGGAAAGTCGGCCAGTTGGCGAACTTCGGCAGGGCGCGGTAAATCTCTTCGTCTTCGTAGATGTTCACATAGGCGTACTCCACGCCGCAGGCATTGAGTGCCTGCACGGTGCGCGCCGAGAAGCCGCACTGCGGGAAATCCGGGCTGCCCTTCATGTAAACAATGACGGGGTTTTCGCTGACCTGCTGTTTGATGCGCTCGAGCGCGTCCATCTGGAACTCTCCTTCGTTCGGATTCGTTAGGCCTTTGGAAAAACGACCTTCAGTCCGTTGCAAACCGGTACGGTGCCTCATAAGGCGGCGGATTATACGCGCGAGTTTCGTGCCAGATAATGAACCGCGGCAGCCATTCATCATTCGCCAAGTCGTCCATCCAGCCCACCATCAAGCCGGCCCCGGTTGAATTTGCGGGGTTGCTCGCCTATGTTGCCCATCCGCTTTTGCTGCCCCGCCAGGATTCATCCCAGCCCACGAGGACCTGTTTTTTAGGAAAACGCCATGGCCTTTACCCTCCCAGAACTGCCCTACGCGAAGGACGCCCTCGTGCCGCACATGTCGGCCGAGACCTTCGACTACCACTACGCCAAGCACCACAAGGCCTACGTCGACAACGCCAACAAGCTGGTCGCCGGCACCGAGTTCGAGACCATGTCGATGGAGGACGTGATCAAGAAGTCCTCCGGCAAGATCTTCAACAACGTCGCCCAGATCTGGAACCACACCTTCTTCTGGCACTGCCTCACTCCGAAGCAGACCCCGCCCGGCAAGAAGCTGACCGATGCCCTGGTCAAGCAGTTCGGCGGCGTCGAGGACTTCAAGAAGGCCTTCACCGAAGCCGCGATCAACACCTTTGGCTCCGGCTGGGCCTGGCTGGTGCAGAACGCCGATGGTTCGCTGGCCATCGTCTCCACCCAGGGCGCCGGCAACCCGATGACCGCCGGCCAGAAGCCGCTGCTCACCGCCGATGTCTGGGAACACGCCTACTACATCGACTACCGCAATGCCCGTCCCACCTACCTGGAGCACTTCTGGGCGCTGGTGAACTGGGAATTCGTGGAAAAGAATCTCGCCTGAGATTCCCAGCTCGCATCACCCGGGCCGCCTAACCAGGCGGCCCTTCTCTTTTGAGTGTTCTGCCATGCCGCGCCATTTTCTGAAGCTCTCCGACCTTTCCGCTGCCGAGATCAACCGGGTCATCGACCGGGCTCGCGCGCTGAAGGCCCAGAAAGCCGCCCTGCCCCAGCCCTTCGCCGGCAAGACCCTGGCGATGATCTTCACCAAGAACTCGACCCGCACCCGGGTCAGCTTCGAGGCCGGCATGGCCAAGCTCGGCGGACATGCGCTGTTCCTGCACGGCGACGCCACTCAGCTCGGCCGCAACGAGCCGATCGCCGACACCGCGCGCGTGCTGTCGCGCATGGTCGACGCGATCATGATCCGTAACGATTCGCACCGCGACCAGCAGGAGCTGGCGCGCAATGCCTCGGTGCCGGTCATCAACGGCCTGTGCAATCTGCACCACCCCTGTCAGTTGCTCGCCGACCTGCAGACCTGGATCGAGCACCGCGGCCCGCTGGCCGGCAAGACCGCGGCCTGGGTCGGCGACGGCAACAACGTCTGCCACTCCTGGATCGAGGCCGCCAAGCTGCTTGGCTTCCGCCTGCGCCTGGCCTGCCCGGCCGGATTCACCCCCGACGCCGAACTGCTGGCCTGGGCCGGTGACGCCGTGGAGAGCTGCACCGATGCCGCCAGCGCGGCGCGTGGTGCCGATCTGGTGGTGACCGATACCTGGACCAGCATGGGCCAGGAAAAGGAGGAAGCGCAGCGTCTCGCCGCCTTCGCCGCCTACACCGTCAACGCCGAGCTGATGGCCCTGGCCAAGCCGGAGGCGATCTTCCAGCACTGCCTGCCCGCGCACCGTGGCGAGGAAGTCAGCGCCGAAGTGATCGACGGCCCGCAGAGTGTGATCTGGGACGAGGCGGAGAACCGTCTCTGGGCGCAGATGGCGCTGCTCGAATTCTTGCTGGCGGCGTGAGGCGTGAGGCGTGAGGCGTGAGGCGGCGATGACGATCCAGCTACCGGCGTATGTCAACAACCTGGCCGAGACGGTGCGTGCCGCGCTGGCGGAAGACCTGGGCACGGCCGGCGATCACACCGCGCGCCTGAGCCCGGATCACCCAGCGCAGGCGCGGGTGATCTGCCGCGAGCCGGCGGTGATCTGCGGTCGGCCCTGGGTCGATGAGGTGTTCCGCCAGCTCGACCCGGAAATCGCGGTGGACTGGCAGATCGGCGAAGGCGAACGGGTGGTCGCCGACACCGTGCTGTTCACCCTCGCCGGCCCGGCGCGTGCCCTGCTCACCGGTGAGCGCAGCGCGCTGAACTTCCTGCAAACCCTGTCGGGTACCGCCACCACGGTGGCCCGCTACGTGGAAGCGGTGGCAGGCACCGGCTGCGCCATCGCCGACACCCGCAAGACCCTGCCCGGCTTGCGCAATGCGCAGAAGTACGCCGTGCTCATGGGCGGCGGCGTGAACCACCGCATCGGGCTCTACGACGGCATCCTGATCAAGGAAAACCACATCGCCGCGGCGGGAGGCATCGCCGCCGCGCTGGCGGCGGCGCGCGCCTTGAATGCCGGCGTGCCGCTGATGACCGAGGCCGAGGATCTCGACGAGGTCCGCGCCGCACTGGCCGAGAACGTCGACCTGCTGCTGGTCGATGAACTGCCGGACGCCGAAATCCGCGAGGCGGTGCGCCTGACCCGCGCCCATCGGGCGGCGGGCGGCAAGACGGTGATCGAGTATTCCGGCGGCGCCAACCTGGCCAACATCCGCCGGCTGGCGGAGACCGGCGTCGACCGCATTTCGGTCGGCGGCATCACCAAGCACCTGCACGCCATCGACCTGTCGATGCGCTTTGTCTAGCTTAAAGACCGGTCTCCCCTATGTGAGCTGGGGAGACCAAGCAGGCTTCAGGCCGCCGCCTTCTGCGCCTCCGGCGCCGAGCTGCGGATCAGGTGATCAAAGGCGCTGAGCGCGGCCTTGGAGCCCTCGCCCATCGCGATCACGATCTGCTTGTACGGCACCGTGGTCACGTCGCCGGCGGCGAACACACCCGGCACTGAAGTCTGGCCACGAGCATCAATCTCGATCTCGCCGCGCGGCGACAGCGCCACCGTGCCCTTGAGCCAGTCGCTGTTCGGCAAGAGGCCGATCTGCACGAAGATGCCTTCCAGCTCGACCGTGTTCAGCTCGCCATTCGCGCGGTTCTTGTAGACGAGACCATTCACCTTCTGGCCGTCGCCAGTCACTTCGGTGGTCTGCGCCGAGGCGATGACCTTGACGTTGGCCAGGCTGAAGAGCTTGCGCTGCAAGACCGCGTCGGCGCGCAACTGCGCGTCGAACTCGATCAGCGTCACCTGGCTGACGATGCCGGCGAGGTCGATCGCCGCCTCCACACCAGAGTTGCCACCGCCGATCACCGCCACCCGCTTGCCCTTGAACAAGGGACCGTCGCAGTGCGGGCAGTAAGCCACGCCCTTGTTGCGGTACTCGTTCTCGCCGGGCACGTTCATCTGCCGCCAGCGGGCGCCGGTGGCGATCACCACGGTCCTGGCCTTGAGCGCGGCGCCGCTGGCCAGCTGCACCTCGATCAGGCCATCGGCTCCGGCGGGGATCAGCTTCTCGGCGCGCTGCAGGTTCATCACGTCCACCTCGTAGCTCTTGACGTGCTGCTCCAGCGCGGCGGCCAGCTTGGGGCCCTCGGTTTCCGGCACCGAGATGAAGTTCTCGATGCCCATGGTGTCCAGCACCTGGCCGCCAAAGCGCTCGGCGGCAACGCCGGTGCGGATGCCCTTGCGGGCGGCGTAGATCGCCGCCGCCGCGCCGGCCGGGCCACCGCCGACCACCAGCACGTCGAAAGGCGCCTTGGTCTTGAGCTTCTCGGCTTCGCGCGCCGAAGCACTGGTGTCGAGCTTGGCGAGGATTTCCTCCACGCCCATGCGGCCGCTAGCGAACGGTTGGCCGTTGAGATAGACGCTGGGCACTGCCATCACTTGGCGCTGCTCGACCTCGGCCTGGAACAGCGCGCCGTCGATGGCGGTGTGGGAGATGCGCGGATTCAGCACCGCCATCAGGTTCAGCGCCTGCACCACGTCGGGGCAGTTCTGGCAGGTGAGAGAGAAATACGTCTCGAAGCGGTAGTCGCCGTCGAGCCTGCGCACCTGCTCGATGATTTCCGCGTCGAGCTTGGAGGGATAGCCACCCACCTGCAGCAGGGCCAGCACCAGCGAGGTGAACTCGTGGCCCATCGGCAGGCCGGCGAAGCTCAGGGCGATCTGCTCGCCCGGCGAGCCGAGGCTGAAGGAGGGTACGCGCGCACCTTCGGCGCCGCGCTCGCTGACGCTGATCTGCGGCGAGGCTTCCTTCAGGTCTTGCAACAGAGCCCGCAGTTCCTGCGAGCTGTCGCCGCCGTCGAGGTGGGCGACGATCTCGATAGGCCGAGTGACCCGTTCGAGATAGGTCTTCAACTGGGTTTTGAGATCGGTGTCCAACATGACGCGGCTCCGTGAATTTTGGGCAAGATTTCCCCGTCCGGAACACCCGGCCGGCGAAACCTTGCGATTTGAGAAGGGCTGGCCGCCCCCAACGGGCGGCCAGCCGGACAGCGGTGCTGCTTAGATCTTGCCGACCAGATCCAGCGAGGGCGCGATGGTCTTCGCACCTTCCTTCCACTTGGCCGGGCAGACCTGGCCCGGGTGGGCGGCGGTGTACTGGGCGGCCTTGAGCTTGCGCAGGGTCTCCGACACGTCGCGGGCGATCTCGTTGGAGTGGATCTCGGCGGTCTTGATGATGCCGTCCGGGTTGATGACGAAGGTGCCACGCAGGGCCAGGCCTTCTTCCTCGATGTGCACATCGAAGGCGCGGGTCAGCTGATGGGTCGGGTCACCGACCAGCGGGAACTGCGCCTTGCCGACCGCCGGCGAAGTTTCGTGCCAGACCTTGTGCGAGAAGTGGGTGTCGGTGGTAACGATGTAGACCTCGGCACCGGCCTTCTGGAACTCGGCGTAGCTGTTGGCGGCGTCCTCGACCTCGGTCGGGCAGTTAAAGGTGAAAGCGGCCGGCATGAAGATCAGCACCGACCACTTGCCCTTGAGGCTGGCGTCGGTGACATCCACGAATTTGCCGTTGTGGAAGGCGGTGGTCTTGAACGGTTTGACGGCGGTATTGATCAGGGACATCGGCGACTCCTGTTGGGTGACTTTTGGGAGAGATACGGCTTGGGGTGCATGAATCTTATGGCCAGCCGAGCCATGCTAGAAATTGATTGCTGTCATTGCCGCCATTGGCTGAGCAAATCGTCAGACCAGACCGCAGCACCCGCTCAGGGCTTCTTCAAGAGTTCGCGGACGTCGATCTTCGGCATCGCCTGGGTATCGACCCTTAGCCAGCTGAGCGCGCTTTCCGATTTGGCCGAGAGCGTGCCGCCCGGCATCAGGAAGTCCATCACCGCACGGTTGAACTCGTCCGGATACTCCATCTGCAGACCATGATGGGCACCCTGGAACAGGCGGCAGCGCCCGTCCGGCAAGGCCTCGGTGAAGTTCTGCGCCAGTCGGGTCTCGAAATAGTCGAACTCCGAGGCCAACACCAGGGTGGGCATGCGCAGCCATTGCAGCTTGTCCTGCACCGACCAGCCCGACAGCGCCCGCAGCGAGGCCAGATACACCGACTTCGGCACCCGGCCGTTGCGTTCGGCGACCTTGGCCCGCAGCTCGGCCTGTTCGGGCTGCGGGAACATCATCGCCGCCGACTTGCGCGACAGCGCCGGCACGCCGAACAGGCGCACCGTCAGTTGCCGGAACCACAGCATCTGACGCTGCTGAAAGCTGCGCGGGCGGAAATCCGGCAGGGTATTGCTCAGCACCAGCTTGACGATGCGCTCGGGCCGCAGGATCGCCATCTGCATGGCTACCGCGCCGCCCATGGAATGACCGACCACCGCGTGGGTGCCCAGTTGCAGCTGCTCGACCAGTTGCAGCAGGTCGGTGGCGAAACGCTCCACCGAGTAGGGCGGGATGTCGTCACTGTCGCCATGACCGCGCAGGTCCGGGGCGATGACCCGGAAGATCCGCGAGAAATGCGCGATCTGCGCCTCCCAGTCGGCGTGGCTGGCGCCCAGGCCATGTATCAGCAGCAGCGGCGGCCCCTGGCCGTGGTCGACATAGCTCAGGCGCGCGCCATTGACCAGGGCCTGCCTAAGTTGCGGTTGCTCGGTGCTCATGCGGCCAGCCCGACCTCAGGGACGATCCAGGGTCACGGCACAGAAACAACGGGCATAGATTCCGCGCGGATCATTGATCCAGCCCAGCGGCTGACGCAGCTCCGGCGTCTGCGCAAGCTGCCGCACCAGGCCACCGAGACTGCCCAGCGCCTGACTGCGCGCCGCCGCCTGGCCCAGGAAGTGGAACAGCGTCTGCAAAGGCGTCGAGTAGCCGGGGTGACGCTCCTCCAGCTCGTAGCTGCCGCTGCTCAGCTGCGCCAGTTCGGCGGCGGTGGTGATCGCCGCGTCCAGCCCGCCGAAGCCGTCGATCAGGCCCAGCTCCTTGGCCTTCAAGCCGCTCCAGACGCGCCCACGGGCGATGCGATCCACCGCCTCCGGCGCCAGCGAGCGCCCTTCGGCGACGCCGTTGATGAAGTCGCGATAGCCCTTCTCGATGCTGCTCTGGATGATGATCCTCACCTCCGGGGTCAGCGGCCGGTCGATGCGCATGGCACCGGCCAGCGGCGTGGTGCCGACGCCATCGGTGTGGATACCCAGCTTTTCCAGCGGCTTGGCGATGGTCGGCACCAAGCCGAAGATGCCGATGGAGCCGGTAATGGTGCTCTCGTGGGCGATGATCTTGTCGGCCGCCATGCTCACCCAGTAACCGCCGCTGGCCGCCACTGAGGACATCGAGGCCACCACCGGCTTGCCGTCGGCCTTCAGCGCCTGCACGGCGCGGCGAATCTGCTCGGAGGCGTAGACGCTGCCGCCGGGGGAATCCACCCGCAGCACCACCGCCGCCACCTGGTCGTCGAGGCGCGCCTCGTCGAGCAGGTCGGCGATGCTGTCGCCGCCGGCGTAACCGGGCTGGCCGGGGCCATCGACGATCTCGCCCTGCACCACCACCAGCGCGATCTTGCTGTCCGGCGGCAGCGCCTTGCGGCTGGAATGCACGGCGCGCAGATAGTCCTCGGACCAGATCTGGCGGAAGCTGCCGAGATCATTGTCCATGCCCACGGTATCGGCCATGCGCTGGCGGAACTCGTTGAGGGTTTCGATGTGGGTGACCAGCTTGGCTTCCTTGGCATAGCCGGCGGCGTCGCCCTGCAGGCGCTGCATGCCCGGAGCCAGACCGTTCACGTACTGGTCGATGCTGTCGGTGGGCAGCTGCCGCGCTACCGCGGTGAGGCTGCCGTAGCGGCTCCAGAGATCACCCAGCCAGTCGAGGTTTGCCGCCCTGGCCTCCGCCGACATGTTGTTGCGGATGAAGGGCTCCACCGCCGACTTGTACTCGCCGACCCGGAACACGTTCACCTCCACGCCCAGCTTGTCGAGCGCGTCCTTGAAATACATCTGCTGGCTGGACAAGCCCTCCACCGCCACCATGCCCAGCGGATCGATGGAGATATCGTTGGCGTGCGCGGCAACGAAGTAATGGCTCTGTTCGTAGCTCGGCGCGTAGGCGTGCACCGGCTTGCCGGAGGCCTTGAAGCGATCAATCGCGGCGTTCAGCTCTTCCAGCTGCGCCAGGCCGGCGCTGTTCAGGCCGTCGAGCTTGACCACCGCCATGCTCACCCGCGAGTCGAGGCGAGCGGCGTCGAGCGCGTCGACCAGGTCGCGCAACAGGGTCTGCGAGGGCAGCTCGCCACCAAACTGCTCGGCCAGGCGCTGCGCCGGCTCCAGATCGATCTGCTCGACCAAGGCCCCGGAGGGCGCCACCACCAGGGCGATATTGTCTTCCACCACCACGGGTGGGCCGCCGCGGCTGCTGACCCAGATCAGGCCCAGCGAGGCCACCAGCAACAGGATCACCAGCACCCGGTAGGTCCAGGCCACTATGCTCCAGAGCCCCTGGAACAGACGCACGAACAAGGGGCGACGGACGGCTTCGCTCATGGAAGAATCACAGGAAGTAGATGTAAAAGTATGACACGCGGATTCCAGCTTACGTTCTAACAGTGCGGCCGAACCCGGCGTGCACAAGACGGATCAGAGGCGGCAAGCGCCCGCATCGACGCCGGTGCACGGCTCATAGCCCGGCCCTATGTGGCGAATATGCAGGTTTGCTTTGACCGATGCAGACCAGCTTCCTAGACTTGCCCGCGTTCGCAGGAACCACCGGGTTCCATCCCCATGATCCCAGGCTTTTGCCGCGAACCGGTTTCCTATAGAGCTGTCCAGCCATTCATTCGTGTCCTTTCAAGGAATAGACCCATGAGCGTACTCGTCAATCGTCCCGCCCCCGACTTCAAGGCTGCCGCCGTGCTCGGCGATGGCACGCTCGGCGAGTTGAAGCTCTCCGACCTGCGCGGCAAGCCGGTGGTGCTGTTCTTCTGGCCGCTGGATTTCACCTTTGTCTGCCCCAGCGAAATCATTGCCCATGACCACCGCCTGGCCGAATTCCAGGCGCGTGGCGTGCAGCTGGTCGGCGTCTCGATCGACAGCCAGTTCACCCACTTTGCCTGGCGCTCCACGCCGGTCAACAAGGGCGGCATCGGCCCGGTCGGCTTTCCGATCGTCGCTGACGTCAACCACGAGATCGTCCGCGCCTATGGCGTCGAGCATCAGGACGGCGTCGCCTTCCGCGCCTCCTTCCTGATCGACAAGAACGGCATCGTCCAGCACCAGACCGTCAACAACCTGCCGCTGGGCCGCAATGTCGATGAGATGGTGCGCCTGGTCGACGCCCTGCAGTTCCATGAAGAGCATGGCGAAGTCTGCCCGGCCGGGTGGAAGAAGGGCGACAAGGGCATGAAGGCCACCGCCGAAGGTGTGGCTTCCTACCTCGCCGAAAACGCCGGCAAGCTCTAAGACCCGCGAGGGCGCCCGGCCCTGGCGGGCCGGGCTGTGAGGGCGCTTGCTTGCGCTCGCTGAGAGGGCGGGCGCTATGCGCCCTGTGAGGAAAGTCAGACCCGGTTCCTGTCCCGCGCAGCGGGCGCCCTCATCGATTTTGCGAAGGAGTAAACGATGTCCACCCCCGTCCATCACCCGCTCATCATCCTGGGCTCCGGTCCGGCCGGCTACACCGCCGCGGTCTACGCGGCACGCGCCAACTTGAAGCCGGTGATGATCACCGGCCTGGAAGTCGGCGGCCAGCTGATGACCACCACCGAGGTCGACAACTGGCCCGGCGACGTCCACGGCCTGATGGGCCCGGACCTGATGGCGCGCCTGCAGCAGCATGCCGAGCGCTTCGAAACCCAGTTCATCTACGACCACATCCAGAGCGTCGATCTCAAGACCAAGCCCTACAAGCTGGTCGGCGATCAGGGCAGCTATACCTGTGATGCGCTGATCATCGCCACCGGCGCCTCGGCGAAGTATCTGGGCCTCGCCAGCGAGCAGGAATTCCGCGGCAAGGGCGTGTCGGCCTGCGCCACCTGCGATGGCTTCTTCTACAAGGGCCAGGAAGTGGCGGTGATCGGCGGCGGCAACACCGCGGTCGAGGAAGCCCTCTACCTCGCCAACATCGCCAGCAAGGTCACCATCGTCCACCGGCGTGACAAGTTCAAGGGCGAGAAGATCCTGCACGACAAGCTGTTCAAGAAGGCCGCCGAAGGCAAGGTCGAGATCATCTGGAACTCGACCTTGGACGAGGTGCTGGGCGATGCCAGCGGCGTCACCGGCATGCGGGTGAAGAACCTCGAAACCGGGGCAACGCGCGAAATCGGCCTGAAAGGCGTGTTCGTCGCCATCGGCCACTCGCCCAACACCGGCATCTTCGAGGGTCAGTTG
This sequence comes from Stagnimonas sp. FW305-C-60, assembly GCF_058782965.1. Classification (NCBI taxonomy): domain Bacteria; kingdom Pseudomonadati; phylum Pseudomonadota; class Gammaproteobacteria; order Nevskiales; family Nevskiaceae; genus Stagnimonas; species Stagnimonas sp. FW305-C-60. The sequence goes on from NZ_JBYSYF010000002.1 coordinate 245,289, forward strand.
GAAATGGAAGGCGGTTATCTGAAGGTGAAGTCCGGCTCCGCCGGCGATGCCACCGCCACCTCGGTGCCGGGCGTGTTCGCCGCCGGCGATGTGCAGGATCACGTCTACCGCCAGGCGATCACCAGCGCCGGCACCGGCTGCCAGGCGGCCCTCGACGCCGAGCGCTATCTGGACAAGCTCAGCGGCCTGTAAGCCGCTGCTCGCGTCCGAATACCGCCCGCCGGCATCCTGGCGGGCTTTTTTTTGTTGCCTGTCAGGCCCAGTACCCCCCTGAACCGGCGAGGCGCGACCAGGGCTGGAGCCTTACTATTCGGACAACAACGACAAGACGGTCCCAGGAGGCCGAACCGGCATGAAGATGAAGCTGTATGGCTCCAAGACCTCGCCGTTTGCGCGCAAGGTGCTGGTCGCCATCGAAGAACTGGAATTGGGCAGCCTGGTAGAGCGCATCGGCGTGGATCCTTTCGATCCGCCACCGGAGTTCCTGGCAGCCAATCCGCTGGCACAGATTCCCGCCCTGGTCACCGAGAAGGGCGAGTGCCTGCCCGGCTCCGACCTGATCATCGAGTACCTGATGGGCCGCAGCCGCGGCCTGACCTCGCTGCCGCGTGGCAGCCAGCGCTGGGCAGCGCTGCGGCGCGCGAACCTCGCCGACGGCATCACCGAGGCGGCGGTGGCGATGCTCCTGGAGTCGCGCCGGCCAACCGAGCGCCAGCACCAGCCTTGGACCGAGCGCAAGCGGGCGGCGGTGCTGCGCGGCCTGGACCAGCTCGAGCAAGAAGCGGCCGGACTGCTCAGCGAACAAGCCAGCACCACCGAGATCAGCGTCGCCTGCGCGCTGGGCTATCTCGACTTCCGCTTCCCCGAACTGCAATGGCGGGAAGGCCGCCCTGCCCTCGCCGCCTGGTACGCCGGCTTCAGCCAGCGGCCCTCGATGCAGCGCACCGCACCTCCCGGTAGCACCATCTGATGCGTTGCGCCTGGGCGCTGTTGCTGCTGAGCCTGCTGTTTGGCTGCGCCTCGCGGCCACCGGGTGGCGACCGTGCGCTGCAACAGGCGATCCGCGCCGATGCCCTGGCCCAGGTCGGCAAGCCCTATCGCTACGGCGGCCGCGGGCCGGACGGCTTCGATTGCTCGGGGCTGGTCAACTACGTCTACGGTCGCGCCGGCATCAAGCTGCCACGCAGCACGCCGGAGTTGTACCGCAGCGGCGAGGCCATCGACCGCGACGAGGCACGGCCCGGCGATCTGCTGTTCTACCGCTTCGAGGAGCGCAAGCGCGAGCCCAGCCATGTGGTGATCTACTTAGGTGACGGCGAAGCCGTGCACGCCCCGGTCAGCGGCGGCGCGGTGCGCGCCACCCGTATCGACGCACCCTGGTTTGAAAAACGCTATGCCGGCGCCCGGCGCGTGCTCGACTGAATACCACAAGCCGCCAGGGCCCGCGTGTTATCGTTTCAACGATACCGCAGGGACCAAAAGCCAAGGGATAGCAAGATGTCGGAGGTCGTAAGCCCAGCCCTGTTCGCCACGCTGGTGCCCCTCAACGCACTGAAGTCGGACAGCCAGGCCACGCTGGCGAAGAAGGCCACGATCAGCGAACTCGCCGACGGCGAGCTGCTGTTCCGGGTCGGCGAGAGCGCCAGCAAGGCCTTGTACCTGCTTTCCGGCGAAGTGCAGCTGGAGGACGCCAACGGCAAACCGCTCGCGCGCCTGGTCGCCGGCAGCCCGGAAGCCGCGCACCGCATCGCCCACCAGTCGCCGCGCAAGGTGGCCGCCCGGGCAGTGCAGAGCGCCCGCCTGCTGGCGGTGGACGCCAGTCTCCTGGACGTGATGCTCACCTGGGACCAAACCGGCAAGTTCGAGGTGGAGGAACTGGGCAGCGAAGACAGCAGCGATGGCGACTGGATGACCCGCCTGCTGCAGATGCCGATCTTCCAGAGCGTGCCGCCGGCCAATCTGCAGGCGATGTTCCTGCGCATGCAGCCGATCGAGGTCGAAGCCGGCCAGGTGGTGCTCAAGCAGGGCGAGCCCGGCGACTACTTCTACGTCATCACCGAAGGCCGCTGCATGGTCACCCGCGAGGCGCCCAACCAGAAGCCGGTGCGGCTGGCCGAGCTGGAAGCCGGCTCCTGCTTTGGTGAAGAGGCGCTGATCTCCGACTCGCCGCGCAATGCCACGGTCACCATGCTCACCCGCGGCAAGCTCACCCGCCTGTCCAAGAGCGATTTCCGTTCCCTGCTCAACGAGCCGCTGTCACGCAAGCTGAAGTTCGCCGAAGCGCAGCGCATGGTCGCGGCCGGCCAGGCGAAGTGGCTGGACGTGCGCATGCCCAGCGAGGTGCAGGTGCATCCGCTGCCGGGCGCGCTCAACATCCCGCTGTTCATGCTGCGCATGAGGCTGGCCCTGCTCGACCGCAACCAGTGCTACATCACCTGCTGCGATTCCGGCCGACGTTCCTCGGTGGCGGTGTTCGTGCTGACCCAGAAGGGCTACAACGCCTATACCCTGGACGGCGGGCTGCCGGCGGCGAGCTGATCCGAGCGCGGCACGGCGCCGCGATCACATCGTGTGGGTGGGACGATCCGCGCCCAGAGCGCCCGCCAGCAGCGCCTCGATCTTCTTCTGCGTAGCGCCGGCATCCTGGCTGGAAAACTGCACGCCGATGCCCTGCTGGCGCTTGTTCTGGGCGCCGCGCGGCGTCACCCAGACCACCTTGCCGGCCACCGGCAGGCGCTCGGCGGAGTCCATCAGCGTCAGCAGGATGAACACCTCGTCGCCGAGCTTGTATTGCTTCTCGGTGGGGATGAACAGGCCGCCGTTCTTCACAAAGGGCATGTAGGCGACGTACAGCGCGCTCTTGTCCTTGATGTTGAGAGTGAGGATGCCGGGCTGTCCACCAGCGCGCGCGGGGGTGCTCATGTAGGGGAGATTTCTAGTAGTCGCAGCGGGGTCTGTCCGCAGATTACGCGCTTGCCGTAGCGCCCGCCAGCGCCCGCCAGCGCAGCAGCAGCGACTCCAGCACCAGCTGCGGCTGGGCGTTCTGGTTTTCCAGCAGGCGCAGGTTCTCCAGCAACAGCGCCAGGAACTGCTCATGGCGCGGGCTCCACAGCCCCCGGCGCAACTGCTTCAGCAGGGCCTCCTGCCAGTAGCGACAGAGCGCCGCTACTTCGAACTTGTCGCGGCCGAACTCGGCAGCGGCCTGCAGGGGATCGAGCTTGCGCTCGGCCACCTGGCTCAGCAGGGTCTGCCAGCGCCGGCGCCGCGCCGGCTCGTCATTGGCGATCCACTCCGCCGCCCGTAGCGGCGCGCCACCGGCGTCGGCGAGCAGGGCCGCGTCTGCGCTCGGATGTAGCACCTGGAGCCAGTCCAGCGCCTCGGCGGCCGGCGGTGGCGCGAAGCGCAGGGTCTGGCAGCGGCTGCGGATGGTCTGCTTGAGCGCCTGCGGGAACTCGGCGAGAAACAGCAGATAGCTGTTGGCCGGCGGCTCCTCGATGGTCTTCAGCAGCGCATTGGCGGTGGCCTCGCTCATCGCGCTGGCCGGTTGCACCACCACCACCCGCGCGCCGCCGAGATGGCTGGAGACGGTGAGCTTTTCCAGCAGGCTGCGGGCGGCATCGACGGCGATGTCGCGGCGGGCACTGTCCTTCTTCGGCGTCCAGAAGCTCAGGCCGTCCTCGTGCTGCAGGGACTCGCTGGCGGCGAGGCCGAGATGGCCATCCGGCGCCAGTAGGTGCGCATCCGGGTGGCCGCCGGCGGCGAGCATCCGGCAGCCACGGCAGTGGCCGCAGGCGCGGCCCAGTTCATCCGGATTGGCGCACAGCAGGCTGGCGGCCACGGCGCGGGCGAAGGCGCGCCTGCCGACGCCTGCGGGCCCGGCCAGCAGCCAGGCATGGGTGAGCTGGCCGCGCCGACGTGCGCCGTCGATCTGCGCCCATTGCGCCTGCTGCCAGGGCAGTGGCTGGAACAGTTCGAGAGCCTCGCTCACAAGTGCTGCTCCAGCACAGCCAGCAACTGCGCCTGTACCTGCTTCAGCTCCTGGCCGGCATCGATCACCGCGTAGCGAGCGGGCGCGGCCCGGGCACGGTCCAGGTAGGCCTGGCGCACCCGGCGCTGGAAGGCCAGGGCCTCGCCCTCGAAGCGGTTGGCATCGCCGCGGCTGTGGGCGCGCGCCAGGCCCTGCTCGGGTGCCAGATCGAAGACCAGGGTGAGATCGGGCCGCAGCTCGCCGAGCACGAAGGACTCCAGCTCCGCCAGCCGCGCCGCCGGCACGCCACGGCCGGCGCCCTGGTAGGCCCAGCTGGCGTCGACGAAGCGGTCGCTGAGCACCACCGCACCACGCGCCAGTGCCGGCCGGATGGTGGCGGCGAGATGGGCGGCGCGGGCGGCGAACATCAGCAGCACCTCGGTTTCCGCCGGCACGCCCTCGTCCCAGCTGGACAGCACCACCTGGCGGATCGCTTCCGCCAGCGGCGAGCCACCCGGCTCGCGGGTGAGCACCACCTCGCGGCCCTTCGCGCGTAGCCAGTCGGCGATATAGCGCGCGGCGGTGGACTTGCCGGCGCCCTCGCCGCCTTCCAGGGTCAGGAAGTAGCCGCTGCCGCTCATGGCCCTTCGCGCCGCGGCTGAGCCTTGAGCTGGTACTGGCGTACCGCGGCGTTGTGCTGCTCCAGGGTCTTGCTGAACTGGTGACTGCCGTCGCCGCGGGCGACGAAGAACACGCTGCCATCGTCCTCCGGATGCAGCGCGGCGTGGATGGCGGCACGCCCCGGCAGGCAGATCGGCGTCGGCGGCAGGCCGGCGCGGGTGTAGCTGTTGTAGGGCGTGTCGGTGAGCAGGTCGACGCGGCGCAGGTTGCCGTCGAAGTTTTCCCCCAGACCGTAGATCACTGTCGGATCGGTCTGCAGCAGCATGCCCAGGCGCAGGCGGCGCACGAACACGCCGGCGATCCGTGCCCGCTCGTTGGCGGCACCGGTCTCCTTCTCGACGATGGAAGCCATGGTCAGCGCCGCGCTGGCATCGGCGTAGGGCAGCTCGGGCGCCCGCTGCTCCCACTCGGCGCTCAGCGTCTTTTCCATCAGATGGTGGGCGTGGCGCAGAAAATCGAGGTCGCGCATGCCCTTGGTGAAACGGTAGGTGTCGGGAAAGAAGCGGCCTTCCGGATGCTGGCCGGGCAGGCCCAGCAGCGCCATCAGCTGCCCGGGCGCGAGCTCCTCCGGCAGGCTGTGCCCGAGATCGGGATGGATGCGCACCAGATCCAGCAGCTGCGCATAGCCCCAGCCCTCGGGGATGCGCAGCTCCGAGAGCACCGCGCGGCCCTCGACGAACATCGCCAGCGCCTGCAAGGGGGTGGTGCCGGGAGCGAGGTCGAAGTCGCCAGCCTTGATCCGCGTCTGCTGGTCGCGCAGGCGGGTCAGCAGCAGCAGGTACAGGCTCTGGCGAGGCGTCACGAAGGCGTCCACCGCCTGCAGCTGGTGGATCACGTCGCGCATGCGGTTGCCGCGCTCGATGCTGACCCGCTCCACCTCTTCCAGCGCCAGCGGCTGGTGCAGCAGGCGGTTGGCGTCGTAGAGCACCGCCGCCAGCCCCAGCAGGCCGAGCACGAACAACAGCGCGAGCACTCGCAGGAGCTTTTTCATGCGGCAAACCTTAGCAGGAGGGAGCGGCGAAACGACAGCATCAATGAGCATCCAGCAGGCTGGGATGCGCCAGCGCCTGCTGCAAACGCTGGCTGAGCACCCCGGGCTGCCCGAACTCGTGGCCCTCGAGACGCCGCAGCGGCCAGAGCCCGATCAGGCTGTTGGTGATGAAGGCCTCGCGCGCCGCCAGCAGGCGCTCGACCGGCGCCTCGACCTGCTCCACCGGCAGGCCCAGGCTGCGCGCCAGCTCCAGCACCCGCGCCCGCATCAGGCCAGCGACGCCGCACTGGGCCAGCCTGGGCGTGCACAGGCGACCAGGCTCGGCCCAGAACAGATTGCTGCGGGTGCCGCAGACCAGGTTGCCGGCGGCGTCGCTCATCAGCGCCTCCTGCACTCCTTGCGGCCAGGCGCGTGCGGCGAGCACGTTTTCCAGGCGATTGAGATGCTTTACGCCAGCCAGCCGCGGCTGCGCCGAGAGCGTCACCACCGAGCGGATGGCGTTGATGCCCTCGCTCCAGTGGCTGGCGGAAAATCGCGGTGCCGGATAGCGCAGCAGGATGCGGTCGCACTGGCGGGTGGTCGGCGTGTAGCCGCGGCCGCCACCGGCGCGGGCGAGGATGATCTTGCCCACCACTGGCTGGGCACGGCCGCCGCCGAGCGCTTCCAGCTCGGCCTCCAGCTGGCCGACATGCGGCGGGTCGAGGTCCAGCGCCCGGCAGTCGTGCACCAACTTCACGTAATGGCGGTCGAAATCCAGCCAGCGGCCTTCGTGGCGCAACAGGGTGCGGAACACCCCGTCGCCATAGTGCAGTGCGCGGCTGGTGAGGATGGCGGTGCCGGGCGGCCCGCCATTGACCAGAGCAACCACTTCGCGCGGCAGGTCCGGAGTCATGCCGTCACGCCCAGAGCTCGCAACAGGCCCTTGGCCTTGGCACGGGTCTCGGCCAGCTCGGCCTCCGGCGTGGAATCGGCAACGATGCCACCGCCGGCGCGCAGGCTCACCTCGCCGTCTTCGACCACCAGACTGCGGATCAGGATATTGAGATCGAGGCGACCGGAGCGCGCGAGATAGCCCATCGCGCCGGTATAGGCGCCGCGGCCCTCGCCTTCCAGCTCGGCGATGATTTCCATCGAACGCAGTTTCGGGCAGCCGGTGATGGTGCCGCCCGGGAACACCGCGGCGATCGCCTCACCCGGCCCGACGCCCTCGCGCAGATAGCCGCGGACGTTGGAGACGATGTGGTGGACGTGGGCATAGCTTTCCACCGTCATCAGCTCGCTGACCTCGATGCTGCCGGGCTCGCAGACCCGGCCCAGGTCGTTGCGCTCGAGGTCGATCAGCATCACATGCTCGGCACGCTCCTTGAGACTGCCGATCAGCTGCCGGCGCAGGGCGGCGTCTTCGCCGGCCTGCTCCGAGCGTGGCCGGGTGCCGGCGATGGGGCGCGTCTGCGCAAGCCGCTTTCCGTCGACTTTTTCTATGGAAATCAAACGCTCCGGCGAGGAACTTAAGATGGCACTGGAACCGATGCGGGCCAGCCCGGCAAACGGCGCGGGGTTGCGGCTACGCAGGCTGCGGTAGAGCTGGGCGATGCCGATACCGGGCTTTAACTTGGCCCGCCAAGCTCTTGAAAGATTGATCTGAAAGCTGTCTCCGGCGCGCAGGTAATCGAGCACTTTGCGCACTCCGGCCAGGTGCCGTTCGGTGGCTTCCTCGCGTACCGCCTCGACCAGCGCGCCCTCCGGCAGAGCCGGGTCGGCCACCGGCGACTGCAAGTCCGCCAGCAGCAACGCCAGCTCGGCACCGCTCTCGCTCAGGCAATGGCTGCGGCCGCGTTCGCGGTCGACGATGATCGCGGCCGGGCAGCGCACCGCCAGCGCGGTCGGCAGCCGACAGGGCGCGTCCGGCAGCCGCAAGCCGGGTTCGCTGTAGCGCACCGCCTCGTAGGCCAGAAACAGGAACCAGCCACCGGCGAACGGCAGGCCGTGATCCTCGGCGTCCTCACCAACCGCGGCGCTGACTTCAGACAGTCGCCGGAAGAAATCCGGCCCGTCCAGCAAGGTTTCGGCCGACTGCCACTGCGGAAACGCCAACAACAGGTCGTAGCGACCGGAAGTGGGATGTCCGGCCACACTTTCGAGCAGGAAGGGATAACGCTCCGGGTTCCGCTCGTGCAGGGCTAGAAGATCGGGCGTTCCTGGCAGCTCAAGGTGCTGGGCCACGTCCCGCTAGAAGAGCCGGCGGAACGCCAACGTGCCGTTGGTGCCACCGAAACCGAAGGAGTTGGACAGCACCACATCAACCTTGGCCTGGCGCGCCGTGTGCGGCACGTAGTCCAGATCGCAACCCTCACCGGGATTGTCGAGGTTGATGGTCGGCGGCAAGACCTGATCGCGGATCGCCAGCACCGAGAACGCTGCCTCGATGCCACCCGCCGCACCCAGCAGATGGCCGGTCATCGACTTGGTCGAGGACACCGGCAGCTTCTTGGCGTAATCGCCGAAGGCCGCCTTCACCGCCGTGGTCTCGGCACCATCGCCGGCCGGCGTCGAGGTGCCGTGGGCATTGATGTAGTCGACCTGCTCGGGATTGAGGCCGGCATCCTTCATCGCGCCCTGCATGGCACGACGGGCGCCATTGCCGTCTTCCGGCGGCAGGGTGATGTGATAGGCGTCGGAAGACATGCCAAAACCGATCAGCTCCGCGTAGATGCGGGCGCCGCGGGCCTTGGCAAACTCGTATTCCTCCAGCACCAGCACACCGGCGCCATCGCCGAGCACGAAGCCGTCGCGGTCCTTGTCGAACGGGCGGCTGGCGCGGGTGGGATCGTCATTGCGGGTGGACAGCGCCCGCGCCTGACAGAAACCAGCCATGCCCGCCGGCGCGGAGCCGCATTCGGCGCCGCCGGCGACCACCACCTCGGCATCACCGTAGCTGATCATCCGGTGCGCCATGCCGATGGAATGCGCGGCGGTGGTGCAGGCGGAGACAGTGGCAAAGCTGCCGCCGGTGATGCCCATCTCGATGGAGACGTAGCCAGCGACCATGTTGATGATCGAACTGGGGACGAAAAACGGCGAAACCCGCTTCGGCCCCTTTTCGTGCAGCGCGCGGCATTCCTCCTCGATGGAGCCTATGCCGCCGATGCCAGAGCCAATCGTGACCGCGATGCGCTCACGGTTGGCGTCAGTAATCTCAAGTCCGGAATCGCGCAGGGCCTGCTTGGCCGCGGCGACTCCGTAATGAATGAAGGGATCCGTTTTGCGGATCTCCTTCATCCCCATCCATTCCTCCGCCTTGAAGTCTGGCGAGACCAAGCCTGCGAACTTGGTGGTATAGGCGGATACATCGTAATGGGTGATCGGGACAATGCCGGATTTACCGGCAAGGATATTGGCCCAGGCCAGGTCCATGGAGGACCCGACCGGGGAAACAATACCGAGACCCGTCACCACCACGCGGCGGCGCGTCATGCGTGCGGTCCGTTTGTCTGGGGGAGGTAAAGCGAGGCCTTAAGCGACCTCAAGACGCCGAACTGGCGTGGGTCTTGATGTAGTTGAGCACGTCCTGGAAGGTACGGATCTTCTCCGCTTCTTCGTCCGGGATGTCGATTTCAAACTCTTCTTCCAGCGCCATCACCAGCTCGACGGTGTCGAGGGAATCGGCACCGAGGTCTTCCACAAAAGCGGATTCCGGCTTGATCTGGTCTTCGCTCACGGAGAGCTGTTCAGCAATGATCTTCTTGACTTTTTCTTCCAAGCTACTCATGTCGGCTCCTTAAAGCCTCGGTTCGTTGTGGCCGCCGGATTCTAAGCGATGGTTTGTGACGGTCGCCACCCATACGCATCAGGCAGTGCTGCATCGCAGCATCAAAAACAGGGGCGAAAGGCGATTTGCCCGCCGCCCTTTCAAGCAACTACTGCATGTACATGCCGCCATTCACCTGCAGGGTTTCGCCGGTGATGTAGCTGGCCGCTGGCGAAGCCAGGAAGCACACCGCCGCGGCGATATCCTCCGGCGCGCCGAGACGGCCGGCCGGCACCTGCTCCAGCAGCGCGCTGCGCGCGGCCTCCGGCAGCGCCTTGGTCATGTCGGTGTCGATGAAACCCGGCGCGACGACGTTGACGGTGATGCCGCGCGAGCCGATCTCGCGCGCCAGCGACTTCGAAAAACCGATCAGGCCGGCCTTGGCGGCGCAGTAATTCGCCTGGCCGGCGTTGCCCATCAGGCCCACCACCGAACCCACCGAGACGATGCGGCCGTAGCGCGCCTTCATCATCCCACGCAGCACCGCGCGGCTGAGCCGGAACACCGCGCTGAGGTCGGTGTCGATCACCTGCGCCCAGTCCTCGTCCTTCATGCGCATCAGCAGGGTGTCGCGGGTGACGCCGGCATTGTTGACGAGGATGGCAATCGCGCCCTTTTCCTTGGCGATGGCGTCGACCAGGGCCTCGGTGGCGGCGCCGTCGCGCACGTCCAGCACCCGGCCCTCGCCGCCGTAGGGGGCCAGCGCCTCGCTGATCGCCGCCGCGCCCGACTCGCTGGTGGCGGTGCCGACCACGGTGGCGCCAGCCTGCGCCAGGGCCAGTGCGATGGAGCGGCCGATGCCGCGCGAGGCGCCGGTGACCAGAGCGACCTGGCCTTGATAGGAAATCTGCATGTTCAGTTCACTCCGTTGAGGGTTTGCACGGCGGCGCTGAACTGCGCCGGATCTTCCAGGGCGTAGAGCTTGGCGCCGTCGACGCTGCGCTTGACCAGACCGGTGAGCACCTTGCCCGGCCCGCATTCCAGCCAATGCACCACGCCCTGCCCGGCCAGCGCCTGCACAGTGCGCGTCCATTGCACCGGCTGGTGCAGCTGGGCGGCGAGCGCGGCGCGGATCTCCTGCGGATCCTGGCGCGGCGCGGCGTCGAGGTTGTGCAGCACCGGGATTTTCGGCGCCAGGACTGTGGTCGCTGCCAGCGCCTCGGCGAGCTTCGCGGCGGCATCCTTGAGCAAGGCACAGTGCGAGGGCACCGACATGCCCACCCGCATCACCATCCGCGCGCCCTTGGCCTTGCCGTTGGCCAGCAGCCAGTCCAGCGCCGGGGTTTCGCCGGCCACCACCACCTGGCCGGGACTGTTGTAGTTGGCGGGCGTCAGCAGCTCGCTACCCGGATACTCGGCGCACAACCGAGCCACCGCCTCGTCGTCGAGGCCGATCACCGCCGCCATGCCGCCCTGTCCCTCGGGCACCGCCGCCTGCATCAGCTGGCCGCGCAGGCGCACCAGACGCAGCGCGTCGGCGAGGCTTAAGGATTCGGCCGCGACCAGGGCGCTGTACTCGCCCAGGCTGTGTCCGGCCAGCGCCAGCGGCCGCGCGCTGGACTGCGCCTGCCAGGCGCGCCACACCGCCACCGCCGCTGCCAGCAGCGCCGGCTGGGTGTTCTCGGTGCGGTCGAGTTCTTCCTTCGGCCCCTCGCGCACCAGCTTGGCAAGATCAAAACCCAGAACCTCGGAGGCTTCGGCGTAAGTGTCGGCAATCGCCGGATGGGCGGCGGCCAGCGCCTGGAGCATGCCGACCGACTGGGAACCCTGACCGGGGAACAGAAAGGCATGCGCGTTTACTGCGTTAGCTTCAGGCATCGTGGCCTCGGATGACGGGGGAGAAAGCAAGCGGCGCAGACTCTACACAAAGGCCGCTGTGGCGACCTACTACCAAATGGAGGATGCCGCTAACGCCAGAATGCCCAGCGTTCCGGCTTCCAGAACGACTGGAACACCAGGCCGTAGACCAGGCCGGAGATGGCACCCCAGAGGTGCGAGTCCAGCGCCACCTTGCCGCCGATGGCCTGCTCGTCGGACACCGGCGCGCCGGCATACAGCTCGTAGCCGAGCTTGCCGAGCAGATAGACGATGCAACCCAGGGCAACGATGTCCTTCTTCAGCGCCTGCGGCATCAGGCCGAGCAGGAACAGCCCGTGCATGACGCCGGACAGGCCCACGTACCAGCGCAGACTGGGCGCGAAGAAATAGAGACCCAGGCTCATCCCCAGGCCGAGCAGAATCACCCGCCGCGCCCACACTGCCGCCGACAGCCGCTCCGGACAGAGCAGCACCAGCACCAGCACACCCAGTTCATTCAGGAACAAATGCCAGGGACCGTGGAACCGGAAGCCCTCCCAGACAATCGTATTGCCCGGCAGATGCACCAGATTGCCGGTCAGCAGGCGCCACCACTCACCATCGGCGATCGCCACGCGGTCGTAGCGCAGGGCGTCGATCCAGGGCTCGCCGCCCAAGGCCAGCAGGGCGATCAGCGCCATCAGCACCAGTGGCGAGCCCCAGACCGCAAGTTCGGTCCAGGGATTTTTGGCAGCGGTTGTCTCGGAGTGGTCAGACGCGTTTGTTATCATCCACGGCGTTCCCGCAAGTCTTCACGAAGTTCAAGCAAATCAAGGATTTTTACGATGCCAACGACGATGCACCCGGCCCGCCGCCAACGCGGCTTCACCCTCATCGAGATCATGGTGGTGGTGGTGATACTCGGCATCCTGGCCGCCGTGGTGGTGCCACGCATTATGGATCGCCCGGATGACGCCCGTATCGCCAAGGCCAAGCAGGACATCCGCGTGCTGGAGTCCTCGCTCAACCTCTACAAGCTCGACAACTTCTACTACCCCTCCACCCAGCAGGGCCTCGAAGCCCTGGTGGCGCCGCCGCAGGGTGATCCGCCGGCCAAGAACTGGAAGCCGGGCGGCTATGTGCAGAAGCTGCCCAACGATCCCTGGGGCAATCCCTACCAGTACCTGCAACCGGGCACCAAGAGCGAGTTCGATCTGTTCAGCCTGGGCTCCGACAACAAGCCAGGCGGCGAAGGTGCCGCCGGCGACATCGGCAACTGGGATCTGGGTGGGTGAGCCACCGCGCTTCGCGAGCGAAGCTCGCGGCGGTGGCGAACGCCTCGCCAGGGATGGCGAGGCCGGGGCCGGATGCGGAGGGCAAGTTCGCGCCAAGGACGGCAACGAACCAGGCCCGCCTTAGCGAACCACAGCGAGCGAAGCTCGCGGCAGTCGCGAACGCCAGCGCAGCGACGGCAGGCACTGACTCGCCTAGGTTTACCCGCGCACCACTTGCGAATCGCGGCTTCACCCTCCTCGAACTCGCCGTCGTCATTCTCATCATCGGCGTGCTCGCCACCTTCGCCATGCTCTCGGTCGGCAACCGGGTGCAGGAAGACCAGATGGAAAACGAGGCGCGGCGCATGCAGGCCCTGGTGAAGCTGGCCGCCGAAGAGGCGGAAGCCAAGGGCGTGGAAATCGGTCTGCGCTTCACCGAGAGCGAGTTCCGGCTGCTGGTGCTCGACGAAAACCGCAAGTGGAGCGATCTGGAGAAAACCGGCAGCCTGCGTCGCCGGCAGATCCCGCCACCGATCAGCGTCGGCCTCACGGTCGATGGCCGGCGGGTGGTGCTGCCGGCCAATGATCCCTCGCAAGCGGAGCTGGATAAGGAAGAGAAGTCGCCCTCGATGACCGCTGCGGTGAAGAAAATGGAGCCGCAGGTTCTGCTGCTGTCTAGCGGTGAGCTGACTCCGTTTGCGCTCGACCTCGGCGCGCCGGGGTTGGGGTTTTTCTACCGGCTGGAGGGTGATGTGCTCGGCCGGCTACAGCTCACCCGCATCGCGATCCCGCGCGGATGAGCACGGTCCGCCCTGCCGAGCAGCGCGGCTTCACCCTGCTGGAGCTGCTGGTGGCGGTGGCGATCCTGGCGATCGCCATGGGCGCGCTGCTCTCCGGCTTTGCCCGCTATGCCTCGCAGGCCGGCTATCTGCGCGAGCGCAGCATCGCCACCTGGATCGCCCACAACCGCCTGACCGAGGTCGAGCTGGAGCCCGAGTGGCCCGCGACCGGCAGCCGCGAGGGCAAGGCCGAGATGGCCGGCACCGAATGGAAATGGCGGCTGGAAGTGAGCGCCACCGACGATCCGGAGCTGCGCCGGGTCGATCTCAAGGTGCTCTCGCCCCTGGCCAAGGACAGCAGCGCCGACGCCCCCACCAGCGCCCAGCTGACCGGCTTTGTGAGGCGCAAATGAGGCGCGCGCGCGGCTTCACCCTCTTGGAGCTGATCGTCGTATTGGCGATCTTCTCGGTATTCGCCGCCATGGCCTATGGCGGACTCAACTACGTGCTCAACACCCGTCGCGAGCTGGAAAGCCGCCTGGACCGCACCGCGGAATGGCAGAAGGCCTTCCAGCGCCTGCGCAACGACTTTCAGCTCGCCTCCAGCCGCAGCGTGCGCGATGGCTTCGGCGAGAAACGCCCGGCGCTGGAATTCGAGGAATACCAGCAGCGGGTGGAATTCACCCATGGCGGCTGGCGCAACCCGCTCTACCAGCCGCGCTCCAGTCTGGAGCGCATCGCCTATCGCTACGACGAGAAGACCGACGAGCTGGTCCGCGAAACCTGGCGGGTGCTGGACCGCGCCGAAGACCGCGACCCGGTGCGCCTGGTGGTATTGAGCCGGCTCGACGAGGTGCGCTGGCGTTTTCTCGACAACAACCGCGAGTGGCGCGAGCGCTGGCCGGCCAGCGGTAGCAACCCCAACGCCACCAGCAGCAGCCCACCACCGAAGGCGGTGGAACTGACGCTCAAGAGCAAGGATTACGAGGAAGTGCGCTGGCTGTTCCGCATCGGCGTCAATCCGGTGCCTGCCAGCAGTGGCGGCTCCAGTGGCAGTGGCAGCAGTAGCAGCAGCGGAAGCGGAAGCGGAAGCGGAAGCGGAAGCGGAAGCGGTGGTAGCGGTAGTGGCAACGGTAGTTCCTCCGGCGGTAGCGGCGGCCAATGAACATGGCACCGCCAAAACGCTCCAGAGGCATCGCACTCATCACCGCCATGCTGGTGATGGCCCTGGCCGCCATTGCCGCCGCCGCGGTGCTGGGCTCGGCCAATGCCGCCATCCGCCGCACCGCCACCCTCATCGATGGCGAGCGCGCCTGGTGGTACGCGGACGGTCTGGAGACCTGGGTGATCTCGATCCTGAAGCGCGACCGCGAGGACAACGATGTCGACTCCAGGGACGAGGACTGGGCACGCCCGGTGGACTACCTGCCGGTGGAACAGGGCGCGCTGCGCGGCCACCTGGAAGACCTGCAGGGCCGCTTCAACCTCAACAATCTCGGCTCCAACAAGCCGCTGGTGTATGTGAAGCAGTTCCAGCGCCTGTTCGGGCAGATCCCCGGCCTGGACGCCAGCCAGGCCAGCGCCATCGCCGAAGCCATCCGCGACTGGATCGACGGCAACCAGCTGCCCAATGGCAGCGGCGGCGCCGAGGACAGCGAGTACCAGGGTCTGGCCCAGCCCTACCGCACCGCCGACCAGGCCTTGCAGAGCCCGACCGAGCTGCTGGCGATCAAGGGGGTCACCCCGGAGATCTACCGCGCGCTGGCGCCGTTCGTGACCGCCCTGCCCCTGGGCGGCGGCGGCGCGCCGACCCCGGTCAACGTCAACACTGCCAAGCCCGAGGTTCTGTATTCGCTCTCGGACAAGATCGACAAACAGAAGATGGATGAGTGGCTGGGCAAGCAAAAGACCGACCCGGTGGACAACCCGCAGAAGCTTCAAAGCGACGGCACCCTGCCCGCCGACGTCACCGCCGACCTGGTGTCGGCCAAGACCAGCTACTTCCTGATGGTGGCGGAAGCCTTCATTGGCAGCGGTCGTGTCGCCCTCTATAGTGTGGTGCTGCGGCCCAGCTCGGGCACGCCCATCATCATCTCCCGCAGCCTCGACACCGAATAAGCCAGCCCCATGCGCGAGACGCTGCATATCCGCCTACGCGAGCCTGGCTCGGAAGCTCCTGTCGCCTACGCCCTCACCAGTGGCGACGCGCCGGTGAGCGTAATGGTGCGCGAAGCGCCGCTTGCCGAGGTATTGGAACTCGCCGCCCAGCGCCGCCTGGTGCTCTACGTGCCCGGCGAGGATGTGCGCCTGCTCAGCGCCAATCTGCCGGTGCGTCAGGCTGCCAAGGCCCTGCTCGCCGCACCCTATGCGTTGGAAGAGCAGTTCGCCGAAGACGTCGAGACCCTGCACTTCGCGGTCGCCGCGCAGCCGCTCGCCAGCCAGGAATGGCCGGTGGCGGTGGTTGCCGAAGAGCAGCTGCGCGCTTGGCTGGCGCCGTTCCTGGCGCGTGACCTGACGCCCGACGCCCTGGTGCCGGAAACCCTGGCCCTGCCCTGGCGCGACGACGGCCGCTGGACCGTGCTCGCCGAGCCCGGCAAGCTCAGCGTGCGCACCGGCGCCTATTCCGGCTTCGGCTGCCAGGCCGAGGATTTCGAGCTGTTCCTCGGCCTGGCCGAGGGCGAGCACAAGCACGCCCTGCGCATCCTGATCGGCCGTGAGGTCGAGACCGATTTCACCCGCCTGGAGCGCGATGTCGAGCTGCTGCCCGGCCTGGAACACCCGCTGGAGGCCTTCGCCCGCCACTACCGGCCGGCGCAGAGCATCAACCTCTTGCAGGGCGCCTACGCCCAGCAGCGCGGCTTCAGCAAGGAGTGGCAGGCCTGGAGGCTGCCGGTCGGCCTGCTCGCCGCCGCCTTCCTGCTCGGCTCGGCCGGCAACGGCCTCAGCGCGCTCTCCCTCAAGCGCCAGGCCGCACAGCAGCAGGCCAGCAACGAGGCACGTTTCAGGGAGCTGTTCCCCAGCGAGCAGCGGGTAGTGAATCTGCGGGTCCAGGCCGAGCAGCAGTTCGCGCTGGCCCAGGGCAGCGCCAAGGGCGCCGGCCTGCTGCCGCTGATGGACGCGCTCGCCGCCGGCCTGAAGGCGGCGCCCACGCTGCAACTCGACGGCCTGCAATACCGCGAGGGCGCCCTGTTTCTCAGCCTGAGCGGCAGCGATCTCGCCGCGCTCGACCAGCTGCGTGCCTACTACACACCGGCCAGTGGCGCGCGCCTCGACGTGCAGTCCGCCAACAGCGGCGAAGAAGGCCTGCAAATTCGCATCAAGCTGTCTCCCGCATGAGCGCTCTCGATCAAGTCAGCACCGCCTTTCAGGCCCGTCTCGCGGCCCTGGCCGCCCAGGCCGAGCCGCATCTGGCGCCGTTGCTGGCGCGCTACCGCGAGCTGCAGCCACGTGAGCGGCTGATCGTCGCCATCGGCGCCGGCGTGCTGGCGCTGACCCTGATCTACCTGGTGCTCTGGGAGCCCTTCGCCAAGGCGCGCGAGCGCCAGCTGGCGGCGCTGGCCGACGAGCGCGCGTTCGCCGAGCGTCTGGAGAGCATCAGTGCGGTGATCCAGCGCGCCCGCGCCTCCGGCCAGGGCGCGGTGCAGGGCGGCGGCCAGTCGCTGCTGACCCTGGTCGACCAGGCGGCACGGCTGCCGGAGCTGGGCAAGGCGCCGACCCGCCTGCAACCGGACGGCGAGCAGGAAGTGAAGATCTGGTTCGAGGACGTGCCCTTCGACAATCTCGGCCGCTGGATCGGCATCCTCCAGAGCCGCTACGGCATCAGCGTCAGCGGTGCCGAGATCGAGCGCCGCGCCAGTCCGGGCCTGGTCAATGCCCGCCTGAGCCTGGTGCGGCCGTGATCGCCCGCAAGCACATCCTCTGGGCGGCGGGCGCGGTGTTTCTGCTGACGCTGATCGCCAACATCCCGGCAGCGCTGCTCTACGCCGCCTTCAAGCCCCAGGCCTCGGCGCTAAAGATCCACGGCCTGCAAGGCCCCTGGGCGGCCGGACAGCTGTCCGGCATCACCGTCAACAACCGCCTGGTGGCGCAGGATCTGCGCTGGCGCTTCCAGCCCGCCTGGCTGCTGCTCGGCCGCGCCTCGCTGTGGCTGGAAGGCGGCGGCGAACTGGCGACTCTGCAAGGCAGGGTGGCGGCCTCGCCGCTGGCCCTGCGGCTCAGCGACTTCCGCCTGGCCGGCGAGGTCAAGCGCCTGGCGGCACTGGCCAATTTCAGCTACCTGCCGATCAGCGGCCAGGCCGGCGCCCAGATCGACAGCCTGATCGTCAAGAAAGGTCGTATTGACACCCTCAGCGGCCGCATCGACCTGCGCGGCCTGGCCTGGACGCTGGCGCGCGAACCGCTGGCGCTGGGCGATTTCCAGATCGAGCTGCTGACCACGCCGGAGGCGCTGATCGCCAAGGTCAGCTCGCCGTCCGGCCCGCTGGAGGCCGATGGCGAGGCCCGGCTGTACCCGGACCAGCACTACGAGAGCGACATCCGCCTCAAGCCCAAGCCCGGCGCCAGCGAAACCCTGAAGAACTACCTGCGCTCGCTGGGCCCGGCCGATCCGGACGGCTATCAGCATCTGCGCCAGAAGGGGCAGTTGAAATGAGCACGCGCAGTTGGATGCCGCACGTCACCGTCGCCACCGTGGTCGAGCGCAACGGCCGCTTCCTGCTGGTGGAGGAGGAAGTCGGCGAGGAGCTGGTCATCAACCAGCCGGCGGGTCACTGGGAGCAGGGCGAGACCCTGATGCAGGGCGCGGTGCGTGAAACCCTGGAGGAAACCGGCTGGCGAGTGGAGATCACCGGCCTGGTCGGCATCTACGAATACCAGCCGCCGGATCTCGACTACGCCTTCCTGCGCTTCGCGTTTTCCGCCAAGCCGCTGGAGCACGATGCCTCGCGGCCGCTGGATACCGGCATCCGCCGCTGGTTCTGGATGGATCAGCATGAGCTGCAACAGGAGATCTACCGCCACCGCAGCCCGATGGTGCAGCAGTGCGTGGAGGACTACTGGACCGCCAAGCGCTATCCGCTGCGCGTGCTCACCCATCTGACGCCGCTGGCCGGTGCGCCGCTGCCGGGCGACGAGGAAGAGCCCCTGGAGCAGTCGATCCCCGGCAGCGGCTCGCTGAGCCTGCCGGATTTTTCCCAGGACTAAGTCGACGATGAGCCGACAGGTCTTTGTCGGCCTCTCCGGTGGGGTCGATTCGGCGGTATCCGCCTGGCTGCTGAAGGAGCAGGGCTACCGGGTCTCCGGCCTGTTCATGCAGAACTGGGCCGAGGACGAGTCCGGCTACTGCACCGCCGCCGAGGACTACCAGACGGCGCGCGCCGTGGCCGAGGAGCTGGGCATACCCCTGCACCGGGTCGACTTCTCCGCCGAATACCGCGAGCGGGTGTTCGCCGCCTTCCTGCGCCAGCTCCGCGCCGGCAAGACGCCCAACCCGGACGTGCTCTGCAATCGCGAGATCAAGTTCCAGCCCTTTGTCGAACACGCCCGTCGGCTGGGCGCCGAGTTGGTCGCCACCGGCCACTACGCGGCGCTGGAGGCCTCGCCGGAAGGCCCGGTGCTGCTGCGCGCGGTGGACGAGAACAAGGACCAGACCTATTTCCTCGCCGGCGTGCCGCGCCCGCAGTTCGAGAATGTCTTGTTTCCACTCGGTGGCCTGCGCAAACCCGAGGTGCGCGCCCTCGCCGCCCAGGCCGGCCTGCCCAATCACCGACGCAAGGACTCCACCGGCATCTGCTTCATCGGCGAGCGGCCGTTCGCCGAGTTTCTGGCCGAGCATCTGCCGCCCGATCCGGGCCCGATCGAAACCGATCAGGGCGAGGTGCTGGGCGAGCATCGCGGCCTGCAGTTCTTCACCCTCGGTCAGCGCAAGGGCGTCGGCATCGGCGGCCGCCGCGGCGCCAGCGAGGCGCCCTGGTACGTGGTCGACAAGGACCTGGCGCGCAAGGCGCTGATCGTTTCCCAACAGCCCGACCATCCGCGGCTGTTCCGGCACGAACTGCGCACCGAGACCTTCCACTGGCTGGGACGCATCCGGCCGGAAGAACCGCTGCACGGCCGCCTGCGGCACCGCCAGCCGCTGGCCGCCTGTCGGGTGTTCGAGATGACGGACGGTGGTCTACAGGTGCGCTTCGAGCAGCCGCAGCGGGCGGTCACGCCGGGCCAGTACCTGGTGCTGTACCAGGGTCGACGCTGCCTGGGCTGCGGCGAGATCGCCGCTTGAGGGCCGCCGGCCGGCGGCCGGCAGTAGCTCCCACCGACTCTCCCGCCGCCGGGCGGATTACAGTGTCGTCATGACCAAGAGGCCCTGTCCGGAGTAGGAGCCATGCCGAGGTTCCCGCTGTATGTCTACGCCCTGCTGCCGCTCGCAGCGATCGCGGCAGAGGCGCCCAGTCGCCGCCATCTGTATCCGGTCCCCGCGACTGACGATGTCTGCGTGCAGCGCTGTTTCAGCGCGCACGAACTCTGTCTGCTCGGCATCCGCCGCGATGCCGGACTCTGCGGCGACGAGCGCCGTCTCTGCGTCGAGCGCTGCGATCCGCAAATGATGAATTCGGTGCTGACCGGCACCGTCGAGGATCGCTACCCGCGCGCCGACCGCGACCGCGACTAGGAGCTGGTGGTTGCCGGAAGGCCGGGGCTGGTGGCATCCGGCAGCTGTTCCCAGGCGGCGGTGCCGGGCGGCGGTTGCGGCCCGACATCGGCGTATTGCTCACGGATGCGGCGAATCTCCGGCAGCTGCTCGATGAACAGATCCACCAGCCTGGGCTCGAAGTGGCGGCCCTTCTCACGACGCAGGAACTCCACCGACTCCTCCTCCGTCCAGGCCGGCTTGTAGGGACGCTCCGAGGTCAGCGCGTCGAACACGTCGGCGATGGCGACGATGCGTCCGACCAGCGGAATCTTCTCGCCCTTGAGCCCGCGCGGGTAGCCGCTGCCATCCCATTTCTCGTGGTGCGTGAGCGCGACGATGCGCGCCGTCTCCAGCAACGGATGGTCGTGCTTGCCGATGATGCCGGCACCGATGGTCGGGTGCTTGCGCATGACCTTCCATTCCTCCTCGGTGAGCACGCCCGGCTTCATCAGGATCGCTTCCGGGATGCCGATCTTGCCGACGTCATGCATCGGCGCGGCATTGAACAGCACATCGACGTTCTCCCGGCTCATCCCCGAGGCCTCGGCGAGGATGCGGGTGTAATGGCTCATGCGGATGATGTGCTGGCCGGTCTCGTCGTCCTTGAACTCGGCGGCGCGGCCCAGGCGACGGATGATCTCCAGGCGGGTGCTTTCGAGTTCGCGGGTGCGCGCCGCCACCAGTTCGCTCAGATGCCGCTCGTGCGCGTAGAGGCGCAGATGGGTGGCGACCCGCGCCTGCACCAGCGGCGGGCTCACCGGCTTGGTGATGTAGTCGACGCCGCCCACCTCGAAGCCGTGTTTCTCGTCCTCCACCTCGTTCATGCTGGTGACGAAGATCACCGGGATGCCCTGGGTCTGCGGACTGGCCTTGAGCCGCTGGCAGACCTCATAGCCGTCCATGCCCGGCATCATCACGTCGAGCAGGATCAGATCCGGCTGCGGCTGCATCTGCGCCAGCGCCAGCGCCTTCTCGCCATTGGTCGCCACCTTCAGGGTGTAGGCGCCGGCGAGGATGCCGCGCAGCACGTCGATGTTGAACGGCGTGTCGTCGACCAACAGCACCACCGGCCGACTCAGCTGGCCGCGCGGCTCCAGGCCGCTGTAGCCAATCGGGCTGCCGGCGGCGGGCTCGCTGCGGACCTCGGTAGTCATGGAGCTCCTGCCCCGGGGTTTGCGGGGGCTGGCAGGTGGAGTTCGCGCATCAGATCTTCCAGGGACTGGGCGGCGGTTTCGAAATCATAGTTCTCTATCGCCAGCCGCAGGCGCAGGAAGGCCGGCGTCGGCTGCTGGCCCAGTTGCGCCGACAGGCCTGCAAACTGGGCCTTGGCCTCGGCATCGTGCTCGGCCAGCAGTTGCGCCAGCCGCCGCAGCGGTTCGCCGAGATCGGCGGTCGGCGCGGCATCGCCGGCCTCCGGCGGCGCTGGCGGCGGCAGTTGCGCCAGCATGGCTTGCAGGCTCTCCTGCTGTACCCGCAGCAACTGCTCGACGCTGGCCACCGCCGGTACCTTTCCCTCGCGCAGTACCTGCTCGATCTCGGCGGCCAGACCGGCCAGCCGCTGGGCGCCCAGGTTGGCAGCCACGCCCTTGAGGCTGTGCGCGTCCCGGCGTGCGCGCTCCAGATCCTCCGCCGCCAGCGCGTTGGCGATCTGGGTGGCGGCATCCCGGTGGTCGTTCTGGAAACGCTCGATCAACCGGCGATACAGCCCGCTGTTGCCGCCCAGGCGCATGATCGCGCCCTTGGCATCGAGCAGCGCCTGGCCCGGCGATGGCGCGGCGGGGACCACCGGCTTGGCGGCCTCGGCGGCGGGCGCGGCACCGGGCAGCGCGGCCTGACCGCCGACTTCGGTCAACAGCGGGCCATGCAGGCGCGCGCGAGAGAGCGCGACCACCAGCTCGTCGTGGCTCACCGGCTTGCTCAGGTAATCGCTCATGCCGGCAGCCAGCGCCTGCTGCCTGTCTTCGGGCATGGCGTGGGCGGTCATCGCGATCACCGGCAGATCCTTGAAGCGCGGCTCGGCGCGCAGACGGCGCACCGTCTCCAGGCCATTCAGCTCCGGCATCTCCAGATCCAGAAGCACCACGTCGTATTCCGACTCGGCCAGCCGCGCCAGCACTTCCAGGCCGTTGCGCGCCAGACCGACGCTGGCACCGGCGGCCTCCAGCATTTCCTGCTCGACCTGGAGATTCACCTCGTTGTCGTCCGCCGCCAGCACCCGCAGACCAGCCAGCGGATGCGCACTGCTGCCAGCGGCCATTTCCGGGGCCGCCTCGGCACGCCCCAGGGCGACCAGCACGGTCTGCAACAGGCTCGCCGGCGCTGCCGGCTTGGTCAGGAAGGCGTTGACGCCGGCGGCCTTGGCCAGGCTCATCATCTCGTCGCCGGCGAAAGCCGACATCATCACCAGCGCCGGCCGACGGGCGAGCTGCAGCGCCTGCAACTGCCGCACGGTCTCCATGCCATTCATGGCGGGCATGTCCCAGTCCACCAGCAGCAGCTGCGGCGGTGCGCCCGCGGCGGCCTTGAGCTGGGCGAGCGCCTGCTCACCGCCGGTCGCGCGCGCGACCTGGCAACCGAAGGCGGTCAGCCAGGCACTCAGCAGCTCGCCACTGCCGGCATTGTCATCGACCACCAGGGCCTGGAGCCCCCGCAGATCAGCCGGCAGCTGGTAATGCGGCTGCTCACTGGCGGGTAGTTCCAGCCAGGCGTCGAAATGGAAGCAGCTGCCCCTGCCAGGGCTGGATTCGACGCCGATCTCGCCGCCCATCAAGCGCACCAGATTGCGCGAGATCGACAGCCCCAGCCCGGTGCCGCCGTACTTGCGGGTGGTGGAGGCGTCCGCCTGGGCGAAAGACTCGAACAAGCGCTGCAACTGCTCCGGGCTCAGGCCTATGCCCTGGTCCAGCACCTCGAAACGCAGCCGCAGCTGGCTGCCGCGACGCTCCTGCTCGCTGATCCTCAGCCGCACTTCGCCGGCATGCGAGAACTTGATGGCATTGCTGGTCAGGTTGATGAGCACCTGGCCCAGACGCAGCGGATCACCGATCAGCCGGGTCGGCAGCGACGGCGAAAGCTCAAAGCACAGCTCCAGCGATTTCTCCGCGGCGCGCAGGCTGGTGAGGCCGGCGAGATCGTCCAGCACATGGTTGAGATCGAACTCGGCGCGCTCCAGCTGCATGCGTCCGGCCTCGATCTTGGAGAGATCGAGGATGTCGTTGAGGATGCCCAGCAAGGCCTGGCTGGCGCTGTGGATCTTGCCGATGTAGTCGCGCTGGCGCGGACTCAGCTCGGTGTGCAGCGCCAGCTGGCCGAGGCCGATGATGGCGTTCATCGGTGTGCGGATCTCGTGGCTCATATTGGCCAGGAACTCGCTCTTCAAGCGGCTCGCGGACTCGGCGACGCGCTTGGCTTCGGCCAGTTCGTCCTGCAGATCCTTGATGTCGCTGATGTCCTGCCAGGTGCCGCTCCAGACACTGCCGCGCTCGTCCTCTCGCGGCAGCGACAGCGAGCCGCGCACCCAGCGCAGGCGACCGTCGCCAGCCTGGATGCGGAAGTCGTAGTACACCGGCCGCTGCTCGCTCTGGCTGCGGTTCAGGGCCTGGTCGATGGCGCCGGCGTCTTCCGGCGGCAGCAGCGAGAGCACAGTATTGATGTCGGCCTCGGCGGCCTCGTGCGAGACCCCGGCCAGCGCCTGCAGGCTGTCGCTGACGAACAGCAGTCGCTGATGGCCGGCGGCATCGCGCAACAGCTGAAACACCACGCAGGGCACGGTGGCGGTGATCTCGACCAGACGCCGCTGCAGCGCCTCGGCGCGCGCCTGGGCGTCTTTCTCGGTGGTGACGTCCTCGGTGAAGCCGTTCCAGACCACCAGTTCGCCATCGCTGCTCGGCGTTGGCCTGGCCAGGGTGCGCAGCCAGCGCAGCTCACCGCTGCTACGGCGGTAACGGAAGTCGATATTGACCAGGCTGCCTTCGCGCCGCGAGGCCGAAAACGCCGCGGTCATCGGCGCCAGGTCGTCGGCAAAGATGCGCTGCTGCAGGCGTTCGGGCCGTCGCGCGATCTCCTCCGGACTGAGTTCGAACAGCTCGCGGGCACCGTCGCTGACATAGGGATAGGCCACCTCGCCGCTGACCGAATCCAGGCGCTGATAGACCACTCCGGGCAGGGCATCGGTGATGGCCTGCAAGCGCTCCTGTGCCCGCTGCGCCTCCACCTGCAGCAGCTTTTCCTCGCTGATGCTGTAGGTGATGCCGTTCCAGACCAGGCTGCCGTCGGGCAGCCGCTGCGGCATCGCCTGGCTGCGCATCCAGCCGATCACGCCGGAGGGCAGGTGCATGCGGTAGTCGACCCGGTAGGGGCTCAAGGTCTCCGCCGAGTGGTCGACCGCTTCGGCGACCCGCGCCTGATCCTCGGGCAGGATGCGGGCGTAGACCCGCCCCTGCTCGGCCAGTGCTTCTTCGATGCTCACGCCGTGGCTGCTGACGCCGGCCGACACGAAGCTGAGCTTGCGGCCACCGGTGTCGGCGTTCTGCCGCAGCTGATAGACGAAGCCGGGGATGTTGTCGGTGATGTCGCGGATGAAGCGCTCAGTGTCTTCCAGGCGCTGCTCGGTCTGCTTGATCCGGCTGACATTGCCGATGTAGCCGTTCCAGACCGTGCTGCCATTGCCCAGGCGTAGCGGCACGGCGTTGGCGCGCAGCCATTCCAGGCGGCCATCGGCCATCCTTACCCGGTATTCGACCTCGTAGGGTTCCAGATCCAGCGCCGAGTGCTCCACCGCCGCCCGTACCCGCTCGCGGTCCTGCTCGTCGATGGAACGGAACATCACCTCGCCGTCGCGCATCACGTCCTGCGGCCGCAGACCGCAGACCGCCAGCAGCGGCGCACTGGCAAAGTTGAAGCGATAAGCGCCCTGGGCATCGCGCTCCAGCTGGAACACCACGCCGGGGACGTTGTCAGTGATCTCCCGCAGGCGCCGCTCGGCACGCTCCGACTGCGCCTCGGCCAGTTTCTGGGCGGTAATGTCGACGGCCACGCCGTTCCAGATCAGGCTGCCGTCGCTGTCCCGCCAAGGGTCGGCTGCGCACTTGACCCAGCGCAGGCCCTCGGCACCGGCCACCCGGAATTCCACCTCGCAGCGCCGCAGGCTCGGCCGGCATTCGCTGATCGCATCGGCGATCAGCGCCTGGTCCTCGGCGGGGATGCTGGCCAGCACCGCCGGCAGACTCAAGGCCTCGGCGTCCGCGTCCAGGTCCAGATAGCGGCGCGTTTCGCGGCTGGCATAGCGCAGCTGCGGCGCGCCCTGCTCAGGCTCGCAGATCTCGAACAACAGGCCCGGCCCCGGTCCCTGCGGATGCTGGGGCGCCAGCACGCCTGGCTTGCCGGCCCGATGGCGGCGCCAGTACCAGCCGCCCGCCAGCAGCAATGCCACCGCCAGCAGAACCAGCAGATAGCGCGCGCTGCCGGTCCACTCCGGCGCTGGCGGCAGCGGCTCGCTGCCCAGCCAGGCCTGGCGCAACGCGCGATGGCGCTCGGCAGGGATTTCGTCCCAGGCACGTTCCAGCAGGCTGGCCAGCGGCGTCGCGGCAGCCGGCAGCCACCAGCGCAGCGGCTCGGCCGGCTCATTGGCGAGCCCGGTGAACTGCAGATTGCCGAGGCCGCGCTGGCGGATCAGGTAGTCGGCTACCGCCAGGCCCTGGACGCTGGCATCGGCATTGCCCAGCGCCACGTCCACCAGCGCCGGTTCGAAGTTCTCCTTGAGCAGCAGCTGGCTGCCCGCCGGTTGCCGGCGGCCATAGCGCTCGCCCGGTGCGTAGGCCCGCACCAGGGCGTAGCGGCGGGTGCGGCTGCCATCGAGATTGCCGTAGTCCTCGCCGAGGTGGCGGCTGACCAGCACCGGGTAGTCGCGCGCCAGCTCCCTGGCCAGGGGACGCAGGCCGGCGTCGGCCGGGACCTCCAGGCGATAGGCGACCAACAGCTGCGCCTCGCCGCCCGCCGCCATTTCGGCGAGCAGGCGCTCGCGCCTGGGCTGCGGCGAGAAGCGGAACTGCAAGCCGCTGTGCAGGCTGAGCTCGCGCAGATAGTCGGCGACCAGGCCGACATGCTCGCCGCGTTCGTCCAAGGCGTCGAACGGCGGCGCGCCGGCGTCGGAATACACCTGCACGACCGGATGCGCGGCCAGCCAGGCCGCCTCCGCGGCGGTGGCCGTCAGCGCCGGCGCGCCCTGCGCCGCCGACAGCCCAAGCATCAACATCGCCGCGCGCCACCAGCGGGAGCGGTTCGGCGATTCGGTGCTGGGTGGTTTCAAGGGCGGATACAGGCCAGATTCAAGGGAAAATCGACACGCCTCAACAGCGCGGCGGCGCGAGCTTCATACCAAAGTGGTCGGTCTCAAGCAGTCGGCGATCAGTATAATTGCGAGCTGCGCCCCACCAGACCGAGCAGCAGCTCGGGGTCTCAGGCGGCGCAAGGTTTCACGATTCCAGCCACCTCCCGGGAGCGAGCACGCCATGTCGGACAGCTTCAAAGCGAAGTCCACCCTTACCGTCGGTTCCAAGAACTATACGTTCTTCGACCTCACCAAGCTGGAGGGCCAGTACAAGGTCTCCCGCCTGCCCTACTCCTACAAGGTTCTGCTGGAGAACCTGCTCCGCCACGAAGATGGCGTGAACACCACCAAGGAGACCATCGCCGCCCTCGCCAGCGCCGATCTGAAGAAGCTGCCCGCCAAGGACATCGACTTCACCCCGGCGCGCGTGATCCTGCAGGACTTCACCGGCGTGCCCTGCGTGGTCGACCTCGCCGCCATGCGCGACGCGATCAAGACCCTCGGCGGCGACGCTGCCAAGGTCAACCCGCTCTGCCCCGTCGAGCTGGTCATCGACCACTCGGTGATGATCGACCACTACGGCAGCAAGGCCGCGCTGGACCTCAACGCCAAGGTCGAGTTCGAGCGCAATGCCGAGCGCTACACCTTCCTGCGCTGGGGCCAGGAGGCGCTGAAGAACTTCAAGGCGGTGCCGCCGGATACCGGTATCGTCCACCAGGTCAACATCGAATACCTCGCCCGCGTGGTGTTCGAGAAGGACGGCCTGCTCTATCCCGATAGCTGCTTCGGCACCGACAGCCACACCACCATGGTGAACGGCATCGGCGTGCTCGGCTGGGGCGTCGGCGGCATCGAGGCCGAAGCCGCCATGCTCGGCCAGCCTTCCTCCATGCTGATGCCGGAAGTGATCGGCGTGCGCGTTACCGGCAAGCTCGCCGAAGGTGCCACCGCCACCGACCTCGTGCTGACCGTCACCGAGATGCTGCGCAAGCGCGGCGTGGTCGAGAAGTTCGTCGAGTTCTTTGGCCCGGCCATCGCCAACCTGTCGGCCTCGGATCGCAACACCATCGCCAACATGGGCCCGGAATACGGCGCCACCTGCGGCATCTTCCCGATCGACGAAGAAACCCTTAACTACCTGCGCCTGACCGGCCGCGCCGAAGACGACATCGCCAAGGTCAAGGCCTACGCCCAGGCCCAGGGCATGTGGTGGACGCCGGACGCGAAGGAAGCCGAGTACACCGACGTGCTGCATCTGGACCTCGGCAGCATCAAGCCCAGCCTCGCCGGCCCCAAGCGTCCGCAGGACCGCGTGCTGCTCTCCGATGTGAAGGCCAACTACCGCAAGGCCTTCGAGGCCGAGCAGAAGGCGCGTCCCTCCAAGGGTCCGGCCACCGTCACCGACAACGGCAAGACCTTCGAGTTGAAGGACGGCGCGGTGATGATCGCGGCGATCACCTCCTGCACCAACACCTCCAACCCCAGCGTGCTGATCGGCGCCGGCCTGCTCGCCAAGAAGGCGCGTGCGCTGGGCCTCACCAGCAAGCCCTGGGTGAAGACCTCGCTCGCCCCCGGTTCGCTGGCGGTCACCGAGTACCTGAAGAAGGCCGGCCTGATCGAGGACTTGGAGGCCATGGGCTTCTACGTCACCGCCTACGGCTGCACCACCTGCATCGGCAACTCTGGCCCCCTCAACGAGCCGCTCGGCAAGGCGATCCAGGAGAACACCCTGTCGGTGTCGGCGGTGCTCTCGGGCAACCGCAACTTCGAGGGCCGCGTCCACCAGGACGTGCGCATGAACTACCTCGCCAGCCCGCCGCTGGTCGTCGCCTACGCCATCGCCGGCTCCACCGACCTCGACCTCACCAGCGAGCCGATCGGCAAGGGCAGCAACGGTCAGGACGTGTATCTGAAGGACATCTGGCCCTCCAACGCCGAGATCCAGGAAACCGTCACCAAGGCGGTCACCGCCGACCTGTTCAAGGCCAGCTACGCCGACGTGCTCAAGGGTGATGCCCGCTGGCAGAGCATCAAGGTCGCCAAGTCCGACAGCTATCCCTGGGACGACAAGAGCACCTACATCCAGAACCCGCCCTACTTCAAGGGCATGACCATGACCCCGCCGGGCATCCAGCCAATCGCTGGCGCGCGCGTGCTGGCGGTGCTGGGCGACTCGATCACCACCGACCACATCAGCCCGGCCGGTGACATCAAGAAGGACGGCCCCGCCGGCAAGTACCTGATGGAGCACGGCGTGCAGCGCGCCGACTTCAACAGCTTCGGCAGCCGCCGCGGCAATCACGAGATCATGATGCGTGGCACCTTCGCCAACACCCGCATCAAGAACGCGATGACCCCGGGTGTGGAAGGCGGCGTCTCCAAGTACATCGGCAAGGACGGCAAGGCCGGCGAAGTCGAGTCGATCTACGACGTGGCCATGAAGCACCAGGCCGACGGCACCCCGCTGGTGGTGCTGGCCGGCAAGGAGTACGGCACCGGTTCCTCGCGTGACTGGGCGGCCAAGGGCACCATCCTGCTCGGCGTGAAGGCGGTCATCAGCGAGAGCTTCGAGCGCATCCACCGCGCCAACCTGGTCGGCATGGGCGTGCTGCCGCTGAACTTCGTCGATGGCCAGAGCGCGGTTTCGCTGGGCCTGGACGGCAGCGAAGTGTTCGACTTCGAAGGCCTCAAGGCCGGCGCCACCGAGCTGAGCGTCAAGGCGAAGAAGGCCGACGGCAGCGTGGTCAGCTTCAAGGCCAAGGTGCGCATCAACACGCCGAAGGAGTGGGACTACTACGCCCACGGCGGCGTGCTGCAGTACATGCTGCGGCAGATGGCGGCCTAAACCGCCCTCGCCTACAAAAACCCGGGCCAGCTGGTCCGGGTTTTTTTTGCCCGCCTGCTGCCGCGGCCAGGGTTTTCGGCGACGCCCGCCTGCGCTTCGGCGAAGCGGGCATACTGCCTGGCCCAGCCTGCCCTGCCGCCGACGTAGCGGCCCCGACTGTCGTCCCCCCCAGGAGCCCATTCAAGATGGCGAAGAAAGCCGCGAAACTCTCCAGCAAGGCCAGCGCCCTGCTCGATGCCCAGGTCGAATGGTGGCTGGCGCGCCTGGATGCCAAGGCCCTTGAGCCCTGGCTGGAGGCCGAGGTCGATGCCCTGCTGCACGACGCCAGCAAGCTGAAGCTGGAGGAAGCCGTCAGCCGCAAGACCGTGCAGGAGATCGCCCGCCACTATGCCGCCGAGATGGAGCCGCACGGCGCGATTCCGGAGCTGGTTGGCGAGATCGCGCAAGCGGTGCAGGCGCATCCGATCCAGCGCAAGACCAAGCTCAGCGAGCTGCTGCCGGACCGCCACTTCCGCCACTGGCTGGACAAGATCCTGGAGCTGAAGGACGCGCGCGCCGCGCTGATTCACGCCGGCCTTTCCAACCCGGTGGTACATACCGTCGCCGGCGATCTGATCTACCGCGGCATCAGCGGCTATCTGGCCGAGAACAGCCTGACCAAGAGCATCCCCGGCGCCTCGTCGATGCTGAAACTCGGCAAGTCGATGCTCTCCAAGGCCACGCCCAAGCTCGACGCCGCCATCGAGAGCACCTTGCGCAAGTACATCCAGCAGAGCCTGGACGCCACCCTGCTGGAGAGCGAGAGCTCGCTGCAAACCCTGCTCGACGACCATCTGCTACGCGAATCGGCGCTGGAAATCTGGGCCGGCCTCAAGCACCAGAGCCTGGCCGAGGCGCGATCCACGGTCAGCACCGGCGATGTCGAGGAGCTGTTCGTGGTCGGCTACGAACACTGGCGCAGCCTGCGCAAGACCGACTGGTATGCGGCAGTGATCGACGCCGGCATCGACGCCTTCTTCGACAAGTACGGCAAGACCCACCTGGCCGAGCTGCTCAATGAGATGGGCATCAGCCGCAAGATGATCCTCACCGACCTGATGCGCTTCGCTCCACCGGCGCTGGCGGCACTGAAGAAGAAGAAATTGCTGGAGCCACTGATCCGGCGCTGGCTGGAGCCCTTCTACAGCTCGCCGGCGGCCACCCAGCTGCTGGCCGACTAGGCGCCAACTTGCCTCAGGCGCGGCGGAACTCCGGCGGGATCGTCAGCTCGTAGGTCACTCCGGAGCCGGTATTGAGCAGCGGCAGATTGGGGCCGCGCTGCGAGCTGAAATAGAGCCGGCTGCCGTCGGGCGTGAACGCCGGCCCGGTCAGCTCGGAGCCGCCCAGGCTGATCTGCAACAGCGTCTTGGCCGGCTGGTTCGGCACCACCACGATCAGGCGCATGGCCTCGCCGTCCTCGGCGACGATCACGTCGCCGGCCGGGCTCACCACCAGATTGTCGACATCGTCCATCGGCAGCTCGATGGAATCGTTGTCGAAGACGATCTCGATCAGCTCGTTGTCGATGTCGTAGGCGAGCACCCGGTTGTCGCCCTTGCAGGCGAAGAAGATCAGAGCGCGGCTGGGTCGGCTGCCGCCGGGCGGCAGGCTGCGCAGCGTCGCCGGCAGCTCGTAGCGCCAGATGCCCTCGCCGCCGCGGAACACGCTGCCTGGCACCGGCTTTCCGGCCGCGGCCAGCTCGGCCCGCACTTCCGCCTGCGGTCGCGTCGGCGCTTCCACGTCCACCCAACTGACCCGGTGCAGTGTGTGCAGGGCCTGGCCTTCGGGGTAGCCGCCGCTCTCGTAGCCGGCGATGTTGAGCACCTGCAGGCGCCCGCTCTCCAGCTTCAGACGGCCTTCGGGTAGCAGATCGCTGGCCTCGGCGAGAAAGCGGTACAGCCGACCCTCGCCGCTGTCCTCGGTCAGGTACACCGTGCGGGTGTCGAGATCGACGCTGGCGGCCTCGTGGTTGAACAGCCCCAGCGCCGGTCTGGCACGCGCGTCGGCCGCTGTGCCAAAGGGCTGGCACTCGTAGACCAGGCCATCGGCGGTCTCCTCGCAGGACAGCCAGGTCTGCCAGGGCGTGGCGCCGCCGGCGCAGTTCCGGCGGGTGTGGTCGAGGATGCGGTAGGCCGAGGTCAGCGTGCCGTCGGCGGCAAAGCGCAGCGCGCCGACCCCGCCGGCATCCGCCTCGCTGTTGGAGACATAGACCCAGCCACCGTCCTCGGCGGCGAACACCGCGCCGCCGTCCGGCGAGGCATGCCAGTGATAGCCGCTCAGACTCAGCGGGTCGAACAGGCCATTGACCGGGTTGTAGAGATTGCGGGCCACCGCGCGCACGCTGAAACCGGCCGGCGCCAGGATGCCGTCCACGCCGGTCTCGACCAGCGGCCCCACCGCCGACAGCGGGCCGGGCGCGATGCTGAATTCCTTGCCTTCGGGGTCGCCGCCCGCGCCCGGGCCGGGATCGGCAGCCACTTCGGCGGTGGAGGCGCCACAGGCCGCGAGCCAGGCGGGCAGCGTCGCGGCGCCCGCGCTCAGAAAGGCGTAACGCAGAACATCACGGCGCGTCGCACCACCCAACTGACGAGTCCCCGACATTTTTTTCATCCCTCAGGAAAAGTGCGGAATCGTAATATCCGCCCGGTGACGAGCCGATGAAATCCGCCAGGCTCGTTGGCAAGCCGGGGTGCCAAGCAGACCAGCATCGACGGAGATGGCCCGATTCTGGCGATAATGAAGACGCTCTCAACTCCACTTAAGCGGCTCCGACATGATCAAGCGCGTTGTCTTCAACCAGAAAGGCGGGGTCGGCAAGACCACCATCGTCTGCAATCTCGCCGCCATCGCGGCGGCCTCCGGCCTGCGCACCCTGGTGATCGACCTCGACACCCAGGGCAATTCCACCCAGTACCTGCTGGGTTCCGGCGGGCTCAAGGCCGACCGCAGCATCGCCGACTTCTTCGAGGCGACGCTCAGCTTCACCTTGCAGATGCCGCCGCTGATGAGCTTTGCCACCAATACCCCGTTCGAGAATCTCGACGTGGTGGCCTCCAGCCCCAAGCTGGAAGAGCTGATCGTCAAGCTGGAGGCCAAGCAGAAGATCTACAAGCTGCGCGACGCGCTGAAGAAGCTGAAAGGCTACGACGCGGTGTTCATCGACACTCCGCCGGCGCTCAACTTCTATTCGCGCTCGGCACTGATCGCCGCCGACCGCGTGCTGATCCCCTTCGACTGCGACGAGTTCGCCCGCCAGGCGCTCTACACCCTGCTCGACAACATCCAGGAGATCCGCGCCGACCACAACGACGATCTCGACATCGAGGGCATCGTCGTCAACCAGTTCCAGGCCCGTTCCAATCTGCCGCAGCGCCTGGTCAACGAACTGAAGGCGGAAGGCCGGCCGGTGCTGGAGCAGACCATCGGCAGCTCGGTGAAGGTGAAGGAATCCCACGACCGCCATCTGCCGCTGGTGCATCTGGAGCGCTCGCACCGCATCACCCAGGAATACCTGGCGCTGTACGAGTCGATCTCGGCCTAAGCACACCGGGCAGTTAACAAAAAGGCCTCGCATCGCGAGGCCTTTTTGTTGCCAGCCAGCGCTCAGCGCGCCGGCTGGCAGTCGTCGGCGGTCGCCGTCTTGGCCTTGCCCTGGCTGCCGGCGGTGGCCTGTTTGCGGCAGACCTCGGAGACGTAGTAGTCGCTGCTGGCACTCGCCGCCCGGGGCACCGTCGCCGTCGCCGCGCTGCCGCCTTCCGGCAGCTGGCTGTAGCGCGGCAGCACGACCGCGCGGCTGCCCCAGAGTGGTGGCGGTGCCGGCGGCAGTCCGCTGCGCTGGGGCTGGACCGGACCGGCCGGCTCCACCCCGGCCATCGCATAGCCCTGCACATAGCCGCGCAGACGCGCCAGGTTGGCGGCGATCTCGGCATTGTCCGGTTGCAGCTTGGCGGCACGCTCCAGAAGCGCGGTCGCCTCGTGAAACTGCCCCTGCTCGGCCTTGGCGACCGCCAGGTTGTTGAGCGCCACCGGATCGAAGGGATTGACCTCTAGCGCCCGCTCGAAACTCTGCTCGGCGCGCTCGGTCTCGCCCGCGGCCATGCCTTCAAGACCGCTGCCCTCCTCGCCGAACGCGGCAGCCGGTCGCGCCGCCGTGGGCGGACGGATCGGCTGGGCCAGGGCCGGAGGCTGCGACTGGTAGCGCTGGCCGTCGGCGGCGGCAGCTTGGCCGTAGCCGGCCGGAGCCGGCACCGGGGCGGTGCTGGCCGGCCTCGAGGCGCAGGCGACACAGGCCAGCAGCGGCAGCAGCCCCAACAGCGCGCGGCGGCTCATAGACGCGGGTCTCCGAAATTGAAGTACGGCAGCAACAGCGCCGGCGGATTGGAAACGCGGGTCTGCGGGTAGAAGCTGTAGCGCAGATAACCGAGCGCGCTGCCTTCCTGGTAGTCGCGGGCGTTGTCGATGGACAGCCGCGCACCGGCGACCAGATTGGGGTCGAGCAGGTATTCAAACTGCCCGGCAAAGCTGAAGCCGATACCGGTGGACTGCTTGGACGCATAGCCACCCTGCAACTGCAATTCCGGATCGGCCAGTTCCAGCGCCGCCGCATAGGCATCGGCCAGGCCGGCGTCGAAGGGGTAGTAACCGGCGCCATCTTCGCGGAACGCCTGAATGCCGATGGCGCCGCCGATGCTGTAGCTGAAGCGGTTGTGGTAACCCTCCCACTCCACCGGCACGCTGACCGCGAAATAGGACTGCGGACTGAAATAGCCACCGTGGCCGAAGCTGAAGCGGCGCAGGTTCTTGTCGTAGCCGAAGGCGGTGAGATTGAGGCCGTAGGTGAGCCGCATGCTGCGGCTCTCGATGGCGCGTGCGTACAGGCCGCCGCCGATCTCCACCACCGAATTCTCCGGCAGATTCTCGCCGTCCAGCAGGTGGTAGCTGCCGTTGCCGTAAACCCCGTAACGGCCGAGGTCGTAGGCGATGTCGAGTCGGCCGCCGGTCTTGGTCACGCCACCCCAGACCAGGCCGGTGCCGGGATCGCGGGCGCCGGCATAGGACAGCAGGCTGTCGGTCACCGAGCGGCGGGCGACGTCGATCTTGAAGCTGGTCGCCCCCACTGTCGGCCGCCAGTTGACGCCGCCGACCAGGGTCTCCACCGGAAAGCCCAGCGGCGAGGTGCCGAAATCGGCGCGAAAGTCGCCGACCTCGTAACCCAGGCCCAGCGCCACGCCGGACTCGCTCTGGCTGATGCGGCGGCTGGTGATGGTGGTCGGCTCCTCGCCGTTGGCGGAGGCCAGCGCAGTCGCCAGACCCAGGGTGCCGAACAGCGGCACGCTGCTGCCGGACAGGGTGCCGGCCTCCAGCGATACCGGCACCGCGCGAAACTTGAAGCGGCCAGCCTCGGTGGCGGGAAAGCCCACTTCCACCGGCGCCTCGATGTCGTCGAGTTTGTCCAGGCCGGCGACGCCGTCGCGGCTGCGCAGGCCCAGGCCGATCTGACCATAGGGGCTGCGCTGGGCGCGCAGATCGCCGATCTCGCGCAGTAGCTGCTTGCGATCCTCGGGATCGCTGTTGTCCTGGCTCAAGACCACCTCGGGCCGGCTGAGCCGCAGATCCAGCGCCGGGCCGACCGGACGGCCAACCGTCGGCGCAGGGCTGTAGCGCGGCTCGGTCGCCCGATACACCGGCGCCGCAGGCGGATAACCGCCGGTCTGCCGCGGCACCTCGTAGATTCCGTAGCTGTCGCCGTAATACACCTGCGGCGCCACCGTCGCCGAGCTCTTGCCTGCGGGCTGGCGATTGAGGTCGGCGATATCGCCCAGCAACTCGTCGCGCAGCGTCGGCTGGGCCTGCGGCTTGCTGAGCGTGGTTTGCAGATTGCCGACCGCGCGCCGCGGCGCTGGATACTCGCTGCGACCGGTCGCCGGCAGCGGCGCGGGGGCGACGGTCTCGGCGGCAGTCGCGCGATAGCTTGCGGCCGGGCTGGGTGCGGGCGGCGGCGCACCGCTGCTGCCTTCGACATAGCGGTAGGCGGCGCTGTCGCCGCTGGCGCGGCCGTCTTCGGTCCAATAGCCACTGGGGCGATTGAGGCGGCCGCTGGGCGCCTGGCCCTGGGGCTTGTCCGGCGGCGTCGACACCTGCCAGAGCCGGCCCTGGCGGTGGCCGGCGGGGATGGCGACATCGCCGCGCGTGTAGGCCGCGCGCATCAGCCGCGCGACGCGCGCGCGCTGCTCGTCGGCGACGCGGCGCTCTTGGCGAGGCGTGCTGGCAACCGCCAGCAGCCGGGCCTTGGGCTTGCTCACGAGCTGGCGCACCCGCTCCACGCGCGGCGTCAGGGTAGGAGCGCCGGCCTTGGCCGGAACCACCCGCGCCGCCAACGAGGGCGGCGCTACCGACGGTGCGCGGTGCTGGCCGAAGATGTAGGGGCTGTAAGGCACCCGGTTGCCGGCCGCGGCCGGGTCGATCAGCTGCAGCAGCGGCTGGGAATTGCCGGGGCTGAAGGGGTTGCCGCCCGCGCCGCCCTGCTGGGCATCGATCCGCAAGGCCTGCTGGAACAGCTGCAGCGCCCGACCGTCATCCCCACGGCCACGCGCCGAGCGCCCGGCCAGCGCGTACAGGCGCGGGTTTTCCGGGTCCAGCGCAAAGGCGCGCTCCAGCAGCGCATCGGCCTCGTCCCACTTGGACAGAGACAGGGCGGCATTGATCGCGCCCTTGTAGGCATCGAGCTCCTGGTCGTTGAGCGCCAGCACCCGCTGGTAGATGCGGTAGGCCTGGTCGTAGTCCTTGGAGTCGTTGTAGAGCCGTGCCAGCGCCATCATCAGCCGCGGATCGTTGGGGTTGAGCCGCAGCAAGGGCTCCAGGTACTCGTAGGCGCGGGCAAGATCGCCCTCCTCGCGCAGCAGGTCGGCCTGGCGCAAGCGGTAGGCGATGCGCAGATTGGCCAGGCCCTGGCTCTGCTCGGCATCCAGATCGCCCTTGCGCAAGAGGTCTTCCATCACCACTTCGAATTCGGCGTCCTGGCGCAGCTTGAACAGCAGGCTCGCATACTGCAGACGCAGACCGGAGCCGGGGTTGGCCGTGCGACTCAGGGCCTGGCGGATATAGCCCAGCGCGCGGCTCTCGTCGCCGAGATCGGCAAAGGCGGTGGCGAGCGCGCCCAGCAGTTCCGGCTGCTCGCCGACATGGGGCTCGACCTCGGCCAGGATCTGGCTGGCGACACCCGGCTGGCCCAGGCGCGCATAGACCCCGGCGCGCTGGGTCTGGTAGCGCACCCACAGGCGCTTCTGCAGCTCGGCCATGCCCGGTGTACGCGCGCCCGGCTCGACCCGCTCCAAGAGCTGCAGACCCTCGTACCAGTTCTGCTGCTCGGCCAGGAGCAGGGCCTTGATGTACAAGGCCTCGCCCTGCACGCCGCCGCTGCCTGGTGCGAGCAGGCCGTCGATCAGGGTGCTGGCCTCGCGGCTGCGCTGCTGGCCCTGGTAGATGCGCGCCAGATCCAGACGGGTCCAGGGGCTTTCCGGGTCGACCAGCAGGGCTTCCTTGAGCAGGACTTCGGCCCGGGCCTGGTCCTTGGCGCGCAGCGCCTCGGCGGCCTGATCGCGCAGGTTCTGCGCCTTGAGCACCCCGAAGTTGCCCAGCTGCGCGCGCACTTCCGGCGGCGCGCGCTCGGCAAGGGCGATCGCCTCGGGCAGCCGCTGGTCCCGTGCCAACAGACCCAGCAGGCCGCGCAGGGCATCGGCGTTGTCGGGCTGGCCGCGCAGGATGTCGCGGTAGATTTTTTCCGCCTCGGCAAACTGCTCCTGCTCCATCAGCAGGTCGGCGAGGCTGATGCGCACCGTCGGCTGCTCGGCGCTGCGCTTGGCGTCCAGGCTCAGGGCACGGCGCAACTCGCGGATCGCCAGCGCGCTGTCGCCGGCCTTGCGCGCGGCTTCCGCGGCGCGCACCACCTGCCAGAAGCGGGCGGTATCCAGCGCCTCTTTCCAGCGGCCGGCGCGCGACTTGTTGAGGTTGGAGGCGCGGCCGAGCAGATCGGCGGCCTCGCCATAGGCTTCCTGACGCAGGCGGATGATGCCCAGGCCGCCCAGCACGTCGGCGGATTCGCCGTATTCCTTGAGCGCCTGGGTGAACAGGCCTTCGGCCAGCTCCAGGCGACCGTCGTTGACGGCGTCAAAACCCTGCTTGACCAGCTGGCCGCGCAGCTCTTCGGCGGTCGGCGGCCGGTCCACCGGTTCGCCGCGCGCCGCCGCCACCGCGCTGCTGCGTGCCTCGCGCAGGGAGTCGAGCTTGGCGCTGATCTGAGCGTCGTCGCCACCCTGGCGCAGATAGTCCTGGTACAGGCCCTCGTCGCCGGCCTTGGCCCCCAGCCAGAGCAGCGCCTGGCGCCAGGCCTGACGCGCCGGGCTGGCGATGGTCTGGTCCTTGCTCAACTCGGCCAGACCACGGATGCCTTCGCGGCGGGTGCTCTCCTGATACGTCAGATGCTGGGCCAGGGCCAGTTGGTAGATCGGCTCGCCGGGATTGTCCTGGGCCAGCTTCTGGATGCCGACGTAAGCCGGCTGCCAGCCGTTCTCGGTGCCGGCCAGGGTCTGGTAGTACTCCAGGCCCAGGCGGCCGCCGGGAATGTCGTTGTTGAAGATGCTGCGGTAGGCCTCCACCGCCTGCTGGTACTTGCCCTGTCGGGCCAGGGTGCGCGGCTGCGAGAGTTTGTCGGGGTCGTAGCTGCCGGCGCGGATCGCCGCTTCCAGGCGGCGCAGGTCGGGGTGATTGGGCTGCGCCTCCTTGAGCCGGTCGAGGTAGACCTGGGCCGCGGCGGCGCGGCCGCTGACCGCCTCGGCATTGGCCAGACCGGACAGCGCGGTGGGATTGTCGGGCGAGGCGCGTAGCAGCTTGAGCCAGTTCTCGCGCGCCAGGTCATAGCGGCCCTTGCCTTCCCAGTAGCGCGCCTGCGAGGCGAGCTGGTCGGTGGTCGCGGCGGCATCCTGCGCCTGCGCCGTCATGGCGGCACAGGCCAGCCAGAGGCTCAGTAGGGCCAGCCGCAACATGTCTTTGACCATCGTGGAATGACCTGACCCTGGGTATCGATTCGATAACGCTTCTCGGCCCACCCCTCGCCAAACAGCGCCAGCACTTGGTCGTAGTAATGAGGCGGCTTTCCAAGGTTGCCGGAATCGCCCTCTCGCCGGCTGTTTTTCAAGCGGGTACGCTGAGTTGCAACGGTATCTTCATCCACTACTGCGAGGAAAGGCAACACAGCCGCGGAGTAGCCCAGCGGCGCGCCACCGGAGGCGGCGCCGCTGGCGACATCCACCACTTCCGGCGGCTGGCCCTGAAGGCGGACGAGGGCGGCGTAAGGCGCTAGCAGGCGCAACAAGGGCGCGGCCCCGCGCTCGCCGCTGGCCTGGGCACTGATCCCGGCCCAGAGATAGACACGGATGGCATCGTAGCTGCCGCGCCCGCCGCTGATCGGGTCCAGCAGCGGCTTGCCGGAGGCGTCGGTCTGATACCAGTCGGGGGCATAGCCGCGCAGCAGCAGCCGCTGCATCTGCAGCAGATGGTTGCTCCACACCGCTTGCCAGGGCCCGTGGGGGTCGGCGGCGGCAAGGTAGCGGAGCTGGAATTCCGGCAGATAGCTGGGGTTGAAACGCCAGCGGCCGTCGTCGAGCTGGAAGCCCTGCGGGGCCGGCAGCAGCATGGTCCCTACTCCCGGCACCTCGGCCAGCTCCTGGGCGCGGATCATCGCCAGCAGCGCCATCGCCTTGCGGGCGTAGTCCGGCTGCCGCCAGAGCCGGGCGGCCTCCAGCAGGCTGTAGACGATCCAGAGATCGGCATCGCTGGCGGCATTGGGGTCTTTCACGCCCCAGCTGCCGTCTTCGCGCTGGCCCCAGAGCCAGGCCGGCAGGCGGCTCTCGAGCCTGCCCTCGCAGAGATTGGCGGCGGTCCATTGCAGCACCCGGTCGAACACCGCCCGGTCGTTGGCGACCAGGGCGAAGAACAGCGTGTAGGCCTGCCCTTCCGAGGTGCTGCGGCCGGCCGCGGTGCGGTCGATCACCCGCCCGTCCGCCTGCACGAACACCTTGCGATAGGCCTCCCAGGCCTGCCAGGGCCGACTCCACTGCCAATAGCCGTAGCCGACCATGGCGATCACTACGGCGATCGCGGCGGCGACCGCCGGGATCGCGTAACGCATGTCAGCGGGCGCTCCGGCTCAATGCGCCGCCTGCTTGCGTCGCATCGCCATCCGCCGCAGCGAGCGGTACAACACCGTCGACAACAGCAGCGCCGCCAGCAGGCAGAGCGCCACCAGCACCAGCGGCTGGCGCGAGAACCACCAGCGCAACTGGGTGAACAACGGCAACGAGCCGACGTTGTACTGCTCGCCGAGCAGATAGTTGCTGACCTGATCGCCATTGAACAGCACCAGGTCGCCGCGCACGAACTGCGCCTTGCCGGGGTCGGTGAACAGATTGGCCACTTCGGCAAGCCGCTTGGGCGTGCCGGCGCTCATCACCACCACCGTGCGCTTGGACGACAGCGGCGACTCGAAGCTCATGATCAGGCCCAGCGAACGGCCGGCCTCGAGCACCACCCGGCCGGCATGGTCGATGGCGCCGGTCAGGTCGCGCCCCTCCCAGCGGGCGCGCAGGCGCTCGATCGGCCCCAGCACGTTGAGGCTGATGGCGCCGCCGGCGATGGCCACCGGCATATTGCTGGCCCAGCGCTCCAGCAGCGGCTGGTTGCCGGCACTGCCGAACACCAGGATGTCGTGATCGGTGTAGCCGTCGATCTCGCCGGCGCGCACCAGCGCGAAGCGATGCGCCGGATAGCCGGTGGCATTGCCCAGGCGCCCCATCACCGTCAGATAAGCCTCGATCTCCTCGGCGTTGATGACATCGGGCACCACGATCGCGGTCTGGCCGAGATCAGCGTACTTGGTGAACGGAAAGCCACCGTTGGCGAACAGAGTCAGCTCCGGCAGCGCGGTGTAATGCGGGAAGGCCGACAGGTCGATGCTGGAGTCCTGGTCGATGGCACCGCGCAGGTTGTCGAGCACCACGTCCTTGCAGGCGCCCTCCTTCTTGCGCTCGAAGTAGTACTGGAACTGCAGGGTGTTGTCGGCGCTGAACTTGTAATCCGGCACATAGACGGTGGAACTGTTCACCGACTCGTACTGCGCCACGAACGGCAGCTTGATGCGCTGTTCGGCAGCCTTGTCCTCGCCGCTGTAGGACAGCGCGATGGCCTCCACGAACTCGTTGTTGATGCTGATGTTGAGCGTCGACTTGGCGCCCACCGTCGGGGTGTAGCGGTACTTCAGGCCCAGCTTCATGCCCTTGCTGCGCCAGGTGAAGAGATCCGGCGGTGCGTGGAAGGGCACGCGGATGGTGTCCGGATAAAGACCCACCGCCTCCAGCTGCCAGGGCTGGGCCAGCTCGCCCAGTTGCACCGGGCGGTCGGTGGGAATCCAGCGCGGCGCATCGTAGGCCTTGCGTGGCGCCGGATCCTTGAACTCGCGGATCACCACTTCCTGCCCGGAGAGCCCCTGGGTACCCAGGGCGAGGCTGCGGGCGGCGGCCTTCAGGCTCTCGCCGCTGTTGCCACGAATCACCAGCAGGGTCGAGGAGGGATCGCGCGGATTGGCGGTGAGCAGGAGCTTGGCGCTGCCGCCGTCATCGGGGAGGCTCAAGCCCGCCGGCAGGCGGTTGCCCACCGCGAACACCACGGCATGGCCCATCGGCAGGCGGTTGAGGTAGACCGGGAAGCTGGCGCCGCGGTAGTCGGCCAGAGCGCCGAACCAGGACGACACCACGCCGGCGGCATCCAGCTCTTCCAGACCCGGCGTCGCCGCGAACACGAAGGGCAGCGCCAGCTTGCGGGCGTCGCGGCCGTCGAAGAAGGGCTTGGGCAGCAGGTTGAGATCCTTGGCCAGCAACAGCGGCTTGGTCTCGATCTCCAGCGTCGACTTGTTGCTGACGATCGACCACAGCGTGGTGTTCACCGGGTCTTCGCAGTCCATCGTGTAATGGCCGATGAACTGCAGACCGAGCTGGTTGTACTCGACGAACAGCCTCGGGTCGATGTCGATGACGCGCTCGGTGCCACCGGCGGTCTCCGGGCTGAACTGGATGGTCGCCGCCAGCTCGTTGTTGACCAGCACATTGAGGTGGGACAGCGGCATGATCAGCGACGGCGAATGCGAGAACTTCAGCCGCAGCCGCG
This sequence comes from Stagnimonas sp. FW305-C-60, assembly GCF_058782965.1. Classification (NCBI taxonomy): domain Bacteria; kingdom Pseudomonadati; phylum Pseudomonadota; class Gammaproteobacteria; order Nevskiales; family Nevskiaceae; genus Stagnimonas; species Stagnimonas sp. FW305-C-60. The sequence goes on from NZ_JBYSYF010000002.1 coordinate 286,702, forward strand.
CCCGGGTCACCACCTCGTCGTCGCGGATCGCCACCGGCAAGGTCATCTCGCCGGTGACTCCGCGCAGACGGATCGGCTTCTGTGCGCCCATCGACTGGAAGCTCAGCAGCCGGGTCTCGACGCGGGCGCCGTTGGTGACGAGCTCCACGCCGGCGCTCGCCGCGCTGGCCTCGGCCGCTGGCGCGTCCTGAGCCCGCACCGGCGGGGGGAGAGAGGCCAGCAGGCTGGCCGACAGCAGGGCCGGCAGCAGCAGGCTGGCAGCCCGGCGCGCCTTCAAGGCGGGAAAGATCCGATGCAGGGATTCCATAAGGGAACTCTTCAGGTTCTGAACGGTGAATTTGATGAGGTGTATCGCCCCGGACAAACCGAAGTCGAGGATGGTGCGGAAACTCTCGCCGATCCGATCCGCCGGGCGGGTGGCGGACCAATCAACCCAGGCATCCGCGCGGCCGAACAGCGCATAAACCAGCTGCCGCTCCTGAGTCACCGTCAGCGGCTGGAACTCCAGGGTAAGCATCTCGCCGCGCGAACGCACGACGCGCACTGGCATCCACACCAGGCTGCGTTCCGGCACCAGCGCCACCTGCAGCTCGGCAGCCTGCGGCAAGGGATAGGGCTGGGCCAGCTTCAAGCCGACACCACCCTCGGAAAGATCGGTGGTGACCGCCTCGATCACCGGGCCATCCGGCACCCTGAGGCGGGCGTTGATGGTGGTGTCGACGCGGATCGAGCGCCGCACCTGCTTGGATTCCCAGGCCACCGCCAGAGCGGCGCCGACGATGATCAGGTTGTAGACGCTCCAGATGATGTTCAGCACCACAGTGTCGACTTCGTGGGTGTTGAATTTCAGCGCGCGCGCGATGCCGATGGCTACACCGGCCAGATTGAGCGCCAGCAGCCAGAGATAGGGCCTGGCAATGTCGGCATCGAAATAGGTTTTTTCGTTGATACCGCCCTTGGCGGTGACATTGAACGCGCCCAGTTTGGGGTTGATCACCGCCAGGACTGTCGGCCAGATGATGTAGGTGGCCAGCACCGTCTCGTAGACCTCGGCCCAGAACGAGTGTCGGTACGGCCCCTGGATGCGCGAGTTGGTGAGATTGGCGTGGGCGATGTGCGGCAGCGCGTAGGCGGCGATCACCAGCGCGCTGGCACTGATGATGTGCGCCTCGAAGAATAGATAGGACAGCGGCGCGGTCATGAACACCAGTCGCGGCAGGCCGTAGAAGAAGTGCAGCATGGCGTTGAAGTAGCAGAGCCTCTGCCCGAAGTGCAGGCCACGCCCGAACAAGGGGTTGTCGGTGCGGAAGATCTGCGCCATGCCGCGTGCCCAGCGGACGCGCTGACCGACATGCGCCGACAGGGATTCGGTAGCAAGGCCCGCCGCCTGGGCGATGTTGAGGTAGGCAGTGCCCCAGCCACGCCGATGCATCTTCAGCGCCGTGTGGGCGTCCTCGGTGACGGTTTCCACCGCGATGCCGCCGACCTCCTCGAGCGCCGTGCGCCGCAGCACCGCGCAGGAGCCGCAAAAGAAGGTGGCGTCCCAGAAGTCATTGCCGTCTTGCAGCAGCCCGTAGAACAGCTCGCCCTCGTTGGGCACCTTGCGGAAGGTGCCGAGGTTGCGCTCGAAAGGATCGGGCGAGAAGAAATGGTGGGGCGTCTGCACCATCGCCAGCCGTGGGTCGTGCAGGAAGCCACCCATGGTGACCTGCAGGAAGGAGCGGGTCGGAATGTGATCGCAATCGAAGATGGCAATGTACTCGCCATGGGTCTTTTGCAGTGCCGCGTTGAGATTGCCGGCCTTGGCATGGCGTGAGTTGCCACGGGTGAGATGAACGGCGCCCACCTGCTCGCAGAATTCCCGGAACTGCTGGCGCTTGCCATCGTCCAGCACGTAGACGTTGAGTTTTTCCTTGGGCCAGTCGACATCCAGCGCGGCAAGGATCGTCGGACGCACCACCTTCAGCGGCTCGTTGTAGGTGGGGATGTAGATGTCCACCATCGGCCACTCGCTGAGATCGCGCGGCAAGGGCGTGGGCTTGCGGTTGAGCGGCCAGAGCACCTGGAAGTAACCGAGCATCAGCACCACGAAGGCGTACAGCTCTGCAGCCAGCAGGCCGCTGGAGAAGAACATGTCGGTATAGCGCTCGCTGGAGTAGATCGAGCCCAGTGATTCGGTAAGCCGCCAGTAGATATAGCGGCTGCTGACCAGCACCGACAGCAGCATGAGGATGTGCGACACCAGCCGCCCCTCGATGCGGTTCATCCAGACCGCCAGCAGGAAGGTGCCGAGCGCGAACAAGACCTGGCTGCCGAACGGCAGCGGCGTGGTCACCACCACCATCGCCGGAATCGCACAGATCACCAGGCTCAGCGGCAACATCCAGCTCCGGTCCCAGATGCCCAACTCGATGAGCCGCTCGATCCGCCGGTCCCAGTTCTGATTGATCAGCGTCTGCGACCAGGGCTGGCCGACCCGGGCGGCATTGCTCAGCACATAACTCGGATTGGGCTCGCTCATGGCAGCTTGAGCAGCCAGTCCGCCAGCGCGGTGAGGTCGCGGGTGGCGGGCGATTCCGGCGCGTAACGGAGGATCGGCGTCTGCGAGGCCAGCGCCTCTTCCACCGCCGAGTCGAAATGCACCTCCACCGGAATCAGTCGTGGGCCGAGCTCGCGCTCCAGGGCGGCGGCCACATCGCGGCACAGCACCCGGGCATTGTTCATGCGGTTGAGCAGGTAATAGCCGCCGTGAAAATCCGGCCGCGGCCGGCTGTACTCGTCTAGCCAGCGCTCCATCGAGGGGATAGTGATGAACGAGGCGGCATCGGGCAGCAGCACGCAGATGGCAAGGTCTGCGGCCAGCAGCGCCTGAGTCAGATAAGCCGAACCGCCAGGCGGGGTGTCGACGATCACATAGCTGCCCGGCGCTAGCCGCAGCGCATCGAGATTGCGCACCAGCCAGGTCGGGTCGCTATCCAGGCGATGCTCGAACTCCCGGCGGTCCGACTCCGAGATCAGGCCGAATGGCAGGCAGTCGATACCATAGGGGCTGCGGTACACGCAGTCGGCCCAGGGCAAGCCGCGCAGCGTCTGGATCGCCAGGCCGGAGGTGTCGTCCAGCGGCATCTGGTGGTGCAGTCGTAGGCTGTTCTGGGTGTCGAGATCCACCAGCAACGAGGCCTGGCCACGCGCCGCCAGCGCCGTCGCCAGGTTGGCGGCGATAGTGGTCTTGCCGACGCCCCCCTTGGGCGACACGATCGAAACGATCAGTCGGTTGGTGTTCGGATTCATGCGCCCTGATTTCCGGCCGGCCCGTTATTTCGTGGGGCCATTGTGGCCCGAGATACGCCGCAGCACATCATCGAGCCTTGCCTCCCGACTCGAATCAGCCTGGGCCTGTGGTGCTGCGGGATAGCGCAGCCGCAGGCGCCCACTGGCGGCCGCACGCGGCGGCTCGGGCTCGGCCAGCCGCCGGAACGCTGCTTGCAGATCGCTGGCGACCTCGGCTGCCGGCGCCCGCACCGACGGGGCTGCTGCCGGCATCGGTGCTGGCGCCGGCCGCGCCGGCTTCGCCCTGGCGGCGGCGGCAACCGGCGGTGGTGCGGGTACCGGCGTAGGCGGCGTGCTCAGCGCCCGCGGTGGCGAGGCCGCCGCAGCCTTGGGCGCAGGTGGCGGCACCGCATGCTGGGCCGTCGCTGGCGGCAGCGCGTAACGGGTCTCCTGTTCGGCGTCATAGCCAGCCCAGGCCGGCGGCGGCGGATTCTCGGGCGGAGGTGCGGCCCGGCCCGGCGCATTGCCACGCAGCTCGCGATATACCTCGTCGGCGGAAGGCTCGGCCGGTGGCGGCACCAGGAGAGTCGGCGCTGAAGGCAGCGGCGCGACCGGCGGCGGTTCGCGCACCGACTGGAACAGGGAGCGCAGCCCCTCCGCCAGGGGCTGGTCGTCGGCGACCGGCGCCGGCACCGCGGGCGGTGGCACCACCACCGGGGCCATCGGCACCGACACCGTGGCGCGCGGCGATAGCGCCGCCCACTGCGCAGGCGTAGCCGGCGCAGCCGCACGCGGCACCGCGGCGGGCGCGGAAATGGGGGGGGGCATGGCCGACGGACCGCTCGTGGTCGGCACGATGGGCGCCACCTTGGTCGGCAAGGGATGCTTGCTGGTGGCCTGCAGCAGCGACCAGCGCCGCGGCGTCTCGGTCACCGTGGCATTGGCACTGGGCGCGCTGCGAATCTCCTGGTAGTCACTGGGGTTCAAGCCCAGATGGGAGAACAGCTGCTTGATGTCGTCGCTCTTTTCCGCCATGACGATCCTCCTTCAGAGGAACTGGCTCGGATGCGCCAACCGGAAGCGCAGGGTGTCCTGCACACCTTCGGCCTTGCCCAGCTGCTGCAGCACCAGGCTTTCCTCGGCACCCAATTGCTTGAGCCATTCGCTGTAGAGCCCTTCGAGTATGCCCGGCGCCCAGTCCAGCGCGGCGTCGCCGAAAGCCTGGCGCAGCGGCGCGCAGGAATGCAGGAATTCCAGGCTGGTGTTGAGATCGCGTATCCGCATCCAGCCCCAGCCGCTGCGGCGCAACTGCTCGTTGACCGCCTGCTCCAGGTCCTGCAGGGTTTCGCCCGCCTGCAGGGGGTTGCGACGAGCGATGCGCTTGCCCAGCAGCAGGAAGAAAGCGCGGATTTCGTCCGCGCTCATCTGCTCGCTCAACTCCTCGCCCAGCACCCGCAGAAAATCGGCCCACTGCGGGCTCACCGGAGTGGAAAGGAAATAGGCCAGACTGCCCTGTTCGAGATCGCTCATTGCCCGCACTCCAGAAATTGCCAGCCCTGCCCGGCCCATCTTTTGCGACTTTGGTCGTGGCCGCGAAACCGAGATTCATTCAAAGCTTATTATCTACCTTAAGGTAAACTTTGAACTACCTGATTTCAATGAGCTTTTTATACCAGATTCGCCCGGACGCATAAGTTCCTGTACGGACAAGCGCTCGATCCAGCCGAGCATCATCTCCGCTGTCGAGACCAACTTTATCCCGTAGTACGAAATATCGACATGAAGCAATACGACCTCGCGGTGATCGGCAGCGGCCCCGGTGGCGAAGGCGCGGCGATGATGGCGGCCAAGAACGGCCTGAAAGCGGTGCTGGTCGAACGCCATTTCGACGTCGGCGGCGGCTGCACCCACTGGGGCACCATTCCCAGCAAGGCCTTGCGCCATGCGGTGAAGACACTCAGCGATTTTCAGAATGAGCCGCTGCTCAGCGAGTTCCGCAGCACCCTGCGACTGTCGTTTCCGCAGCTGCTGACGCGCGCCGGGCGGGTCATCGAACAGCAGGTGGCGCTGCGCCGGCGCTTCTACGAGCGCAACCGGGTACCGGTACTGGCCGGCAGCGCCCGCTTTCTTGACGCCGAAACCCTGGAGGTCGACAGCAGTCTCGGCAGCTCGCAGAAACTGCGCGCCAAGCATGTGGTGATCGCCGCCGGCTCGCGCCCCTACCGGCCGCCGGATGTCGACTTCAACCATCCGCGGGTGCGCGACAGCGACACCATCCTGCAGCTGGCCGACAGCCCGCACGCCATCACCATCTACGGCGCCGGCGTAATCGGCTGCGAGTACGCCTCGATCTTCGTCAAGCTGGGCTGCAAGGTGAACCTGGTGAATACTCAGGACCGACTGCTGTCCTTCCTCGACGACGAGATCGCCGAGGCGCTGTCCTACCACCTGCGCGAACAGGGCGTGATCGTCCGCAACAACGAGCAGTACGCCCGCATCGAGGCGCGGGCCGACGACGTGGTGCTGCATCTGAAGTCCGGGCGCCGCATCAAGTCCGACCTCTTGCTCTGGGCCAACGGCCGCACCGGCAATTCCGACGGCCTGGGGCTGGAGGCGCTGGGCTTGAAGCCCAACTCGCGGGGACAGCTGGCGGTCAACGAGCACTACCAGACCGCGCAGCCGCAGATCTACGCCGTCGGCGATATCGCCGGGCCGCCTGCCCTCGCCTCCGCTGCCTACGACCAGGGTCGCTTCGCGGTGGAGCACATCCTCACCGGCGGCGGCAGCTCGGCCGAGCGCTTCCGCCTGCTGCCTTCCGGCATCTACACCATTCCGGAGATCAGCAGCGTCGGCAAGACCGAGCGCGAACTACAGGAGGCCGGCGTGCCCTACGAGATGGGTCACGCCCAGTTCAAGAGCCTGGCGCGCGCGCAGATGACCGGCGAGACGGTAGGCATGCTGAAGATCCTGTTCCATGCCGAGACGCTGGAGATCCTGGGCGTGCACTGCTTCGGCGACCGCGCCTCGGAGATCGTCCACATCGGCCAGACCGCGATGGCGAGCCCGACGATCAACAACCTGCGCTACTTCATCAACACCACGTTCAACTATCCGACGATGGCCGAGGCCTACCGTGTGGCTGCGCACAATGGTTTGAATCGCCTCGCCTGAACCAGCCCCCCCGGGCGCGGCCATCGTCGCCGATGATCATTGCGCCCTTGGCAAGCCAAGGGCGGGGCCGAGGCCTATCGGGTGGCGGCGCACAATGGTTTGAATCGCCTCGCCTAAACCAGCCCTACAAAAAGCCCGGCATTGCCGGGCTTCATTGGTTGCAGGCACGCGCTACAGATCGATCTCGTGCTCGGCGGCCGCGAAGGCAACACCAACTGCCCCCTCGCCGACATGGATGCCAGCCACCATGCTCATCATCGCCACGAACACCTCGACGCCATGCGCGTGGGCGGTGTTCACCATCTGGGCGTAGCCGGGCAGCGCCTCCAGCAGGCGCGGGTCACCGCCGTACTCGACCAGCAGGGTCGGCGTCAGCAGGCCCTTGCGGATCTGCCCTTCGACGTACTTGAACACCTTGGCCACACCCTCGTCGAAATGCCGCAGGCGGGTCACCGGCTGGGTGGTGTTGCGATAGCCGCGCACCAGTGGCTTCACGTCCAGCGCCGAGCCCAGCACGTACTGCAAAAGGCCGACGCTCTTGTCGCCCTTCTTGTGGGCGCGCGCGCGCAGCTGCTTCAAGTCGCGTGGCAGCAGATAGCCGTAGGTGTTGTGGGTGAGAAACTCCAGGCGCTCGCGGATCTTGTTGTGGCTCTCGCCGGCCTTGATCATGCGCACGCATTCGATCACCGGAATCGCCTGGCCGCCGAAGCAGTTCTGGGTATCGATAATGCGCAGGCCGAACGGCGTCGGGATGCCGGCGGCGGCGCGGATCGGCTTGTACTCGTTCAAGATCTGCAGCGCCGCGCGGTTGGCGTTGTCGAACATCGGGCTGCGCGAGCTGGCGATGGTGAAGCAGAACACCAGGTCGTAGTCGAGGACCAGCCGCTCCAGGAACAGCTTCTTGATCTGCTCGACGGTGAATGCCGAGGTCTCCGCCCGCGCTGCATCGGTGACGTGCTTGCGGTAGAACTCAATGGTGGTCGCCGCATTGCGGTCGTCCAGCATCGTCTGCCCATCCAGATGCAGCGTGATCGGCAGAATGACGATCTTGTTTTCGTCGATGAAGGACTGCGGTAGATCGCACGCGGAATCCACCACGATGCCAATTCTCATGTCTCCCCCTCTAAAGGTTTATTTGAGGGATCATAAACATGACGGACTGGTCTTCATAGCCAAACCGCCAGGTCCGGCTCAGCCGCGATGCAAATTTACCTTGCGGCACAGCTCCCAGAGCATGCCGGCGGTCGCGCCCCAGATGCGGCGATCCTGGTGGTTGATCTCCAGAAACGGCAGCTTGAAGCCATCGCGGCTGAGCAGGCCGCGCTCGAAACTGGCGGGGTTCAGCGCCACCGCCAGCGGCAGCTCGAAGACCTCCGCCACCTCGCCCGGATCAACCCGAAACTGCGCCGGCGGCTCCACCAGCGCCACCACCGGCGTGATGCGGTAACGGCTGATCGTCGGGTAATCGTCGAGATAGCCGATCACCTCGGCGTTCTCCGGTGGCAGCGCCACCTCCTCCTCGGCCTCGCGCAGCGCGCAGGCGGCAAAGCTAGTGTCGCCGGGATCGCGACGACCGCCGGGGAAACTGACCTGGCCCTTGTGGTTGCGCAGCGTCTCGGCGCGCCGGGTCAGCAGTACGGTCAGCCCTTGTGGACGCCGCAATAGCGGCACCAGCACGGCCGCCGGCTTGAGCAGGGGCAGCGCCGGCAGCAGCGCCCTGAGCATCGCCGCCGGCATGTCCAGATCGACCATCGGCCGCGGCTCAGCCTCGTGGCTGCCGGCCAGACTGCCCCGCAACAGGGCTTCGCTGGCGGCGGTCATGCCGCCAGGGCTTGCCGCAGATCGGCGATCAGATCCTTGATGTCTTCCAGGCCGACCGCGATGCGCACCAGGTTCTCGCCAATGCCGGCCTTGGCCCGCGCCTCGGCAGACACCCGGCCGTGGGTGGTGGTGGCAGGATGAGTGATGGTGGTGCGGGTATCACCCAGGTTGGCGGTGATCGACAGCAGGCGGGTGGCGTCGATCAGCTTCCAGGCTTCCTCGCGGCCGCCACGCAGCTCGAAACTCAGCACGCCGCCAAAGCCGCGCTGCTGGCGCTTGGCCAAGGCGTGCCCCGGGTGGCTTTCCAGACCGCTGTAATAGACCCGCTGCACCTGCGGCTGCTGCTCCAGCCAGCGCGCCAGCTGCAGGGCGTTGCTCTCGTGCGCCTGCATGCGCAGCGCCAGGGTCTCCAGCCCCTTGAGGAACACCCAGGCGTTGAACGGGCTCATCGAAGGCCCGGCCGTGCGCATGAAGCCGAACACGTCCTTGCCCACCGACTGCGCATCGCCGACCACCGCGCCGCCCAGGCAGCGGCCCTGCCCGTCCAGATACTTGGTGGCGGAGTGGATCACGTAGTCGGCCCCGAGCTTCAGCGGCTGCTGCAGCACCGGCGTCAGGAAGCAGTTGTCGACCGCCAGCTTGGCGCCGTGGGCATGGGCCAGCTCGGCCAAGGCGGCGATGTCGGCGACTTCCGACAAGGGGTTGGACGGCGTCTCCACGAACAGCAGCCGGGTTTGGGCGGTGAAGGCCTGCCGCCAGGCTTCGAGGTCGGTCAGGCTCACCCAGCGGGTGACGATGCCGAAGCGCGACAGCACATTGTTGAACAGGCTGACCGTGGCTCCGAACAGGCTGTTGGAGGCGATCACCTCATCGCCGCTCTTCAGCGTCGCCAGGCACAGCGAGAGGATCGCCGCCATGCCGCTGGCGGTGGCCACGCAGGCCTCGCCGCCCTCCATCGCCGCCAGCCGCCGCTCGAAGGCCTGCACGGTGGGATTGGTGAAGCGCGAGTAGACATAGCCGGGCGCCTCGCCGGCGAACACCGCCGCTGCCTCCGCCGCACTGCCGAACACGAAGGACGAGGTGGGGTGGATCGCCGCCGAATGCTCGCCGACGCCGCGCACCGGCTCAAAGGCGCGCACCCCCAGGGTGGCAAAACCCCAGTCCGGGTCGAATTCGCTCATGGCCGGGCTTTAGGCGGCGTTCTGCAGATCGAGCGTGCCCGAGGCGCCCGCCTTGCGGGTTTCCTTGGCGGCGTCGTTGCGGAACAGCTCAAGCTGGTTGAGGTACTTGGCATCGACGTCCTGGGTCACGTACTCGCCGGTAAACACCGAGCAGTCGAAGCGCTCGATGTTGGCGTGCTTGTGCTTGACGGCGTCGATCAGGTCCTCGAGATCCTGGAACACCAGACGGTCGGCGCCGAGCAGGACGCGGAGCTCCTCCTCGGTGCGGCCATGGGCCACCAGCTCGGCGCTGGTCGGCATGTCGATGCCGTAGACGTTGGGGAACCGCACCGGCGGCGCGGCGGAGGCGAAGTAGACCTTGCGGGCACCGGCGTCGCGCGCCATCTGGATGATTTCTTTCGAAGTGGTGCCACGGACAATGGAGTCGTCCACCAGCAGCACGTTCTTGCCGCGGAACTCGACGTCGACCGGGTTGAGCTTCTGGCGCACGCTCTTCTTGCGCTGCGCCTGGCCGGGCATGATGAAGGTGCGGCCGATGTAGCGGTTTTTGATGTAGCCCTCGCGGTAGGGCACGCCCAGGACCTGCGCCAGCTCGGAGGCCGGCACGCGCGAGGTGTCGGGGATCGGGATCACCACGTCGATGTCGTGATCGGGCCAGATGCGCTGGATCTTTTCGGCCAGCTTCACGCCCATGCGCAGGCGCGCCTTGTGCACCGAGATGTTGTTCATCATCGAATCGGGGCGGGCCAGATAGACGTACTCGAAGATGCAGGGCGAGTACATCGGCTTGGCCGCGCACTGCTGGCGGAACAGGCGGCCGTCCTCGGTGATGACCACCGCCTCGCCGGGCTCGATGTCGCCGAGCACGGTGAAGCCCAGGGCGTCCAGCGCCACCGATTCCGAGGCGATCAGGAAATCCGGGCCATGCGGGCCGTCGCGGCGACCCACCACCGCCGGCCGGATGCCATAGGGGTCGCGGAAGCCAACGATGCCGTAGCCGGTGATCATCACCACCGCCGCATAGGCACCGCGCACTCGCCGATGCACGCGGGCAATGGCGGCGAAGATGTCCTCCGGCGTCAGCCGCAGGGTGTTCTGCTGCATCAGCTCGTGGGCGAAGACATTGAGCAGCACCTCGGAGTCGGACTCGGTGTTGATGTGCCGGCGGTCCTCCTCGAACAGCGCCTGCTTGAGTTCCTCGGTGTTGGTCAGGTTGCCGTTATGCGCCAAGGAGATGCCGAACGGCATGTTGGTGTAGAACGGCTGGGCTTCAGCCGAGGTGGCGCAGCCGGCGGTCGGGTAGCGGACATGGCCGATGCCCATCAGGCCGCGCAGCTTGTTCATGTGCTCATCGGCGTGGAAGACGTCGCGCACCAGGCCGTTTTCCTTGCGCAGGTGCAGGCGGTCGCCATCGGCGGTGATGATGCCGGCGGCATCCTGACCGCGGTGCTGCAACATGGTGAGGGCGTCAAACAGTTCCTGATTGACGGGCGATTTGGAAACGAGACCGGCGATGCCGCACATGGGTCAGGAAGCTCCTTAGTACAGAAGGCTGTTCTACGAACGGCTCAAGAGGACCGGCTCTGTCGCAAGGCGGCAGGCTCGGAAGGGGAATTTGGGGACTCCAAGGCCCGAATCCAGCGCTCGGGCAGCACTGAATGCAGGGCATCGGCCAGCCATTCAAGTTCGGACACCAGCAAGGACTGCCGCCACCAGAGGTCCTGGCGAGCGGTGGTGGTGCCGGCCACCATCAACAGGGCGGCAATCAGCAGCAGGCCGCGCAGAAAGCCAAAGCCGCCGCCCAGCGTACGGTCGATGCCGGAAAACTGGCTGTCGCGGATCATCGAGGCGAGCAGGAAAGTCGCCACCGCGCACAGCAGCAAGGTGAGCAGGAAGATGCCGCCGAAGGCCACCGCCCGGCGCACAGTGGGGGTAGCGATGCGGCCATCAAGCCAAGCCGTGACCGGGTCTAGGAAGTGAAAGGCCAGCCAGAACGCCAGCACCCAGCCGGCCAGACCCAGCAATTCGCGGGTCAAGCCACGAAAAATCCCCACCAGGATGGAAACCAGAACTATCGTGAGGATCGCGTAATCCGCCCAATTCATGCGCACTGCCAACCGTGGTGAAGCGGCATTTTATCATTGCGCCAATACCGTTCCGCAGTCGCAACGAACCAATCCGCTTTTGCATCACACTATAGGCAGCAACACCCCGGCATCCAGCCGGCCACCGGAACCTTCCTTGCGCACCTCCCCTGCCCTGCACCTGCTCGCTGCACTGACCCTGACCACCGCCCTCGGCGCCCAGGCCCAGGGCACCACGGCGGCACTTGACCTGCCGCAGATGGGCGAACCCGCCGACCTGACGCTGTCGCCAGCCCAGGAAGCCAAGATCGGCGCCGAAGTGGCCGCCGAGCTCTACGGCGGCGACTATCTGGTCGAGGACCCGGAGGTTTCCGACTACGTCAATTCGGTGGGCTGGAAGCTGGCGGCCAAGGGTGCGACGGCGCCAGTGCCGTTCAAGTTCTATGTCATCGGCGATCCGCGCATCAACGCCTTCGCGGTGCCGGGCGGCCTGGTCGGCATCAATGCCGGCCTGCTGCTATCCGCCGACAACGAGAGCGAGCTGGCAGGCGTGATGGGCCATGAACAGGCCCACGTCACCCAGCGGCATCTGGCGCGCACCGCCGCCGACACCCGCACCGCCAACATCGCCACCTGGGCGGCGATGATCGCCGCCATCATCGCCGGCTCCGCCAACCCCGATGTGATCTACGGAGCGCTGGCCCTGGGGCAGTCGCTCAACTACCAGCGCGAAGTCAATTACACCCGCGCTCACGAACTGGAGGCCGACCGCATCGGCATCCATACCATGGCCGAGGCTGGCTACGACCCCGAGGGCATGGCCAGCTTCTTCTCCAAGCTCGAACAACAGTCGCGCCTGTACGGCGCCGGCCTGCCGGAAATCCTGCGCACTCACCCGGTCAATACCACCCGCGTCGCCGAGGCCAGGGCCCGCGCCGAGGCGCTACCCAAATCCGAACACCGGGACTCCGTGGAGTTCTCGCTGATGAAGGCGCGCACCCAGGTCTTGATGGCCGAGCGCGGCAACGAGGCGGTGGACGACTTCGGGCGCCGACTGCGCGCCGGCGACAGCTCGCCGGCGGTGCGCTACGGCTATGCCTTTGCGCTCTCGAAAGTGGGTCGCGCCGCCGATGGCGTCGAGGCCCTGAAGCCCTTGCTGGTCAGCCTGCCGCGGCAGGTCAATGTGCAGTTGCTGCAAGCGGAGCTGCTGGCCGCCTCCGGGCGCAGCAGCGAAGGCCGCGCTCTGCTGACCAAGGCCCTGACCCTCAATCCGCGCTACGCCCCCGCCATCCTGGCGCAGGCGCAGGCACTGCTCGACGACAGCAAGCCGGCGGAGGCCAGGCAGCTGCTGCTGACCCGCGACCAGGCCCTGGGCACCCGGGTGGAAACCTACCGCCTGCTGTCCGAAGCCTCGCGTCAACTCGGCAACATCGCCGAGTCGCAGTTTCAGATCGCCACCTACAACCTGCAGCGCGGCGACCAACGCGGCGCCCTGACCCAGCTGGACGCCGGCCTACGGCTGGCCAGCCTGGATCCACAGGACCGCGCCCGGCTGTCGGCGATGCGCCAGGATCTGATCGAGAAGATCCCCAAGAACGTGTTGGCCGACATCAATCGCGGCGACCGCCGCTACCGCAACGCCTACACGCAGTAGACCCCTAGAGAGTATCCGGCGCCGGATGCACACTGCCCCACTGCTTGCAGCTGGGGCAACGCCAGAACAACAGGCTGGGCGCAAACCCGCAGTGGCCGCAGTGATAGCGCGGCCGCTTGTCGAGCACCTTCACCAAGGATTCGCGGAAGGCCTGCACCGGCCGACTGAGCCGCCCGGCATCGCCAGCAACCGGCAGACTCAGAAACTGCACCAAGCCACGCCAGGATGGCCGCTGCGCCAACTTGTCGGCCAGGTACAAGGCCTGCGCATTGGGATCGGATAACTGGTGGGCGCGCGCCAGCCAGACGCTGGAGTCGAGCCCGTGCTGGGCCTCGACCTTGTCCAGGAAGTTGCGAAAGGTATCGGCCTCGCCGCCGGCGGCGCAGACCCGTTCGATGGCGGGCAGCACTTCCGGCAAGAACCGGGCGTCCTGCTCGGGCACCTTGAGATAGGCCGTCAAGGCCTCGTGCCAATGCTGCCGATCTTCTTCCAGGCGTCCCAGACAGAGGCTGGCGCGCACGCAGTCGGGGTCGGTATCCAGTGCCTTGCGAGCCCAGCGCAGGGCTTCGTCCGGACGACCGTCCTGACTGGCGAGTTCCGACAGCTCGCAGGCGTAATGCGCGCGTGCCAGGGCCAGGCTCTGTCCCTTCAGGGACTCAAGACGGGCGGCGACCTCCAGTGCCGGCTGCCAGTCGCCCAGCAGCTCATGGATCTGCAACAACAGCTCCAGAGCCACCACGGCATGGGAGGCGTGCTGGGAGGCTTCCCGCAGCAGTTCCTCGGCGCGGTCGAGCAGGCCGGCCTTCAGGCAGTCCTGTCCTAGCTCGTAGAGCGCTTGGGTGCGCAGATCGCTGCGTAGCTCCTTGCGGGTCAACACACTCTCGTGCAGGCGCAGCGCACGGTCGATCTCGCCGCGCTTGCGGAACAAGGCCCCCAACGTGAGGTTGAGCTCCGCCGCCTCGGGATCGCGCTCGACCGCCTTGGTCAGCGCGGCAATCGCACGATCGGGGTTTTCATTGGCCAGATGGCTGAGGCCGGAGAGCGTCTCCGGATCACCCGCCGCCGGCCTCGGATTGCGACCCAGAGCCCAGCCCAGCGCCGCACCCAGGGGCAGCAGCAACCATAGGAATAATCCTTCCACCACGGCTTACTGATCCTTCAGCGGCAGGTTGCGCAGGCTCTGCAGTTCCGCCTGGGCATCCTTGATCTGTCGGCGCAGCCGGCGGATTTCGCCGCGCAGACTCAGGATGCGCGCCCCGCAAACCAGCAGGGTGAGCAGCGCCACCAGCACGAATTCGCCCAGCACCAAGCCAATCAGCGGCAGCTGCAACTGGCCGGCCAGATAATCCAGGGTCACCGGCGCGGCGTTGTAGAAGCCTATAGCGACCCCGAAGATCAGTACCGCCAGCAGCACCGCGATGATCAACAGGCGGATCACGATTGCGCCGCCTGGCCCATTTCATTGACGCGTTCGCGCATCTCCTTGCCCGGCTTGAAGTGCGGCACATGCTTGGCGGGGATGTGCACTGCCTCGCCGGTCTTGGGATTGCGCCCTACCCGCGACGGCCGGTGATGCAGGGCAAAGCTACCGAAGCCCCGGATCTCCACCCGCTCTTGTCGCGCCAGCGCATTGCTGATCTGGTCCAAAACCAGCTTCACAGCCAACTCGACATCCTTCTGCATGAGGTGCGTCTGCTTTAGCGACAGCGCCTCGATCAGCTCGGATTTCGTCATGGGATTCAGTTATTTATGGCCACTTTCTGCGACGGACGATAGACCATTGCGCTGCCGTGGCGCAAGCACTTCGGGGCGAGGGCGGGCCGCTAGGCAACCCACCCTCAACTCGAGCCCATAAAAAAAACCGCGCAGGGCTGCGCGGCTTTTCCCAGCGACGGCGTAATACTTAGCCGAGCTGATCCTTCAGCAGGTCGCCCAGCGAGGTCTTGCCGGTAGAGGCGTTGCGGCTGTACTCGGCAACGATCTCCTGCTCCTCCTGGATTTCCTTCTCGCGCACCGACAGGGTGACCGAGCGGTTCTTGCGGTCGACGCCGATGAAGCGCGACTCCAGGGTATCGCCCACCGACAGCACCTTGGTGGCGTCTTCGACGCGCTCGCGGGACAGGTCGTTGGCCTTGATGTAGCCCTCGACGCCGTAGGGGAGTTCGATGACCGCGCCGCGCGCGTCCACCGTCTTCACCGTGCCCTTGATCATCACGCCCTTCTGGTACTCGGCAAGGAACTGGGTCAGCGGATCCTGACCGAGCTGCTTGACGCCGAGACTGATGCGCTCGCGCGCACCGTCGATGGCGAGCACCACGGCTTCCACTTCCTGGCCCTTGCTGAAGCGACGCACGGCGGTTTCGCCCGGCTCGTTCCAGTCCAGATCGGAGAGGTGCACCAGACCGTCGATGCCGCCCGGCAGGCCGATGAAGATGCCGAAGTCGGTGATCGACTTGATGGCGCCGGCCACCTTGTCGCCCTTCTGGTGGTTCTGCGCGAACTCTTCCCAGGGGTTCTGGCGGCACTGCTTCATGCCCAGCGAGATGCGGCGGCGTTCGCCGTCGATGTCGAGGATCATCACCTCGACCTCGTCGCCCAGGTGCACAACCTTGCCCGGGTTGACGTTCTTGTTGGTCCAGTCCATCTCGGAGACGTGCACCAGACCCTCGACGCCCGGCTCGATCTCGACGAAGCAGCCGTAGTCGGTGATGTTGGTGACCTTGCCGAACAGGCGGGTCTTCTCGGGATAGCGGCGGGCGATGTCGGCCCACGGGTCCGCACCCAGCTGCTTCAGGCCCAGCGACACGCGGCGGCGCTCGCGGTCGTACTTGAGCACTTTGACTTCGATTTCCTGACCCGCGGTCACGACTTCCGCCGGATCCTTGATGCGCTTCCAGGTCATGTCGGTGATGTGCAGCAGGCCGTCGATGCCGCCCAGGTCGACGAACGCGCCGTACTCGACGAGGTTCTTGACCACGCCCTTGAGCACCACGCCTTCCTGCAGGTTGGCCAGCAGGCTGTCGCGTTCCTGGCTGTATTCGGCTTCCAGCACTTCGCGGCGGCTGACCACGATGTTGTTGCGCAGCTTGTCGAGCTTGATGACCTTGAACTCGAGCGGCTTGCCTTCCAGGAAGGTGGTGTCGCGCACCGGGCGCACGTCAACCAGCGAGCCGGGCAGGAAGGCGCGGATGGCGCCGATGTCGACGGTGAAACCGCCCTTGACCTTGCCGGTGATGATGCCGATGACGGTTTCCTTCTTCTCGAAGGCGGTATCCAGACGGACCCAGGCCTTGATGCGCTCGGCCTTTTCCTTGGAGAACTTGGTCTCGCCGAAGCCGTCTTCGAGGGTCTCGAGAGCAACTTCAACGGTTTCGCCGACGGCAACCTTGATTTCACCGTCGACCATGAATTCGGAGAGGGGGATCACGCCTTCGGACTTCAGGCCGGCGTCGACGATCACCACATCGGATTTAACGTCCAAGACCAGCGCATTGACGATGGTGCCAGACTGCATCGATTGACCAGCCTTGAGGCTGGCTTCAAACATTTCCGCAAAAGATTCGCTCATTGGGTACTCGGTTAGGTTGAACATCCGCCTTCGTCCAGTTGGCGGGCCCGGTTGGTGGAAAACGCCAGCGCATCCTTGCTCTGACGGCACAGCAAAAAACGTCTTTTGCGCAAAAGCTGATGCGGCTCCAGCCAGCTTCAGAATCCAGCGGCGACACTCAAGGCCTCCACCCTCGCCAGCACGGCCTCGGGTGAAAGTCCTGTTGTGTCAATGAGATGCGCGTCGTTTGCCGGCTTTAAAGGCGCCACGGCCCGACCACGATCCCGCGCGTCGCGCGCCCGGATTTCTTCACAAAGGGTGGCGAAATTAGCAGCAATCCCGGCTTTGCTCAACTGTTTGAGGCGCCGGTCGGCGCGCTCTTCCGGGCTGGCGTCGAGGAACAGCTTCAGCCGCGCGTCTGGAAATACCACCGTGCCCATGTCGCGGCCGTCGGCGATCAGGCCGGGCGCGACACGAAAATCGCGCTGTCGCTGCAGCAGGGCGTCGCGCACCTGTGGGGATACCGCGATGCGCGAGGCCAGGGCGCCGGTGGTCTCGGCGCGTAGCTCGCGGGTCCAGTCCTGGCCACCGACCAGGATCGCCTCGTCGTCCTCGCTGCTGCCGGTGAAACTGATGTGCAGGCCCGGCGCCAGAGCCGCCACCGCCGCGTGCTCGTCGAGATCGACGCCGGCGGCGACTGCCGCCAGCGCCAGGATGCGGTACAGCGCACCGGAATCGAGGCGATGAAAGCCGGTGCGTTGCACCAGCCAACGGGTGACCATGCCCTTGCCGACGCCGGCCGGGCCGTCCACGGCGATGACCGGGACCGTGTTCAAGCCCCGCTCACCGTCAGGCGCAGGCCGGCACCGGCCGCCAGCGCGGCGAAGCCGGGGAAGGAGGTGTTGACGTTCAGGCAGTCGAGGATGCGGATCGGCTGCTCGGCACGCAGCGCCGCCATGGCAAAGCTCATGGCGATGCGGTGATCGCCGTGGCTATCCACCACCCCGCCGTGCATGCGGCCACCGCAGATGCGCATGCCGTCCGGCGTGGCGATGGCGGAAATCCCCAGCGCCCGCAGGCCATCACACATGGTCTGGATGCGGTCGGATTCCTTCACTCGCAGTTCTTCGGCGCCGGTCACCACGGTTTCGCCCTCGGCGAAGGCGGCGGCCACGAACAGCACCGGAAACTCGTCGATGGCGCTGGCGACCAGTTCCTTGCCGATGTGCACGCCGCGCAGACGGCTGCCGCGCACCCGCAGATCGGCGACCGGCTCGCCACCGAGCTGGCGCTCGTTGAGCAGATCGATCTGCGCACCCATCTGACGGAGGATGGTGACGATGCCGACCCGGGTCGGGTTGATGCCGACTTCGACCAGGGTCACGTCCGAGCCGGGGCTGATGGCGGCACCGACCAGGAAGAAGGCGGCAGAGGAGATGTCGGCCGGCACCGCAATGTCCGTCGCGCGCAGCGACTGGCCGCCCTGCACTGCCGCATAGCCCTCGCGCGCCTCGACCTCGACCCCGAAGGCGCGGAACATGCGCTCGGTGTGATCGCGGCTGGCTTCCGGCTCGTAGACCTCGGTGCGGCCCTGGGCATAGAGCCCGGCCAGCAGCAGGCAGGACTTGACCTGCGCGCTCGCCACCGGCGAGTCGTAGCGCACGCCCTTGAGCCCGCCCTGTACCGGCTGCACTTGCAGCGGCGCACGGCCGTCCTGGGAGGCGATCCGCGCACCCATGGTCGCCAGCGGATTGATGACCCGCTTCATCGGCCGGCGCGACAGCGAGGCGTCGCCGATCAGCGTGCTGGCGAAGGGCTGGCCGGCCAGGAGGCCGCACATCAGCCGCATGGCGGTGCCGGAATTGCCCATGTCCAGCGCCGCCGCCGGCGCTTTGAGCCCGCGCAGGCCGACGCCGTGCACGCGCAGATGGGTCTCGCCCAGGCGTTCGATGCGCACGCCCATCTGCTGGAAGGCCTTCATGGTGCACAGGCAGTCCTCACCGCTGAGGAAGCCGGTGATTTCCGACACGCCATCGGCCAGCGAGGCCAGCATCACCGCGCGGTGGGAAATGGACTTGTCGCCCGGCACCCGCAGGCGGCCATGGAGCTGGCCGCCGGGCTGGACGGTATACGTGAGGTTGCTTTGATTCATGCTCATTCGATTTGGGCGAGGTGCTGCTCGCGGGCATTGCGGGCGCGCTCGAAGCGGGCCTGCAATTGCGACCATTGTTCGTTGCGGATCAGGCCCAGCAGTTCGGAAAGTTCAGCGATCTGCTGCTCCAGCAGACCGGCCACCGACTCGCGGTTGGCGCGCACGATGTCGTGCCACATCTGCGGGCTGGAACTGGCGATGCGGGTGAAATCGCGGAAGCCGCCGCCGGCGTTGGCGAAGATTTCCTCGGCGTCGCCCAGCCGCGACAGCATGTCGACGAAGGCGTAGGCCAGTACATGCGGCAGATGGCTGGTGGCGGCGAAGATGGCGTCGTGACGTACTGCATCCATCTCCACTACCCGCGCACCGACCGACTCCCAGAGGCCGCGCACCAGGGCCAGGGCCCGCGCGTCCTGCGCGGCATGCGGACTCAGGATCAGCCGCTTGTTGCGAAACAGCTCGGCATTGGAGGCCGCCACCCCGCTCTTCTCGGTGCCGGCAATGGGGTGGCCGGCGACAAACCAGGGCGGCAGCGCACCGCAGACCGCCCGCACGTCGGCCAGCACCGACTGCTTGGTGCTGCCAACATCGGTGACCACCGCGCCGGCCTTGAGCGCCGGTAGCACGGCGGCCATCGCCTCGGCGGTACGCAGCACCGGCACTGCCAGCACGACGAGGTCCGCGTCGGCAACCGCCTCGGCGGTGCTCGCGGGCGCGGCATCGACCACGCCCAGATCCACCGCCAGCCGGCGCTGACGCTCGTCGGCGTCGTAGCCCCGGATGCTCGCAACCTGCCCGGTCGCCCGCAGCGCGCGCGCGAACGAGCCGCCGATCAGGCCCAGGCCGACGACCGCCAGTTTCACGCGCGGCCCGTCACGCCAGGATTTCCCGCAGCGCCTTCAGCAGCCGGTCGTTCTGCGCCGGCGTGCCGATGGTAATGCGCAGGAAGTTGGGCATCTCGTAGCTGGCGGTGGGCCGCACGATGATGCCCTTCTGCAGCAGGGCCTGATGAATAGGGCCGGCGTCGCGACCGAAGTCGATGGCCAGGAAGTTGGCCTGCGAGGGCAGCCAGCTCAGGCCCAGCTTGGCCAGCTCTGCCTCCAGGCGGGCGCGCTCGCTGTTGTTGAGCGCCACCGACTTCTGGACGTGCTCCTGATCCGAGAGTGCTACTTCCGCCGCCAGCAGCGCCAGGCTGTTGTTGTTGAACGGCTGGCGCACCCGGTTCATCAGGTCGGCGACTTCCGGCGACGACAGCGCATAGCCGACGCGCAGCGAGGCCAGGCCATAGGTCTTGGAGAAGGTGTGGGTAACGACCAGGTTGGGGTACTTGTCCAGCCAGCCGCGCACGTCGCCGCGCAGCGCCGGGTCGAGATATTCCCAATAGGCCTCGTCGAGCACCACGATGACGTGCTTGGGCACGAAGGCGAGGAAGGCCTCGATGTCCTGCGCCGGCAGCCAGGTGCCGGTCGGGTTGTTGGGGTTGGCGATGAACACCATGCTGATGTCGTCGCGCCAGAGCTTCCTGAAGCCTTCCAGATCGTGGCCCAGCGGCATGGTCGGGTGGCTGCGCGACAGCGCCGGCACGATCACCGCCTCGGCGTTCTGCGACTGGGTGACGATGGGATACACCGCGAAGGCGTGCTGGCTGAACATCGCCGCCCGCCCCGGCCCCAGGTAGATGCGTCCCAGGAACTCCAGCATGTCGTTGGAGCCGTTGCCGAGGGTGACGCGGCTGGCGTCGATGCCGTGCATCTTCGCCACCGCCGCCTTGAGCTTGAAGCCGCCACCGTCTGGATACAGGGCCAGATCCTGGTTGGCGATGGCCGCGGCCAGCGCCGCTTTCACCTTCGGGCTGGGGCCGAGCGGGTTCTCGTTGCTGGCCAGCTTGATGGCATCGCTGATGCCGAGCCGGCGCTGCAGCTCGTCCAGCGGCATGCCGGGCTTGTAGGGTTCCAGCGACAACACGCCAGGGGTGGCGTTTTGGGTCAGGGCAGACATGATTGCAGTCACTCAGATGGCGGCCTGGGGATACGACCCCAGCACCTTGAAGAACGCGGCATTGGCACGCACCGCATCCAGCGCCTTCTTCACCGGCTCGTCGTTGGCGTGGCCGATGAAGTCGACGAAGAAGAAGTAGTCCTGCACCGGCGCGCCCTTCATCGGCCGCGACTCGATGCGGGTGAGATCCAGCTTGGCGTCGGCGAAGGGCTGCAACAGCGTGAACAGCGCGCCCGGCTGGTTGCGATGCGCCGACAGCACCACGGCGGTGACGTCGTGGCCGGTGGGCGTCGGGTCCTGCTTGCCGATGATCAGGAAGCGGGTGGTGTTGCTGGGGTCGTCTTCGATGTTGCTGGCGAGGATGTTGAGCCCGTTCAGCCGGCCAGCCTGCAGCGAGGCGATGGCGGCGCTGCCGGCGCCCTCCTGCTTGGCCAGCCGCGCGGCGGCGCCATTACTGGCCAGCGCCTCACGTTCGGCCTTGGGCAGGCGCGCGTCCAGCCACTTGCGGCATTGCGCGAACGACTGCGCGTGGGCGTAGACCTTGGTCACCCTGGCCGGATCGGTTTCCACCGACAGCAGGTGGTGGTGCACCGGCAGGGTCACCTCGCCGCAGATGCGCAGCTTGGTATGCACCAGGGCGTCCAGGGTATTGCTGACCACGCCGCCGATGGAGTTCTCCACCGGCACCACGCCGTAGTCGGCGGCGCCCGACTCGACATCGCGGAAAATCTCGTCGATGGCGGTCACCGGCCGGGCGGTGACCGCCTCGCCGAAGTGCTTGAGCACCGCCGCCTGGGTGTAGGTGCCTTCCGGCCCCAGGTAGGCGATGGTCAGCGGCGACTCCAGCGACAGGCAGGCCGACATAATCTCGCGCATCAGCTTGGCCACCACCTCGTCCGTGAGCGGGCCGGTATTGCGGGCCATGGCCGCGCGCAGCACCTCGGCCTCGCGCGAAGGCCGGTAGTGATCGCCGGTATCGCCCTGGCGCTGCTTGATGTGGGCGACTTCCTGGGCGATGCGGGCACGCTGGCTGATCAGCTCCTGGATCTGCCGATCCAGCGCGTCGATCTCGATACGGGCCTGGGGAAGAGTTCTGACAGTCATTTCAGGAGGTGGCGGCAGTCCATGGCGCAACGGCGGACGCGAAGTCTACTCACTTCGCGCCGCCAGTTCCGCCTCGACCGCCGCTCCGCAGGCTCAGCGCGCGGCGATCACCCGCAGCTTCAGCACGCCCTGGATGGCGGCGATCTCCGCCACCACCGCCTCGCCCACCGCCGAGTCGATGTCGACCAGGGTGTAGGCGATGTCGCCGCGCGACTTGTTGAGCAGGTCGGCGATGTTGAGGTTGTGCTTGGCCAGCGCGGTGGTGATCTGGCCGACCATGTTGGGCACGTTGGCATTGACCACGGTGAGGCGGGTCTTGCCCGGCAAGAGCGGCATCACCGCTTCGGGGAAATTCACCGAATTGCGGACATTGCCCACTTCCAGGAACTCGCGGATCTGCTCGGCCACCATCACCGCGCAGTTGTCCTCGGCCTCGCCGGTGGAGGCGCCCAGATGCGGCGTCGCCAGCACCCGCGGATTGCCCTTGAGCGCATTGGAGGGAAAGTCGCAGACATAGGCGTGCAGGCTGCCGGCCGCCAGCGCCGCGATCACCGCCTGGTCATCGACGATTTCGGCGCGGGCGAAGTTGAGGATCACGCCCTGCTTCTTCATCAGCCGCAGCCGCTCGGCATTGATCAGGCCACGGGTGGCCTCCAAGAGCGGCACATGCACCGAGATGAACTGCGACTTGGCCACCAGATCATCCACCGACAGCGCCTGCTTGACCCGGCTGTCGAGCTTCCAGGCGTTCTGCACGGTCATCGCCGGGTCGTAGCCATAGACCTCCATACCCAGCTCGATGGCGGTGTTGGCGAGCCTGACGCCGATCGCGCCCAGGCCGATCACGCCCAGGGTGCGGCCGGGCAGCTCGAAGCCGACGAACTTCTTCTTGCCGTCTTCCACCGCCTTGTGCATGGCGAGATCGTCGCCGTCGAGCTTCTTCACGAAATCGAGCGCCTGCGGGATATTGCGGGCCGCCATCAGCAGGCCGGCCAGCACCAGCTCCTTCACCGCATTGGCATTGGCGCCCGGAGCATTGAACACCGGCACGCCGCGCTGGCTCATCGCCGCCACCGGGATGTTGTTGGTGCCGGCGCCGGCACGACCGATCGCCATGACGCTGGCCGGAATCTCCAGCTTGTGCATGTCGGCGCTGCGCACCAGCACGGCGTCCGGGTGACCGATCTCGCTGGCTACCTCGTAGCTACCGCGCGGCAGCCGCTCCAGACCCAGCGGGGAAATGTTGTTGAGGGTTTGAATCTTGAACATTGGCTGTCTCTCCTTGGATGCGTGAGGGCGGCCCGCTGACGCGGGCCTGTGAGGGCGCAGCCGCTGCGCGGGCTGCTGTGAGGTCGGGCGCTTCGCGCCCTGTGAGGGAACAGCGGTTTGCTTATCCCTCACAGCGCCGAAGGCGCGACCTCACAGCGATGCGCGCAGCGCGAGCGACCTCACAGCCCGCCGTAGGCGGGCGACCTCACCCGCGAGTGCGGACGAATTCCTTCATGTAGTCGACCAGCGCCGCGACGCCGGCTTCCGGCATGGCGTTGTAGATCGAGGCGCGCATGCCGCCCACCGCACGGTGGCCCTTGAGGCCATTGAGACCGGCGGCCTTGGCACCCTTGAGGAACTCGGCGTCGTTGACCTCGGCGTTGGCGAGGGTGAAGGGCACGTTCATGATCGAACGGTCTTCCTTCCTCACCGGGTTCTTGTAGAAGTCCTGGCTGTCGATGTAGTCGTACAGCGCCTTGGCCTTGCGCTCGTTGCGCGCACCGACGGCGGCGAGGCCACCCTCGGACTTCAGCCACTGGAACACCAGGCCGCAGACATACCAGCTGAACGTGCTGGGCGTGTTGAGCATGGAGTCGTTGTCGGCCACCGCCTTGTAGTCGTGGATCGACAGCGTGCCGGGCAGCGTCTGGCCGATGAGATCGTCACGGACGATCACCAGCGTCAGGCCGGCCGGGCCGATGTTCTTCTGGGCGCCGGCATAGATCAGGCCGAACTTGCTGATGTCCATCGGCCGGCAGGCGATGTCGGAAGAGGCATCGGCCACCAGCGGCAGCGCGCCGACATCCGGCACCTCGCGGAACTGCACGCCATGGATGGTCTCGTTGGTGGTGATGTGCACATAGGCAGCATCCGGGTCCAGCTGCCAGCCGCTGCGCTCCGGCAGGCGGGTGAACTTGTCGGCCTCGCTGCTGGCGGCGATGTGCGCCTTGCCGAACTTGCCGGCTTCCTTGGCGGCCTTCTTGCCCCAGTCGCCGCTCAGCACGTAATCGGCGCCGGCTTTGCCGCGCAGCAGGTTCTGCGGAACGATGCCGAACTGCGCGGTGGCGCCGCCCTGCATGAACAGCACCTTGTAGTTGCCCGGCACCGCCAGCACCTCGCGCAGATCGGCCTCGCACTGGCTGGCGATCGACATGAACTCCTTGTCGCGATGGCTCATTTCCATCACGCCCATGCCGGCGCCGTGCCAGTCCAGCAGCTCGGACTGCACCTGCTTGAGGACGGGTTCCGGCAGGGTCGCGGGGCCGGCGCTGAAATTGAAGATGCGGGACATCGGGTTCTCCAGGGGTCAAAAGTCGAGGTGGTTCCTTGCCGCCCCCGGCGGGACGGCAAGGTCTTAGCTTGGATCTACCAAAGACGGTTCATCGGGCAGCACTCAGCCAGCTTTCCGCTTCCAGGCCAGGGATGAAGGCGAAACGCTGCGGACTGTCGGTGACCAGGGTGAGCCGGTGCGACAGTGCGGTGGCGGCCAGCAACAGCTCGTAAGCCGAGGGGCTGCCGGCCTCCTGCGGCAGATAGGGCGCGAGATTGGCCAGCTGGCTGGCGTCCTCGCCACGAAAGTCCAGCACCCGTACCGCCTCGAAGAACTCGCGCAGCAGCCGCGAATAGCGCGGGCTGGCGCGCGGGGTGCGGCGCAGAGCAACTTCCAGCTGCATCTTGCTGACTGCGGATACCGCGACCTCGCCGGGCTTGAGCCGGGACAGCCGCAGCACCACCGGCAGCCGCCCCTGCACGGCGGCGACCACGGTGGCGGCGTCGAGCAGGTACTTGCTCACCAGCGCGGCTCCCGCTCGGGGGCAAGCGCGGCGACCCAGGCCTGCACGTCCAGGGTTTCCTCGGCCAGTTCCGGGGCGGGATTGCGGAAATGCTCACGCAGCGCCTCCGGCCAACCCGGCTCCTCGTTGCGCTCCAGCCAGTCCCGCACCGCCTGCACGATGATGCGGTTGCGGGTCAGGCCGCTGCGTTCGACGGCAGCCGCGAGGCGGTCGATGGTGGCCTCGTCGAAATGGACGCTGAAATTCATGGGCGCGCACTCTAACAGGTCATGTTAGTTTGTCCACACCCCAGAGATCGTACTGGCAAATGCCAGGCTTATTGGGATGCCAGGAAACACTAGCCGGCCGCAGCGCCGACCAGCACATCCCAGGGGCTGGAGCCGCCGCTACGCCGCAGTCCGACTCGCTTTCCAGCCCAGGAGCAGCAGAGCCCCCAGGCAGAACAGCGCGCCGCAATAGAACGTGAAGGACGCCCCCAGGCGATCCCAGAGCAGGCCGGCGAGCGCGCTGGCCAACAACATCGCCAGGCCGCTCACCAGGCCAAAAACCCCGAACGCGGTGCCGCGCAGGCCGGCCGGCGCCGCCTCGGCGACCATGGCCGACAGCAGGCCCTGGGTGATGCCCATGTGCATACCCCAGAACACGACCCCCACCAGCACCACGCCCCAGTGGCTGCTGGCCGCCAGCACCAGATCGGCGACGATCAGCACCAGCAGGCCCAGGCTCAGCAACTTGGCGTGACTCATCCGGTCCGAAAGCTTGCCGAAGGGATAGGCGGCCATGGCGTAAACCAGGTTCATCGCCACCATCACCAACGGCACCAGGGCGAGCGGCATGCCTCCCTGCTGGGCACGCAGCACCAGAAAGGCTTCGCTGAACCGGGCCAGGGTGAACACCGCCCCCACCAGCGCCACCCACCAGTAGGCTCCACCCAGGCGCTTCAGGCTCTGGTAGTGGATGGGGTTTCCGCGCGCCGCCCCCGCATGCGTTTCCGGCTCCCGCAGCCCCAGCAGCAGCAGGGCCACCGCCATCGCTCCGGGAATCACCGCCACCCAGAACACCGCGCGGAAATCATTGGCCCAGAGCAGCATCAGACCCACCGCCAGCAGCGGCCCGAGAAAGGCACCGACGGTGTCCAGCGACTGGCGCAGGCCAAACGCCGCACCGCGCAACTGCGGCGGCGTAAGGTCGGCTACCAGGGCATCACGTGGCGCACCGCGCACGCCCTTGCCGATGCGGTCCAGCAGCCGGGCGCTGAGCACGATGCCCACCGTCGGCGCCACCGCGAACAGTGGCTTGGTCAGCGCGCCCAGTCCGTAGCCGAACAGGGCCAGCCCCTTGCGCCGGCCCAGGTAGTCGCTGAGCGCTCCGGAAAACACCTTGACGATGAGCGCAGTGGCTTCCGCCAGCCCCTCGATCAACCCCACCGCCAAGGCGCTGGCACTCAGTACCGTGACCATGAACAGCGGCAGCAGGCTGTGGATCATCTCCGAGGAGATATCCATCAGCAGGCTGACGAAGCCGAGCACCCAGACGCCGCGGGGAATCTGGCCCAGCGCCGCCACGGCGGTCGGCGCGGCCGGCTTGCCGATGACAGCCTTCTGAGGAGCCGGTCCAGGATTCAGCGCCGACAATTGCCTACCCCCTCATGAGCAAAGCCCAAACCGACGCCCGAGCACTCCGCATCGACGCAGCACAGGGCTCAGCCACTCAATTGCTGCTACTGGTTTCCTCTTCCGTCGCCACCGCCAGCGAGATGATGGTGCGATCACCGTCGTCGATGCTGCCCACCAGATCGGCACTGCCGTCGGAGAGATCCAGCCGATACAGCGCCGCACCGACGCCATTGGCGCCCAGCACCGCGTAGGCGGTATCGCCACCCGGCTCGATATCCAGCGCGGCATTGGCGGTGAAGGCCACGCTGGTTTTCGCGATGGTGAACAGCAGGCCGCCATTGGGCGAGTCCGGGCTGCCACCCTCGCTGCCGACCCGCACCAGGCTCTGGGTGTTGAGGTCCAGGCCGTAT
Organism: Stagnimonas sp. FW305-C-60; assembly: GCF_058782965.1. Classification (NCBI taxonomy): domain Bacteria; kingdom Pseudomonadati; phylum Pseudomonadota; class Gammaproteobacteria; order Nevskiales; family Nevskiaceae; genus Stagnimonas; species Stagnimonas sp. FW305-C-60. The sequence continues at coordinate 313,772 of NZ_JBYSYF010000002.1, forward strand.
AGCGTGGTGCTGCTGGCCCCGGCGTCGTTGTGATCGTAGGCGAGAGCGGCCAGCTTGGGCGTGGTGTCGGCGTTCTCGTCGTCTTCGTCGTAGGCCAGATCGGTGTCGGTGGCCGCCAGCGTGCCATCGGCGGGATTGACTCTCAGGTTCTGCTCGCCGGAGATCACCCGCAGCCGATCCGCCACCGGATTGAAGTCGATCACCGCACTGGGCAGGCCGTCCTCCACAAACGCCTGAGTGCTGACCAGGCTCACGCTGCCCGAAGCCGGGTCGACGGTACAAAGGCGCTCGTCGCTGGTCAGGCAGTAGAACAGGCCATTGGCCGGCCGGTAGGCGAGCTGCACCAGACTCTCGCCACTGGCCAGGCCGCTGACGCTGACCTCGCTATCGAGCCGGTCCGGTGCCGAGCTGTCGAAACCGAGGATCTTGCCGCTGCTGGTCAGCGCATAGATCTTGCGCTCGCTTTCGCAAGCCGAGAGGCTCAAGGCAAGCAGCGTCAGCAGGACGGCGCTAAAGGCAGGGGATTTGGGCGGGGCGATCATGAGCATCAAATTCCGTAGAGCTGGCAGGTTCAATCAGGGATGCACGGCATTCCATTTCGGTTGCGCCAACAGCTGCCCCTCACTTTAACCGGCAACGGCGAGAATACACGCGCGCCGCACCGAACCAGGCCGGACCACCACGGTCTACCCCCCGCAATCCCCAAGGCCCAACCTACCCGTGAAGCTTTCCGATCTCTCGGTACAACGCCCCATCCTTGCCTGCGTGGTCAATGCGCTACTGGTCAGCTTCGGCCTGTTCGCGCTCTCCGCCATTCCGGTGCGGGAGTACCCTGACATCGATCCGCCCATCGTTTCCATCGCCACCTTCTACACCGGCGCCAATGCCTCGGTGGTGGAAAGCGAGATCACCCGTCTGCTCGAAGACCGGGTGGCCGGCATCGAGGGCATCAAGAGCATCAGCTCCACCTCCCGCGACGGCCGCAGCAACATCACACTCGAATTCAACCTCGACCGCGACATCGACTCCGCCGCCAACGATGTGCGCGACCGGGTCTCCAGGGCGCTCAACGATCTGCCCGACGAGGCCGATCCGCCGGAAATCTCCAAGGCCGACGCCGACGCCGATCCGGTGATGTTCCTGGTGCTGTCGCAGCCCGGCGCCGACCGCATGGCACTGACCGATTACGCCGAGCGCTATCTGGTCGACCGGCTGAGCGTGGTCAACGGCGTGTCCAGCGTGTTCCTCTCCGGCGACCGCGGTCAGGCGCTGCGCATCTGGCTGTCGGCCGAGCGGCTGGCGGCGCGCAGCCTCACCGCCGAGGACATCGAAACCGCCCTGCGCGACCAGAACGTCGAGCTGCCGGCCGGCCGCATCGAGTCCAGCGAGCGCGAGTTCAACCTGCGCGCCGCCCGCGGCCTGAAGTCGCCGGCCGACTTCGCCAACATGGTCATTGCCCGCGGCAGCGACGGCTATCCGGTGCGCTTGAGCGATGTCGCCAGGGTCGAGGTGGCGCCGGAAAACCCGCGCAACGACTACCGCGTCAACGGCGTCGAAGGCCTGGGCATCGGCGTCATCAAGCAGTCCAAGGCCAACGCCCTGGAGATGGCCAAGGCGGTGCGCGCCCAGGTGGCGCTGATCAACAGCAGCCTGGAATCGGACATGAAGCTGGAGGTGGTATTCGACTCCTCGCTGTTCATCGACGCCTCGCTGCAGAAAGTGATGCGCACCCTGGCCGAATGCGCGGTTTTGGTGGTGGTGGTGATCTGGTTGTTCCTGGGCAGCCTGCGCGCCACCCTGATCCCGGCCCTGACCGTGCCGATCGCACTCATCTCCAGCTTCACCCTACTCTATGCCCTGGGCTTTTCGGTAAACATCCTCACCCTCCTGGCCCTGGTGCTGGCGGTAGGCCTGGTGGTGGACGACACCATCGTCGTGATCGAGAACATCCATCGCCGGCTGGAGCTGGGCGAGCCGCCCTTGCTGGCCGCCTTTCGCGGCTCGCGTGAAGTGGGTATGGCGGTGATCGCCACCACCGCCGTGCTGATCGCGGTGTTCGCGCCGATCTCCTTACTGCAGGGCAACATCGGCCGCCTGTTCCGCGAGTTCTCCCTGGCCCTGGCCGCCGCGGTGGCCTGCTCCGGCCTCACCGCCCTGACCCTAGCGCCTGCCCTGGCCACCACCGTGCTGCGCGGCCATCGGCCCGGCGAGGCGGCGCAGGAAAGCCGCCTGGACCGCCTGTTCGCCGCGCTCGCGCGCGGCTACGAGCGCAGCCTGAGGCCGGCGATCCAGCGCCCGGCCTGGGCGATCGTGGTCACGCTCGGTCTGCTGGGACTGAGCTGGTATCTGTACGGCCTGCTGCCCAAGGAGCTGGCGCCGCAGGAGGATCGCGGCCAGGTGTTCATCCAGGCCGATGGCCCGGAAGGCGCCAGCCTGCCCTACATGCTGCGCGTGATGCACTCCGCCGAAGGCCTGGTGATGCCCTACGCCGAGCGCGGCGAGGCCGAGCGCCTGATCGTCCGCACGCCACGCTTCGGCGGCGGCGACGAGGTCAATAGCGGCAATGTGCTGCTGGCACTGGCGCCCTGGGGCGAAAGGCCCAGCTCGCATGTCATTACCCAGCAGCTCAACGACCAGCTGAAGGACATCCCCGAAGCCCGCCTCGTCGCCCTGGAACGCGCCGCTTTCGGCGGCCGTCCCGGCCAGCCGGTGCAGATCGCGCTGGGCGGCCCCGACTACGCGACCATCGCCGCCTGGCGCGACCGGGTGTTCGCCCGCGTGCAGCGGGAAAACCCCAAGCTGGTGCGGCTGGACTCCGACTACAAGGCCACCAAACCGCAGATCGCGCTCCGGGTTGATCTGGTCAAGGCCGCCGATGTCGGCGTCTCCTCCGGCACCATCGGCCGCACCCTGGAAACCTTCATGGGCGGTCGCCGGGTCACCAAGTGGCAGGACCGCGGTGAGGAATACGAGGTGATCCTGCAGGCCGAAGACGAGCGCCGGCGCACACCGGAGGAGCTGGACCGCCTCTACGTGCGCGGCAGCAGCGGCAATCTCACCCCGCTGAGCAATCTGGTCAGCCAGCACGAGGGCGCCAGCTCACCCAGCCTCAACCGCTACGACCGCCTGCGCAGCATCACCATCAGCGCTGGCCTGGCCCCCGACTATCCACTCGGCGAGGCGCTCGACTATCTGGAGGGCGTGATCCGCGAGGAACTGCCGGCGGAAGTGCAGATCCGCTACCGCGGCGACTCGCGCGAACTGAAGGAGTCCGGCGCCGCGCTCTACGCCGCTTTCGCGGCCTCGCTGCTGGTGGTGTTCCTGGTGTTGGCCGGCCAGTTCGAGAGCCTGGTGCAGCCCTTCGTGATCCTCACCACCGTGCCGCTGGGCATCGCCGGCGCGCTGTTCGGGCTCCTGCAGATGGACCTCTCGCTCAACATCTACTCGCAGGTGGGCCTGATCATGCTGATCGGGCTGGCGACCAAGAACGGCATTCTGATCGTCGAGTTCGCCAACCAGCTGCGCGACGCCGGCAAGGGCTTTCACGAGGCCTTGATCGAGGCCGCCGGCATCCGCCTGCGACCGATCCTGATGACCTCGATCGCCACCGTCGCTGGCGCGGTGCCGCTGATGCTGGGTAGCGGTGCCGGCTCCGAGGCGCGGGTGGCGCTGGGCACGGTGATTTTCTTCGGCGTGAGCTTCTCCACCCTGCTGACGCTCTACATCACCCCGGCCTTCTACGCCCTGTTCTGCCGCCGCCTGGCCTCGCCAGGCGCGCGCGCCGCGGAGCTGGAGCGTCAGCAGGCGGCACCGGGGGCGGAGACGACCGGGCACTGAACGAGGGAACCCGCACCAGCGGGCGCTACTCCCCGCGCAGTTCCTTGAGCAGGTCGTACTTGCGCAGGAGACCACGCAGCTGGTGGTAGTTGAGGCCGAGGATTTCCGCGGCGCGGGTCTGGCGGAACTGCGCCTGCGCCAGCGCCGCGCGCAGCAGCCGCACCTCGTAGTCGGCAACCTGGGTCTTGAAGTCGAGCGGAAATTTCCAGACCGTGGTCGGCGCCGCATTCAGCGCCGCCGACGGCGACGACGAGGCAGCTGATCCAGCCACGGGTCCAGCCGCCTCGGCCGCGAGCCCGAGGGTACCGGCCAGCGCGGCAGCCGACATCCGGAACGGCGACTCGAAGGGGTCCAGCGTCACCTGTTCCACCACCCGGCGGGCGCTGTCTAGCCGGTAGACGGCGCGCTCCACCGCGTTCTTCAGCTCGCGGACATTACCGGGCCATTGGTAGTCCAGCAGCTGCTGCTCGGCAGCCGGCGAGAAGCCGGCGAAGTACTCGCGCCCCAGCTCGCGGGCCATGCCCTCGCCGAACTTCTGCGCCAGCAGCAGGATGTCCTCGCGGCGCTCGCGCAAGGGCGGCAGGGTGATGACCTCGAAGGACAGACGATCGAGCAGATCCTCACGAAAACGACCGCTGGCGGCCATGCGCGGCAGATCGACGTTGGCGGCGGCCACCACCCGCACGTCCACCCGCTGGGTTTCCGAGGAGCCGACCCGCTCGAATTCGCCGTACTCCAGCACCCGCAGCAGCTTTTCCTGCAGGCGCAGGCTCATGCTCGCCAGTTCGTCCAAGAACAAGGTGCCGCCATTGGCCAGTTCGAAGCGGCCGGCGCGCGCCTTCACCGCGCCGGTGAAGGCGCCGGCGACGTGACCGAACAGCTCCGATTCCAGCAGCTCGTCGTTGACCGCCGCGCAGTTGAACTTCACCAGCCGCTTGGCCCAGCGCTCGGACAAATAGTGCAGGCGCGAGGCGATCAGCTCCTTGCCGGAGCCGCGCTCGCCGATCACCAGCACCGGCTTGCTCAGCCGCGCGGCACGCGAGGCCTGCTCCATGACTGCCAGGAAACACTCGGACTCGCCCACCAGCGGTGGCGGCGTCATTTCCTCGACTTCGCTGTCCTTTGTATTTTCCATTTAGTGGTAATTTTTACCACTATTGAATTAATATCACCAATATCGAGGCCGTTTCAGAACCCGCTTAATCACCTATAATTCATTTGTTTTCATAGTATTACGAACATTTTTTGGGTCATGGCACGAGCCTGGCTTTATTAGGGGCACAAGCCACACACAAGCCAAGGACCAGCCCATGAACCGCACCGCCACCCTCGCCGCCCTCGCCGCCCTTTCCTTTGCCGCCCAGGCCGAAGGCGTCACCTTCAACACCCCGGTCACCTACACCCAGCCGGTCACCTACGCCGCCGGTGTCACCTACCTGGCCCCGGTCACCTACAGCCAGAGCGCCCAGGCCGGCGCCCAGCTGCGGGCCGCCGCCGAGCCGGTGGTGTTGGAGCGGGTGATCGTCACCCCGACCCGCACCTACGCCGAGAGCGAGTGGCGCGCCCTGCGTCTGACCCGCGCCGAAAAGCAGGCCCCCAGCCGTGCCGCCCGCTACATGCAGGTGCGCAGCGAGGCCCAGCCCAGCACCATCAGCCTGCACCGCTGGCTGCGCGCGCTGGTCCAGTAAGCCGCATCTGAACCCGCTACACCCCGCAGCACCCCACCGTTACGCTGAGACTGACCATGAAATCCCTGCTCCGCTTCCTCGCCCTCGTCCTGCTGCTGGTGCTGATCGCGCCCTTCGCGCTGCTGGCCATGGTGGTGCTGGTGCCGCTGACCGCGCCCTTGCTGGCGACCGCGGCCTTGCTGGTCGGCGGCGCACTGGTGGCCCTGCTGCCCCTGGCGGTGCTGGCGCTGCCGTTCCTGGCGGTCTATGGCCTGTGCCGACTGCTGGCGCGTAGCGACGACGCCAGCCCGAAGGCCGCCTGAGACTGAAGACCATGGGCATCTTTTCCCGCACCAAGGACGTCCAGCAGGCCGATCTCGAGGCCCTGCTGAACGCATCCGACGATCCGCTCAAGACGGCGCGTCTGATCATCAATGAAATGGAGGACACCCTCGTGGAAGCCCGTTCCGCCGCGGTCCGCGCCCTGGCGCGCAAGAAGGAGATCCAGCGCCGCATCGGCGAGCTGGACGAGCAGTCCAAGGACTGGGAGCGCAAGGCCGAGCTGGCGCTGGCCAAGGACCGCGAGGATCTCGCCCGCGGCGCTCTCGCAGTGAAGCTGCGCTTGAGCCAGGAACGCGAGCAGATCGTCGGCCTGCTGCCGCCGGTGGAGGCCGAGATCGAGAAGCTCGACACCGATCTCGCCGACCTGCGCGTGAAGCTGGCCGAGGCCCGCAGCCGCCAGCGCCTGCTGGCCCTGCGCGGCGAGTCCGCCAGCGCCCGCAAGCAGGTCAAGGGCGCGCTCAACGAGACCAAGACCGGTGATGCACTCGATGCCCTGGCACGCGATGTAGACCGCCTGGATTCCGAGGCCGAGGCTTATGATCTTGGCAAGCGCAAACTGGAAGACCAGTTCGCGCAACTTGAACAGGCCGACGCGGTGGAAGGCGAGCTCGCCCGCCTGCGCGGCAAACTGCAACAGAAGAACTAAGGGACGCCCACCGTGGACATCACCGTAGACAAACTCCCCGATGCCGCCAACCACGCGGTCAACGTCAGCATGAGCGGCATGCCGGAAGGCATCCAGGTTCTCATGGTCCTGATGGGCGTCTCGCTGGTCTTGCTGATTCTTTTCGTGGTGCCGATGTGGCTGTTCCTGCACTACCGCGCCCGAGCCAAGCGCGAGGCGCCGGCACCGATCCTCGGCCCCGACATCGCCGAACTGGCGCAGATCGCCCGCATCGCCGAGCGCCTGGAGCGCCGGCTGGAAGCCATGGAAACCCTGATGGACGCCGATCGTCCTGGTTGGAGACGTTAACGATGAGCAGCAACAACTCGAAGTTCCGCACCGGCTTTCTTTCCGAGATGCGCCGCTACCCCGGCGAAGGCTGGATCTCCGGCGTCTGCGCCGGCATCGCCGACTACTTTGACTGGAAGCTCAAGCTGGTCCGCCTGATCGTCGCCCTGCTCGCCATCTTCACTGCCGGCTGGGTGGTGATCCTGCTCTACATCCTGGCCTGGTATCTGATGGACAACGGCGACGAGATGCCTGGCCCGCGTCCGAAGTGGAACGACGGTGGCCCGGCAGCCTCGACGCCCTACACCGGCCCCTCGGGCGGCGCAGCGGCCACCACCGATCTGCGGGAGATCAAGGAGCGCTTCGCCCGTCTCGACGAGCGCCTGCGCCGCATGGAGGAAACCGCCCTGTCCAAGGACGACGCCCTGAAGCGCGAGATCGAGAAGCTCGAACGCGACGAGAAGAGCTGAGCACGACGATGGGCACCCTGTTCGTCCTCATCGGCTGGCTGATCCTGTTCGTCCTCTGCTGGCCGCTGGCGCTGCTCGCGCTGCTGCTCTGGCCTCTGGTCTGGCTGATCAGCCTGCCGTTCCGCCTGCTGGGCATCGCGGTGGACGGCGTGTTCGGCCTGCTGCGGGCTCTGCTCCTGCTACCGGCGCGGGTGCTGGGCGCCAAGCCGGGCTAGCCAGGCGCCAAGCCGGCTGGAGCCGGAGCCCATCAGCGCCCTGACTCCAGCCGGCGGTATTCGCCTTTCAAGCCAGACTCGCAGTCGCCGGTCAGCAGCAGGCGCCCAGGCTCGGCGGCCAGCGGCTCCAGCCACAAACGGCAGCCGCCCTCACCACCACCTAAACCCTGCAATTGCTCGCGGCCGCCGGCCATGGGCAGGCGTTCGCCGGCCAGCAACGGGGCCTCATTGGCCGCCAGCAGACGATAGCGACCGGGCGGCAGTTCCAGCACCAGGCCGCTGTCGCCAAGGTAACGCGGCGCGGCCTCCGGCACCGGCGCGATCGCGGTAACCGCCGCCGACCGACGCTGGCTCTTGGCGGCTGCTTCCGATGGCGTCGCTTGCAGCGCCAGCCTTGGCGCTGCCGCGACCGCCGGGGCGGCGTCGGCGGCGAGTTCGGCCTGAGACTCGGGCGCCATGGCCGTGGCCGGAGGCGGTAGTGGTGCCGGCAGTACATCGGCGACCGCCGCTCCAGCCGCCGGCGCCACCGAGAGGACGGGCGCTTGCGCCAGCGTCTCGGCCTTCTGCCGTTCGACCGCCAACGCCTTGCCGGCCTGCAGCGCGCCGATCGCCGGCGCTCGCTCTGCCCCGGCCTTGGCGTTCGTCGCCTGCTCGGCCTGGTCGCGCCGCACCAGCGCCCGCGCTTCCTGCTCCGCAGCAATCTCAGGCGATGAGGTCCTAGGCGAGTGGATCGCAGCCGCATCCACCGCACTCTCGGCAGCCGGTGGCGGCGCCTCGCGCTGCACGCGGCTCACCAGGCCGATGCCCAGTACCAGGGTCGCAGCCAGCGACAGCGGCAGGCGCCAGCGCCGCAGGCGGTCACGCCGGGGCGGCAGCGCGGCACGCGCCTGGGCCAGCACCTGCGCATCCAGCGCCGGCGGCGGCCGCTCGCTGGACGCGGCGCGGTAACGCGCATGGTGCGGTCCCTGCCCGGCGAGGAACTCCTCCAGCTCCCGGTCGTCCGGGTGACGATGCTCAGGGCCAGACATCGGCAAGCTCCTGTCGCAACTTGGCCAGCGCGTAGCGCAGGCGCGATTTCACGGTTTCCCGACCCACGCCCTGCTGGGCGGCGATCTCTTCCAGGCTCAGGCCCGCTTCGGCCTGCAGCAGGAAGGCCTGACGCTGCTCCTGCGGCAGGCCGCCGAGGGCGGCAAGCAGGCGCTGTGCCTGCTCGGCCTGGCCGGCGCGCGCCGCCGGATTGCGGTGCTCGGGCTCGGCGAGTCGCTCATCGGTCTCGTCGAGTTGGTCCTGCGGCCGGCGCGCGCGCCAGTGGTCGATCAGGCGGTTCTGCGCCAGCCGGTACAGCCAGGTGGCGAAACGCGCGCTGGGCCGATAGCCGGCCCGCGCACGGATCAAGCCGGCCCAGACGTCCTGATACAGCTCGGCGGCGGTGGCCTGGTCGCAGCCCTGGCGCAGGAAGTAGCGCCAGAGCCCGTCCTTGTGGCGCCGGTACAGGGGCTCGAAGGCAGCGGCCTCGCCAGAGGCATAGCGCAGCATCAGGCTTTCGTCAGTGGCGCTGTCGTCGGCGCCAACGTCGGCGATGGGCGGGGGCATGACCGCATCATCGGCCAAAGCCCCCGCCGCCGGGAAGACCGCCGCGACGCCTTCACTCACCGGTCGGCGCAGTTCCGGCGGGAACCCGCGCCGACAAGCCCTGCGCCAGGCCGACCAGTTGCAGGAAGTCGCCGAGGTTGCCGCCGGCATCCGCCGCCGAGGCGCCGCGCGCCAGCTCCGCGATCTGCTCGTAGCCATAGCCCTCGAGGTAGGTGCCGCCACGCAGCCGCTGGCCGAAGGCGGCGACCGCCGCCGACAACCGCAGCGCGGCGCTGGCCTCGGCGAAACGCTGGTGAGCATCGGCACGCCGTACCGGCTGCTCGATGAGACGGCTAGCGTCCTGATCCGGCTGCTTGTAGCGCAGGCGTACGAAGGCCAGCTCGGCGTTCTTGGCGGTCAGCGTCGACGTCGGCGCGCTGCCATAGCGCAGCGGCTCGTTGCGCTCGCCGCCCTCGCCGACCAGCGCGATCTCGTAGAGCGCGGTGACGCTGTGACCGGCGCCGATGTCGCCGGCATCGACCGCGTCGTTGCTGAAGTCCTCGCGCTTCAAGGCACGGTTCTCGTAGCCGATCAGCCGGTACTCGCTGACCTGCGCCGGATTGAACTCGACCTGGATCTTCACGTCCCGCGCGATGGTCAGCAGGGTGGAAGCACGCTGCGCCACCAGCACCTTCTGCGCCTCCTGCAAGGAGTCGATGTAGGCATGGTTGCCGTCGCCGGCATCGGCGGCCTGCTCCATCAGGTGGTCGTTGTAGTTGCCGCCGCCGTAGCCCAGCGTGGTCAACGCGATGCCGGTCTTGCGTTTGTCCTTGATCAGGTCGATCAGCGACTCGAAGCGGGTGATACCGACATTGAAGTCGCCATCGGTGGCCAGCAGCACGCGGTTGTTGCCACCCTTGATGTAGGCCTTCTCGGCCTGCTGGTAGGCGAGCGTGATGCCGGCGGCACCGGCAGTACCGCCGCCGGCCTGCAGGCGGTCGATGGCCTGTTCGATGGCGGCGGTCTGGTCTCCGGGGGTCGGTTCCAGTACCACCTGGGTGCCACTGGCATAGGTCACCAGGCTGATGCGGTCGCGCGCCGCGAGCTGGCGGGCCAGGAGCTTCAGCGAGGACTTCACCAGCGGCAGCTTGTCGGGCTCGTTCATCGAACCCGAGACATCGACCAGGAACACCAGATTCGAAGCCGGCAGCGGGCCGGCGGGCTGATAGCCCTTGAGGCCGATGCGCAGCAGCTTGGTTTTGCCGTTCCAGGGCGTGGGCGCCAGTTCGGTGTACACCGCGAAGGGCGTCTCCAGCGAGCGCGGCGGCGCGTAGCCGTAGTCGAAGTAGTTGATGAACTCCTCCACCCGCACCGCGTCCTCCGGCGGCAGCCGCCCCTCGCCGAGGATGCGGCGGCTGTTGCTGTAGCTGCCGGTATCGACGTCGATACTGAAGGTGGACACCGGCCGCTCACTGACCAGCCGCACCGGGCTCTGCTCCGGTGCCTGGTAGTTCTCGCGGTCCTGCGCCACCGGCGGCGGCAGATAGACCGGCACGGCCATCAGGTAGGCGCCGGTCGCGCTGGCCATGCGCTTGCTGCTGGCCTGCTGGACGCTGGCAATGGCCTCCTGCACGGCGGTCACCGCCGATGCCGACGGCGGCGGTGGCGCCACAGCATCGGCAACCGCCGGCGGCGCCTCGGCGGCCGGCGGAGGGCTGCTGGTGGTGGTGCAGGCCGCCAGCAGCGTGGCGACCGAGTACAAGACGGTGAGGCGGGAAGTGCGCAGCGGCATGGGAGTTCTCCGGCAAGGTCCAGTGCATAAACGGCGTAGTCGGGAAAACGGGGTTAAGCGCACCCAGAAAAATTCTCGCGGCTGGCTGCGAGCGGAAGCCAGCTGCGATAATGCCCCCGACCGATCCAGAATTTCCGTACTTACAGTCGCAAGGACGCAGCGCCCACCAGGGCGCCGTGCAGCTGCCCAAGCCCGATGGCCCGAAAACCCGCACACCTGCAAGAAGACACGCTGGGGGCGCTGCGTGCCCACGCCTTCGAATTGTTTGGCCGTTTTGGCTACGAGGGCGTCTCGATTGGCGACATCGCCAAGGGCGCCAAGCTCAGCAAGGGCGCGCTGTACTGGCATTTTCCGGGCAAGGAGGCGCTCTATCTCGACTGCCTCAAGCGCCTGCACGGCATCTTCAACGAGGACGTGTTCGACCCCATGCGCCAGTCGGCCGATGGCGCGCTGGGCATCGTCATCATGTTCCAGGGTCTGGTGCGGCTGTTCGCCGACGCGCGCATCCAGCACGGCGTCGCCGGCTACTGGCTGATCCCCTCCACCCCGGAAACCGCCGACATCATCGCCACCCAGCGCGCGTTCGAAGCCGAAAGCCAGCGCACCATCGCCGACGCCCTGCGCCGCGGTGTCGCCGCCGGCCAGTTCGACCTGGGCGATGACCTGGAGGACATGGCCAGGGCGATCATCTCGCTGATCGAGGCCTTTGTGCTGCCGATGCGCCACCTGACGCCGGACGAAATCCGGCCGCTGATCGGCGTGCTGGCGCGCACCTTGTTCCGCGCCTATGCCAAGGGCGACCAGCTCACCGCGCTGGTGGCTCGCATTTAGTTGTTGCCAGCGCGGAACTAAGCCGCGAGATGCAGGTTCCATCCGGGGCTGCCAACTTCGAACCAGGATTTTCGATGCGTTTCCACCCGCTTGCCGCCCCCCTGCTGCTGAGCCTGCTGAGCGCCTGTTCCGGCGCCGGCACCGACTCCGCCGGCAGCAACAGCGCTCCCGCCCAGGGCCAGAAGAAGGCGGCGGCGCCCGTGCCGGTGCAGGTGGCCTCGGTGGAAGTCCAGCCGCTGCTGCGCAGCCTCAACGCGATCGGCAGCCTGGACTCCAACGAGTCGGTGACCATCGCCGCCGAGGTTGCCGGCCGTGTCAGCCGCATCGGTTTCCAGGAAGGCCAGCCGGTGGCGCGCGGCGCCGTGCTGATCGAACTCGACGATGCGCTCAACCGCGCCGAACTGGCCCAGGCCCAGGCCAACCTGGCGCTGGCCGAGCGCAACGACCGCCGCGCCGGCGAGATCGCCGAGCGCGGCCTGATCGCCGCCAGCGAGCGCGACGGCGTTGCCGCCACCCTGGCGGTCAACCGCGCGGCGGTACAGATGGCGCAGGCCAAGCTCGCGAAGATGCGGGTGCTGGCACCCATCGCCGGCGTCGCCGGCCTGCGCACGGTCGGCGTCGGCGACTACGTCTCGCCCGGCCAGGCGCTGGTGAATCTGGAAGCGATGAACCCGATGAAGCTGGACTTCCGCCTGCCGGAATCGGCCCTGCCGCTGCTGGCGCCGGGTCAGCAGCTGCAAGTGGAAGTCGATGCCTACCCCGGCGAGACCTTCGCCGGCGCGGTCTACGCCATCGACCCCCGCATCGCCGACAGCAGCCGCAGCATCGCCGTGCGGGCGCGGCTGGACAACGCCAGCGGCCGCCTCAAGCCCGGCCTGTTCGCCCGCGTGCGGCTGGAAACCTCGGCGCGCCAGAACGCCCTGGTGGTGCCCGAGCAGGCGGTGTTTCCGCAGGGCGAGCAGCTGTTCGTCTACGTGATCGCCGACGGTAAGGCCGAGCTGCGCACGGTGAAGGTCGGCCAGCGCGAACCCGGCCGCGCCGAGATCACCGAAGGCCTGAAGCAGGGCGAGCAGGTGGCGGTGGCAGGCCTGCAGAAGCTCAGCCCCGGAGCCAGCGTGCAGCTGCAAAACGCCGCCGAACCGACGTCAGCCGGCGGCGACGCGGCACACTGATTTTTCCTTAAAAAATCCCCCCAAAACCAACATACGGAGTACCGCCCCATGGCCATGGACGTCATCGACTACAAGCTTTACGGCGAAGACATGCAGTTCGTCGAGATCGAACTCGACCCGGGCGAGGCCGCCATCGGCGAGGCCGGCGCCATGATGTTCATGGAAGACGGCGTGGTGATGGACACCCTGTTCGGCGACGGCTCGGCGCAGAACAAGGGCTTCTGGAACAAGCTGGCCGGTGCCGGCAAGCGCCTGATTACCGGCGAGGGCCTGTTCACCACCGTGTTCCAGAACCAGGCGCCGGTCGGCAAGAAGAAGGTCGCCTTCGCCGCGCCCTACCCCGGCACCATCATCCCGGTGAACCTGCCCGACGTCGGCGGCACCCTGATCTGCCAGAAGGACTCCTTCCTCTGCGCCGCCAAGGGCGTGAGCCTGGGCATCGCCTTCCAGCAGAAGCTGGGCGTCGGCCTGTTCGGCGGCGAGGGCTTCATCATGCAGAAGCTGGAAGGCGACGGCCTCGCCTTCGTGCACGCCGGCGGCACCTTGTACCGCCGCGACCTCGCCCCCGGCGAAGTGCTGCGCGTCGATACCGGCTGCATCGTCGCTCTGCAGCCCAGCGTCTCCTTCGACATCCAGTACGTCGGCAAGCTCAAGAGCGCGCTGTTCTCCGGCGAAGGCCTGTTCTACGCCCTGCTGCGCGGCCCGGGCACGGTATGGCTGCAATCGCTGCCGCTGTCGCGCATGGCCAACCGCATCGTCATGGCCGCGCCGGCCATCGGTGGCAGCTCGCGCGATCAGGGCTCGCTGCTCGGCGGCGTCGCCACCGGCGGCCTGCTTGGTGGGTTGCTGGGCGGGGATGAGTGAGGCCGCGGGAAGACCTTCGATCAGTGTGAGCGCCGCGCAGCAGCACCCGTCCGCAGTCCGGTTCAAATGGCACTCCGTCGTAGAACCCGAGTCGCGTCGAGCGCAGAGCCCAGCCCAACGCCCCCACCTCAATCCTCCCCCGCTCGCGGGGGAGGAAGTTCAGAGCGCTGTAATCGGAAGCTGCGGCAGGCTCGTCCTAGGGCGCGCAGGCAAACACGCTGAGATAAAAGTCAGTCCCCGAGGCCGAACGTCCGGCAGAAAAACTCTGCCCGGTCGCCTCCCCCGCCAGTAGCGCCAGCGCCTCGGCGATCCGCTCCTCGCTGCGGTCGTCGTCGGCCTGCACCTGGTTGCGACCGGCCGGATAGCCGCCGCTGGCTTCCTGGGCGGCACTCAGCCAGCGCAGCCGCACCCGGCCGAGATCGGCGTGCGCGATCTTGCCGGTCTGGCTGGATTGCAGCGCCAGACGCTCGGCAAGCTGCAGTGCCCGGGCGCTGCTGGCGGCACCGCCGGACTCGCAGGCAAACACGTCGATGTCATAGCCCAGCGCCTTGCCCTGCGAGACGATCTTCTTGTCTGGCCAGCGTGCCGCTGTTGCCGAAGCAGTCACCGTCGGTGCGGCGGCGACCGGAGCGGCACCGGCGACGATCTTGGCGGCGGCCACCGCCACAGGTTCGGCGCGCTGCTCGGCGGCATCGCTTAGGCATTCCTTGGCGTAGAGCACGGCGTTGCGCTCGGCCGGCGTCAGCGCGGTCTCGCGGATGTGGGCGTAGTTGAGCACTGCCGCGCACCACACTGCCTTGGCGCGCGGGTCGCCAACCAGGGCCACATAGGTGGCGGCCAGCACCAGCGAGCCGTCGCTGGCTTCCTTGAGCAGGCCTTCGATCTTGCCGTAGAGCTCGAACTGCTGCTTGTCGCGGTACTGCATCTCCTCGAACGCGCGGCCGGCGGCCTCGGCGGCCAGTTGCGCGTCGCCGGCTTTCTGTTTTGCCAGTTCGGCCTGCCAGGCGCCGTAGCTGGCGGCGCCGGTGGACACCAAGCCCAGTAGCGCGGCAATGCCGCTGACCCAGTTATTGAAGCTTCCCTCTGCCATGATGAGCCTCCCCTGATTCTTGTCTGCTGCCTGGCCGGCACCCCTGCCGGCGCTCCGATCCTACGCCCGCCCCCATCCCCACCTCCAAGCCCGCTCATCGGCATGAACTTCGTCGCCCTTGTCTATGGCCCCGGCCTGCCCGCCACCGGCGCCCGTCTGCCCATCCAACTCGACAGCTTCCAGTTGCAGCTCGGCCTGCCCGAGGGCCGCAGGCTGTCCGTGCCGCTGGGCCAGCTGCAGCTCTCGGTCGGCGGCTTCAATGACAGCGTCTGGCGCTTCGAGTGGCAGGAGGCGCAGGGCCGTTGGTCGCTGGCGCTGGACGATGCCGCCCTCCAGCAGCAATTGGCGGTCCAGCCTCCTGCGGCGTTGGCTACCGCCATCGCCGGCCTGCATGGCAAGCAGCGCCGCCACCGGGCAGTCTGGAAGCTGAGCGTCGGCGCCATGCTGCTGTGGTTCCTGCTGCCGGCGCTGCTGCTGGGCCTGCTGTTGTGGAACGCCAGCGCGCTCACCAGCCGCCTCGCTGGCCTGGTGCCAGTGGCGCAGGAGCAGAAGCTGGGCGAGGCGATCTGGAAGGCGCAGCAGCGCCAGCTGCGGCTGATCGACAACACCGAGGCCAACCGCGCGGTGCAGAGCATCGGCGAGCGGCTCACCGCTGGCTCGCGCTACCGCTACCGCTACCGCTGGTACCTGGCGCGCGACAACAGCATCAATGCCTTTGCGATCCCGGGCGGGGTGGTGGTGGTCAACAGCGGCCTGGTCGCCGCCGCCCACAACGCCGAGGAGCTGGCCGGCGTGCTCGCCCACGAGGTGCAGCACGTCGAGCAGCGGCATTCGCTGCGGGCGATGGCGCAGAGCCTGGGCATCACCGCCGGCCTGGGGATGATCTTTGGCGATCTCTCCGGGATCGCGCAGATGGTCGCCGGGCTCAGCCAGCTGTCGTATTCGCGTGAGGCCGAACGCGAGGCCGACCAGGAGGGGCTGAAAGCCCTGCGCGCCGCCAGGATCAATCCGGAAGGCATGCCCAGGATGTTCGAGACCCTGCAAAGCGAGGCGGGTGACTTGCAGCCGCCGGCGCTGCTGTCCTCGCACCCGGCGACCAAGGAACGCATCGCCAGCCTGCGTGCCGCCATCGCCGCGGCCGGCGACTGGCCCAGCGAGCCGCTGACCATCGACTGGGCGGCGGTGCAGGCCAGCCTGCGTTAGGAGCGCGACGCTTCGCGTAAGCTTTCGCCAGATCGGCCAGAAAACGGAGGAGTTGTGGCGGCAGACGGCGTGCGTCCCGGAGTGGCCGAGGCGATCCTGCGGGCGGTCATTCCGCTGATCTATGCCCGTCGCTGGCTGAGCTTCTCCCTGCTGCTGTTGCTGACGCTCCTGCTCGGCGCCCAGGCCCTGCAACTGAAGCCGGATGCCGGCTTCGAGAAGCAGATTCCGCTCGAACACCCGTACATGAAGGTGTTCAAGGAGTACCAGCAGGCTTTCGGCGGCGCCAACCTGATCAGCATCGCGCTAATGCGCGCGGACGATGGCCTCGCGCTCGGCAGCGAGAAGCCGAGCATCTACGACCCGCTGTTTCTCGACCGCCTGAAGACGCTCAGCGACGCGGTGTTCTTCCTGCCCGGCGTCGATCGCACGCGGGTGTCCTCGCTGTTCACCCCCGATGTCACCTATTTCGAGGTGGTGGAAGGCGGCATCAATCTCGGCAACGTGGTGCCGCGCAACTACACGCCGAGCCCGGAAATGCTCGCCGACATCCGCCAGCGGGTGGCCAAGGCGGGGATCATCGGCCGCTATGTCGCCAGCGACCAGAACGGCGCGCTGATCGTCGCGGAGCTCTTGGAACACCACCCGGTCACCGGCGAGAAGCTCGACTACAAGCGCCTCGCCGACCTCCTGGAAGACCAACTGCGCCAGCGCATCGCCTCGCCGACGCTCTACGAATACCGGCTCAAGGCCGAGCGGCCGCCCTACCGCGCCGGCGACATCGTCTGGCGCGGCTACACCGACTACGGCTGGAAGCTGCGCTACCAGCGCTTCGAGGCCGAGCAGAAAGACGCCGAGGGCCAGGCGATCTTCGTCGATGGCAACGAGTTGACCGTGCGCGCGGTCGCCAACCCCGACTACGCGCCGAACCTGAGCGTGCACATCATCGGCTTCGCCAAGGTGATCGGCGATGTCACCGATGCCAGCGCCGAGGTAATCGCCTACTTCTTCGTGGCGATGGCGCTGACCCTCAGCCTGCTCTGGTGGTTCTGCGGCTCGCTGCGGCTGGCGCTGCTGCCCCTGCTGGCCGCACTGGTGGCGGTGGTCTGGGAGCTGGGCCTGCTGCGGCTGGCCGGTTTCGGGCTCGACCCCTTCGCGATCCTGGTGCCCTTCCTGATCCTCTCCATTGGCGTCAGCCACGGCGTGCAGTACGTCAACGGCTGGGCCAACGAGGTGGCGGAGAACCAGCTCACGCCGCTGGAAGCCTCGATCCAGACCTTCCGCCGTCTGGCCATCCCCGGCACCGTCGCCATCCTCACCGACGTCATCGGTTTTGCCACCCTGGCCTTCATCCAGATCGACATCGTCCGCGAGATGGCGCTCAACGCGGCGATGGGCATGGCGGCAGTGATCGCCACCAACAAGCTGCTGCTGCCGATCCTGCTCAGCTGGGTGCGGGTGGCCGATCCGGCGCAGTTCGCCGAGCGCCACCACCGCCGGCGCGCGGTGGGCGAGCCGCTGTGGCGGCGCCTGAGCGTGTTTGCCACCGCGCGCGGCGCGCTGCCCTTCCTGGCGCTATGCCTGCTGGCGCTGGCCTGGGCCATCCACATGTACCCCAAGCTGACCGTCGGCGATGCCCAGGCCGGCGTGCCCGAGCTGCGTCCAGACAGCCGCTACAACCGCGATTCGGCGGTGGTGGTGAACAACTTCGCCATCGGCGTCGACCTCCTCAAGGTGATCGCCGAGACCGGCGAGTACGGCTGCCTCGACCACCGGGTGATGGACAACCTCGACAGCCTGGTCTGGCGCCTGCAGAACACCGAAGGCGTGGCCTCGGCGCTGGCGCTGCCGACGGTGGCGCGCGAGGTGCGCGGCCTGTGGAACGAGAACGCGCCGAGCTGGAAGGTACTGCCGCGCAACCGCGACGCGATGGCGCAACTGGTCGGCCGCATTCCCTCCTCCGCCGGCCTGCAAAACCTCGACTGCTCGCGCATGCCGGTGCTGGTGTTCACCAGCGACCACCGCGCCGAGACCCTGGACCGGGTGCTAGCGGTGGTCAAGGACTACCAGGCCCGCGAGGCGCCGGGCAGCGGCGTCAACTACCGGCTGGCCAGCGGCAATGTCGGGGTGATGGCCGCCACCAACGAGGAGATCCGCGCCCGCGAGGTGGTGGTGATCGTCTGGGTACACCTGACCCTGCTGATCTTCGTCTGGCTGTCGTTCCGCTCGCTGGCGGCGGTGATCTGCATCATCACCCCGCTGGTGCTCTGCTCGCTGCTCACCTACGGCTTCATGGCCACCATCGGCATCGGCATGAAGGCGGCGACGCTGCCGGTGGCGGCCTTCGGGGTCGGCATCGGCGTCGACGACGGCATCTATCTCTGGGGCGTGTTCGCCCATTACCTGGGGCGCGGGCTGAGCCTGCGGGAGGCCTATATGCAGGCGCTGCGCTCCACCGGCAAGGCGGTGCTGTTCACCTCGCTGACCCTGATCGTGGCGGTGGCCATGTGGCTGTTCTCCGGCTTGCAGTTCCAGGCTGACATGGGTTTGCTACTGGTGACCATGTTCGCCGCCAACCTGCTCGGCGCCCTGCTGATGCTGCCGGCGCTGGCCTGGCTGTGCGCGAAGTTCCTGAATATGAAACCCTCGGGCGGTTTAACCATCCAATAAGCACGCGAACCGGCGGCGTTCCTGCTGGAGGAGTAGTCCATGACCAAGCCGCTCAAGCGCAACGCGCTACTGCTGTCCCTCTGGCTACTGGCCCTGCCGGTGGCGGCCAAGGTCAGCGCCGAGGAAGCCGCCAAGCTCGACAAGGAGCTCACTCCCATGGGCGCCGAGCGCGCCGGCAACAAGGCCGGCACGATCCCGGCCTGGGAAGGCGGCCTGCCGCAGAAAGACTACCCGCGTGGCGCCAACCCCTACGCGGAAGACAAGCCGCTCTACACCATCACCAGCGCCAATCTGAAGCAGTACGAGGCGCTGCTGACCGAAGGCCAGAAGATGCTGTTCAAGACTTTTCCGGACAGCTACCAGATGCCGGTCTACCCGACCCGGCGCAGCGCCAGTTACCCGGCCTGGTTCAACGAGGCGACCAAGAACAACGCCACCAAGGTCGAGCTGACCAACGAGGGCTATGGCTTCAAGGGCGCGGCGCAGGGTTATCCCTTCCCCATCCCCAAGAACGGCACCGAGGTGATGTGGAATCACATCATGCGCTACAACACCAAGGGCTTTAAGGGCTATGTGGTGGCCATCCCCACCCAGGCCGACGGCAGCTGGGTGGCCGAGCGCAACTACGTGGAGCTGAGCTTCGTCTACAACAACCCCAAGACCACGCTGGAAACGCTCAACAACCAGAACCTCTACGCCTTGATCAAGACCGTGGCGCCGCCGAATAAGGCCGGCACCTCCGATCTGCTGCACGTGCCCATCGACCGCAAGGCCGAGAACACCGGCGTCTGGGAGTTCAACCCGGGACTGCAGCGGGTGCGGCGCATCGGCGAGGTCGGCTACGACAATCCCCTGTTCGACGGCCTGATGACCCACGACCAGCTGGACATGTTCAACGGCCCGCTGGACCGCTACACCATCAAGCTGCTGGGCAAGAAGGAGGTGCTGATCCCCTACAACAGCTACCGCCTCTACGACCCTAAGCTCAAGTACAAGGACATCGCGCAGAAGGGCCACATCCGCCGCGACCTCAGCCGCTACGAGCTGCACCGCTGCTGGGTGATCGAGGCGGAGGTGAAGCCCGGCTTCAACCACCGCTACAAGAAGCGCACCTTCTGGCTCGACGAGGACTCCTGGATCGTCCACCTGCAGGACATCTACGACGAGCGCGGGCAGTTCTGGCGCACCGCCGAGAGTCATTCGATCAACTTCGCCAACGTCCCGGTGGTGGTCAACGGCGTGCAGGTGCACTACGACCTGCAGTCGCGCCGCTACGTCGCCATCAACCTCACCAACGAGGAATCCAAGCTCATCGAATACGACTGGGAGAAGGACCCCAAGTACTTCACGCCCCAGCAGTTGCAGAAGTTCGCGACGGCGGGAAAGACTGGGGGCTGAGAGCGCGGCTTAAAAGCCGGGGTAAAGTTCAGGGACAATTCAGTTCACCCGCCTAGTGTGCCTACCAGCCCGCAATCCGCGCGGGTGAACGCCCTGGAGTCATCCATGCACAAGCCCAGCCTGATCGCCCTCGTCACCGCCAGCAGCCTGTTTGCCACCGTCGCCGAGGCCGGCGGCCGCTACCACGGCGGCTACGACCGCGACTACCGCGAAACCGACTACGCCCAGGTGGTCTCCTCGCGCCCGATCTACAGCCAGGTGCGGGTCAGCGAGCCGCGCCGGGAATGCTGGGACGAGCGCGTCACCTACCGCGACAGCTACCGCGGTGGTGGCCGCGGCAGCGCCTTCGACAACACCGCCGGCGCGGTGCTGGGCGGTGTCATCGGTGGCGCTGCCGGCCACCAGCTCAGCGAGGGCTCGGGCAAGCAGATCGCCACCGCCATCGGTGCGCTGATCGGCGCCAGCGTCGGCTCCAATGCGGTGCGCAACAGCTATTCGCGCGGCGACGACGACTACCGCGAGCGGGTCGCCTATGAGCCGCGCTGCCGCACCGTCGAAGACAGCCGCTACGAGGAGCGCATCGAAGGCTATGACGTGACCTACCGCTACAACGGCCGCACTTACAGCACCCGCATGCCCTACGACCCCGGCAACCGCATCGCGGTCGAGGTCGAGGTGGCGCCGGCCCGCTACTAAACCCGGCGACCTGAACCAACCGCAATGCGACGTCTCCTCGCCAGCTTCTGCCTGCTGTGGACCGGCACCGCGTTCGCGGCCGGTCTCTGGGGCACGGCGCGCGAGGTGCAGCGGCAACCGACCTGGCCGGCACCTTCGCAGCGGGAGCTGCCGCCGGCCGGCTTCGTGCCGCAGGAAGACCGCCTCGAAGACCAGGATCTGTCTCCCGGCGAGGCCGCCCGGCGTGCGCAGCAGATGAACGGCGGCGGCCGGGTGCTGGCGGTCGAGCAGGCGCAGGGCGGCTGGCGGGTCAAGCTGATCAAGAACGGCGATGTGCGCATCGTCTTCGTCCCCGACTGAAACCTTACTCCCGAAGAGCCCATGCGCATCCTGATCGTTGAAGACGAACCCGCCCTGCGTGCCCAGATCGCGCTGGCTTTTACTGACGAGGGCTATGTGGCCGAAACCGCCGGCGACGGCGAGCAGGGCCTGTACATGGCCCAGGAGTACCCCATTGATCTGGCGGTGATCGACCTGGGCCTGCCCAAGCTGGGTGGCGTCGAGCTGATCCGCCGCCTGCGCAAAGCCGGCCGCACCGTGCCGGTGCTGATCCTCACCGCCCGCGACGGCTGGCAGAACAAGGTCGAAGGCCTGGAGGCCGGCGCCGACGACTACCTGGTGAAACCCTTCGACACCCCGGAACTGCTGGCCCGCGTGCGCGCCCTGCTGCGCCGCACCGGCGGCTGGGCCAGCGCCACGCTCAACAGCGGCCCCTATGCGCTCGACACCGGCTCCAAGCAGCTGCAGGTGAGCGGCGTGAACATCGACCTGACCAGCTACGAATACCGGGTGCTGGAATATCTGCTCACCCATGCCGGCAAGGTGATCTCGAAGTCCGAGCTGTCCGAGCATCTGTACTCGGAGGAAACCGAGCGCGACAGCAATGTCATCGAGGTGTTCATTCGCCGCCTGCGTCAGAAGCTCGACCCGGAAGCGACGATCAACCCGATCACCACGCTGCGTGGCTCGGGCTACCGTTGGGACTTGCCGCGCGCCTGAACCCTTTGAAGGCCCTGGCGCAGCCAGGGCTAAGATGCGCCATGGGCTCCCTACGCACTCGCCTGCTGATCGCCGCCTCGCTGACCCTGGTGGTGTTCACCGCCCTGTGCGGCCTGAGTCTGGATCGCGCCTTCGAGACCAGTGCCCGGCAGTCGCAGCTGGAGCGCATGCAGGCACTGGCCTACGCGCTGCTGGGCGTGGCCGAGCCGAACGAGTACGGCGAGCTGAGTTTTTCCTCCTACCAGATGCCGGACCCGCGCCTGGATCGCCCGCAGTCGGGCCTGGAGGCGGCGCTGTTCAGCGACAGCGCCGCCCTGCTCTGGGGTTCGCAAAGCCTGCGCGACAACGTGCCGACGCCACCTAGGCAGGAGGTCGGCGAGTGGCGCTTCGAGGAGCTGCCCGACCGCTTCGTGCTGCTGTTCGGTCTGCGTTATTCCGGCGAGGCCGAGCGCGAGCGCCGCTACACCCTGCTGCTGATGGAAGACAACAGCGCCTACCAATCGCAGCTGGATGCCTACCGCCGCACCCTGGCGCTGTGGCTGGGTGGCGCCGCGCTGGTGCTGCTGCTCCTGCAAGGCCTGGTGCTGCGCTGGAGCCTGAGGCCGCTGCGCCGGCTGGTGCGCGAGCTGCGCGAGGTGGAAAGCGGCAGCCGCGTGCAGATCGAAGGCAACTACCCGGACGAGCTGACGCCGCTGACCCAGGGCCTCAACACCATGATCGGCGCCGAGCGCAACCGCCAGACCCGCTACCGCAATGCCCTGGGCGATCTCGCCCATTCGCTGAAGACGCCGCTGGCGGTGCTGCGCGGCGTCGCCGAACGACCGCTGGCGCCAGATTCCTCGAAACTGCTGGGCGAGCAGCTGCAACGCATGCAGCACATCGTCGACCACCAGTTGCAGCGCGCCGTCAGCCGTGGCGGCCAGCGCGCACTGGCGGAAGCGGTGCCCTTGCGGCCGCTGGTCGAGAAGATCAGCGCGGCGCTATCCAAGGTCTACGCCCGGCGCGAGCTGCAGGTACAGCTGGACATCCCCGCCGGCCTGCGCGCCCGCGCCGACCAGGGTGATCTCTACGAGCTGCTCGGCAATCTCATGGACAACGCCGCCAAGTACGGGCGCGGCCGCCTGCAGGTCGGCGCCAGCCGCGAGCGCGAGCGCCTGCTGTTGACGGTGGAGGACGATGGCCCCGGCTTCCCCGACGAGGCCGAGACGCTACTGGAGCGTGGCGCCCGCGCCGACAGCCGCCAGGAAGGCCAGGGCCTGGGGCTGGCGGCGGTGCGCGAGATCGTCGAGGCCTATGGCGGCGAGCTGCTGCTGCACCGCAGCCGTGTGCTGGGCGGCGCCTGCGTGACGGTGCGTCTGGCGGTCTGAGGCGCCGACCCTAGACCTTGAACAGCTGCGCCCGGTAGTGGCGCAGCTCTTCCACCGACTCGCGGATGTCGTCCAGCGCCTGGTGGCTGCCTTCCTTCTTCAGGCGCTTCAGGGTCTCCGGTGCCCAGCGCGCCGCCAGCTCCTTGACCGTGGAAACGTCGAGATTGCGGTAGTGCAGGAAGCGCTCCAGCTCCGGCATCCAGCGCGCCAGAAAGCGGCGGTCCTGGCAGATCGTATTGCCGCACAGCGGCGAACTGCGCGGCGGCAGCCAGGCGTGCAGAAAATCCAGCGTGGCGCGCGCGGCGTCGGCCTCCATCACCGTCGACCGCCGTATGCGTTCGACCAGGCCCGACTTGCCGTGGGTGCGCCAGTTCCAGGCGTCCATCATCGCCAGCACCTCCTCGCTCTGATGGATGGCCAGCACCGGCCCTTCGGCGAGCAGGTTGAGGTTCTTGTCGGTGACCAGGGTGGCGATCTCGATGATGCGGTCCTGCTGCGGATCGAGGCCGGTCATCTCCAGGTCCATCCAGACCAGGTTGTCGGGGCTAAAGGGCATGTTCGGATTGCGGATTGCGGATTGCGGATTGCGGATTGCGGATTGCGGATTGCGGATTGCGGATTGCGGATTGCGGATTGCGCGCAGGGTGGCGGTTCAGTCCGAAATCCGCAATCCGATATCGGAAATGGCCCGTGCTAGCCTCGCAGCCATATCCGCATTGATAAGGAGGAGACATGCGCCGTGACGGCCGCGTGCTCGACACCATCGGCAACACGCCGCTGGTCGAGCTGAAGAACCTGGACAGCGGCCCCTGCCGTTTGTTCGTGAAGCTGGAGAACCAGAACCCCACCGGCAGCATCAAGGACCGCATCGGCCTGTCGATGATCGAGGCCGCCGAACGTGAGGGGAAAATCCAGCCCGGCGGGATGCTGGTCGAGGCCACCGCCGGCAACACCGGCCTGGGTCTGGCGCTGGTGGCGGCGCAGAAGGGCTACCGGCTGACCCTGGTGATCCCCGACAAGATGGCGCAGGAGAAGGTGCTGCACCTCAAGGCGCTGGGCGCCGAAATCCACATCACCCGCAGCGATGTCGGCAAGGGCCACCCCGAGTACTACCAGGACATCGCCGAGCGCATTGCTGGCGAGACCGGCGCGTTCTACGTCAACCAGTTCGCCAATCCCGCCAACCCTTTCGCCCACGAGGCGACCACCGGCCCTGAGATCTGGGCGCAGAGCCAGCAGATGCTCGACGCGGTGGTGGTGGGCGTCGGCAGCGGCGGCACGCTCACCGGCCTGTCACGCTACTTCGAGCGGGTCGCCCCGCATGTGGAAATGGTGCTGGCCGACCCCAAGGGCTCGATCCTGGTGGACGTGGTGAAGACCGGGAAGATCCAGAAGGAGGCCGGAAGCTGGCTGGTGGAGGGCATAGGCGAGGACTTCATCCCGCCCAACTGCGACCTCTCGCGGGTGAAGACCGCCTACGAGATTCCCGACGCCGAGAGCTTCTTCACCGCCCGCGAACTGCTGGCCAAGGAAGGCATCCTTGGCGGCTCCTCCACCGGCACCCTGCTGGCGGCCGCCCTGCGCTACTGCCGCGAGCAGACCGCGCCCAAGCGGGTGGTGAGCCTTGTCTGCGACAGCGGCAACAAGTATCTGAGCAAGATGTACAACGACTTCTGGATGTTCGAGCAAGGCCTGCTGGAGCGCCCGCGACACGGCAACCTGCTGGATCTGATCGTGCGCCGCTACGCCGAGGGTTCGGCGGTGACCGTGCGCCCGGAAGACACGCTACTGCACGCCTACCGGCGCATGAAGCTGTTCGATGTCTCGCAGCTGCCGGTGATGGAGAGCGATGCGGTGGTCGGCATCCTCGACGAATCCGATCTGCTCCTGCAGGTGCACGCCGATCCGGCGCGCTTCAAGGAGCGGGTATCGGTGGCGATGACGCGCAACGTCGTCACCATCGCACCCAGCGCGCCGATCGCCGAACTGCTACCGATCTTCGCCAAGGATCTGGTGGCGGTGGTCGCCGAGGCCGGACGCTTTGTCGGCCTCATCACCAAGATCGACCTGCTGAATTACTTGCGCAAGCAGTTGGGGTGAACCAGCAACGCCCCCACCCCGGCCCTCCCCCGCTACGCAGGGGAGGGAGTTTTCAGTTCCCTCCCCCGCCTGCGTGGGGAGGGTTAGGGTGGGGGCGGTATGCGCAACTCAAAATCACTTCAACACGCGGCACAGCTGAGGCGCGAGATGACCGACGCCGAGCGCCATCTGTGGCAACGCCTCAGGTTGCGCCAACTCGCCGGCCATCGATTCCGCCGCCAAGTCCCCATCAGCTCCTACATCGCCGACTTCGCCTGCCTGGATGCCAAACTGATCATCGAACTCGACGGCGGCCAGCACGTCGAGGAAGCCGCCCATGACCAGCAACGCGAGTGGGCACTGAAGGCACTCGGTTATCGGGTAATACGCTTCTGGAATGACGCGGTTTTCAAAGAGACAGAGGCGGTTTTGCAAGTGATACTCGACGCCCTGAACGAAACGCCCCCATCCCGGCCTTCCCCGGCAAGCGAGGGAAGGAGACAAGACGGCAGCAGCCCATGAAAAACGACGCCCAATTCGCCACCCGCTGCATCCACGCCGGCCAGGCGCCGGACCCGACCACCGGCGCGATCATGCCGCCAATCTCGCTGTCCTCCACCTATGCGCAGGAAAGCCCGGGCGTGCACAAGGGCTACGAGTATTCGCGCAGCCACAACCCCACGCGCTACGCCTACGAGCGCTGCGTCGCCGATCTCGAAGGCGGCGCGCGCGGCTATGCCTTCGCCTCCGGGCTCGCCGCCACCGCCACCCTGCTCGACACTCTGGAGCCGGGCGCGCACGTCATCGCCAGCGACGATCTCTACGGCGGCAGCTACCGGCTGTTCGCACGGGTGCGCGCGAAGTCGGCGGGGCTCAGGTTCAGCTTCGTCGACCTGCGCGAGCCGAAGAATGTCGAGGCCGCGATCACCCCGGAGACGCGGCTGATCTGGGTGGAGACGCCCACCAACCCCATGCTCAAGCTCGCCGACCTCTCCGCCATCGGCGAGATCGCCCGCAAGCACGGCATCCCGGCCTGGGCCGACAACACCTTCGCCAGCCCCTATCTGCAAAGGCCGCTGGAGCACGGTTTTGCCGGTGTGATGCACTCGGCCACCAAGTACATCAACGGCCATTCCGACGTGGTCAACGGCCTGTTGATCGCCGGCGCCGATACCGACTTGCAGGAGCGGCTGGCGTTTTTGCAGAACGCAGTCGGCGCGGTGCTTGGCCCCTTCGACAGCTATCTCGCGCTGCGGGGAGTTAAGACCCTGGCCCTGCGCATGCAGCGCCACTGCGAGAACGCGCAGGCCCTGGCCGAGTGGCTGGAAGCACACCCGAAAGTGGCGCGGGTCCACTACCCCGGCCTGCCCTCGCATCCGCAGCACGCGCTCGCCAGGCAGCAGATGCCGCGTGGCTACGGCGGCATGATCTCCATCGAGCTGAAGGGCGGCCTGGAGGAGTCGCGGCGCTTTCTCGAACGTACGCGGCTGTTCGCCCTGGCGGAGTCGCTGGGCGGAGTAGAAAGCCTGATCGAGCACCCGGCGATCATGACCCACGCCAGCGTGCCGGCCGCGCAGCGGGCGGCGCTGGGCATCTCCGACTCGCTGTGCCGGCTGTCGGTGGGCATCGAGGATGTGGGCGATTTGCGAGCAGACCTGGCCGACGCTCTGGCCTAAACTCCGCGCCGAACTTCCAGGAGCCCCGCAATCATGACCAGCAAACTCGCCGAAAAGCGCTGCATCCCCTGCGAGGGCAAGACGCCACCGCTGCCGGCCGCCGAGGCCGAGGCGCTGAAGAAGGAACTGCGCAGCGAGTGGGAGTTCGCCGACGAAGGCCGGAAGCTGGTGGCAACCTTCCAGTTCAAGAACTACTACCACACCACCGCCTTCGTGAACGCGGCGGTCTACGTCGCCCATCGCGAAGACCATCACCCGGACATCAGCTTCGGCTACAAGACCGTGCAGATGAGCTGGTGGACGCACACCGCCAACGGCCTCACCGAGAACGATTTCATCTGCGCGGCGAAGATCGACGCGCTGCTGAATCGCTGAAGCGGATCGCGGGAGCGTCTCGCCGGCCGCGAACGCCCCCACCCTGGCCCTCCCCCGCGTCGCGGGGGAGGGAATCAGCTTCTAACTTGAAGTGCGGGCTAGGCCAGCTTGGCGAGCACGGCCTCGACCGTGGCCGGGATCATCTCGGCAGCGGCCGCGGCGCGCTGCTTGTACTCGTACTGCTGGGTCGCCAGGCCCTTGTCGCCGATGACGATGCGGTGCGGGATGCCGATCAGGTCGGCGTCGGCGAACATCGAGCCCGGACGCTGGCCACGATCATCGAGGGCGACGTCGATGCCCTGCGCCTGTAGCGCCGCGTAGAGCGCCTCGGCGGCGTCCTTCACCGCCGGCGAACGGTCGCTGCCGATCGGGCAGATCAGCACGCGGAACGGCGCCACCGCGTCCGGCCAGATGATGCCGTTGGCATCGTGCTTCTGCTCGATCACCGCCGCCGCCAGGCGCGAGACGCCGACGCCGTAGCAACCCATATAGGGCGTCACCGCCTCGCCCGCCTCATTGAGCACGGTGAAGCGCATCGCCTCGGTGTACTTGCGGCCGAGCTGGAAGATGTGACCACCTTCGATGCCACGGTAGAACTTGATGGTGCCGACACCGTCCGGCGAGGGATCGCCCTCGACGACATTGCGCAGGTCGGCCTGCTCGACATAGCTGCAGTCGCGGCCCCAGTTGACGCCGGCCAGGTGGTGGTCGTTCTCGTTGGCGCCGCAGACGAAATCCGCCACCGCCGCCGCCGCGTAGTCAGCGATCACCGGCACCGGGCAGCCCACCGGGCCGAGATAGCCGACCTCGGCGCCGAAGGCCTGCTGCACCTCGGCCGGGTCGGCCAGGGTCAGCGGACTGGCGATCTTCGGATGCTTGCCGGCCTTCACCTCGTTGAGCTGGTGATCGCCGCGCAGGGCGATGGCAACCAGGCCGCCCTCGGCGCCCTTCACCACCAGCAACTTCACCTTGCCGCTGAGCGGCACCTTGAGGAAGTTCGACACCTGCTCGCAGGTCTTCTGGCCCGGGGTGCTGACTTTGCTCAGCATCGCCGAAGGCGCGGCCGGCGCCGGCTGCGGCAGGGTGGCGGCGGCCTCGATGTTGGCGGCGTAGCTCCCGCCCTCGGCCACCGCCAGCAGGTCCTCACCGGCGCCGGCGAGGATGTGGAATTCCTCCGAGGCCGAGCCGCCGATGTTGCCGCTGTCGGCCTGTACCGCCCTGAAGTCCACACCCAGGCGGGTGAAGATGCGGGTATAGGCCTGGCGCATGTTGTCGTACTCGCGCGCCAAGTCCTCGTGCGTCATGTGGAAGCTGTAGGCGTCCTTCATGATGAATTCGCGCGCGCGCATCACCCCGAAGCGCGGCCGGCGCTCGTCGCGGAACTTGGTCTGGATCTGGTAGTAGTTGATCGGCAGCTGCTTGTAGCTGCGGATGTCCTGGCGCGCGGTGTGGACGATCACTTCCTCGTGTGTCGGCCCGTAGCAGAACTCGGCGCCGTGGCGGTCCTTCAGGCGCAGCATCTCCGCACCCATGATTTCCCAGCGGCCGGACTCCTGCCAGAGCTCAGCGGGGTGGATCGCCGGCATCAGGGTTTCCAGCGCGCCGGCGCGGTTCATCTCCTCGCGGACGATGCCCTCGATCTTCTGCAGCACCTTGAGCCCGATCGGCATCCAGGTGTAGAGGCCGGCGCCGAGCTTGCGGATATAGCCCGCGCGCTGCATCAACTGGTGGCTGATCACCTGCGCGTCGGCAGGCATTTCCTTGGTGGTGGCAAGCGGGAAGCGGGAGAGGCGCATGGCGGGGTCCGGATGGAAAGCGCGCGGATTCTAGCGGACGCGGCGGGCAGGCAGCCCACCTTCGTCATCGAACCGTGACCTTGCCCCCCTAGCATGGCGGGTTCATCAGCCTCGACGGACCGTCTCCATGCGCCATCTGCCCGCCTTCGCCCTCGCCCTGCTGCTGGCCGCCTGCAGCGACTCGCCCAGCGGTGACAGCGGCCAGCCCGGCCAAGGTGGCGACCCGCGCCGTTACCAGCTGACGGTCAGTGTCGAGGGCAAAGGCCAGCTGGTCTCCGCACCCTCCGGCATCGCCTGCGGCAGCGATTGCAGCGAGAGCTATGCCGATGGCGCGGTGATCAGCCTCACCGCCAGTCCGGACGCCGGCCAGAGCTTTCTCGGCTGGGGCGGCGCCTGCGCCGGCAGCAGCCCGCTGTGCACCCTGGTGCTGCACGCCGACACCACGGTCAGCGCCCGCTTCAGCAGCAACAGCGCGCAAGTCCTCAAGCTCAGCCGCGAGGGCCAGGGCACGGTCAGCAGCGATCTGCCCGGCATCGACTGCGGTGAGCGCTGCGAAGCCGGCTTCGCCACCGACAGCACGGTGAGCCTGAGTGCCGAAGCCGCGGCCGGCTGGCAGTTCGCCGGCTGGAGTGGCGATTGCAGCGGCAGCACCGAATGCCGTCTGGCCATGAACGCCGCACGCAATGTCGGCGCCCGCTTCACTACCCTGCCCACTACCGCGCCGCAGGGCAGCTGGCTGGCCGGCGACATGCATGTGCATACCGACCATTCCGCCGACGGCTCGCTGCCGCGCCAGCTGCTCGATGGCCGTGGCGCCGGCAATGTCAGCGTCGCCGACCAGATCGGCCAGGGCGCGCTCTCCGGCCTCGACTGGATGCCGATCACCGATCACCGCACTTACGACCAGCACTACGACCCGCTGTGGACCAGCGACCAGCTGCTGCTGATCCCCGGCGAGGAGGCCAACGGCAGCCCGCACGCCAACCCCATCGGCGCGGTGGACTGGGTGGTGCAGGGCGCCAACTATCCCGGCCGGCCGGGTTGGGCGGTGCTGCAGACCTCGATCTGGGACGCCCACAGCCAGGGCGCGGTGTGGAGCCACAACCACCCGGACGACGGCCATCTCAATGACGACGGCACGCCCAACGAGCGCGCCAACGCCATCGGTGCCGACGCGATGGAAATCTGGAACCGCGGCAGCGGCATCGAGGCCGAACTGAAGTACGCCGAGGGCCTGTGGAACGCCGGTTACCGCTTCAGCGGCGTCGGCGGCTCCGACAACCATTTCCGCGAACTCTGGCTGCTCGCCGGCCCCGGCCAGCCGGCCACCCAGGCCTATGCCGCCGAAGCCAGCGAGCGCGCCATCCTGCAGGGCCTGCAACGCGGCCGGGTCCATCTCAAGGGCGGCAACAACGCACTGTTCCCGACACTGAGCCTGGAAGCCGATTTTGATGGCGACGGCGTCTACGAGGCGATGGCCGGCGATGAAGTGGTGGCCGCGCCCGGCAGCAGCGGCAAGCTGCGCCTGCGCATCCAGAACGCCATCGGCAGCACCGTCACGCTCTACCGCAATCCGGGCAAGAACGCCGGCGCGGTGGTCGCCAGCTACACGCCGTTCCAGCTCGAACAGATCCACGAGATCGACATCCAGGCCGGGGACACGCACAGCTGGTACTACGCCGAGGCGCGCGGCCTGGGCTTCGACAGCCTCAACACCAACGACATCGCCAGCATCTTCAACCCGGTGCGTCTGGTCGATGCCCGCCAGGCGATCACCGCGCCGATCTTCATCGGCCCCAGCCTCGCCAGCCCGCAGCCGGCCGAGGCAATCCCGGCCGAAACCGCTGGCGACGACGGCGCCCGTCGAATGTTCGGCGGCCTCGGCCGATTCGCCGGCTTTCCCGACCTCGCGGTCAGCGAGGGCCTGCGCCATCTGGTCGCCGAAGTACACGAGGAAGGCAGCACCAAGGTGATGTACCGCCGCGTCGCCGCCGACGGCCGCGCCGCCCCTGCGCTGGACCTCGCACCCGCCAGCCGCAGTGCGCGCTTTCCGCGCATCGCCGCGCAGGGCGCGGAGGTCTGGGTGGTCTGGCAGGATGAGCGCGCAGGCCAGGTGCCGCGCCGGCCGGCGGTCTATCTGCGTCACTCCAGCGACGGCGGCCTGAGCTGGCAGCCGGAACAGGCGCTGCGCGCCATCGCCGGTCGCGCCGAGCGACCGGTGATCGCGCTGCGCCCGGATGGCAAGCCGGTGGTGGCCTGGCAGGAAATCCGCGCCGCCGAACCGATGGACGTGTTCGTGCAGCTGCTGGGTGTGGATGCCGAGCCGGTGAACGTCAGCCGCGTCGGCAAGAGCTTCCAGGCCGCCAATCTGTTCGACAGCCGCAGCGCCATCTACCCGGCCTCGGTGTGGCCGACGCTGGCGGTGCGCGCCGACGGCCGGATCGCCCTGGCCTACCACGACGACCGTACCGACCCCGATCCGCTGTGGACCGGCCAAAGCCTGAGCGGCGACAGCAGCGACGTGGACAACTGGCAGATCCGCGTCCACACCCGCGCCGTCGATGGCGACTGGAGCGAGGCGGCCAGCCTGGGCGCCGACGACCGCGCCGACCGCCACGCGGCGCTGGCCTACGCCGGCGACGGCAGCCTGATCTGCGTCTGGGACAGCAAGACCCTCGACGCCGCCGGCGCCAATCTCTCGATCCGCCACGCGCGCTCCACCGACGACGGCGCCAGCTTCCTCACCGCCGAGACCCTGCTCGGCGGCGAGGAGCAGGCCTTCAGCCAGTACCCGCGCCTGGGCGTCGACGCCGACGGCCGGGTGCGCGCGGCGTGGACCGACAACCGCTCGGCCGACTGGCGCTGGAAGACCATGACCGCGGTATTCGACACCGCCCAGGACTGGAGCGCCGGGCAGCTGCTGGGCGGCCCCGGCAACAACAGCTGGCCGGCGCTGGCCGGCGGCCAGCTCGTGTTCGCCAGCAGCCGCAACGCCCAGCGTCTGCAGCGCGACCCCACTCAGCAGGTGTTCCTGCGACCACTGCCCTGAGCCCTCGCGGCGACGATGAGCCAGCGCCTGCCCCTGCAGGCGCTGGTAATTTTCGCCCGCAGTGGCGATCAGGCCCGGTTTCGCCGCGGTTCTTGCTAGTGGAAGGCCCGCGTCCGTACTCTCGGCCGCAAACCCGCCCTTAGCCGAACCGGAGCCCTTACCCCGTGGATGCCCTCGTCAACGCCGTCAACAACCTGATCTGGAGCAAGGCGCTGATCGCGCTCTGCCTGGGCACCGGTCTGTACTTCTCGATCCGCACGCGCTTCATGCAGGTGCGCGGCTTGGCCGAGATGCTGCGCTTGATGTTCCGGGGCAGTGCTTCGGCTTCCGGCGTCTCCTCGTTCCAGGCGCTGGCGATGTCGCTGTCCGGCCGCGTCGGCATCGGCAACATCGCCGGTGTCGCCACCGCCATCGCCTACGGCGGCCCCGGCGCGGTGTTCTGGATGTGGACGGTGGCCTTTCTCGGCGCCTCCACCGCCTATATCGAATCGACGCTGGCGCAGATCTACAAGGAAAAGGACGAGCAGGGCCAGTACCGCGGCGGCCCGGCCTATTACATCGAAAAGGCGATGGGCCAAAAGTGGTACGCCTGGATCTTCGCCGTGGCGACCATACTCGCCACCGGTCTGCTGCTGCCGGGCGTGCAGGCCAATGGCATCGCCTCCAGCATGAACGCCGCCTGGGGCGTGCCGCCGCTGGCGACCGCCATCGGCGTCGGCCTGGCGCTGGGCTTCATCATCTTCGGCGGTCTGCGTCGCATCGCCGGTTTCGCGGAACTGGCGGTGCCGTTCATGGCGCTGGCCTACATCCTGGTGGCGCTGGCGATCCTGATCGTCAATGCCGCCAAGGTGCCGGAAGTGATCTCGCTGGTGTTCCGCAGCGCCTTTGGCGCCGAGGCGGCGTTCGGCGCAGTGCTCGGTCTGGCGGTGGAATGGGGCGTGAAGCGCGGCATCTATTCCAACGAGGCCGGCCAGGGCACCGGCCCGCACGCGGCGGCGGCGGCGGAAGTCAGCCACCCTGCCAAGCAGGGCTATGTGCAGGCCTTCTCGATCTACGTCGACACCCTGATGGTCTGCTCGGCGACCGCCTTCATGATCCTCGCCACCGGCAAGTACAACGTCATCAACCCCAACGGCGGCCTGCTGGTGGAAGCCCTGCCCGGCATCGAACCCGGCCCCGGCTACGCCCAGTACGCGGTGAGCACCGTGCTCTCCGGCCAGGGCCCGGGTTTCGTGGCGCTGGCGATCCTGTTCTTCGCCTTCACCACCATCGTCGCCTACTACTACATGGCGGAAACCAACATCGCCTACATCAACCGCAAGATCCACCGCCCCTGGATGATCCTGGCGCTGCGGGTGGGCATCCTGGTCGCGGTGGTCTACGGCACTGTGCGCAGCGCCGGCACCGCCTGGGCGCTGGGCGACATCGGCGTCGGCCTGATGGCCTGGCTGAACATCGTCGCCATCCTGATCCTGCAGAAACCGGCGCTGCTGGCGCTGAAGGATTACGAGGCGCAGAAGAAAGCCGGCAAGGATCCGGTGTTCGACCCCGACGCGCTCGGCATCAAGAACGCCGAGTTGTGGAATGAGATCAACCCGCCCAAGTAGCCACCGAAAGTCGTTAGTCTCCAGCCATCGCGACCGGAGACTTTGCGTATGGCCTGGGCATGGCTGGTACTGGCAGGACTGCTGGAAATCGTCTGGGCCATCGGCCTCAAGTACACCGAGGGCTTCAGCCGTTTCTGGCCCAGCCTGTGGACGCTGGCGGCGATGGCCGCCAGCTTCAGCCTGCTGAGTCTGGCGCTGAAGACCCTGCCGGTGGGCACCGGCTATGCGGTCTGGGTCGGTATCGGCGCCATCGGCACCGCCGTCGTCGGCATCGTCTGGCTGGACGAGCCGGCCAACGCTGGACGGCTGCTGAGCTTAGGCCTGATCCTGATCGGCATCGTCGGCCTGAAGCTGTCCACCCCAGCCTAGGCAGGCGCCGCCTCTCTAGCAGAAAAGTCGGGCCTTGGCTTCGCGCACAATACGCGCGGCCCATCCCCAACTATTACCCGGCTTTCAACCCATGAGACTGTTCCCATGAACCTGCACATCGGTGCGCAGGTTCCGCGACGCGGCAACCTGCTTTCCCGCGGCTTTGCCCGCCTGGTTCTGCGCCTGATGGGCTGGCGCCTGGAAGGCGACATCCCCAACTTGCCGAAGATGGTGCTGATCGGCGCCCCGCACACCTCAAACATGGACGGCGTGATCGGCCTCGGCACGCTCATGGCCTTAGGCCTGGATGCCGGCACCATGATCAAGGACAGCGCCTTCAAGGGCGTCATGGGTCCGCTGCTGCGCTGGTTCGGCGCCATTCCGATCAACCGCAAGAGCCCCAAGGGCGTGATCGAGCAGAGCGTCGACGCCTTCAACAGCAAGCCGGCGCTGCTGCTGCTGATCGCTCCGGAAGGCACCCGCCACGCCGCTCCGGAGTGGAAGCGCGGCTACTACCACATCGCCCTCGGCGCCCAGGTGCCGGTGCTGCCGGCCGCCGCCGACTATCGCAAGAAGGTGGTCACTTTCGGGCCACCGCTGTACCCGAGCGGCGACTACCCGGCCGACTTCGCCAAGCTGCTCGCCTTCTACGGCCAGCACCTGGCCCCGCAGCATCCGGAGCGGCTGTCCAAGCCGCTCTGCGAGCTGGCCGGTCTGCCCTGGCGGCCGGAAGCCGACGAGGACTAAACACGCAAAGCCCCATGGACATGACGCCTTTCCCCGCCCTGGACCTCGGCCAGGGCATCACCTGCCTCGACACCCTGCAA
The DNA here is from genome assembly GCF_058782965.1 of Stagnimonas sp. FW305-C-60. Classification (NCBI taxonomy): domain Bacteria; kingdom Pseudomonadati; phylum Pseudomonadota; class Gammaproteobacteria; order Nevskiales; family Nevskiaceae; genus Stagnimonas; species Stagnimonas sp. FW305-C-60. Next base: position 348,723 of record NZ_JBYSYF010000002.1, read on the forward strand.
GAGCGGCCCGGCATGGCCTGCTGCTATCTGCTGGAACGCGGCGACGATCTCGCCTTCATCGAGGCAGGCACCTCGCCCGGCGTGCCGCGCCTGCTGACCGAACTCGACGCCCGCGGCCTGGCCCGAGAGCGCGTGCGCTATGTGATCGTCACCCATGTGCACCTGGATCACGCCGGCGGCGCCGGCCTGCTGCTGAGCCAGCTGCCCAAGGCCAAGCTGGTGGTGCACCCGCGTGGGGCGCGGCATCTGATCGACCCCTCGAAGCTGATCGCCGGCGCTACCGCGGTCTACGGCGCCGAGGCGGTGGCGGCGATGTATGGCGAGATCGTCGCCGCGCCGGCCGAGCGGGTGATCGCTCCCGCCGATGGCGAGTCCCTGCCGTTCGGCAATGGCGCGCTGCAATTCATCGACTCGCCCGGCCATGCCCGTCACCACTTCAGCATCTGGGATGCCGAGAGCCGCGGCTTCTTCACCGGCGACACCTTCGGCCTGTCCTACCGCGACTTCGACGACGCCGCCGGCCCCTGGCTGATCCCGACCACCACGCCGGTGCAGTTCGAGCCCGAGGCCTGGTACCAGACGCTGGACCGCTATCTGAGCTACGCGCCACGGCGCATGTACCTGACCCATTACGGCGCGGTGGACCAGGTGCTGCTGCTGGCCGAGCGCCTGCGCGCCGGCATCGCCCGCTACGCGGCGCTGGCGCGTGGTCTGGCGCAGGCGCCGGATCGCCACCAGGCGATCAAGGCCGCGCTGCGCGCCGACCTCTTAGCCGATCTCGCCGCCCGCGGTCATCAAATGCCGGTGGCGCAGGTCGATGCCCTGCTCGCCACCGATCTCGAACTCAATGCCCAGGGTCTGGGTGTGTGGCTGGACGCGCAGAAACCCTCATGAGCCTGAAGACCGACGTCTACCTCAATCTGCTCGCCGGCAGCCTGCGCGGCTGGCGCGGCACCCAGGCCTTTGCTCCGGCGCCGCGGCAGCCGGCGCAGCCGCTCAAGCTCTATGACATCGAGGCCAGCCCCTATTGCCGGCTGGTGCGCGAGGTGCTCACCGAGCTGGATCTCGACGTGCTGATCCTGCCCTGTCCCATAGGCGGCAAGCGCTTCCGGCCGGAAGCCGAGCGTCTCGGCGGCAAGCAGCAGTTTCCGCTGCTGGTCGACGACAACACCGGCACCCGTCTCTACGAGAGCGCCGACATCATCGACTACCTGGGCAAGACCTATGGCCGCCGGGTGCGCGGCCCTGGCCTGCTGCGGCCGCTGGCGGTGGCAGGCTCGTTTCTGGCTTCGACCACCCAGTGGCGGCCCAGGGCCGGGGTGCGCGGCCTGAACGCGCGGCCCTCGAAGGCGCCGGCCCAGCCGCTGGAGCTGTACAGCTTCGAGGCCAGTCCATTCTCCAAACCGGTGCGGGCGCGGCTCTGCGAGCTGGAGCTGCCTTATTTGCTGCGCAACACCGGCAAGGGCGCCTGGAAGGACATGGGGCCGCCGAGCTTCCGCGACCGCCTGTTCAAGGGTGATATGGGCACCAGCCGCAACCGCCGCTGGCTGGCCGAGCACACCGGCAAGGTGCAGGTCCCCTATCTGATCGACCCCAACACCGGCACGGCGATGTATGAGTCGCGCCACATCCTGCGTTACCTCAACCAGAACTATGCGGCCTGAGCCGCACCACCAGGAGAACCTCATGATCAGCTACGTCACTCTCGGCACCCGGGACTTGCCCCGCGCCAAGGCCTTCTACGACGCCCTGCTGGGCGAAGTCGGCGCCCAGCACTACATGGAGACCGAGCGCTTCGTGCTCTGGGGCACCAAGCCGGGCCAGCCCCTGCTCGGCATCGCCCTGCCCTATGACGGCAAGCCGGCCACTGCCGGCAACGGCACCATGATCGCGCTGACCTGCAAGGACAAGGCCGAGGTCGACCGGCTCTACCAGAAGGCGCTGGACCTGGGCGGCACCGACGAAGGCCCGGCCGGCGCGCGCAGTGCCAACTTCTACGCCGGCTACTGGCGCGACCTCGACGGCAACAAGCTCGCCTTCGTCCACGTCGGCTAAAGCGCATGGCAACGCCGCTGCTGATCCTGCACGGCTCGCGCGGCGCCGCCTCGGCGCTACGGCCACTGGTGGATGCGCTGCGGCCCGCCGGCCAGATCGAAGCCCTGAACCTCTTGGGGCATGGCGGCCGCGCCATCCCCGAGCAGTTCAGCGTGGAAGCCTTGGCCGCCGACGTGCTGCAACAGATGGACGAACGCGGCCTGGAGCGCGCGCGGCTGTTCGGCTACAGCTTTGGCGGCTATGTCGCGCTCTGGCTGGCGCGCCATCACCCGCAGCGGCTGGCCGGCGTCTGCACCCTGGCCACCAAGGTGCGCTACGACGCCGAGACGGTCTCGCACTTCACCCACCTCTCCAGTCTCGAACGCATCACCGCGCCCGGCAGCCCGCAACCGGCGATCCAGGCCAGCCTGCATCCAGGCCAGGACTGGCGGGCGCTGGCGACCCGGCTGGCCGATCTTTACCGTCGCCTGGGCGAGCAGCCGGCGCTGAGTGATGAGGACTTCCGCGCCATCCGGGTGCCGACCCTGCTGATGTCGGCGCATGCCGACCAGCTGCTGCCCTGGCAGGAGCTCTTGGACCTGCACCGGCTGATCCCCGGCAGCCACGCCTTCACCTTCGCCGGCCGGGCCCATCCCATCGACGCGCTGCCCCTGCCCTTGCTCACCACCGTGCTCGCCACCTGGTTGAAGGATTCCGCCCGGGCTTGACCCAGGTCAATGTGTGATCGGCGTCGGCTGCGCAGCATGATTAATATCCTCATGCCGCACCGCCTGGAGCCATTCCGCATGCTAGCCACCGCGACATCGCGCCCGCGACTTGCCCGGGGCCGAGCATGATGGACTTGGGTTTCTACGGCGCCACCGGCACCGTCACCGGCTCCAAGTACCTACTGCGTAGCGGTCGTGCCCAGGTGCTGGTCGACTGCGGTCTGTTCCAGGGCTACAAGCAGCTGCGGCTGCGCAACTGGGGGCCGCCGCCGTTCGACCTCGACCAGCTCGATGCAGTGGTGCTCACCCACGCCCACCTCGACCACAGCGGCTATGTGCCGCTGCTGGTGAAGAAGGGCTATCAGGGGCCGATCTACTGCACCGAGGGCACCGAGGCGCTGTGTCGCATCCTGCTGCCCGACAGCGGCCGCCTGCAGGAGGAGGAGGCGGAAAACGCCAACCGCCATCGCTGGTCCAAGCATGCGCCGGCGCTGCCGCTGTATACCGAGGCGGATGCCTTCCAGGCGCTGGAGCGTCTGGAGCCACTGCCCTTCGACCACGATTTCGAGCCAGTCAAGGGCCTGCATGCGCGCTTTCTGCCGGCCGGCCACATCCTTGGTGCGGCGATGGTGCAGTTCACCGACGGCAAGACCCGACTGCTGTTCAGCGGCGACCTCGGCCGCCCGCACGACCCGATCATGCGCGCGCCGACGCCGCTGCCGGAAACCGACTATCTGGTGGTCGAGTCCACCTACGGCAATCGCCGTCACGAGACCACCGACCCGCAGCAGGAATTCGGCGAGGTGATCCGTCGCACCGCCGCCCGTGGCGGCGTGGTGATCGTGCCTTCATTCGCGGTCGGCCGTGCCCAGGGCCTGCTGTGGGCGGTGCACCGCCTGAAGGCCGAGGGCCAGATTCCGGCCAAGCTGCCGGTATATCTGAACAGCCCCATGGCAGTGGATGTCACCGCCGCCTACCGGCGCTTCCGCCGCGAGCACCGGCTCAGCGGCGAGGAGTGCAACGCCATGTGCCATGCCGCCCACTACGTCAACACCGTCGAGGAGTCGAAGGCACTCAACGAGCGTCACGGCCCGATGCTGATCATTGCCGGCAGCGGCATGGCCACCGGCGGCCGGGTGATCCACCACCTCCAGGCCTTTGCCGGGGACGCGAGGAACACCATCGTCCTGGCTGGCTTCCAGGCCGGCGGCACCCGCGGCGCGGCGCTGCGGGACGGGGCGGAGAGCATCAAGATCCACGGCCAATACGTGGCGGTACGTGCCGAGGTGGTGAACCTGAACAATCTCTCCGCCCACGCCGACTACGCGGAAACCCTCGACTGGCTGCAGCCCTGCAAACAGCCGCCGCTGCGCACTTTCATCACCCACGGCGAACCGGCCGCCGCCGATGCCCTCCGTCAGCGCATCGAGGAGCAGCTGCATTGGACCTGCCAGGTGCCCGACTACCAGGAACATGTGGCGCTGACCCCGCCCAAGCGCAAATGAGCAGCGGCGCGCTACCGACCCTGCGCATCCATCCGATGGGCATCAACACCTATCAGGAGCCGGTGGCCTATCTGCGCACCGACTGCCATGTCTGCCGTGCCCAGGGCTTCGACACCCATTCGCGGATTCGCATCAGCCTCGATGGCCATTCGGTGATCGCCACGCTCAATATCGTCGCCCCGCATTTGCTGGAAGCGGACCATGTCGGCCTCTCGGACGCCGCCTGGCGGGCGCTAGGCGGCAAGGAAGACGACCGCGCCCAGCTCTCGCATCCGGAACCGCTGGAGTCGTTCTCGCAGGTGCGTAGCAAGGTCTACGGTCACTCGTTTTCCCGCAGCGGCCTGCAGGCGGTCGTCACCGATATCACCGCTGGCCGCTACTCGGAGCTGGAGATGGCGGCCTTCGTCACCGCCTGCGCCGGTGACGCGCTGTCGCTGGACGAGACCATCGCCCTCACCGAGGCCATGATCGGCGTCGGCCAGCGCCTGCACTGGTCGGCGCCGCTGGTGGTGGACAAGCACTGCGTCGGCGGCCTGCCCGGCAACCGCACCACGCCGATCGTGGTGGCGATCGCCGCCGCCGCCGGCCTGGTCATCCCCAAGACCTCGTCGCGGGCGATCACCTCGCCCTCCGGCACCGCCGACACCATGGCGACCATGGCGCCGGTGGATCTCGACCTGGACGCGATGCGAAGGGTGGTGGAGCGCGAGGGCGGCTGCGTGGTCTGGGGCGGCGCCATGGGGCTGTCGCCGGCCGACGATCTGCTGATCCGCGTCGAGCGGCCGCTGGACTTCGACAGCGAGGGCCAGCTGGCCGCCTCGATCATCTCCAAGAAAGTCGCCGCCGGCTCCAGCCATCTGCTGATCGACATGCCGGTCGGACCCACCGCCAAGGTGCGCAGCGCGCGCAGTGCCGAGTCCCAGACCCGGCGCCTGCACGCGGTCGGCGAGGCGCTGGGTCTGAGCGTACGGGTGCTGCGCACCGACGGCAGTCAGCCGGTGGGTCGCGGCATCGGCCCGGCGCTGGAAGCCTGGGATGTGCTGGCGGTGCTGCAGAACCAGGCCGATGCGCCGGCCGATCTCGCCGAACGCTCGCTGCTGCTGGCTGGCCATCTGCTGGAAATCGGCGGCAAGGCGGTGGCTGGCGAAGGTCTGGGCCAGGCCCGTGAGCTGCTGCGCAGCGGTGCCGCCTGGCGCAAGTTCCAGGCGATCTGCCTGGCCCAGGGCGGCCTGCGCGAACCGCCGCGTGCGGCCCATACCCAGGATTTCCTGGCCAGCCGCGACGGCCGGGTGCAGAGCATCGACAACCGCCGGCTGGCGCGCATCGCCAAGCTGGCCGGCGCACCTGCCTCGCCCGCCGCCGGCATTGAAATGGCGGTGCGTTGCGGCGACCGGGTGGAGCCCGGCCAGCGGCTGTACCGCCTGCACGCGCAGTCGCCGGGTGAACTCGCTTATGCCGCCGCCTACGCCGGAGCCCATCCGGAAACCATCCACGTCGAGGACGACTAAATGACCGCCATCGTCTTTTCACTGCCCGGCCAGGAAGCTCTGGCCGCCCATCTTGTCTCCGCTCTGCACGCGGAAACCGGCCAATTGAACCTGCGCCAGTTCCCTGACGGCGAAACCTATGTGCGCATCGGCAGCGCGGTCTGGGGTCGCACCGCGATCCTGGTCTGCGGGCTGGACCAGCCCAATGCCAAGAGCCTGCCGCTGTACCTCGCCGCCGCCACCCTGCGCGAGCACGGCGCCCAGCGCATCCTGCTGGTGGCGCCCTACTTGGCCTACCTGCGCCAGGACAAGATTTTCCAAGAAGGCGAAGGCCTGACCTCCCAGCACTATGCGCGCTGGCTGTCGTCCTTCCTCGACGGCCTGGTGACGGTGGACCCGCATCTGCACCGCATCCGCCAGCTGGGCGACATCTATTCGATTCCGACCCGGGTGGCGGCGGCAGCACCCGCCATCGCCCAGTGGCTGCGCCGCAGCCAGCCGAACAGCCTCTTGATCGGCCCCGACCAGGAAAGCGAGCAATGGGTATCGCGCATCGCCCGCGAGGCCGGCTGCCCCTATCTGGTGCTAACCAAAGAGCGCCTCGGTGACCGCAAGGTCGCGCTGCGCCTCCCGGAGATGGAGCAGCACCGCGACCACCAGCCGGTGCTGATCGACGACATCATCGCCAGCGCCGGCACCATGATCGAAACCGTCGGCCGCCTGCGTCAGGCCGGACTGCCGGCACCGACCTGCATCGGCGTGCATCCGATCTTCGCCGGCAGCGCCTACCAGGATCTGATCCAGGCCGGCGCCGCGCGGGTGCTCAGCTGCAACACCATCGCGCACGCCAGCAATGCCATCGACGTGCACGGCCTGATCGCCGAAACCGTCGCCGAGCTGCTGCTGCCAGCCCCCATCGTCAGGCCGGTCAGCGCCAGTGCGGCAGCGGCGGTGCCGGCTTAGAGCCCGAGCTTGCGCAAGCGCAGCGCGTTGGCGATCACCGACACCGAGGACAGGCTCATCGCCGCGCTGGCGATCACCGGCGACAGCAGCAGGCCGAACAAGGGGTAGAGCACGCCGGCCGCCACCGGCACCCCAAGCGCGTTGTAGACGAAGGCGAAGAACAGGTTCTGGCGGATGTTGCGCATGGTGTGCCGCGACAACTGCACCGCCTTGACGATGCCGCGCAGATCACCCTTCACCAGGGTGATGCCGGCCGACTCCATGGCCACATCGGTGCCGGTGCCCATGGCGATGCCCACCGCCGCCTGTGCCAGCGCCGGCGCGTCGTTGACGCCGTCGCCGGCCATCGCCACCACCCGCCCCTCGCCTTGCAGACGCCGGACCGCCGCCGCCTTGTCCTGCGGCAGCACGTCGGCGATCACCTCGTCGAGGCCCAGGCGGGCGGCGACCGCGGCGGCGGTGCCGGCGTTGTCGCCGGTGAGCATGATCAGGCGGATGCCCAGGGACTTGAGCGCCTGCACCGCTTCCGGCGTGGTCGGCTTGACCGCGTCGGCGACCACCAACAGGCCGGCGAGCTGGCGGTCGAGCAGCACATAGATCACCGTCGAGCCTTCGGCGCGATGCTGCGCAGCCGGCGCCGAGAGTGCTGCGACATCCAGCCCCAGCTCCTCGACCAGGCGCTGGTTGCCGACCTGCACCTGCCGGCCCTCGACCCGCGCCCAGGCACCGCGACCGGGGTCGGAGCCGAAGTCGCTGGCCGGCGCCAGGCTCAGACCGCGTGCGGCCGCGCCTTCGACCACCGCGCGCGCCAGCGGATGTTCGCTGGCGCTCTCCGCCGAAGCGACCAGGCGCAACAGCTCGTTCTCGTCGCCCGCCAGGGCCAGTACCTGGCGCAGCGAGGGCCGGCCTTCGGTCAGCGTGCCGGTCTTGTCGACCACCAGGGTATCGACCTTCTCCAGCGCCTCCAGCGCCGCCGCGTCCTTGATCAACACGCCTTCCTGGGCGCCACGACCGACGCCGACCATGATCGACATCGGCGTTGCCAGGCCCAGCGCGCAGGGGCAGGCGATGATCAGCACCGACACCGCCACCAGCAGCGCGTGCGCCAGCGCCGGCGGCGGTCCAACCAACGCCCAGACCAGGGCGGCGACCAGGGCCACCAGCACCACCGCCGGCACGAACCAGGCGGCGACCACGTCGGCCAGGCGCTGGATCGGCGCGCGGCTGCGCTGCGCCTGGGCGACCATCTGGACGATCTGCGCCAGCAGGGTCTCGGCACCGACGTGCTCGGCCTGCATCAGCAGGCTGCCGCTGCCGTTGACGGTGCCGGCCGAGACCGCGTCGCCGGCCTGCTTGCGCACCGGCAGCGGCTCGCCGGTGAGCATGGACTCGTCGACATGGCTGCTGCCGTCCAGCACCCGGCCATCGACCGGAATCTTCTCGCCCGGACGCACCCGCAGTTGCTCGCCGGCCTGCACGAGTTCAATGCCGACTTCCTCCTCCTGGCCGTCCTTCAGCCGGTGGGCGATGCGTGGTGCCAACTTGAGCAGCGCGCGCATCGCGCCGGAGGTCTGCGAGCGGGCCTTCAGCTCCAGCACCTGGCCGAGCAGCACCAGGGTGACGATCACCGCCGCCGCCTCGAAGTACAGCGGCACGCTGCCCATCGGCGTGCGGAACGAGTCCGGCAGCGCCGCAGGGAACAGGGTGGCCAGCACCGAGTAGGTCCAGGCGGCGCCGGTACCAAGCGCGATCAGGGTGAACATGTTGAGGCTGCGGTGACGCAGCGAGTCCCAGCCACGGACGAAGAACGGCCAGCCGGCCCAGAGCACCACCGGCGTCGCCAGCAGCAGCTGCGCCCAGGCGACGGTGCGATGACCGAACAGGCGCATCGGGTCCACTGCCGGTAGCAGCTCGCCGAGCATGGCCCAGAGCAGCGGCAGGCTCAGGGCGGCGCTGATCCAGAAGCGCCGGCGCATGTCGTCCAGCTCACTGTGGTCCTCGGCCTCGGCACTGGGCGCCAGCGGCTCCAGCGCCATGCCGCAGATCGGACAGGTGCCGGGGCGGTCGCGGCGCACTTCCGGGTGCATCGGGCAGGTCCAGACCGTAGCGGCCGCGGCGGCGGCCGGTGCCAGCGCGGCCGACGGCGCCTGACCGCCATGGCCGGCATGTCCCGAGTGCTTGTCGGCCTGGCCGCCGCCACAGCAGGCAGCGGCCGGCGGAGCAGAGCTTGGAGTAGGCGCGGCGACGGGCACCACCGCCGGCTTGGCCGGCGGCTGCCCGCAGCGGCCTTCACCGCATTTGTGTTCGCCGGACTTGTTGTTGCCGGAATGATCGTGGTTCATGCGGCGCTCCGTACCGAGATGGGGTGATGGGCGACGGCCGAGGGCTCCAGCACTGCCTCGATGATCGGGCAGCCAACCAGGCCACCCTCGCCGTCGCAGTGCTGCACCAGCCCCTGCAAACTGTGTTGCAGGGCCTGCAACTCGCGCAGCTTGCGCTCGATCTCGTCCAGCCGGCGCCGGGCCAGCTCGCGCACCGAGGCGCGCGGCCCCTGGCCGTCGTTGAGGCGCAGCAGCTCGGCGATCTCTTCCAGCGAGAAACCCAGGGCCTTGGCGCGACGGATGAAGCGCAGACGGCTGATCTCGGCCGCCGCGTACAGCCGATAGCCGGCGGCGCTGCGGGCCGGCTTGCGGATCAGACCGGTGCGTTCGTAGAAGCGCACCGTGTCGATGCCGACACCGCTAGCCTCGGCGAGCTTGCCTATGGTCAGGCTGTCCATGCGTACTCCAGATTCGAGTGGGGAGCGCAGGCTAAACCCCGGACCAATATCCAGAGTCAAGCCCGGGCGCCTATCTGTCGCCAATCGCGTGTGCGTAGAACCGCTTTTTTGCCAGCTCGACCGCCAATACATACGCCAGGGTCAGGCCGATCATGGCCAGCAATAGCGGCGCCGGCAGCGGCACAAAGCCCAGCATCGAGCTGAGTGGCAAGTAGGGAATCAGCAGCGCAATGGCAATGACGACGCCGGTGCTGACCAGCAGCCAGTTCCCGGGCCGGCTGCGGTAGAACGGGCGGCGGGTGCGCACCACCAGGGCGATCACCAGCTCGGTCAGCAGCGATTCGAGAAACCAGCCGGTGCGGAACTCCTCCGGCGCGGCTTCGAACAGCCACAGCAGCACGCCAAACGTGAGCAGATCAAAGACCGAACTCAGCAGGCCGAACAGCACCATGTAATCGCGAATGAACAGCGCATCCCAGCGGCGCGGCTTCGCCACCCATTCCGGATCCACCCGATCACTGGCGATGGTGGTGGCCGGGATGTCCGACAAGAAATTGTTGAGCAGGATCTGCGAGGCCAGGAGCGGCAGAAACGGCAGGAAGACGGACGCCGCCGCCATGCTGAACATGTTGCCGAAGTTGGCGCTGATGGTGGTGAGGATGTACTTGAGCGTGTTGGCGAAGGTGGTTCTGCCCTCGTCGATACCCTGCCGCAGCACCCCGAGATCCTTGCTCAGCAGCACGAAGTCGGCGGCCTCCTTGGCGACATCCACCGCGGTATCCACCGAGATGCCGACGTCGGCGGTGTGCAGGGCCAGCGCGTCGTTGATGCCATCGCCCATGTAACCCACCACATGACCGCTCTTCTGCAGAGCGAGGATGATGCGTTCCTTCTGGTTGGGGTCCACCTCGGCAAACACCGTGGTGCGCCCGGCGGCGTGCAGCAGGGCCTCGTTGCCCATCGCATCCAGTTCGGCACCGGTCATGATGCCGGTGACCGGCAGATCGACCGCCTCGGCCACATGCCGCGCCACCTTGCGGTTGTCGCCGGTGATGATCTTGAGTTGCACTCCACGCTGCGCTAGGTCAGCAATAGTCTGGCGCGCATCCGCTTTGGGCGGGTCGAGAAACAGCAGGAAGCCGGCGAAACAGAGCTCGCATTCGTCGGCACGGGTATAAGGCGCCGCGCGCGCCGCCACGGTCCGCCAGGCAACCCCGAGCACCCGATAGCCCTGCGCGCTCCATTGCCCATAGCTGGCTTCGATGCGGGCACGCCGGCTGGCATCCAGCGCCGCGCCCGCATCTCCCACGGTGGTGCATAGGGCCAGGATGTTGTCGAGCGCGCCCTTGATGATCAGCCGGCGGCTGCCGCTGGCATCGGCGGCCACCACCGACAAGCACTTGCGCACGAAGTCGTAAGGGACTTCATCGATTTTTTGCGTCGCGCTGTAGTCCAGACCGGCGCGCTTGGCGGCGGCGCGCAAGGCCTCGTCCAGCGGATTTACCAGCCCCGACTGCAGCTGCGCGTTGATGCCCGCGAGGCGCAAGACCTCGACACTGTCCTGCCCCAGGGGGTCGACCGCGGCGCCCAACTCCACCACGCCCACCGTCAGGGTGCCGGTCTTGTCGGTACACAGCACATCCATGCTGCCGAGGTTTTCAATCGAGTTCAGCCGCCGCACGATCACTCCCAGCTTGGCCATGCGCTTGGCGCCGTGCGAAAGCGTGATGCTGATGATGGCCGGCAGTAGCTCGGGGGTAAGGCCCACCGCCAGCGCCAGGGCGAATAGCAGTGAGGCGATCGGCGGCTTGTCCATGAAGATGTTGATGGCCAGGACCATCACCACCATGGTCAGCATGATCCGCGTCAGCAGGTAGCCGAAGCGCTGGATGCCGCGCTCGAACTCGGTCATCGGCGGACGCAGCGCCAGCTTGCCGGCGATCTGCCCGAACACGGTGGCCTTGCCGGTCCGCACGATCAGCACCTTCGCGGTGCCGCTGCGCACATTGGTGCCCATGTACACGCAGTTTGCGCGCTCGGCCAGGCCGGCATTCTCGGCAACCGGGACAGCGTTTTTTTCCACCGGAAAGGTCTCGCCGGTGAGCACCGCCTGATTGACGTAGAGATCCTTCGTCTCCAGAACCACGCCATCGGCGGGTATCAAGCTACCGGCGGAGAGCAGCAGCACATCGCCACGCACCACCTCGCTGGAAGGCAGCGTTTGCAGCTGCCCGTCGCGCAGGACACTCGAATGGATGGTGGTCTTCGAGCGCAGCTTTTCGATCACATTGCCGGCGATGTACTCCTGGGCGAAGCCGAGGATCGTGCTGCCGAACACGATCACCAGCACCACGCCCGCGTCTATCCATTCCGCCGCGACCAGCGAGATGATCGAGGCCACGATCAAAATCAGAATCAGCGGACTCTTGAACTGGCTTGCGAACAGGCCGAATGCCGTGGCCCGGTTCTTCGCATCCAACGCATTGAGGCCATCGCGCTTGAGCCGCGCCGCCGCCGCAGGCTGCGAGAGGCCGCCAGCCTCGGAGTCCAGCGCCGCCAACAAGCGCTCTGCCGGCAAGCTCCAATAGGCATCCGGGATGGCGCCAGCGCCGGGCCCGGATGCGGGCGCAGGCCGAATGAGCTTGGAGAAGATGTGCACCGGCCCGCCCCCAAAGTGCTTCCCGAGGTCTCAGGCCAGTGAGCCCGCCGCCGGCTAGGCCCTAGCCCATCGCCAGCAGGGCGGAATCTCGGGAACAGGCGATCCGCCGCGCTGCTAGGTATACACCGGCCACGACCGGCGGCCACAGGGGGCGAACAACAAAAAACCCCGGATCGCTCCGGGGTTTTTTAAGAACTGCTGATGCTGCAAACTTTGGCGGACAGGGCGGGATTCGAACCCGCGAAACGGTTACCCGTTTACAAACTTTCCAGGCTTGCTCCTTAAACCACTCGGACACCTGTCCAGATTCGCTAGTTTACCTTCAAACGCCCTTATTTGGCAGCCGGCGGCGCGGCCGGAGTCGGCTCTGGCTCCTGCGGCGGCATCGGCGGCGGCACATCCAGACAGGCGCCACGCCGGCCCTTGCCATGCGCCACCGGTTCGGCGGCGGCGGCCTGGGCGGCCTCGGTCAATGGCGGGATGCGCAGCGCCGAGGGCGACTCCGGCAGGCGCAGATCGCCAGTCCCCTGAATCACCGGGATCGACTCCGCCTGCCGATACTTGGCCTTGTCGGTGCACTCACCATTGGTGGCACAGCCCACCAGACTCAGGGCCAGCAGCGCCAGCACGGGGGTGGTGAGGTAGCGGGAAACACTCATGCAAGCACTCCAGAAGCGCGCAGCGCCTCGCGGACAACGGGTTGTTGGGCAGCCGACAAGGGCACCAGCGGCAGCCGCAGGCCGGCGGGGATGCGGCCCATGGCGTGCAGGGCCCACTTCACCGGGATGGGATTGGGTTCCACGAACAGCTTCTGATGCAGCGGCAGCAATTGCGCATCGAGCTGTGCCGCCAGCGTGGCGTCGCCGGCCAGCGCCGCGGCGCACATGCGGCTCATCAGACCGGGCGCGACATTGGCGGTGACCGAAATATCGCCGACAAAGCCGGCGAGGATGGCCTCGCGCGCGGTCTCGTCGTCGCCGGAGAGCAGCGCAAAGTCCTTGCGCAGGCCCAGGCCCAGCAGCGCCTGCCGGCGCTCCGGCGTGCCCACCGCTTCCTTCAGGCCGATGATGTTGGCGATCGGCGCCAGGCGCGCGACGGTTTCCGGCAGCAGGTCGCAGCCGGTACGGCCGGGCACGTTGTAGAGCAGGATCGGCGCGCCGGTAGCCTCGGCCAGCGTCTTGTAATGACGGTACAGGCCTTCCTGCGGTGGCTTGTTGTAATAGGGCGTCACCACCAGGCAGGCGTCGGCCTTGGCCTCCTGCGCGGCGCGGGTCAGCTCGATGGCCTCGCGGGTGGAATTGGCACCGGTGCCGGCAATCACCGGCACCCGGCCGCGGGCCTGCTTGACCACGCGTTTGATCACGTCCAGGTGTTCGTCGACATCGAGGGTGGCGGACTCACCCGTGGTGCCCACCGCGACCAGCGCGTTGGTGCCCTCGGCGAGGTGCCACTCGACCAGCGCGTCCAGGCTGGTCCAGTCCACTTCGCCACTGTCGTGCATCGGCGTCACTAGCGCGACGATGCTGCCCCGGATTTGCATGGGATCATTGAGTTTCTGGAAAGGATCGCCAGTATAGCCCACGACCCTGCGCCGCCACCGCGCCTTGCGCGACGCTCAAAGCGGCTTAAACTCAGAACGCCGCGACTTCGCGGCAAGATCACCTCACATGCTCTCTTCCGAATTCCTAAGCATTTCCGTACTGGCAGCCCCGCGCCCGCAGATCGCGCTGGAACTGTTCCGGGCCATCCGCGAGCGGGGCGGCGAAGTCGAGGACTGCCGGATCGCCCCCATCGGCGACCGGCTCACCGCCAACCTCGTGGTCTCTGGCAACTGGAGCACCCTGGGCCGACTTGAAACCGCCCTGCCCGGCATCGCCGAAAAACTGGAGTTGCAGGTCCGCTTCGAGCGCTGTGGCGCCCGCGAGCAGAATCCCGCCTACCGCCCCTACGCCGCCGACGTGATCGCCCCGCAACAGCCGGAGCTCCTGGTGCACCTGCTGGAGTTTTTCGGCTCGCAGGACGTGCAGGTGGCGGAGATGAACTCGCAGAAATACGCCTCCGGCCACACCGGCGCTTCGATGTGCAGCGTGCAGCTGGTGCTGCATGTGCCGGTCAACCAGCACCCGCAGGCCCTACGCGAATCCTTCATGGATCTCTGCGACGATCTCAACGCCGACGGCATGCTGGACCCGATCAAGACTTAAGGGCCGACAATGAGCATAGAAATTGGCGACAAGCTACCGCCCCTGAGCCTGCCGGCCAGTGGCGGCAATACCATTACGCTCAACAAGGACTACGCCGGCAAGAAGCTGGTGCTGTACTTCTACCCCAAGGACAACACCCCCGGCTGCACGCTGGAAGGCCAGGACTTCACCCGCCTGTACCCGGCGTTCCAGAAGGCCGGCGCCGACATCGTCGGAGTGTCGAAGGACAGCGTGAAGTCGCACGACAACTTCTGCGCCAAGTTCGGCTTTCCCTACCTCTTGATCTCCGACACCGAGGAAGAGGCCTGCACCGCCTTTGGCGCCATCGTCGAGAAGAGCATGTACGGCAAGAAGTACCTGGGCATCGACCGCTGCACTTTCTTGTTCAACGAAAAGGGCAAGCTGGTGCAGGCCTGGCGCAGCGTCAAGGCCAAGGGCCATGCCGAAGAGGTATTGGCCGCGGTGCAGGAGCTCTAAGCCCCTTGCGCCTAGTCGCAACGCCGTCCGTTTTCCCGAAAGCCGGGACGCTCAGCGTCGCCGGCTTTTTTCTTGCTTGAGTGTTTTCCCGCACAAGCCCTGCCCACCGATCCAGCCCCACGCACCGAGCCCGCATGTCCAAGAAGAAGATCTTCGTCCTCGACACCAACGTGCTGATGCACGACCCGAGCAGCCTGTTCCGTTTCGAGGAACACGATCTGTTCATCCCGATGGTGGTACTGGAGGAGCTGGACGGACTGAAGAAAGGCACCAGCGAGACGGCGCGCACCGCCCGCCAGGTCAGCCGCCTGCTCGACGATCTGGTCGCCGGCAAGGACCACGCGCAGATCGAAAAGGGCATCGCGCTGCCGACCACCGCGCTGAAGAAGAACGGCAACGGCGGTGGCCGCCACGGTGCGGCTTCCACCGGCAAGCTGTTCTTCCAGACCCAGCCAACCGAGACCTCGCTGCCCGGCATCCTGCCCGGCAACAAGCCGGACAACTCCATTCTCATCACCGCGCTGGCGGTGCAGGCCGCGCATCCCGGCCGCTCGGTAGCCCTGGTGTCGAAAGACATCAACCTGCGGATCAAGGCCGCCATCGTCGGCGTCCACACCGAGGACTACCACAACGACCAGGTGCTGGAAGACACCGACCTGCTCTACACCGGCTACACCACCCTGCCCGACGATTTCTGGGACAAGCACAGCGACAAGATGGAAAGCTGGCAGGACGAGCGCGCGCGCGCCTGCTACAAGATCCGCGGTCCCTTGGTGAAGAACTGGCACGTCAACCAGTTCCTGCACCTGCCCGACGATGCCGATGACGTCGGCCTGGACATGGTGGTGCAGGCGGTCGAGGGCAATAGCGCGACGCTGCGGGTGATCCGTGACTACCAGCACGGCAAGACCCCGGTTTGGGGCATCCACGCCAAGAACCGCGAGCAGAACTTCGCGCTCAACCTGCTGCTTGATCCCGAGATCGACTTCGTCACCATCCTCGGCACCGCCGGCACCGGCAAGACCCTGCTGACGCTGGCCGCCGGTCTTGCCCAGGTGCTCGACGAGACCCGCTACCGCGAGATCATCATGACCCGCGTCACCGTGCCTCTGGGCGAGGACATCGGCTTTCTGCCCGGCACCGAGGAGGAAAAGATGACGCCCTGGATGGGCGCGCTGATGGACAACCTGGAAGTGCTCACCCAGCCGCATGGCGGTGGCAGCAGCAATGACTGGGAGCGCCAGGCCACCAACGACATCCTCTCCAAGCGCATCAAGATCCGCTCGCTCAACTTCATGCGCGGCCGCACCTTCCTCAACCGCTACATCATCATCGACGAGGCGCAGAACCTCACCGCCAAGCAGATGAAGACCCTGATCACCCGCTGCGGCCCCGGCAGCAAGATGATCTGCCTGGGCAATCTGGCGCAGATCGACACGCCCTATCTGTCGGAAACCACCAGCGGCCTCACCTACGTGGTCGACCGTTTTCAGGGCTGGCCGCATGGCGGCCACGTCACCCTGGCGCGCGGCGAGCGCTCGCGTCTGGCGGCCCACGCCTCGGATATTCTCTAGGGCGAAGACCAATCACACGGAGTTGTCATGCTCTCTTCCCTAGTCCGCGGCGCCAAGGATGGCGCCCTGGCGATGTCCATGAAGGCCTTTCTCAACGACAAGCTCGGGATGTACGGCGAGATTCTCGAATGCTCGGTGGATACCAAGTCCAACCGGGTGATGCTCAAGGCCCATCTCAAGGGCGAGGCGCACACGGTCACCGCCGCCATCGAGCGCTATGACCTGGAACGCGAGGGCACGGACCAATACATCGTGCTCAAGCAGTTTTCCAGTTCACGGGAATGGCTGACCCTGGTGCTGCAGCGCTTCTTCACCGACAAGCGCTACAAGCTGCCCACGGCGGTGACCAAGCTGCTCTGAAGCCGGATCGGCTGCGACCTTGGGCGCGCTCGACACCACCCTGGCCGCGCTCTGCGGCTTTGCCTTTGTGGCCGGCTTCATCGACGCCGTGGTCGGCGGCGGCGGCCTGGTGCAGGTACCGGCCCTGTTCGTGCTGCAACCGCAGCTGGCGCCGGCGACGCTGTTCGGCACCAACAAGTTCTCCAGCGTGTTCGGCACCGCCAACGCCGCCTGGCAGTACGCGCGCCGGGTGCAACTGCCCTGGCGGGTGCTGGGCCTGACCGCCGCCACGGCTTTCGTGTTCTCGGTACTTGGCGCACGCGCGGTCAGCGTCTTCGACCCGGCACTGCTTCGCCCGCTGGTACTGGCGCTGCTGGTGCTGGTGTTCGTCTACACCTTGTGGAGGAAGGACTTCGGCAGCCTGCACGCGCCCAAGCTCAGCCCGCGTCAGCAAACGCTGGCCGGCGTTGCCGTGGGCGCACTGATCGGCTTCTACGACGGCTTCTTCGGTCCCGGCACCGGCAGCTTCCTGATCTTCGCCTTCGTCGGCCTGTTCGGCTTTTCCTTTTTGGCCGCCTCGGCGGCGGCCAAGCTGGTGAATCTGGCAACCAATCTGGCGGCGCTGGCCTGGTTCATCCCCCACGGCCAGGTGGTCTATCGGCTGGCAGCGCCGATGGCGGTCTGCAACATCGCCGGTTCCTGGCTGGGCTCGCATCTGGCAATCAGGAAAGGCAGCGGTTTCGTGCGCAGCCTGTTCATCCTGATCGTCGCGGCGCTGATGGCGCGCATGGCCTATGACCTCTGGAGGAGCGCATGAGCCAGCTGGAACCTGGCCTCAAGGACGTACCGGTCGCACCGCTGGCCGCAGGCCCCGAAGCGCCGCGCGCGGTGCGCCCGCGCGACTGGCTGATGCTGTTGCTGGCCCTGTTCTCCATCGGCCTCTTGAGCTGGGAGACCTGGGGCACGGTCAGCGCCTCGCAGCGAACCTGGATACTCGGCGCCGACTACGCGGTGTGCGCGATCTTCGCCGCCGAGTTTCTCTGGGAATGGCGGCTCGCCGGCTGGCAGCGCGGCTATCTGCTGCGCAACTGGTACGAGATTCTCGGCATGATCCCGGTATCCAGCCCGGCGCTGCGTGGTTTCCGGCTGTTCCGGGTGATCCGCATCCTGATCCTGCTCAGCCGCTTCGGCATGGCCGCCGATCGCGCGCTGGGACGTGGCTTTACCTACCGCCTGGTCAACCGCCTCAGCGAGCGGCTGGTCAATCTGATCAGCGCGCGCATCACTCTGGCGGTGCTCGACGAGGTCTGCGAAGTGCTGCAGAAGGGCCACTACACCAAGAACGTCGCCCGCGCGCTGGACGAGAACCGCGAGGCGCTGCGGGCGATGGCGCTGGAGAAGGTGCTGGCGGATCCGCAGATGCGCCGCTTCCAGCGCATCCCCTTCTTCAACGACATCAGCAATGCCGCGGTGGAAGCCAGCCTGCGGGTCGCCACCGAGCTGCTGCACGACCCGCGCACCGACGAGTTCGTCGCCGACGTGCTGCGCGAGAACATCCAGCAGATCCGCGTCGCGGTCGCCGCCAACCACCCGGAGCAGCGGCTACCGCCGACTCCGGGTAGCTGAAGTTCGACTCAGAGGATCAGGCGCGGCTTGTCGCTCAAGCCGTCGAGGATCAGCTTGTTGAGGCGCTTCACGAAGCTCGCCGGATCGTCGAGCTGACCACCCTCGGCCAGCACCGCCTGGTCGTGCAGCAGCTCCGCCAGTTCCGCGAAGCTGGCTTCGTCGGCGCTGTCCTTGAGCCTGGCCACCAGCGGATGCCCGGCATTGATCTCGAAGATCGGCTGACCACCGAAGGGCATATTCTGACCGGCAGCCTTCATCATCCGCGCCATGCGCAGCGACATGCCGTATTCGTCGGCGACCAGGCAGGCCGGTGATTCGGTCAGCCGCGCCGACAGCCGCACGTCACCGACCTTGCCGGCCAGCACCTTCTTCAGGCGCTCCAGGGTGTCCTTGTAGGCGGATTCGTTGGCGGCCTTTTCCGGCGTCTCGATCGCCGACTCGATGTCCTTCGCCGAGCGGGCGACGCTGTCCAGCTTCTTGCCTTCGAACTCGCGCAGATGGCTGGTCAGCCATTCGTCGATGCGGTCGCTGAGCAGCAGCACCTCGTAGCCCTTGGCCACGAAGCCTTCCAGATGCGGGCTGTTCTTCGCCGCCGCCAGGGTGTCGGCGGTGATGTAGTAGATGCTCTTCTGCTCCGGCTTCATGCGTGCGACGTAATCGGCCAGCGTCACCGTCTGGCCGTCCGGATGCGTGCTGCTGGCGAAGCGCAGCAGCTTGGCGACCCGCTCGCGGTTGCCGTCGTCCTCGATCACGCCTTCCTTCAGCACCGAGCCGAAGGTCTTCCAGAATTCCGCGTACTGCTCGGGCTTGTTGGCGGCGAGATCGTCGAGCAGATCCAGCGCGCGCTTGACCAGGGCGGTCTTGATCTTGTCGACCATGCGGTTGCCCTGCAGCAGCTCGCGCGAAACATTGAGTGGCAGGTCGGCGGAGTCGACCAGGCCGCGCACGAAGCGCAGCCAGGGCGGCAGCAGCTCGGCGGCCTTGTCCATGATGAACACGCGCTTCACGTAGAGCTGCACACCGCTCTGTTCCTCGCGGTTGAACAGATCGAAGGGCGCACGCTTGGGGATGTAGAGCAGCGAGGTGTATTCGAGATTGCCCTCCACCTTGTGGTGGGCCCAGGCCAGCGCCTCGTCCCAGTCGTGGGAGAGGTGCTTGTAGAAGGCCTGGTAGTCCTCGTCGCTGAGCTCGGACTTGGGCCGGGTCCAGAACGCCTTGGCCTGGTTGATGACCTCGGCCTTGCCGTCCTTGACCAGACTCACCGGCAGCGCCAGGTGGTCGGAATACTTGTGCACCAGGCCGGTGAGGCGATCGGCGTCGAGGAACTCCTTGTCTTCGGCGCGCAGATGCAGGATCACCTCGGTGCCACGGTCGGCCTTGTGGTGCGGCTGGATCTGATAGCTGCCCTCGCCGTCGGAGTCCCAGCGCACCGCCTCGCCGTCGGCCTTCTTGGTCAGCACGGTGATGCGCTCGGCGACGATGAAACCGGAGTAGAAGCCGACCCCGAACTGACCGATGAGCTGCGAGTCCTTGGCGGAGTCGCCGGTGAGCGCCTCGAAGAACTTCTTGGTGCCGGAGCGGGCGATGGTGCCGAGGTTCTCCACCACCTCCTCGCGCGACATGCCGATGCCGTTGTCCTTGACGGTAAGAGTGCCGGCGGCGGCATCCGGGATCAGCTCCACGCCGGGGGTATCGCCACCCAGCAGCTCCGGCCGCGCCAGCGCCGCGAAGCGCAGCTTCTCGCAGGCATCGGAGGCATTGGAGATCAGCTCGCGCAGGAAGATCTCCTTGTTGGAGTACAGCGAGTGGATCACCAGCTTCAGAACCTGGCGGGTTTCGGACTGGAATTCTTTGGTTTCTATGGTTTCCGTCATGGCAGGCACGCGACTTTTAGGGTTGATGATTGATTTGCTTGCTGTTTTGGGGATGGCGGCGCGCCGTTCAAGAGCCGCGTCGCAAGTCCTTGGGCGCAGGCGGACCCGCCTGGCGGCGCCGGCCCGGCACCGCCGGAGGAAAAACGCAGACCAGTTGGCACCCAATTTGCTCTGCTTTCCGGTGTAGCTGCTGCATTGCACCAAATCTGTACCTACAGACACTGTTCAAGGACTGCCAGTGAGCAATCGCACCGCCTTCAGCCGGCTGATGAGCCTGACGCTGATCGCACTTGCCTCCCCCGCCTATGCCCAGCCGACCACGGTCGGCTTCGACCAGATCAGCGCCGGCGACACCGCCTGGATGCTCAGCTCCACCGCCCTGGTGCTGCTGATGACCATCCCCGGCCTGGCGCTGTTCTACGCCGGCATGGTGCGCAAGAAGAACGTGCTGGCCACCGCCCTGCAGAGCCTGTGCATCTGCGCGCTGATCACCGTGCTCTGGGTGTTCATCGGCTACAGCCTCGCCTTCACCCCCGGCACGCCCTGGATCGGCAGCCTCGACCGCCTGCTGCTCGACGGCATGGTCTACATCAAGGAAACCTCGCAGCTGAGCGTCAGCCACATCGCTCCGACCATCCCGGAGTCGGTGTTCGTGATGTTCCAGCTCACCTTCGCGATCATCACCCCGGCGCTGATCACCGGCGCCTTCGCCGAGCGCATGCGCTTTGGCTCGCTGATGGTGTTCATGACCCTCTGGTCGCTCCTGGTCTACGTGCCGGTGGCGCATTGGGTCTGGGAACCGGGCGGCTGGCTGGCTTCGCTGGGGGCGTTGGACTTCGCCGGTGGCACCGTGGTGCACATCAACGCCGGCGCCGCCGGCCTGGTCTGCGCCTGGATGCTCGGCCCGCGCGCCGGCTACGGCAAGGATGCCTTCCTGCCCTACAACCTGGCCCTGACCATGGTCGGTGCCTCCCTGCTCTGGGTCGGCTGGTTCGGCTTCAATGCCGGCTCGGCGGTGGCCGCCGACGGCCGCGCCGGCATGGCCATGCTGGTCACCCAGGTGGCGACCGCGACCGCGGTGCTGGTCTGGATCACGGTGGAATGGATGACCCGTTCGCGGGTCACCATGCTCGGCGCCTGCTCGGGCGCGGTGGCTGGCCTGGTCGCCATCACCCCGGCTTCCGGTTTCGTGAATGTTGGCGGCGCGCTGGTGATCGGCCTGGCCGCCGGCATCGCCTGCTTCTGGGGCGCCACCGGCCTCAAGCGCCTGCTGCGCGCCGACGATTCGCTGGACGTGTTCGGCATCCACGGCATCGGCGGCCTGGTCGGCGCCCTGCTCACCGGCGTGCTCGCCGACAAGAACATCGGTGGTGTCAGCGGCAACCTCGGCATCCAGGCCATCGGCGCTTTCGGCACCCTGATCTACAGCGCAGCGGTCAGTTTCGTGATCCTGCTGGCCATTCGCTACACCATCGGCTTGCGCGTGAGCACCGATGAGGAGCGCAGCGGCTTGGACCTCTCCCTGCACTCCGAGCAGCTCATCTGAGCCGCCCGGTGCGCAGGAAACCCTTCTCACGCGAGTCCACTAGGAGTCCAGTGTGATGGTTTACGACGACAAGTTTCCCATTGCGGCCCAGTTGTTCATCCGCCTCAAACGCAGCCCCGGACGGGTGATCGACGTCACCTGGATGCTGGAGAACGAGATGTACGCGCTGGAAGTGCTGCGGGTGGCGCGATCCGCCGACGCCGAGAGCGCCGAGCTCGCCAACCGCTACGAGGCACTGCTGCGCGCACGGCCCGGCAAGGCGGCGGCACCGGCGGCCCAGGGCGGCGCGATGTTCGCGCGTACCGGCGCCTTCACCACCGCCGGTGGTGCCGCCGCGGCGGCCAGCGAGGAGACGGTGGCCCCGGAAGTCGGGCGTCACTACGTCGGCGCCCTGCGTTAGACCACCCGGACACCCAAAGCAAAACGCCCCGCTTCGCGGGGCGTTTGCGTTATGGCAGCAGCCGATTAGTCCTTGATCGCCTCGACCTGGATGCGCAGACGCACCTTGCCGGCCAGGCCATCGGCGTACGTGGTCATGCCGAAGTCGGCGCGGTTGAACTCGCCGTAAGCGTCACCGCCGCAATCTTCCTTCTTGAAGAAGGGATGGGTGATGCAGGTGAACTCGGTAATCTCCAGCTTGACCGGCTTGGTCACGCCCAGCAGGGTCAACTGACCATCGACCGCGGAGGGCTTGTCACCGGTGAACAGCAGCTTGCCCTTGTAGGTCGCGGTCGGGTACTTGGCGACATTGAAGAAGTCCTCGCTCAGCGCGTGCTCCTTCATCTTGTCGTGACCGAAGTTGATGCTGGCGACATCGATGCTGATGTCCACCGAGCCGGTCTTGGCCGCCTTGTCGAGCACCACCTTGCCGCTGGTCTTGTTGAACTTGCCGCGCCACCAGGACACACCCATGTGCGGCACCTCGAAACTGGGGTAGGTGTGGTTGGACTCGATGGTGTAGTTCTCCGGCGCCGCGAAGGCGGCAAGAGAGGTGCTGGCCAGCAGGGCGGCGATCAGGCTGCGTTTCATGGGTTTGTTGCTCCAGTGTGGCTAGGGTTGTCGGGGTCTTGGGGATGGGGCGAGCCGCCACGCGACCTCAGCGTGGCTGCACGATGTGGAACTTCACGGTGACCAGGTCTTCCACCACCTCGTCCCAGGAGGCGTCACCGATGCCATAGGTTTTACGGGAGACCGGCAGGTTGCCTTCGAACACCGTGGTGGCAGCCTCGCGCTTCACCGTCACCGGCAAGCTGATGTCGGTGGTCTTGCCCTTGATGCTGAGCCGGCCGCTGGCCTGGTAGCGGTCCCCGCCCAGAGCCTTGAAGGCGGTGGACTGGAACGTCGCCTTGGGATAGGCCTTGCTGTCGAACCACTCCTTCTTGCGCACCTCGGCGTTGTAGTCCTCCATGCCCAGGTCGAAGCCGGCGGTCTCGATCTCGATGCTGGCGCTCGCCGCCTCGGGCTTGGCGGGGTCGAAGCTGACCGTGCCGGCGATCTTGGTGAACTCGCCGTCGACCGGCACGTTCATCTGCTTGAACGTCGCGGTGGCCTTGCTCTTGGCCGAGTCGATGCCCAGCGCCGCCGGCGCCAGTGCGACTAAGCTCAACAGACTCAGCGCCAACAGGGATTTCGGGATGATCTTCATGGGGTTTCCTCTCCGGTTCAGGCCCCGAACCACATGCGGCCGAGCAGGCCGTCACGGTCGAGGAAGTGATGCTTGAAGGCCGCCAGCACATGCACGCCCACCAGCACCAGCAAGCCGGTCGCCAGCAGTTCGTGCATCTCGTGCAACACCCCGGCCAGCGCCTTGTCGCGGCCGACCAGATCCGGCAACTGCACCAGACCCAGATAGACCACCGGATAGCCAGACGCCGAGCTGTACAACCAGCCGGATAGCGGCAGGATGAAGATCAGGAGGTAGAGCCCGCGGTGGCCCCATTCCGAAGCCTGTTGCTGCCAGGCGGGCATGCCGGAGGGTAGCGGCGGCGGGCGATGCGTCAGGCGCCAGGTCAGGCGCAGCAGCGCCAGCAGGAACACCGTCACCCCGATCCACTTGTGCCAGCTGTAGTACTTGAGCTTGGCCGGCGACAGCGGCAGATCGGTCATGAACCAGCCCAGCCCGAAGCCCCCGGCAATCAACAGCGCGATCAGCCAGTGCAGGCTGACGGCGGTGCGGGTGTAGCGCTGTGTCATCGCTTCACTCCAGTTGAACGATGCGCAGCAGCTTAGGCCTTGGCTCAGCCGCTTAGTAAGCGGAATGTTTTGAGCCCTTCATTCAGTTGGTTTGAATCAGCGCATCGGGAGCGCGTGGCCGTATAGCCTGGTGCGACTGGCCGGACTCGAACCGGCACGCCATTGCTGGCACAAGATTTTAAGTCTCGGGCGTCTACCGATTTCGCCACAGTCGCGCGCCGCCATTGTACCGGCAGCGGCGGCAGCGGCTCGCGCCAGACGAGCCCGTTCAGTGCACGCCGAGGATCAGGTCGGCGGCCTTCTCGGCGATCATGGTGGTCGGCGCATTGGTGTTGGAGCCGACCAGGGTCGGCATGACCGAGGCATCGACCACCCGCAGGCCGGCGATACCTCGCACCCGCAATTGCGGATCGACTACCGCCATCGCATCGACACCCATCTTGCAGGTCCCCACCGGGTGGTAGGTGGTCTCGGCATTGCGCCGCACCCAGTCGGCCAGCTCGGCATCGGTCTGCAGGGCCGCGCCCGGGCTCAGTTCCTCGCCACGGTGCGGCGCGAAGGCCGGCTGCGCCAACACCTCACGGGTGCGACGCAGACCGGCCACCAACTTGCGCACATCGCCGTCCTCGGCGAGGTAGTTGGGGTCGATACGCGGCGGCGCCAGCGGATCGGCGCTGTGCAGACCCACCCGACCACGCGAGCGTGGACGCAGTTCGTAGAGGTAGGCGATGTAGCCATAGCCGCGCAGCATCGGCCGCAGGTTCAGGCCGTGGCTGAGATTGGGAAAAGGCCCGAAATGCCATTGCAGGTCCGGCCGCGGCTCCTCCAGCGTGGAGCGGAAGAAACCGCCCGCCTCCGGCCCATTGCTGGTCAGCGAACCGCGCCGCGCGAACAGGAACAGCAGCAGCGCCCACAGCGAACGCAGCAAGGCGGTGGGATGGAAGGACAGCGCCAGGCGGCTGCGTTCGCGGGTCTCGACGATCACCTCCAGATGGTCCTGCAGGTTCTCGCCCACGCCCGGCAGCTCCTGCACCAGCGGGATGCCGTGCCGCTCCAGCTCGGCGCGCGGGCCGATGCCGGAGAGCATCAACAACTGCGGCGACTGGAAGGCGCCGGCGCTCAGGATCACCTCGCGGCGGGCGCGCAGCTCCTGTTCCTCGTCGCCGGCCACCCGCAGGCGCACGCCCACCGCCCGCCCCTGTTCGATCAGCACCCGCGTCACCTGCGCACCGGTGAGGATGTCGAGATTGGGCCGGCGCCGGACCTCCTTGCCCAGATAGGCGCGGGCATTGCTGCACCGCAGGCCGTCCTTCTGGAACACCTTGAACTGCCCGACCCCCTCCTGTTCGGCGCCGTTGAAGTCCTCGTTGCGGCGATGCCCGGCCTGCACTGCGGCGCTGACAAAGACCTCGCTGAGCGGATTGGTGTAGCGGCGCTCGCTGACCTGCAGGGGACCGTCGTGGCCGTGGAACGGCCGGTCGGCCTCGGAGAGCGGCGCGTGGTAGCTCTCCGAGCGCTTGAAGTAGGGCAGCACCTCGGCGTAGGACCAGCCCTCGCAGCCCAGGCTGGCCCAGTGGTCGTAGTCCCAGGCATGGCCGCGGGTGCAGACGGTGGCGTTGATGCTGCTGCAACCGCCCAGGGTCTTGCCGCGCGGCTGATAGGTGCGGCGGCCGCCCAGCTGGGGCTGTGGCTCGCTCCAGAACTTCCAGTTGGCGAACCAGCCACGCACCAGGGCCACCACGCCGAACGGCAGGTGGATCAGCGGATTGCGGTCGTCCGGGCCGGCCTCGATCAGCGCCACCCGGATCGCCGGGTCGGCGGACAGCCGGTTGGCCAGCACACAGCCGGCGCTACCGGCACCGACGATCACGTAGTCGTACATGCGCTCTCCTCGTCTTGTTGTTTTCGGGTGGCGCCGCCGGGGCGGCGGTCGCAAGCCTCGGGCCGCCGGGGCCTCAAGGCCCGGCCAGCTGGTAGTGCGCCAGATCGGGCTTGGCGGTGCGCCGGCGGTACTCGCGCATCAGGCCGATCCAGTTGTTGGTATTGCGGCCCTCGGCGGTCTTGTACCAGGACTGGCAACTGCCCTCGAAGGTCGATTCGGCGCTGCGCCGCTGCACCTCGGCGACGAACTCGGCCTGCACCTCGGGCCGCAGATCGGCATAGCGCCAGGCGCCGGCGCGCTGGGCGGCGATCAGCTGGCCGATGTAGCGCTGCTGGCTTTCCAGCATGTAGACGATGGAGCCGGAGCCGACATTGGTATTGGGCCCGTAGAGCAGGAACAGATTGGGAAAGCCGCTGACGCTGATGCCCAGATAGGCCTCCGCCCCGCGCCGCCACTGCTCGCGCAGCTCGCGGCCATCCAGGCCGCGAATCTGCATCGGCGCCAGGAACTCGGTGGCGGCAAAGCCGGTGCCGTAGATCACCGCGTCCACCTCGCGGAGCTTGCCGTCCGCCGTGCGCACGCCGCCGGGCTCCAAGGCCTGCACCGCCTCGCTGACCACTTCGACGTTCGGCCGGGTCAGCGCCGGATACCAGTCGTTGCTGAGCAGGATGCGCTTGCAGCCCACCGGAAAGTCCGGCGTCAGCCGACGGCGCAGCGCCGGGTCGCGGACCTGCCGCCAGAGCTGGAACCTGGCCAGCCCGGTCACCAGCCGTTCCAGCCAGCGATGGCCCATGTAGGCACAGGCGAGCAGCTCGGTGATGGCGTAGATGCGCAGGCGGTCCAGCTTCTCGATCACCGGCAGGCGGTTGAGCAGGCCGCGCATGAACGGCGAGATCGGCCGCTCGACCTTGGGGATGGTCCAGCCCGGCGTGCGCTGGTAGAGGTAGAGCTGCTGTACCTCTTTGGCGATTTCCGGCACGAACTGCACGGCGCTGGCGCCGGTGCCGATCACCGCCACGGTCTTGCCCTTCAGGTCGTAGTCGTGATCCCAGTGCGCGGAGTGGAAGGCCTTGCCGGCGAACTGGTCGCCGCCCGGGATGCGCGGATAGGCCGGCCGATGCAACTGGCCGACGGCGCTGACGAGAAACCGGGCCTCGTGCACGCCACCACCGGCGAGGCGGATGCGCCAGACGCCGCGCGCGGCGTCGAAGTCCGCGCCCTCCACCTCGGTGCGGAAGCGGATGTGCCTCTGCAAATCGAACTTGCGGCTGCAATGGCGCAGGTAATCGAGGATTTCCGGCTGCCGGGCATAGCGCCAAGCCCAGGGATAATGGCTCTCGAAGGAAAACGAGTAGAGGTGCGAGGGCACGTCGCAGCCGGAACCCGGATAGCGGTTCTCGCGCCAGGTACCCCCCACATCGTCGGCCTTCTCGAAGATCACCAGGGAGTCGATACCGGCCTGCTTCAGATGCCAGGCCATGCCCAGGCCACCGAAGCCGGTGCCAATGATCGCGACCGTGCTGGCGCTGCTAGTCTCCGCCGTCATTTTTTAAGCTCTCCTCCTGCTAGTTTGGTCAGCATCACCGCATTCGCCGGCGGCGTGGATGACGGCCCCGGACATTCGATTGATAATCCGGGCCAGTTTCCCACTCCCCCGCCCATGTCGCTGACCGAAGTGCGCCGCAACATGGTCAGCGCGCAGGTGCTGGCCCGCTTCGCCGCCGAGCGCGGCCTCTCGCAGGCAGCCTGCCTGGCGGACACCGGCATCAGCCCCGAGGCGCTCGCCGATCCACAAAGCGAGATCAGCGCCGAGCAGGAGCTGCAGCTGGTGCGCAATCTGCTGTGCGGCCTAGGACCACGCCCAGGCCTGGGCCTGGAGGCCGGCCTGCGCTACCACCTGTCCACCTACGGCATCTGGGGCTTCGCCCTGCTCAGCTGCAAGAACTTCCGCGCGGTGGCCGAGGTGGTGGAGCGCTATCTCGACCTGAGCTATGCCTTCATCCGCTTCCGCACCCGGATCGAACCCGGCGTGCTGCAGATCCTGCTCGACGACAGCACCCTGCCCGAGGATGTACGGCCGTTCTTTCTGGAGCGCGACTTCGCCGCCTGGTCCAACGCCATGCGCGAGCTGCAACCGCAGGGCCTGCCGGTGCTGGCCGCGGAACTGCGCCTGCCGCGTCCGGACGACGCCGGGCGCTATATCGCGCTCTGCGGGGTGGAGCCGCGCTTCGACGCCGAGTCCAACCGCATCCACCTCGACCCCGCCCTGCTCGACACCCCCCTGCCCCAGGGCGATGCCCTGATCGCCCAGCTCTGCCTGGAGCAGTGCCGGCAGCTGCTGGAGAAGCGCAAGCGGCGCAGCGGCGTCTCCGGCCAGGTGCGCGACCGGCTGTTCCAGCTGGCCGGCCAGATGCCCTCGCTGGACCGCATCGCCGGCGAGCTGCAACTCGCACCGCGCAGCCTGCGCCGGCATCTGGAGCAGGAGGGCACCAGCTTCCGCGCGCTCGCCGACGAGGTGCTGGAGACCCTGGCCGAAGAGCTTTTGATCGTCGCCAACATGAAGCTGGAGGAGGTCGCCCAGCGTCTGGGCTATGCCGAACCGGCCAGCTTCATCCACGCCTTCAAGCGCTGGAAGGGCATCTCGCCCAACGCCTACCGCGAGCAGCAGCGCAAGACCGCGCCCGGCCGCTGAGCGCTACAGCGTCTTCAGATACTCGATCAGCGCCCGCCGCTCGGCATCGCTGAGCACGCGGCTGAACTCGTGGCCCTGGCGCCCCTGGCTGTAGGCCAGCGTGTTGTAGATCTTGCGGCGCTCAATCTCGGCGGTGCTCATCAGTGGCTGCGTCGGCAGATACCAGAGCAAAGGGTTGTTGCCGTAGATGCCGGACAGCAGTAGCTGCAACAGGGTCGGTGCCTCCGGGTCGCCCGGGTTGCAGTCCACATAGGGCATCGCACCGGCGACGTCGCAGGCCAGCGCCTCATACTTCCAGCCCAGACGGGCCGGGTCGTAGGCACGCGCCAGATCGCTGTCGTAGCCCATCACCACCTGCCCTGCCTGATCGGCGCGTGCGGGCGTCGACAGCCGCCGCCAGATCACCGGTCGGCTGTCGGGGGCTAGCACCCCCCAGACATCCGGTACCGCGCCGTTGTGAAAGTACGGGGCGCTGGCCCAGACCCCGTACAGCGGCGGCGCCAGATAACCGGGCGGGCGGCTGCCACGCAGCTCCGAGCGATTCTGCGGACCGCAATCGAGTTCCACCGGACCATCGACGGTTTCCGGGTAGGCGAAGAAGTCCTTCTTGCCGTAGACCTCGGCGGCCTCGTTGTCGCTGTCCACCCGCGCCGGATCGGTACCGATGAGATCGCGCGGCACGATGTAGCTGGCCTGGCCTTCCAGCACCGGGCTGTCGAGATAGGCCGGGTCGTGCGCGTAGCGCGGCGAGTAGACGCCATGGCAACTGGCGCAGGAGCCGTTGCCGCCGGCCGGCCGTGGCACCGGATTGTCGAGGCCCGCCCCCCAGAGATCCTTGGCATGGAACAGGATCGCACCCTGCTCGGCCAGCGCCTGGTCCACGGCCAGCGGGTACTCGGGCGACTTCAGCGACATCAGATAGGTATCGCCGGCGCGCGCATGCGCCTGCACCCAGGCGGTGGCGGCGGCGGTGTCGAAAGGAACCGGCGCATCCATCATCGGGATGAAGAAGCCGAGGTCGGAGCGCAGCGCGTCCATCGCCAGGAAGCCGTCCTGGAACTTCACCGCGCGGTGGCCCATGTTCCACCAGGCCGGCGCGTCCAGCGAGCCGCCATTGGGCGCGGTGAAGAAGAACTGGAAGGCCTCGGCGCTGAGCTGGGCGTCCAGGGTCAGCAGCACGATGATCTGCAGGGCCAGGGCATTGTTGGTGCCACGGGTCTTGCCGACGCTGATCGCCCCCAGCGAGCCGGCGCCAGGCAGGTTCAGCCCCATGCCGGTCTCGTTGAGCAGCAGTGGAAACTCGCTGAGGCTGTTGCTGTTGCCGTAGATCGCGTTGCGGCCCTCGGCATCACTGCCGCCGGCACCGCTGTGGCAGACGTGGCAGGTGACGCCGATGGTTCCGCTGTAGCGGCCATCGGCCGTGCGCAACTGCGTAAGCGCGGTGGGCAACTGACCGCTGCCGCCGTTGCTGGCATTGGGGTCTTCACCCGGCAGCGGATAAGGATTGCGGGCATTCGCCAGCGACAGCCCGTAACGCTCGGCGGCGAGCCGGTCGTAGTTGTCCGGCCGCGCGCTCAGACCCCATTTGCTCCACAGGCCGGCATAGGTGTCGGCGCTGAAGGACAGGAAGCCGTCGGTATCGGTGCCAGCGAAGAAGCTGCCGGCACCGGCGCCGCCGTTGCCCAGGATCAGCGCCTCACCGCGCGCGGCGAAGTCGCGCAGCTCGCCGCAGGTCTTCGCCGCCGGCTCCTCACCGACCAGGGCGGGGTCGGCGTGGCAGTCCTTCCAGTAGGCGTTGAAGTACACCGCCTTGCCGGCGTTGACACCGGGGCGGATCAGCGCCCGTGGATCGGTCGGCAGCGGCGTGTCGTCGGCCTTGCCGGCGCAGAAATCGAACCAGGCGTGCCCGCCGCGCGCACTGCCCAGCAAGGGCAGGTCCACGTTGCCGTCACCATCGCCGTTCAACAGACAGGCGGATGGGTCCACATAGCCCTGCAACAGCGCCGCCATTTCCACATAGGCCGCCGAGCCCACCGGCCAGGGCGCGCCGCCACTGTGACTGCGGCTGTCGGTGCCGGACGCCATGCGCAGAATGCGCGAGGGCGTACTCGCCGCGCCGCCCAGCGCCTCCCAGAAGGCCTTGAGCTTGGCCGCGTCCTGCGCGGGATCGCTACTGAGCTGGAACAGCCGGCCGTCGGGCACATCGCCCAGCCCGCCCGGCACGTGGCAGGTGCGGCAGTAGTCCAGCCGAGGCTGCACCCGTTCGCTGAACAGCGTCGCGCAGTCCTTCACCGTGCTGCCGCCACCTGCATCCGGTTTGGGCTCGGACGGCAGATCGTAATTGCCGGCCGAGCCGCAGCCAGCCAGCAGCAGGGCGAGCAGCGCCGCCGCGCCGGCGCGCTTCATGGCGTCGCCGGGACGATCTGCACCGGCGGCGGCAGGGCCGGCTCCGGTTGTAGCGCGCCGTCTCTACGCGGCGCCGGTGGTGCCAGCGACCAGCGATAGCTGAGCGCGGCGCTGACCGCCAGGAAGTCCACCAGACCGGGACTCTCATCACTGACCGAGCGCAGCGCGAAATCGCCATCGCTTTGGTAGGCCTCGACGGCGGCCGAGAAGGAAAAACCCCGCCAGCTCTTCTCCGCCGCGACACGGCCGCTGAGGGCGCCGTAGGCGGAGAGCCGGTAGTCGCTGCTGTAAAAGCCGTCCTCGCGGGTGGCGTTGTAGTAGGGCCGGTAGAAGTTGGCGTGGCCCTGCTGATACCAACGCAGGCTGGGCGTGAGACGCCAATCGGACGGCAGCTTCTGCACCCAGGCGACTTCCAGGCTGTCGGAGGCCACGCCCCAGTTGTCGGTGTAATAGCGGGCATCAACGTGCAGCGCCGCCTGCAAGGAGCGCAGGTAGTGGCGCAGACGGCCGGTCAGCGCCCACTGATTGCGATCCGGCGGCCGCGAGTCCGGCAGCAGGTTGGCATCGACATAGGCCAGCTTGTAGGGGTCGGAGAGATAGCCGTCGCTGTAGCTGTACGACAGCCCGAGCTGCGCCACCGTCTGTGGCGTCAGCACCTGGCTCAGGCCGGCATAGGCGGTGAAGCTGTCCTTGTCGGCCTTGGCGATACGGTTGGGGAAGCGCGCACTACCGCCGTCGGTGGGTTTCAACTGGTCGTAGGAGTAACCCAGACCGGCGGACAGCGTGTTGAGTCGCTGATTGAAATCCCACTCGGCTTCAACTCCGCCGGAATAGGCGAGATAGTCGTCCTCCTTGGAAACGCCCAGGCTCAGCGCACGCCGGCCCTGTTCCAGATGCTGGCGCGCGCGTCCCTGCAACACCGTGCGCTGATCGCGGATGCTGGCGCCGGAGAGCACCTGGATGGCCTGGCCGCCGCTGCCAGGAGCGACATACCAGGGCGAGGCGCCGGACATGGTTTCCAGCATCAGGTCGGCGCTGAAATCCCAGGCCTCGCCGTAGGGATGCAGCAGGTGGAACTGATGGCTGTCGACCTCGTAGCGCTCGCCGGCACCGCCATTGGTGGCGCTGGCCGGCAGGCTCGCCTCCTGGTAGTGCGAATAGCGATAACCGGCGTCGGCCTGTTCCTCGGCCCAGGCCTGCGCCTCGCTGGAATAGCCGGGCAGCGCGGCGGCTGCCGCACTCAAGGCCAGCAGGGCGCGCGAGGGTTTGGGTGTGCTCATGGGCCGGCGCTCAGTTGCAGCCGCAGCCGCCGCCGCCCAGGGCCGGGCCGCCGATGGCGGCTTCCTTGCTCTGGTAGGTGTGGCTGCGGATCGCGCCCTCCTCGACCAGGCCGCGCTCCCAGGCCATCTCCGGCCGGGCCAGATCCTCGCGTTGCCAGGGCTGCACCGGTTGCAGACCGCAACCGGCCAGCAGCAGCACGCCCGCCAGGGGCAGGCTCTTGGTCTTCATGGTTTCTCCTCCAGCAATAATTTTTCGATCTCGGCACGGATCGTTGGTACATCGGTACGACGAAAGCCCTGATGGATGTAACGCAGTCGGCCCTGGCGGTCCAGCAGATAGGCGTAGGGCATCTGGCCGATGCCGAAGGCCAGGAGGCTGGCCGGCTCCGGCGCCGCGAGTTGCGGGTAGCGCAGGCCCAGCTGGCGCACCACCTGCAAGGCCTTGCCGCGCTCCTCGTCCAGATTCACGCCGACGACCTCGAAGCCGCGCGCGGCGTATTCCTCGCGCAGTCCGTCGAGCAGGGGCAGCGAGATGCGGCAGGGCGCGCACCAGCTGGCCCAGAAGTCGAGATAGACGACGCGGCCGCGATAGTCGGCCAAGTGCTGCGGCGCGCCGCCCGCGAGTGGCTCGGCCACCAGTTCCGGCACCGTGGCGCCCAGCTCCGGCGGCGCAGCGGCGGCGGCGGCGCCCAGCAGCAGGCCCAGAGCCGGCAGCCAGGCGGCGGCGCTGCGGATACTCACGCTCTCTCCTTACGTGGTTCTCGTTGTGACGACCATACTCCGCCCGCAACAGGCGGCTGCCCATAGCGTTAGCGGCCAGGGCGTTGATAGTTTTGACCGGTGGCCGGAACAGTCAGCCTTTTGGCCATTATTGACATTTGTCAGCTCAATACCCCACGGCTACTCTCGCCGCCATGCAGGAGTCCCTCGACCCGGCGGCGATCGCCAAGCAACCCACCCAGCAGCGAGCCCGGGAGCGCTTCGACCGCATCCTGCTGGAGGGCGAGCAGTTGCTGATCGAGCAGGGCCTCTCGGGTTTCTCCATCCCGGTACTGGCCGAGCGCCTGGGCTACACCCGCGGCAGCGTCTACGCCTACTTCCCTACGCCCTACGCCATCCTCAACGAACTGGTCGGTCGCTACCTGGTGCAACTGGAGGCGGTGTTCTATTCACGCAGCGAGGAGTTGCGCCGCGTCGGACTGAACCAGGGCATCCGGATGATCGTCAAGCACGCCGCCGACTTCCACAACGCCCACCCGGCCGCGCGCCTGCTGATCCTGGGCGGCGCGGTCACCGACGACAGCTACCGCGCTCAGGAGCGCACCAACAAGCGTCTCGGCGACCTCGGTCGCATGGTCTGGTACGGCGGCGCGGCGCTGCCGGCCGGCCTGCCCGACATCACCACCCTGGCGGCCGACCTCGGCACCGCCTGCTTCCGCCGCTCCTATTTCGAGCACGGCGAGATCACGCCGCCCTACCGCGAGGCCGCGGCGCGGGCGATGACCGGTTTCCTGTCCGCCTACGCGCAAGCGCTGGCCGCGCCAGGCAGCAGCATCCGCAGCACGACACCCAAACCAGCCGTACAGAAAATCACGAGGAGAAACCCATGACATCTGGCCTGCAGCAACGCAGCCCCCTGGCCTGCCTTTACCACTGGGAAAAGACCCAGCCGCAGACCGTGCATTTCGTCCAGCCCACCGGCAGCGGACAGGTCAGCGAATACAACTGGGCGCAGATCCTCGACGAGGTGCGGCGCATGGCCGCGCACCTGCAATCGCTGCAACTGCCGCCGCAGAGCCATATCGCCCTCTTAGGTAAAAACAGCGCGCACTGGATCATGGCCGACTGGGCGATCTGGA
Organism: Stagnimonas sp. FW305-C-60; assembly: GCF_058782965.1. Taxonomy (NCBI): domain Bacteria; kingdom Pseudomonadati; phylum Pseudomonadota; class Gammaproteobacteria; order Nevskiales; family Nevskiaceae; genus Stagnimonas; species Stagnimonas sp. FW305-C-60. Next base: position 382,830 of record NZ_JBYSYF010000002.1, read on the forward strand.
TGGCCGGCCACGTCAGCGTGCCGCTCTACCCCACCCTCAACGCCGACACCGTGCGCTACATCCTGGAGCACAGCGGCGCGCAGCTATTGTTCCTCGGCAAGCTCGACGACTGGCCGGCGATGCAGTCGGGCGTGCCGGCGCAGATGCCGATCATCCGCCTGCCGCTATCGCCACAAGCCCGCGGCGAAAGCTGGAGTGAGCTGATCGCCCGCAGCGTGCCGCTCAAGGGCGAGCCGGACCGCGCGCTCGACGAGCTCGCCACCATCGTCTACACCTCGGGCAGCACCGGCCAGCCCAAGGGCGTGATGCAGAGCTTCCGCTCGTTCCAGCTCTGCGGCAGCCTGCTCAACGAGCTGTTCCCGCTCACCGAGCAGGACCGCATGCTCTCCTACCTGCCGCTGGCCCATGTCGCCGAGCGGCTGATCGTCGAGAACGCCTCCACCTATCACGGCTTCAAGGTGTACTTCGCCGAGTCGCTGGAGACCTTCGTCAACGACCTGCGCCGCGCCAAGCCCACCATGTTCTTCTCGGTGCCGCGGCTGTGGACCAAGTTCCACCTGGGCGTCTGCGCCAAGCTGCCGCTGAAGAAGCAGCGTCTGCTGTTCCGCATCCCCCTGCTCGGCCGCAAGCTCAAGCGCAAGATCCTCGAACAACTGGGCCTGGAGCATGTGCGCATCGCGGTCACCGGCGCCGCGCCGCTGCCGGCGCCCATCGTCGCCTGGTACCGCAGCCTGGGCCTGGATCTGCTGGAGGCCTACGGCATGAGCGAGAACTTCGCCTACTCGCACTTCACCCGCCCGGGCGACGCCAAGACCGGCTACGTCGGCCCGCCGAATCCGGGCGTCGACTGCCGCATCGGCGACAACGGCGAGATTCTGGTGAAGAGCCCGGCACAGATGATGGGCTACTACCTGGCGCCGGAGGCCACCGCCGAGGCCTACACCGAAGACGGTTACTTCAAGACCGGCGACATGGGCGAACTCGACGAGCGGCAGCGCCTGCGCATCACCGGCCGGGTCAAGGAGCTGTTCAAGACCAGCAAGGGCAAGTACGTCGCACCGGTGCCGATCGAGAACAAGCTGGGCGCCCACCCGAAGCTGGAAGTGGTCTGCGTCGGCGGCGCCAACCAGCCAGCGACCTTCGCCCTCGCCCTGCTCTCCGAAGACACCCGCAAGCACCTGGCCGGCGGCGGCGACCGTGGCGCCATCGAGACCGAGCTGGGCTCGCTGATGGACGAGGTCAACGCCAGCCTAGACCCGCACGAACAGCTGCAATTCATCACCGTGGTGCGGGAGCCCTGGACCATCGACAACGGCTTTCTCACCCCGACCATGAAGATCCGCCGCAACATCATCGAGAAGCACTACGAGCCGCAGCTGGAGCGCTGGTACCAGCAGCGTCAGGCGGTGGTCTGGGATAGCTGAGAGCTAGCGGACTGGCGGCGCAGCAGGTCCAGCGCGACGTCGACGATCATGTCTTCCTGGCCGCCGACCATGCGCCGCCGTCCGAGCTCGACCAGGATGTCGACGGTCTTGAGGCCGTACTTCTTCGCCGCCGCCTCGGAGTGGCGCAGAAAGCTGGAGTACACGCCGGCATAGCCCAAGGCCAGGGTCTCGCGATCCACCCGCACCGGGCGATCCTGCAAGGGGCGCACGAGATCCTCGGCCGCGTCCATCAGGGCGTAGAGGTCGGTGCCGTGGTTCCAGCCCAGGCGTTCGGCCGCGGCGATGAACACTTCCAGGGGCGCGTTGCCGGCGCCGGCGCCCATGCCGGCGAGGCTGGCGTCGATGCGGTCGCAGCCCTCCTCCACCGCGACGATGGAGTTGGCGACCCCGAGACTCAGATTGTGGTGGGCATGGATGCCGGTCTGCGTCTCGGGCTTGAGCACCGCCTTGAGCGCGCGAAAGCGCTCGCGGACGTCCTGCATGCTCAAGGCGCCACCGGAGTCGACCACGTAGATGCACTCGGCGCCGTAACTCTCCATCCGCTGGCCCTGCTCGGCCAGCGCCTCGGGGCTGGTCATGTGACTCATCATCAGAAAGCCGACCGCGTCCATGCCCAGCTTCCTTGCGTACTCGAGGTGCTGCCGGGAGATGTCCGCCTCGGTGCAATGGGTCGCCACCCGGACAATCCGCGCGCCGGCATCGTAGGCCGCCTTCAGATCGTGAACGCTAGCGATGCCGGGCAGCAGCAGGGTGGCGATTTTCGCGTGGCTGACGACCTCGGCCACCGCGGCGATCCATTCGAGATCGGTGTGGGCGCCAAAACCATAGTTGAAGCTGGAGCCCTGTAGGCCGTCGCCGTGCGCCACCTCGATGCTGTCGACTCTGGCCAGGTCCAGCGCGCGGGCGATGTCCTGCACGTTCGCGATCGAATACTGGTGGCGAATCGCGTGGCTGCCGTCACGCAGGGTCACGTCGGAGATGATGAGCTTCTTGCCGGGCATAAAAGCCATGTGCGGACTCCTGCTTAAACGCCACGCATGGCGGCGGCCATGCGCTCGCCGGTGGCCAGCGCCGCCGAGGTCATGATGTCGAGGTTGCCGGCATAGGCCGGCAGGTAGTGCGCCGCGCCCTGCACCTCGAGAAACACCGTGGTCTTCAGGCCGCTGAACCGGCCGATGCCCGGCAGATGCAGGGGCGCCTGCTCGGGGATCACCTCGAACTGCAGCGCCTGCTTGAGGCGGTAGCCCGGCACATAGGCCTGCACCGCCGCCACCATCGCCAGGATCGAAGCCTCCACCGCCGCCGGATCGGCCGCCTCCGACAGCACATAGACGGTGTCGCGCATCATGAGCGGCGGCTCGGCCGGATTCAGCACGATGATCGCCTTGCCCTTGGCGGCGCCGCCAACCACCTCGATGGCCTTGGCGGTGGTTTCGATGAACTCGTCGAGATTGGCGCGGGTGCCGGGGCCGGCGGACTTGCTGCTGATCGAGGCGACGATCTCGGCGTAATGCACCTTCGCCAGACGCGATACCGCCGCCACCATCGGGATGGTGGCCTGGCCGCCGCAGGTGACCATGTTGACGTTGAGCTGGTCCAGGTGGATATCGAGATTCACTACCGGCACGCAGTAGGGGCCGATGGCCGCAGGCGTGAGATCGATCAGGCGGATGCCGGGCCTGCGGCGACGCAGCGCGGCGTCGTTCTGTAGGTGCGCGGCGGCCGAGGTGGCGTCGAAGACGATGTCGATCTCGCCGAAGTCGGGCAGGCGCAGCAGGCCGTCCACCCCTTCGTGAGTGCTGGCGACGTTCAGGCGCTTAGCGCGCGCGAGGCCGTCGGAGGCGGGGTCAATGCCGACCATCGCCGCCATTTCCAGATGCTGGCCGTGGCGCAGGATCTTGATCATCAGATCGCTGCCGATATTGCCGCTGCCGATGATCGCGGCCTTGATCTTCTTGCTGCTCATACTTCAGACCATGCGGCAGGCGACGCTGCCGAGTGCGCCGATGCGGGCCTGCAACTGGTCGCCGGCGGCGACTGCGATCATCGGCCCCAGCGCGCCGGACAGGATCAGCTCGCCGGCGCGCAGGCCGGCGCCGCGCTGCGCCATGGTGCGGGCCAGCCAGTAGGCGGCGCGCAGCGGATGCCCCAGGCAGGCGGCGCCGCAGCCCAGCGATTCGGTGCGCCCATTCCTGTCGAGTTGCAGACCCAGTTCGCCCAGCGCCAGCTGGCCCAGGCTCACCGGCTGGTTGCCGAGCACGTAGAGGCCGCAGGAGGCGTTGTCGGCGACGGTATCGACCAGGCTCAGCTTCCAGTCGGCAATCGCGCTGTCGACGATTTCCAGCGCCGGCAGCGCATAGGCCAGCGCCGCGAGAAACTCACCATAGCTGGGGCTGTCGCCGCCGAGATCGCGGCCGACCACGAAGGCCACCTCGGCTTCCGCCTTGGGCTGGATCAGGCGCGCCATCGGCACCTCATCGCCAGCCAGAAACTCCATGTCGTCGAACAGCACCCCGAAGTCGGGCTGATCGACGCCGAGCTGCTGCTGCACCGAGCGGGAGGTCAGCCCCACCTTCTTGCCGACGATGCGGGCACCGCCGGCGACCCGCGCCGCGGTGTTCAATTCGGCGACGGCATAGGCCTGGGCTAACCCGACGATGCCGTGGCTGGCGGAAACCGGCGCGATCGGCCTGCGGCTGGTGCGCGCCTCACGCAGGGCATCGGCGGCGACGCTGATCCGCGCCTCTGGGAGTCGATTGGACATGGGAGTCTCGGTTGATGGTCGGCGGGATCAGGCGGCCTGGCCGGCCTGCCAGTGCAACTGCCGGGCTAGCTCGGCGATGGCGGCGTCGAGGCCCTGCGGCGCCACCACCGCGAACGCAAACTTGTCGGGCCGCAGCACCGCCACGCCCCTGGCCTTGCAGCCCGCCTTGCGGAACCAGCCGACCATGTCGCCATCGACATCCTCGACTTCGTCCAGCTCGGCCGCAGCGCCGCGCCCCAGCGCCTTCTGGCCTTGCGGCCGGCCGGCGTAGGGATAGAGCGTCAGGTATTTCGCGCCCATCGAGGCCAGCAGCTGGCGGCTGGCGTCGGACAGACTCGCGCGCGGATCGCAGTTGTAGCCGACCAGGGCGAGGTCGTTGCCGAGCAGCTCGTCGAGCAGCACCCGCCGGCCGTTGGAGCGCCGCACCAGCGGCTGCGGCGCCAGCGCGCCTTCCGGCCCCTTGCGGCGCCGGCGCGGCAGACCCAGGTACCGGCCCTGGGTGTAGATCGGCATCGGCTTGAAGCCGCCTTCCTGGAACCAAGCCCGGGTCGCCGGGATCGCCTGCATCGCCCGGAGTGCCAAGTCGCGCAGCGTGGTCGAGACCGGATTGGTCATCGACACCACGTTCTTGAGCAGCACCGAGATGTCGATCATCGCCTGGGCGTGGTCTTGCCGCTCTCGCTGATAGCTGTCGAGCAGCGCCTCGCCCGCCTGCCCGTTCAGCACCGCGCTCAGCTTCCAGGCCAGGTTGCAGGCATCGCGCACGCCGGAGCTGGCACCCTGACCCATGAACTGCGGGGTCATGTGGGCGGCATCGCCGGCCAGCAGCACCCGCCCCTCGCGCCATCGCGTCGCCATCAGCGCATTGAAGGTGTAGACCAGCTTGCGCTTGACCTCGAACTGGTCGGGGTCGACCCAGCGCGAGATCAGCTCGCGCACCGTCTCCGGCTTCTCCATGTGCTCCTTGGTCACGCCCGGCATCAGCATGAACTCGAAGCGATGAAAGCCATCGGGCTGGGTACAGCTCACCACCGGCATCTTCGGATCGACCACGAAGTTGAAATAGGGGATGTGGCGCAGCGCCTCGGCGCCGGCCTTCAGCCTGAGGTCCACCACCAGCCAGGGCTCGGGGAAGTTCTGCCCGGTCATCTCGATACCCAGCTGCGCGCGTATCGCGCTGCGCCCGCCGTCGGCGCCGATCAGGTAGCGGGCCCGCAGGCTCTGCACATCGGCATCGCCGCCGCGCTCGACCTTGGCGTCGCTGCTGTCGGTGTAGCGGACCACCTGGGTCGCCTGGTGACGCACCGTCACCCCGCTCGCATCCTGCTGGAAGGAAACCAGTTCGCGGCCGCGACGGACCTCGACCTTGGGGTAGCGGCTCATGAGTTCGGTCAGCGTCGTCTCCAGATAGGGCTGGTAGAAGAAGTTGACGACCGGCCAGCCGAAGGGCCGCCGCAGCGGGATGTACTGCCCCATCACGCGGCCGTCCGGGCGTACGAACTGCACCGGGGTTTCCGGCAGCATCCGCGCTTGCAGCTCCTCGGCGAGCTGGGCGGACTGGAAGATCCGCATGCACTCGTCGTCGGTGTAGACGGCGCGCGCATTGCCGTAGAAAACCGGCTCGCGTTCGAGCACCACCACCCGGTGCCCGCGCATGCCCAGGAGGTGGGCAAGGACCAGACCGGTGGGGCCCAGGCCGCAGATGATGACGTCCGCCGAATCGGCGGATGCAGTGCTGTTCATGGCGGTTTGAGCCTCAGATCGGTGAATACTCGGGGCGGAGCAGCGATCGGGCGCCGCGTCCGAAGTTGCCGAGATTGGTGATGGCGCCGTGGGCGAGCCCATGGTTCTGCGGCTTGTGGCCCCAGAGGCTGATGGCGTTGTAGGAGCTGGGCTGCCAGTGCGACTCGTCGACCGTGATCGGCGCCCAGCCCAGCTCGATCTCGAAGCCGGAGGGGCTCAGCACATAGAACGACAGCTCCAGGTCATTGGGGTGCTGACCGATCTCGTGGGCCATCTCGAAACCCAGGCTGCGGCAACGCCGAAAGGCCGAGGCGAGGTCGTCCAGGGTCGCGGCTTGCAGATTCAGGTGCTGGACCTGGGTGCGGATCGGGTCGATACGCAGGCCGCGGGTCGCGGCGATCGCCAGCGAGTGATGCCGCGCGTTGAGCCGCAGAAAGCTGATGTCCAGCATCGCGCCCGGCATCCGCTGCGAGATTCGATCACTCAGGCGCGCATCGAACAGCTCCTGCCAGAAGCGCAGCTGCTTCTCCGGCCGCTTCGAGGTGATCGCGACATGGCCCATCCCTTCCGCGCCGGTGACAAAGGCCGAGGTCAGCATGCGCAGCGGGCGTGGAGTCAGGATCGGCTGCGTGTACAGCTCGATCGGCAAGCCCTTGGGGCCGACGAGCCGCCAGCAGGAGGCGACGCCGCGTTGCGCGGCCTCCTCACCACCGACGAGCCGGTAGGCGATGCCACGCTCGTCCAGGCGCGCGAGGACGGCTTGCAGCGCGACCGCGTCGCTGAGCTGCCAGCCGAGGCCGACGAAGTCCTCTGCCGGCCCCTTGCGGATGATGAGCCGACGGGCGTGGTCGTCGATCCGGAACGCCAGTTCCTGCTCGCTCTCGGCCTCCAGATGCAGCCCCAGGCCCTGGAGCAGGAGGCGGCGCCAGGCCTCCAGGCGTTCGGACTCGATGAGCACATAGCCCAGACGGGTCGCGCCGAAGAGGTCGAGCTCCGCGGCCGGAGTCGCTGTCTTGGTCATGGCCGCCCCCTAGCCGCGAGCGCTCGTGGGCGTGTGCCGCGAGAGAAACGACAGCGCCACCGCATTGAATTCCTCGGCGCGCTCCCACTGCACCCAATGGCCGGTCTTGCTGAACTGGTAGAGGTCGCAGTTGGGCAAAATCCTTTGCAGCGTCGGGCCGCCGCTGGGGCGATTGACCTTGTCCTCGCAGCCCCAGAGCACCAGGGTCGGCGCCTTGCAGTCGGCCAGGCGGGAGTCGCGGGTGAAGTCCATGCGGATCGCCGCGGCCAGGTTCTGCGGACGCCGCAGTGGCGGCGCGGCGACGACCTCGGGATCGAGGCTGGCCTGGTAGCGCTCCTTGATCACCGCCTCGCTGACCTGGCTGCCGTCGTACACCAGGTATTCGCGGATGAAGCTGCGCAGCTTTTCCAGCGAGGGCCCCGCGCCCGTGTAGTAGTTGAGCAGCAGCTTCAAACCCTTGGTCGGCAGCGCGCGGGTGGTGTTGATGCCGCCCGGCCCCATCAGCACCATGGCCGAGACGCGCTTGGGCTGGTCCAGCGCCATGCGCAGGGCGCAGGCGCCGCCCAGGGAATTGCCGATCACATGGGCGCTTTCGATGCCGAGTTCATCGAGCAGGCCCAGCATCGCCTCGGCGAGATCGCCGAACGGGTCTTGGCGATTCACGCCCTTGCTGGACTGGCCATAGCCCTGCATATCGGCAACCAGCACCCGGTAGTGCCGTGCCAGCGCCTCGATGTTGCGCGAGTAGTTGGACAGGCCGGAAGCGCCGGGGCCGCCGCCGTGCAGCATCAGCAGCGGGTAGCCGGAGCCAAGCTCGCTGACATGGATATGGCGCCTGCCGAAGCGCACCGTGCGCGATTGCAGGCCGGGGATGGCGTTCTCTGTGCTCATGATGGGGGTCTCCTCGATTGGTCTTTTTGGGCGGCGACCAGGCGCGCCGCGTAAACCGGGCCGGCAGGCGGGCCGGTTTCCTAGTTGGCAGGTCTTCGGGCTCCTCGGCCCTGATTCGATGACTCGATTTGAACAGTATTGTTCAATATTGTCAAACACTGAGTATCTATTTACTACTCGTTTGACTTGGCTTGGACATGCTTGTCCAATGTGCGCGGCCAGATTTCCCTAGCTCCTGCCGCCACCATGACCCCCGCCCAGATCCGTATTCACCGCGCTGCCTTGCAGCTGTTCGCCGAAAAGGGTTCGAGCCAGATCACCGTCAGCGAGCTGGCCGCCGCCGCCGGGATCGCGCGCGGCACGATCTACAACAACCTGGAATCGCCGGAGTCGCTGTTCGAGAACGTCGCCAGCCAGCTGGCCACCGAGATGGTGGAGCGCGTGGTCGCCAGCTTCGCGACCGTCGAGGACCCGGCGCAGCGGCTCGCCAACGGCATGCGCTTTTTCATCCGCCGTGCGCACGAGGAGCCGCACTGGGGCCGCTTCGTGGTCCGCTTTGCGATGAACAACACCGGCCTCCAGGGACTGTGGAACGGCCCGCCGATGAGCGATGTGCTGAACGGCATGAGCCAGGGCCGCTACAACTTCCGGCCCGAGCAGTTGCCGGCGGTGATCGCGATGATTACCGGTGGCGTGCTGACCTCGATGCTGCTGGTGCTGGAAGGACACCGCACCTGGCGCGAGGCCGGCAGCGACATCGCCGAGCTGGTGTTGCGGGGCATGGGACTGCCGGCCGACGAGGCTAGACGCGTGGCCAGCGGCGAACTCCCGGCCCTACCCGAATCGGGCTGACCTCGGGACTGCCCTGGTCAAACTGCCAGGCGCAAGGCCCAGCCCAGCGCCGCGCAGGCCAGCAGGGTGCGGATCAGGCTTATGTGAAAGCGCAGCATGGCCAGCATCGCGCCGGTGGCTAGCAGCAGCGCCGTCCAGTCCAGCGTCGCCAGCTGCGGCAGCGGCAGCGACAGGCCATAGCCCTGCCAGCTGTCGACGCGCTTGAACAAGACATGCAGCGCGAACCACAGCGAGAGGTTGGCGATCACGCCCACCACCGCGGCGGTGATGCCGGTCAGCGCCGCCGACAGCCAGCGATTGCCGCGCAGACGCTCGATGTAGGGCGCGCCCAGAAAGATCCACAGAAAGCAGGGCACGAAAGTGACCCAGGTGGACAGCGTCGCGCCCAGCACACCGGCCAGCAGCGGGTCCAGCCCGCCCGGCGCACGGTAGGCGCCGAGAAAGCCGACATAGCTCAGCACCAGGATCAGCGGCCCCGGTGTGGTCTCGGCCAGCGCCAGGCCCTGCACCATTTCCTGCGGCGCCAGCCAGCCATAATGCTGCACCGCCTGCTGGGCCATGTAGGCGAGCACCGCATAGGCGCCGCCAAAAGTGACCACCGCCATCTTGCTGAAGAACAGCGCTTCCTGGGTAAAAACATGGTCTGGCCCCAGGCTGAGCCAGAGCAGGACCAGCGGCGTGAACCAGAGCAGCAGGCCAATGCCCAGCACGCCCAGCAGCCAAGACAGCCGCGGTCGCGCATGCGCGGGCACCGGCTCCGCCGCATCGAGGTCCGGAGTTTTCCCGGAGGGCCGGAACAGCTCCGGCCGCCAGCGCGCGCCCAGCAGGCCGATCAGGCCGGCGCCGAGCACCACCAGCGGAAACGGCAGTGCGAAGAAAAAGATGGCGATGAAGGCCAAGGCCGCCAGCACATACAACCCGCGTTGTTTCAGCGATTTCTTGCCGACGCGCAACAGCGCCTCGACGACGATGGCGAGCGTCGCCGCCTGCATGCCGTAGAGCAGGCCTTGCATCCAGTCCAGTTCGCCGAAACTCACGTAGAGCATGGCGATGCCGACCATCAGCAGGAAACCGGGCAGGATGAACAGCAGGCCCGCCACCAGACCACCCCAGGTCTTGTGCAGCAACCAGCCGATGTAGACCGCGAGCTGCTGCGCCTCCGGGCCCGGCAGCAACATGCAGTAGTTGAGCGCGTGCAGAAAGCGCGTCTCGCTGAGCCAGCGACGCTCCTCGACCAGGAGCTTGTGCATCAGCGCGATCTGCCCGGCCGGACCGCCAAAGCTGATGAAGCCGATCCGCAGCCAGACGCGAAACGCCTCCCAGAACGGGACTGGCGGCGACATGTGGGCTGGTGAGTTCATGAGCGGGAGCGGTGGCGAGCTTGGCGGCAGATTCGGCGCCTAAAGCCTTGTACTACAGCTTGGCCACGGCGCCGAGCCGCGATGTTAGCGGCTGGCACTTGCTGGCGGCGCCGCCAGCAGGCGGTCAGCGCCGCGCCCTGCTCGCCGGCGATTTGGTCTTGGTCTTGACCTGGCCGCGCAAGGCGCCCAGCACCGCCGCGTTGTCCGCACCCAGCTCCGGCGCTGGCCCCAGCTTCGGACGCGGCAGGCTGAACTGCACCGGCAGCGCGAAGGCCGGCTTGCCGCCATCGTCCTCGACCATGCCGCGCGCCAGCACCTGCTCGTTCTTCAGTGCCTCCTCGATGTTGAGGATGGGCGTGACGCAGACATCACGCCCGGCCAACAGTCGCGCCCAGTCGTCGCGGCTGCGGGTCAGGAACACCGCCTGCAAGGCCCAGCGGATCGGCGCGGTGGTCAGCCGCGCGCGGCGCGGATCGCCGAACAGCTGTTGCAGCTTGCCGAAGGGATCGCTCTTCTTGTTTTCCCCCGGCTTGCCGGCACTGCCAGCATTGGGCTTGCGCGCGCCGCCGCCGGCCAGGGCCCGCTCCAGGCCCTTGCGCAGGGGCGCCGGCGCCGACTCGGCCAGGGCCTTGAGCAGGCCGGTGAAGAACTTCGGCTCCAGCGCGCCCACCGCCAGATAGCCGCCGTCGCGGCAGCGGTAGAGGCTGTAGTTGGGCAAGGCACCGGTGAGCAGATCGGCGCCGCGCTGCGGCGCGCGGCCCTCGCTGCGCAAGCTGGCCAGGGCGATGGGCTGCAAGGCCAGCGCGCCGTCCATCATCGCCACATCGACGAAGCTGCCTTCACCGCTGGCGCGCGCGCCCAGCACCGCCGCCAGTACGCCCATCGCGCAGGTCAGTGCGCCACCGGCGAGATCGGCGACCTGCAGGTTGGAAAGCGCCGGCCCGCCGCCGGCGCGGCCGATCTGGTCGAGCACGCCGGCGATGGCCAGGTAGTTCATGTCGTGGCCGGCCCAGTCGCGGTAGGGGCCGCTGTGGCCATAGCCGGTGAGCGAGGCATAGACCAGCCGGGGGTTGATCGCCTTCAGGCTCTCGTAGTCGCAGCCGAAGCGCGCCATCACGCCAGGGCGGAAGGACTCGATCAGCACGTCGGCGGTCTTCACCAGCTCCTTGAAGCGCGCCTGGTCCTCGGGCTGGCGCAGGTCGATGGTCACCGACTTCTTGCCACGGTTGATGAGCGCGAACATCTCGCGCGAGCCGCGCGCATAGTCGCCGCCCTCGGGCTCCTCGATCTTGATGACCTCGGCGCCCATCTGCGCCAGGTAGAGCGTGCAGAACGGACCGGGCAAGAGGCGCGAGAGATCGAGCACACGCAGGCCGGCAAGCAGGGGGTTACTCATGTTCAACGCCCCTTGAAGTTGGGTTTGCGCTTCTGCACGAAGGCCATCGCGCCTTCCTGGAAGTCCAGCGAGCGTCCGCATTCGCGTTGCAGATCGCTTTCCAGATCAAGCTGCTTGGCGAGGTCGTTGCCGGCCGCGGCGTGCACCGCGCGCTTGATGCGCTCGATGGCGATGGCCGGGCCGTCGGCCAGACGGCGCGCCAGCGTCAGCACGCCGGGCAGCAGTTGCTCGTCGTCCATGACCTCCCAGATCAGGCCCCAGTCCCTGGCCTGTTCGGCGGGCAGGCGCTCGCCCAGCAGGGCCAGGCCCATCGCCCGCTGCTGACCGAGCGCGCGCGGCAGGATCCAGGTGCCGCCGGCATCGGGGATCAGGCCGATGTTGACGAAGGCCTGGAGGAAGTAGCTGGAGCGCGCGGCGATGGTGAGATCGGCCATCAGCGCCAGATTGGCGCCGGCCCCGGCGGCAACGCCATTGACCGCCGCGATCACCGGCTTGGGCAGGCTGCGCATCTTCAGGATCAGCGGGTTGTAGTAGCGATCCAGCGCGTAGCCAAGATCGAGCCGGCCCTGCACATCCAGCGGCGGCTTGGCGGCGGTGGCCGCGAGATCGGCGCCGGTGGAGAAACCACGGCCCTCGCCGGTGAGCACGATCACCTTCACTGCCGGATCAGTGGCGGCCTGGTCGAAGGCCTGGCCCAGCTCCTCCATCAGCGGCAGCGTCATGGCGTTGAGCGCCTTTGGCCGGTTGAGCTTGATGAGGGCGACGCGGTCCTCAACGCTGTAGAGGATGTCCTGGAAGTTCATGGGCAGGCGGCTTAGTCCAAAGTGGAACGGGCAATGATTTCTTTCATGATCTCCGAAGTGCCGGCCAGGATGCGGTGGATGCGCTCGTCCTGGTAGAGCCGGCAGATCGGGTATTCCTCCATGTAGCCGGCGCCGCCGTGCTGCTGCACGCCCTCGTCGACCATGCGGCCATTCAGCTCGCTGGTGAAAAGCTTGGCGCGGGCGGCGTCCACCGGATCGAGCTTGCCGAGGTTGTGCTGCTCCACGCAGCGGTCGACATAGACCTGGGCCAGGTCCAGCTCGGCATCCAGCGCGGCCAGCTTGAAGCGGGTGTTCTGCATCTTCGACAAGGGCTTGCCGAACACCTTGCGCTGCTTGACGAACTCGCGGGTGAGATCGAGCGCGACCCTGGCAGCGGCGACATTGCCGCAGGCGGCGATCAGCCGCTCTTCGGCCAGGCCCTTCATCAACTGGTAGAAGCCGGCGTGCGCCTGACCGAGCACATTCGCCTTGGGCACTTTCACGTCGCGGAAGAACAGCTCGGCGGTGTCCTGTGACTTCATGCCCATCTTCTTGAGCAGGCGACCGCGCTCGAAGCCCTCCATGCCGCGCTCGATCAGGAACAGGGTCACGCCGTGCGGATTGTCCGGCTGGGTACGGGCGGCGACGATCACCAGATCGGCGAGGATGCCGTTGGAGATATAGGTCTTGGCCCCGTTGAGCAGCCAGTGGTCGCCCTTGTCCTCCGCGCGGGCCTTCATGCCGGCGAGATCGGAGCCGGCGTCCGGCTCGGTCATGGCGATCGCGAGGATCTTTTCGCCGGAGATCAGGCCCGGAAAGTAGCGCTGCTTCTGCTCCTCGCTGCCGAAGTGCTGGAGATAGGGCGCGACCAGGCGGCTGTGCAGGGTAATGAAGTAGCCGCTGTCACCGTGCGCGGCGTTCTCCTCGATCAAAATCTGCTCGTAGCGGAAGTCCTTGAGCCCCAGGCCACCGTACTTCTCGTCGGCCCACATGCACAGAAAGCCCGCCTCGCCGGCCTTGAGGAAGGCCTCGCGATCGACCATTCCGGCCTCGCGCCAGCGCTCGGAATGCGGCCGGATCTCGGTCTGGAAAAACTTGCGCGCCGAGTCGCGGAACAACTCCATCTCGGAATCTGAAGACTTGCGCTGCATGGCTTATCGGACCGTCGAAGTTGAAAGGATGTGCGACACCGGGAACAGCATCTGGAAGCGGGACACCGCCACCGCCAGCACCGGCCTGGCACGCGCCAGATGCGGAAACTCGGCGGCATCACTCCAGGCGCGGCGCAGGCTCGCCGGCCGCAGCACACCGCTGGCGGAAGGCGCGTAGATAAAGCTCTGACCGTCGCGGTGCTGACCCAGCGTGCGCAGGCCGGCCGGCACCAGACCGCCCGGGAACGGCAAAGGCAGCGGATAGCTCTTGAAGTCCAGCTCGGCAAACACCCGGCCGCCACGCGCGACCTTGATCCGGTCCAGCCCCTGCACGCCGTAGCGCACCTCGAACTCGGCCAGCTCCTTGGGGATGCCCCAGTTGCGCCGGCCGTTGTCCACGCTGGCCTGCGAGGAAACGAAGATGCGGCTGATCGACAGGTGCTTGCGGCCGTCCTCGAAGGGAAAGCTGCCGGGGATGAACAGCAGCTCGTGGTAAGGGCCGACATCGGAGCGGGCGTAGTCGACGAACATCAGCCAGGCATAGGGCGAGCGGCTGCGCCGCCCTTGCAGCGTCGGCGGCAGGAAACGGTCCTGCTGCACCCCACCGTCGTCGAAGCGCAGCATGGCGATGTAGCCACGCCCCTGCAGTTGCCAGGGTGCCGGCGCCAGGATGGCGGCGGAATCATCAAAGCTCTTGCCGTCGTCCATGCCAGTCATGCGCCTCTAGGCCGCCTGCGCCAGCGGATAGAAGCGCTCGCCGCTCGCCGCGCGCGCGATCAGCCAGGGCGAGGGCGTAAAGCGCTCGCCCCAGACCTGCGCCAGCCGCTGGCACTGCGCGACGAAAACCTTGGCGCCGAGGGTGTCGATGTAGGACAGCGTGCCGCCGGTCCAGGCCGGATAGCCGATGCCGAGGATGGAGCCGAGATCGGCGTCGATGGGATTCACCACCACGCCCTCCTCGAAGCAGCGCGCGGTCTCCAGCGCCATGATGGTCAGGAAGCGCTGCTTGAGCACTTCGACGTCCGGCTGCTCGGCCTTCACCGGGAAGGCCTGCGCCAGACCTGTCCAGAGCTGCTTGCCGCCGCCTTCCGGATAGTCGTAGAAGCCGGCGCCGAAGCGGCGGCCCGGGCGCTTGAGCTCGTCGACCATCTTGTCGATCACCGGCCGGCCGATGCGGCCACGATACCTCTCGGCCAGGCCATCGGCGTCCTGCTGCTTGAAGATGCTCTGCTGCAGGCTCAGCGTCACCTCGTCGGAAACCGCCAGCGGCCCGACCGGGAAGCCGGCGAGCTTGGCGGCGTTCTCGATCAAGGCCGGCGCGATGCCGTCGAGCAGCATGCGCAGGCCTTCCTGGGTGAAGGTGCCAAACACCCGGCTGGTAAAGAAGCCGGGAAAGTCGCGGACGATGATCGGCGTCTTCTTGATCTGGGCGACGTAGTCCAGCGCCTTGGCGATGGTTTCCTGGCTGGTCTCCTGGCCGACGATCAGCTCCACCAGCGGCATCTTCTCCACCGGTGAGAAGAAGTGGATGCCGATGAACTGCGCCGGCCGCTTCGAGGCCCGGGCGAGGCCGGTGATCGGCAGCGTCGAGGTGTTGGAGCCGAAGGTCGCGGTCTCCGGAATCACCGCCTCGGCCTTGGCGGTGACCTCGGCCTTCAGCTCGCGCTTCTCGAACACCGCCTCGACGATCAGGTCGCAGCCGGCGAGATCGGCGTAGTCGGCAGTGGGCTTGATGCGCGCCAGGAGGGCGTCGATCCGGTCCTGCGAGGTACGGCCCTTGGCGAGATCCTTGGCCTCTAGCGCGGCGATGCCGGCCTTGCCCTTCTCGGCCTGCTCCAGGGTCGCGTCCAGCAGCACGACCTCGATGCCGGCCTTGGCGCTGACATGGGCGACACCGGCGCCCATCATGCCGGCGCCGAGCACGCCCAGCTTCGCCACCTTGGACTTGGCCACGCCCTGCGGCCGGCTGGCAAGCTTCTCCGCCGCGCCCTTGTTCACGAACAGGGTGCGGATCAGGTTGCGCGCCACCGCGCCGGACAAGAGCTTGCCGAAGTACTTGCTCTCGACGCGCAGGCCGGTGTCGATCGGCAGCTGGGTGCCCTCGTACACGCAGGACAAAATCGCCGGCGGCGCCGGGTAATTGCCGTTGGTGTTGGCCGAGGTCAGGGCATTGCCGGCGATGAAGGTCTGGCTGGCATGTGCGGCCATCGGACCGGCGCCGCCGGGAATACGGAAGTTCTTCTTGTCCCAGGGCTGCTCGGCGCTGGGCGTGGCGAGCAGCCATTCGCGCGCCTTGGCGACCACCTCGGCGGCCGGCGCCAGGGCCTGGACGATGCCCAGCTTGAGCGCCTCCGCCGGCTTCACCTGCTTGCCCTGCAAGAGCAGCGGCAGCGCGTTGGGGATGCCGATCAGGCGCGGCAGGCGCTGGGTGCCGCCGGCGCCCGGCAGCAGGCCCACCTGCACTTCCGGCAGGCCGATCACGGTCTTGGCGTCGTCGGCCAGCACCCGGTAGTGGCAGGCCAGGCACAGCTCCAGACCGCCGCCCAGGGCCAGGCCATTGATCGCCGCCGCATAGGGCTTGCCGCTGGTCTCCAGGCGCCGGAACAGGGCGGAGATTTCCGAGGAGGCCTTGGAGGCCTCGACCGCGTCGATGCCACGGTCGAAGGCGGTGACCAGGTCCTTGAGATCGGCGCCGGCGACGAAGGCGCCGGGCTTGCCGGAGGTGAGGATGGCACCCTTGATCGCGGCATCGCCGGCGATGCGCTCCACCGCCTGCGCCAGCTCGGCCAGCAGTTCCGGGGTCAGCACGTTCATCGGCCGCCCGGGCACGTCGATGCTGAGCAGGGCGATGCCGTCGGCACCGAGTTCGAATTTCAAAGCAGTCATGTCGGAAGTCCTAGTGGAAGTCCTATAAGGAATTTCGTGGAGGCGCGCTCAGACGCGCTCGATGATCGCGGCGTTGCCCATGCCGGCGCCGACGCAGAGCGTGGCCAGCGCGGTGGCCTTGCCGGTCCGCTCCAGTTCGTCGAGGGCGATGCCGAGGATCATCGCGCCGGTGGCACCGAGCGGATGGCCCATGGCGATGGCGCCGCCGTTGACGTTGACCTTCTCGTGCGGCACGTCCAGGGCGCGCATGAAGCGCATCACCACCGAGGCGAAGGCCTCGTTGACCTCGAACAGGTCGATGTCGCCGACCTTCATGCCGGCCAGCTTCAGAGCCTTTTCCGACACCGCCGCCGGGCCGGTGAGCATGATGCAGGGCTCGGAGCCGATCGCCGCGAAGCTGCGGATGCGTGCGCGCGGCTTCAAACCCACGCGCTCACCATAGGCCTTGCTACCGATCAGCACGCCGCAGGCGCCATCCACTATTCCGCTGGAATTGCCGCCGGTGTGCACATGCTTGATCGCCTCCACCTGCGGATAGCGCTGCAGCGCCACCGCGTCGAAGCCGCCCATCTGGCCCATCTGCTCGAAGGCCGGCTTGAGCTTGGCCAGATCGGCCAGCGTGGTGCCGGCGCGGATGTGCTCGTCGCGCTCCAGCACCACCTGACCGATGACATCGCGCACCGGCAGGATCGACTTGGCAAAGCGGCCTTCCTGCCAGGCCTGCACGGCGCGGCGCTGGCTCTCCACCGCGAACGCATCGACATCCTCGCGGCGGTAGCCGTCCATCGTCGCGATCAGGTCGGCGCCGATGCCTTGCGGGGTGAAGTACACCTTCGGCGCCAGGCTGGGATCGCTGGCCCAGGCGCCGCCATCGGAGCCCATCGCCACCCGCGACATCGACTCCACGCCGCCGCCGATGGCGGCCTCGGCCATGCCCGACATTACCCGCGCCGCGGCCAGGCTCACCGCCTCCAGGCCGGAGCCGCAGAAGCGGTTCACCTGTACGCCGGACACGGTCTCGGCATAGCCGGCGTTGAGCGCGATCAGGCGCGGCAGCACCGCGCCCTGCTCGCCCACCGGCGAGACGATGCCGAAGATCACATCGTCGATCAGCGCGGTGTCGAGCCCATTGCGCTCGCGCAGGGCCGCCAGCACCTGGGTGCCCAGTTGCAGCGGCGTGATCTCGTGCAGGGCGCCGTCGGCGCGGCCCCTGCCGCGCGGAGTGCGTACGTGGTCGTAGATATAGGCTTCGGTCATCGCAGTGGGCCTGGTCAGGTAGGAGCGGAAAACTGGTCAAGGATGCTGCCCTCGGCGCCTCCTCCTGCCCATGCGGACGCAGGCCAGTCGGTTAATGTTTTAGGCCACGGCCTCGACAGCTTGGCCGCCGTCAGCCTCGCTCGCGGACGTTCCTTCCGGTGAATAATGGCCGCCTGTTGAGTCGCCCCTAAGGGGTAATCCCGATGTCCACCATGGAAGTGCGCCGCCCGGTGCTGAGCGTGCAGCTGCTGACGCGGCTGGCGGCGGAGCGTGGCCTGGGGCTGGAGCACTGCCTGCGCGACACCGGCATCGGCGCCGCGGCGCTATCCGATCCGGCCACCGAGATCACCGCCGGCCAGGAGCTGCAGGTGGTCCGCAACCTGCTCGCCGGGCTCGGCCAGGTGCCCGGCCTGGGGTTGGATGCCGGCCTGCGCTACCACCTGTCCAGCCATGGCATCTGGGGCTTCGCCCTGCTCAGCAGCCCGACCTTCCGCGGCGCGGCGGAACTCGCGGTGCGCTACCTGGACCTGAGCTACGCCCTGGTCCGCTACCGGCTGGAAAACCGCGGCGAGGATCTCCTGATCGTGCTCGACGACAGCCAGCTGCCAGCCGACGTTCGGCAGTTCCTGGTCGAGCGCGATCTCGCCGCCTGGGCCAATGCCGCCTGGGAGATGCGCCCCGGCGGCTTTCCGGCCAAGAGCGCGCAGTTCCGCTTCGCCCGCCCCGACTACGGCTGGCGCTTCGAGAAGCTGATGGGCGTGCGCCCCAGCTATGGCGCCGCCAGCAACGCGGTGCTGCTGTCGGCGCGCGATCTCGACGCCCCCCTACCCCAGGCCAATCCGCTGCTGGCGCGCATGTGCGAAGAGCAGTGCCGGCAGCTGCTGGCGCGCCGGCGGGTGCGCTCCGGCGTCGCCGGACAGGTGCGCGACCGCCTGCTGCGCAGCCCCTCGGAGATGCCCGCGCTGGATGCGGTGGCCAGCGAGTTGCTGCTGGCGCCGCGCAGCCTGCGTCGGCGCCTGGAGGAGGAAGGCACCAGCTTCCGCGCCCTGGTCGACGAGGTACGACAGACCCTCGCCGAGGAGCTGCTGTTGTCGGCGCACATGAAACTGGCCGAGATCGCCGAACGCCTGGGCTATACCGAGCCGGCGGCCTTCATCAGTGCCTTCAAGCGCTGGAAGGGTATGTCGCCCACCGCCTATCGGCAGCAGCGCGAGCAGGGTCTGCATCCCTAATTCGGCACGGCGCCGCATTTGGAAAAAACGCCATTTTGAAGCCGGCAGGTCTGGCTCATCGGCTGGAAACCACCGCCACGCCTACGCGCGGCCTACCAAGCCAAAAACGCCCTGCTAGAGTGCCTCATGCTCAACAGCAAAGCCCCGGCTGCCCGCTTTCTCATGCTGCCCTGGGCCTTGCTGTTGCTTGGACTATCGCTGACCTATTGGCTCCAGAACCTAGTCCAGGAATCGGCGCGCGAGGCGCTGGATGCCGAGTTCAATTTTCGCACCGACGAACTGGCCGACGACGTCCACACGCGCCTGAAGAACTACGAGCAGGTGCTCAAGGGCGCCGCCGGCCTGTTCGCCGCCTCGGAAGTGGTCGAGCGCCAGGAGTTCACCCGGTATTTCCAGGCCCTGCAGCTGGAGGAGAAATTCCCCGGCATGCAAGGGCTGGGCTATGCCCGGCTGGTGAGCCCGCAGGACAAGGCCAGCCACGTCCAGGCGCTGCGTGCCGAAGGACTCGTCAATTACGACATCCGCCCGCCGGGCGCTCGTGACCTCTACAGCTCGATCATCTATCTGGAGCCCGCCGACTGGCGCAATCAGCGCGCGATCGGCTACGACATGTATTCCGAACCGATCCGACGCACGGCGATGGAAGCCGCGCGCGATCAGGGCAAGACCAGCATCTCCGGCAAGGTACGGCTGGTGCAGGAAACCGAGAAGGACGTGCAGCCGGGCTTTCTGATGTATCTGCCGATCTATCGGCCGCAGACAGCACCGCAAACCACAGCGGAGCGCCGCCAGAGCCTGAGTGGCTGGGTCTACGCGCCGTTTCGCATGCGCAACCTGATGACCGGCATTCTCGGGAACCACTTTGACGAGGTAGGCAACAGCCTGCACCTGGAAATCTACGACGGCACCGACGCCGATCCGGCCCAACTGATGTTCGACTCCGAACCCACGGTGCTCCACCCGTTTTCCGGGCGCTACCACACCGTCCGGCACCTGCGGCTGTTCGATCACCCCTGGACCCTGGTCGTCACCTCGAAGGCGGAGTTCGATGCCCGGCTCAAGCGCGGCAAGGCCGGCATCATCGCCTTCTACGGCAGCCTCAGCAGCCTCCTGCTGGCCCTGGTGGCCTGGCTGCTGGTGACCGGGCGGGCGCGCGCGCTGGCCATGGCGGAGGCGATGACCAGCGATCTGCGGCAAAGCGCGGCGACGCAGCGCAGGCTCAATCGCGCCCTGCGCCTGCTCAGCGACTGCAATATGGCGCTGGTCCATGTCGACGAGGAGTCCCATCTCTTGGCGGAAGTCTGCCGACTGTGCGTGGACAGCGGTGGCTACGTGATGGCCTGGGTGGGTTATGCCGCAGATGACGCCGCGCAGTCGGTGAAGCCGGTCGCCCGGTCTGGTCATGAGAGCGGCTATCTGGACGGAATCACCATCTCCTGGGGCGACAACAAATACGGCCAGGGGCCGACCGGCACCGCGATCCGCAGCGCGCAGACGACGGTCAACCAGAACGTGCTCACCAACCCGAAAATGGCGCCCTGGCGCGCGGCGGCAATTGAGCGCGGCTACCAGTCCAGCGTCGCCCTGCCCCTAGTCTGCGATGCCAAGGTACTCGGCGCGCTGACGATCTACGCGAGTGCTCCCGACGCCTTCGACGCCGAGGAAGTGCGGCTGCTGGAAGAACTGGCCGCCGACCTGAGTTTCGGCATCCAGACCCTGCGTACGCGGGCCGAGCGTGATCGCATCGCCGACGCGCAGCGTCACCACGAGGAAACCCTGCGCAGAGGCCTGGAGCAGTCGATCGAGGCAATCGCCGGCACCCTGGAAGCGCGCGATCCCTATACCGCCGGCCATCAGCATCGGGTCGCCCTCTTGTCCGCCGCCATCGCCCGCGAGATCGGCCTGGCGGAAGACCGGATACAGGGGCTCAAGCTGGCAGCCAGCATCCACGACCTGGGCAAGATCAAGGTGCCGGCAGAGATCCTCTCCAAGCCCGGCCGGCTCTCGGACATCGAGATGATGCTGATCAAGAGTCATGCCCAGACCGGCTATGAAATCCTGCGCGGCATCGCCTTTCCCTGGCCGATTGCCGACATCGTTCACCAGCATCACGAGAAGCTCGATGGCTCCGGCTATCCGCAGGGACTCAAGGGCGAACAGATCCTGCTGGAGTCGCGCATCCTGACCGTCGCCGATGTGGTGGAGGCGATGTCTTCGCACCGCCCCTACCGGCCGGCGCTGGGCGTCGAGATCGCGCTGAAGGAGATCGAGCGTGGCCGCGGCAGCGCCTACGACCCGGTGGCGGCGGATGCCTGTCTGAAACTGTTCCGCGGCGGCGGTTTCGCGTTTCCGGACTAGATTTTGCGTCATGCGACGCGGGGCTGAAGAAAGGCTGCGGTTCGGCAAGGTGGGGCACCGCTGACGGTGCACGCTGGCTTCAGCGAAAATCGCGCCGCCAGCCGGTAGCGCCTTGGCCGTCCGAGGCCCGCCCGGTCGCAATCCTGCGACGAACCCGTTTGCCGTAGCCACCCATCGCTTCGAGCGCGGGGCTGGATGATCCGAGGTGCAACCCGGTGTACTCGACAATGAGGCAAAGCCGCCTACCGACCGCACTCGCCCTGGGGCACCTGGCCTGGCTCCCGGGCGCGGCGCAGGCGCATTCCTTTGGCCGGCTCTACAACCTGCCGGTGCCGTTCTGGATGTACATCTACGGCGCGACGGCGGCGCTGCTGCTGTCCTTCCTGCTGGTGGCCTGGTTCGCCACCGCGAAGGAAGAAACCTTCGCCTCGCGTCCGCAAACAACGCTGCCCCTCGCCCTACCGCGCCTGAAATCCGCGCTGCGGCTGATCGCCCTGTTCGGGCTGGCGTTGACGATCGCCACCGGCTTCTTCGGCAACGGCGACCCCTACCGCAATTTCAGCATGACCTTCTTCTGGATCGTCTTCGTGCTGGCCTACGCCTATGCCACCGCCCTGGTCGGCGACCTCTACGCGGCGATCAATCCCTGGCGGACGCTGGCGGACGGGCTGGGCCGTTTGATCCCCGGCTACACGCGCGGGCGCTGGCGCTATCCCGAGCGGCTGGCCTACTGGCCGGCGCTGGCTTTCTACATGGCCTTCATCTGGATCGAGCTGTTCGCCCACACCCGGCCGTTCTCGCTGGCGGTGATGCTCTCGGTCTACAGCCTGCTGACGCTCGCCGGCGTCTGGGCCTTCGGCGCCAGGGACTGGTTCCGCTACGGCGAGTTCTTCGCGGTGTTCCTGCGCCTGATCGCGAAGATGGCGCCGCTCGCCTATGAACAGGGCCGGCTGCGGCTGCGCAGGCCCTTCAGCGGCCTGCTGGAACAGCCGGCGGAACGCTGGAGCCTGCTGGTGTTCGTGCTGTTCATGCTGTCGTCCACCGCCTTCGACGGCCTGATGGCGACCCGCACCTGGCTGCAGCTGTTCTGGAGCGATCCCTGGGGCATCCTCGAAGCCTGGGTCGGCACCAAGGCGATCTACGCCTTCCCTGCCCTGCGGCCGGTGTACTTCGCCTTCCAGAGCTTCTGCCTGCTGATCTCGCCGTTCGTGTACCTGGCGGTGTATCTGCTGGCGATCGGCCTGATGAAACTGATCACCGGCAGCCGCCTGCCGCTGCGCGAACTGGCGCTGCGCTTCGCGCTGTCGCTGCTGCCGATCGTGCTGGTCTACAACATCACCCACTACTACACGCTGATCCTCACCCAGGGCGTGAAGATCTTAAGCCTGCTGTCCGATCCCTTCGGACGGGGCTGGAATCTGTTCGGCACCGCCGGCCTGTTCCGCGCGCCCTTCCTGCCCGACATCGGCCTGGTCTGGCATGTGCAGGTGGGGCTGATCCTGTTCGGCCACATCGTCAGCGTCTATCTCGCGCATCTGGAAGCGCTGCGGCTGTTCCCCAGCCGCGGCCGCGCCGCACTCAGTCAGCTGCCGATGCTGCTGCTGATGGTGCTGTTTACCGGTGTCGGCCTGTGGATCCTGGCGCAGCCGATCACCAGCCGCTGAGGCCGGGCGGCGTGCCCGCCGCCCGACGCCGCGGGGCTTAGCGGTTGTAGACCTTTTCCCACATCCGGATATAGGCCTCGGCGGAGTTGTAGAAGGCGCTCACCGCCTCCTCGCCGCCTTCCAGGCGCAGCTCCTCGACGATGTCCGGCATCAGGCCGTAGTGCGGCGTGCCGTCGACATCGGCGTTCCAGGACTTGCCGCTCTCGGGGATGGTCAGCATCTCCACCGTCACCGGCTTGATGCCAGCCGCCGCGAACTGCGGGCCCCAGCCCGGACCTTCAAACAGCTTGAACGGATAGCTGATCTGCGGCCGGCTGGCGCCACGCGGTTCCGGATAGCCGCCGAAGCCGTTGCCGTCGAAGCCATAACCCATGCCCAGCGGACGGTCGGAGGGCCACATGGTCTTGAGCTCGTCGAACACCGACTTGGCCATCACGCCGTTGGGGTTGTAGGGGAAGATGATGCCGCCGAGATCGAGGATGTCCTTGGCCATCTCCTTGGTCAGGCCGCCGTGGCCACCGTGCACCGAGATCAGCGGATACACCGGGGCCTGGTGGCGGGCGACGTCGATCATCTCGTTCTTGACCAGCATGGAGGCGTGATCGGTGTCGAGCACCATCTTCTTCTTCATCGCCTCCTGCAGCGCGTAGCGGCCGAGATCGGTCAGGCCCTTGGCATTGCACTGCCGGCCCGGCGGGTAGATCGGCAGGATGCCGTTGGTGATGCCCAGCAGGAAATCGGTGAGCGGCGTGTTGACCGGCAGCGAGGCCTCCTGCACGGCGCCGGCGATGTAGAAGTCGGCGAAGTGAGGCAGCCCCTTGTCCTGCGCGAACCACTGGTGCTCTTCGGCTGGGCAGGTGTAGGTGTCGCGGAACGAGCCGGTCTGCAGGAAGCCGAGCAGGTCCATCACCACGCCACTGAAGATGCCGGTGCCGGCCAGCGCGTTGTTGATGTCGTGGTAGAGGTAGAGCTGGCGGACGCCAAGCTTGTAGACCTCCTCCAGGCCGGCGTCGATGTCTTCCTTGGTGCACTGCGCGACTTCGCCGATGCCGGCGATGGACTTGGTACCGCAGCCAAAGATGTTGGAGAACTCCAGGCCCAGCACCACCGCCATCTTGCCCTCGTTGATGACCTGACGGGCTTCCGCCGGCGACTGCACGATGCGGTACCAGCCCTTGCCAGGACCACCTTCCTGGGCGTCGATGTAGTCCTGCATCTGGTAGGCGTACTTGAGCTGCTTGATGCCGATGCTCATGTCGTTGCAGTCGGCAAACTTGGTGCCCAGCGTCAGCGAGCCGAACTGGCAGAGCGCCTCGATATTGGTGCCGAGATTGACCATCAGGCGCTGGCCGGCGATGTAGGAGCGCTCGACCCATTTGTAGTACATCGCCTGATGACTGATGTTGGGAATCTTCGGCCAGTCGACGAAACTCGGCCAACCCTGGGTGTCGTGGGTGCCGGGCGCGGTGCCGGCAACGATCCACTCGCCGTCCAATATGCCGTTCGGACCGTGGAAGGCCTGGCAGTTGCCGAGCGCTTCGGTCACGCCAAAGCGATTGAACATCTGTCCGTAGATGATGCCGGCCGCCGAGGGGCCAACACCACCGCTGCCATCCGACAGTTCGCTGCCCATCGCCATGTGGGTGTGCGCGTCGGCGTAGCCGATCACCGGCTTGTCGATGCCCTGCCCCTTGTAGGTGCGGCCCTGGATGCCGACCGGCATTTCCGGATACGGAGTACAGCCGGTGCTGGGCTCGAAGTCGAAGGCGGTCGCTCCATTGCTGGCGAGTACCAGCGCACCCGAGCCATCCACCGCCAGCGGCTGACCTTCCTGCTCGGAGACGAGGCTGAAGTGACCGTCGGCGGACTTGTCCACCGTCCACACCACCGCATCCTCGGGCGCATCCACGCTGCCCACTTCCTCCGCACTGGTGGCGGCGAGGAAGCTCTGATCCTTGGCATAGAACAGGTACTTGCCCAGACCGGTCGGTCGCAGCAGTAAGGGTTCGCCACCCGAGGCCGCGGACGCGGTCGCAGCGTAGTTGCCATTGCCGTCCTTCAGCGCATAGCCCTTGGACGCCACCGACTTGATTACGAAGCAGCCGTTGGCGAGGGAGTAGCGATCCCGCGTGGAGGCGACGTGCGGACTTGGCGCGTTGGCGCAGCTACCACCTCCAGCAGGAGCCGCGGAAGAATCCGGCGGCAAACTGCCCTCTTCCGGCTTGCTGCTGGTGCCGCAGGCGGCGCAAGCAATAGAAAGAGCAATGCCGAAAAATCCCTTTAGCTTCATACCGCTGTCCTTGAGTGAACACCTGATCGCTTGGTTCAAGAAGCGTGCCAGAAAATTACTGCAACATTCCTGTCACGCCCCGGTAAAAAAAGCTCTGAACGGAGATTCAGCAAGACGGGGACAACCGGGAACGCCTGTTTAAATCGGGGTTTGCGCCGAAAAGTGGTCGATCCAGCGTCGGTGCCAACAGACAGGTGCCGTGAACGATTCGCCTGCGGAAAAGCACTCCGCACATCGATCAAAAGCGATATCGATCTCCACCACACCCAGCGCCTACACTCTGCACTTGGCTAGCGATCTCCCACCGGGTTTGAAGCCCAATGCGCATAACCAAGGGGTGTCCACCTATGCGTAGGAACTCTCCGCTACGAAACGCCGGGGCGATTCGGTGACGCCGGACCGCTTCGTCAAGGTGCCGCGGCAGGTGGCGCAGGCGAAGCCTCGGCGCGAGCAGGTGCGACGTGCCGACTGAGCCAACGCGGCGGGCAGACCTCGCTGCCTGCGCCGCAGCGAGCAGCTTCTACCATCTTCGCGACATCGCGGTTGCCGACCGCGCTTGCGCGGGCCTGGCCTGCTTTGCCGCGCGCCAGGACGACCCCGCGCGCTGGCTCCAGGCCCAGGCCGAGCCGCGGGTGTATTGCCTCGGCCGATGCCACGCTGCGCCGGCCCACGGCGGCGACGATGTGCGGCCACGCGTAGAAGTGCAGGCCCGCGAGCCGGTACTGCTGGAGCGCATCCGCGCGGGTGGCGCCGGCACGCTGGCGCGCTACCTGGCACTCGGTGGCGGTGTGGCGCTGCAGCGCGCACTGGCGCAGCCGCCCGGGGAAGTACTGGCGCAGGTCGAGGCCTCAGAGCTGCGCGGTCGCGGCGGCGCCGGGTTTCCGACGGGGGCCAAATGGCGCGCCGTGGCGCGCCAGACGGCAAGCTGCAAGTACGTGGTGGCCAACGCCGACGAAGGCGACCCTGGCGCGTTCAGCGACCGCCTGCTGATGGAGGAAGATCCGTTTCGCCTGATCGAAGGACTGCGCATTGCCGCGCACGCCGTCGGCGCCTGTGCCGGGGTCATCTATCTGCGCTGCGAATATCCGGCGGCGGCATCCAGCCTCAGGCGCGCGCTGACCGAGGCGCGCGGCGCGGGCTGGCTCGGCGCGGACTTCGACCTGACTTTGCACATCGGCGAAGGCAGCTACCTGGCCGGCGAGGAGACTGCGATGCTCAACGCGATCGAGGGCCGCCGCCCGGAGGTTCGTGTCAAGCCGCCGCAGATCTTCGAGCGGGGGCTGTTCGGCGCTCCGACGCTGGTCAACAACGTCGAAACGCTGTGCTCCGTCCCGTGGATCGTCGAGAACGGCGCCAGGCGCTATGCGGCGCTGGGCTTCTCGCACAGTCGCGGCACCAAGCTGCTGTCGCTCAGTTCGCTGTTCCGCCGAGCCGGACTCTACGAAGTCGAGTTCGGCATCACGCTGCGCGACATCGTCGAACGGCTGGGTGGCGGGCTGCGGCGCGGGACGCTACGGGGGCTGATGGTCGGCGGCCCGCTGGCGGGCCTGCTGCCGCCGACGCAACTCGATGTCGCGCTCGGCTTCGAGGAGATGCAGGCCGTGGGCGGGGCAGTCGGGCACGGTGGGGTCATTGCCTTTTGCGACGATACCTCGATCCGCGACATCGCCGCAGAGCTATTCCGCTTCGGCGCCGATGAATCTTGCGGCAAGTGCGTGCCTTGCCACCTGGGCGTGCCGCTGCTGGCGCGGCGCTTTAGCCCCGGGCAAGGTGACCGCCCGGAAGGCCCGCGCGAGTTCGACGCGCTGGTCGAGGCGCTGGCCGCGACGAGCCTGTGCGGACACGGGCGCGGCCTGGCCGAGTTCGCGCAGTCGCTCAAGCGGTATTTCCCCGACGAGGTGGCGGCATGTCTACGCTAACCGCCGATGGCCACGCGATCAGGTTCGCCCCCGGCGCGACACTGCTCGAGACGCTGACCGCAGCCGGAATCTCCGTGCCGCACCTGTGCCATGACGCACGGCTGGCGCCCCAAGGCGCCTGTCGCCTGTGCCTGGTGGATATCGACGGGCAGCCGCGCCCGGTGGCCAGCTGCAGCCTGCCGGCGAGTGAAGGCATGGTGGTGCACACGCGCAGCGGGCGCCTCGAGATGCTGTGCCGTACCAACCTGCAGCTGATCGCCGACCACTATCCGGCACAGGCCTTAGCCGACACCCCGGAACATCCGTTTCACCGCCTCCTCGCCGAGCATGGCGTCGCCGCGCGCGGCACGTCGTCGTCGTCCAGATTCGTCGACGACACGCATCCGTATCTCGGCCTCGACATGGATCGCTGCGTCCACTGCAACCGCTGCGTTCGCATCTGCGAGGACGTGCAGGGGCAGTTCGTCTGGCAGACCTGGCAGCGCGGTGAGCACACGCGCATCGCCCCGGCCCACGGGGTGACGCTGCTCGACAGCGGCTGCGTGTCCTGCGGCGCCTGCGCCGACACCTGCCCGACCGGGGCGATCTTCGACAAGCGCAGCCCCCAGCCGGCAACGAACTGGACACGCACCACCTGCGTGTACTGCGGCGTCGGCTGTCAGATGGAAGTCGGCACGCGCGACGGGCGCGTGGTGCAGGTGCGGCCCGCGGACAGCCCCGTCAACCGTGGCCACCTGTGTGTCAAGGGCCGCTATGCCTGGGAGTTCGGCACGGCGAGCGACCGCATCACCACGCCGATGATTCGCGATCAGGGGCAGTGGCGCGAGGTCAGCTGGGACGCCGCGCTCGACCATGTGGCCTCGCGTCTGGCGGCGATCCGTGAGCAGGCGGGCCCGGATTCGATCGGCGTGCTCGGCTCCGCCCGCGCTACCAATGAGGAGAACTACCTCGCGCAGAAGTTCGCGCGCGTGGTCATCGGCACCAACAATGTCGACTGCTGCGCGCGCGTGTGCCACGCGCCGTCGGCCAAGGCGCTGAAAGCGATGCTCGGCACCGGCGCCGCGACGAGCAGCTTCGACGACATCGAGCAGGCGCAGCTGATCATGCTCTGCGGCTGCAATCCCACCGAGAACCATCCGATCGTCGGCGCACGCATCAAGCAGGCGGTGCGCCAGGGTGCAAAGCTGATCGTGATCGACCCGCGCCGCATCGAGCTCGCGCAGTACGCGGACCTGCACCTGGCGCCACGGCCCGGCACCAACTTGCCGTTGTTCAACGCGATGGCGGCGTGCATCGTCGAGGAGGGCTTGGTCGACCCGGCGTTCCTGCGCGAGCGCGTCACCGATTTCGAGGCCTTCGCCGCGTTCATCGGCGCCTATGCGCCTGAGCGCGCGGCGGGTGAGTGTGGCGTCGCGGCAGCGGACATCCGCCGGGCGGCGCGCCTGTACGCGGGCAGCGGTGCGTCGATCTGCTTCCATGGCCTCGGCATGACGGAGCATGTACAGGGCACGGAAGGCGTCATGACGCTGATCAATCTCGCGCTACTGACCGGCAACCTCGGCAGGCCGGGCACCGGCATCAATCCGCTACGCGGCCAAAACAATGTGCAGGGCTCGGCGACGATGGGTTGCGAGCCCAGTTCGCTTACCGGCAGCCAGTCGATCCCGCAGGCCCGCGCGCGCTTCGAGGCCGTCTGGGGTGCGCCGGTGCCGGAGGCGCACGGCCTCGACCTGATGCAGATGATCGACGCCGCCGCGGCCGGCCGGCTGCGCGCACTCTGGGTGATGGGCTACGACGTGTATCTGACGCTCGCCAACGCCGGTAGTGCCGAGCAGGCGCTCGGCCGGCTTGACCTCGTCGTGGTCCAGGACCTGTTCCTCAACGAGACGGCCAAGGCCTTCGGCACGGTGTTCCTGCCGGTCGCCAGCTTCCTCGAGCGCGACGGGACCTTCATGAATTCCGATCGCCGAGTGCAGCGCATCCGCAAGGCCGTCGAGCCGCCGGGGCAGGCTCGTCCCGAGTGGTGGATCATCCAGGAAGTCGCGCGCCGCATGGGCTATCAGCAAGGTTTCACCTTCGGCTCGGCCGAAGGCATCTGGGATGAGGTGCGCGCGCTGTGGCCGGCCGGAGCAGGCCTAACCTACACGCGCCTCGAGCGCGAGAGCCTGCACTGGCCCTGTCCCGACGAGCGCCATCCAGGGACGCCGTCGCTGCACGCGGAGAGCTTCGCGGGTAGCCGCACCGCAGCCCTGAAATGCATCGACTTCGCACCGACTCGCGAGCGTTGCGACCCCGACTTTCCTCTGCTGCTGAACACTGGACGCCGGCTATATCACTTCAACGCCGGGACCATGACCTATCGCACGCCCAACGCCCGGCTCGAAGCGAGCGATACGCTCGACATCTCGCCAACCGACGCGGCGCACCTGGGGATCGGCGACGGCGAGATCGTGCGGATCGTCAGCCGACATGGGAGCGCCGAGTTGCCGGTGCGGATCACCGCTACGGTCAAGCCCGGCGAGCTCTTCGCGAGCTTTCATCGGCCAGACATCTTCCTCAACCGCGTGACGTCTGGCGAACGCGACCGGATGGTGCATTCGCCGGAATACAAGGTGACTGCGGTGAGGGTCGAGGTGTTGGGGCCAGCCCAGCCTCAACCGGTTGCCTAGGGCTGGCTGAAAGCGGCAATGGGCTGCCTTCGCCCAGCATATGACGGTTGCTCCAGAGCGACTCCGATGGCACCGAAGCCGCCAAGAACCTGCTCGGCCAGGAGAACATGCGAGCCATCGAGGGCTACATCCGCCGGCGTCGCGGCAAGCTCCTGAAGGCGCTGCGCTGAAAAGTACCAGGCAATAGTAGGCAGAGACCAATCCTGAGAACGCTCTAAGGCGTTGAAAGAATTGGAGGCTGGGGTCGGAATTGAACCGGCGTACGCGGATTTGCAGTCCGCTGCATGACCACTCTGCCACCCAGCCACTTGCGCTAGCGATAAAAATCAAAAGCCCCGCTGAGCGGGGCTTTGAATCTTTGGAGCGGGAAACGAGATTCGAACTCGCGACCTATACCTTGGCAAGGTATCGCTCTACCAACTGAGCTATTCCCGCTTGCGTGGCCGGCATTATAGGGGGGAAGCTCGGAGAGTCAAGGAAAAATCCCGCGTCCTGAAAGACTGCTTGGAGCCCGGCCCGGCATCGCTCGCTCATCCCCATCATCACCGGTGCCGAAGCGCCCTGTACCGGGGCCTCTGGCCGGGCTCATTGCGGCATCGATTCACGCAGCAGCGGCCAGGCGGCACGCAGGTAGACCACCATCGACCAGATGGTCAGCGCCGAGGCGACGAACAGGCACAGATAGCCGATTTCATAGATGGGCAGGCCGAGAAAGGGTTGCTGCCAGAGCATCAGGCCGATGGCGGTCATCTGGAAGCCGGTCTTGACCTTGCCGACCATGCTCACCGCCACCGTGGTGCGCTGCCCGAGTTCCGCCAGCCATTCCCGCAGCGCGGAGATGGTGAT
Source organism: Stagnimonas sp. FW305-C-60 (assembly GCF_058782965.1). Taxonomy (NCBI): domain Bacteria; kingdom Pseudomonadati; phylum Pseudomonadota; class Gammaproteobacteria; order Nevskiales; family Nevskiaceae; genus Stagnimonas; species Stagnimonas sp. FW305-C-60. Next base: position 413,378 of record NZ_JBYSYF010000002.1, read on the forward strand.
CTCGCGGCCGATAATGACCGCCACCAGGATCGCCATCACCCCGCCCGGCTCGTCACGCAACAGCATCACCAGCGAGATCGCCACCAGCAGCTTGTCAGCCACCGGGTCGAGAAAGGCGCCGAACTTGCTGGTCTGGTTCCACTTGCGCGCCAGGTAGCCGTCCAGCCAGTCGGTGATGCCGGCGAGGGTGAACAGCACGCAGGCCCATTGCCGGGCGTGCGGCCAGTTCACATAGAACAGGCCCAGGACCAGAGGGATGGCGGCGACGCGGCCCAGCGTCAAGGCAAGTGGAAAGTTGATGCGCATGGCTCCGAAGGATAGCCGAAAGCATCCGGGCCACTGCCCCGCCCCGTCCCCGGCAAGGCAAAAAATGTGGCCCGCCGCGCGCCTCAGTGGAAATGCGCGTAGATGCGCTCCGCCAGCGGCCGGTTCACGCCTTCAATCTTGGCCAGCTCATCGACGCTGGCGCGCTTCACCGCCGGCAGCCCGCCAAAGGCGGTGAGCAGGGCACGGCGCCGCGCCGGGCCCAGGCCCTCGATCTCTTCCAGGCTGGAGCTGACCCGCGCCTTCTCGCGGCGGTCGCGGTGGCCGGTGATGGCGAAGCGGTGCGCCTCGTCGCGGATGCGCTGGATCAGATGCAGCGCCGGCGAATCCGGCGGCAGCCGCAGCGGCAGCTCGCGGTCGGGCAGGATCAGCTCCTCCAGCCCCGGCTTGCGGGTCGGCCCCTTGGCGATGGCGACCACCTTCAGGTCGCTGAACTCCAGTTCGTCCAGCGCCTCCAGCGCGGCATTGAGCTGACCCAGGCCACCGTCGATGAACAGCACATCCGGTGCGGCCACCTCGCCGCCCTTGATGCGGGCATAGCGGCGCTTCACCGCCTGATGGATCGCCGCGTAGTCGTCGCCGCCGGTGATCGCGGCGCGCAAGGGGTGAGGGCTAAGGCCTGAGGCAACGTCGGTGGACGCCTCAGCCTTCACGCCTCCCGCCTCACCGGTCTCGAGGTTGAACTTGCGGTAGGCGCTCTTCAGCGGCCCGTCCTCGTTGAACACCACGCAGCTGGCGACGGTGCGCTCGCCACGGGTGTGGCTGATGTCGAAGCATTCCAGCCGGCGCGGCGGATGCTCCAGATCCAGCGCGCGCTGCAGCTCCAGCATGCGCTCGTCCATGCTTGCGGCTTCCACCAGGCGGGTGGACAGCGCCTGCGCGGCTGTGGCCTGCGCCATCTCCAGCAAGCGCACCTTGGCGCCACGCTGCGGGTGGTTGACCGTCACCTTGCGGCCGGCGCGCGCGCTCAGCGCCGCCTCGATCATCGCCTCCTCGTCCACCTCGTGGCTGACCAGGATCTCCGGCGGCGCCGGTTGGTCGAGGTAGTGCTGCGAGAGGAAGCTCTCCAGCAGTTCCTCCGGCGCCGCGTGCGGCGGATGGCGCGGGAAGTGGCTGCGATGACCGAGGTTCATGCCGTCGCGCACGCTCATCACCACCACGCAGCTGCTGGACTGGTGCGGTGCCACCACCACCACGTCGAGGTCCTCGGCGCCACCGGTGAGCGAGCGGCTCTCGCGCACCCGCTTGAGCGCCGCGATCTGGTCGCGCAGCGAGGCGGCGCGCTCGAACTCCAGGGCCTCGGCCGCCTGCTCCATCTCCACCGTCAGCTCGCCGGCCAGGGCGTCGGCCTTGCCTTCCAGCAGGCGCACGGCATTGCGCACGTCGCGCTGGTAGTCGGCCTCGCTGATCAGGCCCACGCAGGGGCCGGAGCAGCGCTTGATCTGGTATTGCAGGCAGGCGCGCTGGCGGTGCGCGAAGAAGTTGTCACGACAAGGCCTGAGCTTGAACAGCTTCTGCAGGGTGTAGAGCGTTTCCTTCACCGCGCCGGCGCTGGGGAAGGGCCCGAAGTAGCGGTGCTCGCCGGTCTTCTGGCCCCGGTAGTAGCCGATGCGCGGAAAGCGGTGCGCGCTGAAGCGCACGTAGGGGTAACTCTTGTCGTCGCGGTAGACGATGTTGTACTTCGGCCCCAGCTCCTTGATGAGGTTGCTTTCGAGGATCAGCGCCTCGTCCTCGGTATGGGTCAGCGTCACCTCGATGCGCTGGATCTGGCTGACCATCGCCTCGATGCGGGCATCGCCGGAGGCGCGCAGGAAGTAATGGCTGACCCGCTTCTTCAGATTCTTGGCCTTGCCCACATACAGCAACTCGTCCTGCGCCCCGTACATGCGGTAGACGCCGGGGGCGGTGGTGAGCTGCTGGAGGAAGGATCGGGAGTCGAATTCGGCGGCCATGCCCTTATTGTCGCCGCTGGGCGTTGCTGCGGGTTCTATAGGTGAGGTCGGCGGCCTGCTTCGGAGTGAGGTCGGCCCGCTGCGCGGGCCTGTGAGGGCGCCGCCTTGCTTCGCGCGTCGGCTGTGAGGGCGCGATGCTGCGCATCGCTGTGAGGGAACAGCGGAAGCGGGCAGCCCCGTTTACCGGCCTTTCCCTTACAGGGCCGCTTGCGGCCCGACCTCACAGCCAGCCCGCGCAGCGGGCGGCGCCCTCACAGGCCAGCGTAGCGGGCCGACCTCACTACTTGATCGGCCAGTAGACCTCGGTCTTGACCTGCTCCGGCGGCACCGTGGTCGGGTCGGTGACGTAGTGCTCCCAGGAATTGCCGTTGTCCTCGAAGCCGGCCACCGCCTTGTAGGCCAGCAGTTTCTCGTAAGTCGGTGCCATCGCCTCGTAGGGCCCGGTATGAGTGGCACGCAAGGCCCAGCCGGCGTAGTTGCTGCCCTGCTTCACCGCGCCCTCGTTCAGCGGTTCCGATGGCAGGCGATCAACCGGGATCGCAGCGTCAAATTCCCAGAACTTGCTCGCCTCGTCGAACTTGCGGGTGATCGCCAGTGGCGCGCCGGCCGGCTTGAGACCCAGAGCCTGCATGGCGGCGCTGATCTGCCCATAGGCGGCGCCCAGCTTGGCACCGGCCTCGGCGGCAGTAGCACTGTCGGAGACATAGAGGATGGGCTGGGCCTGGGTTTCCACCACTGCGATCCCGACGCCGCTGAAATCGGTCTTGGGCAGGGACTCGACCAGGGTCTTGAGCTGGGCCAGGCCCTTCTCGTAGTCAGGCCCCAGCATCTTGTCGAGCAGCAGGCCGAAGTAGCGCCCGAGCAGATCGCCGTGGAACACCGAGTCATAGCTCCAGACGACGCGGGTGCCCTCGCCTTCCGGCGTCAGCGTATAGATCGCGGTGTTCTCGCTGTTGAAGCCCTCGAACACCAGGCGCACCGAGACACTGCGATCCGGCTCGGTGGCGATGATCTCCTGCGAACCGCTGCCGACACTGGGGTCCTTGCTGCTCCAGGCCTGCCTGGCGCCGACGCCCCAGATCGGGCCGGAAAGGGTTTGCTCGGCGTTCGGGTCCAGCCCCTCCCAGGGCGACCATTTGCGGAACTGCCTGAAGCCGTTCACCACCGCGTAGACCGCCTGCGGCTTGGCCTGCACCAGGATGCTGCGCTCGATGCGCGCGCGGTCGGGCAGCGCGAACCCGATGGCGATCATCAGTACGACCAGGCCGACAATCACCGAGATCACGATCTTGAGTGCTTTCATGATTCTTCCCCCTCCAGTGGAGCCGCCAAGCTACGCCGCTGCAGGGATCGACTCAAGCGTTTTCGCGCGACTCCGGACGCAGCGCGCGCAGCCAGTCCTCGGCCTCGGCGAGGCTGGACAGCAGCGGAATCGGCGGCAGGCTGGCGAGCACCTTGCGGCCATAGCCCTTGCTGCGCAGGCGCGGGTCGCAAAGCATCAGCAGGCCGTGGTCGCTGACATCGCGGATCAGCCGGCCGACGCCCTGGCGCAGGGTGACGATGGCGCGCGGCAGCTGGTCGTCGTTGAAGGGATTACCACCGGCCTGGCGGATCGCCTCCAGCTTGGCGTCCAGCACCGGGTCGCCAGGCGCGGCGAACGGCAGCTTGTCGATGATCACCAGCCGCAGCGCCGGGCCCTTCACGTCCACGCCCTCCCAGAAGCTGGCGGTGGCGACCAGCACGGCGTTGCCGGCCTCGGCGAAGCGGCGCAGCAGCTCCGGCTTGGGCCACTCGCCCTGGGCCAGCACCGGTAGTTCCGGCAGCGCCGCGCGCAGCAGGCCGCAGAGCTGCTGCAGCGCGCGGTGGCTGGTGCAGAGCACGAAGGCGCCACCAGCGCTGGCGCGGATCACCGGCAGCATCGCCTGCGCGGCGGCGCCGGTGTAGGCGGGGTCGTTGGGTTCCGGCAGACCGGGCGGCAGCCACAGCCGCGCCTGCTGACGGTAGTCGAAGGGGCTGTCCAGGCGCAGGGTGCGTACCGCATCCAGGCCCAGCGGCCGGGTGAAGTGGGCAAAGTCCTCGCCGGCGGCCAGGGTCGCCGAGGTGAAGATCCAGGCGCCGGGATGGGCAGCGCGCATGGTGCCGAAACTCTCGGCGACCTCCAGCGGCGTGGCATTGAGCGCCCCGCCCCGTCCCACCGGCTCCACCCAGCGCACCTGCGAATCGCGCGCATCGAGGTCGGCGACCAGCGCCCAGCGCTCGTTCAGGCGCAGCGCCCGCTCCAGGCAGGCGCCGAACTCGGCGCTGCGTTCCTCCAAGGGCTTCAGGCAGTCCACCAGGGTTTCCAGCGCCTGGGTCTGGGCGCGCAGGCTGTCGGCGACGCCGAAGCGCGCCGCGTACTCGCTTAAGCGCTGACGGAAGCCACCGCCGAAGCTGGCCTCGACCCGGGCATTGCTCTCGCCCAGCTCGGCGATCGCCTGCATCAGCGCCGGCAGGTCGCCGTAGTGCTCGGCCTCGGTCATCGCGTCGCGCGCCAGGGCCTGCACCTGCTGGGTGGAGACCCGCTGGCCGAAGTGGCGCAGCGCCAGTTCCGGCAGCTGGTGCGCCTCGTCGATCACCACCGCGTCGGCACCGGGCAGCACGCTGAAACCTTCCTGGCGCAGCAGGTGGTCGGCGAACAGCAGGCTGTGGTTGACCACCACCAGATCGGCGGCGGCGGCGGCGCGGCGCGCCTTGACCACGAAGCAGTCGGCGAAGTCCGGGCATTTGGCGCCCAGGCAGTTGTCGGCGGTGGAGGTGATGCGGGCGTTGAGGCCGTCGTCGGGCGGATCGCCCGGCAGCTCGGCGAGTTCGCCACTGACGGAATGGCGGCCCCAGGCCTCGACTTCCGCCAGCCGCGGCCAGTGCGGGCGGGCGCGCACGTCCATCTGTGCCTTCGCCAGGCGGTGCAGACAGAGGTAGTTGGCGCGGCCCTTGAGCAGGCTGACGCGCACCTTCGCCTCCAGCGCCTGCAGCAGACGCGGCAGGTCGCGGCCGAACAGCTGGTCCTGCAGGTTCTTGGTGCCGGTGGAGACCACCACCCGCTTGCCGGAGCGCAGCGCCGGTGCCAGGTAGGCGTAGGTCTTGCCGGTGCCGGTGCCGGCCTCGACGATCAGGCTCTCGCCGCTGGCGAAGGCCTCGGCCACCGCCGTGGCCATGGTCTGCTGGGCGGCGCGCGGCGCGAAGCCAGGGATCGCCCGCGCCAGCGCGCCGTCTTCGCCGAAGACGCCGTCCAGCTCCGCCACCAGGGCGTGCGCCTCGCTCAAGGCGCCAACGGCGGCTGGGTCAGCAGGCGCTGCAGTTCCTCGTGGCGCGCTTCGGCCTGGGCGGCGCCGGCGGCATTGCCGCGCTGGCTGCGGGCGGCGGCCAGCAGGCGCCAGTTCTCGACCTCGATATAGGGATTGCGGCGGGCCAGGGAGTTGGACTTCTGCGCCTCGCTCTCGGCCTGTTCGGCCTGGCCCAGCTGCAGATGCAGGCCGGCCAGCGCCTGCCAAACCCAGGGGTTGCGCGGCTCGATGCGCAGCGCCCGCTCCAGCGCGGCGGCGGCCGGCTCCAGCTTGCCGGCCTTGCGCGCTTCGCGCGCCTGGCGCACCAGCGACAGTACCGGCGCGGCCGCGCCGGAGGCCTCGATGTTGCGCGGATAGCTGGGCAGCAGCGGTGGCTTTACTTCCGGCACCGGCACCGGCTCACCCGGCGAGACCGGCTGGCCGGTAGCTCCTCCAGGGACCGGACTGCCGCCGGGTGTCGTCGGCTGGCCGGGCGGCTCGGGATACACCTGCCCCACCGGCTGCGGCTGGATGTTGGCGCAACCGGCGGCGAACAGGCCGGCGACGAGGACGAGCAGCAATCGGGTCACTGGAAAATCTCCTTGAGCCATTCCGCCGGCTTGTCGAGCAAGCCGCCGGCACAGGGCGCGGACTCGCTGGGCACATAGCCGGCGACGAAGGGAATGCTCACCGCACCGACGCAGCGCTCGTCGGCCTTGAGCCCGCTGGCGGGGTCGATCAGCGCTTCCTCGACGTCGGCCGGCGGCGTGTCGTCAAGCCCGCGCACCTTGAGATCGCGCATCAGCCGCGACCAGACCGGCAGCGCGCCGGTGGCACCGGTCAGGCCGGTGGGCTTGTAGTCGTCGCGGCCGACCCAGATCACCGCCACCCGGTCGGCGGAATAGCCGGCAAACCAGCTGTCGCGCAGATCGTCGGTGGTACCGGTCTTGCCGGCCAGTCGGGTGCCGGCCGGAATCACGTTGTAGGCCGAGCGCGCGGTGCCGAATTCCAGCACTTTCGCCATCGCCCAGCTGGCGAGGAACACCGGGCCTTCCGGCAAGGTCTGCTTGACCTTGAACGGATAGCGCTTGAGCGGCTGGTTGTCCTTGGTGAGCACTTCGCGGATCGCGCTCAGCGGCGTCTGGTAGCCGGAGGCGGCCAGGGTGTTGTAGGACTGGGCGACGTCCAGCGGCGACATATCTACCGCGCCCAGAAAGATCGAGGGCAAGGCCGGCGCGCCGGCGAAACCGGCGCCGGCGAAAGCCTCCTGCACCTTCTTCACGCCGACATCCAGGCCCAGGCGCACGGTCGGCAGGTTGTAGCTCTGCGCCAGCGCCACGTAGAGCGGCATGCTGCCGTGCAGCTTCTTGTCGTAATTGGCCGGGCTCCAGACATTGCCCTTGGACAGCTTCAGGTTGATCGGCTCGTCCGGCAGCACGGTCGCCAGGTTGTAGCGCTCCGGCTGCATCAGCGCCGCCAGGTAGACGAAGGGCTTGGCCAGCGAGCCGATCGAGCGGCGCGAGTCCAGCGCGCGGTTGAAGCCGGCGTAGCGGATGCTGCGGCCGCCCACCACCGCCTGCACCTCGCCGCCTTCGGCGCTGGTGATGACACCCGCGGCCTCCAGCGTGCCGGGCGCCATCTTGCGGGCCTTTTCCAGCTCCGGCAGATCGGCCAGCAGGCGCAGTTCCAGCGCCTCCTGGGCACGCGGCTCCAGGGTGGTGAAGATGCGCAGGCCCTCGTTGGTCAGCGCCTCTTCCGGGTACTGGTCGCGCAGCTGGCGCTTCACCAGCTCGACGAAGGCCGGGTAGCGCTCGACGCCGCCACGGGCGCCGCCGGAAAGCCCCAGCGGCTGCGCCAGCGCGCGTTCGAGTTCGTCCTCGCGCAGCAGGCCGCGTTCGGCCCAGGTGTGGAGCACCAGGTCGCGACGGGCACGCACCACGTCCGGCCGGCGGCGCGGATCGTACTGGCTGGGGCCCTTGACGATGCCGACCAACAGGGCCATCTCGTGCGGCTTCAACTCCGCCAGCGGCTTGTTGAAGTAGAACGAGCTGGCGAGCCCGAAGCCGTGCACGGCGCGGGAGCCGTCCTGGCCCATGTAGATCTCGTTGAGATAGGCCTCGAGGATGGCGTCCTTGTCGTAATGCGCCTCCAGCAGCAGGGCCATCACGATCTCTTTCGCCTTGCGCCGGAAAGTGCGCTCGCTGGAGAGGAAGAAGTTCTTCACCAGCTGCTGGGTGATGGTCGAGGCGCCCTGGCGCACCCGGCCGGAGGTGAAATTCTCGAAGGCGGCGCGGGCGATGCCACGCAGGCTGATGCCGGAGTGTTGGTAAAACGCCCGGTCCTCGACCGCCAGCAGCCCCTGCACCAGCAGTTCCGGTGCATCCGCGAGCTTGATCAGCGCCCGGTCTTCACCACCGCGGCTGGGGTAGATGCTGCCGATCAGCATCGGGTCGAGGCGGATCAGGTCCAGCGGCTGACTGTTGGCGAGGTCGCTGATCGACTCGATGCCCTCGGGGCCGCCGCGCACCAGCATGCGCAGCGCCGGCTGGGCGCCGTCCCAGAAGCTGAAGGCGCGGGTGGCGATGTCCAGGCCGTCGGCGCGGGCGACGAAGCTGCCCGCGCCCTCCAGAGCGTCCACCGGGCGATAGCCCAGGCGCAGCAGTTCGTGCTTCAGGTCGGCGAGCGGCAGGTTGAGGCCGGGGTAGAGCTCCTGCGGCGCGGCGTAGACCTGGGCCGGCAGCGTCCAGCGCACGCCGGCGAAGCGGCTGCGGATCTCGCGGTCGAGACTGGCGATCTGGAAGGCGGCGACGACCAGCAGGGCGCTCAGCAACAGCACCAGCACGGTCAGGCCGGAACGGAGCAGATTGCGACGGGTAAACCAGGACGCCAGACGGGGCGGCAGCACGGATCTTCGATAGGGGGCGTGAGAGCAGCGGGCAGTTTAAAAGAAAACCCCCGCTGCCGCCGGGCTACTCGTCGTCTTCCTGGACTTCTCTCTTCATCGCTTCCAGCGAGATGTGGCGTACGTCCTTGCCCTTCACGAAGTAGATGACGTACTCGCAGATGTTGCGGGCGTGGTCGCCGATGCGCTCCAGGGCGCGCACCGCCCAGATTACGTCCAGCACGCGGCGGATGGTGCGCGGGTCTTCCATCATGAAAGTGATGCACTGGCGCATCAGCGCCTCGTACTCGCGATCGATGTTGACGTCTTCGTGGGCGCAGGCCAGCGCCGATTCGGCATCCATGCGCGCGAAGGCATCGAGCGCGTCACGCACCATCTGCGAGACGTGGCGGGACAGATGCCCGACCTCGACCAGGGGAGTGATGCCGCGCTCCTGCTCGGAAAGGTCGGCGGCCATACGCGCCACCTTCTCCGCCTCGTCGCCCATGCGCTCGAGGTCGGTGATGGTCTTGATCACCGCATAGACCAGACGCAGGTCGGAGGCGGTGGGCTGGCGGCGCGCGAGGATGCGGCTGCACTCGTCGTCGATGCTGACTTCGAGCGTGTTCACCTTCTCGTCGTTGCGGATCACCTCGGCGGCCAGCTCGCCATCCACCTCGGTCAGCGCCCGGGTGGCATCGACGATCTGCTGTTCCACCAGGCCGCCCATCGCCAGCACGCGCTGGCGCACGTCCTCAAGCTCGGCGTTGAAGACGCTGGAGATGTGGGATTTGTAAGTCGGGGTGTGCATGGCGTCTTACCTGGTGCAGCGCATAGTCATAGTGTGATGCAGCCATCCGTGGCGCGGTGTAGCGGCGGGTCCGCCTCGACTCAGCCGTACTTGCCGGTGATGTAGTCCTCGGTCTGCTTCATCGACGGCTTGGTAAAGAGCTTATCGGTGTTGCCGAACTCGATGAGGTCGCCCACGTACATGAAGGCCGTGTAGTCGCTCACGCGCGCGGCCTGCTGCATGTTGTGGGTGACGATGACGATGGTGAATTCCTTCTTCAGCTCGTTGATCAGCTCCTCGACCTTGAGGGTAGAGATCGGGTCCAGCGCCGAGCAGGGTTCGTCCATCAGCAGCACCTGCGGCTTGATCGCCACCGCGCGGGCGATCACCAGGCGCTGCTGCTGACCACCGGAGAGGCCCAGGGCGGAATCATCGAGCCTGTCCTTCACTTCCTCCCAGAGCGCGGCGCCCTTGAGCGCCCACTCGACGGTTTCATCCAGCTCGCGCTTCTTGGTGACACCGGCCAGACGCATGCCGTAGGCGACGTTCTCGTAGATCGACTTCGGGAACGGGTTGGGCTTCTGGAACACCATGCCGACGTTGCGGCGCAGGGCCGAGATGTCGACATCCTTGTCGTAGATGTTCTTGCCTTCGAGGTTCAGATGCCCCTCGACCCGGCAGCCATCGACCAGATCGTTCATGCGGTTGAAGCAGCGCAAGAGCGTCGACTTGCCGCAACCGGAAGGGCCGATGAAGGCGGTCGCCTTCTTCTTGGCGATCTTCATGTTGACGTTGCGCAGGGCCTGCTTGGCCCCGTAGAACAGATTGAGGTTTTCCACGGTGATGGCGTGGACGTCGTCCTCGATGCGCGACGGCTGGCGGGAGGCACTGAGAGCGTCGATATCCATGGCGCGTAGGGAAGAAGTGGGTTGTACACCGGTCATAGTCATTGTCCTGGATTCCTGTCGGAACGCGAAGCTTCCTTGAACGGCCTAGCCGTCCAGGGCCTTGTACTTCTCGCGCAGACGGTTGCGGATGCGGATCGCCGACACATTGAGCAGCACGATTACCAGCACCAGTAAGAAGGAAGTGGCGTAGACCAGGGGTCGCGCCGCCTCGACATTGGGGCTCTGGAAACCGACGTCGTAGATGTGGAAGCCCAGGTGCATGAACTTGCGCTCCAGATGCACGAAGGGAAAGTTGCCGTCCAGCGGCAGGCTGGGTGCGAGCTTGACCACGCCGACCAGCATCAGCGGCGCCACCTCGCCGGCGGCGCGGGCGATGGCCAGGATCAGGCCGGTCATCATCGCCGGGCTGGCCATCGGCAGCACTACCTTCCACAGGGTTTCGACCTTGGTCGCGCCCAGCGCCAGCGAGGCCTCGCGCAGCGAGCGCGGGATGCGCGCCAGCCCCTCTTCGGTGGCGACGATCACCACCGGCAGGGTCAGGATCGCCAGGGTCAGCGAGGCCCAGAGGATGCCCGGGGTGCCGAAGGTCGGCGAAGGCAACGACTCCGGGTAGAACAGCTGGTCCAGCGAACCGCCGATGAAGTAGACGAAGAAGCCCAGGCCGAACATGCCGTAGACGATGGACGGCACGCCGGCCAGGTTGTTGACCGCGATGCGGATGATCTGGGTGACCACGCCCTGCTTGGCGTACTCGCGCAGGTAGAGCGCGGCGAGAATGCCGAAGGGGGTGACGAACACGCTCATCAGCAGCACCATCATCACCGTGCCGAAGATGGCCGGAAAGATGCCGCCCTCGGTGTTCGCCTCACGCGGCTCGGCGGAGACGAATTCCCACAGCTTCTTGAAGTACAGCCCCAGCTTGGCAAACAGCCCCATCTCGTTCGGACGGTAGCCGCGGGCGATCTTGGCCAGCGGAATCTCCAGCTCCTGGCCATCCACCGACTTCAGCACCAGGGCGTCGCGCGCCATGTCGGTCTTGATCTCGACCAGCCGCGCGCGCAGCTTCTCGTAAGCGGCGTCGAGATCGGCCTTGCGGACATCGAGCGCCTGGTAGTCGGCACTCGCGTTTTCGCGGGTCTTGCCGGCCAGCTCCAGGCGGCGGGTGTCGAGGCGGATGCGCTCCAGGCCATAGTTGATGCGGCCGATCTCGCCCTTCTCGATCTCGCGCAATTCCTCACGCAGGCGGTCGGCCCGCTGCTGGCGCTCGGCGTAGGCCTGCCAGGCCTCCTCGCCGGTGGCGATCACCGCACCGTTCTCCTTGAGCGCCTCCAGAAAACCGTGGAAATTGCCCCACTCCATGCGCTCCAGCACCACCGCGTCGGCGGGATAGCTGCGATTGAGGATCCATTCGTCGAGCAGGTAGCGGAAGTCGGCGCCGTAGAGATCGCGGTTGCCGACCTTGACCAGATCGCGGGTATGGAAGGGCTTGCTCTCGTCCAGCTTCAAACCGGCGGATATCAGGCGTGCGGTGCTCACCTCTTCTTCGCTGACCAGCTCGGCGAGCATCGGCACCGGTGCCGCACCCGGCTCCTGGTACTCGCCTTTCAGCACATCCGCCGGCCAGAAGTGCGGCAGGCCGCGCGCCGCGGTCAGGCACAAAAGGGCGACGGTGATGATGAAGGCCACCGAGATGGCGGCCGCGGTGAGCCAGACGTAAGGCTGGCCGGACTTCACATAGCTGGCGACCGACTGCGTATCGCCGGCCGTCAGGTTCAGCGGCTTGTTGGAGCTGGAAGCTTCGGTGGCAGCCATGGCTTAGATGCTCGCGTATTTCTTGCGCAGGCGGGCGCGGACCACTTCCGCCAGCGTGTTGAAGAAGAAGGTGAAGATGAACAGCACCAGGCCGGCCAGGAACAGCAGCCGGAAGTGCGTCGAGCCCACTTCCGATTCCGGCATTTCCACCGCGACATTGGCCGAGAGCGTGCGCATGCCGCTGAACAGGCTGGCGTCGGTCACCGGTGTGTTGCCGGTGGCCATCAGCACGATCATGGTCTCGCCCACCGCGCGACCCAGGCCGATCATGATCGCCGAGAAGATGCCGGGGCTGGCGGTGGGCAGCACCACGCCGGTCAGCGTCTGCCAGGGGCTGGCGCCGAGCGCCAGCGAGCCCAGCGACAGCTGCTTGGGCACCGAGAAGATGGCGTCTTCGGCGATCGAGAAGATGGTCGGGATCACCGCGATACCCATGGCGATGCCCACCACCAGCGCATTGCGCTGTTCGTAGTGGATGCCCAGGCTGTGGTCCATCCAGGCCTGCATGTTGCCGGCAAAGGCCAGCGCCTCGATAGGCTTGGCGATGGCGAAGCAGAACCAGGCCACCACCGCGACCACCGGCACCAGCAGCGCGCCTTCCCAGCCGGCGGGCACGAAGTAGCGGACCCGCGCCGGCATGTTCAGCCACAGATAGCCGAACACCGGAATGCTGATCGGCAGCAGGATCAGCAACAGGAACACACCCGGCAGGTTCGATTCGATGAACGGCGCCAGCCAGAGGCCGGCGAGAAAGCCCAGGATCACCGAGGGCAGCGCCGCCAGCAGTTCCACTGTCGGCTTGACCACCTGGCGCAGCTCGGCGGACATGAAGTTGGCGACGAAGATCGCGCCCATCACCGCCAGCGGCACCGCGAAGATCATCGCGTAGAAGGCACCCTTGAGCGTACCGAAGGCCAGCGGCGTGAGCGAAAACTTGGGTTCGAAGTCAGCACTCGCCGAGGACGACTGCCACAGCCACTTGGCCTCGTCATAGCTCTCGTACCAGACCTTGGACCAGAGCGAGCCGAACGACACTTCCGGATGCTCGTTGTGTACGTCGTAGGCGTGCACCTTGCCGTCGCTGCTCTCGGCGATCAGCACCTGCGCGCGCGGGTTGAAGGCCAGCTGCGAGACCGCGCTGGTGAGGGCCTGCTCGCTGTGGATCAGACGCCTGGAGGTGGCGTAGAACACGCTGACCCGGCCGGTCTCGTCGCCCACCGCGAAGCTGCGACGGCGCAGTTCCACGCTCAAGGCGGTGAGCTTGGCCTCGCCCGGCGGATCGAATTCACGCACCCGCGCCAGATAGGACTCGCCGTCCGGCTTGCGCGCCGGGAACCACTGCGAGACCTTGCCGTCGGCTTGCGCGACGACGATGGAAATGCCGCCCGCGAGGTAGTGCGCGGCGGTCACCTCGCTGCCGACGTCCTTGATCTCGACCAGCTCCGGCTGGCTGCCGCCGCTCAGACGGTAGAACGCAATCTTGCCCTTCTTCTGGTCGATCACGTACAGCCAGGACAGCAGGGGCTCGACCAGCAGAATGTCGGCGCTCACCGGCGGCGTGAAGCTCAGCTCGCCGGAGACCTCCGAGCTGGACTCGCCGGTGATCATGTTGGTGCTGGTCTCGAAGGCCTTCATGTACACGACCTTGTCAGGCCCGACCCCGAGGAAGACCGCCTTGTCGCCCTCGTCGCGCACCACCAGGCTGCTGGCCGGCACCGGCATGAACGGCATCGGTGCCTCCCCCTGCGGGAAACTCAGGCCGGGGGTAATCAGGCGCTTGTCGCCCGGATAGCTGACTTCGTACTCGTGTGCGAAGCGCAGCACCGAGCCATCGGACAACGCCGCCGCCAGCACGCCACGCTCGGCGGCCACTTCGGTGATCGACACCAGCTTGAGCTCGCCCACCGGCAACTGCTGCTGGGCGCGCATGGCACCGGTGGTGAGGTCGAAAAAGCTCACCTGACCGCCATCGGAAACCCGCATGGCGATCTCGCCCTGCTCTTCCACCGCGGTGTAGAGCGTCTTGCCGGTTCCCGGGATGGCGTATTCCGGGCGCGGCTTGAACTCGGCCGGCTCGAACAGCGGGGCGACCTCGGAAACCAGGTAGAAGAAGATCAGCATCAGCGCGGCGATGACGCCGAGGCCGCCGACCCAGACTACCCAGCGGGCGAGATTGTCCTTGAAGGCGCGGATCTGAAAGCCCATGCCGCCGGCAACAATGTTGTGCCGACTGGCCTCTGAGGCGGAGGGAGTCGTGGGTTCGCTCATGAAATCGCTCGTTGGCATGCCCCGGGCGAGGCATGGTCCCTACTCGTCTTCTTCAAGCCCTCACCACAAGGGAGAGCTTGAAGAAAACGCCCGGCCGAGACGGCCGGGCGCATTCTCTTACAGCTGGGCTTTAGAAACCAAACTGGGCGCGCATCGACAGCGCTTCCGGCTCGTCCTTGCCCGCGCCGACATCGGCCTGGGCGAGGTAGTAGTTGAGCATGAAGCGGACGTTCGGGTTCACGTACCAGTTGGCACCCACGGTGATCTGCGAACCTTCGCAGGTCTGGAAGCTGCCGTCGGCGACGCCGGTCAGCGAGCAGCCATTTTTGGCGGCCGTGGTGGTCTCGGTGTTCTCGGAAGCCTCGTAGCGGGCGACCAGCTCGACCGCGCCGTAGCTGTTGATCGGCTTCGGCGAGCCGAAGGCGCCGCGGTCCTTCTTGTACACCTTCTTCTCACCGGTGACGAAGTAGCCAGCCTGCACGTAGTAGGCGGTCACGTCGGCATCCGACGGGCCGGCGTAGGCGTTCTCCAGCGTCGCCTGGGCGTACTCGGCCTGGGCGAAGAAGGAACCGAAGGAGCCGGCGACTTCACCGTGGATAGTGTTCTGGGTGCCGAACTTGCTGGCCAGTGCCTCACCGGCGCCAGCGAGACCCAACGAAATACCGCGACGGCCGCCGTACTGGAACACCGCCGAAGCGCCCTTGGAATTGGTGTCTTCGCGATCGGTGCTGTAGGCGAGGCCGAAATGCAGGGTCTGGCCGTCATCCGACATCGGGAACCAGTAGGCACGCGCGCCGAAGGAGGTACCTTCGGTGGGATCGCCCGCCTCGCCAGTCAGCGTGGCGGCATGGATGCCGTAGCCGAAACTGTCGGTGTTGCCCTTGTAGAACAGGCCGCGCAGGAACTGGCGATCCTTATAGATGCCGGTGGCGGTGGTGTTCGGGCGCTCCATCAGGGTGATCTCGTTGGAGCTGGTCAGTTCTTCCATGCCGCGGAAGCCCTTGTGCTGACCGATCATCAGCTTGCCTGGACCCACCTTGGTGCCGATCCACATTTCGCGGAAGGTGCCGCCGCCGGTGCCAGGATTGCCGGCAAAGTCGTTCTCGAACTTGTAGTCCCAGCCATAGGCCTTGCCAGCCAGGGTCAGATAGGCGCGACGGAAAGCAGCGCCGCCGCGGTTGTCGTTGGCAGCGACGCCGGAACCAAAGGCGGTGCTGCCGATCAAGGCGCCGTCGTCTTCGGAAAAGCTGTAGTAGTCGAACTGGATGCGACCGCCGACGCTGGCTTCAAAGCGGCCGTCGTCGGTCTTGATCTTGATGCCGCCCTTGGTCTCGGCCGGGTCAGCGTGAGCAGCGCCGGTGGCGCCGATGAAAGCAGCCAGGGCCGCGTACTTGAGGGTGTTGTTCATCTTTGAGGTCTCCCGTGGGGGTTTCGGTGTTGCACTTGCGAAAGGGTTGCGGGCAGCCGCCCACCGCGGGCCTGCCCGCAGTGGTGGCCTTCCATTGGTTTGCTTACTGCAGCTTGGCGAGTTCCTTGGCGACCATCGCGGCGGGCATCGGGATGTAGCCATCCTTCACCACCACGTTCTGGCCGGTCTTGGACAGAACCATCTTGAAGAACTCCGACTCCATCGGCGCCAGCGGCTTGTTGGGAGCCTTGTTGACGTAGACGTAGAGCACACGGGCCAGCGGGTACTTGCCGGACACTGCGTTCTCTTCAGTGGCTTCCTCAACCGGGCCACCGTCCTTGGCGGACAGCGGCACCGCGCGCACGCCCGAGGTCTTGTAGCCAATACCCGAGTAGCCAATGGCGTTCAGGCTGCCGGCCACCGACTGCACCACCGAGGCCGAGCCCGGCTGTTCGTTGACGCTGTTCTTGAAGTCGCCCTTGCAGAGCGCGTGTTCCTTGAAATAGCCGTAGGTGCCAGACACCGAGTTACGGCCGTAGAGCTGCACCGGCTTGCTCGCCCAGTCGCCGGTGAGGCCGAGGTCGCCCCAGCGCTTGACGTCCTTGCCGCCGCACTTGCGGGTGGCCGAGAAGATACCGTCGACCTGCGGGATCGACAGGCTCTTGATCGGGCTGTCCTTGTTGACGAACACCGCCAGAGCGTCGATGGCCACGCCAATGGCGGTGGGCTTGTAGCCGTACTTCTTCTCGAAGGCCTGGATTTCCTGATCCTTCATCAAGCGCGACATCGGGCCGAAGTTGGCGGTGCCCTCGGTCAGCGCCGGCGGCGCAGTGGAAGAACCCGCACCCTGGATCTGCACGTTGACGTTCGGGTAGAACTTGTTGAACTCCTCGGCCCAGAGGGTCATGAGGTTGTTCAAGGTGTCGGAGCCCACCGAGCTGAAATTGCCGGAGACGCCAGAGGCCGCCTTGTACTCGGGCAGGCTGGCATCGACCCCCGCGACGGCGGAGGTAGCAAAAGCACCGGCAGAAACACCCAGCGCAACGAGAAATGACTTCAGTTTCATGCGGATAAGCCTCTGGTAAGAGTGTTAGCGCCGGCGATTCTGGGCAGCCGGCATGTATAGGGTATGAAGCCGGGATGAAGCATTTGTGACAAGCCCGGCCAGGAGCACCCAGAACCTTAGGACAGTGCGATCTTTTCGTTCAGCACCGGCCCCTGCTGCACCCGGTGCAGGGGGAAGTAGCAGCTGAAGGTACTCCCCACTCCCAGTTCACTGTCGATCCGCAGCCGGCCGTCGTGCCGCTCCAGCGCATGTTTGACGATGGACAGCCCCAGGCCGGTGCCGCCGCTGGCGCGCGAGCGGCCAACGTCGACCCGATAGAAACGCTCGGTGAGGCGGGCGATATCTTTCTCGGCGATGCCGATGCCGGTGTCGGCGACGCTGAACTGAGCGCCCTCGCCGTCCACCTTCCAGCGCAACCGTATGACCCCACCCGCAGGCGTGTAGTGCACGGCATTGGCGACCAGGTTGGAGAACACGCTCTGCAGCTCCGCCTCGCGCCCCAACAGGAACAGCTCGGGCTGGATCTCGGCCTCGAAGCGGTGCTCACCCTTGGACAGCGCGCGGGCATCGTCGATCACCCGGCGCAACAGCGCTGGCACATCGACCAGATCCTGGCGCGACAGCGGGCTGTCTCCCTCCAGGCGCGCCAGCTTGAGCATGTCGTTGATCAGGGATTCCATGCGCTGCGCCTGGGCGCGCATGTCCTCGATCGGGCCACGCCAGGCGGCCAGCGGTCCGCTGGCGGCATCCGCCCCCATCATGTCCAGATAGCCGCGCAGCACGGTCAGCGGCGTGCGCAGCTCATGGCTGGCGTTGGCGACAAAGTCGCGGCGCACCAGTTCCAGCCGACGCATCTCGGAGACATCGCGCGCCACCAGCAGCCGCTGGCCGTTGCCGTAGGGGACGATGCGGTAGGCCAGGGTCAGCTGGGCGTGGATTGGCGACGGCGCCTCGACCTCGCCCTCGTACTCACCCTGCGTGAAGTACTCGGTGAACGCCGGATGGCGGATCAGGTTGGGCAGGCGCTGCCCGAGATCCTGCGGAGTGCGCAGCCCAAGCAGAGTGCGTGCCGCGGTGTTGAGCCAGACGATCTCGCCGCGCCCGCCCAGCACCACCGCCGCGTCTGGCAGCGCCTCGGTGGAAGCCTGGAACTCGGAGACGATGGCGGCCAGCCGCTTCTTGCGCTTGCGGTTGCGCCTTTGCAGGTTGAGCAGGCTCTCAAATATCTCGCCCCAGATGCCGCCCGGCTCCGGCAGCTCGACCTGCTTGGGCGCGTCAAACCAGCGGCGCAGCGCCGCCAGATAACGCAGGTGCATCAGCAGATACAGCGCGAGGCCCAGAGTGAGCCCGAGCAGCCACTGGCCAAACAGCCAACCCAGCAAGGCGCCGAGCAGTGCCCGTAGCGCGGCCTTGAGGAGTTCCTGCTGAAGGGCGGCGGTCATGCCTGTTCGGCCGACTGGGCCTTAGACCTTGTCGGAGAAACGATAGCCGGTGCCGCGCACGGTCTGGATCATGTTGTCGTAGCCATAGGGTTCCAGCGCCTTGCGCAGGCGTCGGATGTGTACATCGACGGTGCGCTCCTCGACGTAGACGTTCTGGCCCCAGACCCGGTCCAGCACCTGCTCGCGGGTATAGACCCGCTCCGGGTGGCTGATGAAGAAATGCAGGAGGCGGTATTCGGTGGGGCCAAGCTTGACCGGCTCGCCACGGGCGGTCACCCGCTGGCTGGCGGCATCGACTTCCAGCCCGGCCACTCCCAGACGCTCTTCCACCCCGCCCGGCAGCGAGCGCCGCAGCACCGCCTGGATGCGGGCGATCAGCTCGGGAAAGGAAAACGGCTTGGAGACGTAGTCGTCGGCGCCGATGTTGAGGCCGCGCACCTTGTCTTCCTCTTCGGCACGGGCGGTGACCATGATGATCGGGATGTCCTTACTGGTGGCGCCGGACTTCAGCTCCTTGGCGAACTCCACCCCGGACAGGCCGGGCATCATCCAGTCGAGCAGGATCAGGTCGGGCTGGGACTCGGCAATCTTCAGCCGCGCCTCCTGGGCATTGGCCGCCAGCATCACCCGAAATTCGGCGCGCTCGAGCGCAAACCGCAACATCTCGCGGATGGACGCCTCGTCCTCCACCACCAGAATCTGTTTGTTCTGCATGCCCATGGCCTGATTAAACTCTACAAATCAGGCTATTAGCAATTTATGACAGCGTCATGACCGACTGTCACAAAACGGTCGCTCAGAGTTTGCGGACAATCACGCTGCCCGCCGAGTAGCCGGCGCCGAAGCCGCTGAGCAGGCCCACCTCGCCAACGGCGAAGTCGGCATGGTGCTTGTGGAAGGCGATGATGCAGCCGGCGGAACTGGTATTGGCGTACTCGTCGAGGATCACCGGCGCCTCTGTCTCGCTAGCGTCACGACCCAGCACCTTGCGGGCAATGAACTGGTTCATCGACAGATTGGCCTGGTGCAGCCAGAAGCGCTTGATCGCCTCCGGGGCGATGCCGAGATCGGCGAGATGACCCAGCAGCAGTTCCGAGACCATCGGCACCACTTCTTTGAAGACCTTGCGGCCCTCCTGCTGGAACAGCACATCGTTCCAGGGACGCGGCTCGATTTCCGAGGCGTTGAGAAAGCCGAAGTTGTTGCGGATGTTGTTGGAGAACTGGGTCTTGAGCCGGGTGCCCAGCACCTCGAAAGCATCCTTGGACTTGGCAGCCTCCAGTGGCTCGATCACCACCGCGGTGGCGGCGTCGCCAAAAATGAAGTGGCAGTCGCGGTTGCGCCAGTTCAGATGCCCCGAGCAGATCTCCGGATTGATCACCAAGGCGCACTTGGCATTACCCAGGCGCACCGCATCGACGGCTGACTGGATGCCGAATGCCGCCGAAGCGCAGGCGACATTCATGTCATAGGCATAGCCGCCGGCGCCCAGGATCTGCTGGAGTTCCACCGCCACCGCCGGATAGGGCCGCTGCAGATTGGAGGCGGCGCAGATGATGAAATCGACTTCGGAAGCATCGCGGCCGGCGGTCGCCAGGGCCTGGCGGGCGGCGGCAGCGCCCATCTCCGCCATCAGCGAGGGCTCGTCGTTGCCGCGGGTGCGGATGCGCGGGCGCATGAAGTCGATGTCGAGCACGCCGGCCTTGTCGACCACATGGCGGCTCTTGATGCCGGAGGCCTTGACGATGAATTCGCTGGACGACATCGGCAGCGCCTGCGCGGTGCCGGCGGCGATGGCGTCGGCGTGGCGGGCGTTCTCGCGCTCGGCATAGGCGTTGTAGCAGGCCACCAGCTCGTCGTTGCTGATGGATTCCGCCGGCGTGAACAGGCCGGAGCCGGTGATGGCGACGCGAGTCATGGCAGGCTTCCGGTCCTTAAAAAACGAATGCAAGAATTTTCGAGGCCGGAAGTGTAGCCGCCGGGTGCGACGGCGCCTACCTTTTTCCTGTTACTTCCAGCCGGCGCCTTTCACCGCTTGCTCCACCACCTCGCGGGTCAGGCGCTCGCGGCGGATCGACAGGTGCGAACCCTGATACCAGTGCACCGGCCGCTGCCAGTGCGCCGAGAGCTTGAGCGGATGATCCGGTGTCACCAGACGATCGGCGGTGGCGGCGAACAGATGCAGATGCTCGGCCGCCGGCAGCGCCGGCCGCGCCAGCGGCGATACCGGCCGCAGGATCTCCCGGTAGCGCGCCTCGCTCAGGCCGTGCTGCGCGTAGAAACGCTCGTGTACCTGCGGCAGGTTGCGCCAGAGCGCACTGGCGACGTCGGCCAGCGGCACCCCGCCGACGACGAAGCTCAGGTCCGCTTCCGCGGTCGCCAGCAGCGAGGCGTTGTAGCCGCCCAGGCTGACGCCATAGACGCCCACCTGCGCCCCCGGCTCGCGGTCGCGCAGCCAAGCCAGCGCCCGGCGCAGATCCCATAGCGCCTGGGTCTGGGCGTGCAGCAGTTCCAGCAGGTCGCCGTCCAGATAATGGTCGCCGGACTGGCGGCCAACCCGACGCACTCCGTGCAGGGGTAGCACCGGCATGATGAGGTTCAGGCCCAGCTTCTTGTGCAGCCAGCCGGGGGCGAACAGGCTGAAATCCATCCAGTCGACGCCCATGCGGTAGCCGTGGATGCACATCAGCCAGGGCCGTGGCGCGCCGGCATGGCGGAACACCCGGAGCTGCATGCGCGGGTTGCGCGGCTGCGCCGACCAGGCGGCCGCGCCCGGCAACTCCGGCCGCGGCAGAAAGCCACTCGGGTAACTGATGCGCTCGTAGTCGATGCCGCGCCAGCGCTGGGGATCGGCGACCACCGCCTCCGGCGCGCGCGGGGCCTGGTGGTAGCCGTCGATGTCGCCGGCCCAGCCCTGATCCTTGAGCACGCTTTCCAGGCGCAGCGCCTCCAGGCACATGGCCTCGGCGGAGCCGCCGGCCGGCAACTTGGCAACGCCCACGAAATAGGCCAGCACGGTTTCGTCCAGCGCCGCCTTGGCATCAACGGCCAGCTTGGCCTCGGGCTCGGTCGCACCGTGATAGCGCGGCTCGTACTCCACCGCGATGCGGCCGGCGGTGACGAAGGCCCAGGCCGAGAGCGCGCCGGCCAGGAGGGCCGGGCCGCCGCCGATGAACAGCGCCGGAATCGCCAGCAACGCGCCCAGGAAGCCGCCAGCGGCATGCAACTGGTGTACGCGCAGATCGTGAATCTTGGCGAACAAGGCCACCGAGGCGGCCAGCAGATAGGCCACCGGCAGCGCCGCGCACAGCCACCAGGCCCAGCCGCTGCCGCCGGCGATCCAGGCGACGGCGGCCGCCAGGGGAATGAGGGCGCGCCATTCGAGGGCGCGCGGTGGGCGTTGCGGCAGATGGCCGGCCGGCGGGGTCATGACTTCAGGGCGAGGGTGGCACGGACCAGCGCCGCGCCCACCGCCTGCGCCATGGCGCGGGTCTTGGCGTCGATCAGCTGACCATCGGCATCGAAAGCCTTGCTGGCGTCGATCACCAACAGGGTATCGGGCAACACGATGCAGCCCAGATAGCCCAGCACCTCGCGCAACTGCCGGATCGAGCGCAGCGCACCCCAGCGGCCAGGCGTGGCACCGGCGACGACCGCAGTCTTGTTCTTGTAGACCATGCCGGAACCCGGCGGATCACCCAGGCCGCGGCTGCCCCAGTCCAGGGCATTTTTCAGCAGGGCCGGATAGCCACTGTTGTTCTCCGGGGTGGCGATCAGATAGCCATCCGCCGCCCGCAGCGCCGCCTTCAGGCGTCGCGCCGGCTCGGGGATGCCGGCGGCCTCAAGGTCTTCGTCCATGATCGGCAGCGGATACGCCGCCCAGTCCAGCACCTCGACTTGGGCACCGGCGGCGCGCGCGCCCTCGACCATCGCCGCCAGCAGCTTGCGGTTGTAGGACTCGCGGCGGGCACTGCCGGAAATGGCCAGCAATTGAATCGTCATTGCGCACTCAGACTGGTGAGGGAGATCAGATAGGAACCCAGGCCGGTGAGCAGCACCGCCGCCTGCGCCAGCCAATGCCAGCGACGCTTACCGCGCAGGCCCCAGGCGGCGAGGCCAGCCGCCACGGTCACCGACAGATAGGCCAGCGTCAGCTTCAGCAGAGTCAGCACCTGGTCACGGTATTCGGGCGCGCTGTCCAGATACCAGCCCAGCAGCAGGGCGCTGACGCCGACGCCGATGACCATGGAACCGCCCAGCACCGCGAGGGCCACATCAAGGATGAACAGATAACGCAGCATGGGTTTAAGGGGCTCAGTTCTTCTTCTTGTTGCGCAGCCGCCCCATCAGCTTGAGCGCGGGGAACACTTCGCGGACCACTTTCGGCTGGGCCAGCGAGGCTTTCAGCAGCAGCATGGTGAAGCCACGCAGGATGCGGTCGCGGTTCTCGAACACGCTATTGACCATCGGCACCCGACGCTCGGTCATCAGCACCACCGATTCACCGGGCTCGTCGCCGAATTTCACCTTCAGGCTCAGGCGCACTTCCAATGGCGCACCGCGGCGCAGACGGCTGGGGGCGGGTTCGCTCGCGGTCGCTGCCGTGGACTTGCGCACTTTGGCTATCATCTCGGTGGCTGACTCCTGAACTACCGCCCATCACCACCCGCGAGGACCATAACCATGCCGCTGCCCGAACGTCTGGTCGTGTTCGCGCATGGCAAGGAAAGCGGGCCTTGGGGGACCAAGATCACCCACCTCGCCGAAGTGGCGAAACGCCGCGACTATGCGGTGATCAGTCCGGATTATAGCCACAGCCATGACCCTCACCAGCGCCTGCGGGAGCTGCACGCCCTGGCTCCGAAGGCCAGTCGCAGCCTGGTGCTGGTCGGCTCCAGCATGGGGGGGTACGTGAGCGCCATGGCCTGTGCGCAACTACGGCCGCAGGCGTTGTTCCTGATGGCGCCGGCGCTGTACTTCCCCGGCTGGGAGGAAGAGCCCGAGGGCATCCCCGCCCTGTGCAGCGTGGTGCACGGCTGGCGCGACGACATCGTGCCGGTGGAGCGCGGGCTGCGCTTTGCCCAGCGCCATCGCGCCGCCCTGCACCTGCTGGACTCAGACCACGGCCTCAACGATCAGCTGGGCATGCTGGGCCTGCTGTTCGACGCGCTGCTGTTGCGCGCCAGCACCATGGAGGCGGCATGAGCGAGGCCCTGTTGTTGCCGCGCAGCCATCGCCTGCGCCTGGAGCAGGTTTATCGCAAGACCGAATACCAGGTTGCCCTGCCCGACCGCCAGATCGTATTTCGCATTGGCGAGTACGACCCGGCCGCCGAGGCCCTGCTGCGGCTGAATCTGCCGGTTCGCCGCGAGTGGGCGATTCTCACCCCCTGCAATCCGCGCTCGCAGGAAGCCACCGAGGAGCTGAACAGCTTCTACTACCACGAGCTGCGCGATGCCCTGGTCGGCAAGGACGACCGCTGGCTGCAAGCGATCAACCATGACCCCTCCGGCAGCTGGCCGGATGAACCGGGCTTTCTGGTCGCCGACGCCGAGCTGCTATGGCTGCATGATCTGGCCGCCCGCTTTCACCAGAACGCCTTTGTCGCCGCCAAGCTGGGCGAGGCGCCGCGTCTGGTCTGGCTGGTCTAGGCAACGCTCAGTCGACCGCACCGCGGCCGGCACGATAGGCCTCGACGAACTCCGGCGGCTGGCGTTTGGGCCGGCCCGTTGCGGGGTCGATGCAGACCCAGTGGGTCTGGCCGCGCAGCACGGTCTTGCCGTCGTCGACGCGGATGATCTGGTAGCGCCGCCACATGCTCAGGCGACCGTCGTTCTCGTGTATCCAGGTGCCCAGCCGCAGAGTCTGGCCGGCGAAGGTGGCGGCCAGGTAATCCAGCTCGTGGCGCCGCGCCACGCAGCCGGCGCCCAGCCGCTGGTAGGCAGCCCAATCCAGGCCCAGCGCGGTGGAATGCGCCCAGGCCACCCGCTCCAGCCATTGCAGGTAAACCACATTGTTGGTGTGGCCGAAGGCGTCGAGATGCTCGGGGCCGACCAGCACAGTTTCGGTGTAGGGACTCAGGACATCCCAGGCGAGGTTTTCGGAAGTGCTCATGCGGCCATGATAGCCACGCTCAAATTGCCGATCGGCGGCCGCTTGAAGCCCGAGGACCAGCGGCCTACACTGCGCGCCC
The DNA here is from genome assembly GCF_058782965.1 of Stagnimonas sp. FW305-C-60. Lineage (NCBI taxonomy): Bacteria > Pseudomonadati > Pseudomonadota > Gammaproteobacteria > Nevskiales > Nevskiaceae > Stagnimonas > Stagnimonas sp. FW305-C-60. The sequence continues at coordinate 437,724 of NZ_JBYSYF010000002.1, forward strand.
CGCAAACCGGACTGCTTTAGTCTTCTTTACGTGCTCAAGCTCGGCAAACTCACCGACTACGCCACCGTGCTGCTGGCGGCCATGGCCGCCGAGCCGGAGCGCCTGCACGCCGCGCTGGAGCTGTCCGGGCGCACCTCGGTAGCGGCGCCCACCGTCGCCAAGCTGCTGAAGCAGTTGCAGAAAGGCGGCCTGGTGCAGTCCGCACGCGGTGCCCACGGCGGCTACCGGCTATCCCGCGCACCGGCGCTGGTGACCGTCGCCGACGTGATCCGGGCGCTGGAAGGCCCGATTGCGGTCACCGACTGCGCCGTGCACGACGGCGGCTGCGCCATCGAGGTCGGCTGCGCCGCCCGGGCGCCGTTCCGGCTCATCAACGCCGCCGTCACCCAGGCGCTGGAAGCGGTGACGTTGGCCGACATGGCCGCCTCACTGAACGCCGCACCACGGCGCCCCGCCGAGGTCTCAATGACCGAGGTTCCGATCTTTTTTCACCCAGCTGCCCGCCAGGTGAGTGCCCATGTCCGCCGCCGCTGAACTCAAGCCCAAAGCCATCCAGGCCGATGTCGCCGAAGCCATCGCCGCCCGCCGCGAGTACAGCGCCGGCTTTGTCACCGACATCGCCTCCGATACCGTCGCCCCCGGGCTTTCCGAGGACGTGATCCGCCTGATCTCGGCCCGCAAGCATGAGCCGGAATGGCTGCTGGCCTGGCGGCTCAAGGCCTACCGCAACTGGCTGAAGCTCACGCCGCCGGACTGGGCACAGCTCAAGGTGCCGGCCATCGACCTGCAGTCGATCAGCTACTACTCGCAGCCGAAAAGCCACAAGGACGGCCCGAAATCGCTGGACGAGGTCGACCCCAAGCTGCTGGAGACCTACAAGAAGCTCGGCATTCCGCTGCAGGAGCAGGCGATGCTGGCGGGCGTGCAGTCCAGCAACATCGCCATGGACGTGGTGTTCGACTCGGTGTCGGTCGCCACCACCTTCAAGGCCAAGCTCAAGGAAGCGGGGGTGATCTTCTGCCCCATCTCCGAGGCAGTGCGCGAATACCCGGAGCTGGTGCAGCAGTATCTCGGCACCGTGGTCGGCATCAACGACAACTACTATGCCGCGCTCAATTCGGCAGTGTTCACCGACGGCAGCTTCGTGTTCGTGCCCAAGGGCGTGCGCTGCCCGATGGAGCTGTCGACCTATTTCCGCATCAACGAGAAGAACACCGGCCAGTTCGAGCGCACCCTCATCATCTGCGAGGACGACGCGCAGGTGAGCTATCTGGAAGGCTGCACCGCGCCGCAGCGTGACGAAAACCAGCTGCACGCGGCGGTGGTGGAGCTGGTGGCGCTGGAGCGCGCCGAGATCAAGTACTCGACGGTGCAGAACTGGTATCCCGGCGACGAGAACGGCGTCGGCGGCATCTACAACTTCGTCACCAAGCGTGGCGAATGCCGGGGTGCCAACAGCAAGATCAGCTGGACCCAGGTCGAGACCGGCTCGGCGATCACCTGGAAATACCCGAGCTGCGTGCTGCGTGGCGACAACTCCATCGGCGAGTTCTACAGCGTGGCGCTGACCCACCATCGCCAGCAGGCCGACACCGGCACCAAGATGATCCACATCGGCAAGAACACCCGCTCGACCATCGTCAGCAAGGGCATTGCCGCCGGCCACGGCCAGCAGTCCTATCGCGGCCTGGTGCGAGTGCTGCCCGGAGCGGCCGGCGCGCGCAACCACACCCAGTGCGACTCGCTGCTGATCGGCCCGAATTGCGGCGCCCACACCTTCCCCTACACGGAAGTGCGCAACCCCAGCGCCAAGCTCGAACACGAGGCCACCACCAGCAAGATCGGCGAGGATCAGCTCTTCTATCTGCGCTCGCGCGGCATCGGAGAAGAAGACGCGGTGAGCATGATCGTCAACGGCTTCTGCAAGGACGTGTTCCGCGAGCTGCCGATGGAATTCGCGGTCGAGGCCGGCAAGCTCTTGGCCGTCTCGCTCGAAGGCGCGGTGGGCTAAGTCATGCCCATCGTCCGCGTCGAAATGCTGGAAGGCCGCAGCCTGGAACAGAAGCGCGAACTGGTGGCGGTCTACACCCGCGAGCTGGCCCGCATCTGCGGCTGCAGCGAGAGCAGCGTCACCGTCGTCATCGAAGACGTCGCCAAGCACAACTGGGCCAGTGGCGGACAGCTGCTGGCCGACAAGAAATCCTGAACAAGTCCTCCCATGCTTTCCATCGAAAACCTGCACGCCGAAATATCCTCGGATCGCGATCCCGCTTCGCGTCTCGCTGGGGCCGGCAAGTCCATCCTCAAGGGTCTGAACCTGCGCATCCAGGCTGGCGAGGTGCACGCCATCATGGGCCCCAATGGCGCCGGCAAGTCGACGCTCTCGAAGGTGCTGGCCGGCCATGAGGACTACATCGTCACCGCCGGCAGCGTGCGCTATCAGGGCGCCGATCTGCTGGCGCTGGAGCCGGAGGTGCGCGCGCGCAGCGGCATCTTCCTGGGCTTTCAGTACCCGGTGGAGATTCCGGGCGTCTCCAACATGACCCTGCTGAAGACCGCGCTCAACGCCAAGCTCAAGCACGAGGGCAAGCCGGAACTCGACGCCGGCAGCTTTCTCGCCTACGTGAAGGCCAAGGCCAAGCAGGTCGGCATCGAGACCAAGATGCTGCAGCGCGGCGTCAACGAGGGCTTCTCGGGCGGCGAGAAGAAGCGCAACGAGATCCTGCAGATGCTGGTGCTGGAGCCGACGTTGATGGTGCTGGACGAAACCGATTCCGGCCTCGATATCGACGCCCTCAAGGTGGTCGCCGATGGCATCAATGCCCTGCGCAGCCCCGAACGCGCCACCCTGCTGGTCACCCACTACCAGCGCCTGCTCGACTACGTGAAGCCGGACTATGTGCACGTGCTGGCCGGCGGCCGCATCGTCAAGACCGGCGGCCCGGAACTGGCGCTGGAGCTGGAAGAAAAGGGCTACGGCTGGCTGGAAGCCGCCTGAGCTCCGGTCCGACCATGAGCTTTTTCGAGACCTCCCGCCTGGCGCTGCCGGCGGACGAGCAGGACCGGCGCCAGACCGCGCTGGAGCAGTTCGCGGCCAGCGGCTTCCCCGGCCCGGGGCTGGAGAGCTGGCACTACAGCGACTGGACCGTGCTCGCGGAGCGCGATTTTCCGCTAGCAACGGCAGCTCCCGCCCCCAGCTTCACGCTCGACACCGTGCAGCCCCTGCCCCTGCTGCCGGTCACCGCGCCGACGCCCTGCCCGGCCTTCGCGTTGGACGCACTGAATCTGGCGTTCGCCACCGAGGGGGTCGACAAGACCTTGCAGGGCCAGGCCCAGCGGCCGTTCGCCATCGTCCAACAGGTCGCGGGCGCGCAGACCATGCGCCATCTGCGTCACCGGCTGGCCCTGGATGTCGGCGCCAGCGCCACCGTGCTGCTCTGGGATGCCCCCGGCACCGGCGACGGTGAGAGCCTGCTCACGGCAGTGCTGCAGCTGGAGCTGGCCGCCGGCAGCCGTCTGCGGCTGATCTGCCTGCAGGAAGCCGACGCCGCCGCGATCCGCGCCCTGCACCTCAGCGCCAGGCTCGCAGCCGATGCCCAGCTGGAACTGATCCAGCTCGACTTTGGCGGCCGCCGCGTGCGCCAGGAACTGGACATCCACCTCGATGCGCCTGGCGCGGCGTTCCGTCAGGCCGGGCTCTGCGCCCTGAGCGGCCGCAGCCAGGTCGATCAGCGCAGCCATGTCTGGCATAGCGCACCGGGCTGCGAGAGCCGCAGCGACGCCCGCCTGATTGCCGCCGGCAAGGCCAAGGCGGTGCTCAACGCCAAGGTGCAGGTACAGCCGGGCGCGGCCAAGACCGACTCCGAAACCCGCATCGCCAGCCTGCTGCTGAGTGCCGGCGCCGAGATCGACGCCAAGCCGGAGCTGGAGATCTACGCCGACGACGTGAAGTGCGCCCACGGCGCCAGCTTCGGCCAGCTCGATGAGGCGGCCGCCTTCTACCTGCGCAGCCGCGGCATCGGCGCCGATCAGGCGCAGCAGCTACTGACCCTGGCCTTCGCGCAATCGGTGCTCGACCAACTGCCGCTGGACGGCCTGCGCGCCTGGTCGGAGCAAAAGGTCCGCGCCTTGCTGGCGGAGCAAGCCGCATGAGCCACCATCCCGACGGCAGCTACCCGCTGGAGCGCATCCGCGCCGACTTCCCGATCCTGGCGCAGAGGGTGCGCGGCAAGCGCCTGGCCTATCTGGACAACGCCGCCACCACCCAGAAGCCGCGCGCGGTGATCGAGGCGATCAGCCGCTATTACGAAACCAGCAATGCCAATGTGCACCGCGCCGTGCACGAGCTGGCCGAGCGTGCCACCACCCAGTACGAAGGCGCGCGTGACCGCATCGCCCGTTTCTTCAATGCCCAGCGCGAGGAAGTGGTGTTCACCCGCGGCTGCACCGAGGCGATCAATCTGGTCGCCTACAGCTTTCTGCGGCCGCTGCTGCGCGCCGGCGACGAGATTCTGGTCACCGGCATGGAGCACCATTCCAACATCGTGCCCTGGCAGCTGATCGCCGCCGAGCGCGGCGCGCGCGTGCTGGCGGCGCCAGTGCTCGACGACGGCAGCCTCGACTTCGAGGGCTGGAAGAACCTACTGAGCGAGCGCACCCGCTTCATCGCCGTGGTCCACGTCTCCAACACCCTGGGCACGGTCAACCCGGTGGCGGACATCGTCCGCGAGGCGCGGGCGCGCGGCATCCCGGTGCTGGTCGATGGCGCCCAGGCGGTCGCTCATCTGCCCATCGATTTCGCCGCACTCGGCGCCGATTTCTACACGCTCTCCGCCCACAAGCTCTATGGCCCAACCGGCTTCGGCTGCCTGCTTGGCCGTCGCGAGCGGCTGGAAGCGATGCCGCCCTGGCATGGCGGCGGCGACATGATCAAGACCGTGAGCTTTGCCGGCAGCACCTGGGCCGAACCGCCCTACCGTTTCGAGGCCGGCACGCCGGACATGGCTGGCGCCATCGGCCTGGCGGCGGCGCTGGACTATGTCGAGGCGCTGGGCCTGGAGCAGATCGCCGCGCAGGAACACCGGGTACTGGAATACGCCACCCCGCGTCTGCAGGCGATCCCCGGCCTGCGTCTGATCGGCACCGCCGCAGGCAAGGGCGGCATTCTGTCCTTCGTACTGGATGGCGCCCACGCCCAGGACGTCGGCAGCATCCTCGACATGGAAGGTGTCGCCGTGCGTACCGGCCATCACTGCACCATGCCACTGATGGAGCGCTACGGCGTCTCCGCCACCACTCGGGCCTCGCTCGCCTGCTACAACGGCGAGGACGACATCGACCAGCTGGTTTCCGCCCTGCACAAGGCGGCACGGATGCTAGGTTAGCGCTCGGCTTTCCGAACGCAGTGGAGAGAGCTAGCATCCAGCCATTACTAGCCGCAATGGCCGGCGACGAAAGGGCTTCATAAAGCCCAAGGGGCGTTACCGGCACTTCCTCCATGCGGCATGGGAAGGGAGGACTGCTGATGCGCACTCGACTTGGTCGTTGCGGTGTCTGTCGACCCTGGCGTCCGGATCTGCGCCGATGTCCACGCAGGCAATGTGGCCTGAGCCTGCTGGAACTGCTGATCGCGCTGACGATAGGCGCTGCCGTTCTCGGCTACGGACTGCCGGCGATGGGCCGGGTCATGACGCAGAATCAACTGGCGGTCAGCCACAACCAACTGCTGACGGCAGCGATCGCGGCCAGGCAAAGCGCGATCAGCCGCAATGTCTCGATGACCTTCTGCGCCGGCAGTATCGAGGTCGGCTGCCATGGCGACTGGTCCCGGCAGGAATGGCTGGTATTCGAGGACGCCGATCACGACGGCAACCTCGACACCGGCGAGGCGGTGAAGCTGGCCGACCTGCTGCCAGCATCCACGCGCTTGAGCATTGCTGGCAATGGTCCATTCCGGAATGCCGTGGTATTCAAGCCCAGCGGCGCGGCGCAGACCGTAACCGGGGCCTTCGCCGCCGGCCGGCTGCGCATCTGCGTGAACGAACCGATTCCCGACAATGCCATCGACCTGGTGCTGATCGGCAGCGGCCGCATCGAACCCGAACGGCATGATTTTGCCGGGGCCTGCCCCGAGCCCTGAGATCAGCCTCGGCGTCTTCTCGCCAACCCCGACCGGTTACCAGCAGTCGGCGACCGATGCCGTGCCGGTGACGCCGCGGACACCGGCTTGGTTGAGCGTCAATGAACCACACTTGGCGTCTCTGGTCGCCTGCGTTCCACTTGGCGCCGCAACCAGGGTGTAGGTCGATGCGGTCGGCGAGCCGGTGCCAAAGGCATAGCTGTAGGTACTTCCGGTGTTGGCGTTCGACGCGCAATCCAGGCCCAGCGCCGTCAGCGCGGCGGTGTTCATCGCCACCCCGGCCACCGTCTGGTCATAGCGCAGATTGGTGGTGTAGAAGCGCTCCATATGCGTGGCGAAACTGGCCAGGCAGACTTCCGCCGCTCGGCGGTTGGTCTTGGTTACGGACTTGGAATAGGACGGTATGGCGATGGCCGCCAGTATCCCGACGATGGCCACCGTGACCATCAACTCCATCAGCGTGAACCCGCCATTGCGTCTGCGAGGGCAAGTCGAAGTCGCGCGAGGGGAATTTGCGCACTTGGTTTTCATCATCGCTCCAGATTCTATTGCGCCACCAGTTCGCGCCAGGACTGGCGCTGCAGGGCGCCAGCCGTACCGCGGGTATTGACGGAACCGGTGGTGGCATTGTCGAAGCTGATCAGCATGGTATTGCCGACAAAGATCGGGTTGTTCGGGATGGTGCCAAAACCGACGCCTGCGGAAACGTAGCTGGTACTGCCCACGTTGTCCTCGGTGTTGAAGTCGCCGTCGTTGTTGACATCGAAGAAGTTCGATCCCGGTGGGGCGCCGGTAAATGGGTCCAGGGCCATGATCCAACCAGACCCGGACGGGTTGCAGGGATCGAAGTTGGCCGAGTCGGCTGGTACGCGCGAAGTGCCCAGCAGCAGGGTGCCCTGGAACTGATTGGGGGTCACCATTCGTTCACCCTGGGCCAGGGGGTGGTCCTTGTCTGGGTTCGGTTTCACCAGGTCCAGATACCAGCCCTTCTTGCCGGCCATATCGCCTGCGGTGGCGCTGGAAATGCCGCGCGTGGCCAGCAAAGAACTCCCGCTTCCAGCCTCGACGTCAATGGTGCGCTGCTTGAGACTGCTGCGCGTGCTGGTGGAAACCACCTTGTTGCTGCCTTTGACGATGAGGCCGTACCAGGTCTGAACGCGACTGCTGGGAGCAAACTCATTCAAGCTACTCCCGGTACCGAAGAAGACCCAGACCTCGGCTTCGGAAGTGACCTTGGGGTTTCTTCCCGCGATCAGGCCTGCGGTAATCGGCTGAGCATTCCCGTCGGCATCCCTGGCGGTATAGACCTTGGCGCCACTGCCTCCAGACGAACTGATATCGAACTTCCAGACGTTGCCGTTCAGGTCACCGGCGTAGGCCTCGGTGCTGATGTTCTCAGATACATTGCCGATCCATACCGCTGGTTGAGCGAGCCCGTCTCCGGAAGCGCTGCCAGTCGTCTCGTAGACCGTCAACGCGCCGGTCCTGATGTTGAACTGCAGGAGTGCCGGCTTGTTGTGCGCGCTGTTGTAGCCGTTGCCAACCAACACCGACCAGACCCCGCTGGAGGTCTGCGCGACCACCGGCTTACCGACAATCTGGCCGATGTAGCTGCTATCGCTGGCGTCGCGCTCCCAGAGCAGTTTCACGTCGGCGGGGTCGGTCACATCCAGCGCGTAAATAGCCTTGGAAAGACCACGACCGGTGGTGCCGATTAGCACTGTCCTCCAGCACGCAGCACCAGTGCAACTGTTCAGACCACTCAGGTACACGTCGGAGACGGTCAGTTCTCCGTCATTGTAGAACTCGTGCGGAACACCAAAACCGTAGGCAGGACTGCCGAGGTTCTTGATGCCACCCAGAATCACCGCGTTCGGCAGATAGGCAAAAGTCTCCTGCCCTGGAGTGGGTTGGCCGTCCTCCGCCACCTGCTCGGCGCTGAAGCCATGCAGCATGCCGTCGTTGGCGGCCACGTAGATGCGCTTCTTGCGACTGGTACTGCCGGCAGTGAAGCTGAAGTAGCTATCCGACCCGGGGAACGACTTGTTGAAGAACAGGTTGGGATCGGCTGATCCAACAAACACCGGCTGCGAATTGACGATGTCGCCCAGCGGGCTGGAGCGATTGCGCAGCGTCCCACCATTCCGCACTTCGCGCGCCGAACTCCCTCGCAGGTAGTTGATGACATCGTCCTGCTCAGCGGAAGTACCGAGCGCCGTCCGCTGCGCAGCGGTGGCATCGGTGGTATTGAAGTTGACCTTGTCACCGTCGCCGGTGCAGGTGTTCATGCAAGTCTTGATGTTGCGGCTGGCCGCCGCTGGCAACTGGGCCGCAGCCTCCCAAGTCGGCGAGGTCGAGATGCTGCCGTCGTCCGGATTTACCGCGAATGCCCTGAGATTGCCCTTCCACTCTCCGGTGAAATAGACCGCCTGATAGGTCGTCGTGCCAGTGTCGAGCTTGGTGCTGTTGGCCGCCAGAGAGGCGCCTGATCCGACACGATCCTTCACTCGCCGCAACGCATCCTTGATGCCGGAAGCAAAAGCTTCGGGATTTCCTGCCGAATAGAAGCCGCCGCGGCCATTGAGACCCGCATGCACCAAGTCGGAAATATTGGCGGAGGTGCCACTGGTGCTTGGCGAAGGCCAGGCAAAGCCAGGAATCGCGGTCCCTCCTTTCGCCCATGCAAAAATTGCATCGGCGGTGGTACCGCTGGGAGTCACGCCGGGCAGTGCCGCCTCCTGCCCGAACATGCCGACCGTGAAGGTGGTCATGTGCTGCCAGAACGCCGGATCGTCGGTGTTGGTCGGCACCGAATTGGCCAAGTCATCACGCAAATCCTTTAGCCAGAAGTACATCGCGACATCGGCCAGGGTGCTGGAGCCATTCGAAGCCTGACCTCCAGAGTACGGCGGCAACCCGGAGTAGATGTAGCTCAGACTGTTGGGGCCGTTATTGGTGACCGACGACGAGGTCGCGGTCACAGTCCGCTCGCACACCGGATCGGGGCTGTCCGACAGGTGCTTGTTCAAGACATAGGAGGCACCGCAGGACGCGGAATCCTGGAAGCAACTGGCCGTCGTGCTGCTACTCGAGCAACTGCTCTTCCGGCACTGCCCCTTGTAGGTGGAGCCATCACGCGTCTGCAAGCTGGGATAAGGGTCGGTGCAGACCGGTGTGGCCTGTTCGACCGTCGTCGTCTCCTGGCCTGGCCCGCCGTCCCAGTTGCCGCCGTAGTCGTTGCCATCAATCTGATAGCTAGTTCCGCTGAGTGTGACGCTATCGCTATTCCAGAAACCGTCGGTCACCAGAATGGTGTAGGCCTGGCGACAGGCGAGCATCTGGTCGCCGCAGTTGGTCAGGTCGGCGCCGGTCTTGCCTACGCACTCCGGAGCATCGGTACCGGAAGTCCAGGGTTGAGCGTCGCCTCGATAGTAATCGCCAGTGGCCTTAAGTGCGGCGCGCAAAGGTGTGCTCCCTGGCGCCGCCGCGACCTTCAACCAGTTCCAGAACTCGCCCCGGCGCGTGCCCGATCCGCCGTCGCCAAACCGCCTGACCTTGGCGATAGGCGGGGAGTAGCTCGCGCTGCTGATGGATTGTTGAAAGCTGCTGTTGGTTGTCGGCGTGGGCAGGCCAGAACCGTTGGCGCTGCTATTGGTGCCCGCGTTGATCGAACTGAAACCGAAGCGGATTTCCTCGCCCAGATCGACGAAGGCATTCATCAAGCCGCTCTTGGCCATGAGCAGGCGCGTGCGGTAATAGGAGAACCAGTTGGCGACGTTCTGTCGTGCGGCGTCCGTGCTGTCGCAGCGATCGGCGGGTAAGCCGCCCGAAAATGACTCACTGGTATTGTTGATCGTCACCGGGTTGCCAGTGACTTCCGCGCAGGTGCCCGCCTTGGGATTCGAGGAGGTGCCATCGCCAGAGGTATCCGGGCTCGCCGCCCCGATGTAGTGGCGGGTATAGGTGTCGCCATTCTTGACCGCGTAGACGAACAGCGAGCGGTACTTGGTGGAGCCCTGCACCGCCACCCCGCGGCAACGGACCGAAGTGGTGTTCTGGTCGACGAGGGAGCCCGAGGAATCGCTGAGCAGGTTCGGCGTGTAGGAGAACCGGCTACTCGGGCAGATCGGATTGACGGGAACAGACCCCACGCACTTGCCGAGATTCGCAGAGTCGGAAAAATCCGCGGTGTAGCCGGCGGGGCACTGCGGCGTCACGGTTCCAGTGCGTTCGCAAGCCGGGCTAGCGGAATCCCCGGAGCCCGTGTGCTTGTTGAGAGTAAATCCGCCGGCGCAGGACGCGACATTGCTGAAACACTGGCTGCGGTAACTGCGGCTTGTGCCGCCGTTACAGTTGGTGCCGGAGCTGGTATCGCGACCGGTTCCCTTGCGGCACATTCCCTTCTGATTGTTGCTATCGCTAGCGACGTCAACGTCCACCGTCTGCAGGTTGGGAAAGCTTGCAGTGCAAGACGGCACTTGACTTTCGAAACAGGCAACGTTCGCGGTTCCCGCTCCGGTCAGTGTGCCGCTGGCACAAGTCGGATCGACCAGACTACGAGCCAGGCACTTCCCGGGATTCGCAGTATCGGCAAAGTCCTGGGTCTGGCCCGCAGCGCAAACCGCACTCGCGTAGCCGTAGGTTTCAGGCACGCTGATCTGGAAGGTGTGCGTGAAAGCCGGATTGACCTGGCCAAAATTGACACTTTCGTAATAGCAGCGGCTGCTGCTGGAACCGCAGTTGTCGGACCCGGGGATGGGATTGGTGCCGGTGTTATAGGTCCCGATGTTGGTGCTTCCTTGCGCGGAGTTGAAGCCGTCGAAGGGCGCATCGGCGAACGAACTGGCGGGGAAGCGCGTGGAAACCGTTGGCGGCTCCGCAGTTTCGGTGTAGGGCGGCTCGTAGCTTATCGCCGGGTTGTAGTAGACGCCGTTGATGCTGGAACTGATGAAACCCTCGTTGACATTGGTGTTGCTCATTTCATCGGGCATGGCGTTCCATCGCATCGATCCCGAATCGTCGAACATCAGCACCATGTTCGGCTGCAGCTGCAGCTGCGAAGTCAGCGGCGCCTGCTCGATGTCAACAGCCCTTGCGGCCGGTGTTGTCACCAAGGCCGCGAGCAGGGCGACGGCAACGCCGATCCGGAGTCGGAATTCGACGGACTTGCTAGAGGACCAAACGCGCTGGTTCATGACGTTTTCCTTCACTGCTTGTACATCGCCTGCAGTACCGCAACCGCGCGGTCCCCGATCACTGCGGGATTACCGCTGCGGGCGGTGATGCGATAGTAGATCGCGGTCGTGGATGCGCCCTGGGCGCCGTACTGTGCGGCGTTCGCGGTCTGCCCGAAACCGGTACTGGAACTGGGGTCGATGAACGTGCCCATATTCTCGATCACATACTGCGGCTGGCTGACGGCATTCGCGGCCTTAAGGAACACGGCGGCATCGACGGTGACGATGTTGGCGGTAGGCAGGGTGGAATCCTCGAAGGGATTGGCGCCGCAGGCGCCACCGCCCTGCCCACAATTGCGGATGTTGGTGGTACCCGCCTCCAGCGCGGCGGCACCAGCGGCCAGCCCCGCCTCTGCGCTCTGGAACGCGACCGAACGATCATAGAAGTTCGCCGTCATCCTTTGCTGAGAGGTGGTGCCGCGCACCGCTGCCAAGCCGATCAGAGTGACCAGAATCAGCAGCACCAGCGACACCACCAAGGCGACGCCGCGCTGCCCAAGCCGCCCTGATGGTGCCCCTGTCCGGGCGGGCAGGTGCGATGCTGAATCTTGCAGTGTCGGCTTCATCGGTTGCGCAGGTTGACGGTGGCGGTCATCAGACGGGTGATCGGCTGCCCGTCAGTACCAGTCGCACGATCCGAACCACGCAGGCTCAGAGTCATGCGGACGGCATCGACGGTCGCCCAGTTGCCCGCCACCGCGGCCGCGCTCACGAAGCTGTCGGCCCCGGCGATGTGGAAGGCAAGCTGCATGTCGGTAACGTTGCGGACCATCTCCTGGGCAGTGGGAGTGGGTGTGCCAGCGGTGTTCACCAAGGTCCGCCGGTATAGCGAGCGGCCGCCCACAGGGTTGTTGCCGATGTACCAGTCGGTCGCCGTCAACGGCGACATTTGTGAGTTCCGAACGAAGGAGTAGGCGTTGCCGGCGGTCGTACAGGTCGTCGGAAAGCCCAGGCCTCGCGAACAGTTGCCAGGCGTGGTGGTATTGGTATCGACGAACAGGTCACTGCCGTCGATGCTGCTGATCTGGACAATGGCGGCGTGGTCCGGGTCGCAGACGATGACGGTATCGCCGGCCTGGATGCCCGGATTGGCCCCGATGAGGGTGAAGCTGAACGTGCTGGCGTCGTAGGCGGCGATACTTCCCCCGGTGGTCGCCGCCCCGATCAGCGTCAGCGAACTGGTCGCCAAGATCCGTTGTGCACTGGCACTGCCGCTGGCCACCACCGGATCCTCGGTTCCGGCGTCGTAACCACGGATCGCGTTGCCAAAATCCGCCCACCAAGCCACGGTGCCACCGGCATTGGTTCCATTGTTGAGCACATTGCCAACGCGCCCGAAGTTGCCGCAGCCGGTCACTCCGGCTTGGCGGATGTCACGGGCGATCAGCTCAAAGGCGATCCGCGCGTTCTCCTGGACCTCGCCCAGCGCCAGGTTGGTCCGGAAGGATTGCTTATTGGAGAGGAACACCGTGCTGGCGCCCAGGACGACGACCAAACCCAGCACCAGCGCGATCATCAACTCGACCAGGCTGAATCCCCCCTGGCGCCCACGCGGCATCTGGGTCAGGGCAGGTATGGTGGACATGGCAGACTGCGTCGTGCTCATAGCACCGCTCTAGTGATGACTTGCTGGGCATTGCTGCTGCCAGCACCCAGGCGACTATCATCAAACTGGATGGTGATTGTGCAGTCTCCGGCGTCGCAGGCGATGGTTCCGATCGTGGTATCAGCGACGCCCAGGGCGGTTCTAAGCTCCGCACACCAACTGGAAAGCTGCGCCGTCGCGAAGGTCGTCGTTGTCGCGGACAGTGTGCAATCGCTATCGCCAGTCACGGTGCGGTTGTAGGAGCCCGCAAGCGCATTCAGCCGATCAGCGCGCATTGCCTCCAATATCGAATAGCTGGCAATCACGGCCATGGAAACCCCGACCGAGTTGTTGTTGGCGGACAGCGCCCGACCCTGAACCATACTGATGCCAAGCAGGCCGATCGACAGGATCAGCACAGCGACGAGGACCTCGATCAGGCCCACTCCTTTCTGGAACACCGGGGCCACTCGCGAGCGGCCTTCTCTATTGCTGGCAGGAAGCGGGTTCACTGGACGGACAGGCTCCACTGTCGGTTACGGTGCAACTGCTGATGATGCTACCGGTGGTCAGGTACAGGCAGCGACGATTATTGGTGGCGATCGAACTGGCGGACAGGTCAAGCAACAGCCCGGTGTAAGGGCCCGTCCCGCCGACCGCGGCACGCGCGAATCCCTGAGCGTTGTAGCGGAGGGCGGCGACCGCCGAGGTTCCTGTCCCCAGCGTCAGCCCCTCCGGGACCGTCGGGGCATCGTAGATCTGGGTGACGCTGGTTCCGTTGGCATTCAAGGCATAGGCCGCGCCGGCGGAGGTGCCACAGGCAGCGCCAAGCGCATCCGTGCCGTTCTTGGTCGCGACATTGCTGCAGAACTGGGTGGCCCGGTTGCGCCGGATCGCCTCCAGGCGAGCTTCGTTGAAGCCGCTCACATAGGCATTGGCGGCTGTCGACAGCCGATTGGATACGATGACGGTGCGGAAGCTGGGAATGCCGAAGGCCAGAATGATGCCGCTCATGGAAATCACGATGAGCAGCTCCAACAGAGAAAATCCGGTCTCCGCCTGCCCGCCTGCCCTTCGACTGACAAGACCGGCCGGCGACGGTCCAGCAAGATCCCTGACCCAGCCAAGGGACTGACTAACTCCGGGCGATTCCCCACCACTCATCTGCGAGCGATCTCCGACTCCGAGCATCGTAAATTTACGAGTCCAAACTCGTTTTTGAAGGTAACACAACTAGTAAATGAATAATCCAAATCCATCGGGGCCTCTTCTCCGCTAAGCGGCTGCTGGCGCCCGCTCGCGCCACCGCCCTTGCATGCGCACCGGCGCGGCGCGGCTCCCGCGCCGATCTACTAAGGCGCACCTAGTCCCAAAGCCTTGGGGCGGTCAAAGTCGGCGGGGCAATGTTGTTAACCTAACGCGACGCAATGGCAGGCCGCGGGGCACGGGCTTGCCGTCGGTTTGGACAGAACCCAACCACTGAGATAAGTGCTGTCAAAAAAATGACGCCTCCCATCTCATCCTCCTTCGCCGTCCATCGGTCCGCGTCCAAGCTCGAAAGCAGGCTTGCTATACCCAAACGGGTTCGGAGCCTCTTAATGAAAAATCCAAGTCGAGGATTCTCGTTGCTGGAATTATTGGTCGTGCTCGCCATCGCCGGCCTGCTGCTGGGCATGGCGCTGCCGAGCTTTCGCGAATTTCTGATCAGCGCTGCCCGCCGCGAGGCCTCCACCGGCCTCTACATCAGCCTCAACCGCGCGCGCTCGGAGGCGATCGCCCGCAACCGCACGGTCAAGGTCTGCGCGCAGGATCTGGCGGCGAGCACGCCCAGCTGCGCCAGCGCCGGCAACTGGCTGAATGGCTGGATCACCTATATCGAACTCGATGGCGGCGGCATTGAGGCCATCGCCGTGCAGCGGCCGGTGTCCGACCAGCTGCGCCTGCAGCAAGCCCCCAGCGGCAGCATCGCCTTTGACGCTGGCGGCCGGGCCACGGCGGAGGCCCAGTTCTCGGTCTGCGCGCCGGCCGGCGCCCGCGACGACCGTGCCCGGCTGGTGCGCCTGAGCCGTAGCGGCGGCATTACGCTTGAAGAGGCCAGCACATGCAGCTGAGCCGCACGGTCAGCGCACGCGGCTATACCCTGATCGAGGTGTTGATCACGGTGTTCATCATCGCCGTCGGCCTGCTGTCGGCGGCGGCCTTGCAGGCGATGTCGAAGAAGGCGGCCTTCGACGCCATCCAGCGCGGCAGCGCCAACATCCTGGCCCAGGATCTGGTCGAGCGCCTGCGCGGCAATGCCGCCAACCTGGCCAGCTATGCCCCCGGCGGTTCAGTCATGGTCAGCGCCGATGACATCCCGGCCGAGCAGGCCTGCACGGCGGAGGCGCCCTGCTCCGGTGCCCAGCTGGCCGCCTACGATCTCGAGCAGTGGTGGCACAGCCTGGACGGCGCCAGCGAGCAGATCGTCGAGGGCAGCGGCAGCAGCGCCAGCCGCAGCAATGCCGGCGGCCTGCGCTCGCCGGCCGGCTGCATCAGCCGCACCGCCGGCTCCTGCCTGGCCACGGTCACCATCGCCTGGCGCGGCATGACCCGCATCCGCCAGGGCGATGCCGACAACCCCGAAGACCCCACCAATAGCGACTGCGGCCAGGACCGCGCCGACTACGAGTGGGACAGCAGCGACCAGACGAGCTACCGGCGAGTGCTGGTGCTGGCGGTCAATTTAGGAGCCGGCCCATGCCCCTGAAGCACCGCAGGCCGCGCCTCGCGCAGCAGCAGCGCGGCCTGACACTGGTGGAACTCCTGATCGCCGTCACGCTGGGCCTGATGGCGCTGGCGGTCATGATCGGAGTGTTCGTCGCCAACAGCCAGAACTACCGCCAGAACGACGCCATCACCGCGCTGCAAGACAATGCCCGCTTCGCGATGGACAACCTTGCCCGCGATCTCGCCATGGCCGGCTACTGGGGCGGCGTGCGGCCGCCCGACGCGGCGCGCGATCTCTGGGTATCCAGCGCCGCCGCCGACGCCATCCGCGCCAATGACTGCGGGCCCGCCTCGGCGGCCAGCGACAGCCGCTGGCTGCTGGACCCGACGCTGCCGCTGGAATTCCGCAACCATCTCGACGCGGCCAGCCTGAGCAGCCGCTTCCGCTGTCTGAGCGCGGTGCAGGCCAATACCGATGTGCTGATGGTGCGGCGGGTGTCCGGCGCCTCGGCCATTGCGCTCGATGAGCCGACCGCGACCAGCCTGGCGCTCAGCGCCGGTCGCTATTACGTGAAGACCAACCAGAGCAGCGGCTCGCTGTTTCGCGCCGCCGCCGCCAGCGTCAACCTCGCCGACCCCAGCGACTGCCCGGCCAGCGACAGCGGCATCGCCAGCGGCTGCCCGCCGCAGGAGCAGCCGGTGCAGGTCTACGCCTATGTGCCGCGCATCTACTTCGTCCACGACGTCAGCGGCAGCATCAAGGTGCCGACGCTGTGCCGCTATGTGCTCAACGACCAGGGCGAGACTCCGCAGATGGAACAGGAATGCCTGGCCTATGGCGTCGAGAATCTCCAGCTCGAATGGGGCATCGACGGCGATGGCGATGAACTGGTGGACCGCTATCTCGCGGCCCCCAGCGCCGCCGAGCTGAGCCAGGCGCGCAGCGTCCGCATCCACCTGCTGGTGCGCGCCAGCGAGGAACATGTGCAGGCCAGCGACGCCAGCAAGGAATATGTGCTCGCCGACTACCGCTCGGCCGACGATGCCGGCTTCGCACAGCGCGGCGTGCTGCGCCGCGCCTTCACCACCACCGTGCAGCTCAAGAACCTGGTGTCGAGATGAAGCACTCTTCGTTCAATCGGCAACAAGGCGCGGCGCTGGCGGTGGCGCTGGTGCTGCTGGTGGTGCTGACCCTGCTGGGCATCGCCGCGGTGCGCAGCACCCAGACCCAGCTGCGGCTGGCCAGCAATGCCGAGAGCCGCACCAATGCCACCCAGGCGGCGGAGTCGCTGATCGAGACCGTGGTCAGCGACAGCAACAACACCCCGGTGGACTACAACCCCAACTTCCGCAGCTGCTATCTGCCCGAGGCGGGCGCGCTGGCGGCGCTGTTCAGCTGCGGCTCCGACGACCTGCCGATTCCGCTCGACAGCAGCAATAGCAGCAGCGACGCCCTTAACTACGGCTATGCCGAGGTGCGTCGGGTGCTGCCGCTGTTCGTGTCAGTCAACGTCATGCGCGAGGCGCAGACCAGCGCCCGCCAATACGACTTCGCCCGCTACGCGATCACCGGCGGCATCGATCGCTCGGCCGAAGGTCGCAGCGCGGCGGAGATCATCGAATCGGTGTTGATCTTGCACAGCAAGCCTACCGGGGTGAACTATGAATAAGCCGTCCCGCTCCGGAGCTTCACTCCTGCGGCGCCTGCGCATCGGCCTGGGCTGCGCCCTGCTGGCGTTCACCGTCGGCGTCAGCAACCTGGCCAATGCCGATGATCTCGACATCTACGCCAACCAGACGCTGGCCGCCAACCAGGCGCCGCTGACCGTGCTGGTGCTGGATCTCAACCTGCTCAATCTCGACTCGCTGGTCTGCCACAACATCCTGCTGTCCAACGAAGCCGACTGCATCGCGCTGCGCCAGCTGCTCACCTTCCAGCAGCTGTTCAACATCCTCGGCGTACCCATGCCCCTGCTCATCGGGCTGGACCCCTTGGGCCTGCTGGGCGATCTCGCCAACAGCACGCTCTCGGTGCTCGATACCGCGCCGGCGCTGCTGCAAGCCTTGCTCGGCAACGTGGTCGGCGTGCTGGTCGGCACCATCCAGTCGACCCTGGGCTCGGTGCTGGGGCCTTTGAACCCACTGAACCTCGCCAACAACCCGGCCCTGGCCTTGTTCGTCGCGCTCCAGGCCACCTTGGAGCCACTGATCAACACCCGGGTGGCGCTGATGCTGTTCCACGGCGACCAGGGGCCGGCCAATGGCGCCTGCGCCTTCGCCGATCTCGCCAGCCTGCCCGGCGAGCGGCAGACCACGCCCGGCTGCAGCAATGGTGCCTATTTCTTCCTGGGCCTGATCAATCTGGTCAGCATCACCGACCTGCTCACCAAGCTGGTGCCGCAGGTACTCAACGTGGTGGGCAATCTGCTGACCGGCGGGGCAACCTCCGGCAATCTGATTTCCGGCGCGCCCTACCAGACCAAGGAAGCCTACGTGGAACTGGCGCGTTACCTGCGCGGCGACCGCATCTTCAACGCACCATTAAGCGCCCACGACAACCTGCTCACCGGACTATTGGTGCGCGACACCGGCCTGGAAACCACCGACAGCGCCGGCTACAAGGCCTACAAGGGCGGACTGAAGGATTATCCGCAGGCCTGCACCATCAACATGCTGCATGTGCAGCTCACCGCACCGGACCAGCAGGACGACTCCGACGCCGATCTGCTGCGCCTGTTCCCGCTCGCCGACCGTAACGGCGATGGCCAGCTGAGCCTGGCCGAGGTGGTGGACTCGGCGGCCACCGACGGCTTCGTGTACGGCAATGCCGGCGACCGTCGCAAGATCAATTCCTACTTTCTGGTGCAGGACAGCATCGGCAATCTCTCCGATCTGCGCGCCTTGCAGAACCTGGGCTACAACGTCACTACCTACACCAACCTGCTCGGTCTCGCCGGACGCGGGCAGGACATCGCCGGCTCGGTGGTCAGCCAGGTGCTGAGCATTGACGCCTCGCTACAGTCGACCAGCGTCGGTAGCAGTTCGACCAGCGCGACCGGTCTGGCCGAGGGCGCCTATGTCGCGGAATTCCACCCCGACCCCGACAAGAAGCCGACCTGGGCCGGCAACCTCAAGCGCCTGCGCTTGCGCGCCGACAGCAGTGGCAAATACCAGTACTACGACGTCAACGGTCAACCCGCCTTCGCCAGCGATGGCCGCTTGCAGAACAGCGCCCTCACCTACTGGACCGACACCAGCCAGCTCGGCAGCCGCGCCAGCGATGGCCGGGTCACCACGCTGGGCGGCGCCGGCCAGAAGATTCCCGGCTACCAGCTCGGTGGCGGCGGCAGTCCTGGGCGCGGCAACCCGGCCGCCAGCAGCACCAGTGCGCGCAAGCTGTTCTACGACTCCTACGCCGCGCCCAACGCCGGCAACAAGATCGCGCTGGCGCCACTGAATCCCGATGACGCCGCCGTACGCAGCGAGCTCGCCAGCGCCACCGCCGCCGAGGCCTACAGCTCGCCGGTCACGCTCTGCCAGTCGGTTTGCAACAGCAACGCCAGCCTCTGCAACGGCCTGTGTTCCAGCAACCAGAGCATTTGCAACAACCTCTGCAACAGCAACCAAGGTCTCTGCGAGCTCAATTGCGGCAGCAGCCAGAGCCTGTGCAACAGCAATGCCACCAGCGCCCGCAGCCTCTGCAACAGCAACGCCAGCACCGCTCTGGGCCTGTGCCAGCTCGGCAACAACATCGGTCTCTGCCAGACCAATGCCAATACCGCCTATGGGCTGTGCAAGCTGCCGCACGACACCACGCTGAGCCTGTGCACCACCGCCGCCAACACCGCCAAGTCCACCTGCACGCTGCCGCACGACACCGCCTTAAGCCTGTGCCAGACCAATGCCGGCCTGACGCTGACGCTGTGCAACCTCGGCTGCCTGCTCGGCAACAGCTCCTGCCTCGCCGCCTGCGCCACCACCTACAACAACAGCATGGCGAGTTGCAGCACCACCTATAACAACAACACCGCCGGCTGCAACGCCACCTACAACGGCAGCATCAGCAGCTGCAACAACAACTACAACAGCGGCATCGCCGGCTGCACCAGCACCTACAACAACAGCCTCGCGGCCTGCACCAGCAACTACAACAACTGCACGACCACCTACAACAGCAGCGTCGCCACCTGTACCAACAACTACAACACCGCCGCCGCGGCGTGCAGCAGCAATTACGCCAGCTGCAACAGCGGCTGCAGCAGCACTGGCAGCAGTTGCGGCAACAGCTGCAGCAGCGATGCCAGTTCCTGCGCCACGAGTTGCAGCAGCACACTCAATTCCTGCACCACCGCCTGCGGCACCAGCAGCAGCCGCAGTGTCGATACCGTCACCCGCGAGCTCCTGCTCTATGCCCGCGGCTATGACGTCGGCGGCCAGACCAGCCCCAAGGGCAGCGGCCCCGGCAGCTCACCGACCAATGCCGGCATCAGTGGCCGCCCCTGGCTGCTCGGGCCAGTGCTGCATTCGCGGCCGCTGGCGGTCAATTACGGCAAGCGCAATGGTGCGAGCAGCGACGATATCCGGGTGCTGTTCGGCTCCGGTGACGGCTATCTGCGCATGGTGCGCGACGACACCGGCGTCGAGAGCTGGGGCTTCATGCCGCAGGTGCTGATGAGCCAGCTGAAAGTACTGCGCGAAAATCAGGCTGGCGCGGCGCTGCCCTATGGCGTCGATGGCTCGCCGGTGGTGTTGATCCGTGACCGCGGCGCCAGCAGCGGCGCCAATGCCGGCAAGCTCGGCACCATCGGCGACAACAGTCAGGACCGCGTGCTGCTGTTCTTCGGCCTGCGTCGCGGCGGCAGCCACTACTACGCCATGGACATCACCGACCCCGACGCGCCCGGCCCCGACAGCGACCCCTGCAACGGCGGCGCTGGCGCGCGTCTGGCGTGGTCGATTGGCCCGGAAGGCCTACGTCGCGCCTGCAGCAGCGGCATCGTCGCCGGCAGCGAGTCGCAGTACGCCGATCTGGGGCTGAGCTTCTCCACCCCGCAGCTGGGCCGCCTGCGTATCGACGCCGACGGCAATGCCGCCACCACCGACGACGTGGTGAGCAAGTCGGTGCTGATCTTCGGCGGCGGCTACAACGGTGGCCGCAGCAGCGCCGGCACCAAGATCGGCAAGGATCTCAACAACTCCCGCAACAGCACCGCCAGCGAACGCATCGGCAAGGACGATGGCAATGCCGGCGGTTCGCGCGGCAATGCGCTGTTCATCGTCGATGCCGAAACCGGCGCCCTGCTCTGGCGTGCTGGCCGCGCCGACAGCGCCGGCTATACCGCGGGCAGCCTGCGCTACGGCCACCCGCTGCTGGTCGACAGCATCCCCAGCGAGGTGACCGCGCTCGACACCAACAACGACGGCCTCACCGACCGCCTCTACGTCGGCGACACCGGTGGCCGGCTGTGGCGTGCCGACCTGCCGGGCGCCGACCGCAGCGCCTGGACGCTGACCCCGCTCGCCAGCGTCGGCCGTCATGCCGAGGCGACACCGACCCTGGCCAGTGATCGCCGCATCTTCAATGCCCCCGACTACGTGCCGGTGCGCAACCACCAGAGTGGCGGCAGCGACTACGACGTGGTGCTGTTCGCCACCGGCGACCGCGAAGACCCGTTCAACACCACCACCCAGAACTGGTTCTACGCCTACCGCGACACCGACGTGGTCAGCGGCAAGACCAGCGACGAGATCAAGACCCAGGAATCGCAGCTGACCGCGGCCCGCCATAGCGCCTTTACCGACCAGACCACGGCCTGCGCCAGCATGAGCGCCTCCAGCAGCAGCTGCCAGGATCTGGACCTGCTGACGCCGGGCTATCGCTTCCAGCTCGCCAGTTCCGGCGAAAAAGCGTTCTCGGCACCGCTCAGTATCGGCGGCGTCACCAGCTTCTCCACCTATGTGCCACCGCAGCCGGACGACGCGACCTGCGTGCCGCTGGAAGGCAGCGGCCGGCTCTACAACATCGCCCTGCGCAACTCCCGGCCCAAGCCGGCCGTCAACCAGGTCGGCAGCGACCGCGCCAGCGCCCTGCCCGCCAGCGGCCTGCCGGGCGAGGTGACCGCCGTCACCAACTCCACCCAGGCGATCAGCGGCCAGCTACAGCAGCAGGCGGTGCCGCCGCGGCTGCGCGCCTCCTGGCGCGAGCGGCTGGGTGAAAATTGAACGTCCCAACCTCAACGCCCAGGACTCCCATGCACCGCCCACGAGGCTTCAGCCTGACCGAGCTGCTGATCGCGATCGCCATACTCGGCATCCTCACCGCCATCGCGCTGCCCAGCTATCGCGGCTATGTGGAGCGCACCCATCGCACGGTGGCCAAGACCGCATTAAGCGAGATCGCCAGCCGGCAGGAAAGCTACGCCACCGACCACAAGAGCTACGCCAGCAGCCTGGCCGCGCTCGGCTACAACCTGAGCGGCAGCGCCTATCTCAACTCGCAGGGCGCGGTGAGTTCCAGCACCAGCGATGCGCTCTACACCCTGAGCCTCACCGCCCTGCCCTCGGGCGGCCTGGGGACCTGCTCCGCGCTCAGCGGCAGCCCCAGCAGTCGCGCCTACGTGATCCGCGCAGTGCCCTATGCCAGCCGCATCGACCAGACCTGCGGCACCCTGTGCGTAGGCTCCAATGGCGACCGTGGCGCCAGTGGCGGCGCCGACAGCTGCTGGCAGCGCTAGGCGCTTAAGACTCAGGCTGCGGTTTTGCGCACCGCGCGGCGCAGCGCCGGCGGCAGGGAGAACACGATGTGCTCCTCGCGGCCTTCCAGCTCGCGTGGCGCCAAGCCACCCAGCTGCTGCAGGCGCTCCACCACCTGCCTGACCAGGATCTCCGGCGCGCTGGCACCGGCGGTGACGCCCACCCGGTTCTTACCCTGCACCCACATGGGGTCAATGTCACCGGCGCCGTCGATCAGATAGGCCGGCGTGCCCATCAGCTCGGAAAGCTCGCGCAGGCGGTTGGAGTTGGAGGAATTCTTCGAGCCCACCACCAGCAGCGCATCGCACTGGGCGGCCAGCTGCTTGACCGCGTCCTGGCGATTGGTGGTGGCGTAGCAGATGTCGTCCTTGCGCGGCCCCAGAATCTGCGGGAAGCGTTGGCGCAGGGCGTCGATGACCTTGGCGGTGTCGTCCATCGACAAGGTGGTCTGGGTGACATAGGCCATGTGCGCCGGATTCCTCACCGACAGCTGCTGCACATCCTCGGGTGTCTCCACCAGGTAGATCGCTCCGCCCAGGCTGACGTCGAACTGGCCCATGGTGCCTTCGACTTCCGGATGTCCCTCGTGGCCAATCAGCACCACCTCGCGCTTCTCGCGGGCGTAGCGCTTTACCTCGATGTGCACCTTGGTCACCAGCGGGCAGGTGGCGTCGAACACCGTCAGCCCACGCTGGCGGGCGCTTTCGACCACCGTCCTGGCCACACCGTGCGCGGAGAAGATGCAGGTGGCCCCTTCCGGAATCTCGTCCACCTCCTCGACAAACACCGCGCCCTTGGCGCGCAGGTTCTCGACCACGAAGCGGTTGTGCACCACCTCGTGGCGCACGTAGATGGGCGCGCCCAAGGCATCGAGCGCGCGCTCGACGATCTCGATGGCGCGATCGACGCCGGCGCAGAAACCGCGCGGATTGGCGAGCAGGATGTCCATGCCTACAGCTCCTTGCGCGGCCCGCCGCGTTTCCATTCCAGCAGCATTTCCAGAATCAGGAAGCCGGCGCCGACCGAGATCGCCGAATCGGCGACATTGAAGGCCGCGAAGTGCGCGCTGCCCCAGTAGAAATCGAGGAAATCGGTGACGTGGCCCAGGCGCACGCGGTCGATGACATTGCCGATGGCGCCGCCCAGGATCAGGCAGAGGCCAACGGCGGTGAGCGTCTCGCCACGCGGATGCCGGCGCAGCCAGACGAGGATGCCGGCACTGACCGCTGCGGCGAGGCCGATGAAGGCCAGCGAAGGCGCCTGGTTGAACATCGAGAACGCCGCGCCGGTGTTGCGCAGGTGCACGATGTTGAAGTGCGGCATCACCGGGATCACGCCGTAGTGGGCGAGGTTGGCCTCGATCCAGTACTTGCTGAACTGGTCGAGGACGATGACCAGCGCGGAGAGGATCAGCCAGGCGGCGTTGTTGCGCATGCTTCGGGGAACTCCGCTCAGAACCAGCGCCGGGTTTCGCCCGGACCTTCGATATTGGATACGCAACGGCCGCAGATCGTCTCGTGGCCGGGGTGCTGGCCGACGTCTTCGCGGTAATGCCAGCAGCGGTCGCATTTGTGCGCAGTTGCAGCGACAGCAGAAACAGCGAAGCCGCCGTCTGTGTCTTCCACCTCTACATCTGAAGTCTGGAGCCAGAACCGCAGTTCGTCGCGACACTTGTCAAGCACATAGCCTTCGTCAACTGTGGCAAGCAGCGTCACATTCGCCTGCAGCGAGGAACCAATGGCACCTTCAACGCGGAGCCGCTCAAGTTCTTTACGAACCGATTCACGGACGCGTTTAAGAACTGGCCAGTCCACTTCGTCCGCAGCGATCTCCGGGAAGCTCCACCAGCTCTGGGCGAACACACTCTGCGAACGGTCCCCCGGCAGCAAGCGCCAGATCTCGTCGGCAGTGAACGACAGGATCGGCGCGATCCAGCGCACCAGGCCTTCGGCCAGATGCCAGAGCGCGGTCTGCGCCGAGCGCCGCGCCAGCGATTTCTCCGGCAGCGTGTAGAGCCGGTCCTTGAGCAGGTCGAGGTAGAGACCGCCCAGATCGTTGACGCAGTAGTTGTGCAGGGCGTGGTAGACGCGATGGAACTCGCGGTCGCCATAGGCCGCCTTCAACTCGGCCTGCAGCTTCGTGGCTTCGCCGATTGCCCAGCGGTCCACGGCCACCATCTCGCTAGTGGCCACGGCATCGGTTGCCGGATCGAAGCCGTGCAGGCTGCCGAGCAGATAGCGAGCGGTGTTGCGGATGCGCCGGTAGGCGTCGGCGGTGCGCTTCAGGAGGTTGTCGGAGATCGCGATCTCGCCGGAGTAGTCCGCACTCGCCACCCACAGCCGCAGCACGTCGGCGCCGAGGGTGCTGATGACCTTCTGCGGGGCCACCACATTGCCCAGCGACTTGCTCATCTTGCGACCCTGCTCGTCCACGGTGAAGCCGTGGGTGAGCACACTCTTGTAGGGTGCGATGCCATCGGTGGCGACGCGGGTCAGCAGCGAGGAATGGAACCAGCCGCGATGCTGGTCGGAGCCTTCCAGGTAGATGTCGGCCTTGTCCGGTGTGGTCTGGCCGTTGGCGACGAAGCTGGCCGGGAACACCACGCCGGAGTCGAACCAGACATCCAGCGTGTCGGTGCCCTTCTCGTAGACGGTTTCGTCAACGCCCCAGTCGGCCGGGCTGCTGCCGAACCAGGCTTCGAGGCCACGCTCCTGCACGGCGTCGGCGACGCGCAGCAGCAGGGCCGGCGTGTCCGGGTGCAGGGTCTGGGTCTCGCGGTGCACGAACACCGCCAGCGGCACGCCCCAGTAGCGCTGGCGCGAGATGCACCAGTCGGGCCGGTCGCGGATCATGCCGGCGATGCGATCCTCGCCCCAGCCGGGGATCCACTTGGTGGCGGCGATCTCGGACAAGGCCTGCGCGCGCAGGCCCTCCTTGTCCATGCTGATGAACCACTGCGGCGTGGCGCGGAAGATCAGCGGCGTCTTGTGGCGCCAGCAGTGCGGGTAGCTGTGCGTGATGGCTTCCTTGTGCAGCAGCGCACCCGACTCCTGCAGCGCGGCCAGGATCGGTTCCTCGGCCTTGCGCACATGCAGGCCGGCCACCAGCGGCGTGCCGGCGATGAACACGCCGTTGCTACCCACCGGGTTGTCCACCGGCAGACCGTAGAGCTTGCCGACGCCGTAGTCCTCGACGCCGTGCGCCGGGGCGGTGTGGACCAGGCCGGTACCCGCATCCAGGGTGACGTGTTCGCCGCAGATGATCGGCACGATGCGTTCGGCGAAGGGATGCCGCGCCTTGGCACCCTCCAGCGCCTTGCCCTTCACCGTCGCCAGCACGATTCCCTCGCCACCCAGGCGCTTGCACACGGCTTCGACCAGACCGGCGGCCAGCACCAGCTTGCGGGCGCCGAGCTGCACCAGGGCGTAGTCGAGTTCGGCATTGACGCTGATCGCCTGGTTGGCCGGTAGCGTCCAAGGCGTGGTGGTCCAGATCACGAAGCCGGCGTTGCTCGCATCGGCACCGCCAAAGCGGGCGCCGAGATCGGCGCTATCCGCCGCCGCGAAAGCGACGTCGATGGCCGCCGACTGCTTGTCCTGATACTCCACCTCGGCCTCAGCCAGCGAGGAGCCGCAGTCCAGGCACCAGTGCACCGGCTTGAAGCCGCGCACCACATGGCCGCGTGCGCAGATGCGCGACAGCACCCGCAACTGCTCGGCCTCGAAGCCCGGCTGCATAGTGAGATAAGGCCGCTCCCAGTCACCAAGGATGCCCAGGCGCTTGAAGTCCACCCTCTGGCGCTCGACCTGCTCGGCCGCGTACTCGCGGCAGCGGGCGCGAAACTCGGCGGCGCTGAGCTTCTCGCCGACCTTGCCGAACTTCTTCTCGACCTGGAGTTCGATCGGCAGGCCGTGGCAGTCCCAGCCCGGTACGAAGGGCGCCTGGTAGCCGTCGAGGCGCGCGGCCTTGACCACCATGTCCTTCAGCACCTTGTTGACCGCGTGGCCGATGTGGATGTCGCCATTGGCGTAGGGCGGACCATCGACAAAGCGGAACTCCGGCGCGCCCTCGCCCGCCTTCATCACCGCGGCGTAGGTCTGCTCGGCCTCCCAGCGCGCCAGCATCTCCGGCTCGCGCTTGGCGAGATTGGCCTGCATGGGGAAATCCGTCTGCGGCAGATGGATGCTGTCTTTGTACTTGTTTGAATCGTCGGCCACGGCAGGCTCAGCTAGTAGGCGGGTTCTTCGGGGGAGCGGTTCGCGGTGGCGAAACCGGCTTTGGCGTCCTCGGCATCGAGGTGCATCTGGGTCTTCAGGGCGTCGAGACTAGCGAAGCGCAGCTCGGGCCGCAGGTAGCGCTGGAACTCGACGCTCAGCAGCCGGCCGTAGATGTCGCCGGGCTGACCGAACAGATGGGTTTCCAGCAGGCAGCGGTTCAGGCCCAGGGTCGGCCGCACGCCCAGGCTGGCAACGCCGGTCCAGTGCTGCTCGGAGCCGGCCAGGCGCGCGCGCACCGCGTACACGCCCAGGGGCAGCGGTGGCGGCCGGCGCAGGGCGAGATTGGCGGTGGGCATGTCCAGTTGGCGGCCGAGCTTGAGGCCGTGCCGCACCGGGCCGCTGATCGTGTAAGGGCGGCCCAGCAGCTCGGCGGCTTCGTCCAGCCTGGCCTCCGCCAGCAGGCCGCGTAGCGCGGTGGAGCTGCAACGGCAACCGCTGACGTGCAGGGTGTCGAGCTGTTCGGCGCTGTAGCCCAGCGTCTGCCCCAGGTTCTGCAGCAGGGCGAAGTCGCCGCTGCGACGGGCGCCGAAGCGGAAGTCGTCGCCCACCACCAGCGCCTTGGTGCCCAGGGCCTCGACGATCACCTGACGCACGAAAGCCTCGGCCGAGAGCGCGGCCAGACGGCGGTCGAAGCGCACGATCAGCACCCGCTGCACACCCTGCCCGGCCAGGGCCGTGAGCTTGTCGCGCAGGGTCAGCACCCGCGGTGGGGCGTCAGCGGGGGCGAAGTACTCGCGCGGGGTCGGCTCGAACACCAGCACGGTGCTGGGTAGGCCCAGCTCGGTGGAACGCTCGCGAAGACGCTTCAGCAGCGCCTGATGACCCCGGTGCACGCCGTCATAGTTGCCGATGGACAGCACCGAGCCCCGGTGCGACCGGCTCAGGTTGTGCAGTCCGCGGATCAGCTCCATGACAGGCCACTCGAAAAGGGCGGCAATTTTAGCCGCTCAGCCGCGCCGGGGCCGCAGATCACGCGGCCGCAGGCCGAGCGCGATCAACACTCCGAAGTAGGCCAGCATGGCGGCGACGATCACCAGCAGCAGGCGCAGGCCACGATGGGCGGCGTCCAGACTCAGCCACAGCTCGATCGGGCCGGCGAAAAACCAGACCACCGCCGCCATCGCCAGCGTGGCCGCGGTGATGCGCAGCGCGAAGCCACCCCAGCCGGCGCCCGGCACGTAGATGCCGTCGCGACGCAGGCGTCGATACAGCAGACCGGCATTGACCCAGGCGGTCAGCGTGGTGGAGATCGCCAGGCCAACGTGCGCGGCCGGCAGCGGGCTATGGTTGTCGACCAGGAACACGCCGAGGCTGAAGCTCATGCCGACGATCAGCGCGGTGATCGCGAAGCGCACCGGCAGCTTGGTCTCCTGCCGGGCGTAGAAACCCGGCACCAGCACTTTGATCAGCGAGAAGCCCATGAAGCCGGCGCCATAGGCCCAGAGCGCATAGGTGGTCATGCGCACGTCCTCGGCGCCGAAGCGGCCGTGGCCGTAGATGCTGGCCACCAGCGGACCGGCCAGCAGCAGCATGCCGGCCGCCGCCGGCAGGCCGATGATCAGGATGGTGCGCAGGCCCCAGTCCAGCGTCGAGGAAAACTGCTGGCCCTGGGCAATGGCGTGCTGGGCCGAGAGCGTCGGCAGAATCGCGGTGCCGACGGCGATGCTGAAGATGCCGAGCGGGAACTCCATCAACCGGTTGGCGTAGTACAGCCAGCTCACCGAGCCGTCGCCAAAATGGGTGGAGAGATTGGAGTTGATCAGCAGGCTGACCTGGGCGATGGAGGAGCCGATCAGCACCGGCACCATCAGCTCAATGATGTGGCGCACCCGGCCATCGCGCCAGCCCCAGCGCGGCCAGGGCAGCAGGCGCAGCTTCCACAGCGAGGGCAGCTGGAAGGCGAATTGCAGCACGCCGGCCAGGAATACCGCGTAGGCCAGCACCTGCACCGAGCCGCCATCGACGAAGGCGCTGCCGATCAGACAGAGGTTGAGGATCACCGGCGTGAACGCCGGCACCGCGAAGCGGCCATAGGCATTGAGCACGCCGCCGGCCATCGAGGTCAGCGAGATGAACATCAGGTAGGGGAAGGTCCAGCGCAGCAACTCGCCGGCGAGCGCCTGCTTGCCCGGCTCGGAGGCAAAGCCGGAGGCGAACAGCCAGACCAGCACCGGCGCCGCCAGGCAGCCGATCAGGGTGATCAGGCTCAGCACCCCGCCCAGGGTGCCGCTAACCACCGCCACCAGGTCGCGGGCGGCGGCGTGGTCCTGGGTGGTCTTGGTCTCGGTGAACACCGGTACGAAGGCCTGCGAGAAGGCGCCCTCGGCGAACATCCGGCGGCCGAAGTTGGGAATCTGCAGGGCGACCAGGAAGGCGTCCATCGCCGCGCCGGCGCCGAAGGCGGTGGCGAGCATGATCTCGCGCACGAAGCCCAGCACCCGCGACAGCAGGGTCATCGCCCCGACGATACTGGTGGAACGCCCCAGCGAGGCAGCACCGCTGGCGCCCTTGGCGGCAGGCTTGGGCCCCGGGGTTTCAAATTCAGACATGGCGCGGCAAACCGGGGAGACGACAGGCGGTGGGCGAGATTGACATGGCGACCGTTGACAGACTAAGGATCGCACAACATACTTTGCGCCCTTTTTTCCACGATTCTAATCGCTTCGCACCGTCAGCAGGACGCGAACGATCTTCAGGAGCTTGACCCTTGGCCAATATCGCCTCTGCCAAAAAGCGCGCCCGCCAGTCCGAGAACAACCGCGCTCGCAACACCGCGCAGCGTTCCATGGTGCGCACCACGATCAAGAAGGTCGTGAAGGCCGTCGCCGCCAAGGACAAGGCCGGCGCCGTTGCCGCCTACGCCGAGATGGTCCCGGTGCTGGACCGCTACGCCAACCGTGGCCTGATCCACAAGAACAAGGCCGCTCGCCACAAAAGCCGCCTGCAGGCGCACATCCTGGCGCTGGCCTAAACCGCCCGCAGCGCAAAACGCCGGCCCAGTGCCGGCGTTTTTGTTTGTCCGCGACGGACTAGTGCCGGCCACGCAGTCGGCCGGCACCCAGGCTCAGACCAGGATCAGATTGTCCCGGTGCACCAGTTCCGGTTCCGCGAGCGCGCCCAGGCGCGCCAACACTTCCTCACTCTTGGCACCAAGAATCTTGTCCGCCTCGCCCGCGCCATAGTTGACCAGGCCACGGGCGATCTCACGCCCCTGCGGGTCCAGGCAGGAAACCAGGTCGCCGCGCTCGAACTCGCCTTCGATACGACGCACGCCGACCGGCAGCAGACTCTTGCCCTGCTCCCGCACCACCCGCGCCGCGCCCTCGTCGAGGTGCAGACGGCCGCGCACCTGCATCTGTCCGGCAATCCAGCGCTTGCGCGCCGCCATCGGCGCTTCTGCCGGCTTCAGCAGCGTACCCAGGGCTTCGCCGCGGGCGATGCGCAGCAGCGCATCCGGTTCGCGGCCATGGGCGATCACCGTGGCACCACCGCTGCGCGCGGCGGTGTAGGCGGCATTGAGCTTGGTGCGCATGCCGCCGCGACCGAGCACACCCTTGCTCTCGCCGGCCATGCCCACTAGGCGGGGATCGGCGAGATCGGCCTCCGATACCAGCTTGGCGTCCGGGTTACCGCGCGGATCACTGTCGAACAGGCCTTCCTGGTCGGTGAGGATCACCAGCAGGTCGGCCTGGATCAGATTGACGGTCAGCGCGCCCAAAGTGTCGTTGTCGCCCAAACGAATCTCGTCGGTGGAGACGGTGTCGTTCTCGTTGACCACCGGCACCACGCCGAAATCGAGCAGGGTATTGAAGGTGCCGCGGGCATTCAGATAGCGCCCGCGGTCGGCGACATCCTCGTGGGTCAGCAGGATCTGCGCCGCGCGCAGGCCGTGCTTCTCGAATTCGCTCTCGTAGGCACGCACCAGGCCCATCTGCCCGACCGCGGCGGTGGCCTGCAACTCGTGCAGCAGTACCGGCCGCTTCTTGATGCCCAGCCGCGCCATGCCCTCGGCCACCGCGCCGGAGGAGACCAGCACGATCTGCCTGCCCTGGGCACGCAATGCGGCAATCTGCGCACACCAGTCGGCGATGGCGACGCGATCCAGCCCCTGCCCCTTGGCGGTAACCAGGGAGCTGCCAACCTTGATGACCCAGCGACGACTATTCGGGAGTGTCTGACGATTCATCGGATTCATTCGCCGCCGGAGCATGGGCGGCACGGTAGGCCTCCACCCATTGCATGGCCGCCTCGCACAGCTCGGCGACGCCAGCCCCGGTGACGGCGGAAATGACGAAATGACGCCCCTTGAACCGCAGGCGGCGCAGGCTCTTTTTCACCAGCGCGTCCAGTTCCTCGGGCGCCAGGGTGTCGGACTTGTTGAACACCAGCCATTGCTCGCGCTCTTCCAGCGCCTCACCGAATTCCTTCAGTTCCGCGCGGATGGTCTTGATATGGCTGACGATGTCGCCGCCATCCGGCGGATTAACATCGACCAGATGCAGCAGCAGACGGGTGCGCTGCAGATGCTTGAGAAAGCGGATACCCAGACCGGCGCCGCTGGCAGCACCCTCGATCAGGCCGGGGATGTCCATCATCACGAAGCTGCGGCCCAGGCCACAGCTGACCACGCCCGGCTGCGGGTAGAGCGTGGTGAAGGGGTAGTCTGCGATCTTCGGACGCGCCGCCGAGGCCGAGGACAGCAGCGTGGACTTGCCGGCATTGGGCAGGCCCAGCAGACCCACGTCGCCCATCAGCGACAGCTCCAGCGCCAGTTCCCGCTGCTCGCCCGGCGAACCCGGCGTCGACTGCCGCGGCGAGCGGTTGATCGAGGACTTGAAGCGAGTATTGCCCAGTCCATGGAAACCGCCCTGGGCCAGCTTGACCCGCTGACCGTTGCGGGTCAGCTCGCCGATCAGCTCCTGGGTTTCGACATCGACGATGCGGGTGCCGAGCGGCATCGGAATCTCGAGATCTTCCGCCCCTGCCCCGCGGCAGTTGGCGCTGGAGCCGTTCTCGCCGCGCTTGGCCTTGAAGCTGCGGGTGAAACGGAAGTCCGCCAGGGTATTGAGATTGATGTCGGCGACCGCGTGGATGCTGCCGCCGTCGCCACCGTCACCGCCGTCCGGGCCACCGAAGGGGATGGCCTTTTCACGGCGGAAGCTGACGCAGCCGTTCCCGCCGTCGCCGGCTTGAACGTGAATGGTGGCTTCGTCAACGAACTTCATGGGAGCACTCTAAACAACTGCACGACTGCGGGCATGAAAAAGCCCCGTTGAACGGGGCCTTTTCAGCACAAGGTAGGAAACCTTAGGCCGCCACGATGTCGACGTGGGTCTTGCCCTTGGCGCCGCGCGCCTTGAACAGCACCTTGCCGTCGGTGAGGGCAAAGATCGTGTGATCCTTGCCGATGCCGACGTTGATGCCCGGCTTAAACTGGGTGCCGCGCTGGCGGATGATGATGTTGCCGGCGATGACCGCTTCGCCGCCAAACTTCTTCACGCCGAGACGCTTGGACTCGGAATCACGACCGTTGCGGGTAGAACCGCCTGCCTTCTTATGTGCCATGACGAATGCTCCTGATGCTTGTTCGGGGAGAGGCCGGCCTTAGGCGCCGACGATCTCGGTGATCTTCACCGCCGTGTAGTTCTGGCGATGACCCTGTTCCTTGTGGTAGTGCTTGCGGCGGCGGTGCTTGATGATGCGGATCTTGTCGCCGCGGCCGTGGGCCACGACTTCCGCCTTCACGGTGGCGCCGGCCACGGTCGGGGCGCCGACCTTGATGGCTTCGCCATTGGCCACGAGCAGAACCTGGTCAAAGG
Source organism: Stagnimonas sp. FW305-C-60 (assembly GCF_058782965.1). Taxonomy (NCBI): domain Bacteria; kingdom Pseudomonadati; phylum Pseudomonadota; class Gammaproteobacteria; order Nevskiales; family Nevskiaceae; genus Stagnimonas; species Stagnimonas sp. FW305-C-60. The sequence continues at coordinate 470,240 of NZ_JBYSYF010000002.1, forward strand.
AAAAGACGCTGCCGACATCGGCAACCAGGCTCTCAACCTTCAGCTGTTCACCAGGGGCAACCTTGTACTGTTTGCCACCGGTCTTGATCACGGCATACATCGTGGATACTCCGAGCACTGGCCAGCCCCGCGGGGACGGCCGTTTTGAAAGAGGGCGGATTCTAGTGACAAGTCCCCGCCCGGTCAAGCAATTTTAAGATTGACGCCCCTTGTCCCGCGCACCTAGCATCCGCGCCGTTTGCCAGCCCGTTGAGCCGCCCAAAGAATGGATCTAAAAACCCTGTTGCTCCCGGTCACGGATGACCTGCTGCGCGTCAACGAGGTGATACGCCAGCGTCTGGCCTCGAAAGTGGCGCTCATCAACGACATCGGCGGCCATATTATCCACGCCGGCGGCAAACGCCTGCGGCCGACCACCACCCTGCTGGCCGCCGGCGCCGCTGGGCAGGTCAACGACCGGGCACGCATCCTCGCCGCAGTCATCGAGTTCATTCATACCGCCACCCTGCTGCATGATGACGTGGTCGACCATACCGACCTGCGCCGCGGCCGCATCACTGCCAACGCCCAGTGGAGCAATTCGGCAGCGGTCCTGTCCGGCGACTTCCTGTACTCACGCGCCTTCCAGATGATGGTCGAAGTCGGCGAACTGGAAGTGATGCGGGTAATGGCCGACACCACCAACGCCATCGCCGAGGGCGAGGTGCTGCAGCTCTTGAACGCCCGCAACCCCGATGTCGATGAAGCCCGCTATTTCCGGGTCATTGAACTGAAGACCGCGGTCCTGTTCCGCGCCGCCTGCCAGCTCGGCGCGATCGCCGCCGGTGCCGATACGACCACCCAGAGCGCCCTGGCCGAATACGGCCTGCAACTGGGCATCGCCTATCAACTCGCCGACGATGTGCTCGATTTCGAAGGCGATCCCCAGGAGAGTGGCAAGGCGGTCGGCAATGACCTGATCGAGGGCAAGCCGACGCTGCCGCTGATCCAGGTTCTCAAGCACGGCGATGCGGAAACTGTCGCCCGCCTGCGCCACGTTCTGCGCAGCGGCGAGATCAGCGACCTCGAAGCCACCCTCGCCGAGGTGCGAAAAGCCATTGAATCGACAGGGGCGATCCCGTACACTCGCGCCCTCGCTGAACGGCATGCCGATTCAGCCAAAGCGTCTGTCGGCGGTCTTCCCGAGTCCCCCTACAAAGCAGCGCTGTTGCAGCTGGCGGATTTCGCCGTCGGCCGCAAGCATTGAGGCACGGGGCGTAGCTCAGCTTGGTAGAGCGCTTGCTTCGGGAGCAAGAGGTCGCAGGTTCGAATCCTGTCGCCCCGACCAACTCATTGCCGCATTTGATCAGCCCCTCTCGAGGGGCTTTTTCATTTTCCGGGCCTGCCCTTGCGCGATTCGGCCGGCATCTTTCGCCTGCGGCCAACAGCTAGAGCCGGGCATGCCTCGCGCACTGGCTTTGCCCCCCGTGGATCACGGAGTCGATGTTCCCGCCAGCGTTCTCCGCCCACAATTAGTCATTTGACTAAATACCGGGCTCAGGAAATGCTCGGCCGACGCCGCTGACCGGCCAGCACTCCAGGAAGCCCTATGCCATCGACGCTGTTCCGCAATGCCGTGATCTGGTCCGGCTCGCCGCCCAAGCCGGAATCGGGGTGGCTGTTGGTGACGGGAGAAACCATCTCTGCCATCGGCACCGATACCCCGCCGCAGGCGCAAACGGTGATTGATCTCGCCGGCCGGCATCTGCTGCCCGGATTCGTCGATGCACACTCGCACCTGACCGTCAGCGCCTGGCTGCCGCTGACGTTCGACGGCAGCCTGCTCAGGAGCCACGCGGAGCTACTGACCGCGCTCCGGCGCCGTGCCTCCGAACGCCTGAGCGATGCCTGGCTGCTGGTGACGGCCACCGACTTCGATCTCTGGCAAGACGGCCTGCCGTCGATGGCTGAACTGGACGAAGCCTGCAATGGCCGCCCGACACTGATCTCGGATGTTTCCTTGCATCGTTGCCTGGTCTCCAGCGCAGGACTGGCCGCCATTCGCGACTACACCCGGCACAACCCAGAGGATGTGGAGCGGCGCCATGGTGTTGCCACCGGATTGCTTTGGGAAAGCGCCAATGCCGCCGCACTCAAGACCGCACTCTCCGACCTGGCAATGCAGCTTGGCGAGCAGGGGCAGTTGGAACTCCTGCGGGCCGAGGCGCAACGCCACCTGGCCCTGGGCGTCACCACCTGCCACGACCCCTGCATTCCCACCTCCCTGCAAGGGCTGATGGAGCAACTGCGCACGCTGACCCCGCTGAAGCTGTCTTGGTCCAGAGTCTCGGAGCAGAGCCTGCTGGAGCCTGCGGAGGTCACGGAGCTCTGCCCCAACTGCGGCGATGCCCCGCCTAGCGCGAAGCTGTTCATGGACGGCGCGCACCGCTGCGCCATGTGCCTCAACCCCAGTCATGTACTCAAGCTGGCGGGAGCGGCCCTGGGGCAGGCCTTGAAGGGCAATACCTCGCCGCTGCGTGACCTATTGAGCTATCGAACGACCTACAGGCAGGGCAAGGTCTACATGCCCTACCTGCGCATGGAAACCACGACGCTCACCACCCGCTTGGAGACCCTGGGCCGGGAAGGCGTCCGCCCCAAGATCCACGCGCTCGGGAATTACGCGGTCCGTTGCGCCTGCGAGGCCATCAAGCGCTCGCATACGAGCGACGCCACGATAGAACACCTGACGGTCCTGGGCTCCTGGGACATGGACGCGGTGGCCGACTCCGGCGCGGTGGCTTCGCTGCAACCCGGATTCCTCCCGCATTTCGGCCCCGCGATGCTCGATAGGGCAATCTCGCCTTCCCTGCAGTGCATCCCGATTGCCTCGCTGGCCAATCGCGGTGTCAGTGTCTGCATCTCTTCGGACAATCCCTGCGGCCCGCTGGACCCGCTGCACAATCTGCGCCTGGCGGTCACCCGCCGTCTTGACGATGGCCGCCTGGTGAACGGCGAAGAAGCGGTGTCGATCGAAACCGCCGTCGCCGCCTATACCTCGGGCGGGCTGAAGGCGCTCGGCAAGAGGATACCCGCCGCACTGACGCCCGGGGCCGCTGCGGATCTGGTGGTTCTGACCGCCCACCCCCTCAGGGAGGAAGCGCGGGTGATCCAGACCTGGGTCAATGGGTCGCTGTGCTTCCAGGGGTCGCCGGAGTAACGGCGATGGCCGTCGGCTTGGATTATTTCTGCTTCCAACCGCCGGCGTCCTGATACCACCAGCCCGAGGCCGCCTTTGCGACCCAGCGCTGGGCGAACACGCTCTGGATCTGTCCCTCCCACTGCGGCTGGCCGTTGGCGACCGCAATCTCGTGGTACAGCGCCTTGCGATCGCTGTTCTCGTCGGCCACCAGGCCTTTCACGGCATTGCGCTGCGCCAGCGGCACCGCGTTGGGATCACGCAGCGCGACATAACCATCGCCGGTGAGGCCGACCGCGCCGGAGTCCAGATGCGGCTTCAAGCTGGTGTAACGCGCCTCCAGCGCCGCCTTGACCCGCTGCACCTCGGGCGAGCTGATGTCGATGTTGGGCTGCTGCGCCTCAGCGCGCGGCACTAGGAAATCCAGCAGCGCGAGGGCGGCGCGGCTGCCCAGGCTGGACTGCGGTGCGGGAGCCGCCTCGGCGGGTTTGGGGGCCGTCTGCTTCCACACATCTTCGATGATGCGATCCGCCGCCTTTTCGGCCGCGGCGGCGGGGAAGTACACATTGATGGTGACGCAGGCGCTCAGCAAGAAGCCGATGCTGAGGAACGAGACGGGCGCAGTACGGGACATGGCGGCTCTCCTAGGGTGCACCTGCGCAGTATAGAACCGGTTGCAGTGCCCGAAGGGCAGCTCATTTCACCTCTGGCCCACTCGAGGCCTGCAGCGCCTTGAGCTGTTCGATGACCTGATTCCAGGACACTCGCTGCGAGTAGCCCACCACATTGATGCGCGGCAACAGCCGCCCCTCTACCAGGTAGTAGGCCTGCTGGCCGTCTTTCGATTTCGCCGGCGCCACACCGGCCATCTGGCAGACACCGTCGCGCAGCAGGCAGCTGATGCCCAGCCGCGCATAGGCGAAGTCTTCGAAAATGCTGAGAAAGCCGCGCGAGAGCATGCCCGTGGGCCCGCCGCCGATGGAGGAAATATTGTCGATGGCGCGCTGCGAGATGCGACGTTTGGAGCGATCGCCAGGGGTGGAGTACAGCCGCGCGTCGAAGGCCACAGGGCTCCAGTTCAACAGGCGCAGACCTTTCACCTCACCGTCCAGGCGGCCGGTGATGCGGCCAAAGGAGAAGGCGCTGGTGAGCCGCTCCAGATCGATGCGGCGCAGTTCCACGTCCGCCATCACCCTGGGCAACACGCCGAAGGGTTGTATGGCGCGCAGATTGTCGAGACGCAGCCTGCCATCAAAGGCCTGGGCCTCCAGCGTGCCATCCACCGTCCAGACATCCTCGCGCACCGAGAGGCCGGGCAGCTGACCACCCAGCGTGCCGGCAAACTCCGGCCAGCCCAGCGCCTTGCACAACGCCGCCAGATTGATCGGCTCGACGGCACCCTTGAAGTCGGCGCTGAGCTGCGCACTGCCCAGCTCGCGCAGCGCCAGCTTCTCGACCAACAGCGCACCTTCAAGCAGAGGCTGCCGCCAAGGCGCAAGCAGTTCAAAGCTCTTGCCCTGCGCCCTGAACGAAATCTGCGATGCCGCCAGGGGCACCTTCTGCACCGCGCCGCCAGTCCAGCGCAGTCTGGAAGGCTCGGCCTCGGCCGCGGCCCAGGCCAGATCACCGGATACCCCTTCGAGCGCGACGCCTAGCTTGTTGGCCGCGACGCTCACGTCGGCGAGTTGCGCCACCAGCGCCGTTGGCAGCCCCTCGCGCAGCGAAAGCCTTGCGCTGGCGCGGCCGCTGGCGCTTAGACCATCGGCGACCGTACCGATGAGCAGCGGTTGCAGATAGGTGGCCACCAGCGGCGCGAGATCCTGGGCAACCAGCCGCGCCTCCAGCTGGCGTGGCTTGAAGTCAGCCCCCAGCTTGCCGCTCGCTTCAATGGTCCCGGCATTGCCCGGAACCAAGCGCAGCTGCTCAATGCTCCAGGCCTGGTCCAGTGCGACGATGCGGGCTTCGGCATGCAGCGGCAGCGCGGCAAAGTCGAAGTAAAGTGGTTCCACATAGGCCTGGCCTCCGCGGGTGTCCAAGGCCAGCTGCCAGCGACGGCTCGCGCTATCGAACTGCAGGGCCGCCTCGGTAGACAGCTTCTCGCTGGCGTAGCGGCCGCTCGCCTCGCTATAGCTCAGCGCATGGGCACTGAGCCGGACATCCGCCCGGACCCGCTCGCCCAGCCGCGCGTCCAGATGCAGGTCGATGCCACCCGAAACCTCGCCGGGAATGACCAGCTGGAAGGCGCTAGCCAGCTTTTGCAGCTCGCTCGCCGATTGCCCGCGCAGATCGAGCAGGGCCCGCAGCGCCGCGCCGGATTGCGTCAGCCGCAGACGGAGGCCGCGCCTCGGCACCTGCAAGTCGGCGTTCCAATGCTGCGCGTCCTCATAGCGCGCACTCACTTGCCCTTTGAGCTGACCCCAGCCGGGTACCCGCACCACGAAGCTGGCGTCGTCGCAGCGGGTGCCGGCGCCAGCCGCGAGGCCCTGGCAATGCAGCTGGAGATTGCGCAGCGCGGGGCGCCCGGCCAAGGCGATGCGGTCGATGTCGAGCCGAAGCTCGGACCCCGGCAACACCCGCAGTTGCACACCGCTTGCCCGCCAGGCAGGACTCTCCACGGTGCCGATACCGAGCGTCAGGTCGGAGCCCTGTACGCGCGGGCAGAGCACCAGACCGAGTGCGAGCACGCTGGCGAAGAGCCGCTTCATCGCGCGATCATCGCACAGTCGTCGCAGCGCCCCGCCCTGCGGCCAGAGCCGCTTTGCCAGAGTTCAGCGGCCCTTCTTTTCCGCTTCCGGCGCGCAGTTGTTGCAGCCCTCGCAGCCGGCTTTGTCGCTCGCACGCCCGCGGATGGCGGTGCGTATCTGCGGGCCTAAGCTGCGCCAGACCACCCGCCCGCTCCAGACCAGCACGGCCAGCACGATCAGGGCTTCCAGGGCGTGATAGGCGTTCACGCGAAGGCCAGCGCCAGCCGGTAGGTGACAAACGACGCCAGATAGGCGAGCCCGAACAAATAACCGGCGGCGATGGCGACGATGCGCCAGGACAGCGTCTCGCGACGGATCGCCGCCAGCGTCGAGATGCACTGCGGCGCGAACACATACCAAGCCAGCAGCGACAGAGCCGTCGGCAGGCTCCACTGCGCCGAAATGATGGGCGCGAGCAACTCGGCCGCGGCGTCGTCGGTGGCGGAAAGCGCATAGACCGTCGCCAGCGCGCTCACCGCCACCTCGCGCGCGGCGAGGCCGGGGATCAAGGCAATGCAGATCTGCCAGTTGAAGCCAATCGGCGCGAACAGCCACTGCAGGGCATGGCCGAGCCGGCCGGCCAGGCTGTAGTCGATGGCCGGACCGGTGGCACCCTCGGGCGGTGCTGGGAAGCTCGACAAGGCCCAGAGGATGATGGTCAGCGCCAGGATGATGCCGCCGACGCGCTTGAGGAAGATCATCGCGCGCTCCCACAGGCCAAGCGCGAGGTCGTTGAGGTTGGGCAGGCGGTAGGACGGCAGCTCCAGCAGCAGCGCATGCTCCAGCTTGCTGCGCCGCCACCACTTCATCGCGGTGGCCACCGCCAGCGCCGAGACGATGCCGGCCACGTAGAGCGCGAACAGCACCAGCCCTTGCAGGTTGAACAAGCCCCAGACCGTGCGTGCCGGAATGAAGGCGGCGATCAGCAGCGCGTAGATCGGCAGGCGCGCCGAGCAGGTCATCAGCGGCGCGACCAGGATGGTGGCGAGTCGGTCGCGTGGGTCCTGGATGGTGCGGGTAGCCATGATCCCGGGCACCGCACAGGCAAAACTCGACAGCAGCGGAATGAAGGAACGGCCGGTGAGACCGGCACCGACCATGAAGCGGTCGAGCAGGAAGGCCGCGCGCGGCAGATAGCCGCTCTCCTCCAGCGCCAGGATGAACAGGAACAGGATCAGGATCTGCGGCAGGAACACCACGACGCCGCCGATGCCGGCGAGGATGCCGTCCACCAGCAGGCTCTTGAGCACGCCATCCGGCAGCAGGGCGCTGAGCCCCTGCCCGACCCAGCCGACCAGGGCCTCGATGCCGTTCATCAGCGGCTCGGCCCAGCTGAACACCGCCTGGAACATCAGGAACATCACCGCCGCCAGGATCGCCAGCCCCCACACCGGGTGCAGCAGCACACGGTCGAGGCGGTCGTCGATCTCGGCAGTGCGGCGCGGCATGCTCACCGCCGCCGCAAGCAGATGGTTGACCTCGGCGTGCAGGTCGGCGTTTTCCGGGAGCGGCCGTGGCCGCTGCGGCAGAGCCTGTCCGAGTTGGCGCACTAGCGCCTGCGCGCCACCGACGCGCACCGCGACGGTTTCCACCACCGGCACGCCCAGGGCCGCTTGCAGGCGCTCGCGGTCGATGCGGATGCCGCGCTTCTCGGCCAGGTCCACGCAGTTCAGCGCCAGCAGCATCGGCAGGCCCAGGCGCTGCACTTCCAGCACGAAGCGCAGGTGCAGGCGCAGATTGGTGGCATCGACCACGCAGACCAGAAGATCGGGCTTCGGCTCACCGGCCATGCGGCCCAGGCAGACATCACGGGTGATCGCCTCATCCGGGCTGGTCGCCGCCAGGCTGTAGGTGCCCGGCAGGTCCAGCACCTGCACCACGCGGCCATTGGCGTCGGCAAAGCGGCCTTCCTTGCGCTCGACGGTGACGCCGGCGTAGTTGGCGACCTTCTGGCGGCTGCCGGTGAGGCGATTGAATAGCGCGGTCTTACCACAGTTGGGGTTGCCGACCAGGGCGATCCGCAGGCTGGCGCTCATGACTGTTCCACCAGCACCCGCGCCGCCTCGGCGCGACGCAGCGCGAAGCGCGTATAGCCAACCTGCACCAGCAGCGGATCGCCACCCAGCGGCCCCAGTGCCACCACCCGCACCAGCTCGCCCGGCACGAAGCCCAGTTCGCGCAGGCGGCGGGCGATCAGATCACCCGGCCGCAGATCATCGACCGCAATCACCCTTGCGTCGCTGTGCAGACCCAGTTGCAGCAGGCTACGCGCGGCGATGACGGGTGGATTTAGTTGCGCAATTGTCATTGATTCGCATTATCGGCCGATCCGCCCGCGCTGTCACGCCGGGAGCAACCACCGAGCGCCAGACGGCTGCGAAATGCCGAACGCTGGAGGTCTACCGACCCGACACCGGCTCAGAAGGCATCGCCCGGCACCCGCACCCAGCCTTCCATCAGCACGCGGGCGCTGCGGCTCATGATCGCCTTCTTCACCTTCCACTCGCCGCTGACCTGCTCGGCTGCCGCGCCGACACGCAGGCTGCCGGAAGGATGACCGAAGCGCACCGCCTCCCGCGCCCCGCCTCCGGCCGCCAGATTCACCAACGTGCCAGGGATCGCCGCCGCAGTGCCGATCGCCACCGCCGCGGTACCCATCATCGCGTGGTGCAGCTTGCCCATCGACAGCGCACGGACGTTGAGGTCGATGTCGCTGGCCTTGACCTGCTTGCCGCTGGACGAAACATAGTCGGCCGGCGGCGCCACGAAGGCCACTTTCGGCGTGTGCTGCCGCTTGGCGGCTTCGGCGACGTCCTTGATCAGGCCCATGCGCAGCGCGCCATAGGCACGGATGGTCTCGAACTTCGCCAGCGCCTTGGGATCGCTGTTGATCGCCTCGCGCAGCTCGGTGCCGGTGTAGCCGATCTCGGCGGCATTGATGAACACGGTCGGAATGCCGGCGTTGATCATCGTCGCCTTGAGCGTGCCGACGCCCGGCACTTCGAGGTCATCGACCAGATTGCCGGTGGGGAACATCGAGCCACCGCCTTCCCCATCGCCTTCATCGGCGGGGTCGAGAAACTCGATCTGCACTTCGGCGGCCGGGAAAGTCACACCGTCGAGTTCGAAATCGCCGGTTTCCTGCACCTGGCCATCGGTGATCGGCACGTGGGCGATGATGGTCTTGTTGATCTGGGTCTGCCAGATACGCACGACGCAGATGCCGTTCCGCGGGATGCGCGCGGCATCGACGAGGCCGTTGTTGATCGCAAACGAGCCGACCGCGGCGCTGAGATTGCCGCAGTTGCCGGACCAGTCCACGAAGGCCTTGTCGATCGACACCTGGCCGAAGCGGTAGTCGACGTCATGGTCAGACTTGCTGCTCTTGGCCAGGATCACGGTCTTGGAGGTCGATGAGGTCGCCCCACCCATGCCGTCGATCTGCGCGCCGTAAGGGTCCGGCGAGCCGATTACCCGCAGCAGGAACTTGTCGCGCGCCTCGCCCGGCACCCGGCAGCGCTCGGGCAGATCATCGAGCTTGAAGAACACGCCTTTCGACGTACCACCGCGCATGTAGGTGGCGGGAACCTTGATCTGAGGGGGGTGCGGCATCGATACCTCTTTTAAGGGGTTAGGCGCCGTCCGGAATATCCGGCTCGACGAGTTGCGCCAGCAGCATGAGCGATTCCTGCCAGCCCAGATAGCAGAGCTCGGTCGGGATCGCGTCTGGGATGCCTTCCTGGGCAATGTTCAGCTCGGTGCCGCAGGCCACGGCACGCAGGCTCACTGTCACCAGCATCTCGCCCGGCAGATTGGGGTCGTCGAAGCGGTCCGTGTGACGGATCAGCTCAGCAGGTCTCAGCTCGAGGTAGCGAACGCTGAAGGAATGGCTGGATCCAGTTCCCAGGTTGGTGAAGGACATGCGGTAGCCACCACCGACACGCACGTCCATCTCGTGGATGCTGCCGGTGAAGCCGTGCGGCGGCAGCCACTTGCAGAGGGCGGCGGGATCAACAAAGGCCCGGTAGACCCGCTCTGGCGGGGCCTTGAAAACGCGATGCAGCTTGACAGTACCTGGCATGGGTCATTCCTCCGTAAGTGGCTCGTTGCCGGACGACGGCTAAGTCGTCGTCCTGACTACACGTCGAACGAGCCCCTCCAAAATCGACAACCTGGACCAAGGTCGCGATCACGCGGCCTTGGTCGCCGCCAGGAAGTCAACGGCAAAGCGCTGCAGCACACCGCCGGCCTGGTAGACGAGCACTTCCTCGTCGGAGTCCAGACGGCAGGTCATCGGCACTTCCAGCTTCTCGCCGTTCTTGCGGGTGATGACCAGGGTCAGCGTGGTGCGCGGCGCCAGCTTGCCGACCACGTCGTAGGTCTCGGTGCCGTCAATGCCCAGGGTCAGGCGGGTGGTACCCGGCTTGAACTCCAGCGGCAGCACGCCCATGCCGATCAGGTTGGTGCGGTGGATGCGCTCAAAACCTTCGGCGGCAATCACCTCCACACCGGCGAGACGCACGCCCTTGGCGGCCCAGTCGCGGCTCGAACCCTGACCGTAGTCAGCGCCGGCGACGATGATCAGCGGCTGCTTGCGCTCCATGTAGGTTTCGATGGCTTCCCACATGCGCACCACCTTGCCATCCGGCTCGATGCGCGTGAGCGAACCCTTCTTAACCTTGCCATCGACCACCGCCATCTCGTTAACCAGCTGCGGGTTGGCGAAGGTGGCGCGCTGCGCGGTGAGGTGATCACCGCGATGGGTGGCGTAGGAATTGAAGTCCTCTTCCGGCAGACCCATCTTGTGCAGGTACTCGCCGGCGGCGCTGTCCATCAGGATCGCGTTCGAAGGCGAGAGATGGTCGGTGGTGATGTTGTCCGGCAGCACCGCCAGCGGGCGCAGGCCCTTGAGAGTGCGCTCGCCGGCCAGAGCACCTTCCCAGTACGGGGGGCGGCGGATGTAGGTGGACATCGGCCGCCAGTCGTACAGCGGGCTGATCTTCTCGCCGGTATCGGCCGGCTTGCGGAACATCGGCTCGTAGACGGCGCGGAACTGCGTCGGGTTGACGCTGGCGGTGACCACCGCGTCGATCTCGGCATCGCTGGGCCAGATGTCCTTCAGCCGCACCTCGACGCCGTTCTTGTCGATGCCCAGCACGTCCTTCTCGATATCGAAGCGCACAGTGCCAGCGATGGCGTAGGCCACCACCAGCGGCGGCGAGGCGAGGAAGGCCTGCTTGGCGTAGGGATGAATGCGGCCATCGAAGTTGCGGTTGCCGGACAGCACGGCGGTGGCGTACAGATCGCGGGCGATGACTTCCTTCTGGATCTTCGGGTCCAGCGCGCCGCTCATGCCGTTGCAGGTGGTGCAGGCAAACGCGACCACGCCAAAGCCGAGCTGCTCCAGCTCCGACATCAGCTTGGCTTCCTTCAGGTACAGCTCGACGGTCTTGGAGCCGGGCGCCAGCGAGGACTTCACCCAGGGCTTGCGCGTGAGGCCGCGGGCATTGGCGTTGCGCGCCAAGAGGCCGGCGGCGATGACGTTGCGCGGATTGCTGGTGTTGGTGCAGCTGGTGATGGCGGCGATGATCACCGCGCCATCGGGCATCAGGCCCTGGGCTTCTTCCGCCAGGGCGGCGTCCAGGTTGCCGGCGATGCCGCGTTCGGCCAGTGCCGAGGTGGGCAGACGCTTGTGCGGGTTGCTGGGGCCGGCCATGTTGCGGACCACGGTGCCAAGGTCGAACTTGAGTACGCGCTCGTACTCGGCGGTCTTCAGTGAGTCGGCCCAGAGGCCGGTTTCCTTCGCGTAGGTCTCGACCAGCTTCACCTGCTCGTCTTCGCGGCCGGTGAGCTTGAGGTAGTCGATGGTGTTCTTGTCGATGAAGAACATCGCCGCGGTGGCACCGTATTCGGGCGCCATATTGGAGATGGTGGCGCGGTCGCCCAGGGTCAGCGCCGCGGCGCCCTCGCCGTGGAACTCCAGGTAGGCGCCAACGACCTTTTCCTTGCGCAGGAATTCGGTCAGCGCCAGCACCACGTCGGTGGCGGTAATCCCTGGCCCCGGCTTGCCGCTCAGTTCGACGCCGACGATGTCGGGCAGGCGCATCCACGAGGCGCGGCCGAGCATCACGTTCTCGGCTTCCAGGCCGCCGACGCCGATCGCGATCACGCCGAGGGCGTCGACGTGTGGCGTATGGCTGTCGGTGCCGACACAGGTATCCGGGAAGGCGACGCCGTCTTGCGTGTAGATCACCGGCGACATCCGTTCCAGATTGATCTGGTGCATGATGCCGTTGCCGGGCGGGATCACTTCCATGTTCTTGAACGCCTTGCGGGTCCATTCGATGAAGTGGAAGCGGTCCTCGTTGCGGCGATCTTCCACCGCGCGGTTCTTGGCGAACGCATCCTTCTCAAAGCCGCCGTGCTCCACCGCCAGCGAGTGGTCGACGATCAGCTGCACCGGCACCACCGGATTCACCTTGGCCGGATCGCCGCCCATGTCGGCAATCGCATCACGCAAGCCCGCGAGATCGACCAGCGCGGTCTGCCCGAGGATGTCGTGGCAGACCACGCGCACCGGGAACCAGGGGAAGTCCAGATCGCGCTTGCGCTCGATCAGCTGTCCCAGGTAGGCGTTGAGCTTTTCCGGCTCGCCCTTGCGCACCAGGTTCTCGGCATGCACCCGCGCCGTGTAGGGCAGCTTGGCCCAGGCGCCGGGCTTGATCGCATCAACGGCAGCGCGCGCGTCGAAGTAATCGAGCTGGGTGCCAGGGAGTGGTTTGCGGAAGGCGGTGTTCATCGAGACTCTGCTGGCTAGAGGGCTGGCGATCGCTTACTTGCGGTCCTTGATGGCCACGAACTTGAGATCTTCGGGGCCGGTGTAGTTGGCCGACGGGCGAATGATCTTGCCGTCGATGCGCTGTTCGATGATGTGCGCGCTCCAGCCACTGGTGCGGGCGATGACGAACAGCGGCGTGAACATGTCGGTGGGCACGCCCATCATGTGGTAGCTCACCGCGCTGAACCAGTCGAGGTTGGGGAACATCTTCTTGATCTCCCACATCACCGTTTCCAGCCGCTCGGCGATGTCGAACATCTTCATGTTGTGCTGGTCCTTCGACAGCGTGCGCGCGACTTCCTTGATCACCTTGTTGCGCGGATCGCTCACCGTGTAGACCGGGTGACCGAAGCCGATCACCACTTCCTTCTTCTCGACGCGGGCTCGGATGTCGGCCTCGGCCTCGTCCGGGTTGTCGTAGCGCTTCTGGATCTCGAAGGCGACTTCGTTGGCGCCGCCGTGCTTGGGGCCGCGCAGGGCGCCGATGCCGCCGCAGATGGCGCTGTAGATGTCGGAGCCGGTGCCGGCGACGACGCGGCTGGTGAAGGTCGAGGCGTTGAACTCGTGCTCAGCGTAGAGGATCAGGCTGGTGTGCATGGCCTTGACCCACAGCTCCGGCGGCTTCTTGCCGTGCAGGAGGTGCAGGAAGTGGCCACCGATGGAGTCGTCATCGGTCTCCACCTCGATCCGCTTGCCGTTGTAGGCGTAGTGGTACCAGTAGAGCAGCATCGAGCCCAGCGAGGCCATCAGCTTGTCGGCGATGTCGCGCGCGCCGGGATGGTTGTGGTCGTCCTTCTCGGGCTTGACGCAGCCGAGCACGGAGACGCCGGTGCGCATCACGTCCATCGGGTGCGATGAAGGCGGGAGCTGTTCCAGCGCCACCTTCACCGCCGCCGGCAGGCCACGCAGAGACTTGAGCTTGGTCTTGTAGCCGGCCAGCTCGGCCTTGGTCGGCAGCTTGCCGTGCACCAGCAGATGGGCGATTTCCTCGAACTCGCAGGCATCGGCGACGTCGAGAATGTCGTAGCCGCGGTAATGCAGATCATTGCCGGTGCGGCCGACGGTGCACAGCGCGGTGTTGCCGGCGGTGACGCCGGAGAGCGCGACGCTCTTCTTGGGCTTGGGGCCGGTGGCCGGGGCGACAGCTTCGCTCATGGGGTCTCCTGTGGTTTATCCGGTGACGCGCGCTTTACGCCTTCTTGGCAGCGAACAGTGCGTCGAGCTTCTTTTCGTAGTCGAAATAGTTGATGGCTTCGTAGAGCTCCATGCGGGTCTGCATGGTGTCGACGACGTTCTTCTGGCTGCCGTCGCGGCGGATCGCGCCGTAGACGTTTTCGGCCGCCTTGTTCATGGCCCGGAAGGCCGACAGCGGATACAGCACCAGGCCAGCGCCGGCGGCGCCCAGCTCCTCGGTGGTGAACAACGGCGTGGCGCCGAACTCGGTGATGTTGGCGAGCACCGGCACTTTCACCGCGTCGGCGAACTTGCGGTACATCTCCAGGCTGGTCATCGCCTCGGGGAAGATCATGTCGGCACCGGCCTCGACGCAGGCAACGGCGCGCTCGATGGCCTTGTCCAGGCCTTCCACCGCCAGCGCGTCGGTGCGCGCCATGATCACGAACTGCTCGTCGGTACGGGCATCGACCGCCGCCTTGACGCGATCCACCATCTCGCCCTGGCTGACGATCTCCTTGCCCGGGCGATGGCCGCAGCGCTTGGCGCCGACCTGATCCTCGATGTGCATCGCCGCGCCGCCGGCCTTGATCAGACTCTTCACGGTGCGCGCGACGTTGAAGGCGCTGGAGCCGAAGCCGGTGTCGACATCCACCAACAGCGGCAGATCGCAGACATCGGTGATGCGGCGGACGTCGATCAGCACGTCCTCCAGACCGCTGATGCCGAGGTCGGGCAGGCCCAGAGAGCCAGCGGCGACGCCGCCACCGGAGAGATAGATCGCCTTGAAGCCCGCGCGCTTCGCCAACAGGGCATGATTCGCATTGATCGCCCCCGGAACCTGTAGCGGCTTTTCAGCAGCCACCGCAGCGCGAAAAGCCTGACCAGGAGAGCGAATGGCGGACATGGCATTACCGTGTTTGGGATTGATAGCCACACATGGTCGCACAGGCACCGCCCCCAGGAAATACACCATGTGCCGGATTGCGCGCGCGCGGCTTCTCCCCTATCCTTCGCGCCCTCGCATGGGCGGCGGTATGCCCTTCAAAGCATGCGAAACCGGGGGTCGTTAGCTCAGCCGGTAGAGCAGTTGGCTTTTAACCAATTGGTCGATGGTTCGAATCCATCACGACCCACCATTTTCTCGGTATCGTTGAGCATCCACGCCAGTCGGGGCGTAGCGCAGTTTGGTAGCGCGCCTGTTTTGGGTACAGGAGGTCGGGGGTTCGAATCCCTCCGCCCCGACCATTTCCTCTAAACGATTAGCGATAGCGCGTCGGATCCGCCAAGCCCGCGGCCGCGAACCCGTCGGCGCGTATCCGGCAGGAATCGCACTTGCCGCAGGCACGGCCCTGGTCGTCGGCCTGATAGCAGGACACGGTCTCGGCAAAATCCACACCCAGCGCGGCGCCACGGCGGATGATCTCGGCCTTGTGCCAGGCGATCAGCGGCGTGTGGATGCGGAATTGCGCGCCCTCCACGCCCGCCTTGGTGGCGACATTGGCCAGAGTCTCGAAGGCGGCGATGAATTCCGGGCGGCAGTCGGGGTAGCCGGAATAGTCCACGGCATTGACGCCGATGAACAGATCGCGGGCTCCGACCACCTCGGCTTGGCCCAGGGCCAGCGACAGAAACAGCGTGTTGCGCGCCGGTACATAGGTGACCGGGATGCCGCTGCTGGGCGCCTCCGGCACGGCAATGCGGCGGTCGGTGAGCGCCGAGCCACCGATGGCGTCGAGATTGACCTCGATGTGGGTGTGCCCCACCGCGCCCAGACGCGCCGCCACCCGCTCGGCCGCCTTCAGCTCGGCGATGTGGCGCTGGCCATAGGCCACCGACAGCGCGTGGCACTGATAACCGGCATCGCGGGCAATCGCCAGCACGGTGGCAGAATCGAGGCCGCCGGAGAGCAGCACCACCGCCTTCGGCGCCAGGCTCATCGCCCCGGCTCCTCGCCCCAGAGCTGCTTGTGCAGCTGGGTCTGGAAGCGTACCGGCAGACGATCCGCGACGATCCAGTCGGCCAGCTCACGCGGGCTGACCTCTTTGTGGCTGGGCGAGAACAGCACCGCGCAACGCTCGTGCAGACGGTGCTGGCGCAACTGCTCCACGGCCCAGTCATAGTCGGCGCGCGAGCAGAGCACGAACTTCAGCTCGTCCCGCGCCGTCAGCAGCGGCAGGTTTTCCCAGCGATTGCGGGCGACCTCGCCAGAACCCGGGGTCTTGATATCGACGATGCGCGCCACCCGCGGGTCCACCCCGCCGATGTCGAGCGCGCCGCTGGTCTCCAGCGACACCACATAGCCGGCATCACAAATCGCGCTGAGCAAGGGCAGGCAGTTCTTCTGGGCCAGAGGCTCGCCGCCGGTGACGCAGACATGGCGCACGCCATGGCTCCGCACCTCGGCAACCAGTTCGGGGATGCCGCGCCATTGCCCGCCATGGAAGGCGTAGGCGGTGTCGCAAAAGCTGCAGCGCAGGGGACAGCCGGTCAGCCGCACGAACACCGTCGGCCAGCCGACCAGGGAGGACTCGCCCTGCAGCGAAAGAAAGACTTCGGTGATTTTCAGCCGCGGCGCGAGCTGGCCCGCCGCCTCGGAGGGCGGCGCGAGCGGAATATCGTCGGCCGCCACGTGCTTGTTGCCGTCTACCGCGCCTGATCCAGGCGCTGCCGGGCTAGGCCGGCGGCATTGGAACCGGGATAGTCCTTGACTACCCGACGCCAGGCGGCCTTGGCCGCCTCGCTGTCTTTCAGTTCCAGCTGGGTCAGACCACCCTTGAACAGCGCATCCGGCACCTTGGGGCTGGCCGGGAAACGCTCGATTAAGGCATTGAACGCGTCCAGCGCCGGCTTGTACTGGCGCTTGATGTACAGCGACTCACCCATCCAATACCAGCCATTGTCGGCGAAGTTGCCCTGCGGCCACTTGTCGAGCATGGCCTTGAAGCCGACGATGGCGCTGTCGTACTTGCCGGCCTTCAGAAAATCGAAGGCCTTGAGATACGCCGTCTCTTCTTCGGCGCCACCACCACTGGGTGGCGTACCGCTTAGTCGCGGGCTGACCACCAGCGCCGGCGTGGTCGAGGAACTGGGAACAGCCGCCCCCGACAAGGGCGGCTGCGACACCCCGTTGTCGAAGCTGGGAGTCGCCGGCGCGTACGGTGGCACCGTACTGGTCGGCAGAGCTTCCAGCTTCTGGATGCGACGGTCCAGATCCAGATACAGATCCTTGCCGCGACGCTCCTGACTATCGATGTCGAAGCGCAGCCGCTCGATCTCGCCGCGCAGCGTGCGCAGCTCGTCCTGGGTACGGGACTCGTCCTTGTTCTCGACACCGCTCACGCGCCGGGAGAGATCGCCAATCTTGCCTTCGATGGCACGCAGGCGAATCTCCTCCGGCGACAGCGGCTCCTCGCCGGTGCGGCTCAGCGGCGTGCAGGCCGACGCCGCGAGGGCGACGGCCAGCATCAAGACAGACGGAGCAAAGCGCGCCGACATCGTTCTAGCCCGAGCTTACTGGGCGATCTCGACGCGACGGTTCTTGGCCCAGGCGGCTTCGTCGTGACCGGGGGCGGCCGGACGCTCTTCGCCGTAGCTGACCACGGAGAGCTGGCTGTCGGTGGCGCCGGCGGCCTTCAGGGCGCGGGCCACGGAGATGGCGCGACGCTCACCGAGGGCGATGTTGTATTCGGCGGAACCGCGCTCGTCGGCATGGCCTTCCAGGCGCAGCTTGGCGGCCGGGGTGGAGCTCAGGTAGCGGCCGTAGTTGTCGACCACGGTCTGGCCGGCGCTGTCGATGTCGGTCTGGTCGAAGGCGAAGTAGATGGTCTTGTTGTCGAGGCTGTAGGCGCCGGCGGCACCGGTGCCGGAACCGATGGCCGAGCCCGCGCCCAGGCCGTCAGCGCCGGTGCCGGAGGTGGAGATGCCGCTGCTGTCGGAAGCGCCCGGGTTGGTACCGGCGTCCTTGTTGCCCTTGCTGGCGCAACCGGCGAGAGTGAGGCCGGCGAGCGCGGCGATCAGGACGAGGTTCTTTTTCATGTGAAGCTCCTGGCGAAAATTAGTGACTGCTGTAAGTGATGAGCACCCGATGATGCTCGTGAAGAAAAGACGTCGCTGTGAAAGCCACGAGGCTTAGCGGCTGTAAGGACCCCAGGCCGGCTCGCGTACCTCGCCGGGCTGGCGCATGCGCTGACGCACCCTGCCATCCACCGTCACCGTCGCCAGTTCGGCACCGCCGCGGCCGATGGTGGAGTAGATGATCACCGCGCCGTTGGGGGCAAAACTGGGGCTTTCATCCAGGGGGCCTTCGCTCAGCTTGCGCATCGCTCCGGTCTGGACATCGACTAGCGCAATAGAATACCGCCCGCCATCGTTATTCACCACCGCAATACTCTTGCCATCGGGTGAAAAACGCGGCCGCTGATTCTGTTTGCCCTGAAAAGTCAGGCGCCGCGGCTCGCCGCCGGCGACGGGCATGAGATAGACCTGCGCCGAGCCACCACGGTCCGAGGTAAACGCCACGGTATTGCCGTCCGGCGAGAAGTTCGCCTCCACGTCGATGGCGAAATGGTCGGTCAGCCGCCGGCGCTGGCCGCTGGCGATGTCGATCAGGTAGAGGTCGGGGTTGGTCTCGAAGGACAGGGTGACGATCATCTTGCTGCCGTCCGGCGACCACACCGGGGCACCGTTGATGCCCTTTTCGGACACGAACTTACGCAGCTCGCCGGTCGCCAGGGTGTGGATGAAGATCGCCGAGCGGCCCTTCTCGTAGCCGACATAGGCCAGCTTCTTGCCGTCCGGCGACCAGGTCGGCGACATCAACGTCTCGCGCGAGGCGGCGATGGTGCGCGGGTTGAAGCCGTCGGCGTCGGCGACGATCAGCTCGAAGCGCCGGGCCAGGCCATAACCGGCGGCGGTGACGTAGGCGATCTGGGTGTTGAAATAGCCCTTGGTGCCGGTGAGCTTTTCGTAGATCAGGTCGGCGATCTGGTGGGAGACCACCCGCAGCTGGTCCGGCGTCACCGCCGGCATGTCGAAGCCCAGCACCTGCTGGCCGCGATAGACGTCGAGCAGGAAGAAGCGCACCGCCACCCCGCCCTTGGGGCTGCGCGACAAGGAGCCGATGACCAGGTTCTCCATGCCCACCGCCCGCCAGTTGCGGTAGTCGACCTGGCTCACCGCCGAAGGGGTTTCCAGCATGTCGGCGCGCGGCAGCGCGGTGAACAGGCCGGAGCGCACCAGATCGGCCTCGACGATGCCGGCGACGTCGAAGTTGATGTCCGGCGGCGTGGCGAATGGCGCCACCGCGATCGGCTGGGCGCCGGTGTCGCCGCCGACCACCGAAATATCCAGCGCCGCACGGGCCGGGCCGGAGCAGACCAGGAGCCCCGCCAACAAGGGCAGCAGCAACGACGGAGACAGGGAGCGACGCAGATTCTGGATAAGGCGCATGGGCATTCGCTTTTTTTACGCTCGGAAAACTGGCAGGGGCTTAGAACCGCGGCTGGAAGGAGATGTTCAACTCCGGCACGAAAGCCGAGGGCTCGGGCGGCAGCGGCAAGGGCGAGGCCTTGTACACCGCTTTGAGTACCGAGTCATCGAGTATCGGCGAACCGCAGCTCTTGACGATGGTGGCGCTGATCACCTGACCGTTGGGCAACAGGCGCACGTTCAGCTTGCAGATGAACGGATCGGTGTTGCCGGGAGGACGCAGCCAGGCGCGTTCCAGCGCCCGGTTGATCATCTGCGCCCAGGTGATCTGTGCAGCGCGGATCACCTCGGCCATGCGGGCATTCTCCTCGGCCTGCAACTGCCGCTGCAGCGCCTCCTGGCGTGCTTTTTCCTCGGCGCGGCGCTTGTCCTCGGCCTCCTTGCGCAGGCGCTCCTCCTCGGCCAGCTTGCGCTGGCGCTCTTCCTCAACGGCGCGCTTCTTGAGCTCCTCGACTTCGCGCTTGGCCTGGGCTTCAGCCTCAGCCTTCACCCGCGCGGCCTCGGCCTCGGCTTGCTTGGCCAGCAGGCGCTCGGCCTCCAGCTTGGCGGCGGCTTCGGCTTGTTGGCGCTGGCGCTCGACCTTCTGCGGATCTTCCTTGGGCGGCTCCGGCTTCGGCGGCGGCGGTTCCGGCTTGGGCTCGGGCTTCGGGGGCTCCGGCTTCGGCGGCTCGGGCTTCGGGGGTTCCGGCTTCACCGGCTGGGGCGCCGGCGGCGGCGGCTGACCTTCGCGCGGAGCCTCCAGCAGCACCGCCTCGATGACCTCCGGTGGTGTGGGCTTGGGCGTGCACTGCACGCCGCCCAGCAGCAGGCCCAGCAGCAGCACGTGCATCAGCACGGCGGCCAGCAGTTGCGAGGGCTTGAAGAGCATGGTTAGTAGTCGGAGCGTCCGGTATGCACTAGCGCTGCTTGGCCTTGCCGGCGTCCGGCGGCTCGGTGATGAAGCCGAGCTTGGTCGCCCCGCCCTTCTGCAGCAGCGCCATGCCGTTCAGCACCCGGCCGTAATCGACCTTGGTGTCGCCGCGGATCAGGATGTTGGTCTGCGGCTTGTTGCGCAGCACCACACCCACCCGCTGCACCACTTCCTCGTCGCTGAGCGGCTTGCCGGTCTCGGTGCCGATGTCCAGGAAATAGCGGCCACGGGCATCGACGGTGAGCGTCACCGGCTCCTCCTCGACCACCACCGGTTCGCTGGAGGCCTGCGGCAACTCGACTTCCACGCCCTGCACCAGCAGCGGCGCGGTGACCATGAAGATGATCAGCAGCACCAGCATGACGTCGATATAGGGCACGACGTTGATCTCGGCGTTGAGCCGCCGCCGGCTGCCGCGGCCGGTCTGGATGGAACCTGCCATCGCCAGGCTCCGCCTTAGGCCTTGACGCCGTGGCCGCGCAGACCGCGGTCGACGATGCCGATCATTTCTTCGGAGAAGGTGTGGTAGCGGGTTTCCAGCTGATCCACGGCCCGGCTCAGGAAGTTGAAGGCGATCATCGCCGGAATGGCGGCGAACAAGCCCATGGCGGTGGCGATCAGCGCCTCGGCGATGCCGGGCGCGACCATCGCCAGGCTGGCCTGCTTGACGTTACCGATGGCGATGAAGGCGCTCATGATGCCCCAGACGGTGCCGAACAGGCCGACATAGGGGCTGGCGGAAGCCACCGTCGCCAGCATCGACAGGCCGCCTTCCAGGCGCTCCACCTCGCGCACCTGCGCGACCCGCATCTGCCGCTGCACGGCGGCCAGCGCATCTTCCGGCTCGGTACGGCCACCCAGGCTCTGCTGGCGGGCGAATTCCTCGTAACCGGCCTTGAAGATGGCGGCCACGCCCTCTTCCGGCTCGCGGTTGCGGGTCATGGTGGTGTAGAGATCACCCAGGGTGCCGCCGGACCAGAAGCGGCTCTCGAAGTCGGCGGCGTTGCGCTTGGCGCGTGAGAGCAGGCTGCGCTTGGTCAGGATCACCGCCCAGGACAGGATCGAGGCCAGCAGCAGCAGCGCCAGAATCACCTGCGCCAGAAAGCTCGCCTGCAGGATCAGATGGGAAAAGGAAAGTCCGCCGTTCATGGGTCTGTACGCGTGGTCTTGTGAGGTTGGTAAAGCCGGGGTAAAAGCCGCAGGCGCCTATTGTCATTCATCCAGCCAGCCGGTGGGCCAGGGACGCGGCTTAAATGTGCCGACATCGACACAGGCCACCCGCATCCGGGCGGTAGCAAGCACCGCGCCGGGATCGCCGTCCCGGTGCAGGGTCTGCGCGAATATCAGGCTGGCGCGGCCGCGTTCGGCCACCACGACCGTCACCGTCAGCAGGTCGTCGAGCCGCGCCGGGCGGCGGTAGTCCACCTCCACCCGCGCCAGGGTGAACGCCGCACCGTACTGATCGGCCAGCACCCGGTGGCTGCGGCCCAGGGAGCGCAGCCATTCGCTGCGCGCGCGCTCGAACCAGCGCAGGTAGTTGGCGTGGTAGACGACGCCGCTGGCATCGGTGTCCTCGTAATAGACCCGCACCGGCCAGCTGAAGATCTCGCTCATCGCCAATCAGGCTCCGCCGCTGAACAGTCCCGGCGCGCTGGGTGCGGTCAGCCCCAGATGCCGGTAGGCCTTGGCAGCAGCCACCCGGCCGCGCGGCGTGCGCTCGAGAAACCCCTGCTGGATCAGATAGGGTTCGATCACGTCCTCGATGGTGTCGCGCGCCTCGCCGATGGCCGCGGCCAGACTCTCGACGCCGGCTGGGCCGCCGTCGAAGCGGTTGATGAGCACATCCAGCAACCGCCGGTCGAGCGGATCGAAGCCCTCGCCATCGACATCCAAGAGGCGCAGCGCCGCCGCCGCCATCGCCTCGGTGATGATCCCCTCGCCACGCACCTCGGCGTAGTCGCGCACCCGCCGCAGCAGGCGGTTGGCGATGCGCGGCGTGCCGCGCGAGCGGCGGGCGATCTCGCGGGCGCCCTCGCCCTGCACCGGCGCGCCGAGGATTCCGGCGGAGCGGTTGACGATCTGGGTGAGGTCATCGACCCCGTAGAACAGCAGCCGCTGGACGATGCCGAAGCGGTCGCGCAGCGGGCTGGTCAAGGCGCCGGCGCGGGTGGTGGCACCGACCAGGGTGAACGGCGGCAGGTCGAGGCGGATCGACCGCGCCGCCGGACCCTCGCCGATCATGATGTCGAGCTGGTAGTCCTCCATCGCCGGATAGAGCACCTCCTCGACCACCGGCGACAGCCGGTGGATCTCGTCGACGAACAGCAGGTCGCGCGGCTCCAGATTGGTCAGCAGCGCGGCCAGATCGCCGGCCTTTTCCAGCACCGGCCCGGAAGTCACCCGCAGGTTGACGCCCATCTCGGCGGCCAGGATGTGCGCCAGCGTGGTCTTGCCCAGGCCGGGCGGGCCGAAGATCAGTACGTGGTCCAGCGCTTCCTGCCGGCGCCGCGCCGCCTCGATGGCCAGGCCCAGCTGTTCGCGCACCGCCGGCTGGCCGATGTAGTCGGCCAGCCGCTGCGGCCGGATCGCCCGGTCAACACGGTCTTCTTCGTTGGCGCCAGTGGCGGAAACCAGGCGTTCGCTCATGCGTAAAGGCGGCAAATCATCGGGTGGCGGCAGCGGTGGCGAACGACCGCTCGGCTTCAAGGATGCGCAGTGTCTCACACCGCGTCGCGACGATCAGGCGCCCTCGCCCTGCGCCGCGGCGGGCAGGGCCACGACCAGGCGCTCAAAGGCCTGCTGCAAGGCCTGCTGCATGGCGGCGACGCTGGCCTCGGGCGTGGCGGCGGCGGTGGGGACATCGGCGTCGAAGCGGCCGGTGCGGCTGGCCGCCTGGGCATGCCGGGCATAGGCCCAGCTGCCGCGCAGGCGCAGCACGCCGTCGCGGCCGGGCTCGAAGGCATCCAGGCTCAGCGACAGGGTGGCGTCGGGCGCGCGGCCATCCGGCGTGGTCAGCGCCAGCACCGCGTAGTCGGCGCGCCGCGCCGCCAGCGCCTGGGTCAGCCAACGGGTGACCGCCTTCGCCGGCCGCTCGGCCCATTCCACCTGCTCGTAATGGCGCAACTCGGCCCCCTCGGCGCGATAGACCAGTTGCCGCCGGTCGAGATAGTCGGGCACGGTCACCGCCCGCACCACCAGGCGCGGCCGCGCCAGCTCGCTCTGCGCGGGGGCCGGCCCCTCATAGCTCAGCAGCAGGCGCCGCGGCGGCGCGATCTGCGGGCCGGCGCAGGCGCTAGCCAGCAGTGCCAGGGCAAGGGCGGCAAGCAGCGTGGGATTTGAGCTGGGCATGGGCGGCTCCTCAGTTGCCGAACACCAGGGCATTGGGATTGCGCTCGACGGTATCAGCGAAGCTGCGCAAGGACTCGGCACTGGCGGCCAAGTCACGCAAGGCCTGCTCGAGATCGGCGCGCAGCGGCGCGCCCGGGGCGGTCAGTTCGGCGGTGTTGGCCAGCGTCTGTTCGGCTGCCCCCAGCGTCTGTTCGGCCCGGCTCAGCGCGGCCTCGGCGGAGGCCAGGGTCTTGCTCAGCTGCGGGCCGGCAACCTCGAGCGTGGCGCCGGCCTTGTCGGCAGTGCTGCGCACCGAGGCCATGGCGCTGTCCATGGTCGCCAGGGTGCGGTTGGCTTGGTCCAGAGTCTTGCGGGCGCTGGCCGCCGTGCGCTGCAGCTCTTCGCCGAACAGGCCCAGGGTGCCGTCGGCCCGCCGCGTCAGCTCGCCGATCGAGGCCACCAGGGTCTTCATGTCGTCGGCGATCTGCCGGAACGGAATCTGGCTGAGCTGGTCGCGCAGCACGTCGAAATCCGACTTCACGGTCGGGATCTCGGGGATCGAGGGATTCGGGCTGCCCACCAGCACCAGGGGCGTGTTCGGGCGAAAGTCGAGATCCACCCCCAGCTGACCGGTGACGATGCTCTCCATGTTCAGCTTGGCGCGCAGGCCCTTCTCGATAAAGGCCTCGAAGGGGATGTCGAGATCCTCGCGGCTGACGCCCATCACCTGGATCTGGTTGGGCAGCAGGGTGAGATACACCGGGATGCGGGCATTGAGGGTGGCGGAATCGAACTGCAGCGCGATGCGGTCCACCGAACCCACTTTCACGCCCCGGAAGTTCACCGGCGCCCCCACCACCAGGCCGTTGACATTGCCCTCGAAGAACACCACCGCCCGCTGCTTGGGCGTAAACAGCGCGGCGCCACCCAAGGTGATGATCGCCACCGCCACCAGCACCAGGGCACCCAGCACGAAGGCACCTATCGCGGTCGGATTCGCTTTACTCACGCCCATCGCCAAGAGCCTCCGGTGGTACCTCGCGCCTCAGAAAGGCGTGCACAAAGGGATGATCGCAGGATTCCAGCAGTTGTTTCGGGGCACCTCGGGCGATCGGCCGCTTGCTCTCCGCATCCAGGAAGATGCCGTCGTCGCCGATCGCGAACAGGCTGGGCAGTTCGTGGGTCACCACCACCACCGCCGCGCCGGTGCGCGCGCGCAGGTCGAGGATCAGCTCGTCGAGCTTGCGCGAGCTGATCGGGTCGAGGCCGGCCGAGGGCTCGTCGAGGAACAGGTATTCCGGCTCCAGCGCCAGCGCCCGTGCCAGGCCGGCGCGCTTCTTCATGCCGCCGCTGATCTCGTTGGGCAGGAGATCGGCCGCCGCCGCCAGACCGACCAGCCCCAGCAGCTCCTCGGCACGCTCGCGCTGCTCGGCAGCGGTCTGCCGGCGGTCGCCGTTGAGCTTCATCGGCAGCATCACGTTTTCGGCCAGGGTCATGGTCGAGAACAGCGCCGAGCCCTGGAACAGCACTCCGAAGCGGCGGCGGATCGCATCCTGGGTCACGCCCTCGGCGGCCCAGTAGTCGCTCTCGCCGTACAGCACCTGCCCCGCCGCTGGCGGATTCAATCCGATGAGGTGCTTGAGCAGGGTGCTTTTGCCGCAGCCGGAGCCGCCCATGATGATGAACACGCTGCCCTTGGCGACCTCGAAGCTGACCTGTTCCTGGATCAGCTTGCTGCCGTAGGCCATGCGCAGGCCGCGCACGACGATGGCGGGAGCCGCGGCGGAGGTGCTCATATGTCGAGCGAGTAGGCACAGAGGGCGAACACGGCGTCGATGACGATCACGCCGACGATGCCGCTGACCACCGCCCGGGTGGTGGCCTCGCCCACTGCGGCGGCATTGCGGCCGGCGCGCAGGCCGTGAAAGCACCCGGCGAAAGCCACCAGGAAGCCAAACGCCAGGCTCTTGCTCGCCCCCAGCACGAAGTGCGTGCCGGCCAGGGCGTCGGCGCTGCGGTCCCAGTAGAGATGGGTGGACAGATCGAGCATGCCGGCCGCCACCGCCCAACCACCCAAGAGGCCCACCGCGCAGGCATAGGCGTAGAGCAGCGGCGTCATCAGGGTCAATGCCAGCACCCGTGGCAGCACCAGGAATTCCACCGGCGACACGCCTAAGGTCTTGAGCGCGTCGATTTCCTCATTGCCCTGCATGGTGGCGATGCGCGCCGCGAAGGCCGCACCGGTGCGGCCGGACAGAACCACGGCGGTGATCACCGCCGCCATCTCGCGCACGGTGGCAATGCTGACCAGATCGGCGACAAACATGCCGGCCCCGAATTTGAGCAGCTGCACGGCGCCGACAAAGGCGAGGATGGCGCCGACCAGCAGATTCACCAGGCTCACCACGCCCAGGGCGCCGGCGCCGCTGGCCTGCACCACCGCCCAGGCATCGGCACGATCAAACCGCGCCTTGCCGCGCAGCAGTTGACCAAGCGCCAGAATCACTTCGCCCAGCAGGCTGGCCACCTCGCGCAGCACCGCGAACCGCGCCAGCGCGAGGCGGCCCAAGGCCGCCAGTGCCGCAATCCGCTCGCGGCGCTTGTGGATCATCGCACCGCGCGCTTCAGGGCTTCGCGGATCAGCTGATCGGTGCTCATGCCTTCGGCCTTGACGGCATTGAGCAGCTTGTCGGCCTCGGCCGGCTTGTAGCCCAGCGCTTCCAGCGCCGAGCGCGCCTCCGCAAGCGGTGTCGCCGGCTGCGCACTGGCGCCGGCGCCGAGACTGGCCGGGCCGTCGATGGCGCTGGCCTTCTCGCGCAGCTCCAGCACCATGCGTTCGGCGGTCTTCTTGCCGATGCCGGGCAGCTTGGTCAGCCGCACCGCGTCGCCCGCCCGCACCAGAGCCCAGAACTCCTCGACGCTGACCCCGGAGAGCACCGCCAGCGCCAGCTTGGGGCCGACGCCGGAGAGCTTGATCAGCTCGCGGAACAAGGCCTTCTCGGCCAGGCTGGCAAAGCCGTAGAGCAGGTGCGCGTCCTCGCGCACGGTCAGATGGGTGTGCAGGCTCACCGCCTCGCCCAGCGCCGGCAGCTTGTAGAGGGTGGACATCGGCACTTCCAGCTCGTAGCCGACGCCGCCGACATCCACCAGCAGATGCGGCGGCGCTTTCAGCACCAGCTTGCCGCTGATTCGACCGATCATCACCAACTTCCCTTGAGTGCCGGATGTCCTTGCGTGATGGTGCCACGAACATGGGCGTGGCAGAGCGCCACCGCCAGCGCGTCGGTGGCGTCCTCGGAATGCGCGGCCTGCAGCTTCAGCAGCAGCTTCACCATCTGCGCGATCTGCTGTTTGTCTGCGCGGCCGTGACCGGCGATCGCCAGCTTCACCTGGGCCGCGGCGTATTCCGCGAACGGCAGACCGGTGCGGGCGGCAGCCAGCATGGCCACGCCGCGCGCCTGGCCCAGCACCAGCGCGCTCTGGGCATTGCTGCGGTTGACGAAGGTTTCCTCCAGCGCGATCTCGTCGGGGCAATGCTCGGCGATCACCGCGCAGAGGCCATCGAATACGGTGAGCAGGCGTTCCAGCATGCTGCCCTGGGTGGAGACGATGCGGCCGGCGGCCAGAAACTGGCTGCGCTGGCCCTGGCTCTCGAGCAAGCCCCAGCCGGTGTAGCGCGAGCCGGGATCAATACCGAGGATGCGAACCGGCTGCGCGCGCGCCGCGGGTTTGTGGGGCTCCGCAAGCGCTTTCGCGGGCGGCCGGCGCAGTTCGTCGAGGGACTTCAGTCGGCGGGCCATGTCTGCTTGCCTGCCGGGCGCCTCCCGCTAGAGAGCCGCGTTGTGATAGACGTCCTGCACGTCGTCCAGGGCCTCCAGCGCGTCGAGCATCTTCTGCAGCTGCTCGGCGGCCTCGCCGACCACCGACACGCGGTTGGCCGGGCGCATGGTCACTTCCGCCTGCAAGGGCTTCAGGCCCGCAGCCTCAAGGGCTTTCTTTACTCCCTCGAAAGCCGCCGGTGTGGTGATGACGTCGCAATAGCCATCCTCGCTGACCACGTCGTCGGCGCCGGCTTCCAGGGCGATTTCGAGGATCTTCTCCTCGTTGGCCGCGCCGTCCAGCTCGAAGATCAGCTCGCCGACCTCGGAGAACTGGAAGGCCACCGAGCCACTGGTGCCGACATTGCCGCCGTGCTTGCTGAAGGCGTGACGGACATCGGCGATGGTGCGGGTGGGGTTGTCGGTCATGGTATCGACCATCACCGCCACGCCGCCGACGCCATAGCCCTCGTAGCGGATCTCCTGGGTGGCGTCGGCACCCTCGCCGCTGGCGCGCTTGAGCGCCCGCTCGATGGTGTCCTTGGTCATGTTGGCGTCGAGCGCCTTGTCGATGGCGATGCGCAACCGCGGGTTGGCGGCCGGATCGGCTCCGCCGGTGCGGGCGGCCATACCGATCTCGCGGATCAGCTTGGTGAAAACCTGGCCGCGCTTGGCGTCCTCTACGGCCTTGCGGCCGGCAATACTGGGTCCACGTCCCATAGGGGTTCCGCTTGATTTAGAAGTTGAGACGAAGGCCGATGTGACCGGAGGAATCGACCTCGCCGTCACCACCGGCCTCGGGCTTGAGATTGACCAGACGATAGCCGGCGTAGACCGCCGCCGCACGCACCACCTCGAATTCGAGATCCAGCGCCACTTCGTGGTAGCTCTTCAGGTCGGAGAAGCTGGTGAGTTCGGGCGCGTACCAGCCGTAGCCGGTGACGCCGACGCGCTCATAGCCGGGCCAGCGGACATCGAATTGACCACCGAAGGCCAGGGCGCCACCACTGGCGGAGTCGCCGGCCAGCTTGCGGTCGGCATAGATCAGCCGCGCGCCCAGACCGGCTGCCGCCTCGGTGCCACGGGCACCGACATCGCCGGTCGCCAGCACGCCGAAATGCGCCAGCTTGAGCTCGGCGTCCTTGGGATCGGCGGAACCGTCCTGGCCTTCCTTGTAGATGAAGCCGGTGTCGTACTGGCCGGAGAGATTGCCGGCCAGCCGCGACAGGGGGCCGGACAGAAAGCCACGGAAGCTGTCCGGCCCCAAGTTGAAGTCCACCGTCTCCGCCTGCGCGGCGCTGGCGGCGGCCACGAGGCCGAGGGCAAAGCAAAGCTTGCGCATGGGCGGCGCCCTACTTCTTCTTGTTCAGCGCGTGGATCGCACGCCCATCGACCGCCAGATAGGCCTCGTGCAGGGCCTCCGCCAGGGTCGGATGGCCGTGCATGGTCAGCTGCAGGTCGGCGGTGGTGGCGCCGAATTCCAGCGCGACGATCACCGACTGCAGAACCTCCGAGACATAGGGGCCGACCATGTGCACGCCGAGGATGCGGTCGGTCTTGGCGTCGCTGATCACCTTGACGGTGCCCACCGCGGCTTCCAGCGCCTTGGCGCGGCCGTTGGCGGCGAACGGGCTGGTGCCGGTCTTCACCTCGTGGCCTTTAGCCTTGGCCTGCTCCTCGGTAAGACCTGCCCAGGCCACTTCCGGCGCGGTGTAGATCACGCTGGGGATGGCGTCGTAGTTGATCTCGGTCTTCTCGCCATGCAGCTGCTCGACCAGGGCGATGCCCTCCTCGATCGCCTTGTGCGCCAGCATCAGGCCACCGATGACGTCGCCGCTGCCGTAGATGCCGGGGATGTTGGTCTTGTAGTGCTTGTCGACCTTGAGGAAACCGCGCGCATCCAGCTCCAGGCCGATGCCCTCGGCGTTCAGGCCCTTGGTGTAGGGCCGGCGGCCGACGGCGACGATCAGCTTGTCGAAAGTCTCGGTCTTGATCGCGCCTTCCGACTCGAACTCCACCACCACTTCCTTGCCAACCACCTTGGCGCTCTGCACCTTGGCGCCGAGGCGGATGTCCAGGCCCTGCTTGCTGAACTGCCGCTGGGCGTCCTTGGCGATGGTGGCATCGACCATCGGCAGGAAGGTCGGCAGGGCTTCGAGGATGGTGACCTTGCTGCCCAGGCGCGCCCAGACGCTGCCCAGCTCGACGCCGATCACGCCGGCGCCGATGATGCCCAGACGCGTCGGCGGCTCGGTGAAGTCGAGCGCGTCCCAGCTGTCGCAGATGTACTGGTGGTCGAAGGGCGCGATCTTCAGCTCCACCGGCTCGGAGCCGGTGGCGACGATGATGTGCTTGGCCTTGAGCACCTGCTTTTCGCCGGCATGCGGGGTGTATTCCACTTGGCCGTTGCCGAGCAGCTTGGCGTAGCCCTCCATGCCGACCACGCCATTGGCCTTGAACAGGCCGGTGATGCCGCTGGTGAGGCTGGAGCAGATCTTGGTCTTGCGCGACTGCATGGTGGCGATGTCCATCGCCACGCCCGAGACCTTGACGCCGTGCAGCGCCAGCTCGTGGTTGGCCTTGTGGAACATCTCCGAGCTTTCCAGCAGCGCCTTGCTGGGAATGCAGCCGGCGTTGAGGCAGGTGCCGCCATAGGCCGGCTTGCCGTCACGGTTGAGCCAGGCATTGATGCAGACCACCTTCATGCCCAGCTGGCCGGCACGGATTGCGGCCGGATAGCCACCGGTGCCGCCGCCGATCACCACTACATCCCACTCACCACTGCTGTCAGTCGCGCTCACGTTGTTTCACTCCTCGCTTCGATGCCGCGCATTGTAACGGCGGCCACTGCCTATTCCGCAGCCGCCTCGCCGTCCCCGCCACCAAAGGAGAAGGGATAGAGCTTGAAGTCGAAGTTCACGCTCACTCCGGCCGCGATGGTGCTGCTGTCACCGCCGGTATCCAGCGACACCTGGCGAGCGGCGACATAGGCGTTCACGCTCTCGCCGAACTTGCGGAACAGGCCCAGGCTGTAGCCCTCGCCGGACAGCTCCGGGCTGCCCGGCTTGAAGTCCAGGTAGCCGAAGCTGCCGGCCAGACGCAGGGTCTCGCTCAGCGCATAGGTGCCGGCCAGGTAGTAATAGTGGCGGGCATCCGGCTCGGAGGCGACGTCGACGTTTTCGAAGGAGAAGCCGACGCTGTACTTGGGTGCCGCATAGGCCGCATAGGCGCGGTAGCTGGTGGAAACCCCCGGCGAGCCGGCCACCGCCAGCAGTTCGTTGCGGCCGGCGTCGCCAGCGACAAAGGCGGCGACGTTCTCGATCTTCAGGTATTGCGCGCCCACGGTCGCCTGGGTGCCTTCGACGAGCCCGGGCACGGTCAGCGAGCCACCGGCGCTGTAGTCCATCTCGTCGTTGGGCGCGTCCTTGTCGTTCAGGAACACCGCCGCGTTGAGCCGAATCTGGTCATACAGATTCGGCGTGCTGTAGGCGATCATGTTGCGCGAATAGCCATTGCTCAGATTGGACAGACCGTAGCTGGCGCCCTCGCTCAGCGCGCGGCCGTTGAAGCCGGCGATGCTGGTGTCGTAGAAAGGGTCGATGCGCTCGCCGCTCAGGCGGTATTCGCTGGCCTTCTTGCCGGCCAGCAGCTGGCCGTAGGCGGTATCCAGGCCGAAATAGATCTGCCGCTCCGGCTCGATGCCGGCCTTGTCGTTGCGCAGGCCGCGATCGTAGACACCGAACAGGCGCGCGTAGTCGTTCTTGACGCTGCCCTTGAGGCTCAGCCGCGAGGCGTTGTTGGTGCCCTCGAACTGGTCTTCATCGGGCTCGAAGTCGGACTCCAGATAGCGCAGCGAGCCGGCCAGGTAGGTATTGAGGTTCAGCTCGGTTTCCAGGGCATGGACCGGCAGGGCGACAGCGGCGAGCAGCGCGGCAGCAGCGGGCAAACGGCTCATTCTTCCTCTCCTTTGGACGTTTATTGATTGTGACCGGCGCGCCACGAAAAAGCGCGCCCCGCGAAACACGCGGGGCGCGCTGTGCCGGGCGCGGCGGCTCCGCTTACAGATTGAGCAGCAGGCGCGCCGGGTCTTCCAGGCACTCCTTGATGGTGCGCAGGAACAGCACCGCCTCGCGGCCGTCGATGATGCGGTGATCGTAGGACAGGGCGAGATACATCATCTTGCCCTTCTTCAGCCGCTTGACGGTGCCATCGGCGTTCAGCTCGACATCGAGCAGGCGCTCGTTGATGCCGTGCATGCCCAGGATCGCGCTCTGCGGTGGGTTGAGGATGGGCGTGGAGATCAGCGAGCCGAACACGCCGCCATTGGTGATCGAGAAGGTGCCGCCGGTCAGGTCTTCGAGCGAGAGCTTGTTGTCCTTGGCCTTGGCGCCAAAGGCACCGATGGCCTTCTCGACCCCGGCCAGGCTGAGCAGGTCGGCATCCTTGAGGATGGGCACCACCAGACCGCGCGGCGAGCTGACCGCGATGCCGATGTCGTAGTAGTTGTGATAGACGATGTCGCCTCCATCGATGGAGGCATTCACCGCCGGGAACTTCTTCAGCGCCTCGACCGCGGCGCGCACGAAGAAGCTCATGTAGCCCAGCTTCACGCCATGGGTCTTCTCGAACGTGTCCTTGTAGCGGCCACGGATGGCGTCGACGCCGGAGAGGTCCACCTCGTTGAAGGTGGTGAGCATGGCGGCGGTGTTCTGCGCCTCCTTCAGGCGCTCGGCGATGCGCGCGCGAATGCGGGTCATCGGCACCCGCTCCTCGCTGCGTGGGGCGGCCGGAGCCACCACCACCGGCGCGGCAGCCTTGGGAGCCGCCACCGGAGCCGGCGCGGCGGCCGGCTTGCTGGCGGCATAGGCCTTGACGTCCTCGACGGTCAGGCGGCCACCACGGCCGCTGGCGGGGATGCCCTCGGCCGACAGGCCCAACTCGGCGAGCAGCTTGCGCACCGCCGGGCCCTGCACGTCCTCAGCGCTGGCGGCGCTGGTCGCCGCCTCGGCCTTGACCGGGGCGGCAGCGGCAGCGGGAGCCACCGGCGCCGCGGGCTGGGCGGCGGCCGCGGCGCCTTCGACGAGGATGCCGATCACATCGCCGGCCTGCACCGTCGCGCCCGGCTGGATGCGGATTTCGGTGAGCACGCCGTCGGCGGTGGCCGGCACTTCCAGCATCACCTTGTCGGTTTCCAGATCCACCAGATTCTGCTCGCGCTTGACCGCGTCGCCGGCCTTGACGTGCCAGGTGGCAACCGTCGCCGAGGACACCGACTCCGGCAGGTTGGGGACTTTGATTTCGATGGCCATGTGGCGCTGTTCTCCGACGTGTTTGTTTGGCTGGTTATGCGATTGAGGCTCAGACCGTCTTGCCGCCGGTCAGTGCCGCGGCGATGACTTCCGCCTGTTCCTTGTTGTGCACCTTCAGATAGCCGACCGCGGTGGTCGAGGTGCCGGCGCGAGTGGCGTAGAGCAGTTCGTGCTGTTCGCCCAGATAGGCGGCCAGGCGATGCTTGATCTGGTACCAGGCGCCCTGATTCTCGGGTTCTTCCTGCGCCCAGACTACCTGCTTGGCCTTGGGGTAGGCGGCGAGAGCGGCCTCGTACTCGGCGCGCGGGAAGGGATAGAGCTGCTCGATGCGGACGATGGCGACGTCCTTCAAGCCTTCCTTCGCGCGGGCGGTGACCAGTTCGAAGTAGAGCTTGCCGGAGCAGAACACGATGCGCTTGACCTTCTTGGCATCGAGCGCCTCGGTCTCCGGGATGATCGGCAGGAAGCGGCCCTTGGTGAGATCGTCCAGCGTCGACACCGACTGCGGATGGCGCAGCAGCGACTTCGGCGTCATCACGATCAGCGGCAGGCGCAGGCTGCGCTTCATCTGCCGGCGCAGCATGTGGAACATCTGCGCCGGGGTGGAGGGCACGCAGACCTGCATGTTGTTGCCGGCGCAGAGCTGGAGATAACGCTCCAGGCGACCGGAGGAGTGCTCCGGGCCCTGCCCTTCGTAGCCGTGCGGCAGGAACATCACCAGACCGCAGAGCCGCGCCCACTTGGCGTAGCCGGCGGCGATGAACTGGTCCACCACCACCTGCGCGCCGTTGGCAAAGTCGCCGAACTGCGCTTCCCAGATCACCAGCGAGTCCGGGTCGGTGGTCGAGTAGCCGTACTCGAAGCCGAGCACGCCCTCTTCCGACAGCAGGGTGTCGTTGATGATGAATTTGTTCTTGTCGCTATGCAGATGGCGCAGCGGGGTCATCCGCTCGCCGGTCTTGGCGTCGTGGATGGTGGCGTGACGATGGAAGAAGGTGCCACGGCGCACGTCCTGGCCGGTGATGCGCACCGCGAAGCCCTCGTTGACCAGGGTGGCGTAGGCCATGGTCTCGCCAAAGCCCCAGTCCATGGCCAGCTCGCCGGCGGCCATCTTGGCGCGGTCGTCCATGATCTTGGCGACGCGCGGATGCAGGCTGAAGCCCTCCGGCAGCGTCAGCAGCTTGCCGGCGAGCATGCGGATGCTGTCCAGCGACACCGAGGTATCGACCGGGTCGCTCCATTCACCCTTGCCGTACAGCGACCAGTTGACCGTGTACTGGTTGCCGACGAAGCCCAGAGTGGCGCGGGCGATGTTCTCGCCCTTGTCGAGGCCATCGCGGTAGGCGCGGATGAGTTTTTCCGGCTCGTCGGAGGCCACCACCTTCTCGCCCACCAGCTTCTGGCCGTAGAGCGTCAGGGTGGTCGGCAGCTTCCGGATGGTCTCGTACATCACCGGGCTGGTGACGCTCGGCTCGTCGGCCTCGTTGTGGCCGAGGCGGCGGTAGCAGCAGATGTCGACGATGACGTCCTTGTGGAAGGCGTTGCGGAAGTCCATCGCCAGGCGGGTGACGAACACCACCGCGTCCGGATCGTCGCCGTTCACATGGAATACCGGCGCTTCCAGCATCTTCGCGAGATCGGTGCAGTAGCGGCTGGTGCGCGCCTCGTGACCGGGGTTGGCCTCGATCGGATTCGGGGTAGTGAAGCCGATCTGGTTGTTGACGATCACATGCAGGGTGCCGCCGGTGGAGTAGCCCTTGCTGTGGCTGAGCTGCAGGGTTTCCATCACCACGCCCTGGCCGGCGAAGGCGGCGTCGCCGTGGATCAGGATCGGCACGATCTTCTGGCCGACCTCGTCGTGACGGCGGGTCTGGCGCGCCTTGACGCTGCCTTCCACCACCGGGTTGACGATCTCCAGGTGCGAGGGATTGAAGGCCAGCACCAGGTGCAGGCGCTTGCCGGCCACCTCCACGTCGGTGGAGAAGCCCTGGTGGTACTTCACGTCGCCGGCGCGGGTCAGGCTCTCGGCCGAGTACTTGCCCTCGAACTCCGCGAACAGGTCCTTCGGCGACTTGCCAAGGATGTTGATCAGTACATTGAGGCGGCCACGGTGGGCCATGCCGATCACCATCTCCTCGGCGCCGGCCTCGGCGCTGGCGCGCATGGCCTCGTCGAGCGCCGGGATCATCGCCTCGCCGCCTTCCAGCGAGAAGCGCTTCTGGCCGACGTACTTATTGTGCAGGTAGCGCTCCAGCCCCTCGGCGGCGGTCATCTGCAGCAGCACTTCCTTGCGGCGTTCCGGCGGCAGCTTGGGCTGGTAGGCCTGGGCTTCGAGGCGCTTCTGGATCCAGCGCTTCTGCGCCGTCTCGGTGATGTACATGTACTCGGCGCCGATGGTGTCGGTGTACACCGACTTCATCAGCTTGATGATTTCACGCAGCGGCAGGCGGTCGGCGTAGGCCAGGGAGCCGGTGTTGAACACCGTGTCCATGTCCTGCGGGCCGAGGCCATGGAAGCCGGGATCGAGGTCCTGCAAGGCCGGGGTCGGCGCCAGGCCGAGCGGGTCGAGCTTGGCCGCCTGGTGACCACGCACACGGTAGTAGTTGATCAGGCGTAGCACGCCGGCCTGCTTTTCGGCCGCCACCGCATCCATCGAGGTGGCCGGAGCCACCACCGTCTTCGGCTGCTGCGCCAGCGCCTCGAAGCGCGCCCGCACCGGGCCGTGCGGCACATCGCCGGCGCCGTTCAGGCTGCGAAAGTAGTTGCGCCAGGACTCATCGACCGAATTCGGGTCTTCGAGAAAGCGTTCGTAGGCCTCTTCCACATACACGGCGTTGCCGCCGGAAATCGAGGAGGTGGCGACCAGGGTGTTGTACTTGCTACCGCTCATGCATTCTCCCGCCGGGATTCCATCGGTCGGGGCCAAGCCGCTGCTAGCCGGCCTCGAAACGATTTGCGCCGCCCGGCGGCGGCGCTGTTGGTGGTTGCTTACTTCTTGGCCTTTTCGGCCTTCTCGGGCTTCTTCCAGTCGCCCGTCAGCTCGCCGAGGTAGTCGCGGAACTCGCCAGCCAGTTCCGGATGCTTGAGGCCGAACTCGACGTTCGCCTTCAGGTAGCCGAGCTTGCTGCCGCAGTCGTAGCGGGTGCCCTCGAATTCATAGGCCAGCACCGTCTGCTCCTGGATCATCTGGCTGATCGCGTCGGTGAGCTGGATCTCGCCGCCGGCGCCGCGCTGGGTGCGCTCCAGGAGCTTGAAGATGCGGGGGGTGAGGATGTAACGGCCGACCACCGCCAGATTGCTGGGGGCGTCTTCCCGCTTCGGCTTTTCGACGATGCGGCGAATCTCGCCCAGGCCCGGGGCCACCGGCTGGGTTTCGACCACGCCGTAGCTGCTGATCTCGTCCATCGGCACCCGCTGGGTGGCGATCACGCTGGTGCCGTATTCCTGGTAGACGCGCTGCATCTGCGCCAGGCAGGGCCGCAGCTTGCCGTCGATCAGGTCGTCGGCCAGGATCACCGAGAAATCCTCGTCACCCACCGCCGGCCAGGCACAGAGCACGGCATGGCCCAGGCCCAGGGCCTCGGCCTGACGGATGTAGATGCAGGTGATGCCAGGCGGCAGGATTTCCTGCACGGTCTCCAGCAGCTTGGCCTTGTTGCGGGCAGCCAGCTCGGCTTCCAGCTCATAGGCCTTGTCGAAGTGATCCATGATCGAATTCTTCGAGCGGCCGGTGACAAAGATCAGCTCCTCGGCACCGGCGGAGATCGCCTCCTGCACGGCGTACTGGATCAGCGGCTTGTCGACCACCGGCAGCATTTCCTTGGCCGAGGCCTTGGTGGCCGGAAGGAAACGGGTGCCAAGACCGGCGACCGGGAAAACCGCTTTGCGAATCCGCATGAAAAACTCCGTGAAGAAATATTGTTCGTTGTGGCCGGGCCGCGCCGGCCTCCCAAGTGTTCGCGGCGCGTACTTTACTTCAGGCTGCCGTCCAGGCGCCCACTCAAATGCAGCTTTCCGCCCTCTCTGGCCAGTAGATCAAAGTCGAATCCCTGGTCGCGAGCCTGAAACTTGAGGGTGACCCGGCTGGGCAGCAGCAGCGGCTGCTTGAAGCGCACCTCCAGCCGCGCCGGCGCCTGTTCCAACTGCGGCAGCAACTCGCCCAGGCAGCGGGCGACGCTCCACATGCCGTGGGCGATGGCGCGGGGGAAGCCGAAGGCCTTGGCGGTGAGCGCGTAGAGGTGGATGGGGTTGTAGTCCTTGGCTACCGGGGCGTAGCGGCGGCCGATGTCCTCCGGCACGCTGAACGGCCGGTACTGGGCGGCAGTGGCCGGCGGCGCCGGCGGCGGCGACTTGCGCGCCCCCGGCTTGCCCGGCAGACGGTGCAGCACCGTGGTCACCGCGCTCCACACCGGTTCGGTGCCGGCCAGCAGCTCGGTGCGCAGGTCCACCTCGATGCCCTGCGGCACCCGGCGGCTCTCGCCCACCTGCACGCGCAGGTCGTAGCGGGCGTCGAGGTCGATGGCGGCCTTCTGCTCGATGACATTGGCGATGTGCACCATGCCCAGCAGCGGGAAGGGGTAATTGGGCTGGATCAGCACATGCATGTGCAGCGGTGCGGCCAGCACCTGCGGGTAGGTGAGCGCGAACGTACCTTCCGGCAGGCCGCAGACGGCGTTGTAGGCGGCGATGTGCTTGGGATCGAAGCGCAGGCCGCGCAGGGTGACGGCGTTGGCCGGGATGCCGGAGCTGGGCTTGCCCTTGCGGCGGGCGGTCAGGGCGGCGCGGCCGAACAGCGGGCCGGTCTTGGGCAGGGCGGTCAGGTCAGGCAGGACGAGGGCAGCGGTCATCGGGCGCGGGCGGGGTCTATTGGCAACCAGGGCGGCGATGATAACCCTTAGTGCCCCTTAAACTACGTACCCTTTTCGGGCTACCCGCAGGCATTCACGCATGGCGTCCAAGATTCCAGTCACCGTCCTTACCGGCTTTCTCGGCGCCGGCAAGACCACCCTGCTCAACCGCATCCTCAGCGAGGAGCACGGCCAGCGTATCGCGGTGATCGAGAACGAATTCGGCGAAATCGGCATCGACCAGGCCCTGGTCATCAATGCCGACGAAGAAATCTTCGAGATGAACAACGGCTGTATCTGCTGCACGGTGCGCGGCGATCTGATCCGCATCCTCGGCCAGCTGCTCAAGCGGCGTGACAAGTTCGACCGGATATTGGTGGAAACCACCGGCATGGCCGACCCCGGCCCGGTGGCGCAGACCTTCTTCATGGACGAGGACATGAAGGCGCAGTTCGCGCTCGACGGCCTGGTCACCGTGGTCGACGCCAAGCACCTGCTGCTGCACCTGGACGACAGCGAGGAGGCCCAGAAGCAGGTCGCTTTCGCCGACGTGATCCTGCTCAACAAGTGCGATCTGGTCACTGAGGACGAACTGGATACGGTCGAGCGCCGGGTGCGCGGCATCAATGCCATGGCCAAGCTGATCCGCACCACCAATGCCGACGCGCCCATCGCCTCGGTGCTGGACGTCGGCGGCTTTGACCTTTCCCGCGCGCTGGAACTCAACCCCGAATTCCTGGCCCCCGAATACCCCTTCGAATGGGCTGGCCTGTACAAGATCGAGTCCGGCGCCGAGCTGGTCGCCGGCGCCTGCGGCCACGATCATCACCACCACGGGCATGAACACGGTCACGACGACCACCACCACGGCCACGAGCACGACGCCCAGGCCCTGACCCTGGCCCTGCTGCCGGTGCCGGCCAGCGGCGAGGACGCCCTCAACAGCGCCGCCGACAAGGCAGTGCGGGCCTTCGCCAACAAGCCCGAGTCGCGCGCGCCCGGCAGCCCGCTGGAACCCTCGATGACGCCCTGGAAGCTCGATCTCTCCGGCGACCACGCTCACTTCCCGATCCGCGTACCGGCCGCCGGCCATTACGTGCTGCTCACCGAACACGCGCCGGAGGAGCATCACCTTTCGCTGAAAAAGCCCGACGGCAGCCCGCTGCGGCCGATGCTCAGCAAGCACTATGAACACAGCCACGAGCACGAGGCAGGGGTAGCCAGCGTCGGCATCCGCCTCGACGGCCAGGTCGATCCCAGCCTGTTCAGCGGCTGGATGAGCGCCGTGCTCTCCACCCAGGGCAATGACATCTTCCGCAGCAAGGGCATCCTCAACGTCGCCGGCCGCGACCGCCGCTACGTGTTCCAGGGCGTACACATGGTCATGGACGGTCGCGAGGACGCCCCCTGGGGCAGCGCCGAGCGCAGCAACACCCTGGTGTTCATCGGCCGCAATCTCGACCGCGAGAAGCTCACCGACGGCTTCAAGGCCTGCCTGCGCCAGCCCGCATGAGCAGCGCCCTCAACCCCGCCTGGCAGGCGACGCTCGACGACTACCCCACCGCCCTCGCCGCCTCCCGCGACGGCAGCCTGATCGCCGCCGGCACCGCCAGCGGCAAGGTCTTTGTGTTCGACGCCAGCGCCGGCGACCTGCTGCACACGCTCGACGCCCACACCAACGGCGTGCTGAGCCTGGCCTGGGGCCGCAAGTGGCTGGCCAGCGCCGGCCAGGACGGCCGCGCCCGGCTCTGGGACGCCCGCCAGGGCCATGCCCTGGCCGAGCTGCCCGGCAAGTCCGCCTGGTTGCAGCACCTGGCCTGGACGCCGGACGGCAAGCGCCTCGCCAGCGCCGGCGGCAAAACCGCCAGGCTCTGGGACGAGAGCGGCACGCAATTGCAGGAGTTCACCGCCCCGGCTGGCATCAACGGCCTGGGCTGGAACGGCGTCGGCGGCCTGCTCGCCGCCGCCGCCGGCAGCGAGGTGCTGGTCTGGCGCGCCGTCGACGGCGGGCTGGACCGCACGCTGAAATGGGCCAGCACCCTGCTCAACCTGAGCTGGAGCCCCGACGGCAAGATCATCGCCTGCGGCTGCCTGGACAAGTCCGTGCACTTCTGGCGCGCCGGCCCCTGGATCGACTCGCGCATGGGCGGCTACGCCCGCAAGCCCCAGGCCCTGGCCTGGAGCGGCGATGGCAAGCAGCTCGCCACCACCGGCGAGGACGCGATCATCGTCTGGAGCTTCGTTGGCAAGGGTCCGGAAGGCAGCCGCCCGCTGCAACTGCTGCACCACCTGCGGCCACCGGAAGTGCTGGCCGCCCATCCAAAGAAGCCCCTGCTGCTCTCCGGCGGCCCCGACCGCGCCGTGCTGCTGTGGAGCCTCAAGAACGAGCAGCGCCCGCTGGGCCTGGACCGGCTCGGCGACAACGTTGCCAGCCTCACCTTCAACCCGGTCGCCAGCCTGGCCTATGCCGCCGGCGCCGACGGCCAGTTGCACGCCTACTG
Organism: Stagnimonas sp. FW305-C-60; assembly: GCF_058782965.1. Lineage (NCBI taxonomy): Bacteria > Pseudomonadati > Pseudomonadota > Gammaproteobacteria > Nevskiales > Nevskiaceae > Stagnimonas > Stagnimonas sp. FW305-C-60. The sequence goes on from NZ_JBYSYF010000002.1 coordinate 510,375, forward strand.
GATCGACACGCCATGAACTTCAGCAAGCCCACCGTCCCCAGCCCGCTCGCCCCGCCCTCGCCCTGGCTGCTGCTGGCCGAGGCTACGGTCGGCCTGGAGTTTGTGCGCGGCCTGATCGGCTCCACCCGCGGCCTGCCGCGCGGCCAGGGGCCGGTGCTGGTGGTGCCCGGCTTTCAGGCCAGCGACCGCGAAACCCTGCTGCTGCGCCACAAGCTCTCCGCGCTCGGCTACACCGTCTACGGCTGGGGCCAGGGCCGCAACCACGGCAAGACCGGCAAGCTGCTACCACCCTTGGTGCAGCGCGTGCGCGAGTTGGCCGCCCGGCATGCGCTGCCGGTGAAGCTGGTCGGCTGGAGCCTGGGCGGCGTGCTGGCCCGCGACGTCGCCCGCGAAGCGCCGGAGGCCGTGGCGCAGGTGGTGACCCTCGGCTCGCCCATCGTCGGCGGCCCCAAGTACACGGTGTTCGCCAAGGGCTACCGCAAGCAGGGGATGGACGTTGAGCAGCTCGCCAGCAAGGCCGACGCCCGCGAAGCCAGCCGCCCGCTGCCCTGCCCGGTCACCGCCATCTACACCCGCCGCGACGGCATCGTCGCCTGGGGTAGTTGCATCGATCCCAACCACGCGGTCGAGCACCGCGAAACGGCCGCCAGTCACTTCGGCCTGCCGTTTCATCCGCAGACGTTGCGGCTGATTGCGCAGGCTTTGGCGGTAAGGGCGTAGGGCATCGGCCACTTCGGTTTGGGACTACAACCCCGCACCGAACCGGGTTCCGCAGGGCTCTCGGCAGCCTCGCGACAAAGCCTCATTGCGGTCCTAGAGCAGGCGAAGCCCGAATCGCCGACGAGGCGTTGGACGCCGGAAGCTGGCTTCCATTAGGCTGCTCGCAAAGCGCGGATGGGACCGCGCCGATTCATCAAACGAGGGGCTGCGGGGATGGCGCATCCATTGACCCATAACTCGGCGCCATCGAATGGCATCCAGGCTTGCCATTTTTCTTTCTCGTCAGGCAGTTGCCTGAATTCCCGGCCGTTTTCCGCTTCGGCCATCTTCAGATTAGGCATCGCCAGCAGCGGATTAGGCTTCACGGCTTTGATGGCTAATTCGCGTTGGGCTTCTGGGAGAGAGCAATGACTATTGCAGATGTATTCATCATCGAGAGCCTAACGAAGGCGGACGAGAGCGCTCATAGGCACGAGGGCCAACGGATAGCCGATATCTTGAGGCTCAGCGCTAAGAATCCGAGATATTTCTACTTTCAATCCAAGGAAGAGCTTCCCCATCTGCTTGAGCTATATAAGCAATCTAACTACCGCTTTCTGCATGTGTCCTGCCATGCATCTGATTTGGCCATCCATACGACCAAAGACCAGATTCCATACGGGGAGGTTGGAAGGCTCTTTGCAGGATACCTAAAGCAACGACGCGTCTTCTTTTCAGCCTGCGAGGTTGGGAATGAGCTTTTTAGCGCCTGCTTGTCCGGAGCGAACAAAGGCATGCACTCGATAGTCGCCCCTGCAGAGAAGATATTCTTTGATCATGCAGCAGCAATCTGGAGTGCGTTCTATGTGTCTATGTTTTCAGGCAATCCAGACGCCATGACTAACAGTGACATCAGGGTACGCATTGATACGTTGTGCACGCTGTTTCCAGTTGATTTCCACCTGTCTACGTATCATCCCGCGCTGGATTCGTGGCAGCACACGCGCGTTTCAAAGAAGCCTATCGGAGCGGCCAACGGCAAGGCGAAAGGCGTCGACGAAGCCCAACAAGCTGTTCAAGCGGACAGTCCCGCCTTCGGCGGGCCTGCCGCTTAACGCCGGCGTTGAGGCTGCAGAGGACCTCGGAATCACGACTGATTTGGCACACATGCCGCCGCGTTTACTCGGCGGCTTTGTTACTTCAGTGCCGGGGAGCGCAGCGCCTGACTGGTAGTCCCGCGACGCCGTTCGCTCTCCTCATCATTAACTGCCTCGCAGAGCCTCGGTGGCAGAGACCAAATCCGCCTCACTGTTGTAGACATGGCTACACAGCCGTATCGCCAGCGGTGGCTCGCCTTCGGTAGTAGGCACCGGCACGTCGCAGAGCACGTGGTTGTCGTGCACATAGGCCGCATACAGGCCGTGCTGCTCGTACAGATCGCGGAAAGCGGCGACTGCTTTCGCGGGTTCGGCGATTTTGACCACGCTGATACCGAGGGCAAAGCGCTCGTCCTCAGGCGTGCGCAGCTCAAACCCGGCGGCGCGCAGTTGCTGGCGCAGGCTTTTGCCCAATTCGTGAACGCGCGCCTCGATGGCGGCCGGGCCTTGCGCCAGGTGGAATTCCAGGGCGGCACTCAGGGCCGGGAATAGCGCGTCGTTGCGCTGCCCCAGACACTCGAAGCGCGCGGCGCCCGTCGGCAGACCCGCTTCCGGGTAATTGAACTCGTAGTCGTAGCCCACCGTGTGCGGCTGCAACTGCTCAGCGCGCTCCGGGCGCAGGTAGAGGATGCCCAGCTCGCGCGGGCCCATCAGCCATTTGTGGGCGCTGCTGGAATAGCTGTCGCAGTCCATCGCCCGCAGGTCGAGCGCAGTCGCGCCCCAAGTCTGGGCGCCATCGACGTGCACGAACACTTCCGGCCGCGTGGCGTGGATGGCCTTGCACAGGGCCGCCGCCGGCAGGCGCAGGCCGCTGATGTTGGATAGCTCGCTGAAACTCACCACCCGCGTGCGCGGCGTCAGCGCGGCGAGGAAGGGTTCGATCAGCTCCTGCTCGCTGCGCGGCTGCTCGGGCAGTTGCACCACCTTGCAGACGAAGGGCCGGCGGGCGCGGCGATAGCCCCAGCTGCGGTTGTTGCTGTGGTGGTTGTGATCCCAGAGCACCACCTCGTCGTCGGGTGCGAAGTCAAAGCCATTGACCACGGTGGCATTGGCCTCGCTGGTGTTGCGCACCAGGGCCACGTCGCGGCCGTCGGCCAAGCCCAGGTGTTGCGCCAGCAGGCCGCGCAGGCGGGCCAGCTCGGTTTGCAGAAACAAGGCGCGGTGGTGGAAGGAGACATCCGCCGCCAGCCGCGCGCTGGCCTCGGCATAAGCCTGCTGCACGCGCCGCAGGGGCGGCGTGAGGTTGGCGGCGTTGAGCGGAATCTTCGGTGCCGCGGCCTCGGCGAAGGCGAACTCGCGGCGCACCGCCGGCCAGTCGCCCGGGGTGGGCAGCGGCGCGGCTGAGCCGGCACTTTCGGAGATGAGGCCGGCTTGCAGCAGGCGGCCACCGGTGGCGGCGGCGAGGCCGGCACCACCGAGGGCGAGCAGACGGCGGCGGCTGATCATGCGCGCGCTCCCGTCGCCGGACGGCGCCACAGCGACCACAACAGCAGCGGGCCGGCCACCAGCAGCAGGCCGGCACCCAACTGGCTCAACAGGTCGAACAGCGCGCTACGCAGGCCGACGGTCAGCACGGCGTCGGCGGTATAAGGCGCCGCGCGATAGCCGAGCAGGATCAGCGCCGCCAGCAGCAGGCTCAGCAGCCAGGCCAGCACCTGCGCGGCGCGCTTGCCGATGCGGCCTTTGCGGCTACGTGGCTCAGTGCCGGCGCCCAGCCAGAGCAGGGCCAGCAACAAACCGAGTGCTACCCCCAGCGCGGCCGGCAGCACCGAGAGCTGCGCGGCGGCGAATACGGTTTCCCACTGCCTTGCCATCCACCAGGCCTGCATCGGTTCCACTCCCTAGATTGCGTGTCGGTCGCAAGGGAGTATCGGCAGTGGGCGGTTTGGCTCCAACTAGTAAATGCAGTCTTTCTCAGAGCGCCTGTTCGGCTCTGATTGCGAACGCCCCCATCCATCGCCCCCTTCGGGTGCTGACTCCTCCGCTCGCGGGGGAAGGAATGGTTGGCTGATAGGGGGAGCGTTCCGCCAACAGCAGGCCGCTTTAGAAGCGCAGCCGACCCGGACTCGGCAGGCTGATGGCCGGCGCCGACAACGGCAGCTCCTTGCGCGGCGCGGCCGGCGCCGGGCTGGACAGAGCCCCGGTGGCGGCGGCGGGTTCGCGCCGCACGTAGTACACCGGGTAGGCGTAGTAGTAGGGATAGCCGTAGAGGAAGTCCGCGCCCACCACCACCTGCTCGGGCGAGGGCTTGGGCCAGAGGTAGACCTCGGTCGCCGCGACCTTGGGGTACTGGTACGGGAACTCGCCGATCTGGCGCGACTCGCTGCCGCTGAGCGTGCCGACCACGGTCACTTCGCGGCCGCCTTCGTAGGCCTTGGGGTCGCGGAAGCCGGGAATGCAGGCCAGGAAGCGGCCGTCGTTGCGGTCGCTCTGCTTCGGACGCGAGCTGGAATCCAGCGGCCGGGCGAGGATCTCGAAGCAGCTCTGCTCGGCCTTGTTGTCCATCGACAGCACCACCCCACCCCAGCGGACCTTCTGCCCTTCCGGCGGCGCCTTCAGCGCGCTGGCCTCGGTCGGAGTCAGCTTGGGGAACTCGCCACGCAGCGCCTGCGGCGGCGCGCAGGCGCCGAGCAGCAGACTCAATCCCAGGACGGGGCCGGTACGGGAAGAAAGAAAACGCGGGTATTGCATGGGAATTCAGCAGCGATCAGAGGGACGGCCGCCCGGGCCGATGCTTGGCGCGGCGGGGCGGGTCACGGCACTAGCCGCTGCGCCACGTACCTGGGCTGGCCAGGGCGTGCACGAGGCGGTGTGCAGACCTTGCCAATAACGCGGCAGCACGCTCGACGCTGACACAGCGTTCACCAGGGTGGCCGCGGCGCAACCGGCTTGCGCGGCTGCGAAAGGTCGCAGCGCTGAGCCTGAAAGTCTCGATGCCGCCGAGTAGCCCGCCGCCCATCCACGTCGAGCGGGGCAGCGCCACTAAAGACTCAGCCGCCGACCCGCTCGCGAATCACCAGGGTCTGCGGCTGGCCCGCGGCTTCGCGGCCGAGTTGCAGGCTGCCTTGCAGGTCGCCGGGCTGGGCCTGTGCGCCGCCGGACTGCGAGAGCCGGGCGGTGATGGTCCAGCGGTCGAACTGCGAGAGCTTCATCGCCGGCGTCATGCCCATGCTGTCGTCCAGCGTCACCGTCAGCGGCAGACGCGCGCCCGGCAGGCGCTGCACGGCCAGCGGCATCGGCGGGCCGGAGGCGGCCTTGGCGAACACGAACAGCACCGCGCCGGCCGGCACCTGCGCGGCCAGGGCCGGGTCCAGCTCCACGGTGATACTCAGGCTCAGGCCAGGGGCGGCGGCACCCTGGCTGCTGGAGGCTTCCGTCACAGACGGCGCGGCGGCCGTCATCGGCGCCCCACCCTGCAACTGGCGCAACTCGTCCAGGCGCTGCACGACAGCGGCGCGGATGTCCTCGGGCAATTCCTGCTTGAGCAGTTGCTCGAACCGCGCCTGCGCCTGGGCGTAGTCCTTGGCCTGGGCGTTGGCGAGGCCGGCGTACCAGAGCGTCTTGCCGTCGTCCGGGGCCAGCTTGAGCGCGGCTTCGAACAGCTGCTGCGGCTTGCCGAGCAGATCGCGGTCGCGCGCCATCGCCAGCGCCTCGCCCTCGCCGGTGAGCAGCGCCGGGTTGTTGTTGCCCGACAGCTCGTTGGCCTTGGCGTAGGCGCTGGCGGACTCGGCGTAGCGCTCCATCACGAAGTAGGAGCGGCCGAGCATGGTCCAGCCTTCCACGTCGCCGGGTTCGGCCTGCAGACGGGCTTCCAGCTTGGCGACCATGGCACTGATGTCCGGCGCCTGGCCATTGGCGGGCGCGGCCGGGCCTTGGGCGATCTGCTCGGCGGTGCGCCAGCTGCCGGCCTGCACATACCAGACCGCGCCGCCGACCATGAACAGCACCGCCAGCAACAGCGCCGGCGCCAGCTTGCGCGGGCTCTCGGCGCTGCCGGCCTCCTGTACCTCAGCCTCGCCGAGCAGGCGCTGGTCCAGCTCGCGCTTGAGATTGCTCGCCTCTTCGGCGCTGAGCAGGCCGGTGGTCTGCTCGTTTTCCAGCTCCGCCAGCCGCGTGCGGTAGGCGGCGATGTTGGCGGCACGGCGGCGCTGGGCGGTGGGCAGGCGCGTCTGCCAGAACGGCCGGGTCAGCCAGAACGCGGCGATCAGGGCGAGGATCGCCATCGGCAAAACAGACATGCTCATTCCTTAGGGTTGCGCGCGGGCGCGTCCTGCGCGGCCAAGGCGGCCTGGGTCTCGGCCAGCAGGCGCTGCACGGCCTCGGGGTCCACCGGCTTCTCCGTCGCCGCCGCTGGCCGGCGGGTGCCGCGCACATAGCGCAGCGCCCACACCAGCCCGCCCAAGAGCAGCAGGAAGGGGCCGAGCCAGAGCAGCGCGGTGCTGGCCTTGAACGGCGGCCGGTACAGCACGAAGTCGCCGTAGCGCTCGGTGAGATAGCCGACGATCTCGGCCTGGCTGCGGCCGGCGACGATCTGGGTCTTCACCTGGTTGCGCAGGTCCACCGCCAGCGGCGCATTGGACTCGGCGATCGTCTGGTTCTGGCAAACCAGGCAGCGCAGCTCGGCGATCAGCGCCTGGTAGCGCGCCTCCTGCTGCGCATCGAGGCCATCGACGTCGGCCAGTGCCACACCGCTGAGTAGCAGCAATGCCGCCAAGTAGTTACGCCTCACGCCTCACCCCTCTCGCCTTAGGCTCAACAGCGGCCGGATCTTGGTTTCCCAGGCTTCCGGCGTCATCGGCCCGATCTGCTTAAAGAGGATGCTGCCATCCGGGCCGACCACGAAGGTCTCGGGCACGCCGTAGACGCCCCAGTCGAGCCCAGCGCTGCCGGCGTTGTCGGCGATGACGCTGCGGTAGGGATTGCCGTGGCGATCCAGCCAGGCCTGGGTGTCGGCGTCGGCGTCCTTGTAGGCCAGGCCAATGATCTCCACGCCCTGCTCGTGCGCCAACTGCATCAGCAGCGGGTGCTCGACGCGGCAGCCGGCGCACCAGCTCGCGAAGTAGTTGACCAGCACGGTGCGGCCACGCCAGTCGGCGGGTGTGACCTGCGCCGGCGTGCCGCCCAGGCCGGGCAGCGCGAAGGCCGGCGCCGGCTTGCCGACCAGGGGGCTGGGCACCTCGCGCGGGTCGCGGGTGAGGCCGACCGCGAACAGCGCGATCAGGCCCAGCAGCACGGCGATGGGGACGAGATATTTCATCGCGTCGGCATCAGGCGGCGAGTGTCGCGGCCGGCAGCGGCGCGGCGGCACGCACGCTCAGCCGGTAGCGGCGGTCGCTGAGCGCGATCAGGCCGCCGAAGAACATCAGCACCCCACCCAGCCAGACCAGCCGGATCGCCGGCTTGTAGTACAGGCGCAGGCTCCAGTCGCCGTTCGGGTTCTGCGGGTCCAGGGCCTCGCCCAGCGCCACGTAGAGGTCGCGATGCAGACGGGCATCAACGCCGGACTCGGTCATGACGCTGCGCTGCGAGGGGTAGAAGCGCTTCTCCGGCACCAGATCGGCCACCGGCCGACCGGCGCGCGTCACCTGTACGCGGGCGGTGTCGGCGGTGAAGTTCGGGCCCTGCGACTCGCGCACGCCCTCGAAGGCGAACTCGTAGCCGGCGAGATCGGCGCTGGCGCCCGGCGAGAGCCGCACGTCGCGCTCCACGCCATAGCCGGTGACATAGGCGACCCCCAGCATCCACAGCCCCAGGCCCAGGTGCGAAAGCGTCATGCCCCAGGCTCCTGCCGGCACGCTGGCCAGGGCGGCGGCGGTAGCGACGCCGTGCTGGCGCTTGGAGCGCAGCCGCTGCCAGACCTCCAGGCCCGCCGAACCGAGCGTGAACAGCGCCAGCCAGGTGGCGACCGCCACCGTCAGCTTGCTGCCGAAGCTGGCGCTCACCGGCGCCAGCCACAGCGCCAGGCCGGGCAACACCAGGGCGACCGCGAGCGCCAGCACGGCCGGGCCGCGCAGGCGGCGCAGCGCGGCGCGCCACTCGCCCTTCTTCCAGGGCGTCACTGCGCCGACCGCGACCAGCACGAACAAGGGCGCGATCAGCGGAAAGAAGATGGCGTTGAAGTAGGGCGGGCCCACCGAGATCTTGCCCAGCGCCAGGGCATCCACCACCAGCGGGTAGAGGGTGCCGAGCAGCACGCCGAAGCAGGCGGTGACCAGGAAGACGTTGTTGAGCAGCAGCAGGCCTTCGCGGGAATACAGGCGCAGCTCGCCGTCGGTCGCCAGCTTCGGCGCCCGCCAGGCGTAGAGGCTCAGGGCCGAGCCGATCACCACGGCGAGAAAGCCAAGGATGAACACGCCGCGCGCCGGGTCGCTGGCGAAGGCGTGCACCGACACCAGCACGCCGGAGCGGACCAGGAAGGTGCCGAGTAGCGACAGCGCGAAGGCGAGGATGGCCAGCAGCACCGTCCAGCTCTTCAAGAGGCCGCGCTTCTCGGTGACCGCCAGCGAGTGGATCAGCGCGGTGCCGGCCAGCCAGGGCATGAAGCTGGCGTTCTCGACCGGGTCCCAGAACCACCAGCCGCCCCAGCCCAGCTCGTTGTAGGCCCACCAGCTACCGAGGGTGATGCCCATGGTCAGGAAGGCCCAGGCGGCGGTGGTCCAGGGCCGCGTCCAGCGCACCCAGGCGGCGTCGAGCTTGCCGGTGATCAGCGCGGCGATGGCGTAGGCGAAGGCCACGCTGAAGCCGACATAGCCCATGTAGAGCATGGGCGGATGGATGATCAGCCCAGGGTCCTGCAGCAGCGGATTGAGGTCGCGCCCTTCCAGCGGCACCGGATACATCCGCGCGAAGGGGTTGGAGGTGATCAACATGAACAGCAGAAAGCCGGTGGCGACCGCGCCCAGCACCGCCAGCGCGGTGGCCGAGAGCTCCGCCGGCAGGCGGCGGTTGAACAGCGACACCGCCAGCGTCCAGCCCGAGAGCATCAGCCCCCAGAGCAGCAGCGAGCCTTCGTGCGCGCCCCAGACCGCCGAGATGCGATAGACCAGCGGCAGCTTGGAGTGGCTGTTGTCGGCGACATAGGCCACCGAGAAATCCTTCTGGATGAAGGCCCAGGTGAGCGCCGCGAACGACACCGCCATCAGCAGGAACTGCGCCTGCGCCGCCGAGCTGGCGACGGCCTGGGCGCGGGCATTGCCCTTCCACAGGCCCCAGGCGGGGACCAGGGTCTGGGCCAGCGCCGCGATCAGGGCGAGGATGAGGGCGAAGTGACCGAGTTCGGGGGTCATAGGGACGCGAGTAGCGTGGAGGGGGCCCTTGCAGAGCTAGGGAATCTTAGCGTCGCGAGTCGGCCCCGCCATGAACCAAGCCGCGGTCCCGAACACGCAGGCATAGAGAGGCTCATGGCATCGAGGCAGTGGTGCTCTTGAACTCGCCGCAGGAGTGCTTGCCACCCTGCTCCTTCAGCGAGGCGGCGAGATCGGGCGAGATGTAGTTCTCGTCGTGCTTGGCCAGCACCTCGTCGGCGACGAACACCCCGTCGGCCGCCAGGGCACCGGTGGCGACGATGCCCTGCCCCTCGCGGAACAGGTCGGGCAGGATGCCCTCGTAGCGCACGCCAATGACCTTTGCGCAGTCGGCGAGGCGGAATTGCACCAGGAGACCCTGGCCACGCTGCACGCTGCCCTTCTCGACCAGACCGCCCAGGCGCACCTTGGCACCCACCGGCGACTTGCCGGCGACCAGGTCGGAGGGCGTCTGGAAATACATCATGTTCTTGCGGAAGGCGGTGAAGCCCAGCGCCGCCGCCAGGCCCACGCCCAGTACCAGGGCGGCCACCGCCGCCATCCGCTTCTGCCGCTTGGTCATGCTTCGCCGCTCCGCTCGGATTCGTCTTCCGCCCGCTCAGACAGGCGCTGCCGCAATTCGTTGCGCACCGATCGGGGCGACCACAGGTTCCAGACCACAACCAGCGCGGTCAGGCCATAACTGGCCCAGATGAACAGGGCATAGCGCGGGTCCATTAGCTCTCCAGTCGCGTAGCGACGCCAGTGTCCCTCGCCCGCAAAGCGGGAGAGGGGGGGACCGTCGGCGGAACCGACGGTGGGGTGAGGGCGTTCACGAGCGTGGGGCCTCCATGAGTTCGCGCACCCAGGCGGCGCGGCGTTCGCGCTCCAGCAGGATGTTCTGCATGCGCCGCAGCAGGGCGGCACCGAACAGCAGGTAGAAGCCGGCCAGACTGGCCAGCAGCGGCCAGAGCATGGGCGTGGACATCTTGGGGTTCTTCATGCCTTCCATCGACAGCAGGGTGGAGCCCTGGTGCAGGGAGTTCCACCAGTCCACCGAGAACTTGACGATGGGCACGTTGACCACGCCGACCAGGGCCAGCCAGGCGCAGGCGCGGGCGGCGGCACGCGGGTCGTTGAAGGCGCTGTTGAGGGCGATCACGCCGATGTAGAGGAACAGCAGCACCAGCTCGGAGGTGAGCCGCGCGTCCCAGACCCAGTAGGCGCCCCACATCGGCTTGCCCCAGAGCATGCCGGTAATGAGGGCCACCACGGTGAAGCTGGCGCCGATGGGCGCGGCGGCCACCACCGCCACCTCGGCCAGCTTCATGCGCCAGATCAGCGCGATGGCGCCGGCCACCGCCATCAGCGCGTAGATCGACAGCGAGATCGCCGCCGTGGGCACATGCACGTAGATGATGCGGAAGGCATCGCCCTGCTGGTAGTCGGGCGGCGCCAGATAAAGGCCGGCGTAGCAGGCGGCGGCGATCAGCAGCAGCGACAGGCCGGCCAGCCAGGGCGCGAGGCGCTCGGCGAAGCGGAAGAAGCTCGGCGGCGAGCCCAGGCGGTGGAACCAGGTCCAGTTCATCGGTTTTCGAAACTCGCGTAGGAATCGTCGCGAGCAAGCTCAAGCGCAAGGAATAGCAGCGGAGCAAGCGCAGCGCACTGAAGTGCGTGAGCATTGCGAGCAGCGCATGACGCGGCGATTGGGCTGCGCAGTAGATTCATTCGCAAATTTCAGCTTTCGAGGGCGTTGCGCAGGGCGGCGGCGGCGGCGAAGGGGACCAGCGTCAGGCTCAAGGCCAGCAAGGCGGCGAGGAAGTATAGCGGCGCGGTCGGGTCCAGCCCCTGCGCGGCGGCGCGGGCGGCGCCGGCGCCGAAGATCAGCACCGGGCTGAGCATGGGCAGTACCAGGATCGGCAGCAGCACGCCGGCGCGCGGCAGGCCGACGGTGAGTGCCGCCGCGAAGCCGCCCAGCAGCACCAGGGTCGGCGTACCGAGCAGCAAGGCGAGGGTCAGGGCGCGGCCGGCGGCGGCGTCCAGCCCCAGGCCAGCGGCCAGCAGCGGGGCCACCAGCACCAGCGGCAGGCCACCCAGCAGCCAGTGCGCGGCCAGCTTGGCCAGCACCGACAGCGGCAACGGCAGCGGCGCCAGCGCCAACTGCTCCAGGCTGCCATCCTCGTAATCGTTGCGGAACACCCGCTCCAGGGTCATCAGGGTGGCGAGCAGGGCGGCGATCCAGACCAGGGCCGGCGCGTAGACCGGCAGACTGGGCTCGTTGGGCGCGACCCCGAGCGGGAACAGCGCCACCACCAGGGCGTAGAACAGCAGCGGCTGCGCCGCCTCGGCCGGCGCGCGCGCGGCCAGCCGCAGCTCGCGGCCGACGACGGCGCCCAGGGCGCGGACCAGGCTCATCGCAGGCTCCAGTGCCGCACCGGCAGATGCTCTTCCGGCAGCGCCTGATGCGAGGTGACCACCGCGCCACCGCCGGCCGCGCAGTGTTCGGCCAAGAGGCCCGCGAGCAGGGCCGCGCCCTCGACATCCAGCCCGGCCAGGGGCTCGTCCAGCAGCCACCAGGGCCGGCGCTGCAGCAGCAGCCGCGCCAGGGCGCTGCGCCGCTTCTGTCCGGTGGAGAGGGTCCGCACCGGCCGCTGGCGGGCGGCCTTGAGTTGCAGACGGTCGAGCGCGGCGGGGATGCCGGCCGGGTCGGCGCCGTGCAGGCCGCACCAGGCTTCGAGGTTCTCCACCGCCGACAGGGCCGGATGCAGGGCGTTCTTGTGGCCGATCCAGTGCAGCTGCTCGGGCTCGGGGCCGCTGACCCGCCCGGCCTCCGGCGTGCGCAGGCCGGCCAGCACTTCCAAGAGCGAGGTCTTGCCGGCGCCGTTGCGGCCCTGCAGGTGCAGCACCTCACCGGGCGCGATGCGCAGGTCCAGACGCTCGAACAGGACGCGATCGCCACGGGCGACGGTGAGGGAGTCGAGGACGAGCGGAGCGGCGTTCATGGGGCGCGGATTATGGGTGGCGGCCGGTGAGCCCGTAAAATGCGCGGCCTTCGCGGGGCGCGCCCCGCCCCGCCCGGCTCCAGACCGCATGACCGCACAATTGATAGACGGCAAAGCCGTCGCCGCTAGTGTTCAGGCCCGCGTCGCCACGGCGGTCGCCGCCCGCGTTGCCGCCGGCAAGCGCGCGCCCTCGCTGGCCACCATCCTGGTCGGCGCCGACCCGGCCTCCCAGGTCTACGTGCGCAACAAGCGCCTGGCCTGCGAGAAGACCGGCATCCGTTCCATTCCGCTGGAATTCGCCCCCGAACTCGGCGAGGCCGCGCTGCTGGCCGAGATCGACCGCCTGAACGCCGACCCGAACGTGGACGGCATCCTGGTGCAGATGCCCCTGCCCGCCCAGATCGACCCCGAGAAGGTGGTCGAGCGCATCCACCCGGACAAGGACGTGGACGGCTTCCACCCCAGCAACATCGGCCGCCTCGCCTGCCGCGCGCCGCGCCTGCGTCCCTGCACGCCCTATGGCGTCATGGAGCTGCTGAAGAGCGTCGGTGAGCCCTTCAAGCGCCGCACCGCGGTGGTGGTGGGTGCCAGCAACCACGTCGGCCGGCCGATGATGCTGGAGCTGATGCTGGCCGGCGCCACCGCCACCTGTTGTCACCGCTTCACCGCCGACGTTGCCGCCGAAGTCGGCCGCGCCGACATCCTGGTGGTCGCGGTCGGCAAGCCGGGCCTGGTCAAGGGCGAGTGGATCAAGCCCGGCGCCACCGTCATCGACGTCGGCATCAATCGCCTCGCCGACGGCAAGCTGGTCGGCGACTGCGACTTCGAGTCCGCCCGCCAGCGTGCCGCCTACATCACTCCGGTGCCGGGTGGCGTCGGGCCGATGACGGTCGCCATGCTGATGCAGAACACCCTGACCGCCGCCGAACTGCGCGGCGCCTAGCGCGCCTTACCCAGGCGCCGACACTCCCTAGAAAGCAGACGATGCGCCCGCGACCCGGGCGCCAAGAGACGTACGACATGAGCGAAATGGAAAAAACCTACGAGCCGGGCGCCATCGAGGCACGCTGGCGCGAGGCCTGGGAACAGGGCGGCTGGTTTGCCGCCGGCCAGCACACGCCGGGCGATGGCGAAGGCTACGCGGTGATGATCCCGCCGCCGAACGTCACTGGCACCCTGCACATGGGCCACGCCTTCCAGCACACCATCCAGGATGCGCTGATCCGCCACGCCCGCATGTCCGGCAAGGACACGCTCTGGCAGATGGGCACCGACCACGCCGGCATCGCCACCCAGATGGTGGTGGAACGCAATCTCAAGCTGGCTGGCGAGCCCAGCCGCGCCGAGCTGGGCCGCGAGAAGTTTCTGGAAAAGGTCTGGGAGTGGAAGAAGTATTCGGCCGGCACCATCGGCCAGCAAATCCGCCGCATGGGCTCCTCGGTGGACTGGAGCCGCGAGGCCTTCACCATGGACCCGGCCTACAACGAGGCGGTGATCGAGCACTTTGTAAAACTCTACGAAGATGGTCTGATCTATCGCGGCAAGCGCCTGGTGAACTGGGACCCGGTACTGCAGACCGCAATCTCCGATCTGGAAGTGGTCAGCGAGGACGAGAACGGCAAGCTCTGGCATCTGCGCTATCCGCTGGCCGACGGTAGCGGCGAGTACCTGATCGTCGCCACCACCCGTCCTGAGACCCTGCTCGGCGACACCGCGGTGGCGGTACACCCGGAGGACGAGCGCTACCGGCACCTGATCGGCAAGACCGTGCTGCTGCCGCTCGCGAATCGCGAGATTCCGATCATTGCCGACGACTTCGTGGATCGCGAGTTCGGCACCGGGGTGGTGAAGATCACGCCGGCGCACGACTTCAATGATTATCAGGTGGGTCAGCGGCACAAGTTGCGCATGGTCAATGTGCTCACCAAAGACGCAAAAATCGTTAGCCAATTCGGCGTTGTTGGAGACTGGGACGATTGGCTGGCTGGCGATGTTCCCGTTGCTTACCAGGGCCTGGATCGCTTCGTCGCGCGCAAGCAGATGGTCGCAGACCTCGAAGCCGCCACCGGCCTCGCCTGCGCGCCCGCAACACAGAACGAGGACGGCAAGCCGCTCTACCCACGCGGCCTGGTCGAGAAGATCGAGGACCACAAGCTCAAGGTGCCGCGTGGGGACCGCAGCGGCGCGGTGCTGGAGCCTTATCTCACCGATCAGTGGTTCGTGGACCTCACGAGCAAGAGCGAGAAAGGCGGCTACACCCGCATCACCAAGCCGGCCATCGACGCGGTGGAATCCGGCCGCATCCGCTTCGTCCCGGACAATTGGAAGACCACCTATTTCCACTGGCTCAACAACATCCAGGACTGGTGCATCTCGCGCCAGCTCTGGTGGGGCCATCGCATCCCGGCCTGGTACGACGCGCAGGGCAAGGTCTACGTCGGGCGCGACGAGACCGAGGTGCGCGCCAAGCACGGCCTCGCCGCCGATGTGGCGTTGACTCAGGACAACGACGTCTTCGACACCTGGTTTAGCTCCGACATCTGGCCGTTCGCGACCCTGGGCTGGCCGCAGCAGACACCGGAACTGAAGAAGTACTACCCGGGCGCGGTGCTGGTCACCGGCTTTGACATCATCTTCTTCTGGGTCGCCCGCATGGTGATGATGGGCTGCTACTTCCAGCAGGAGGTGCCGTTCAAGGACGTGTTCATCACCGGCCTGGTGCGCGACCCCGAAGGCAACAAGATGTCGAAGTCCAAGGGCAATGTGCTAGACCCGCTGGACGTGGTCGACGGCATCGCGCTGGAAGAGCTGGTGAAGAAGCGCACCACCGGCCTGATGAAGCCGGAGACGGCGCCAAAGATCGAGGCCAAGACCCGCAAGGACTACCCCAAGGGCATCGCACCGGTGGGTGTGGATGCGCTGCGCTTCACCTTTGCCGCGCTCGCCACCAACGGCCGCGACGTGCGCTTCGACGCCGGCCGCGCCGAGGGCTACCGCAACTTCTGCAACAAGATCTGGAACGCCTCGCGCTTCGTGCTGATGAATCTCGGCGCTATTGACGCCGAGACCGGCGCCGCGCTCACCCCGCCCTCGCTGGACGGCGAGGCAACGCTCAGCACCGCCGACCGCTGGATCATCTCCACCCTGCAACGCGTCGAGGCCGAGGCGGCGCAGCACTACGCCGACTACCGCTTCGACCTCTTGGCGCAGACGCTCTACCAGTTCATCTGGAACGAGTACTGCGACTGGTATCTGGAGCTGTCGAAACCGGCGCTACTGAACGGCAGTGAGGAGCAAAAGCGCGGCACCCGCCGCACCCTGGTGCGGGTGCTGGAAGCCTGGCTGCGCCTGCTGCATCCGCTGATGCCCTTCCTCACCGAGGAAATCTGGCAGAAGGTCGCGCCGCTGGCCGGCAAGACCGGCCCCAGCATCATGGTGCAGCCCTATCCGGTCTCGCAGCCGGAAAAGATCGACGCGGCGGCCGAAGCCGACATCGAATGGCTCAAGGCCCTGATCCTCGGCGTGCGCCAGATCCGCGCACAGATGGACATCTCGCCGGGCAAGGTGCTGCCGCTGCTGGTCCAGAACGCCAGCGCCTCCGACCGCGAACGCCTGACGCGCCTGAGCGACAGCGTGGTGTTCCTGGCCCGCGTCGAAGCGCCGAAGCTGCTGGCCGCCGACGAGACCGCGCCGGAGTCCTCCACCGCCCTGCTGGGCGAGGCCAAGCTGCTGGTGCCGATGGCCGGGCTGATCGACAAGAACGCCGAGCTGGCGCGGCTGGCCAAGCAGATCGCCAAGCTGGAGGCCGATCTGGTGCTCACCAACGGCCGCGTCGCCAACCCCAACTTCGGCAAGGCGCCGGAAGCCGTGCAGCAGAAGACCCGCGATCTGATCGCCCAGCAGGAACGCGACCTCGCCGCCCTCAAGGCGCAGTCGGCGCGCATCGAGGCGCTCTGATGCCATTCTTGTTGCTGGCGATTCTGGTCGGAGCGGAGACCTACGGCATCCTGCAGGCGATCAAGCTGATCGGCGGCTGGTACACGCTGCTCTGGCTGCTGGGCGCGATGGCCGCCGGTAGCTATGTGATCGCCCACGGCGGTATCACGGCGCTGCGTCGCATTCAGATGGCGGTGGCGCGCGGCGAGTTGCCGGCGGCGGAGCTGTTCAGCGGCCTGGTCACCGCCTTCGCCGGCCTGCTGCTGATCCTGCCCGGCTTCGTCACCGATGCCATCGCGATCAGCCTGTTGCTGGGCGGCGGTCGCATCCGCAAGCGCCTGGGCGAGAAGCTCTCCGGCCAGATGGCGCAGGCGCGCCCGGACCTCAAGCGGCCGGTAACGCTGGACGGCGAGTACCGCCGCCGTCCCTAGCCCGGCGGCCGTGGACTAGTCGCGGCGGCTGACGACCCGCAGCTTGGCCTTCTTGGCCGGCGTCTCGCCCGTCTCGCCTGCACGGCGGTTGGGCCGGCTTTCCAGCTCGATCAGGCAGTTCTCCAGCGTCTGGCTGATCACCGTCTGGTTGCGGATCATCTCCATCCGTGACCAGGTGGCGCGCTCGCCTTCGAGCATGAAACGCACCACCGAATCCTGGCTGGGGTTGCGAGTGACATTGGCGTAACGCCAGAGGCTCACTTCCGGAACGATATTGATGTTGCCGCGATAGTCCTGATCGAGCAGTCCGGCAGCGGTATCCAGGCCCTGGCGCAGGCCGGCGAACGGCATGTTGGCGCGCGCGAAATTGAGCACACCGCTGGCCAGCCCGCGGCCGGTGGAATACGCCGCCTGCCGGCTGGCGTTGATCAGGCCGCGTCCGTCGTTGTCACGGCGGCTGACGAAGGGCAGCACATGCGGATTGGTCTGGCTGACGATGAAGTGATTGACGTTGTGCAGACGCCGCAGGCGCAGCATCGGCAGGTCGGACTTCAGCGAGCCGTCGTTCCAGCGCAGCAGCGGCATGTAGGGCGTGCGCTCGCCGTCGTCGCTCTTGGTCATCAGCATCACCGGCGGGAACAAGACCGGCACCGCGCAGGAAGCGAGCACCGCCTCGCGCACGTAGAGGTAGGGAAAGGTCAGGTGGTTGAGCAACTTGGGCGGCTGGTTGAAGCCGGCCGGCGACACCGTGATGTTGACGATGCGGCCCGAGAGCTTGTGCGCCTCCTCGAAGGTGAGGTCGCGGATATTGGTGGCGATGGCGCGCTTGAGCTGGTTCTGGTCCATCACCGCGCGGCGCAGCAGCATCATCTTCGGCGGCAGCACCTTCCAGAAGTGGTAGTAGGCCTTTTCCGGGTCCAGCAATTCCTCCGCCTCGTGCGGCGCGCGGGTGCCCACCGTGGCAGCCACCACCGAGCCCGCCGAGGAGCCGGAGAGCACGGTCGGCAGCAGGTTTTCGCGGAACAGCGCCTTGACCACGCCGACATGGAACAGGCCCAGGGTGGCGCCACCCGAGAGCATCAGCGCCGAACGGCCGTAGGAGAGCGCGACGTTCTGGAAGAAATTCAGCTTTTCGGGATAGGGGAACTCGGCATCCGGCAGGTCGCGGATGAACTCCAGCGCGTCGCAGACCTCGCGCAGATAGTCGGTGACCAGCTTCTTGGTGCCGACCCGGGTGTAGGTATAGAGCTGGGTGTTGCCGAGATTGCCCAGGTTCCAGTGCAGGCCCTGGCGCAGGTGGTGGATCAGCTTGCTGTGCTGCCGCTCGGCGCGGTACTGCCGGATCTGCCGCAGGCGCGAGCGGATCAGCCGCCAGTCGTAATCCTCGCAGGCGTCATCCTCTTTCCAGGCATCCGCGCCCTGGTGGCGGTCCAGCTCCAGCGCCGCCTCGCGCCAGCCGGCGTAGTCGCTGGCTCGCTTCATCGCTATCAGGCAATCACGCTCGACTCTGTCCACCGGCAATCTCCTCGCTATATGTCGTCAGTATGGTGGGGTAGCCCCCAAGCTGCGGCAAGCTTCCGGCAGCGTATTCGGTAATAATTAGCGGATTGCTAAAAAATCACTTGGGACATTGCATGAACATCACCATTTTCGGCTCGGGCTACGTCGGTCTGGTCACCGCGGTCTGCTTTGCCGATGTCGGCAACGACGTGCTGTGCGTGGACGTGGACGAGCGCAAGGTGGCCATGCTGCGCAAGGGTGAATCGCCGATCTACGAACCGGGGCTGTCGGAACTGCTGAAGAGCAATTACGAGGCCGGTCGCATCCGCTTCACCACCTCGGCCGAGGAAGGCGCCAAGCACGGCCTCTACCAGTTCATCGCCGTCGGCACGCCGCCCAATGAGGACGGCTCGGCGGACATGCAGTACGTGCTGGCGGTGGCGAAGTCCATCGGCCAGCACATTGACGGCTACCGAGTGGTGATCAGCAAGTCGACGGTGCCGGTGGGCACCGCTGACCGGGTGCGCGCCGCGGTGTCGGAGCAACTGCGCGCGCGCGGTGCCAGCCACGAATTCGATGTGGTGAGCAATCCGGAATTCCTCAAGGAAGGTGCGGCGATCGCCGACTTCACCAAGCCGGACCGCATCGTCGTGGGCTCCGACAGCGCGCGGGCAACCGAGCACATGCACCAGCTCTACGCCCCCTTCAACCGCAACCACGACCGGGTGGTGGTGATGGACGTGCGCTCCTCGGAGATGACCAAGTACGCCGCCAACGCCATGCTGGCGACCAAGATCAGCTTCATGAACGAGATGGCCAATCTGGCCGAGAAGCTCGGGGCAGACATCGAGAAGGTGCGCATCGGCATCGGTTCGGATCCACGCATCGGCTACCAGTTCATCTACCCCGGCTGCGGCTATGGCGGCTCCTGCTTCCCCAAGGACGTCAAGGCGCTGATACACATGGCCGACGAGGTCGGCTTCGGGGCCTCGGTGCTGCAAGGTGTGGAAGAGGTCAACAACAAGCAAAAGGGCGTGCTGTTCGAGAAGATCAGCGCCCATTTCAGCGGCGATCTGGCCGGCAAGACCATCGCCCTCTGGGGCCTGGCCTTCAAGCCTCGCACCGACGACATGCGCGAGGCGCCCAGCCGCACCCTGATGGAGGCCCTGTGGGCGGCCGGCGCCAAGGTGCGCGCCTACGACCCGGTGGCGACCCACGAAACCCAGCGCATCTACGGCGAGCGCAGCGACCTGCACTACGCCAAGTCGCCGGAAGACGCCGCCGACGGCGCCGATGCCCTGGCCCTGGTCACCGAATGGAAGGTGTTTGCCTCGCCCAATTTCGGCAACCTGGCCAAGCTGTTGAAGCAGCCGGTGATCTTCGACGGCCGTAACCAGTACGATCCCGTCCACCTGCGCAAGGCGGGCTACAGCTACTACAGCATCGGCCGCAAGCCGGCCTGAAAGCGTTGACGCAAGGGGGCGGGCTCACTACTATTCGCACCCCTGACGGACAGTTAGCTCAGTGGTAGAGCATCGCCTTCACACGGCGGGGGTCACAGGTTCAAGCCCTGTACTGTCCACCAAATTCAAAATAGCCCGCCTAGTGCGGGCTTTTTTTGGCCGCGCCGCAGCCACCGCCCAGCTATTTCGGCACATAGGGGCCTGGGCCGGTCGCCGCCACCGTCAGCGATGGCGCCTCGGCGGTGGTGTGGTATTCCGACAGCCGGATGCGCAGCGCCAGATCGGTGTGGGAATCGGCGTTGCGCAGCGCCTCCTCCAGGCTGATGCGACCGGCCTTGAACAGCTGGAACAGCGATTGATCGAAGGTGTGCATGCCGAACTCGTTGCCGCGGCCCATCGCCTCCTTGATCTCGTCCACCCTTCCCTTCTGGATCAGCTCGGCCACATAGCCGGACAGCAGCAACACCTCGGTGGCCAGGGCCCGCTTGCCATCCATGGCCGGCACCAGCCGCTGCGAGACCACACCCTTGAGGTTGAGCGAGAGGTCCATGAACAGCTGGTGGTGCGCCTGCTCGGGGAAGAAATTGATGATGCGCTCGATCGCCTGGTTGGCATTGTTGGCGTGCAGGGTGGACACGCACAGATGCCCGGTCTCGGCGTAGGCGATGGCGTGGCGCGCGGTTTCCTCGTCGCGAATCTCGCCGATCATGATGACGTCCGGCGCCTCGCGCAGGGCATTTCGCAGGGCGTCGCCGAAGCTGTGGGTATCGATGCCCACCTCGCGCTGATCCACCAGCGCCAGGCCGTGGCTGAACTGGAATTCGATCGGATCCTCGATGGTCAGGATGTGGCCATCGGCCATGGCGGCGCGATAGCCGATCATCGCCGCCATCGAGGTGCTCTTGCCGGAACCCGCGGAGCCGACCAACAACACCAGGCCGCGCTTGAGCATCGCCAGCTGCGCGCACTGCGCCGGCAGGCCCAGCTGCTCGAAGCTCGGAATCTTCGCCTTGATCAACCGCACCACCATGGCAACCTCACCACGCTGCCAGTAGACATTGATGCGAAAGCGCCCGACGCCTTCCAGCGACAGCGAGAGGTTGGACTCCAGACTTTCCTCAAACGCCGCGCTCTGGCGCTCGGTCATCAGACTATGGGCCAGTTCCTTGACCTCGCCGGGCTTGAATGCCGGTAGCTTGATCGGGTGGCTGACACCCTCGATCTTGATATGCGGCGGCGCGCCGCAGGTCAGGAACAGGTCGGAAGCGCCCTGATCGGCCATCAGCTTCAGCATTGCGTGTATATCGGCCATCGCCAGGCTCCCCGCCCGCTCCAACAGACTTCGACTCTAAGCCCGCACGCGCCACTGCACTAGGGCCAGCCCGGGTTATAAGGCCCACTCGGTCTGATCCAGGTCAATGCGCCCCTCGCCTTTCACTAGCTTAAGATCGGCTTACTTCGAGTACCGGTTCTAGCACCCGCCATGAACACGCCTCCCGCTGCCGATCCGCAGTTCCGCTGGCCCAAGCCACCGTTCTTCGACGTGGTGGCCGACCCGCCGAGCGGTCACAGCGGCGAGTGCAGCATCGAGCTGCTTGATGGTCGGGTGGTCGCCGGCAAGCTGGTGCCGGTGGCAGGCGGAACTCCCCAGGCTTCGCTGCGCTTGAGCCTCGACAATCTGAACGAGCCCGCCGACCTCAGTCAGGTGCGTATCGTCCGGCTGTTGGTGCCGCTGACCCTGACCCGCAGCCAGAGCGTGATGCATGACCTCGGCGCCCAGGACAGCGAGGTCGCCAACGAGAAAGTCTTCGTCGTCCACTACCGGGACGGCAAAGAGCTGAGCGGCCGCACTCGCGGATTCGTCCGCAACCACCATGGCTTGTTCCTGTACCTCATCCAGGACGACGACACCAAGACCATCGCCTGCTTCGTTCCCGCCCAGCAGGTGCTGGACGTCACCATCGGTCCGCCGCTGGGGCAATCCTTGGAGCAGCTGCACTCGATCAGCGGTCAGGCGCTGGCAGCGGCCCTGAACCGCCAGGCCGAACTCCGCGAGGAGCGCCTGGGCGAGTACCTCGCCAGCCGCGCCATCCTCACCGCCAGTGATCTGACTCACGCGCTGAAAGCGCAGGAGCAGCGCCCCACCATCAGGCTCGGCGAGTTTCTGATCCGGGAAAAACTGATCACCCCGGGACAGTTGAGTCAGGCGCTGAGCGCGCAGAAGCAGAACCGCCAGCGGCGGCTGGGCGATATCCTGGTCGAGTCCGGGGCGGTGACCAAGCGGCAGATTCAGCTTGCGCTCTCCGACAAGCTCGGCATCCCGTTTGTCGATGCCCGACAGTTCGTCATCGATCCCCTGACCGTGCATCTGGTCCCCGATGCCTTCGCCATCACCCATCAGGTGCTGCCGCTGCTGCACACCGGCGACATGCTGGTGGTCGCGGTGGAAAACCCGCTGGCCATGGACTACGTCAAGGAGCTGCAATTCCTGACCGGCCTGACCATCGTGCCGGCGATTGCCAACCCCGACGATCTGAAGCTGCGCATCACCCAGGAGTACGCCAGCAACTACGCGCGCGCAGCCTGGCAGCCCTCCGGCGGCGAGGACAGCGAGGACGGCGGCGGCGAGAAGCTGAACGTCGCCGAGCTGGCTACCGAGCTCGCCAAGGACCTGCGCCCGGTCGCAAGAGCGGTGCGGCAGGCCGAGTCGCATGTGATGGATAACGTGCTGGTCCGGCTGGTCAACAAAATCATCGTCGAAGCCCATGCCCAGGGCGCTTCGGACATCCACATCGAGAGCAATCCGCGCAATCTCAACACCCACATCCGCTTTCGCAAGGATGGCGATCTGAACGAGTATCTGGAGCTGTTGCCGGCATTCCGCAACACCCTGGTTTCGCGCATCAAGATCATGGCCGGGCTCGACATCTCCGAGCATCGCCGCGCGCAGGACGGCAAGATCGAGTTCGGCCGCTTCGGCCCCATCGCCATCGAGCTGCGGGTCGCGGTGATCCCCACCGCCAACGGACTGGAAGATGTGGTCATGCGCATCTTGGGCGGTGTCGAGCCGCTGCCCATCGACAAGCTCGGGCTGCATGAGAACGACCTAGCTGCGCTCAAGAAAATGGTCGGCCGCAATCACGGCCTGATCCTGGTTTGCGGCCCGACCGGGTCGGGCAAGACCACCACGCTGCATTCGGTGCTGCACCACATCAACCGGCCGGACATGAAGATCTGGACCGCCGAAGACCCGATCGAAATCACCCAGCCGGGCCTGCGCCAGGTGCAGATCAACGCCAAGATCGGCTGGACTTTCGCCGAGGCCATGCGCGCCTTCCTGCGCGCCGACCCGGACGTGATCATGGTCGGTGAAATGCGCGATGCCGAAACCGCAAAGATTGGTATCGAGGCCTCGCTGACCGGCCATCTGGTGCTGTCCACTCTGCACACCAACAGCGCCGCCGAAAGCATCGTCCGCCTGCTCGACCTCGGCATGGATCCGTTCAACTTCGCCGACGCGCTGGTTGGCATCCTCTCGCAGCGCCTGGCGCGCAAGCTTTGCCCGGCCTGCAAGAAGGCGCACGCCGCCACCGAGACCGAGATCGCCGAACTGGCGCAGGAGTACTGCGCGGAGACCACGCTAAAGCCCGCCGCGATGGTCGAGCAGTGGCGCCGCAAGGCACCGAACGGCGAGGTGCTGCTATACGAGGCGGTCGGTTGCTCGGCCTGCAAGGACGGCTACAAGGGACGCATGGGCGTTTATGAATTGCTGCCGGGCACACCCCAGATTCGACATCTGGTCCGCACTCATGGCTCGGTGCCACAATTGGTCGAAGCGGCGATGGAAGGTGGTATGCGGCTGCTCAAACAGGATGCGCTCGACAAGCTCCTCAGCGGCGCCCTGGATCTCGTCAGCGCGCGGGCGGCCTCGAGTTGAGTCGGTGCTTGCGCAGCTGTCGGCTTGGGCAGCGAGGTTGACCTCCGTCAATGCCTGGGCCGGCGCGCTCCCTATAGCCTTAAAAAGCTGCTCTTGGATATTGCCGCCGGCAGCCTGCCGGCAGAGAGGCGCCGGCAGTGCGCTAACGGTCGAGGACGAAACCAGTGACCAACAGGAGAATCCAGGCGATATCGGTAATCTGCGCCGCCCTGGCCTTGGCCAAACCCTGTGCGGCGGAAGAAAGCTCGCCCTGGCGCCTGACCCCCGGAGTGTTCGGCACACTGGGCGCGGTCTATCAGCCCAAGGACGAGGTGGAGTTCCGGCGCGATATTTCGCAGACGCACGGCGCCGAGGGTGGCAAGCTGAGCTTCGATACCGACTCGCTGCTGGGCTTGCAGCTCAACGCCGGCTATGGCGAGCAGTTCGAGTTTGTCGGGCAGATCGTCAGCAAGCTTGATGAGGAAAATGGCTGGCGCCCCGGACTGAGCCGCGCCTTTCTGCGTTATGTGCCCGACCCGGCGCTGAAGATACGCATAGGCCGCATTCCGCAGCAGATTTATCTGCGCCTGGACTCACGCGATGTCGGCTATTCCTATCGGACCATACGACCGCCGGTCGATACCTATGGCTTCGCCTCCAATGACACGCTCGACGGCGCCGATCTGGTGTGGACCACGGCCTGGAAAGACGCGTTGTGGAACCTGACGCTGTCCGCCGGGCGCACCAAATTCGTGGTGGCCGATTTGTCGGATGCGTCCGAGCTCCTGGCTGGCGGCATCGTCCTGGATATGTACTACCGCGACTGGCAGTTCCGTCTCGGCCACTCGCTGATCACCACCCAGAGCGGCGGGGTCGTCAATCCGGTCGTCGAACCACTGCGCAATACCGGTGAGCCGCAGGCGATGCAGCTCGCCGACCTGCTCGCCTCGCCCGGCGATCACTACGAGCAGGTATTGATTGCCGCCGCCTATGATCGAGGCCCCCTGCAGTTCGAGACCCTGGTACAGCGGATCACCAACAACAAAACACTGGGCGTCGCCTTCGACAGCGGTTACGCCAGCCTCGCCTACCAGTTTGGCAAGTTCACGCCCTATGTCTCGTTCGCCATGATCGACAGCCACCACGACCTGTTGGCGACCGGCCTCAGCGACCCGGCCTATGCCGACCTCAATCAGGCGGTACGCAGCGCGCAGATTCTGGGCGGCAATGTCAGCGACCAGCACACCAGCTCGCTGGGCCTGCGCTACGACTTTGCCCAGCACTTCGACCTCAAGTTGCAGCTCGATCAGGTCTGGGTCGACAACAGCCAGCTGATCATCGACCGGCGAGCCAGGCCGACCTCGGGCTTCGACCTGACCGTGCTCGGTCTCGCTCTGGACTTCGCGTTCTAGACCCCGCCATGACCAAGGCACTCGCCCTCTTCGCCACTCTGCTGCTGTCAGCCCCCCTGGTGGCTCTGGCCGACAAGCTGGTGGTGATCGTCAATCCGGCCAGCGGCGTCGAGCGTCTGAGCACCGACGAAGCCGTCAACATCTTCATGGGCCGCTTTCGCAAGCTGCCTTCCGGCCTCAGCGCCATGCCCATCGACATCGGCAAGGACAGCGCCGAGCGCCGCGAGTTTTATCAGCGCCTGGTGCACAAAGACCTGCCGGCCATCGACTCCTACTGGGCGCGGCTGGTGTATTCCGGCGCCACCTCGCCGCCGCTGCGCGCGCCCAATGCGGCGACCGCGGTCGACATCGTCGCCGACAATGTCGCCGCCATTGCCTATGTCTACGCCACGCGGGCCGACGCGCGGGTGAAAGTGGTGCTCGAACTCGATGATCACTAAACCGCTCATGCATTTCGCCAGGGTGCTGGTGCCGGACAGCATCGTCGGCCGCGCGGCGATGCTGATCCTCGGCATCGCCCTGCTGCTGTCGGCGATCTTCGCTGGCGCGGCCTCGCAGCTCTTGCAGCGCAACGAAGCCGCACGACTGAACACCGAATTGCAGGACCTGCTCTCCACCGTCGAGAGCACCGTCAGCGTCGCCTGCTTCGTGAAGGACCGCCAGCTCGCCGAGGAGATCGCCCGCGGCCTCCTGCGCAGCAGCATGGTCGCCAGCGTCCGCATCGCCGCTGGCGAGGAGTCGCTCTACGACGCGCCGATGACGCTCGCCGCCGGCGATGTCGTGGTCATCTCGCGCGACGTGGTCTCGCCGTTCAAGGCCGAGGAGAAAATCGGCCGCATCACCCTCCTGGCCTCGCAGGCGGTGATTCAGGCCAAGGCCTGGAACTACGCGCGCGCCATGCTGCTGATGCTGGCGCTGCAGGGCCTGCTGGTCGCCAGCGGTGTCGCCTGGGTGGTGTCCAACCTCATCACCAAACCGATCAAGAGCATCTCCGACGAGCTGCACCGTCTGGAGTTGCGCACCGGCATGCAGCTGCGGGTGCCGCCGATCAATCGCCAGGACGAGATCGGCCGGCTGGTATCCGACGTCAATTCCATGATCGGCAAGCTCACCGATCTGGTCGATACCGAGCGCAGTCTGCGCCTGGAGCGCGAGCGCAGCGAGCGCAAGCTCAGCCTGATATTCGAGCGGGCCGACACCGGCATCTTCGTAGCCGACAAGCAGGGCTATCTGCTGTCCTGGAACCCGGCCTTCGCCCGCATGCTGCCCGCGGTCGGCGGTGTAAAGCCCCGGCTGCAGAACCTGCTGGATCCGCACCAGCAACGCGCCGAGGCGCTGATGCAAAACGCCGCCGGCAACCACAGTGGCGCCGAAGACGAGTTTGAACTGCAGAACGAGCGCGGCGAACCACTCTGGCTGCAGGCTTCGATCGACCTGATCGACGACGACCAGCTGGAGGGCGTGATCAATGACATCAGCACCCACAAGCGCGCCGAGGCGGCGGCTCAGCAGCTCGCCTCGCACGATCCGCTGACCGGGCTGCTGAACCGGCGCGGCCTGCAGGCTCAGCTCGCCGCTCGCCATATCCATCCGCTCAGCGCCTCGACGGTGACCACCGCGCTGCTGATGATGGACCTCGACTACTTCAAGAAGGTCAACGACAGCTACGGCCATGCGGTCGGCGATCAGGTGCTGCTGCATGTCTCGCGCCTGTTGCAGCAGGCGGTGCGGCGCACCGACCTGGTCGCGCGCCCAGGCGGCGACGAGTTTGTCATCGCCCTGATCGGCATCGATTCCGTCGCCACCGCCGAGTCGATCGCCACCGACATCATCGACGCCGTCCGGCAGCCGATACCGATCGCCGCCGAGATCACCGCCAGCGTCGGCGCCAGCATCGGCCTGGCCATCGTCAGCGCCGGCGATGCCTCGCTGGAAGCGGTGCTGGAGCGGGCCGATCAGGCGCTGTACGCGGTCAAACAGAGCGGCCGAGGACGTGTCCAGCTGGCTCCGCCACCAGCCACGGATACACCGCCGGCGGCCTGATCAGCTGGAGTAGCTGAAACGCTTTTCAGCGAACAGCTTCAGGCAGGCATCGACCACTGCCGGGTCGTAGAGGCTGCCCCGGTGTTCGGCGAGCTCGCGCAGTGCCGCGTCCGGCGCGCAGGCGGGGCGGTAGGGACGGTGCGAGGACATCGCCTCCACCACATCGGCCACCGCCAGCACCCTGGCCTCGACGAGGATCTCCTCGCCCCGGAGTCCCTGCGGATAGCCTGAACCGTCCAGACGTTCATGGTGTTGCAGAATCATCTGCGCCAAGGGCCAGGGAAAGTTGACGTCCTTGATGATGTCGTAGCCCACCTGCGGATGGGTCTTGATCAGCTCGAACTCGGCGGCGGTGAGTCGGCCCGGCCGGTTCAAGATCTCAGCCGGCACATAGATCTTGCCGATGTCATGGATGGTGGCGCCCAGACGCAGCCCGACCAGACGCTCGGCGTCCAGCCCCAGCTCGTGGCCGATGGCCACGCTGAGTTCCGCCACCCGCTGCTGATGGCCGGCGGTATAGGGGTCGCGCTTCTCGACGGTCATGGCGATGGCGGCGATGGCCTCGCTGAGTGCGGCCTTGAGATGCTCGCTGCTCCTGAGGTTGGCCTCCGTCAGCCGCGCGTGCTCGGCACGCGTGCGCAGCGTCAGCACGCCAAAGGCGGTGTCTTCCGCCAACTCCTGCAGCAGAGCGATTTCCTCAGCGTCGAAGGCGTCGGTATCGGCGGCATAGATGTTGAGCGTGGCGAACACCGCGCCGTCCGCAGCCTTCATCGGCAGCGCCAGGCTGGAGGCATAGCCGGCCTTCAGTGCCCGCTCGCGCCAGGGCACGAACTCCGGATCGTGCTGGATGTCGCGGATCACCTGTGGCATGCCGCTGCGGACCGCGCGCCCGGTCGGCCCCTGGCCGCGCTCGGCGTCGGCCCAGGTGATGTCGAGCGAATCCAGATAGCCAGACGCGTCGCCGGCGCTGGCCACCGGCCGCACCTTCTGGTCCGGTTCGTGCTCCACCAACCCGACCCAGGCCATGACATAGCCGGCCTGCTCGACGATCACCCGACACATGTCGCCGAACAGTCCCACCTCGCTCTGCGCCTTGACCAGCACGTCGTCGCCGGCCGACAGCGCCTTGAGCGCGCGATTGCTCTTGACCAGGGCATTCATGCTTTGCAGGCGCGCCTGGTGGACGAACGCCAGGGCGAACTTGTCGGCCAGCTGGCAGGCAAAGCTGATCTCGTCCGGCTCCCAGTGATGCGGCCTCTCGACGTGCTCTAGGCACAACAGGCCGACGTGCTTGCCGGAAATCTGCACCACGGCATCGAGCAGCGCGGTGATGTGCAGGGGCTGCAGATAGCTTTCGGCGTAGCCGGCGGTGCGCGGATCGCGGATGGCAACGTCGGCGTCCACATAGCGGCTGCGCTTGACCGCCTCGAACTCGGTCGAGAACTCCCTCTGGCTCAGCACCTCGCCGTCGGAATGGCGGGCCGGCGTGGCCTCGTAGAGATCAATGCAGCGCAGCTCGGTTTCGTCTTCGTTGAACAGCCAGATATTGGCCCGCTCGACGCCGAAGGCAGTCGCCGCCAGCTCGGTCAGCTCGCGCGCATAGCCGACGACATCGCCGGCCAGCATGCTCGCCGACGAAGTGGCCTTATCAATCGCCACCATCTGCCGCTGGCGCCGCTCGTAGGCCACCGCGCGCTCCTGCTCGCTGCGCTTGTAGGCGGTAATGTCTTCGAGGATGTGGATGGAATGCAGGTATTCGCCCTGCTCGTCGCGTATGGCATAGGCGCGCGAGGCATAGACCGCACCCGATTCCAGGGCGACCTCCTCGCCGGCCTCGCTGCCCTCCACCTCGGTCTGCTCCAGATGCCCGACGCAGCCGGGCAAGGGGCCATCGCGCTTGGGGAACACCTGCCAGTACGGCTTGCCGATGACCTCGCGAATCTCCATGCCCGCCGCCCGGGCATAGGCCAGATTGGCGCGCACGATGCGCAGCTCGCGGTCGTGCAGGAAGATCGGGTCACTCACCGCGTCGAATGCCTGGTTCCACTCCCGGCGCGCGCGCTCGATCTGTCCCTGGGTCGCCTGCATGCCTGCCAGCGCGGCGCGCAGCCCGGCGAGTTCCGCGCGCAGCGCGGCGATGGTTTCGTCGGGATCGCCTTCAGTGCTCACGCCGGACTCGCGGCCACCGGCGCGTCTGCCCGCGGCATGGCGGGGCCGATGGGCTCCGCCCGGAACTGCCTATGCCCAGCGCGTAGTCGGGGTGGCTCATGCAAACACCTCGCCTTCCAAGCCTGCAAGGCTGGCCCTTGCTGAGCTGCCCGGCATTGACCCTGGTCAAGCCACCTGCTCGCTGGCGAGCCAGGCCGAGGGCGCCGACGGCACCTAGCTCAGACCTGAGGCAGTGCGCGACTCAGCAGCTGCTCGAAGGCCACCGTCGGCGGCAAGGTGCCATAGGCCAGGCCCTGCTGGCCGCCCAGCCGGGTCAGGCAGAAGGCCTCCGCTACCGCCGCGTCGCCACCGCGCAACAGGACCGAAGCCTGCAAGGCCAGCGCCATGCGCTCCACCACATGGCGGGCACGCAGCTCCAGCGTCGCGGCATCGTCGAAGGCATGGGCCAGCCAGTTGAGCTCGCGGTCGTAGTCAGGATGCGCGCCGCGCAGGGCGGCCAGCTCGGTGAGATAGGCTTCGCGGGTTTCCGGCTCGCGCGACAGGGCGCGCAACACGTCCAGGCACTGGATGTTGCCGCTGCCTTCCCAGATCGAGTTCAGCGGCGCCTGCCGGTACAGGCGCGGCAGATTGGTCTCCTCGACATAGCCGGCGCCACCCAGGCATTCCTGCGCCTCGTTGACGAAGGCCGGGGCGCGCTTGCACACCCAGTACTTGCCCAGCGCGGTGGCCAGCCGCGCCATCGCCGCCTCGTGGGGATCGCGCTCGCTGGCGTCCACCGCGCGGGCGACGCGGAAGGTCAGCGCGGTGGCCGCCTCCGACTCCAGCGCCAGGTCGGCGAGCACATTGCGCATCAGCGGCTGCTCGATCAGCCGTTTGCCGAAGGCCTTGCGGTAGCTGGCATGGTGCAGGGCCTGCACCAGCGCCTGCCGCATCAGCGAGGAAGAGCCGATCATGCAGTCCAGGCGGGTCAGCGCGACCATTTCCAGGATGGTGGCGATGCCACGGCCTTCCGGCCCCACACGCTGGGCCCAGGCGCCCTGGAACTCGACCTCCGAGGAGGCATTGCTCCAGTCGCCCAGCTTGTCCTTGAGGCGCTGCACGCGGATGGCGTTGCGCACGCCGTCCGGTTTCATCTTCGGCGCCAGGAAGCAGGTGATGCCGGTATCGGTGTAGGCCAGCACCAGCCAGGCGTCGCACATCGGTGCGGAGAAGAACCACTTGTGACCGACGATCTCGTAGGTTCCATCGGCCTGCGCATACGCCTTGGTGGTATTGCTGCGCACATCCGAACCGCCCTGCTTCTCGGTCATGCCCATGCCGATGGTCAGCGTGCTCTTGGCCAGCGCCGGCTTCACCACCGGGTCGTAGTCGGCGCCGGCGACGCGCGGCACGTAGTCCTTGGCCAGCGCCGGCTCGTGCTGAAGCGCGGCGACACAGGCATAGGTCATGGTCAACGGGCAGCTCGTGCCCTGATCGGCCTGGTTGTGCAGATAGGCGAAGCCGGCGCGGGCGACATGCGCGCCCGGCTTGCCGGCGTGGCGCCAGGCGTAGCCCGCCACGCCATGCTTCAAGCCCAGGGCCATGATGCGGTGGTAGGCCGGGTGGAACTCGGCCTCGTCCAGCCGGTTGCCGTAGCGGTCGAACAGCTTGAGCTTGGGCTTGTTCTCGTTGGCCGTGTAACCCAGCTCCATCAGCTCGCCACCGGCGATGGCGCCATAGCCCTCCAGATCGGCCGCGCCCCAGCCGCCGCCTTCGCGGGCGATGGCCTCACGCAGGGCGAGATCGCTGGTGTAGAGGTTTAGGTTCCGCAGCGGCGGCACCTGATTGTCGACACTGTGGGTGAGAAAGCGCTCGGCCTGGCTCATGACTTCACCATGTGAGGATTTGGATCGCGCGATTCTGGCATGTGTGTGTATACGGGCGGATAATCCACGCCCTTTTTACCCACCGCCGCTCATGGCCCTGCCGACGCTGCCCACCCTGCCCGCCGCCGCCACCGCGGTCCGCAGCCTGCCGCCCGGTGCCCAGGCCCTGGCCGTGGCCAGCCGGGTGCAGCAGTACCAGGGTCTGGTGGTGGCGGTGGCCGGCGACGAGCAGCAGGCCTACCGACTGGAAGCCGAGCTGCGCTTCTTCCTGGGCAAGGACTGGCCGGTGGTGCATCTGCAGGACACCGAGACCCTGCCCTTCGACCCCTATTCGCCGCATCAGGAGATCCTTTCCGAGCGCCTGGCCGCGCTGCACCGGCTGCCGGATACCCCGCGCGGCGCGCTGATCGTCACCGCCGACGCACTGTTGCAGCGCCTACCGCCGGTGGCCTGGCTGCAGGGGCGCAGTTTCTTTTTGAAGACCGGCCAGAAACTCAACCCGCACACGCTGCGCGAGCGCCTGGTCTCGGCCGGCTACCAGAGTGTCAGCCAGGTGCAGAGCCAGGGCGAGTTCGCGCTGCGCGGCTCGCTGCTGGACCTCTTCCCCATGGGTTCGGCCAGCGCCTACCGGCTGGACTGGTTCGACGACGAGATCGAGGCCATCCGCAGCTTCGACCCGGAAACCCAGCGCTCGCAGGACAAGGTGCCGGAAGTGCGCCTGCTGCCGGCACGCGAGTTCCCCACCGACAAGGACGGCATCGAGACCTTCCGCCGCAACTACCGCGAATACTTCCCCGGCGATCTCAGCCGCTCGCGGGTGTACGCCGAGGTGAGCAAGAACCTGATGCCGGGCGGCATCGAAGCCTATCTGCCGCTGTTCTTCCCCCAGCGCGAGACCGCGGTGCTGGCCGACTACCTGCCGGCCAACGCGCTGTGGCTGGTGCTCGACGATCTCGACGCGCGGCTGGAGGCCGACTGGAAGCAGATCGTCGAACGCCGCGAGCGCTACGACGGCAATCTGGAACGGCCGCTGATGGCCGCTGGCGACGTCTTTCTCAACCCCACGCAGGCCCGCGAGCAGTTGCAGTACTACCCGCTGGAGCGGGTCGGCATCGCGCCCGGCGGCAGCTATCCGGTGGAGGCCCTGCCGGCCGGGCCGGAGGCGGTTAAAGCCCTGCTGGCCAACCCCGACGAGCGTCTGCTGTTCGTCGCCGAGTCCGCCGGCCGCCGCGAGGCGGTGGTGCACTGGCTCAAGCCGCTGGGCGTGGCGCCGCGCCAGCACGAGAGCTTCGAGCAGTTCCTGAGCGACCGCAACAAGGTCGGCCTGGTGCTGGGGCCGATCCAGGAAGGCCTGCGCCTACCCGGCGCCTGCATCGTCGCCGAGGCGCAGATCTTCGGCCTCACCGCGCCGCAGGCCCAGCTCAAGCGCCGCCAGCGCGCCCGCGACCCGGAGACGATCCTGCGCGATCTCTCCAGCCTCACCATCGACAGCCCGGTGGTGCATGTCGAACACGGTGTCGGTCGCTACAAGGGCCTGCAGACCTTGGATGCCGGCGGTGTCGCCAACGAATACCTGGTGCTCGAATACTCCGGCGGCGACAAGCTCTACGTGCCGGTCGGCTCGCTGTCGCTGATCCACCGCTACACCGGCGCCGAGGAGCAGGCCGCGCCTCTGCACTCGCTGGGCAACGAGCGCTGGGAAAAGGCGCAGGCCAAGGCGCGCGAGAAAGCCCACGACGTCGCCGCCGAGCTGCTCAAGATCCAGGCCCGGCGCGCCGCCAAGCCCGGCCTCAAGCTCGACCTCAACGACGAGGACTACCAGGCCTTCATCGCCCAGTTCCCGTTCACCACCACGCCCGACCAGCAGAGCGCCATCGACGCGGTGCTCGCCGACCTGCAACTGGAAAAGCCGATGGACCGCGTGGTCTGCGGCGACGTCGGCTTCGGCAAGACCGAGGTGGCGCTGCGCGCAACCTTCGCGGTGGCGCGCGCCGGCCGCCAGGTCTGCGTGCTGGCGCCCACCACCCTGCTCGCCGAGCAGCACGCGAAGAATTTCTCCGACCGCTTCGCCGGCTGGCCGATCCGCGTCGCGGCACTCTCGCGACTGCGCACGACCAAGGAGCAGAACGCCGCGCTCAAGCAGCTCGAGGAGGGCTCGCTGGACGTAGTGATCGGCACCCACCGCCTGCTGCAGCCGGACATCAAGTTCAAGGACCTGGGCCTGGTGGTGGTCGATGAAGAGCACCGCTTCGGCGTGCGCCACAAGGAGCGCCTGAAGAACCTGCGCGCCGAGGTGGACATGCTCACCCTCACCGCCACGCCGATCCCGCGCACGCTCAACATGAGCCTGGCCGGCCTGCGCGATCTCTCGATCATCGCCACCCCGCCGCCGTCACGGCAGGCGATCAAGACCACGGTGGCGGAGTGGGACAACGGCCTGGTCTACGAGGCCTGCCTGCGCGAGTTGAAGCGCGGTGGCCAGATCTACTTCATGCACAACGAGGTGAAGGACATCGAGGTCTTCGCCGCCAAGATCCAGGAGCTGGTGCCCGAGGGCAAGGTGCGCTTTGCGCACGGCCAGATGCGCGAGCGCGAGCTGGAGCAGGTGATGCTCGACTTCTACCACAACCGCTTCAACATCCTGGTCTGCACCACCATCATCGAGTCTGGCATCGACGTGCCGAGCGCCAACACCATCCTCATCGACCGCGCCGATGCCCTGGGCCTGGCCCAGCTGCACCAGCTGCGCGGCCGCGTCGGCCGCAGCCACCACCGCGCCTACGCCTATCTGCTGGTGCCGTCGAAGCGCGCGCTGACGCCGGACGCCGAGAAGCGTCTGGAGGCGATCGAGACCCTGGGCGAGCTGGGCTCGGGCTTCGCGCTCGCCACCCACGACCTGGAAATCCGCGGCGCCGGCGAGCTGCTGGGCGACGAGCAGAGCGGCCAGATCGAGGAGGTCGGCTTCACGCTTTACTCCGAGCTGCTAGCGCGCGCGGTGCGGGCGATCCAGAAGGGCAAGCTCGACGACGAGCCCTTCGGCCACGCCGCCTGCGAGGTCGATCTTGGCGTCTCGGCGCTGATCCCCTCCGACTACGTACCCGACATCGCCACCCGCCTGGCGCTCTACAAGCGGGTCGCCGAGGCGACCAGCGAGGACGCGCTACGCGAGCTGCAGGTGGAATTCATCGATCGCTTCGGCCTGCTGCCGCCGGCCGCCGAGCGGCTGTTCGATCAGGCGCAGCTGCGCACGCTGGCCGAGCCGCTGGGCATCCGCAAACTGCGCGCGCATGCCAAGGGTGCGGTGCTGGAATTCGGTCCGCAGCCGAAGGTGGACACCATGAAGCTGATCGGACTGATCCAGAAACAACCCAAGGTCTATCGTCTGGAAGGCCAGAAGAAGCTGCACATCAGCGCCGAGCTGGCCGCCATCGACCTCAGGGTCGATAGCCTCGCCAAGCTCTTGGCTACACTCAGCGGATGAACCACTCGCTCCGCAAAACCGCGCTGACGCTGGCGTTGCTGTTGGCGCCATTGGCCGCCCAGGC
Source organism: Stagnimonas sp. FW305-C-60 (assembly GCF_058782965.1). Taxonomy (NCBI): domain Bacteria; kingdom Pseudomonadati; phylum Pseudomonadota; class Gammaproteobacteria; order Nevskiales; family Nevskiaceae; genus Stagnimonas; species Stagnimonas sp. FW305-C-60. The sequence goes on from NZ_JBYSYF010000002.1 coordinate 544,796, forward strand.
CGACCGCTACCGGGTCGAAGCCCTGGTCTTTCTCAACCCGGCGTCGGCCGAGGCGGGGCACACGCCGCAGGCGCCGGGACTCGCACAGGCCTATGCGCTCGACGATGCCCATGGCCTGGCCAGCGCCGGCATCAGCCTGCAAACCGACAACGCCAACGTGCTGAGCGCGGAATGGGCCAATCTGCGCGCCGCCAAACGCTACCAGCCGCTGCTGCGCCTGGCCTGGACTCAGGACAGCCCGCCGGCCGCCAATGGCCCGGCGCTAAGGCTGTACGCGCCGGCCGGCGACGGCGTCAGCGGCCTCGACGGCTGGCTGCGGCTGTCGGCAGGCCGCTATCCGCATATCGAGGCCGACCTGGAGTATGTGCAGGGCCGCGACGGCCAACCGCAGGGTTACCGGCTGCGCGAACAGCGCAAGACGCCGAATGCGAACCTGCAATACCTGGATAGCGCCCGCCTGGGCCTGCTAGTGCGGGTGGTCAAGCTGGACGCGCCTAAGCAGCCCTGAGAGTCTCGGGCCGGCGCGGCGGCGATCAGGACGGCCGCAGCACCCAGATGCCGCGCACACCCAGCTTGTTCTGGATCTCGTTGGCGGCGGCCTTGGCGTCCTGCTGCGAGGCATAGCCCGGCACCTGCACCCGCCACCAGGACTTGCCGTTGACCGTCGCCGGCTGTACCACCACCGGGTAGCCGGCATCGCGCAGGCGCTGTACCTGCTGCTCGGCGGAAGCGGCATCGGCATAGGAGGCGATGTTCAGAGCCCATTCCTGCGCTGCCTTGGCCGGAACCACCGGCTTGCCAGCGGCGACCGGTGGCGCTGCCGGCTTCGCCACCGCCGCGACTGGCGGCGGAGTGGCAAGCGGTGCGCTCAGGCTCACTTTCGGCGCCGGACCGGGGCTGGGCAGCACCGGCGCCGACGCCACCGGCCCGGAGCGGGAAACCACGTTGGAGTTGCTCGGGACCGGTGCCGCGCCGAGGATGACATCGAGCACGGTGGCCTCGCGCGCCGGCACCGGCGCTTTTGCCGCCGGCAGCGCGGCACTGGGCGGCGGCAGTGAGCTGGGCACCGGGACGGCCGCCGGTACTGGCCGCGGCGCGACCGCGACTGTCGGCGCTTCCACGCTACCCAGGCGCGCCAGCTGCGCGGCATCGGCATGCAGGTCGTAGGCACGGCGTACCGCGATCCAATCATCGGGATCGCGCGGCAGGGTCTGCGGCGGCAGGCCGGGAATCAGCCGGACACAGGCCGGCGGCCGCACGGTCTCGACGCCATCGGCGCCCACCGCCTGTAGTGCCAGCTGGCCGGCAGCGGTACAGGCGAGTTGCTCGTTGCCTTCGTGCTGGAAGAAGAACTCGCCGCTGGTGAGGCTGATGCGATGGCCGCTCATGTAGATGAACAGCGGCCAGCTGGTGGAGATCTGCGGATGCTTCCACACCACCCGCAGATAGCCGCGCGAGAGGCTGAAGATGCTTTTCAGGTCCTTGGCGTAGGCGGCAAACGGCAGCCGCTCGACACCGGCCTCGGTGTTGGGGCCGATGTCGACAAAGCCATGGCGGGCGAAGCGCAGGGTCAGATGGCCACCGGCCTCGGTCTGGATCAGATCCTGCTCCTGCAAGGCGTCGCCGAGTTGCAGGGGCAGCTGCTTGCCGTCGCGCTGCACGCTCACCGTGCCGCTGACGGTATCGACCGTCAGCACGGCCTCGTCCGCAATCACCGCGGCGGACAGGGTCAGAGCGATCAGGGCAAACAGCAGACGCATGGGGGCAGCGGTCATGGAAACGCGGTAGTGGTACGGGCATCCGGGCCGGCTGGCAGCGCCGACCACGCAAGGGAAATTTACAGGAATATTCACGGGATAGCGCAAAACTCTCATCCCAACTGCGAAGTTGCTCGCAGACGCTGGCCGCGCGCCGCCGGCTCAGGCCAAGTCGGGCAGCGCGCGCTCCAGAATCGCCCGCACCCTGGCCATGCCGGCCTCGATGGAGGCATGGATCTCGTCGTGAATGCCGGCGCCGGCCGGCGACAGCCCCGCCGCCCAGTTCACCGATACCGCCAGGCAGGCGTAGTCCAGGCCCAGCTCGCGGGCCAGGGCGGCCTCCGGCATGCCGGTCATGCCGACCATGTCGCAGCCCTCGCGCTGCAAGGCGCGGATCTCCGCCGGAGTTTCCAGACGCGGCCCCTGGGTCACCGCCATCACGCCCTGCCCGCCGACGCTGACGCCGGCCGCAGCGGCGGCCGTCAGCAGCGCCTCGCGCAGTGTCGGCGTGTAGGGATGGGTGAACTCGACATGCGCCAGCACCGAGCCCGGGCTGCCATCGGAATAGCTGTGCTCGCGACCCCAGGTGTGGTCGATGAGATCGTCCGGCACCGCCACCTCGCCGGGCGCGAACCAGGGCGCGATCGCGCCCACCGCGGCGATGGCGATCACCCGCTGCACGCCGGCTTCGGCCAGGGCCTTGAGGTTGGCGCGGTAGTTGATGGCATGCGGCGGCAGCTTGTGGCCCTCGCCGTGGCGCGCCAGGAAGATCGCCTCGACGCCGTAGACGCGCCCGCGCAAGAGCGGCGCGCTGGGCTTGCCGTAAGCAGTATCGGCGTCGATGCGCGCCAGCACTTCCAGGCCCGGCCAGGTGTTCATGCCGGTGCCGCCGATGACCGCGATCTTGCTCATGCCCTGCCCCGCTAGAGATTGGCTGCGTAGATGGCAGGCAACTGCCGCCAGTATTCCTTCACGTCCATGCCGCAACCGAACACATAGCGGTCCGGCAGCGACAGTCCGATGTACTCGGCATAAGCGTCGGCGGCGCGCCGCTCGTGCAGCTTCTCCGATAGCACCGCCACCTTCAGCGAGGCGGGGTTGAACTCCAGCAGCGCCTTGCGGATCGCCACCAGGGTGTGGCCCTCGTCCAAGATGTCGTCGATCACCAGCAGATGGCGACCGCCCATGGCGGTATCCGGCTGGCGTTTCCACAGCAGACCTCCGCCCTGGGTGGCGCCGCGATAGCGGGTGGCGTGCAGGTAGTCCAGCTCGAAAGGGATGCCCAGACGGCGGGTGATCTCGGCGGTGGCGTAGAGCCCGCCGTTCATCACGCACAGCACCAGCGGCAGCCGGCCCTCGTAGTCGGCGGCGATGCGCAGCGCCAGGCTGTCGTAGGCGGCATCGACCTCGGCGGCGCTGACCAGCAGCTCCGCCTCGCGCAGGATGCGCTGGGCCTCCTCGGCGCGGCTCATTTCGACACCACCGGGCGGCGGTACAGACGCTTCAGGCGCGCGCTCGACAAGCGGTTGGGCTTGTGGCCGCGCAGGGCTTCCAGCACCCGCAGGGCGCCGTTGCGATCATTGCAGACCGGGATCATGTCGCAGCCGGCTTCCAGCGCCAGCTTGGCACGCTCTTCCAGCGTGCCAGCGACGGCGGCGCCGCCCATCGACAGGTCGTCGCAGAAGATCGCGCCGTTGTACTTCCACTGCCGGCGGACGATGCCGCGGATCCACTTCTCCGACAGCGAGGCCGGCGTGGGATCGACGGCGGTGTAGCGCACGTGGGCCATCATGATCGACTCCAGGCCTTCGTCCATCAGCGCCTTGAACGGCTGCATGTCGGCTTCCAGCGCCGACAGCTGGCGGCGGTCCACCGGCAGCTCGACGTGGGAGTCGGCGGTGACCGCGCCATGCCCGGGGAAATGCTTGCCGGTGGCCGAAAGGCCGGCGGCGTTGAGACCCTGCCAGAACGAGCGCGCCAGCTCGGTGAGGGTGGCGGTATCGCTGGCGAAGGCGCGGTCGCCGATGATCTGGCTGACCTCGCAGTCGCGGTCCAGCACCGGCGCGAACGGCAGGTCGAAACCGAAGGCACCCAGCTCCTGGCCGATCAGCTCGCCGCAGCGGCGCGCCTCCTCGTGGGCCTTGGCCGGCGACTCCTCGTAGAGCTTGCCCAGGGTGCGCATCGCCGGGATGCGCGAGAAGCCGACGCGGAAGCGCTGCACCCGCCCGCCCTCGTGGTCCACCGCCAGCAGCGGCCGCGGCTTCTTGATCGCCAGGATGTCGTCGCAGAGCCGCTTGAGCTGCTCCGGATCGCGGTAGTTGCGGGTGAACAGCAGCACGCCGCCGACCAGCGGATGGGCGATGACCTCGCGGTCTTCGGCGGTGAGTTCCTGACCGGCGACGTCAAGCATCACCGGGCCGATCAGATTGCTGCTGGTATTACTCATGCAGTTCCACTTCCGTCCCTACCGGGATCAGGTCAAAGAGTTCGATCACGTCGGCATCGCGCATGCGGACGCAACCCTGTGAGGCCGGCCGCCCCAGCGTATCGACGTGAGGCGTGCCATGGATGTAGATGTAGCGTCGCATGCTGTCGACACAAGCCAGGCGGTTGCGGCCAGGCTCCAGGCCGGACAGCCAGAGGATGCGGCTGGTGATCCAGTCCCGCCCTGGAAAACGCGCGGCGGCCTCCGGCGTACACAGCGGCGTCTCGGCGGCCACCCGGCGGGCACGGAACACGGTGCCGGCCGGCGCGCCGGCGCCGATCTTGGCGCGGATGCGGTGCCGCCCGCGCGGCGTGCAGCCGGACCCCTCGATCTCGCCCGGGCCATTGGCCGCGGTCGACACCGGATAGTGACGGCTGGCGCGCTCACCGTCCCAGACGGTCAGGCGCTGCGCGGTGAGATCCACGGTCAGGCGGAGTATCCCCAAAACCTTATTCCCAATTCTTGTAGGGGGTCACGGACAGCGCGTGATTGTAATAGCGGCGGTCGTCGCTGACCTCCCTGCCAAGCCATTCAGGTCGCTCGAAGGCCTCGTCCTCGCTGGCAAGCTCGATCTCCGCCACCACCAGGGGCGCGTTGTCGCCCTCGAAGACGTCGATCTCCCAGAGATGGCCGCCGTGGTTCACGTAGTGGCGGGTCTTGAGGATGATGCCGGTACAGAGGGTGTTGATCATCTCCTCCGCTTCGGCGGCGGGAATCTCGTACTCGTACTCGGCGCGGCTGATGCCAACCTTGGCGGCCTTGATGTTGAGCTTGCCGACCGTGCCCTCCACCCGCACCCGCACGCTAGCCGCCGCACCCAGCGGCGCCAGATAGCCGTGGCGCATCGGCACCGAGGCATGCGCGGCGGCGCGCCAGTGGTCGTTGGCGACCAGGAATTTACGTTCGATTTCGATGGCCATGGCAGGTGAGGTCGCTACGCTGTGAGGGCGCCGCGCGGCGCGCGGCTGTGAGGGCGCGCCTGCGGCGCTGAGAGGGAAAAACGGCGGCTGTGGAGTTCCTTAGCGGCCGCGCTCGAACAGCGCCATGCTTTCGACATGCGCGGTGTGCGGGAACATGTCCATCGCCCCGACCTTGACCAGCCGGTATCCGCCCTCGACCAGAAGGCCAGCGTCGCGCGCCAGGGTGGCCGGATGGCAGGACACATAGACGATGCGACGGGGCTTCTTGGCGATCAGCACCGGCATCATCTCCAAGGCACCGGCGCGCGGAGGGTCGAGCAGCACCGCGTCGTAACGCTCGCTCAGGTAGGGCGCCTTGGGATCGGGCTTGAACAGGTCCGCGACCTGCCAGCGCACCTCGGGGAAGCCATTGGCGGCGCAGTTGGCGGCACCGCGCGCGACCAGACCCTTGTCGCCTTCCACCGCCATCACCTTGGCGCCGGTCTTGGCCAGCGGCAGGGTGAAATTGCCCAAGCCGGCGAACAGCTCCAGCACCGATTCGCCGGGCTGCGCCGCCAGCCAGTCCAGCGATTGCCGCACCATCGCCTGCGAGAGCGCGCCATTGACCTGGATGAAGTCGGCGGGCTCGAAGGCGAGTCGTGAGTCGCTGCCGTCCGGCGAGTAGCTGAGCGGCCAGCGCTCGCCCGAGAGCGGCACGATGCTGTCCAGCCCTCCCGGTTGCAGAAGAATTTCAAAGCCGTGCTCTTCGCCAAACGCGGCAAGGATGGCGCGGTCCTCGACGCCGGGGTTCTGCAGCACCCGGAACACCAAGCAGACATGATCGCCGGCGGCCATCTCGATCTGCGGAATCGCCTGGCGGATCGCCAGCCGGTCGATCATCCGCGCGAGCTCCTTGAGCTTGAGGCCCACCCGCGGGTCGAGCACCACGCAGGATTCCAGCGTGGCGAGAAAGGAGCAGCCGCGTTCGCGAAAGCCGACCAGGGTGCCGCTCTTGCTGAGAACGAACTTCACGCCCAGGCGCGCGCGGCGGCGATAGCCCTGCGAAGCGCCCACCAGCGGCGGCAGCAATTCTTCAGGCTCGACCTTGCCGATGCGGCGCAGGGCATTGAGCAGTTCGTCCTGCTTCCAGAGAATCTGTTTCTCCGGCGCCAGATGTTGCAGGGCGCAGCCGCCGCAGACACCGAAGTGGGCGCAGGGCGGAGTCACCCGGTCCGGACTGGCGACTTTCACCGCCGTCACCTGCCCCTCGTCGTGATCGCGCGAACAGGCGGTGTAGCGGAACTCCACGGTCTCGCCCGGCAGCGCATCGGCGATGAATGTGACCTTGCCGGCCACGCGGGCGACGCCACGGCCCTCGTGATCGAGACCGCTGACTTCGGCGGTATGGACGCCTTGCGGCAATACCCGGCGACGCACCATCAGGTAGTCCACCCGCGAAGGAAGTCCTGGAAGTAGGAGCGACCTCCCTGCCGCAACCAGCCACGCAGGCGCTGACGCTCCGCCTCGGCAGCATCCGCGCTGAGGGCACCTGTGGCCAGATCTAGGGTGATGCTGAGTATCCAGGTGATGAGCGCATCGGCACCGCTACCGGCACGCAGACGGACGCGATCACCAGCCGCGTAGGCCTGCTCCGCCTCGCGGGCGCGCAGGCCCAGCTGGTGTGGCAATCCATGCACCGCCGCCAACTCCGCCAAGGCCGAGCAAGACGGCGAGAGGCCGTAATGCGCCGCCAAGCTGCGGGGACCGCGTTCGTTCAACAGCTCGGGCAACGCCAGCCCATGTGCCAGGGCACGCGCCAAGATCTGGCTGCGATAACTTCCCGAGGAATCCCAGGCCCAGACCGCACCGGGTTCTCGCGCGAGTTCGGCCCTAAGCTCCAGCAGCAGGCTGCGTTCACCGGCAGAGTCGTCGAACTCGGACAATTCGATACCAGCGTCATTGACCCGCAGCAAACTGGCAGCGGCAATCCTGCGCAGCTGAGCTGGAACCATGGGCTGCTGACCATGGGCAGCACGCAGCGTGGTCAGCGCCAGCACCGCCTCGGCGTCGGAGAACGGCTCCAGCGCCAGTAGGCGCTTGGCCGCCGCCGGATCCGGCACGGTCTTCAGGTCGAGGATGAGCATATCGGGCTCTAGGCCGGAAAGACGCCGGTGGAGATGTAGCGGTCGCCGCGATCGCAGACGATGCTGACGATCACCGCGTTCTCGACTTCCTTGCAGAGTTGCAGGGCGCTCCACAGCGCACCGCCGGAGGAAGGCCCGCAGAACAGGCCTTCCAGCCGCGCCGCCTCGCGCATGGTGTGCTCGGCGTTGGCAGAGCTCACCTCGATGATGCGGTCCACCCGCGAGCGGTCGAAGATCTTCGGCAGATAGGCCTCCGGCCATTTGCGGATGCCGGGGATGCTGCTCTCGCCGTCCGGCTGTACGCCGATGATCTGCACCTTGGGGTTCTGCTCCTTGAGATAGCGCGAGCTGCCCATGATGGTGCCGGTGGTACCCATGCTCGATACGAAGTGGGTAATGCTGCCCTCGGTATCGCGCCAGATTTCCGGGCCGGTGGTTTCGTAATGGGCGCGCGGATTGTCCGGGTTGGCGAACTGGTTGAGCACCCGCCCCTGCCCTTTGCGCTCCATCGCGTCGGCGAGATCGCGGGCGCCTTCCATGCCCTGCTCCTTGCTGACCAGGATCAGCTCGGCGCCGAAGGCCTTCATCACCGCGCGGCGTTCCACCGACAGGTGCTCGGGCATGATCAGCAGCATGCGGTAGCCGAGTGCTGCCGCCGCCATCGCCAGCGCGATGCCGGTGTTGCCGCTGGTGGCCTCGATCAGGGTATCGCCGGGCTTGATTTCGCCGCGCTCCTGGGCGCCACGGATCATCAGGTAGGCGGGCCGGTCCTTGACCGAACCGGCGGGATTGTTGCCTTCCAGCTTGGCCAGCAGGATGTTGCTGCCGATGCCAGGCAGCCGGCTGAGCCGGACCAGGGGAGCGTTGCCGATGGTCTCGGCGAGGGTGAGCGCGTGCATGCCGCTATTTTACGGTGCGCGCTCCAGCACCACGAACGCCAGCACCCGGCCATCCTCGTCGCTGAGCGAAACCTGACCATTGACGATGCCCAGCGCCGCCAGCCGCGTCTGCATCGCCGCGCTGTAGACCAGACTCGGCCGACCATTGGCGGCCTGCACGAAACCGGCGTCGTGATGCGTGATGCCCTCGCGGAAGCCGGTGCCCAGCGCCTTGACGAACGCCTCCTTCACCGCGAAGCGCTTGGCCAGGAAGTTGCCCGGCTTGCGGCCCGCATCGAACTGCGCGCGCTCCTCGGGCATCAGGATCTTGTCGAGAAAGTGCTCGCCATAGCGCAGCCACAGCCGCTCGACCCGGCCGATCAGAAGCAGATCGGTGCCCACCCCGTAGATCATGCCAGCCTTACCTCGAGCATCTTGCGGCGCATCTCCGCCACCGCCGCCGGCAGGCCGACGAACACTGCCCGGGCGACGATCGCGTGACCGATGTTCAGCTCGACGATCTCCGGAATGCCGGCAATCGGGCCGACGTTCTCCACCGTCAGACCGTGCCCGGCGTGGATCTCGAAGCGCTCGGCGGCGACTTCGGCGAAGGCGCGGATCTGCGCCAGCTCGCCGGCCATCGCGGCATCGCCACGCGCCTCGGCGTAGCGGCCGGTGTGGATCTCCAGATGCGGTGCACCGGTGCGCGCCGCCGCCTCCAGCTGGCGCGCCTCGGGGTCGATGAACAAGGAAACCTCGATGCCGGCATCGGCCAGCTTCTGGCAGGCCTCGCGCACCGCCGCGAAATGCCCAGCGACGTCGAGACCGCCCTCGGTGGTTTTCTCCTCGCGCTTTTCCGGCACCAGGCAGACATAGCGCGGCTTGGCCTTGATGGCGAAGGCGACCATTTCCGCGGTCACCGCCATCTCCAGATTGACCGGTGCCGGGCAGCGCGGGATCAGGCGGGTGACGTCGTGGTCGAGGATGTGGCGACGGTCTTCGCGCAGGTGCACGGTGATCGAATCGGCTCCGGCCGCCACCGCGATCAGCGCCGCCTCCACCGGGTCGGGGTAGCTGGTGCCGCGCGCCTGGCGCAGGGTGGCGACATGATCGACGTTGACGCCGAGACGGATGGGAGCCTTCATCGCAGGAGCCGGGCGGAAATTTGCGCGGATTCTACGGCTTTGGGCCACTGTCCAGCGTGCCGTCGACCGACCGCCTGCTCTTGCCGCCGGCCTCCAGCTCGCGGAGCTGCCGCAGCAATTTCGCGGTTTCCAGCGGCCGCCCGCCAAGCTGGCGACGCAGGGCGCCACGCAGCAGGCGGCGGGCATCCTGGCGCAGGCCGGCGTCGAGCAGGCGGTCCTCGCGCAGGGCGATCAGGCTCGCGCCGTGGAACACCTCCTCGCCGTCCTCGTCCGCCGGCAGCGGACCGCGCTCCCAGTCGTAGCGGTAGCGCTGCTGCGGTTCGAGGTCTTGCGGCAGCCGCAGCCCGTAGCCGAGTTCTTCCAGCAGCCGGCACTCGAAGGCGCGTAGCGCCGGCTCGGTGTCCTCGGCCAGGCGATCCAGCAGGCCGACATAGGCGGCGAACAGGATCGGATGCGGGTCTTCGCGCGCGCAGAGCCGCATCAGCAGCTCGTTGGCATACCAGGCGCAGAACAGCGGCTCGCCGGAGAGCGCCGCCGGCTGGCCCTGGGCCTCGATGCCGGTGACCGTACCCAGCTCGCCGCGCGCCGACCAGGACAGCAGCAGTGGCCGCAGAGGTTGCAGATGCGCGCGGGTTTTTGAGCGCGGGCCACGGGCGCCCTTGGCGATCAACCCGACCCGGCCATGTTCCGGCGTGAACGCCTCGATCAGCAGGCTGGTGTCGCCGTAACTGCGGGTGTGCAGCAGATAGGCCGGTTGCAGCTCGATGCGCCGGCTATGCATGAGCCCGAGGCGCTAGGACTCGCCGCCCGTGTAGCCGAACTTGGTAAGCGCCTTGGGATCGTCGCTCCAGTTCTCCTTGACCCGGCACCAGAGCTTGAGAAACACCTTGCGGCCGCGCGCGCGCTCGATGTCACGGCGGGCATTGGAGCCGATCAGCTTGAGGGTCTCGCCGTCCTTGCCGATGACAATGGCCTTCTGGCCGTCGCGCTCGACCCAGATCACCGCGGAAATCTTGTCGAGCTGGCCCTCGCGCTCGTACTTCTCGATCTCCACCGTGGTCGCGTAGGGCAGCTCCTGGTGCAGGTTGCGGATGAGTTTCTCGCGGATGATCTCGGCGGCGTCGAAGGCAGCGTCGTGACCGACCACCATGTCTTCCGGATACATCGGCTCGCCCTCGGGCAGGCGCGCGAACAGTTCTTCGGCCAGGCCGCTGAGGCCGTCCTTCTTGAGCGCCGACAGCGGCACCACGAAGGCCCAGTCGCGCAACTTGGAGAGCTTCTCCAGCTCCGGCAGCAGGCGCTCCTTTTCTTCCAGGCGGTCGATCTTGTTGATGACCAGGCCGACCGGAGTCTCCAGGCCTTCCAGCCGCTCCAGCACGCCGGCGTCCTCGTCGGTCCAGCGGCCGGACTCGACCACGAACAGAATCAGGTCGACATCGTGGATGGCGCCGGCGGCGGCCTGGTTCATCACCTTGTTGAGCGCGCGCTCGGCCTTGCGGTGCAAGCCCGGGGTATCGACGAACACCACCTGGCCGCGCTCGTCGTGCAACACGCCCTGGATGCGGTGGCGGGTGGTCTGCGGCTTGTGGCTGACGATGCTCACCTTGCGCCCGACCAGGGCGTTCAACAGCGAGGACTTGCCTACGTTGGGGCGCCCCAGAATAGTCACCATTCCACTACGCATGCGCGTTTTCCTTTAATTTTTCGATCATCAGGCGGGCGGCGTCCTGCTCGGCCTGCTTGCGGCTGGTGCCGCCAGCCTGGGTTTCCTTGCCGCTGTCCGGCAGCCGGCAGCGTACCTGGAACACCCGCCGGTGCGGCGGACCGTGCTCGGAGAGCACCGCATACTCCGGCAGCGGCCGCGATGCCGACTGCAAGGCCTCCTGCAGCCGGGTTTTTGAATCTTTCAGGGAGTCGGGTTCCGGCGGCTGGCTCAGCAAGGGATCGAACTGGCGCAGAATCACTGCCCGCGCCAGCTCGAAACCGCCGTCCAGGTACACCGCCCCGAACACCGCCTCGACCGCGTCGGCGAGGATGGATTCGCGCCGGTAGCCACCGCTCTTCAACTCGCCGCTGCCCATGCGCAGTTGGTCACCCAACTGCAACTGCTTGCCGAGATTGGCCAGGGTGTCCTCGCAGACCAGGCTGGAGCGCCAACGCGAGAGATCGCCTTCAGCGGCCTTGGGCCAGACCGCGTAGGTGGCCTCGCCGATCACGAAATTGAGCAGGGCATCGCCGAGAAACTCCAGCCGCTCGTAATGGGCACCGCCGGCGCTGCGATGGGTAAGCGCCCGCTCCAGCAGGGAGGCATCGTTGAACTGGTAGCCGAGACACCGCTGCAGCGCGGCCGCCAGATTCTGACTCACTCGGCGCCGTCGATCGGTTCGCGACCGGCGAAGCTCAGCACCAGATCGGCGTTGTAGAACAGATGCACGCGCGCCTCGTAGGCATAGGCCAGATCTACGCGGCTGCGCTCGCTGCGCTCGATCTTCACCTGCCGGTAGTCGAGAAAGCTGATGTCCTCGATGTCCCAGTGGCGCTCCAGCCCCTTCTGGATCGTAAAGGGATCAACATGACCTTCGCTGGCCACGCTCTTTACCGCCTTGGCCACCTTGAGCTGGTTGGCGTAGAGCGGAAACGTCTTGATGCCGATGGTCGCAACCAGGGCAAGCGAGCCGAACACGAAAATCATCTTGAACAGACCCATGCCCCGCTGGCGGCTGCGCATCTGCATGTCGGAACTCCGTTTCGGTGGACTTATGGCGCGAAGGATGCCGCGATCTTAGCGGATGCCGCCGCCGATGCGGGACAGCGCCGGACGGCTGGCCTCGGCATCCCAACTCATCCAGATCAGGAAGGCGCGGCCCTTGAGGTAGACCTCAGGCACCGTGCCCCAGTAGCGGGAATCACTGGAGCCGTCGCGGTTGTCGCCCATCATGAAGTACTGGCCTTCCGGCACCGTGAACTCGAAGTCCTGTGGCGGACGGTCGGGATTCTGCAGAATCTCGTGGACCACGCCCTGGTAGTCCTCGCGGTAGCGCAGCACCGGGCTGCCCTCGAACTCGCCCAGCAGCTCCTGACTCACCAGTTGCCCGTTCACCGTCAGCTGCTTGCCGACATAGCGCACGGTGTCGCCGGGCAGGCCGATGACCCGCTTGATGAAGTCCATCTTCGGGTCCACCGGGTAGCGGAACACCACCACGTCGCCACGCTTGGGCTCGCCCAGCGCCAGCAGCTTGCAGTCGCCCACCGGGCAGCGCAGGCCATAGGCAAAGCGGTTGACCAGGATGAAGTCGCCGACCCGCAAGGTCGGGATCATCGAGCCGGAAGGAATGCGGAAGGGCTCAACCACGAAGGAGCGCAGCAAAAAGACCGCGGCGATCACCGGAAAGAACTGGCGTCCGAAATCGACCAGCCAGCTGGCCTTGGCCGGCTCGCCGCCCGCCGCCACCGCGGCGGCCTTGCGCGCCGGCTCCAGGCGGAAGCGGTCAAGCACCCAGAGCACGCCGGTAACGATGGTCAGGACGAACAGGATCGACGCGAAGTCGGTGCCGATGTGGGTGAAAAAGCCGCTCATCTAGTGCCTCACTTCTTCTTGTCCATGCCCAGCACCGCCAGGAAGGCTTCCTGCGGGATCTCCACCGAACCGACCTGCTTCATGCGCTTCTTGCCCTCTTTCTGCTTCTCGAGGAGCTTCTTCTTGCGGCTGGCGTCGCCGCCGTAGCACTTGGCGGTGACGTCCTTGCGCAGCGCCTTGACCGTGGTGCGGGCGATGATCTTGGCGCCGATCGCGGCCTGGATGGCGACGTCGAACATCTGCCGGTGGATGACCTCCTGCATGCGCTCGCAGAGGTCGCGGCCGCGGTTGTAGGCGGCGTCGCGGTGGACGATGGTGGCCAGGGCATCGACCTTGTCGCCATTGACCAGCACGTCGAGCTTGACCACGTCGGCGGCCTGGAAGCGGTCGAACTCGTACTCGAAGCTGGCAAAGCCGCGACTGACGCTCTTCAGACGGTCGAAGAAGTCCAGCACCACTTCGGCGAGCGGCATCTCCACTTCCATCTGCACCTGGTTGCCGACGTAGCGCAGGTTCTTCTGCACGCCGCGCTTGTCCATGCACAGGGTCATCACCGCGCCGACGTATTCGTTGGGCATCAGCACGCGGGCGGTGATGATCGGCTCGCGGACCTCCTCCAGGCTGCCGGGCTCGGGCAGGTCGGAGGGGTTGTCGATGCGCACCACCTCGCCATCGGTCTTCACCACCTCGTAGATCACGCTCGGCGCGGTGGTGATGAGGTTGAGGTTGTACTCGCGCTCCAGGCGCTCCTGCACGATCTCCATGTGCAGCATGCCGAGAAAGCCGATGCGGAAGCCAAAACCCAGGGCTCCGGAGTTTTCCGGCTCGAACTGCAAGGCCGAATCGTTCAGGCGCAGCTTCTGCAGCGACTCGCGGAAGTCCTCGAAGTCGTCGGCATCGACCGGGAACATGCCGGCGAACACCCGCGGCTGCACCCGGGCGAAGCCGGGCAGCGCTTCCAGGCAGGGATTGCTGGCGAGGGTAATGGTGTCGCCCACCGGCGCGCCGAAGATGTCCTTGATGTTGGCGACGATCATGCCGACTTCGCCGCACTCCAGCTGGTCCTTGAACGTGCGCTTGGGCGTGTTGACCGCGATCGAGCTGATCTCGTAGTCCTTGCCGGTGGACATCACCCGGATCTTCTGGCCCTTCTTCACCGAGCCGTGCATGACCCGCACCAGCGAGACCACACCCAGATAGTTGTCAAACCAGCTGTCGGCGATCAGGGCCTGCAGCTTGCCTTCGGGATTGCCGCGCGGCGGCGGCAGGCGCTTGGTGACTTCTTCCAGCACGTCCAGCACATTGAGGCCGGTCTTGGCAGAGATGCGGATCGCATCCTCGGCCGGCACGCCGATGATCTCCTCGATCTCCTTGACCACCCGGTCCGGCTCGGCGTTCTGGAGGTCGATCTTGTTGAGCACCGTCATCACTTCGAGGTTGAGTTCGATGGCGGTGTAACAGTTGGCGACACTCTGCGCCTCCACACCCTGGGAGGCGTCCACCACCAGCAGCGCGCCCTCGCAGGCGGCCAGCGAGCGGCTGACTTCGTAGCTGAAGTCGACGTGCCCAGGGGTGTCGATCAGGTTGAACTGGTAGAGCTCGCCGTTGCGCGCCTTGTAGTGCAACTGCACCGCCTGCGCCTTGATGGTGATGCCGCGCTCGCGCTCGATGGGGTTGTTGTCGAGAATCTGCTCGGTCATCTCGCGCTGTTCCAGCCCACCGGTGAGCTGGATGAAGCGATCGGCCAGGGTCGACTTGCCGTGGTCGATGTGGGCGATGATGCAGAAATTGCGGATGTGGGACTGCTGCATGAGCTCAAGCCGACCGACGCGAGGTCGGAGCGGTCAAAAAATGGTCGCGGAGTATAGCGGTTCAGGCCCTGGCCAAGGCGGCTTCCACCGCCGCCAGGTCCGGACGCACCGCGCAGACGAAGCTGCCGTCGGGAGCCAGCAGCACCGGGATACTCAGGTCATAGGCCGCCAGCCAGGCGGGGTCGGAGTCGACATGGGCACTCTCCACCTCCAGCCGCCCCTCGAACTCGGCCATCAGCTCGGCCTCGAAGTCCTCGCAGAGATGGCAGCCCGGCCGGGTCAGCAGGGTGAAGCGGCGCACCTACTTCTTCCCCTCGGCCGGCGCTTCCGGTACCGCCAGGGCCAGGAACAGCGGCGCACCATCGCGCTGGATCAGCATCGGCACGCTGGAACCGGGCGCCAGACGGTCGGCGACCTCCTTCAAGCGCTCGGCGCTGTCGATGGCCTGGCCGGAGAGCGTCAGCAGCACATCGCCCTCGCGCACGCCGGCCTCGAGGGCCGGGCCGGCTTCGACCACCAGCACCCGCACGCCGCCGGCCGGCACCCGGGTCTCGGCGCGATCCTGCGCGCTCAGCTTGTCCACGCCCAGGCCCAGGGGCAGGTGCGAGCGCGCAGGCGCCTCGCCGCCGGCGGCGACTTCCTCCGGCAGCTCGCCGATCTCCACCTTGATGGTGATCTGCTTGCCCTCGCGCAGCACTTTCAGCGGCACGTCGGCGCCCGGATCGACGACCCCGACCAGTGGCGGCAGCTCGCTGGAAACGCCCAGGGTCTGGCCGTCGAAGGCGAGAATCACGTCGCCGGGCTGGATGCCGGCCTTTTCCGCCGGCGAGCCGGGGATCACCTTGGCCACCAGCGCACCCTCGGCGCGCGCCATGCCGAAGCTCTGCGCCAGTGCGCGGGTGACTTCCTGCACCACCACGCCCAGCCAGCCGCGGGTGACATGGCCCTTGTCCTTGAGTTGCTGAGCGACGCGCAGGGCGACGTCGATGGGGATCGCGAAGGCGATGCCGGAATTGCCGCCGGTCTGGGAGTAGATCTGCGAATTGACGCCGACCACCTCGCCCTTGAGGTTGAACAGCGGGCCGCCGGAATTGCCGGGGTTGATCGCCGCGTCGGTCTGGATGAAGGGCACGTACTGTTCGGTGAACAGGCTGCGACCCTTGGCCGAGACGATGCCGGCGGTCACCGAATAATCGAAGCCGAACGGCGAGCCGATCGCCATCACCCACTGCCCGACGCGCAGCTTGCCGGCCTCGGCCACTTTCACCGCCGGCAGATCTTCGGCATCGATCTTGAGCAGGGCGATGTCGCTGGGCTCGTCCATGCCGACCACGCTGGCGGTCAGCTCGCGGCGGTCGGACAGACGCACCAGCACTTCCTTGGCGTCCTTGACCACATGGGTGTTGGTGATGATGTAGCCGTCTTTCCAGAGCACGAAGCCGGAGCCCAGGGACTGCTGATCCTCCGGAGACTCTTCAGGCTCCTCGGCCGGCGGCGCCGGACCGTTCGGCGCGTGCTGCTCGAGGAAGCGCTTCATCCACTCCGGCAGGTTGTCCGGCACCGCCGCGGCATCCTCGTCGCTTTCCGCGCCCGGCTCGGCGGTGGCGGCGCTGGTTTCGGCCGGAATGGTGCTGATGTTCACCACCGAGGGGCTGACCTCCTCCACCAGGTCGGCGAAGTCCGGCAGGCGCACCTCGGCCGGCGCCTTGGAGCAAGCCACCAGGAGCAGCGCCGCGAAGCACAGGGTAGCGGCGCGTGGCCAGACGGCAGACGGCATGGAAGACTCCGGAACGGGGACGACGGTTATTTTAGGCCGCGGCGCGAGGCTCAGGGCCTGGCTGCCTCGGCGGCATCCTTCAATTGGAGATGTTCGCCGATGTAGCGCACCGCCGCCGCCGGCGTCTCGCCGACCACGGTGACGTGGAAGCTGCCGTACATGCGGCCATAGGCATGCACCGCGCCCATGCTGCTGAGGCCGCTGAAAGCCTTCTCCGGCGGCACGTCGCGAGCGGCGAACAGCGACACCGCCGACAGACCGTCGGAGATCAATACATGCTCGACGGCGCCACGGCCGTCCTTGCCGGGCCGGCGGTCACGCAGCGTCACCTTGAAGCCGGCGGGCAGCTGCTCCAGGCGCAACGGAAAATCGCTGAGGTCGGCATTGTCGGAGGGGGTGGGCTCCTGGCGCGTCACCGAGCGGAACTGGCGAGCGTCGAGGTCGGGCTCGAAGGCCTGCACCGGCAGGCTCTCGGGGAATTCCACCTCGGTGAACATCACCTCTTCCAGCACCCGCCGGTCACGGCTGACCAGACGCACCTTCAGCGGCACGCCGGAGCTTTCGTCGGCCCAGATCTCGAAGCCGTAGCGGTAATCGTCCCTGGGGGCAAGCTCGACGCCCTTGCAGTTGCGGCCGGCGACCCGGGCGCTGCCCAGTTCGCGCAGCTCGTACCAGGCGGCCAGGGCTTGCAGGGTTTCCGGCGAGACCTGGGTAAGCAGGCCTTTCAACGCCGGCCGCTTGAGGTCGAGCTTGCGCTCGCGCGGCAGCAGGCAGGTGATCTGGTTGTCCTGGCGGATGATCTCGCGCGGCTCGCCGGTGAGCGCGGTGAGCCGCTCGCGCTCGATGCCGGCCTCGTAACCATGCACCAGCCGCAGCGATTCGATGGCGGTGCCGGCGCGGTAGACCACCACGCCACGGTAGTTGCCGGTACGCGCCGCATCGGCGGCCTTGAGCAGGATCTGGTCGGGGTCGGCGTAAGCGGCGCGTGCGGCGACCAGGCCCAGCACGCAGGCGGCGAGACGGCGGCGCAGCATGCTTATTCGCCGTCCGCGGAGTACCCCGTCGTATTCACGACGAAGCGGGCAGTGGAAATGGCGCCGCCCATGCTGCGCTCGGCAAGCGTGTTGCTGTGTTCCATCAGATAGCCGTTCAGCACCTCGGCGGACGCGGCATTGAGCGGCTGGCTGGCATCGCCATTGCGCTCCGGCGCGCTCCAGCGCACCTCGGCGACATCACTGGCCTGAATGGCAGGCGCCACTGCGGCCACCGCCTGCGGTTCGGCCTGGCGACTCAGCGGCTGGCCAAAGAACAGCACCGCGGCGGCGACACCGGCGGCGGCGGACAGCGGCACCAAGCTGCGCCAGGACAATCGCCCCGCCGGCTTGCGCGCCGGCGCCGGCACCGGCCGGCGCTGGTCCAGGCGCACCAGCTTGGGATGCTCGGCCACCTCCATCTGTTCCTGCTTGAGTGCGGCCATCACCCCGGCGCAGAAGTCCGCGCCAGCACGCTGGACCGCCACCCCTTCGCGCGCATCGCGGGCCGCCCAGACGCGGCTCCACTCGCCTTTAAGGACAGGATCACGGTCAATCGCCTCCAGCAGGCCGTCCCATTCGGCGGCGGTGGCGGCGTTATCGACGGCAGCGGAGAGCACTACTCTGGACATATGGGACTTCCTGCTTAAGACACGTGCCGGCCAGACGGCCGCACGCAGACCAATGAACCGTTCAGCAACGATAAAGTTCCGTGCACCGACGATGGACGGTTACGCATGGCTAGTCCAATAGCGGTGCCAGCACCGCGTCGATAGCCTCGCGGGCGCGGAAGATGCGGGAGCGGACCGTGCCGATCGGGCAGTCCATGGCCTCGGCGATTTCTTCGTAGGACAGACCTTCCAGCTCGCGCAGGCTGATGGCCGTACGCAGATCGGGCGGCAGCTTGGCGATGGTTTCCGCGACCTTTTCCTTGATCTCCTCGGACAGGGCCATCGCTTCCGGCGTATCGCCATCGCTTAGTTGCTCGGTATGCCCGTAGAGTTCCGCATCGGAGATGTCGATGTCGCGATCGGCCGGCCGCCGCGAGCGCGACACCAGGTGGTTCTTGGCGGTGTTGATGCCGATGCGGTACAGCCAGGTGTAGAAGGCGCTGTTGCCCTGGAAGCCCTTCAATGCGCGCCAGGCGCGGATGAAGGTTTCCTGCGCGACATCGGGGGCGTCACCATCGCCAACCAGGCGGCTGACCAGTTGCACGATCTTGTGCTGGTACTTGCGCACCAGGAGCTCGAAGGCGCGCATGTCGCCCGCCTGGGCCCTGGCCACCAGCTGCTCGTCTACGCCTTCCTCGCTCATGCCTGGACCCGGCGGCGGTCTGAAATCGACCGGCTCTGCCGCGCTAAACTCCCGAAATTCGCCGACGCGCAAACTGCGCGTCCTCAATTGAGCTTGAAGTCTAGCAAGTTTGAACATGCCCTCCGCACCGAGCAGCTCCGCAACTCCCTACGACGTGCTGGTACTCGGCAGCGGCGCTGCCGGCCTTTCACTGGCGCTGCGGCTGGCGCAGAAGGGTCGCTCGGTGATGCTGGTCTCCAAGAGCAAGCTCGAATCCGGCTCGACGCTCTGGGCGCAGGGTGGTATCTCGGCGGTGCTGGACGAGAACGACTCGCTGGAAAACCACGTGCGCGACACCCTGGTCGCCGGCGGCGGCCTCTGCGACGAGGAGGCGGTGCGCTTCACCGTCGAACGCGGACCGGGCTGCATCCGCTGGCTCCTGGCGCAGGGCGTGCAGTTCACCCGCGACGAGGAGGGCAAGCAGCGGCCTTTGCACCTGACCCGCGAAGGCGGCCACAGCCACCGCCGCGTCGTGCACGCTGCCGACGCCACCGGCCGCGCGGTGGAAACCACCCTCGCCTCACTGGCCGCGCACCATCCCAACATCACCGTTCGCGAGCGCGCGGTGGTGGTGGAGTTAATCGTCGACCGCGCCGCCAAGCGCGCCCACGGCGCTTACCTCTTCGATCGTGACAGCGGCGAGGTCGAGGCGATCGGCGCCAAGACCGTGGCCCTGTGCACCGGCGGCGCCAACCAGGTCTACCTGTATTCGAGCAACCCCTTCGGCGCCTCCGGCGACGGTATCGCCATGGCCTGGCGCGCCGGCTGCCGGGTGGCGAACATGGAATTCATGCAGTTCCACCCGACCTGCCTGTACCACAAGGACTCGCGCAGCTTCCTGCTCACCGAGGCCCTGCGTGGCGAGGGCGGCTATCTGCGCATTCCCACCACCGGCGAGCGCTTCATGCCGCGCTTCGATTCGCGCGCCGAGCTGGCGCCGCGCGACGTCGTCGCCCGCGCCATCGACCACGAGATGAAGCGCCTGGGCCTGCGCCATGTGCACCTCGACGTCACCCATCTGCCGGCGGCCTTCATCAAGGAGCACTTCCCCACCATCTACGCGCACTGCCTGGAGCTGGGGCTCAACATCACCAAGGAGCCGATCCCGGTGGTGCCCTCGGCGCATTTCACCTGCGGCGGCGTGATAACTGATCTGAAGGCGCGCACCGATGTCGACGGCCTCTACGCCATCGGCGAGGTCGCCTGCACCGGTCTGCACGGCGCCAACCGCCTGGCCTCCAACTCGCTGCTGGAATGCCTGGCCTTCGCCGAGGCGGCCGCCGAGGACATCGAACAGACGCTATCCAAGCGCCCGCCGCCGCCGGCGCTGCGGCAGTGGGACGCCAGCCGGGTCACCGACTCCGACGAGGACGTGGTGGTCAGCCACAACTGGCTGGAATTGCGCACCTTCATGTGGGACTACGTCGGCATCGTCCGCACCACCAAGCGTCTGGAACGCGCCCTGCACCGCATCGAGCTGCTGCAGCAGGAGATCCAGGACTACTACGGCCACTACAAGATCACCGCGCATCTGGTGGAGCTGCGCAACCTGGTGGTCTGCGCCGAACTGATCGTGCGCTCGGCAATGCTGCGCAAGGAGTCGCGCGGCCTGCACTACACCCTGGACTATCCGCAGACGCTGCCCAAGGCCGAACCGACGGTGCTCACGCCCAGCCATTGAGCCGCCTGCGGCTCACTCGCTGACCGCGACACGCTCGGCGAGAAAATCCACGAAGGCACGCACCCGTTCCGCCAGTCGCTAGTGGCCGACGTAGAGCACATGGATGTCCTCGGTCTGGTGGTCGGTAATCTGATCGGCGGCAAGCTCGCCGACCGCCAGCTGATGCCGACCCTGCTCGGCAGCCTGCTGCTGGCGCTGGTGATGGGCCTGATGAGCTTCGCGCTGCACAGCCAGTGGCTGACCGTGCTGTTCGTGGCACTGCTCGGCTCCGCCTCCTTCGCCACCGTGCCGCCCTTGCAGATGTGGGTGCTGGAGAAAGCCGGCGGCGCCGGCCAGAGCCTGGCCTCCAGCTTCAACATCGGCGCCTTCAACCTCGGCAATGCCCTGGGCGCCTGGCTGGGCGGCGAGGTCATCGACCAGGGCTTAGGCCTGGCCGCCCTGCCCTGGTCGGCGCCCTGGTGCCGCTGGCGGCCTTCGCCGTCGCCCTCTACAGCCGCCGGCTGGAGACCCGAGCACAGCGGCCACAGCCGCCGCTCACCAGCAAGGTCTGCCCAGCGGATTGAGACCGAGCTACCGCGCCAGGTCAACGAGCGCACCCAACATCCCGCCCGCCGCCTAGCCGCGAGGCGGCGCACTCAGGCGGCGCGGTCGATGCGGCAGGAGAAGCAGCCGTAGGTAGGAAACCGCGCCTGCAGAAACGCGACGTCGGCACGCCGCAACAGCTCGGCAACGGCCGCCTCGGCGACGCGGGCATCCACCAGCCTGGCGTCGACGATGCGCTCCTCGGCCGAGTAGGCGCGCAGCACCAGACTCTCGCGGAAGTAGTCGGTGGCTGCGCCGCGCGGCAAGGGCAGCTGCTGGCGGCCGACGAACTCATCGCTGGCCTCGGCCAGCAGGTAGATTGGCCCGAACTCGCGGAACGGCCCCGGCCGCGAGAACGGCGAGTGGCTGGCCAGCAAGATCGCCTCGCCCGAACGGGCGCGGCGCAGCACATCGCGGCAGGGCTCGCCGCCCTCGGCGATCAGGCGCTCGACCGGCTGAGCCAGATCATCCAGACCCTGCTCGCGGGTACGGCGCAGGAAGGCGGCCGGCAAAGGGGCAATGTGGATGTTCATTGCCGACCTCAATCGAACAGCGTCTTGCTGCGGAAGCGCGCCTCGTGCGCCAGCAGCCACTTCTTGCGCTCGATGCCGCCGCCGAAACCGGTCATGGAGCCGTCGGCGCCGATCACCCGGTGGCAGGGCACGATGATGGGTATCGGGTTCTTGCCGTTGGCGAGGCCGACCGCACGCACCGCCTTGTGGTCGCCAATCCGTCTGGCCTGCTCGCCGTAGCTGCGGGTTTCGCCGAACGGGATTTCCAGCAGCGCCGCCCAGACCTTCTGCTGGAACTCGGTGCCCTTCGAGGTCAGCGCCAGCTGGAAATCCTTTCGGCTGCCCGCGAAGTACTCCTCCAGCTGACGGCGGGCCGCCAGCAGCACCGGATCGGCGTCGTCGCGGCGCCAGCCCTCGCGGTCGGGCGGATAGCGGTTGTCCTCGAACAGCAGGCCGTTCAGGCGCCCGCCGACGGCGGACAGCGTCAGCTCGCCGACCGGGCTGGTGATGGTGGTGTAGATGGTCATTGCAACTCCAATTTAACTACCGAAACCCCCTCCCCCGCCTGCGGGGGAGGGTTGGGGTGGGGGCGTTCCAGCGTCGCGCACTCTGGCGAGCAACGCCCCCATCCCGGCCTTCCCCCGCAAGCGAGGGAAGGAGCAAAGCGCCGCTCAGCCACCGGAGGCCAGCGAGCGCCAGAAATGGATGGCCGCATACGCCCGCCAGGGCCGCCAGGCCTCTGCGGCGGCGCGCAGGGCGCGGGCATTCGGCGCGGCGACCGCCTTCAGCAGGCCGAGGTCGCCGTCCGGAAAGGCGTCGGGCCAGCCGAGCGCGCGCATCGCCACATAGTGCGCGGTCCAGGGGCCGATGCCGGGCAATTCCTGCATGGCCGCCAGCGTCGCCTCGGGGTCGCCCCCCGGCTCCAGGCGCAGGCGGCCCTCGGCCATCGCCTGCGCCAGACGCTGCACGGTGTCGGCGCGACGGCTGGTCAGGCCCAGTTCGATCAGCGCCTGCCGTGACGCCTCGGCCACTCGCTCGGCGGTCGGCGCGTGATAGCGCAGCTCGGGGAAGGGCGTCTGCGCCGGCTCGCCGTAACGGGCGGCAAAGCGGCCGAACAGGGTGGTCGCCGCCTTCACCGTCACCTGCTGACCGAGCACCGCGCGCAGCGCCAGCTCGAATCCATCGAAGGCGCCGGGCACCCGTAGCCCCGGGGTCGCCTGCAGCAGCGGCGCCAGTCGCGGGTCGCGCGCCAACTGGCTGGCGATCACCTCGGGATTGGCATCCAGGTCGAACAGCCGACGCAGGCGCTGCAAGGTGGGGCCGAGCACCGGCAGCAGGCTGGCGCTGAGCTGCACCCGCAGCTGCGGCCGCGCCGCCTCGGCATCCGGCCGCACCGCGAGCCAGCCACGCTGGCCTTCGACGCAGGCGGTGCGCAGATAGCGCTCGCCGAGTGCCGCCTCGACCCCGGCGGCGCCGCGGCCGGTGAGGAAGTCCAGCAGCGCCGGCCAGGCCAGCGGCGGGCGATAGGCCAGGCGCAGCTCGATGCTGTCCGGCACGGCTTCCGCCGCCCGTTCCGGCGCGGCCTTGCGCAGGCCTCCGGGCGCCAGGCCGTAGCGCGACTGGAACAGATGATTGAAGCGGCGCAGGCTGCCGAAGCCGGCCGTCTGCGCGACCACCGCCATCGGCAGCGCGGTATCGGTCAGCAACTGCTTGGCGAGCAGCAGGCGCCGGGTCTGCGCGAGATCCACCGGCGAGGCGCCGGTCGCGTCCTCGACGACGCGGCGCAGATGGCGCTCGCTGATGCCCAGTTCGGCGGCGAGCGCCTCCAAACTCGCGGCATCCAGCGCACCCGCCTCGATGCGCGCGCAGGCCTGCCGCGCGAGCCGGTCCGGCGCGTCCATCGGCGCCAGGCCGGGCGCGAGCTCCGGCCGGCAGCGCAGGCAGGGCCGGTAGCCGGCGCGCTCGGCAGCGGCGGCGTGTGGAAAGAAGTCGCAATTGGCGGCGCGCGGCGTACGTGCCGGACACACCGGCCGGCAGTAGATGCCGGTGCTGCTGACGCCGACGTAGAAACGACCGTCAAAGCGCGCGTCGCGGGCCTGCAAGGCTTGGTGGCAGCTGGCGAGATCGAGTTTCATCGCCGCCAGTGTAGGCGTGGCCGTGATCCGCATTCGCCGTTTTCGGACACGTGAGTGGGGCTGTCGTGGATTGCCTTGAATGGCAATCCACGCCGCGAACGCCGCGCCGGCTTGCCCGGCGCGGAACGCTCAATCCGCCGTACTCAGCCGCGCGCGCAATCGCCTCAACAGCTCCGGATCGGCCTCGTCACCGCCGATCAGACGCGTGCGATGGCCACCGCCATCGAGCCGGAAACGCAGCAGCAGCAATCGCGGATGGCGCAGACTCCCCGCCTCCAATTCGGCCGCCAGCGGCCGGTCGGCGGCCTCGTAAACACTCCAGCGGCCGTCGGCCTGCCAGACCAGCCGCCGCAGCGCCCGCCGACCGAAGCCGAACACGGCGTGCCGACGCAGTGAGAACCAGCTCAGCGCCAAAGCCGCGATCAGCAGCGCCATGGGCAGGCCCGGCTGCATGGCGAAGGGAATCAGCGCCAATGGCAGCACGTGCAGCGTCGACAGCCACTTAAGCAGTTTCAGCGAGGGCCGCAGCGAAACATCAACGGTAGTTTCGAAACTCAAGGATGACCTCGGCGAATTCGGCGGGCGGCTCCTCGAAGCCCATGGCCCAGGCGTAGATGTCCGGCTCCTGCGGCCCGTCGAGCAGCGCCAGAAACGCTGCCCGCTCGGCCGCCGGCGCAACCGGATAACGGTGCTGGTAGTAGCGGCCAAACATGACGTCCAGCTCCTTCATGCCCCGGCGCAGCAGCCAGGCGATACGGCGCTCGTCGGTCATGACGCGTCGTCCTGATGAGCCGATGGCTGGCCGGCCAGATAGCCCCCGAGATACGCCCGCAAGGCCAGCGCCGCGAGCGTCGGCACTGACTGGAACTCCAGCCCGTAGCGACGGCGCGTGGCGCCCGGCTCGGGATTTTCGGCATTGCGGATCACCGCGGTCAGCTCCAGTGTCTGCGCGTCGAGGTCGGGAAAATCCAGCACGAAGGACAGGCGCAGGCTCTGCCCCGGCCGCAAAGCTCCGCCCTCAAGCTCCACCATGGCGCCGCGCGAGCCAAGGTCCCCCAGGGCACCCTGCAGTTCGCCGCCATCGGCGGGGAACAGGCGCACCGGCAGCCGCAGGGCCAGACGCGGCGCGCCACGGACCTGCACGTTCTGCACCTCCGTGGGATAGGCCAGATGCAAATAGCGATACGGCTGTGTGGCGTACTTCAGCAGCGTAGTCTTGAAGCCGATGGCATTGGTGCCGACAAAGGTCCGGACCACCAGCGGTTCGTCCTGCATGAACGCCACCGGACGCCCTTCCTGCTCGGGCGCGGTGACCAGCAGACTGCGCCCGGGACAGAGTCCGATCAGGCGCACCTGGTAGCGCGTCGGGCCACCGACCGCGGATTGCAGTTGCAGAGCCGACCCGATCGCCAGATCCAGCTCCACCGCGGTCGGCCTGCTCAAGCGCTTAGACCGTGCGCTCCACCATCATCTTCTTGGTCTCGGCGATCGCCTTGGCCGGGTTCAGACCCTTGGGGCAGGTCTTGGTGCAATTCATGATGGTGTGGCAGCGGTACAGCTTGAACGGATCTTCCAGCGCGTCGAGACGCTCGCCGGTCGCCTCGTCGCGGCTGTCGATCAGCCAACGGTAGGCCTGCAGCAGGATCGCGGGGCCGAGGTAGCGGTCGCTGTTCCACCAGTAGCTCGGGCAGCTGGTCGAGCAGCAGGCGCAGAGGATGCACTCGTACAGACCGTCGATCTTGGCGCGGTCGTCCTCGCTCTGCAGGCGCTCGCGGGTCGGCGCCGGGGTGTCGGTCTTCAGCCAGGGCTCGATGGAGGCGAGCTGGGCGTAGAAGTGGGTCATGTCCGGGACCAGATCCTTGATCACCGGCATGTGCGGCAGCGGGTAGATCGCGACATCGCCAGACACCTCGTCGCAGCCCTTGATGCAGGCCAGCGTGTTGGTGCCGTCGATGTTCATCGCGCAGGACCCGCAGATGCCCTCGCGGCAGGAGCGGCGGAAGGTCAGCGTCGGGTCGACTTCGTTCTTGATCTTGATCAGCGCGTCCAAGACCATCGGACCGCAGGCCGCCATGTCCACCTCGTAGGTGTCCACGCGCGGATTGGCGCCGGTGTCCGGGTCGTAGCGGTAGATCTTGAAATTGCGCGGCTTCTTGGCGCCGGGCGACTTGAAGCTCTTGCCGGCTGCCTTGTCGATGGTGGAATTCTTGGGCAGCGAGAACTGGGCCATTGCTTGCTCCGTGAGGCGTGAGGGGTGAGGAGTGAGGCGGGGATGAGCGGGGCTTCTCGCCTCACGCCTCACCCCTATCGCCTCACGGCTTCAATAAACGCGCTTCTGGGGCTCGACGTAGTGCATCTCGTCGTCGAGCGTGTAGGTGTGCACCGGGCGGGTGTCGAGCTTCACCTCAGTGTCGGAGGTGCGCCAGGCCAGGCTGTGCTTCATCCAGTTGACGTCGTCGCGCTCGGTGAAATCGTCGAGGGCATGGGCGCCACGGCTTTCCTTGCGGGCGGCACCGGAGGCGATGGTGAGCAGGGCGTTGGCCAGCAGGTTGTCGAGTTCCAGGGTCTCGACCAGATCGCTGTTCCAGATCATCGAGCGGTCCGACACCTTCACGTCGTTGAACGCGGCGCAGGTCTTCTGCAGCTTGGCCAAGCCCTCTTCCATCGACGGGATGGTGCGGAACACGGCGGCGTGGCCCTGCATGGTCTTCTGCATTTCCAGACGCAGGTCGGCGGTGCTGCGGCTGCCGTTGGCGTGGCGCAGCTTGTCGAGGCGGGCCAGCGCCTGCTCCTCGCTCTTGCCGCCGAGCGAGCCGTTGAGCAGCTTGTGGTTCTGGCCCTTGGGCGTGATCTTCGCGGCCTGGATGGCGGCGGCGCGGCCGAACACCACGAGGTCGAGCAGGGAGTTGGAACCCAGGCGGTTGGCGCCATGCACCGACACGCAGGCGGCTTCGCCGACCGCCATCAGGCCGGGCACCACGGTGTCGGGGTTGCCGCTCTTCAGCGTCACCACCTCGCCCGTGTACAGGGTCGGGATGCCGCCCATGTTGTAGTGCACGGTGGGGATGACCGGGATCGGCTCCTTGGTCACGTCCACACCCGCGAAGATCTTCGCGGACTCGGAAATGCCCGGCAGCTTGGCGTGCAGCATCTCCGGCGGCAGGTGCTCGAGGTGCAGGTGGATGTGGTCGGCCTCGGCGCCGATGCCGCGGCCTTCGCGAATTTCCATCGTCATCGAGCGCGACACCACGTCACGCGAGGCGAGATCCTTGCGGTTGGGCGCATAACGCTCCATGAAGCGCTCGCCCTTGGAATTGGTGAGGTAGCCGCCCTCGCCGCGCGCGCCTTCGGTGATGAGGCAGCCGGAGCCGTAGATGCCGGTCGGGTGGAACTGCACGAACTCCATGTCCTGCAGCGGCAGGCCGGCACGCGCGACCATGGCATTGCCGTCGCCGGTGCAGGTGTGCGCCGAGGTGGCGGAGAAGTAGGCGCGGCCGTAGCCGCCGGTGGCGAGAATCACCTGATGGGCGCGGAAGCGATGCAGCTGCCCGGTGCTCATATCCCAGGCCAGCACGCCCTTGCAGGAGCCGTCCTCGTCCATGATCAGGTCGATGGCGAAGTACTCGATGTAGAACTGCGCCTTGCACTTCAGCGACTGCTGGTAAAGCGTGTGCAGGATGGCGTGGCCGGTGCGGTCGGCGGCGGCGCAGGTGCGCTGCGCGGTGCCCTTGCCCCAGTGCGTGGTCATGCCACCGAAGGGGCGCTGGTAGATCTTGCCTTCCGGAGTGCGCGAGAACGGCACGCCGTAGTGTTCCAGCTCGATGATCGCGGGGATCGCCTCGCGGCACATGTACTGGATGGCGTCCTGGTCGCCGAGCCAGTCGGAACCCTTGACGGTGTCGTACATGTGCCACTGCCAGGAATCGTCGCCCATGTTGCCGAGCGCCGCGGAGATGCCGCCCTGCGCCGCCACCGTGTGCGAGCGGGTCGGGAAGACCTTGGTGATGTTGGCGGTCTTCAGGCCGGCTTCGGCGAGGCCGAGCGTGGCGCGCAGGCCGGCGCCGCCGGCGCCAACCACCACCACGTCGTATTCGTGGTGGACGATGTCATAGGCCGGACCGGTCTTGGTCGGGGTGGAGGAAGCGTCTGCCATGGGAGTTCTCGGATTCTTGTAAGGATCAGGCCAGCGCGATCTTCAGCACTGCGAAGATGCCGGTGACCGCGGCGATGGCATGCACGAACTTGGACAGCAGCAGCGCGACGATCTTGGTGCCGTCGGCGGCGATGTAGTCCTCGATCACCACCTGCACGCCGAGCATGGAGTGGTAAAGCGCGCAGGCGATGAACAGCACCAGGGCAACGGCCACCGAGGGCGCGTGCACCCACCAGCGCACGACCTCATAGCTGCCGGACGGCAACTGCGCGAGCGAATAGACAAACCAGAGCACCAGCGGAATGAGCGCGACGGCGGTGACGCGCTGCACCCAGAAATGGTGGGTGCCTTCCTTGGCGGAACCGAGGCCGCGGGCGCGACCGAGTGGGGAACGGTAGGACATGGTCGGGCTCCGCTTACACCAGGGTGAGAATGAACACGCCGGCGGCGAGGCCGAGCGAGGCGAAGATCACGGCGAAGCCGGTCTTCTCGGCGGTGGGCATGTCCAGGCCCTTGCCCAGATCCCACATCAGGTGCCGGATGCCGTTGCAGAAGTGATAGAGCAGCGACCAGGTGAAGGCGAAGATCACCAGCTTGCCGTACCAGGCGGCGAGATGCGGCGCGATCAGCCCGTAGCACTCGGGGCCCGAGGCCAGGCAGCTCAGCCAGACCACCAGCAGCAAGGCGCCGAAGCTCAGGCCCACGCCGGTGAGGCGATGGGTGATCGAGAGCATGGAGGTCATCTGCGGCTTGTAGTACGGCCCGATCATGAACGGCGATAGCGGCCGTTGTGGGGCTGACTTGCTCGTTGTTGCTGGAGTGCTCATGGGCTCTCTTGCTCTAAGTGATTGTCAGGGGGAGGTGCGGCTAGAAATCGATGCAGCGGCCGTTTTTTTCCCAATCGCCATAGCGGGTCGGATCGGGGCCGTCACGGCGGCCTCCCAGCTCGACAATGCGGTCGTGCGCCGACGGAGCCGGAGGCTCCTGCTCCCGGTGTTCGCTTGCCAGCAGGTCATCAAGGCGGATGACCGCGTCGCCTTTAGGGGCGGGCTGGGGGGGCTGGATGCGAACGGGGCTGGCGGACACGTCTGGGCTTTGAGCGGGCAGAATCGGCGGGCTGGGGAATCAACATAGTGTGACAAAATCACAGCCCTGCACGCAATGAAGCGCCGCTCCTGAGCGCTACGACTTTGGCCTGATGAGCACGCTGACCTCTACAGTGTCACCCGCCGGTCTCGACGGAATTTTCGACGCCTTTCCGGCGATTTCCTTGGGCTGGCTACCGGAACTGGGCCTGATTCGCGCCGAAGGCCCGGAGGCCAAGTCTTTTCTGCAAGGCCAGCTCAGCAATGATCTCGCGCAGCTCGGCGCCGACCAGGCGCAGCTCAGCGGCTATTGCAGTGCCAAGGGCCGGCTGCTGGCGGTACTGACCGTCTCCCAGTTGGGAGCCGAGGGCTGCTACGGCCTGGAGCTGCCTGCCGAATTGCTGGCTGCCAGCCTCAAGCGCCTGCGCCTGTACGTGCTGCGCAGCAAGCTGAGCTTGAGCGATGCCAGCGCCGCCCTGCCCGCCCTGGCGCTGGCCGGCCATGGCGCCGCGCAGCGTTTGCAGCAGCTAGGCCTGCCCGCGCCCGAGGCGACGCTGACCTGCGGTTGGCAGCAAGGCCTGCAGATCACTCGCCGCCCCGGCGTCTGGCCACGCTTTCTGCTGCGCGCTACGCCGGAACGTCTACAGGCAGTCGCGGCCGAGCTGGGCGCAGTCACGGCGCTGGCGCCGAGCCAATGGCGACTGGCGGAACTGCTGGCCGGAATCCCCGTGGTGCGCAGCGAAACCGTTGAGCATTTCGTGCCACAGACCGTGGACCTCGATCTCGCCGGCGGCATCAGTTTCAGCAAGGGCTGCTATCCGGGGCAGGAAATCGTCGCCCGCGTGCACTATCTCGGCCGCCTCAAGCAGCGCCTGCACCTCGCGGTTTGCGACGCGCTGGCCAACCCCGGTACCAGCATCTACGCCAGCGGCCAGGGCGATCAGGCTATCGGCGAGGTGATGGAAGCCGCGCCCCTGCCCGACGGCGGCCATCTACTCGGCCTGGCGCTCAGCCTCAGCCATGGCGACGCCAGCGACCTGCGACTAGGCGCGATCGATGGCCCGGCGCTGCGCTCGCTCACCCTCAGCCACCCGCAAACCAGCTGATCCATCGCCCGGCAGACCTCAACTCTGCGGCAGTGCCGGCATGGCTCTTATATTCCATTTCAACAATATCATCCGATCTACATAGTCTTTTACAGACACATCGCCGCTATTCATCCTGCGCCCCACTTCAACACACCGAAATGAGGAACCGCCCCGATGTCACGTCTGTCCCCCCCCACCCGCAGCCTGATCAGCCTGCTGGCCTTTTCCACCTTCGCCGCCACCGCCCATGCCGCCGCTCCGGACTCGGCCGACGCCGCCCGCGTGGAGGAGCTGGAACAGCGCCTGCTGGTGCTCGAGCGCAAACTGGAAATCCAGAGCGAGGAAGCCGCCGCCAAGGCCAAGGACGCCCCGGTAGTGACCGCCAGCGAGAAAGGCTTCTCGCTGAAGAACGCCAAGGGCGACTACGAGATCAAGTTCAGCGGTGTCGCCCAGATCGACGGCCGCTACTTCATCGGTGACGACAGCGCCTTCCGCGACGGCTTCCAGGCCCGCCGCCTGCGCCCGACCATCCAGGGCAGCCTGGGCAAGCTGGTGGCCTTCCGCTTCACGCCGGAATTCGCCGGCTCCGGCTTCGGCGACTCCAGCAGCATTGTCGACGCCTACTTCGACCTGAAGTTCGCCAAGGCCGCCTCGCTGCGCGTCGGCAAGCAGAAGGGCCCGGTCGGCCTGGAGCGCCTGCAGTCCGGCGGCAGCATCGAGCTGATCGAACGCGGCTTCCCCACCGAGCTGGTCCCCAACCGCGACCTCGGCGTCGCGCTGTTCGGTGAGCTGGCGCAGGGCACCGTCAGCTACACCGTCGGCGTGTTCAATGGCACCGCCGACGGCCGCGATGTGGCTTCCGCCGACGATGGCCTGAAGGAATACGAGGGCCGCCTGTTCGTCGAGCCGTTCAAGAACGATTACGGCTTCCTCAAGGGCCTGGGCTTCGGCATTGCCGGCAGCACCGGCGTCAAGGACGGCACCGGCGCCAACCTGCTGCCGCGCTACCGCACCCCCGGCCAGAACGTGTTCTTCAACTACGGTGAAACCGCCGGCGCCACCGGCTACTGGGCCACTGGCAGCCACAACCGCTACGCGCCGCAAGCCTATTTCTACCGCAACAGCTTCGGCCTGCTGGCCGAGTACGTGGCCTCCGAGCAGACCATCGCCCGCACCAACGGCGGCGCCGAGCAATCGCTCAGCAACAGCGCCTATTCGGTCACCGCCAGCTATGTGCTGACCGGTGAGGACGCCAGCTTCAAGGGCGTGAAGCCCAGCAAACCCTACGCCATCGGCGGTGACGGCTTCGGCGCTGTGGAACTGGTCGCCCGCGTCGGCAACCTGAGCATCGACGACGACGCCTTCGTCGGCACCTCCGCCACCCGCCTCGCCAACCCGGATGTCTCCGCCAAGCAGGCCGACAGCTACGGCCTGGGCGTCAACTGGTACCTAACACAGAACGCCAAGCTGACCTCCGACTACAACGAGACCCGCTTCGAAGGCGGTGCCGCCGCCGGCGCCGACCGCAACACCGAGAAGGCGCTGTTTACCCGCCTGACCATCCAGTACTAAGCCGCCCGACGACCGAGTAGCCATTGCCATGAACCGTTTCCGCACCACCCTCACCGCCGTCGCCACCGCGGCTGCTCTGCTGGCCTCCGCCGCCGTTTCCGCCAAGGAACTGCTGAACGTCAGCTACGACCCCACGCGCGAGTTCTACAAGGAATTCAACAGCGCCTTCGCCGCCGACTGGAAGGCCAAGACCGGCGGCAGCCTGGACATCAAGACCAGCCACGGCGGCTCCGGCAAGCAGGCGCGCGCGGTCATCGACGGCCTCGAGGCCGACATCGTCACCCTCGCCCTCGCCTATGACATCGACAACATCGCCGAGAAAGGCGCGCTGCTACCCAAGGACTGGCAGAAGCGCCTGCCCGACAACAGCACGCCCTACACCTCCACCATCGTCTTCCTGGTGCGCAAGGGCAACCCCAAGGGCATCAAGGACTGGGGCGATCTGATCAAGCCGGGCGTCAAGGTCATCACCCCCAACCCGAAGACCTCGGGCGGCGCGCGCTGGAACTATCTCGCGGCCTGGGGCTGGGCGCTTAAGCAGCCGGGCGGCAGCGAGGCGACCGCCAAGGACTTCGTCACCAAGCTGTTCAAGAACGTGCCCGTGCTCGACACCGGCGCGCGCGGCTCGACCACCACCTTCGTCCAGCGCGGCATCGGTGACGTGCTGCTGGCCTGGGAGAACGAAGCCTTCCTGAGCATCAACGAACTCGGGCCGGACAAGTTCGACATCGTCGCGCCCAGCCTGTCGATCCTCGCCGAGCCGCCGGTGACCCTGGTTGACAAGAATGTGAGCAAGCACGGCACCCGCAAGGAGGCCGAGGCCTATCTCAACTTCCTGTACTCGCCAACCGGCCAGAAGCTTGCCGCCAAGCACTACTACCGGCCGCGCAAGCCCGAGCTCGCCGACCCGGCCGACGTGGCGCGCTTCCCCAAGCTGCCGCTGTTCACGCTAGACAGCGTGTTCGGCAGCTGGGCCAAGGCGCAGAGCACGCACTTCGGTGACGGCGGCGTGTTCGACCAGATCACCGGTGCCGCCAAGTAAGGCGCCACAGCACTCTCCTCCACCCCGCTTTTTTCTGGGGGTTGCACTTGGGGGCATGAACTGCCCCCATTTTTTAATTACTGCCGTCCCTGGCGCGACTTCATCGCACTGATCCAACCCCGGCCCGGCCATCCCTGGCCGGGCGTTAGGAGCGGCGGCGAGCAGTGCTCGCCGAGCGGCCTCTCCTCACCCCCGCTTCTTTTTCGCAGACCGCCGTAGCCAACCATGAGCCTCACCCGCGTCAATACCCGCAACCAGTTCAAAGGCACCGTCATCAGCATCCTGCGTGGCGACGTCATGAGCGAGGTGGAGATCGAAACCAGCGCCGGCGTCATCGGCGCGGTGATCACCACCAGCTCGGTCAAGCGCCTGGGCCTGCAAGTGGGCGACTCGGCACTGGCGCTGTTCAAGGCCGCCGACGTGCTGGTTGCCAAGCTCGACGAATAGGCCACACCAGGAGTGCTTTCCATGTGCGTGATCGTCCACAAGCCGCGCGACGCCCACATCCCGGCCGATCTGCTGGAAGCCTCACTGCGCCTCAATGCCGATGGCTGGGGCCTGATGGGCTTCGACGCCAAGGGCCGGTTGATCATCGAGCGCCATGCCGAGACCGATGCGACGGCGATCCGCAAGACGCTGGCGGCGCATCCCGAGGGCGATCTGGTGCTGCATCTGCGCCAGCGCACCCGCGGCAACAATGATCGCGTCAACGTGCATCCGTTCAAAATCGCCGACGGCCTGTACCTGATGCACAACGGCACCCTGCCCTTGGGCAGCCGGGTGGCTGGCCGCTCCGACACCTGGCATCTGGTCAACGACCTGTTGCGCCCGCTGCACGGCCGCTATTCCGGTCTGCTCGCCGACGAAGCCTTTCTGCAACTGCTGGAGCTGGGCCTCAAGCCGGAGAACAAGGTGGTGCTGCTGGACGCCAAGAACAGCGGCCTGGCGATTCTCAACCGCGCCCACGGCGCCGAGTTCGACGGCCTCTGGCTATCCAACACCCGCTGGATCGACCGCAGCCACTTGCCGCTAGCCGGCCCACCGCAGCCGCAACAGCGCAGCTATCCGGCAGACCGACTCAACTTCGGCTGATTGATTCGCCACACCGGCATATCGATAGAACTTCAGCGTCTTCCATGTACACCCGGCACGACGACCAACGCATGATGCGCGCCCGCCGGGATTCACAGCTTCGGCATCACCCCATGCGCATCGCCAGAAACCCTGCTGAAACCCCTGCTGATCCTGACCACCAGCCTGAGCTTCGGCGCCGCGCTGGCGACCGCGCCGCTGCTGGATGCCTCCTACGACCTCGCCTTGAGCGTCTACAAGGATCTCAACCCGGCCTTCGCCGCCGAGTGGAAGACCAAAACCGGCCAGGAAGATCCGGCATGACCACCACAACCCGCCCAAAGCTGTTCCGGCCAAGCCTCATCACCGGCGCCCTGCTTAGCCTTTGGACGCCACTGCTGCTGGCGCAGGAATCCGCTACGGCGGAGGCCGCGACGGAATCGCCAGCAGTGGCCAGCATCCCGGTACAGGCGCTGCCGGAAGCCGCGGCACCCGAGGCCAAGGAAGCCAGCCCGGCGCTGCT
The DNA here is from genome assembly GCF_058782965.1 of Stagnimonas sp. FW305-C-60. NCBI lineage: Bacteria > Pseudomonadati > Pseudomonadota > Gammaproteobacteria > Nevskiales > Nevskiaceae > Stagnimonas > Stagnimonas sp. FW305-C-60. The sequence continues at coordinate 579,097 of NZ_JBYSYF010000002.1, forward strand.
CGATGCCGTGGTGGTCACCGCCCAGAAGCGCGAGCAGAACGCGCAGGACGTGCCGCTCTCGGTGCAGGCCTTCAACCAGAAGGCCTTGGACAATCTCAACATCAGCAACCAGGCCGGTCTGCAGCAGGCGGTGCCGGGGCTGGATGTCAATTCCGTCGCGCAGTTCTCAACGCTCTATCTGCGTGGCATCGGCACCGATGCCTTCCTGATGGGCGATCCCAGCGTGGCGTCCTATGTGGACGGCATCTATTTTCCCTTCGCCCAGAGCCTGGACCAGGACTTCGGCGCGGTGGAACGGGTCGAGGTCTTGAAGGGCCCGCAGGGCACCCTGTTCGGCCGCAACGCAGTCGGCGGCGCGATCAGCGTCTACACCCGCAATCCCGACTTCGACGAGGCCGATACCTCGCTGGAACTGGTCTACGGCAACCGCGACACCCGCCGCCTGCGCCTGCACCAGAACATCCCGCTCACCCGCAGCCTGGCGCTGAGCTTCTCCGGCTACGACAACCGTGCCGACAACTACTACCAGGGAACCGCCAACGGCGAGCCGCTGCCGCGCGAGTTCTCGCGTGGCGGTCGCATCAAGCTGCGCGTGCAGCCCATAGCCAAGCTCGACATCAACCTGGCGATCCTCAAGCTGATCCAGCGCGGCGCCGGCTCGGTGTTTCAGCTCAACACCGATCCCTCGCAGCTGTTCGAGTGCCCGCTCGGCATCCAGACTCCGATCTGCATCCAGCCGCAGACCGGCTATCAAGGCGCGCTCAGCGAGCCCTCGCTGCTGCGCTTCAACAGCGAGGTCGGCTACGGCCAGGCGAGCTATCAGGCACCCTGGTTCGACCTGAAAGTGCTGGGCAGCCATCAGCGCGCGGAATCGAAGTTCGCCTACGACTTCGACGGCTCGCCGCAGTCGATTGCCGCCTTCGACCAGAAGCGCAACTACGCGCGCGTGCAGTCCTCGGAGCTACAGCTGGTCAGCAACGACGGCAGCTGGCTGTCGGATCGCTTCCAGTGGATCGTCGGCGGCTACTACTTCAAGAGCGAGCAGGGCTTCGACCCGGCGGCGCTGCAGCTGGCCGGCCTCGACCTCGGCGACACCCGCCCCGGCGGCATCTCCCTGCCCCAGGGCCTGCTGGATCTGCTCGACGCGATCAACTTGAGCATCCCCAATGGCGATGTCGCCTTCCACGCGCTGATCGGCACCGAGTCCAGCGCCGGCTTCTTCCAGGGAACCTTTCACTTCACCGACTGGCTGGCGCTCACCGCCGGCGGCCGCTACCAGCACGAGGACCGCAGCCTCTTGAAGTCGGACTCCGGCCTCTACCTCTCCGACGGCGGCTTCCAGACCCTGTTCGACTGGACCCAGATCGGCCCGCGCGATGCCGACGGCAACCGGGTGCCCAACCGCAGCACCACCAACAGCTTCAAGCCGAAGGCGACGCTGGAGCTGCGGCCGTTCCACGACACCCTGTTCTATGTGAGCTACCAGGAGGCCATCAAGTCGGCCACCTACAACGCCGTCGCGCTCTACCTGCCCCCCGCCTATGTGCTGCCGGAGGAGCTCAAGGCCTACGAGGCCGGCATCAAGACCACGCTGTTCGACGGCAATCTGCAATTCAACCTGGCCGCCTTCCACTACGACATCGAGAACCTGCAGGTGCAGTTCATTTCGCTGTTCCAGGGCGGCGCGGTGTCGTTCGAAAACGCCAAGGCAGCGAGCGTGCGCGGCCTGGATGCCGACCTGCGTCTGAAGATCCTGCCGTCGTATTTCGACCGGCTGGTGCTGAGCCTGGGAGCCGCCCTGCTCGATGGCCGCTACGACGACTACCAGAACGGCTCCGGCTTCGACCCGGAAGACGACAATCCCCTGACCCTGACCGGCGCCTTCTCCTCCAACAACGACTACAGCGGCAACCGCACCGTGCGCACGCCGCGCTACACCGGCACCGCCAGCCTGTCGAAGAGCTGGAGCGTGCCGGGCGGCCGGCTGGAAGCCGGCGGCGATGTCTACCGCAACAGCGGCTACTACTACGCCGCCTCCAACGATCCGCGCTTCGAGCAACCCGCCTACACGCTCTACGGCGCGCGTCTGAGCTATCTCTACCAGCCCTGGCAACTGCGGCTCACCGCCTTCGGCCGCAACCTCGGCGACAGCCAGTACACCCAGGGCCTGATCGCCACCGACTTCGGCCCCAACTACAGCCTGGCGCCGCCGCTCACCTACGGGCTGCGCCTGAACTGGGATTTCTAGGCGGAGCCAGTGGATCGCGCCGCGCAGCACCAACCGCCTTCGGCATATCGATAGACCGATGCGCGCCAATCCCTTGTCCACGGTACGAGAGGCCGGACAATGTCCATCGAACCTGTACCCGCACCATCATCTTCCGTGAGTCTCCGCAGCCGATCGCAGCGCCGCGCCATCCCGGGCTTCGGCCTCACCCTGGGCATCACGCTCAGCTATCTGTCGCTGATCGTGCTGATCCCCTTGGCCGGCGTTTACTTCAAGGCCGCCGGCCTGGGCTGGGATGGCCTTTTGCACACCCTGGGCTCGGCACGGGTGCTGGCCTCGCTCAAGCTCAGCTTCGGCGCGGCGCTGATCGCGGCGATCTTCAACGCCGTGTTCGGCCTCCTGGTGGCCTGGGTGTTCGTGCGCTACCGGTTTCCCGGAAAGCGCCTGTTCGACGCCTTCATTGATCTGCCCTTCGCCCTGCCCACCGCGGTGGCCGGCATCGCGCTCACCGCGCTCTACGCCGGCAATGGCTGGATCGGCCGGCACCTGGAGCCGCTAGGCATCCAGATCGCCTACCACCCCCTGGGCGTGGTAGTGGCGATGACCTTCATCGGCCTGCCCTTCGTGGTACGCACCGTCGAGCCGGTGCTAGCGGAGGCCGAGAAGGAACTGGAGGAGGCCGCCGCAACCCTCGGCGCCGGCCGCTGGATCACCATCACCCGGGTGATCCTGCCCAGCGTCTGGCCGGCGCTGCTGACCGGCTTCGCGCTAGCCTTCGCGCGCGCGGTCGGCGAGTACGGCTCAATCATCTTCATCGCCGGCAACATCCCGATGGTCTCGGAGATCACGCCGCTGCTGATCATCATCAAGCTGGAGGAATTCGACTACGCCGGCGCCACCGCCATCGCGGCGGCGATGCTGACGCTGTCCTTCATGCTGCTGCTGGCGATCAACCTGTTCCAGGCCTGGACACGACGGAGCCGCACCCGATGAGCGAACCCCGCGACCATTCGCTGCAAGACCCGCCCCAGCTGCCCTCCGAATTCGGCACCGGCCCGCTGGTCCGCAAGAACTCTGCGATCACCGAGCCGGCCTGGGTGCGCTGGCTGCTGGTCGCACTGGCGCTGGCCTTTCTCAGCCTGTTCCTGCTGCTGCCGCTGCTGTCGGTGTTCACCGAGGCCCTGCGCGACGGCTGGGGCACCTACCTGAGCGCGCTCCGCGAGCCGGACGCGATGGCAGCGATCCGGCTGACGCTGATCGCCGCACTGATCGCGGTACCGCTCAACCTGGGGTTCGGCGTCGCCGCCGCCTGGTGCATCGCCAAGTTCGAGTTCCGCGGCAAGCAGTTGTTGATCTCGCTGATCGACCTGCCGTTCTCGGTCTCACCGGTGGTCGCCGGCCTGGTCTATGTGCTGATCTTCGGCGCCCAGGGCTGGGCCGGCCCCTGGTTCGCCGCGCACGACATCAAGGTGATCTTCGCGGTGCCCGGCATCGCGCTAGCGACGGTCTTTGTGACCTTTCCCTTCATCGCCCGCGAACTGATCCCGCTGATGCAGGAACAGGGCACCGACGACGAGCAGGCGGCACTGACCCTGGGCGCCGGCGGCTTCCGCACCTTCTGGAGCGTGACCCTACCCAACATCAAATGGGGCCTGCTCTACGGCGTGCTGCTGTGCAATGCCCGCGCCTTCGGCGAATTCGGCGCGGTGAGCGTGGTGTCCGGCCACATCCGCGGCCAGACCAACACCCTGCCGCTGCACATCGAGATTCTCTACAACGAGTACGCCTTCGCCGCCGCCTTTGCGGTTGCCTCGCTGCTCGCCGGCCTGGCGCTGGTGACGCTCGCCCTCAAGACTTTCCTCGAATGGCGCTACGCCGATCAGCTTGCCGCTGCGCACCGCCACTGATCCTTTCGCAATCCGCAATCCGCAATCCGCAATCCGCAATCCGCAATCAATGGAAATCTCGATCCGCAATGTCCGCAAAACCTTCGCCGCCTTTCCGGCTCTGGCGGGCGTCGATCTCGACATCGCCAGCGGCGAGCTGATCGCCCTGCTCGGCCCTTCCGGCTCCGGCAAGACCACCCTGTTGCGCGCGCTCGCCGGCCTGGAGCCGATCGACTCCGGCCAGATCAGGTTCGGCGCCAGTGACGCCACCCATCTCTCGGTGCAGGAGCGCCGCGTCGGCTTCGTGTTTCAGCACTACGCGCTGTTCAAGCACATGACCGTCGAGGACAACATCGGCTTCGGCCTGTCGGTGCGCAAGGGCCAGGACAAGCCGACCAAGGCGGCAATCCGCCAGCGCGCGCAGGAGCTGCTCGAACTGGTGCAGCTCTCGGGCCTGGGCAAGCGCTACCCGGCCCAGCTCTCCGGCGGCCAGAAGCAGCGTGTCGCCCTGGCGCGCGCGCTCGCCATCGAGCCGCGCGTTTTGCTGCTCGACGAACCCTTCGGCGCGCTCGACGCCAAGGTGCGCAAGGATCTGCGCCGCTGGCTGCGCGAACTGCACGACAAGACCGGCGTCACCACCGTGTTCGTCACCCACGACCAGGAAGAGGCACTGGAACTCGCCGACCGGGTGGTAGTGATGAACCGCGGCCGCATCGAGCAGGTCGGCACCACGGCCGAGGTGTACGAGCAGCCGGCCACACCCTTCGTGTTCGACTTTCTCGGCAGCGTCAACCGCTTCCGCGGCGAGGTGCAGGGCGGCAAGCTCAGGATCAACGGCCTGAGCCTCGCGACCGACAGCGCGCTCTCCGGCGCGGTCGATGTCTACGTGCGTCCGCATGACCTGCGCCTGGTGGAGCCGACCAGCCCCGGCCTGGCGGCGCGCATCGTCGCGGTGCAGCGCACCGGCCCCATCGTGCGCGCTGGTGCTGCGCTGGCGCACGACGGAGCCCGCGTCGATGTCGAGCTCTCGCACCTGGACCCGCTGACCGCCGCCCTGGTGCCGGGCGCGCAGGTGCGGCTGCTGCCGGCGATCTACGGCCTGTTCCCGCCCGAAGGCGGCGCCACGCTCAAGACCTTGCCGGACGTGCTACCCAACGCGGTGCCGGAGCAGCGCGGCGACCGCGCCCGTGCCTGAGCGCCATCGCAACCGATAAACTGCGCGGGTGAATCCGCCTGCCCTGCCGCCCAAGCCCCAGCCGCCCCAGAACTACGACTGCTGCGGCGGCGGTTGCGCCGACTGCGATCTGCGCCTCTACGGCCGCGCGCTGAGCGAGTGGAAAAAACTGGCCGCCGCCCACGAGGCCGCGATCAGCGCCCCCTCCGAATCGGCGGCGCCAGTCACCACGGCCCTGCCGCGGTAAGCAGGACCGCCCGCGCGGCCGCTCCGACTCACTGCGGCTGGACCTCCAGCGCGCCGAGATCGACATGCCCCGCCTTGCTGTGCAGTTCCAGCTCGAAGCGGCCGGCGTGGTCGGCACTGAAGCTCAGCAGCGCCGGCTCGCCAGCTTTCACCGGCAGTTCCAGATCGTAGCCGTGCAGATGCAGCTCGCCGGTGCGGTCGCTGAGCAGGCGCAACTCCACCGTCGAACCCTGCGTCAGGCTCAGGCTCCGCGCCTCGCCCTTGAGCTTGCCGTCAGCGACCTCCAGCGCAAAGTGTGCGACGGGCGGCAATGGGGCCGGGGCGGCAACTTCAGTAGCCACCACCGGCGCGGGCAACGGCGCCGTGGCGACCACCGCGGGCGGAGTCGCAGGCTTGAACAGCCAGAACAAGCCGACCAGCAACAGCAAGGCGACAGCGACACTTACCAGGGCTCTCAGCATGGTCGTCAGGTTCTCTGCGGGAAATTTTGCGAAGGCGTTTTTACCATAGGTGCGAACGCAAATATGTCACTAGCATGTCGGCCACAAAAATGCCGGCTCGATTGTCATGCCCGGCACCGGCTTGCTTAGGTCAGGAGAGTCTGGATGCGCCGCTATTCCCTCGTGGTTTCCTCGCTGCTGCTCGGCGCCTTGCTGGTCGCCTGCGGCAGCTCCGAACAACCGAGCGGCGATGGTGGCGCCACCACTCCGGTGGTGCCCACCGCCAAGACCCGCTACGACCTCGCCAACGGCTGCTGGGCGCTACAGGCGCGCGCCACCCGGAGCTGGTGCGCGCGCAGTGGCAGCGGCTATGCGATGAGCGCCGCCAGCGCCAAGGCCGCCGAGCCGTTCTTCCTCAAGCCGACTGCGCTCGGCAAGTACATGATCTACGGCAAGGATCGCTCCTTCCTGACCGGCGACGGCGGCGCGGTGACCACCAGCACCGCCCTGGCCGAGCCCATCGACTGGTCCATCGACGGCGATCTTGCTCAGGGCTACACGCTGTATTCCGCCTCCGAAGCCGGCTACCTGAGCACCGGCACCGACGGCAGCCTGAGCCTGGCCACCAGCGCCGGTGATACCGCCAAGTTCGACTTTGAATGGGTGGAAGGCTGCAGCGAGTTCCCCGAAGTCAGTACCAACACCCTTGGCGAGACCTTCAAGGGCAGTGGCGAGGACCAACCGGTACTGGGCTTCGCCGACGTGCACGTGCACATCTCCGCCACCGATTTCCTCGGCGGCGCGCACTACGGCTACCCCTACTCGCGCTTCGGTGTCGAGGATGCGGTCGGCAACTGCCAGGCCAGGCACGGCCCCGACGGGCGCCTCGATCTGGTCGGCAATCTCTACGCCGGCACGCCGGACGCCACTCACGACAACATCGGCTGGCCGAGCTTCATCGACTGGCCGGCAGCGCACTCGCTGACCCACGAGGCCATGTACTACAAGTGGGTGGAGCGCGCCTGGAAGGCTGGCCTGCGGCTGATGGTCAACAACCTGGTGGAAAACCAGGTGCTGTGCACGCTCGCCTCGGTCAGCCAGCTGGGCCTGCCGACCAACTGCAACGAGATGGAAAACGCGGTCTCGCAGGCCGCCTTCATGCGCAATTTGCAGGACTACATCGACGCCCAGGAAGGCGGCCCCGGCAAGGGCTGGTACCGCATCGTCACCAGCCCCGAGGAAGCCCGCAAGGTGATCAACGAGGGCAAGATGGCGGTGGTGCTGGGCATCGAGATCTCGCACCTGTTCAACTGCAACGTCCGCTACCTCGCCAACCTCACCGAAGTCAGCGGCTGCACCGAGGCCGACATCGACGAGCAGATGGACCGGCTCTACGAACTGGGCGTGCGGCAGATGTTCCCGATCCACGAGTTCGACAATGCCTTGGGCGGCAACGGCATCTTCGACGGCGCCATCCTCAACATCGGCAACTTCGCCGACACCGGCAAGTTCTGGGGCACCTACGACTGCCCGGAAGACGACTACCTCTACGGCGCCGGCGCGATCATGACCACGGTGCCGGGCCTGGGCAACGATCCGCTCACCGCCCTGCTGCTGCCCATCCTCAACGGCGCGGTGCCGCTCTACAACTCCAGCAAGCTGCAATGCAATTCGCGGAGCATGACCAATCTCGGCGAGTACGCGTTCAAGAAGATGATGGAAAAGAAGATGATCATCGAGGTCGATCATCTGGAACTGAAGATCAAGAACCAGCTGCTCGACCTCGCCGAGGCGCAGACGCCGGTGTATCCGCTGGTTTCCACCCACGGCGGCCACGGCGGCATCAGCATGACGCAGGCGCAGCGCATCCTCGCCGGCGGCGGCCTGATCTACCCCTACAAGGGCAATGGCCGTCAGCACGTGGAAATGCTCGAGCGCCTCAAGCCGATCAAGAGCGACCAGTACCTGTTCGCGCTCGGCTACGGCGCCGACACCAATGGCATGGGCTCGCAGGCCAACCCGCGTGGCAGCGAGGCGGTGCCGGTGAGCTACCCCTTCACCCTGTTTAAGGGCAGCGACTGGGGCCCGCAGTTCGCCAAGGTCGCGCCGGTGACCTTCGATGAGCAGGTCAGCGGCGAGCGCGCCTTCGACATCAACGCCGAGGGCATGGCGCACTACGGCCTGGTGGCCGACTTCGTGGAAGAGGTGCGCCTGGAAGGCGGCAAGGAAGCGCTGGACGCGCTGTACAACTCCGCCGAAGGCTATCTGCAGATGTGGGAGCGCACGCTCAACCGTTAATGCAGCGCGGCCTCCTTCGCTGCGGAGGAGGCTGTCGGCTGGGCGGGGCTGCTAGTCTGTTGGCGAGGAGCCACCACCAACTAGAACCCCGCCATGCCCGAACTGATCCAACGCCGCGATCTTGATTTCCTGCTGCACGAATTCCTGCAGGTGGAGAAGCTCAGCGACTACCCGCGCTACGCCGGCCAGGACCGCGCCACCTACGACGGCGTGATCGACGCCGCAAGCACCCTGGCGGAAGAGCAATTCCTGCCGCACGCGGCGAAGATCGACGCCAACGAGCCGCACTTCGACGGCGAACGCGTGCACATCATCCCCGAGGTGAAGGCGGCGCTGGATGCCTATATCGAGGGCGGCTTCCTGAGCACCGCCTTCGACAGCGAGCACGGCGGCCTGCAACTGCCCTATACGATCTTCCAGGCGCTCAGCTCGCTGTTCACCGCCGCCAACATCGGCACCAGCGGTTATCTGTTCCTGACCGGTGCCGCCGCCAACCTGCTGCGCGCGCACGGCACCCCCGAGCAAAGGCGGCGCTACATGGCGCCGATGCTGTCCGGCCGCTACTTCGGCACCATGTGCCTGTCGGAGCCGCAGGCCGGCTCCAGCCTGGGCGACATCAAGTCCCGCGCCACGCCGCGCGCCGACGGCCGCTACGACATCAGCGGCAGCAAGATGTGGATCAGCGGCGGCGAGCACGAACTCAGCGAGAACATCGTGCACCTGGTGCTGGCGCGCATCGACGGCGCGCCGGCCGGGGTCAAGGGCATCTCGCTGTTCATCGTGCCCAAGTTCCGGGTCAACGACGACGGTAGCCACGGCGAGCGCAACGGCGTGCGCCTGCTCGGCCTCAACCACAAGATGGGCTATCGCGGCACCACCAACACCGCGCTCAATTTCGGCGAACGCGGCGACTGCCAGGGCGAGCTGGTCGGCGCCCCCGGCCAGGGCCTGGCCTGCATGTTCCACATGATGAACGAGGCCCGCATCGGCGTCGGCCTGAGCGCCGCCGCCCTCGCCTCCGCCGGCTACCGCTACAGCCTCGATTACGCCAAGACCCGCCTGCAGGGCCGTCCGGTCAGCAACAAGAATCCGGAAGCCAAGCCGGTCGCCATCATCGAGCACAGCGATGTGCGGCGCATGCTGTTGCAGCAGAAGGCCTATGTCGAAGGCGGCCTGGCGCTGTGCTTCTACTGCGCCCGCCTGGTCGATGAAGAGATGGCCAACCCCGACCCGAAAGCAAAGGCCGACGTCCATCTGCTGCTGGAGATCCTCACCCCCATCGCCAAAGCCTGGCCCAGCGAGTTCTGCCTGGAAGCCAACAAGCTCGCCATCCAGGTGCTCGGCGGCTATGGCTACACCCGCGACTATCCGGTGGAGCGGCTGTACCGCGACAACCGCCTGAACCCCATCCACGAGGGCACCAACGGCATCCAGGGCCTGGACCTTTTGGGCCGCAAGGTGATGATGCAGAACGGCGCGGCGTTCAAGCTGCTGCTGGCGAAGATGCAGGCCAGCATCGCCAGCGCCCAGGCCAGCGGCGACGCCGCGCTCGCCGAATACGCCGCCGCGCTCGCCAAGGCCATCGACGCCGCCACCCGCACCACCATGACCCTGGGCGCGGCGGCGGCGCAGGGCAAGGTTGATCTCTTCCTCGCCAATGCCCATCTCTATCTGGAGATGCTGGGCCACACCGTGATCGGCTGGATCTGGCTGCAACAGGCCACGCTGGCAACCCAGGCACTGGCCACCACCGCGAGCGCCGTCGACCGGGATTTTTACGAGGGCAAGCGCTGGGCCTGCCGCTACTTCATCCGCCACGAACTGCCGAAGGCGCTGCGCCAGGCCGAGCTGCTGGCGAGCCTGGACGACACCAGCCTGAACCTGCCGATTGCGGTCTTGTAACGGCGGGCTGGCGGAGATCAATCGGTGCGGTGGACGCAAGATTTCTCCGCCTGCAGAATGTGGCGCAAGCAGCGGATACGAGCCGGGTTCTACCCCCGTTTCCATGGACGGCAGGCAGCAAGGGGAAAGTGCAACGTACCGACGCTGCGGTGACCGCGTGCCACGCGGGCTAAACCTCACCCGCTAAATTGGCGCACAAGCCGTTGCCTTTCCACAGCAGCTAGACACCTCGCTCAAGGAGGGGGCCAGCAGCCGCCCCCCTCGACCAAGCCCTCACATCTCCGGCAGATCGAACATCGGACCGATGCGATAGCTACCGCCGCTGGTTTCGCCGCAGATCACCGGCGCCGCGCTGTCGACGAACACGGTGGAGTCGTCGGTGACCACGGCCCCAGGCAGTGACTCGCCGCCGCAGCCTTGCACCAGCTGGAACTCGCCGGTAGTGGCGTCGTACACGCGATCACCGACGAGAACGAAGCGCCCGCTAGGCGACAGTGGCCCGCTGCCGATGATCCGCGAGCTGGAGGTTTGCAGATTGAAGTAATCCGGATCGGCGGCGCCGCTGTGCCGGCTCTTGCCGATGATCACTGCGGCTCCGCTCGCCGCGACCCAGCCTGGGCGCACCCCCGCCGTGGTCACGCTGATGGTGAGGCCGTCCGACTGCCGGGTCACCTGAGCGCCGCCGGTGGTCCAGGAGCTCCAGCGCAGGATCACGTCACCGTCCGCCGAGACCGCCACCCCGTCGTAGGCCGCAGCACCCGACGGGATCGGCACCTCGGTAGCGGTTGCCCTGTCGAAGCGGAACAGACCCTGCCCTTCCGGCCCGCCACCGCCCGGCGAACGGCAGCACCAGTTGGGGACGTAGAACAGGTGCTCTCCGTCGGCGCTCACCCGGACTTCTACCGCAGTCACGCAATCGCCTTCCAGGCCGATATGCCCGGGGGCGGCAAACGATGCGCCGGCGGTCGAGCGTAGCAGCGCCACCGCGCCGATCTCCTCGAGATCGTCGCGACAGGGGCCGGTGCCCTGATCCGCATACCATTGCCCGTCGTCGGAAAAGCTGGCGCCGGCCGGCAGCACACCCGCAGGCGATATCGCGCCGCTCACCAAATCCAGCAGCGAGTCGCCGAAGCGCAGCAAGCGCCCTCCGCTCGAAACGCCATGCACGGGGGTATCCGACAGCTTGCTGACCACCGGCCCGGCAATCAGCGAGGATTGCTCGGCACTGGGCGCGCCTTCGACGCCGTCGGCGACGCTGGTCATGACGAAGTAATAGCGGCCGGCGAACGGCACGGTGAGCGGCGCGCTCGCCGGGACGTCGGCCACTCGCCTGCCGCCAAGCGCGGCGTAGTTGGCTGGGCTGAGCCCCGCCGCAGGACCGTAATACAAGTTGTACGCCGTGGCCCCCTCGACGCTGCCGCGTTCGACGGTGGCCGTACGAAAGCCTGCGGTCACTTCAAATGCAGGAGCCGCGGGTGGTCCCGGTGGTGGCGTTATCGAGAGGGTACTTCTGTCCCCGTCCGAACAGCCCACGGCAAGAAGTATCGCCATGAACGCAAGCAGCCTAGCGCCGTTCACAATTTTCATATCGCCTCCGGTGCCAGCCAGACGCAGGCCCAATATCTCTGCCTCGCCGATTGGACCAGCATATTCTCACAGTAGACAGCCACCCGGGTTTGTCACTGCGGTGAGCGACGGCTGTATTACTCCGGCGATCTGGGGTCAGGGGCGCGAGAACGGCATGGAGACGAGTCTGCCGGCCCTTAGCGTATTGCGGAGGAGCCAGATTGATGCCGCTCCGCGGCAACTAGCAAGAAGTGCGAACAAGCGGCCATAAACCACCTGGCTCAAATCACCCCATTCGCATACGCCAACTGGTAGGCGCTGGGATCGGTCTTTTCCAGCAGCGGCGCGAGGCGGCTGCGATGGGTGGTGAAGATCGGGCTGGCCAGAAACCGCTGAAACGCGGCCTCACTCTCGAACACCGAGACCATCAGCGCGCTGCCGCGCTCGGCGTTGCCGTACAGGCGGCCGCCGAGCAGGCCGGGCACCTTTCCGCGCATGGCCTCCAGGCCCTCGCGCTGCACGCGCAGGAATTCCGGCAACTGGCCCGGTCTGATCGTGAACTGGTTGATGAGCGTGTACGGCTGGCTGGATGCGCTGTTCATGCGGCAGCCTCCCAGACGACGGGCCTTGGCGGCGCAGACGACAGCGATGTCGTCACTGCCCGCAGCTCACTGAGCAGCCGCGCCATCGCGCGCTCGGCCGCGTCGGGCCGGCGCAGATAGCCGCGGGCATCGAACTGCTCCCAGGCATTGGCAAAGCTCAGGGTCTCGCCAACCAGCTTCGCGCCGCGCTCGGCAAACCGCTGCCGCAAGGGTTCCACAGCGGGCAGGCCGCCACTGGCGCCGCCGAAACTGACGAAGGCCACCGGCTTGGCACCCCAGTAGAGGTCCAGCAGGGCGATGCCGGCTTGCAGACCGTCCGAATCGTCGTGCCCTTCTCCTGGCACCACCAGAATCAGCGCATCGGCGCGCGCGAGCCGCTCCGCCGCATCCGCGTCCGCCAGCCGGCTTGGGTCGATCGGGTCGACGGCATAGGTTTCATGCTTCCAGACCTGCTCGGCCACCCAGCCGGCGACGGTGTCGCAGAAGCAGCTCTCGCGCGTGCTGCCATAGATCAGTGCCACTTTGATCCTGCTATTGCTGCCCATCGCTCACCTCCGTTGTGATTGAACGGCAGGCAGGGTAAAACCTGAACCTAACTTAAGGTCAAGAACTTTTTTCATGCCACCGATCACGGCCGAGGATTTCGCCCGCCCCCTGAGCATCGGCGAGCTGGCGCAGCGCAGCGGTGTGGCGGTTTCGGCCCTGCACTTCTATGAGGCGAAGGGGCTGATCGTGAGCTTTCGCAACGCCGGCAACCAGCGCCGTTACCCACGCGGCATCCTGCGACGGGTGGCGGTGATCAAGGCGGCACAGCGCCTGGGCGTGCCGCTCGCCGCCATCCACCAGGCGCTCTCGGTGCTGCCCCAAGACAAGGCGCCGACCGCGAAGGACTGGCGCAAGCTGTCGGCACGCTGGAAGGCCGATCTCAACGAGCGCATCCGCCGGCTGGAGCTGTTGCGCGATCAGCTCGATGGCTGCATCGGCTGCGGTTGCCTTTCGCTCAAGGACTGCCCGCTGCGTAATCCCTGGGACCGTCTGGGCGATCAGGGTCCGGGGCCACGGCTCCTGGAGCCGGAGCCCTAGCCGGCGATGCGCCCGCAGGCCAGATTGGCCGGCACCGCGACGTCCATCAGCTTCGGCGTTGGCAGCTTGAGGCTGGCCATCAGCGCCGCGTATTCCTCGGCGCTGCGCACCCGCAGGCGCGGGTTCCAGCGCCGCTCCTCGCCGATGGTGGAGACCGTCCAGCCCTTGTAGTCGTGGCCGGGGTACACCAGCGTGTCATCGGGCAGCTTCAGCAGCTTATTGAACAGCGAGTCGTAGGCGGCGTAGCTGTCGCCGTTCTGAAAATCAGTGCGGCCGGTGCCGCGGATCAGCAGGGCGTCGCCGGTGAACACGCGGTCGTCCATCACCAGGCTGTAGGACTCGTCGGTGTGGCCGGGCGTGTACAGCGCGCGCAGGCAGAGGCCACCGACGCGCAGGATCTCGCCGTCGCGGAAGCGCTCGTTCACGCACTCGGCCTTGCTCTGCTCGCCCATGCGGGTGACGCAGGCGGTGGCGTCGCGCAACACGCCCAGGGCGGTGACGTGGTCGGCGTGGGTGTGGGTGTCGACCGCCACCACCAGGCGCAGCTCCAGCTGGTCGATTAGGCGCATGTACTGCGCCGCCTGCTCACGCACCGGGTCGATGATCAGGGCCTCGCCGCCAGGGCCATCGGCCAACAGATAGCTGTAGGTACAGGACTCGGCATCGAACAACTGGCGAAACAGCATCGGCGTTCTCCTCAACGCAGGGCGGACAGGGCCATGCCCAGGGCAACCAGCAGCATCAGGCCGGCAAAGCCGCGCTGCAGCTTAGGGCCGGCCAGACCGGGCGCGAGCCGGCGCCCGAAGAGCATGCCAAGCACCGCGGCCAGCACGAAGGGCCAGACCAGACTGAAGGGCGGCAGGTTGTGGTGCGCCGCCGACCACGCCACCGCGCCGCCGCTGACCAGAGCCACGAACAGCAGCGAGGTAGCGACTGCCGAGTGCATCGACAGCTCGGTGACCTGGCGCATCGCCGGCACCACCACGAAGCCGCCGCCGACGCCGAGCAGGCCGGACAGCAGGCCGGTAAAGGCGCCGGTGGCGGTCAGCGCTACCGCGCAGGGCGAAGTCCAGCTGAAGCGACCGGTGGCTGGATTGAGCTTGCAGAGCATCTCGGCACTTTCCTGCGCCGGCAGCGGCACGCCGCCGCGCGCGACCTCGGCTTCCTGCGTCTGTCGGTACAGACGGACCGCCGCCACCGCCATCAGCAGCGCAAACAACAGTTCCAGCACGGCATACGGCCAGCGCTGCGCCAGCCACAGCCCCAAGGGCGCGCACAGCAGGCCGGCGGCGGCCATCAGGAAGGCCGCGCGGTAACGCACCAGCCCCAGACGCCAGCCCGACCAGGCCCCCACCGCCGCCGAGGCCGCCACCGCGGTCAAGGCCATTGACGCGGCCAGGGGAAAGCTCCAGCCCAGCCCGGCCATCAGCAGCGGCACGGCGAGAATCGCGCCGCCAGCGCCGGTGAGGCCCAGCACCAGACCCAGAAACAGACCTATGCCCAGCAGTGGCAGCAGCTCAGCCATAGCGCGCCAGCAGTTCGCTCAGGTGCTTGACGCCCTCGAGCCGGGCCGCGTCCAAGCCGGCCTCGGCCAGCTCGCGGCGCAGCATGCAGGCGATCAGATCGTAGAAGGCGCGGTCCAGCGCCTTGCGCGCGGCGGCCAGCTGCTGGGCGACCCGCTCGCAGTCCTCCTCGCGCTCGACCATGGCGGCCACCGCACGCACCTGGCCTTCTGCGCGCTTCAAGCGCGCCAGCACCTGGGCCTTGCTGTCTTGCCAGTCGGACACGGCGCTCTCGTTTGCTGGAATGCTCGGCATTCCATACCCTACCCGGTATCCCGTCAATTCAACTTCGCGTCGCTTTCATGCACGACTATCTGCACGCCGCCGTGGGCGGTGCCCTGATCGGTGTTTCAGCCCTGCTGCTCTACGCAAGGTCTGGCCGCCTGGCCGGCATCAGCAACATTTTTCACGCCGCGTTCTGGGGGCCGGACCGCGCCTGGCGCTGGCTGTTCCTGACCGGCCTGGCGGCGGGCGGCTGGTTGGCGCTGGCGGCCGCGCCCAGTGCGCCGGCGGCGAACACGCCCCCGGTCTGGCTGCTGGTCTCGGGGCTGCTGGTCGGCTTCGGCACGCGTCTGAGCAATGGCTGCACCAGCGGCCACGGCATCTGCGGCCTCGGCCGGCTGTCGCTGCGCTCGCTGGTGGCGGTGCTGGTATTCATGGCGATGGGCGTACTCAGCGCCAGCCTGCTGACCGCCGGAGTGCATCGGTGAGCAACGACAACACCACGCCTTCCCCCTTGCTCTCGCTGCTGGCTGGCGCGCTGTTCGGCGCCGGCCTGGTGATTTCCGGCATGGCCGAACCCGGCAAGGTGCTGGCCTTCCTGCATCTGGGGCCGGGCTGGGACGCCTCGCTGGCCTTCGTCATGGGCAGCGCGCTGGCGATCACCGTGCCCGGCTTCTGGTGGCTGCGCAAAACCGGGCGCGCGCCGGCAACCGAGCGCGGCCGCATCGACGCGCCACTGCTCATTGGCGCCGGACTGTTCGGCCTGGGCTGGGGCATCGCCGGCTATTGCCCGGGGCCGGCGCTGGTGGCCTTCAGCCAGGGCAGTGGTGGCGCGCTCTGGCTGGTGCCGGCGATGTTTGTCGGGCAGTGGCTGGCAGATCTGGTTTCGCGTAGATCGTCAGCGGACTAAAGCTCGGCTGCTGCGTCCCAGCGCCACCGCCCCCACCCTGACCCTCCCCCGCTTGCGGGGGAGGGAAGGTCACAGAGGCTTGGCCGGGTCAATTAATGGGTTTCCGGCCGCATGGCCGGATCGGTTAATTGCTTTCCGGCCTCATGGCCGGAAACAGCAACACATCGCGGATCGAGGCGCTGTCGGTGAGGAACATCACCAGGCGGTCGATGCCGATGCCTTCGCCGGCGGTCGGCGGCAGGCCGTACTCCAGGGCGCGGATGTAGTCGGCGTCGAAGAACATCGCCTCGTCGTCGCCGGCGGTCTTGGCGTCGGCCTGGGCGTGGAAGCGCGCGGCCTGATCGTCGGCGTCGTTCAACTCGCTGAAGCCGTTCGCCACCTCGCGGCCGCCGAGGAAGAACTCGAAGCGGTCGGTGACCTCCGGGTTGGCGTCATTGCGGCGCGCCAGCGGCGAGACCTCGGTGGGATATTCGGTGATGAAGGTGGGGTCGAGCAGGTTCTCTTCCACCGTCGCTTCGAACAGCTCGGTGAGCAGCTTGCCGGCACCATAGCCGGGCTGCGGATTGCCGCCCTTGGCCTTGAGTATGGGACGCAGGTAGTCGGCGTCACCCAGGCGCGTGGCATCCAGTTCGGGATTCGCCTTGAGCACGGCCTCGGCCATGGTCCAGCGGTTGAACGGTTTGCCAAGGTCGTAGTCCCGGCCCTGGTAGCTGAGCTGGGCGCTACCGTTGACGGTGAGAGCGCAGTCGCGGATCAGGTTCTCGGTCAGGTCCATCAGGTCGCGGTAGTCGGCGTAGGCCTGATAGAACTCCAGCATGGTGAACTCGGGGTTGTGACGCGTGGAGAGCCCCTCGTTGCGGAAGTTGCGGTTGATCTCGTAGACCTTCTCGAAGTGGCCGACCACCAGGCGCTTCAGGTACAGCTCCGGCGCGATGCGCATGTACAGCTCGCGGTCCAGCGCATTGTGGTGGGTGATGAAGGGCCGCGCGGTGGCGCCGCCGGGGATCGGCTGCAGCATCGGCGTCTCGACTTCCTGGAAGCCCAGGGTATCGAGGAAGTTGCGGATGAAGCGAACGATCTTGGTGCGCTTCTCGAACACCGTCTTGACCTCGGGATTGACGATGAGGTCGAGGTAGCGCTGGCGATAGCGGGTCTCGGTATCGGTGAGGCCCGCCCACTTCTCCGGCAGCGGCCGGAGGTTCTTGGTCAGGAGTTCCAGCGACTCCGCCCAGACCGACAGCTCGCCGGTCTTGGTGCGGAACACCCGGCCCTTCACGCCCAGGATGTCGCCGATGTCGGCGCTCTTGAACTGCTCATAGCTCTCCGCACCCAGGGTGTTGATCTGGCAGAAGATCTGGATGCGGCCGCTGGAGTCCTGCAGGGTGCCGAAGCTGGCCTTGCCCATGACGCGCTTGAGCATCAGGCGGCCGGCAATGGCAAAGCGCTCCGGGAGCGCGTCCAGCGCCTCGGCGGTGCATTCGCCGAAGCTGCCGTGCAGGTGTTCGGCCAGGGTGTCGCGGCGAAAGCCGTTGGGGTAGGCCTTGCCGGCGGCGCGCAGGGCCTCCAGCTTTTCACGGCGCACCGCGATCAGTTGATTCTCGTCCTGCGGCTTGTGCTCTTCGGTCATGACTGTGCGACTCGGCTAGGCGGAAGCTCTACAGCCCCTGCTTGAGGCTGGCTTCAATGAAGGGATCGAGGTAGCCGTTGAGCACCTTGTCGGTGTCGGCGATTTCCACCCCGGTGCGCAGATCCTTGATCCGCGACTGGTCGAGCACATAGCTGCGGATCTGGCTGCCCCATTCGATGTCGCTCTTGGAGTCCTCCACCCGCTGCTTCTCGGTGTTGCGCTTCTGCAACTCGACTTCGTAGAGCTTGGACTTCAGCATCTTCATCGCGTTGTCGCGGTTGGCATGCTGGCTGCGCTGGGTCTGGCAGGAGACGACGATGCCGCTGGGGACGTGCTTGATGCGGATCGCCGACTCGGTCTTGTTGACGTGCTGGCCACCGGCGCCGCTGGAGCGGTAGGTGCCCACTTCCAGGTCGGCCGGATTGATCTCGATATCGATGTTGTCGTCGACCTCGGGGCTGACGAACACGCCGGCAAAGCTGGTATGGCGGCGGTTGCCGGAGTCGAACGGACTCTTGCGCACCAGGCGGTGCACGCCGGTCTCGGTACGCAGCCAGCCGTAAGCATAGGGGCCGCTCACCGAGAAGGTGGCGCTCTTGATGCCGGCGACTTCACCGTCGGACTGCTCCAGGAGTTCGGTCTTGAAACCCTTGCTGTCGGCCCACTTCAGATACATGCGCAAGAGCATGCTGGCCCAGTCCTGGCCCTCGGTGCCACCGGCTCCGGACTGGATGTCGACGAAGCAGTTGGAATTGTCCATCTCGCCGGAGAACATGCGCTTGAACTCCATCTCGTCGGCGAGCTTCTGCAGCCCCTCGACGTCATGGATGATCTCGTTGATGGTGCCGGCGTCGCCCTCGGCCTCGGCCATCTCCAGCAGTTCCAGCGCGTCCTTCAAGCCGGCTTCGGCCTTGTCCAGCGGCTGGATGATGTCTTCCAGCTTGGCGCGCTCGCGGCCCAGGCCCTGGGCCAGCTCGGGCTTGTTCCAGATGTCGCCGCGTTCCAGCTCGGCGCAGACCTCGATCAGCCGGTCCTTCTTATTAGCGTAGTCAAAGATAGCCCCGCAGGGCGTCGAAACGCGCCTGCAGAGCCATCACCTCTTCTCGAATTTTGTTGGGTTCCATCGCGACCGCCACCTCGAAAGGGCGCGCAGTATAGACGCCGGCCTGTAAGCTCACCATGCAGGTTGTGCGAGCCGCACCGGAGTGTTACAAAAGCAATGGAGACGGCGGGCCTTCATGGTCACCGTAAATTTCAACGATTCCAACAACAAACCCCGGACCGCATGAAAGGGACGCCTATGAACTACCGCCTTGGCACGCTCGGCTTGATCGCCGCGCTGGTGCTTTCCTTCCCCACGCACGCTCAGGACGAGGAATACGCCAGTAGCGACGACAGTAGCGGCAGCAGCGTCAAGGCCCGGCTCGGCCAGCACCTGTATGTGTCGCCGATGTTCAGCTATCTGAAGGCGGCCGATGCGCGCGGCACCGACGACGGCCTGGGCGGCCAGCTCGCCATCGGCAAGAGCCTCACTTCCGGTCTCAATCTGGAACTGACCGCCGGCTATCTGACCGCCGACGCCAAGAACGGCGGCAGCTCGGCCTCGATCACCAGCGTCGGCATCGGCGCCATGGTGTTCCCGCTCACCTCCCTGCCCGACCTCTACGTCCCGATCAATCTGCAGCGCGGCCAGATCAAGGACCACCCCGGCGTCATCACCGACTACGGCACCACCCTGTTCGACATCGGCCTCGGCTACCTGCTGTCGCTGGGCGATCTCGGCGGCCTGTTCCCCGGTGCCGCCCTGCGTACCGAGGTGAAGTACCGCATCGACGCCCACGGCCGCGAGCAGGCTGGCGACGATGCCAGCACCGCCGACAAGTCCTTCTATGAAGGTGTGGCCTCGGTCGGCCTGCTGCTGCCCCTGGGCGCGGCTGCCGCCGCCCCGGCCGAAGCGCCGGCCGAAACCACCGAGCCGGTCGCCATCGTCGACAGCGGCGCCGACTCCGACGGTGACGGTGTCACCGACGAACTCGACCAGTGCCCCGACACCCCGGCCGGCACCGCCGTCAACGAATCCGGCTGCCCGCTGGAAGCCGCCCCGATCGCCGAGCCCAGCAGCCCCTGCGAGGCCCCTGGCCCCGGTGAGGCCATCGACCTCAACGGCTGCAAGACCGGCGACACCGTGGTGCTGCGCGGCGTCAACTTCGAGCTCGATTCCGCCAAGCTCACCGCCAACGCCAAGACCATCCTCGACGGCGTCGCCGACTCCCTGCTGGCCGCCCAGGCCCTGCATGTGGAAATCGGCGGCCACACCAGCTCGGAAGGCTCCGACAGCTACAACCTCAAGCTCTCCGACAACCGCGCCGAAGCGGTGCGTCAGTACCTGCTGGCGCGCGGCGTCGATGGTTCGCGCCTGACCGTCAAGGGCTATGGCGAAGGCAGCCCGGTGGCCGACAACGCCACCGCCGAAGGCCGCGAGCTGAACCGCCGCGTCGAACTGAAGGTGACCGAGGGTGGTGCCGCCGCCCCGGCCGCCGAAGCGCCGGTGGAAGCCGCCGCTCCGGCCGAAGAAGCCGCGCCGGTGGAGGAAGCCGCTCCAGTGGAAGCAGCGACCCCGACCGAAGAGGCCGCACCGACGGAAGCCGCGCCGATCGAGGAGGCCGCCCCGGTTGAGGGCGAGCCCACCCCGGTGGAAGGCGAGCCGGCACCGGAAGTGATGGACGCCCAGCCGGTGCAGTAAACCGCGCTGCGACAAGAATAAAGCCCGCCCTTGGCGGGCTTTTTCTTGGCCGGGAGTCTGGCCCGCGGCACCGCCATCACCGCCTGCGCGTACAATCCGCGCCCTCATGCTCGCCCTCCAGAACCTCACCCTGCGCCGCAGCGCCCGCACGCTGCTGGAAAATGTCTCGGTCACCATCCACTCCGGCCAGAGGGTGGGCGTGATCGGCAAGAACGGCGTCGGCAAGTCCACCCTGTTCGCCGCCATCCGCCGCGAGCTGATGCCGGACGGTGGCAGCATCGACCTGTCGAAGAACCTGGTGGTCGCCAATGTCTCGCAGGACACGCCGGCGCTGGACCAGCCCGCCATCGAGTACGCGCTCGACGGCGACGTCGAGCTGCGTCAGCTGGAAAAGCGCATCGCCGACTTGGAGCAGCGCATCGAGCTGCATCCCACCGACGCCGACATCGACAATCTGGTCAAGGCCCACGACCGGCTGGCGATGATCGACGGCTATGCCGCCAAGGCCCGCGCCGCCCAGCTGCTGCATGGCCTGGGCTTCGTGCCCAGCAAGCAGGACAACCCGGTGGCGAGCTTTTCCGGCGGCTGGCGCATGCGCCTGAACCTGGCGCGCGCGCTGCTGCGCCGCTCCGACCTGCTGCTGCTCGACGAGCCCACCAACCATCTCGACATGGACGCCTCGCTCTGGCTGCAGGAAGAGCTGATGGTGTTCCCCGGCACGCTGCTTCTGATCTCGCACGACCGCGACTTCCTTGACGCCGTCTGCACCCACACCCTGCATCTGGAACGCGAGAGCGCGACCCTCTACGTCGGCGGCTACTCGCAGTTCGAGCGCCAGCGCGCCGAGCGCCTGAGCCAGCAGGCGATGACCCACGAGAAGCAGCAGCAGCGCGTCGCGCACTTGCAGAGCTTCATCAACCGCTTCAAGACCCACGCCAGCAAGGCGCGGCAGGCGCAGAGCCGCATCAAGGCCCTGGAACGCATGGAGCTGGTGGCGCCGGTACTGGCCGAAAACGAGTTCGACTTCAGCTTCCGCAAGCCGGAAAAGGTGCCGAGCCCGCTGATCCACATCACCAACGGCCAGGCCGGCTACACCGGCAAGCCGCTGCTGACCAAGCTCAAGCTCTCGCTGCAGCCGGGCGAGCGGGTGGCCCTGCTGGGTGCCAACGGCGTCGGCAAGTCGACGCTGATGAAGAGCCTGGCGGGAGCGATGCCCTTTCTCGGTGGCGAGATCGTGCGCTCACCCGATCTCAAGGTCGGCTACTACGCCCAGCACCAGCTGGAGCAGCTCGACCCTCAAGCCAGCGGCTTTCTGCACCTGCGCCGGCTCGATCCCAAGGCCAGCGAACAGAGCCTGCGCGACTACCTGGGCCAGTTCGCCTTCCACGGCGAGCGGCAGATGGAGCCCATCGCGCCCTTCTCCGGCGGCGAGAAGGCGCGGCTGGCGCTGGCCCTGGTGGTCTACCAGCGGCCGAACTTGTTGTTACTCGATGAGCCGACCAACCATCTCGACCTGGAAATGCGCCAGGCGCTGGAGATGGCGATCAACGACTACCCGGGCGCGGTGGTGCTGGTCAGCCACGACCGGCATCTGGTGCAGAACGTCTGCGACACGCTCTGGCGGGTGGCGGATGGCAGCTGCGCGCCCTTCGACGGCGATCTCGACGACTACGCCGCCTGGCTGCGCGACGAGCGCCGCAAGGCGCAGCGCGGCGAGTCGGCCGCGCGCAAGACCGCCGCGGCCAATGCCGCGCCCACGCCGGTGGCTGCCACTGTGGTGGTCGAAACCGCCAAGCCCAGTGTCAGCAAGGCCGACAACAAGGCCAACCGCGAGAGCCTGCGCGCGCTCGACAAGCAGATCGCCAAGCTCACCGCCGAGTTGAAGAAGCTCGACGAACAGTTGGCCGACCCCGGCATCTACGACGCCGCCAAGCGCGCCGAAGCCACCAAGCTGCAACAGCGCCAGGCCGCCGCACGCGCCGAGCTGGCCACGGCCGAGGAACAGTGGCTGGAGCTGAGCGAGGGCTAGAACTCGAGGGGATCGGGCGGAAAGTCCGCAGATCCCGCCTCCTCGAAGGTCTGCCGAGCCGCCCAGAGATTGTCGACCAGATTGGGATAACGACGACCGGCCGCCTTCGCACGGGCTTCGGCCGCGGCGCGCGCCAGGGGACTCAGCTTGCTCACCGGCTTCGAGGATTTCGGAGTCGGCTTCTTCCACGGCGGAATCGGCGGATCGCGGCGGTCAGGCATGGCGTGCTGCGGGTTTCGGAACCGGCGCACAGCCTACAATCCCCAGCGATTCCAAGAACCCAGCACCGATGAGCAACGGCAAAAAGATGGGCCTGACCGTGGTCTTCCTGTTTTTCCTGTTCGGCGGGGTCGGCCATTTCCTTGCCACCGATTTCTTCGTGCACATCGTGCCGCCCTACATCCCCTACCCGCGCGCCGTGGTCTGGCTCAGCGGCGTCGCCGAACTGCTGCTGGCCTTCAGCCTGCTCTCGGCCCGCCTGCGCTCCGGGGCCGGCTACGCCCTGCTGGCGCTGATCTGCGGCGTCTCGCTGGCCAATATCCACATGTGGCTGCACCCGGAGCTGTTTCCGGAGATGCCGGAATGGGCGCTGACGCTGCGGCTGCTGCTGCAAGTCGGACTGCTCTACCTGACCTGGTGGAGCAGCCGTCCCTCGCCGGCCGGGCCAGCCTGATGTCGTCCGGCCCCGACCACGCCCTCGCCGGCCTGGGCTGGAACGCCGCCTGGGAGCAGGCCCTGGCGGCCTTGCCCGCCATGCCCGGCCGGCCGGTGCGCATCATCGAGCAGCACCGCAGCGAGTACCGCGTCGATGACGGCCAGCGGGAGTTCAGCGCGCGCACGCATCCGGCGCTGCACAAGACGCTGACCGAACTCGACGAGGGCCTCGCCGTCGGCGACTGGGCGCGCTACCAGGACGAGGGCGGCTGGCTCACGCAACTGATCCCGCGGCGCAATCTGCTGGAACGCAGCCGCGAGGACGGCCGCCGCCAGCGGCTGGTGGCGAATGTCGATACCGCCCTGCTGGTGATGGGCCTGGATGGCGACTACAAGCCCGAGCGATTGGAGCGCTACCGGCTGCTGGCGGTCGCCGCCCAGGTGCGGCCGGTGGTGGTGCTGACCAAGAGCGACCGCGCCGAGAACCTGCCGGCACTGCGTGCCGAGATCGAAGCCCTGGTCGGTGCCGGCACGCCGGTGCATGCGCTCGATGCCCGCAGCCCGGAGGCGCCCGCCCTGCTGGCGCCCTATCTGGCGCCGGGCCAGACCCTGGTGCTGCTGGGCTCCTCGGGCGTCGGCAAGTCGACGCTGATGAACCAGCTGCTGGGCCGCGAGGCGCAGCGCACCGGCAGCACCCAGGTGCAGGACGATCTCGGCCGCCACACCACCACCGCGCGCTTCCTGCGCCGGCTACCGGGCGGCGCCTGCCTGATCGATACCCCCGGCCTGCGCGAACTCAAGCTCAACCGCGAACAGGCGCAAGTGGAGGACGATTTCTCCGACGTGCGCCGGCTGGCGGCACAGTGCCGTTTCAACGACTGCCGGCACCAGCGCGAACCCGGTTGCGCGGTGACCCGTGAACTCAGCGCCGAGCGTCTCGCCGCCTACCGCGCCAGCCTGGAAGCCAAGCCGGCCAGGTTCCGTCGCGGCCGCAGCTAGCGACTACTGCAAGCCGGTGAGCCGGCTGCCGGGATAGACGCCGGGCTGGAACACCGGCAGCCGCACGTCTTCCAGCACCGCCGTATAGGGATTGGGATTGCTCAGCACCCCGGCCAGCGGCGTCAGCAGCTCACTGGTGATGTTGGGGAAGGGCCGGCCAGCGATGTAGCTGAGTGTCGCCACCGGCAGCAGCGTGGTGAGCACCGTCAGCGAGGGCACCACCGCGTACTGCGGGTGCTGCTCGTAGAACAAGAGCCCGATCTCGTCGCCCGCCTCCAGCACCTCGCCGATGCCCGGCATCAGGATGGGATCGCCCTCCTCGACGAAGCGGTTGCTGCTGGCACTGCCTTCCAGCAAGGCGGTCACCTGGTCATCGACCAGGAAGGTCCGTCCCGCCCGCTTCACGCCGACGCCGAAGATCGCGATGGCCTGGTGCGCCGCCAGCGCGCCCGGCGTCACCGTCGAACGGCCGATGCTGGGGATGCCACCCAGCACATAGCCCGGCCCCGGCACCGTCGCCAGCGGCACGAAGCGCGGCAGGCCATCGGTGGCGGCGAGGCTGATCTCGATCTTGTCGGCACGCACCGGCAAGGTTCCCGCACCAGCCGGGTTGCCGATTGGCAGGCTGGGCAGTTCCACCGCCAGTTCGGCGCTGGCCGGCGCGCCGGGCGTGGCCTGCACCGACAGGCAGACCGGTGGCAGTTCGTCGGCCGGCGCTGGCGCCCGCCCCTTTAGCTTGTCGTCAAACCAGCCGAGGATGGCCTGCACGCCCTTGAGCGCGCCGCAGTTGGCGCTGCCGTCTACTTGCCCCAGCGCCGGACTGAGATGGCCGCTGCCCATGGTCAGCAGGCGCGCATCGGCGCCGGCCTCGCGCAGGTAGCGCAGGTTCCAGTACGCGTCGGTGAGGTTGAACAGACCGTCGCGATTACCCTGGATCAACAGCGTCGGCACCGGCCGCATCCGCGCCCGGCTCTCGCCGAAACCCCAGGGCTGGCCGGCGCGCTCCTGCTTGCGCAGATAGGAGGGGCTGTGGGTCTCGAAGAACTCCATCAGCTCCGCCTCCGCCACCGGCCGCGGCTGCTGAGTGTCGCGCGCCACCGTCGCCAGCAGATCGTCGAGGGTGCGGATCTGGAAGGCGAGCGGATCGCGGATCGCGGCGTTGTTGCAGAGCGTGCGCATCAGCGGCGTGTCGATGGCGCCGATCATGGCGCCATCGGAGGGGATGGTGATGAACAGGCACAGTGTCTGCACCCAGGACTGCTTGCTGACGCCGTCCACCAGCAGGCTGTAGAACAGGTTGTGCCAGGTGGCGGCCGGCACCAGGGCGTCGACGCGTTCGTCCAGCGCCGCCAACGCCAACTGGTAGCCGCCGCCGTAGCTGTAGCCCAGGGTGCCGACCTTGAGATCGCGGGCGATGCCGCTGTGCTCCTCGCGCTGAATCTGCAACTCGCCGGCGTGTTCCCAGGCCCAGTCGAGCAGGGCGCGCATATCCTGTACCTCGTAGCGCGGATCATTGACCCGCGCCCAGCCGCCGCCGTTCTGCGGCTGGCTCTCGCCGTGGCCACGCTGATCGACGCTCAGCACCACGTAGTCGTAGTAAGGCAGCGCCGCCGCCAGCTCGTCGATGGCATCGAGGCCGGCGTGTTCGGGATAGAGCGTTTTGTCGGCGGCCAGCGCGGTGATGCGCGAGCCGCCGAGCCCGTGGCTCTGGACGATGGCGGGAAAGCTCTCGCCGGGGCAGCGCTCCGGCAGCAGCGCGGTGAAGTACAGCTCGGAGGTCGGCGCCGGGCCCCAGAGCGGATCGCCGTCCTGCGCCACCGGCACGGTAATGTGCAGCTGGCGCGCCTCGGCCGGCAGCGGCTGTTCGCATTTGATCTCCACCGGCGCACCGGTGGCTAAAGGTGCCGACTCGTTGGCCGCACCGCAGGCCACCAGCAACGCCAGCGCGACCAGCGCCGACCCCAACCGCCATCCCAGCCGCCCTGCACCGTCCATGTGTCCCCCGTCGATTCGGCTACGGGGAAGCAGCAAGCAGGCCAGTTCGCCGGCTGGCGGCGGCGTCAGTACGGTTTTCCTACCGGACTGGCGCCGCCATCGGTTTCAGCGCACCGCCTTGCGCCACTGGTAGTGGTAGTAGACCACCGGGATCACCAGCAGCGTCATCGCCGTGGACACGAACAGGCCGAAGATCAGCGATACCGCCAGGCCACCGAAGATCGGGTCGTCGATGATGAAGAAGCCGCCCATCATCGCCGCCGCCGCGGTCAGGGCAATCGGCCGCGCGCGCACCGCCGCGGCGCTGATGGTCGCCTCCTGCAAGGGCTTGCCGGCCGCCAGCTCGTGCTGGATGAAGTCCACCAGCAAGATCGAATTGCGGACGATGATGCCGGCCAGCGCGATCATGCCGATCATCGACGGCGCGGTGAACTGCTGCCCCAGCAGCGCATGCCCCGGCAGGATGCCGATCACCGTCAGCGGGATCGGCGCCATGATGATCAGCGGCAGGCTGTAGGACTTGAACTGCGCCACCACCAAGAGATAGATCAGCACCAGACCCACCGAATAGGCCAGGCCCATGTCGCGGAAGGTCTCGTAGGTGATCTGCCACTCGCCGTCCCACTTCAGGCTCCACTCATAGGGCACCGGCGGCTGGCTGATGAGGTACTGGCGCAGCGGCGCGCCTTCGATGGCGGTCTGCTTGAGGGTGCTGGAGATGGCCGCCAGGCCGTACAGCGGGCTGTCGGTGGCGCCGGAGACATCGCCGGTGACGTAGACCAGCGGCAGCAGATCCTTGTGATGGATGGTCTGCTCGCGCTGCGCCGGCCGGAAGCTCGCCACCTCAGACAGCGGCACCAACGCGCCCGACTCCGAGCGCAGGCGCAGGCCCTTGAGCACCTCGACGTCGGCCTTGTCGCCCGGCTTGAGCTCGACCCGGATCGGCAGCTGGAACTTGGCCTGCGGATCGTGCAGCGTGGACATGTCCTCGCCGCGCAGCGCCGCGGCCACCGTCGCCGCTACCGCCTGCTGCGAGAGGCCCAGGCGCGCCGCGCGGACGCGGTCCACCTCGACCAGCCATTTGTCCTGCGGCGCCTCCAGGCTGTCGTCGACATCGACCACGTCCGGCGTCTGCTCGAACACCCGGCGCAACTGCCGCGCGACCTCAGCCTGGCCGGCGCCATCCGGCCCGTAGACCTCGGCCACCAGCGGCGCCAACACCGGCGGCCCCGGCGGCACCTCGACGATCTTCACGCTGGCACCGTAGCGGCGGCCGATCTCCACCAGCGACGCGCGGGCGGCGCTGGCGATCTCGTGCGACTTGCGATCCCGGTGGTGCTTCTCCAGCAGGTTCACCTGGATGTCGCCCTGGTAGGGCTGCTGGCGTAGGTAGTACTGCCGCACCAGGCCGTTGAAATTGATCGGCGCCGAAGTGCCGGCGTAGAGCTGGTAGTCGCTGACCTCGGGGATGGTTTCCACCTGCGCGGCCAGGGCCTGCAATACGCGCTGGGTTTGCTCCAGCGGCGTGCCCTCGGGCAGGTCCACCAGCACCTGGAACTCGCTCTTGTTGTCGAAGGGCAGCATCTTCATCACCACCGCCCGGGTCGCGACCAGGGCGAAGGAAATGCCGATCAGCGCCAGCAGGGTGTAGAGCAGGCGCCAGCGGTTGCGGCCGCCTTCCTCGCGCTGCAGAAAGGGTGTCATCACCCGCCGGAAGAAGCGCTGCAGGCCGACTTCCTCCTCCTCACCGCCATGGGCAGCGGCATGGGCATGCGCGGCGTCCTGTTTCAGGAACAACCGGCGGTACAGCCAGGGCGTGAACACGAAGGCCACCAGCAGCGAGATCAGCATGCCGGTGGAGGCATTGATCGGGATCGGCCGCATGTAGGGCCCCATCAGACCGCTGACGAAAGCCATCGGCAACAGCGCCGCGATCACCGTGAAGGTGGCGAGGATGGTCGGGCCGCCGACCTCGTCCACTGCGGCAGGAATCGCCTCGGTGAGCGACTTGCCGCCCAGTTGCATGTGCCGGTGGATGTTCTCCACCACCACGATGGCGTCGTCCACCAGAATGCCGATGGAGAAGATCAGCGCGAACAGCGACACCCGGTTGAGCGTGAAGCCCCAGGCCCAGGAGGCGAACAGGGTCGCGGCCAGGGTCACCACCACCGCCGCGCCCACCACCAAGGCCTCGCGGCGACCGAGCGCGAACAGCACCAGCACCACCACCGACAGGGTCGCGAAGATCAGCTTCTTGATCAGGGTCTGTGCCTTGTCCTGCGCGGTCTCGCCGTAGTTGCGGGTGACGGTGGCCTGCACCTGGTCGGGGAGCTGATAGCCGCGCAGTTGCTCCAGGCGTGCGATCACCCCTGCGGCGACATCCACCGCGTTCTCGCCCGGCTTCTTGGAAATCGCGATGCTGATCGCCGGATAGCTGCCGCTGGGGCTCAAGCCCTTGGACTCGGCGGCCGGGCCGGCGGCGAAGCTGACATAGCGCTCCGGCTGATCGGCGCCGAGACGCACCTCGGCGACCTCGCGCAGAAACACCGGCGCGCCCTTGCTGACGCCCACCACCAGTTCGGCAACTTCTTCCGGCCGACTCAGGAAACGCCCGGCCTGCACCAGAATCTCGCGGTTGCCATCGACCAGCGCACCGGCGTCCTGAGAGACATTGGCGCTGACCAAGGCGCGACGCAGATCGTCCAGGCTCAGGCCGTAACCGGCCAGCCGCTGCGGGTCGAGCAGCACCTGCACCACGCGGTCCGGGCCGCCCAGCACCTCGACATCGCGGGTGCCGGGCACTCGCTGCAACTCGGTGGCCACGCCATTGGCGACACGCAGCAGATCGGCACCGCTCAACTCGGGGTTCTTGCTCCACAGGGCCAGCGAGACGATGGGCACATCGTCGATGCCCTTGGGCTTGATCAGCGGCATGCCGACGCCGGCCGTGGCCGGGCGCCAGTCCATGTTGGAGTAGAAGGCGTTGTAAAGACGCAGCACCGCATCGGTGCGCGACTGGCCCACCTCGAAGCGCACGGTCAGCGCCGCCATGCCCGGCATCGACATCGAATAGATGTGCTCGACGCCCTCCAGCTCCGACACCACCTGCTCGGCCGGCGTGGTCACCAGCGACTCGACCTCCTTGGCCGAGGCGCCCGGGTAGGGGATGAAGACATTGGCGAAGGTGACGTTGATCTGCGGTTCTTCCTCGCGCGGCGTTGCCAGCACCGCGAACAGACCCAGCAGCAGCGCAGTGAGCGCCAGCAGCGGCGTGATCTCGGTGGTGAGGAAGTTGCGCGCGATACGCCCGGAGAGTCCCAGGCGGGGTTCGCCGGCGCCGCTCATTTCGCGGCCTCCGTGGTCGTGGGCAGACCCTGCTGACGGTAGGCGATGCCGGCCGCCACCGGGTCCAGCGCCAGCTTCTCACCCGGCGCGAGACCGGCCAGCACCGGCAGGCGGCCATCGGCGGCCGGCGTACCTAGCCGCAGGTAGCGCAGCTCAATGCGGCCCTGCTCGCCCAGCACATAGGCGGCGGTCAGCTCGCCACGCTGCACCAGCGCGCTGGCCGGCAGCATCAACCGCGAGGCGCTGCCGCTGACGAAGGCCACCTTCACCAGCGTGCCGGGCGCCACCGCCAGCTCGGGCGTGGAAGTCTCCGCCGGCAGGCTGAGCAGCACCCGGAAACTATGAGTGGCGGCGTCGGCGCTGGGCGGGATGCGCAGCTCGCTGGCCTCCAGCGAGCGGCCGTCGGCGAGCAGCAGCCGCGCCTTGCCGTGCTTGCGCAGCGGCGCGATGTGCTGCTGGGGGATGTCCACCACCACCCGCAACTGGTCCAGCGAGACGCCGGTCATCAGCGGCTTGCCCGGCGTCACCGTCTCGCCGATCTGCACCAGCCGCGACAGCACGATGCCGGCATAGGGCGCGCGGATGGCCGTGTAGCCCAGGCCTTCGCCGGCCTCGGTCAGGCCCGCCTCGGCGGCGCGCACCGCCGCCTGGGCGGCGGCGAGGTTGGTGGCGGCGGCGTCGAACTGCGACTTGGCGATCAGCTTCTGGTCGTAGACGTCCTTGGTGCGGTTAAAGGCCAGCTGCGCCTCGGCCAGACGCGAGCGCGCACCGCTGAGCCCGGCTTCGGCGGCACCCTTGCGCGCCCGCTGTTCGGTGGGCGTGATGCGCACGATCACCGCATCCTTCTCGACGAAGTCACCCACGTCGTAGGGCAGCTCCACCACCCGGCCGCTGGTCTGCGCGGCAACGGTGGACTGCTTCACCGCCTCCACCGTGCCGTCGAACAGCATCTCGCGCGGCACCTCGCCAGCGCTCACCGTGAGGCTCGCCAGCGGGGCGACCGCGGCGGCGCTGGCCGCTGGCGGCGGCGGCTCGGAACAGGCGGCCAGCAGGATCAGGGCTAGCAGGGGCGCGTGGCTTAGGTGGCGGTTCATTACGGACTCTCCCGGGTCCTGGTGCTTCAGCGCCGAGCGGCGCTGGGACAGAAGGCGGCGCCGGCGCGCACGCCGAGCTTGTCGAGGATCTTCGCCAGCGGACAGAAGCCGGTGAACGAGGCCTGGAACATGTTGGCGCCGACGAAGGCGGTGAACCACAGCCAGTTGGGGCTGTGCAGTTGCGACAGCGCCAGCGAGGCCAGCACGAACAGGCCGGCGATGCGGAACACCCACTGGTCGACGCTGGCGCCGGTGGTCTGGGAAACGGAAGAGGTCGTGCTCATGGGGTACTCCTATCAGGACGGGTTGGACTTGCCTTCGTAGCCGCAGAAGTGCTTGTGCAGGGCGTGGATCACGTCCAGCGCCGGGCCGGGCGCGACCCGGTAGTAGATGGTTTGCGCCTCGCGGCGGGTCTCCACCAGGCGATCCGCCCTGAGCACCGCGAGGTGCTGCGACAGGGCCGACTGCGACAGCCGTATGCACTCGTTGATGGCGCCCACCGACCACTCCTCGTCACCCAGCAGACAGAGAATCTGCAGGCGATGCGGATTGGCCAGGGCCTTCAGGAGGTCGGAAGCAGACTGCGCGTGCACCGCCATCCCCTCGGCCAAGGGCAGGGTGGGGTCCGGCTTGGGAGAAGCGACTGCGACCATGGGCGTATGAATATTGCAAGTTTCTAAATAAGACGTTACTAATATTGCGGAGTCGACCAGCTTTTGCAAGCACCCGCCGTCCGCGAGGCGGCCCAATGGAGGAGTAAGCCATGGCACACATCGTCGTAATCGGCGCCGGGATCGGCGGCATGCCCGCCGCCTATGACCTGAAGAAAACCCTGGGCAAGGGCCACGAAGTCACCCTGATCGGCACTTCCGATCACTTCCAGTTCACCCCCAGCAATCCCTGGGTGGCGGTCGGCTGGCGGCAGCCCGAGCAGGTACTGGTGCCGATCCGCCCGAACGTCGAGAAGAAGGGCATCCGCTTCATCGCCCAGGCAGTCACCCAGCTCGAACCCAAGGACAACCGCCTCAGCCTCGCCGACGGCCAGGTTCTGAACTACGACTACCTGGTGATCGCCACCGGCCCCAAGCTCGCCTTCGAGGAGATTCCCGGCACCGGTCCCGAGGCCCATACCCAGAGCATCTGCACCACACCGCACGCCGAGCACGCCGGCAAGGCCTACGAGGAGTTCCTGAAGAACCCTGGCCCGGTGGTAATCGGCGCCGCGCAGGGCGCGAGCTGCTTCGGGCCGGCCTACGAGTTCGCGATGATCGTCGATGCCGACCTGCGCAAGCGCAAGCTGCGCGACCGCGTGCCGATGACCTTCGTCACCAGCGAGCCCTACATCGGCCACATGGGCCTGGGTGGTGTCGGCGACTCCAAGGGCCTGTTGGAATCCGAGCTGCGCCAGCGCCACATCAAGTGGATCACCAACGCCAAGCTGCTGGAAGCGCGCGCCGACGGCGTCAAGGTCGCCGAGCACAACGACCAGGGCCAGTTGCTGAAGGAGCACGAGCTGCCTTCGCGCTTCACCATGTTCATTCCCGCCTTCAAGGGCGTGCCGGCGGTGGCGGCGGTCAAGGAGCTGTGCAATCCGCGCGGCTTCGTGCTGATCGACGAATACCAGCGCAACCCCACCTACAAGAACATCTATTCGGCCGGCGTCTGCGTGGCGATCCCGCCGGTGGAGGCCACACCGGTGCCCACCGGCGCGCCCAAGACCGGTTACATGATCGAGTCGATGGTCACCGCCATCGTCCACAACATTGCCGACGACATCGCCGGCAAGGCGCCCAGCCACAAGGCGACCTGGAATGCGATCTGCCTGGCCGATCTCGGCGACAGCGGCGTGGCTTTCGTGGCGCTGCCGCAGATTCCGCCGCGCAACATCACCTGGGCCAAGCAAGGCAAATGGGTGCATCTGGCGAAGATCGCTTTCGAGAAGTACTTCATGAGCAAGATGAAGAGCGGCAACACCGAGCCGGTGTACGAGAAGTACGTGCTCAAGGCGCTGGGCATCCTGCGGCTGAAGTCGGGCGAGCATCGCGAGCAGCAGCCGTGAGGCGATTCGCCGCACTGGCCCTGGGCCTGCTGCTGACACTGCCGGCTACCGCGACCGAAGACCCGCGCCAGTCGCGGTCGCGGGAGATCGCCGGCCGCTTCCAGCAGACCCTGGGCGGCAAGCTGGGCCAGGCGCTGGCCGAGGGCGGCCCGGCCCGGGCCATCGAGTTCTGCCAGGCCGAGGCACCCCGGGTGGCGGCACTGCTCAGCGCCGAGACCGGCGCCCGGGTCAGCCGCACCAGCCTGCGTCCACGCCAGCCCGCCAATGCCGCCGATGCCCGCGCCCAGGCTTTGCTGGCGGACTTCCAGCGCCAGCTGGCCGCCGGCGCGAGCGCGCCACCCGAGCACTTTGAAGTCGCCGCCGACGGCAGCGCCCGCTACAGCCGCGCCATCCTGATCCAGCCGCCCTGCCTGGGCTGCCACGGCAAGGCGCTTTCACCGGAGGTGCGCGCGGCCCTGGCTCGGCACTATCCGGACGACCAGGCCACCGGCTATGCGCTGGGCGAGCTGCGTGGCGCCTTCCAGATCGACTGGCCCGCTCCATCCGAGCCCCGCTCATGAAACCGACCCGCCCCACCGCCATGACCATCACCCTGCCCTACGCCCGCCATCGCGCCTGGCTGCTGGCCGCCGGCGCAGCGCTGTTCAGCCTCTCGGCCCAGGCCGGCGAGCTGGAAGCGCTGCTGCGCGACAGCCTCGGCCACCCCGCCGCCAGCGCCGCCGCCGAGCGGGTGCTGGCCGCCAGCGAACAGCTCGCCGCCGCGCGCAGCCAGTACCTCGGCGCCGGCGGCCTGGCCGCCGAAGCCAGCCGTTACGAAGACGCGCGCTTCATCGGCACGCTCTCGCCCAGCGCCCTGGCCAACCCGCCATTCGCGCGCGACCAGCGCCGCTACGGCGCCTACTACAGCCTGCCCATCGACCTCAGCGGCGCGCTCGCCGCCAGCCGTCGCGCCAGCGCCTCCGAGCTGGAGGCGGCGCGGCTCGCCGAACGCCAGGTGCAGTTGCTGAAATTGCACGACACCACCGGCGCCTATGTGCGCCTGCAAGCGCTGCGGCGCCAGGGCGAGGTGCTGGCGGTGCAGCAGCAGCGCGTTGGGGAAACCGTGCAGCGGGTGCGCCAGCAGGTCCTGAGCGAGCAGTCCTCCAACGCCGAGCAGCGGCTCGCCGAGGCCGAGCTGGCGCGCCTGCAGTCCGACCAGGAGCGCCTGGCCGGCGCGCTGGCGAGCGCCGAGGCCGCGCTCGCCGAAGCCAGCGGCCGCAGCCTGCGACCGCAGAGCGCCGACATCGCGATCCCGGCCTGGAGCGCCGGCGAAGTGCAGAACTCGCTGCCCGCCGCGCTGAGCAGCGCCGAGGCCGAGGCCGCCAGCGAACGCGCGCGCGCCGCCAACCGGGCGCTGTGGCCACGCTTGCAGGCCGATGCCGACTACTTCCAGTTCGATGGCGGCGGCCACAGTCCGGACACTTGGAGCCTGGGCGCGAAACTGAGCCTGCCGCTGGACCCGGCGGCCCACCGGCGCGCCAGTGCCGCCGAGGCGCAGGCGCGCGCCGCCAGCCAGAACCAGCAGGCCGCCGTCCGTGGCGCCGCCCGCGATCTGCAGGCACTTGCCGCCGCCTACCGCTCGGCGCGCGCCGACGTGCAGGCGCTGGATCAGGAGGTAGCGGCCCGCGAGGAAGTGGTGCGGGTGCAGTCGGCCCTGCAGAAGGTGGGCATGGCCTCGCTGGAAGACTACCTGCGCCAGCAGCGCGACCTGCTCGACGCCGAGGCCCGGCGCAGCCAGGCGCAGGAGCAGGCGGTATCGGCCTGGTCGATGGCGCAACTGCTGCTGGGGACCAAGGTCGAGGACTACATCCAGGCCTTGAACATCAGCGCCGCGACCACCGCGCCCTAGGAGCCTTCCTAGAAACACCCTGGGAACACCCCCATCCCGGCCTTCCCCCGCTCGCGGGGGAAGGAGCCAAGCCCACGCCCAGCTCAGCCGCCGGCACCGCCGGCCTGACTGCGGCGCAGGCGCAGCAGCGCCAGGAAGGAGGCGAACATGCCGATGCCGGTGATCCACAGCGCGTGCTCGCCCAAGCGCTCCAGCAGCAGGCCGAACAGCACCGGCGTCACCGCCTGCACCACCCGCGAGGGCGCTTCCAGCCAGCCGGCGCGCTGACCGAAACCCTGGGCGCCGAACAAGGCCAGCGGCAGCGTGCCCTTGACGATGGTCATCAGCCCGACACCGGCGCCGTGCAGGGCGGTGAACAGCACCGCCGCCGGCGCGCCCGCCAGGGTCAGCAGCAGCACGCCCAGCGGATGCAGCACCAGGGCGATGCGCGCCGAATAGAGCGGGTGCCAGCGGCTGAACACGCCGACCTCCATAACCCGCCCGGCCACCTGGCTGATGCCGACCAGGGAGGCGGCGAACACCGCCGCGGTCTTGCTCGCCCCCGAGGCTTCCAGCACCCGCGGCAGATGCGCGGCTAGCGCCGCAAAGGTGAAGCCGCTGACCGCGAACACCGTCGCCAGCAGCCAGAGCACGCCGCGCGAGGGTCCATGCAGCGGCGCGGCGGCGCCCTCGCCGGCCAGCGGCGCCGGCGCCGCTTGCGGCGGCCGCTGCTCGTCGCGTGGAATCAGCCGGGCGTGGATGCCCAGGCCGACGGTGAGATGCAGGGCCGCCCAGAGCACGCAGGCCCAGCGCCAGCCGGCGGCCTGCTCGACGAAGGCGGTCAGCGGCCAGCTCACCGAGCTGGCGAAGCCGGCGATCAGGGTGACGCCGACGATGCGCGGTCGCGCCGCGCTGCCGAACAGCCGCACCAGGGTGGCGAAGGCGGCGTCGTAGAGGCCCATGGGCATGGCCGCGCCGATCAGCAGCCAGCCGAGCAGCAGTTGCGCCGGATGCTGCGCGGTCGCCAGCAGCAGGTGCGCGGCGGCGAACACCCCGTTGGAGGCCATCAGCACCCGCCGGCCGCCGCGCTGATCGACCCAGCGGCCAACCACTGGCCCCAGCGCCGCCGCCACTACCAGCGCCGCCGAGAACATCGCATAGACCCAGACGTTGGCGAGACCAAACTGCCGCGCCATCGGCACCGCCAGGATCGCCAGCAGGTAGTAGCTGGAGGCCCAGGCCAGCAACTGCGCGCTACCCAGGGCCAGGGTGGCGCGACGCTCCAGGCTCAGCGCGGCCACGGTAGTGCCAGTTGTGAGGACGGCTCAGGCGCGGGCAGACGCGGCGACGGCATGAAGGTGCTGGGCGACGAAAGGGCGGACAGGATACGCCCAGCCCCGCCGGGGCCTACTGCGCGCTGCTCCGGGCGGTGGTGAAGCTGAAGCTGTAAGGCCGCTCCAGCGCGAGACCGCGATAGTCCTTGACCTTGGGGGTGACCACCGCCGTGTAGCGGGCATTGGGTTTGAGCGCCTCGGCGAGCCGGAACTTGACCGCGTGCGCGTAGTCGCGCGACCAACTGCCCGGCTCGACCACGCCGCCGACCCGCCGGCCGTCGGGATCGAACAGGCAGATCGCGCCCGGCTGTTCGAGGCTGGCGGCATCCATGCTGGTGCTGAAGAACACGTGCAGCCAGCGGTGCTGGGTCCAGCCGTCGTGGGCCGGGTCCAGTTGCACGTCGAGCGCGCCGTGGCCGGGGTAGCTGCCGACCACGGTGGGCGCCAGCGGCTGCGCCGGGTCACCGGTGAGCAGATCCCAGAGCTGGCGGTACATGCCCGCCACCGCGTAGCCGCTCTGCACCACGCCGCCCGGCGCGGTGTAGTAGTTGGCGGCGGCCCAGGGCATCTGCCGGCGCACCCGCACCTGCTCCACCAGCGCCGCCAGGCTCTCCGCCTGCACGGCGGCGCGCGACACCACCTGCGCCCGTTCCACCATCGCTACCGTCACGCCCTGCTCGGGCCGGTTGCGGGCGAATACCGCGACCAGATCGCTGCTGGGCGGGAACACCAGGGTCGGCGCGTCCAGCACCAGCTTGCGCTCGGCGATGTTGACGATGTCCATCGCGTATTCGATGGCGTTCATCGGCGTGGCGCCGAACAACTGCGTCAGCGCGTCCTTCAGCGGGCCGGGCAGGCTCAGCGGCAGTTGCGCGAGAAACACCGCCGGATTGGGGTCCTCGCCACGCCGGCGCACCTCGGGTTCGAACTGCGCGTCCCAGGTCTCGTCGGTGAGGCCGTGGGCGGCGTTGCCGAAGGCGTAGGCGATCAGGTGGCCGCAGCGGTCGCTGAGCGCGGCGAGATCGATGAGGCCGATGGCCGGACGCTTGACCAGCGCCGCCTTCACCTCGCCGCTGCAACCGGTCTCGCGCAGATAGGCCATGAACTGGATGCTGAAATCGCCCCAGTGCGCGCGCTCGGCCATCTCGCGGTCTTCCGGAAACGCGGCGCCGCTGCCATAGCCGCCATCGGGATGGATGGCGCCGGCCAGCAATGCCGGCCGGTGGGCGGTGAGGATGGATTTCAGCGGGCCGTCGTCCAGCGCGTCGCGGCCGAAGTCGGCCATCGCCGCGTGGGTGGCCATGCCGGCGGCCTGCGCCCCGAACGAGGCCAGGGCGAGCAGCGCCGCAAGCAGTGGACGCATCGGTTTCATGGGGCGGTTTCCTGGTTCTGGCAGCAGCCGGCTTCCAGCGCCTGGACGCGCGCCAGCTCGGCCTCGGCCGGCTCCAGCGCCAGCGGCGCCGGCGTCACCCGCACCTCGACGGCGGCCTCGACGCTGCCGCCGGCGCCGCTGCAGCGCAGTTGGTAGTGGCTGAGGCCCAGCGGCGGAGTCAGCGACTCGCTGCCGGCGATCAGGCGGCTGCCGCTCCAGTCGCCGCTGGCGAGGCAGGTTTCGGCATCGGTGGCGCTCCAGCTCAGCACGGTGCTGCCGCCTTCGGCGACTTCGGTGGGCAGCGCCTGCAGTTGCAGAGTTGGAGCCGCGGGCGCCGACGAACCGCCGTCTCCGGCACCGCAGGCCGCGAGCAGCAGTACCGCCAGCGCCGGCGGCAAGGGTTTGAGCGACTTCAGACTCATGGCCGGCAGTCTGCCGGCGCGCCGTTTCGTCCTGATGACGAACTCCGATGGCGAGTCAGTACTCGCCATCGAGGTAGTACCAATGCCCCTGCTCACGCACAAAGCGGCTGCGCTCCTGCAGGCGCTGCGCCGAGCCCCCGCCCTCGCGGTAGCGCGCGACGAACTCGACCACCGCGTGCTCTTCGTCGGTTTGCAGATGCTGCTTGACGCTCAGGCCCAGCCATTTGACGCCGGTCTCCAGCGCGTACTGGGCGGGCCGCTTGGAGGGATGCCAACTGCTCAGCAGATAGTCGCGCAGGCCCAGGGCGTGGGCGGAATAGCGCGAGCGCATCAGCGCCTCGGCGCTGGCCGCCGGCGCGCCTTCGTGCAGGGGTTGGCAGCAGTCCGCGTAGGCGCGGCCGCTGCCGCAGGGGCAGAGCACGCTCATGCCGGCGCGCGCTGCCAGATCAGGCAGCGGTTATTGGCCGGCATCGCCACGTCGGCCAGCAGGGCGAACCCCGCCTCGCGCGCCAGCGCGTCCACCGCCTCGAAGTCGCGGATGCCGCTGCGCGGATCACGGGCCTTCAGCCAGGCATCGAACTCGGCATTGCTGGGCGCGGTGTAGGCACCGCCGTAGTTGAAAGGGCCGTAGACCGCCAGCTTGGCTCCGGGCGCGGTGAGCGCCGGCAGTCGGGCAAACAGGGCCTGCACTGCTTGCCAACTCATGATGTGCAGGGTGTTGGCGCTGTACAGCGCGTCATAGGGGCCGGCAGGCCAATCGGCCTGCGCGACATCGAGAACCAGTGGCGCTGGTGTATTGGCCAGCGCCGCCTCGTCCAGCCAGAGCCGCATGCCAGGCAGGGCCTCGGCGCGGTCCGAGCACTGCCATTGCAGGCTCGGCAGCGCCGCCGCGAAGTGCACCGCATGCTGGCCGCTGCCGCTGCCGATCTCCAGCACCTGGCGACGGTCGGCGAAGTGCTCGCGCAGCACCGCCAGAATCGGCTCGCGATTGCGCTCGCTGGCCGCCGAGTAAGGCCTCTCGAACTGCATATCGCGCTACTGCAGGCGCAGGCCGGACAAGCCCTGATAGACGCACAAGCCGCCGGTGACCAGCAGCAGCAGGAAGGTCAGCAGAGCTCCGTAGAAGCGACCGAACTTCCAGCTCGCGGTGAACGACAACGCCACCCCGTGCAGCAGTCGCGCCAGCAGCAGCGTCAGGCCCAGGGCGTGCAGCAGCAGGGTCGAGAACTTGCCCAGCTCCAGAAAGGCCATCAGCAGCAGGATCAGCGGCACGTACTCGGCAAAATTGCCGTGGCCACGGATGCGGCGCAGCAACTCGGTGTCGCCGCCATCGCCCAGGCTCACGCCATGACCGCGTTGCTGCACCACCCGCAGGCTGAGCGCGAAGAACCAGAGGGCCAGGAGGCCGGCGTAGAGCGGGGTGACGAGCAGCATGGGAGGCTCCGGATTGCGGATTGCGGATTGCGGATTGCGGATTGCGGATTGCGGATTGCGGCATTTCAGCACGTCGCCGCCGGCCTTGCTGGCTTTGGCGGCGGCCAGCGGTGAACATCCTAGGCGAGCCAGCCCGCCCTCTCCCATGTCCGCCTATCCGCTGTTCGACGCTCACCCTCGACTCGCTGTCCTGCCGCGCGCCGGCATTTTTCATGAGGCGACACCGGTGCAGGCCCTGCCCGGCTCCGACGGCGCCTGGATCAAGCGCGACGACCTCAGCAATGCCGAGTTCGGCGGCAACAAGATCCGCAAGCTCGACTTGCTGCTGGGCGAGGCCCAGGCGCAGCGCCGACGCTGCCTGCTCGCCTTCGGCTACAGCGGCTCCAACTTCGTCGCCGCCACCGCCTGGCATGGGCGCCGTCTGGGCCTGGATACCATCGGCCTGCTGCTGCCGCAGGCGGACGCGCCCTATGTGGCCGACAACCTCGCCACCTGCGCGGCCGCCGGCGCCGAGCTGGCCCTGGGGCACAGCAGCGCCGCGCTGGTGAGCCAGGCGCTGGCGCGCAGCCTGCGCCGGCTGGCGACGCAGGGGCGCTGGCCCTACTGGATGCCGCCGGGCGGCTCGACGCCACTGGGCGCGCTGGGCTTCGTCAACGCCGCCTACGAGCTGCGCGAACAGATCGAGGCCGGGCTCTGCCCAGAGCCGGAGCGCATTACCGTCGCCTTCAGCAGCATGGGCACGGTCGCCGGCCTCGCCATCGGCCTGGCGCTGGCCGGCCTGCGCAGCCGGGTGGTGGCGGTGCAGGTGGTGAGCGAGCAGTTCGCCTCGCGCGCCAAGCTGGATCGCCTGATCGCCCAGACCCAGGCACTGCTGCGCCGGTACGACCCTGCGATTCCGGCGCGCGCCGCGCCGGTGGAGATCCGCACCGAGTTCTATGGCCAGGACTACGCCGTGCCCACCGCCGCGACCAGCGCTGCCATGCAGGCCTTCCAGAACGCCAGCGGCGCGCGCAGCGACAGCGCCTACAGCGGCAAGGCCCTGGCCGGCTACTACGCCGACCTTGCCCTTGGCCTGCCCGGCCCCAGCCTGTACTGGCACACCTTCAATGCCGAGCGGCTTCCGCCAGGGGTGCCTCCCCTGCCGCCGGAGCGCCTGGGCGACTATCTGCTGCGCGCCGGTCCCTAAGCCGGCTTCACGAACAGCGATAGCACCGGCGGCGCCGGCCGGGGCAACAGGGCCTGCGTCACGGTCAGCGCATGGCAGCGGCGCAGGCCGGCGGCCTCGGCCAGGGCCTGCGCCCGAGTGGCCTCGTCCAGGCCCTGATTGACCATCAGCAGATGACCGCCGGGACGCAGGCAGTCAGCCAGATGCGCGAACAGCGCGCGCGGCCGCAGCACCGTCACCGGCAGTCCCCAGGCCAGTACCGTACCGGGAAGCAGGAAGGGATAGAAGCAACTGATGCCGTCGACCGGCTGCCGCCAGTCCATGACGTCCTGCACCAGGTAGCGGACGTGTGGCAGCTCTGCCAGGTAGTACTGCGCATAGTCGTGGCGGCTGTGGCCATCGGCGTAGATGCGATAGCCCTCGATCTCGACGCCGACCAGACTCGCTGGCCGCAGGCTGGCCCGCAGCACCGGCGCGTACCAGAAGTGCTTGCTGCCGACATCCAGCCAATCGCCCCCCTCGGGCCAGCCGACGCCGACCGCCGCACGCAGGCGGTCGAGTAGATCAAGGTAGAGGTAGTTCTCCAGGCTGTGTAGGCGGTGATAGCGCAGCTCGTAGCAGCAGCCATAGCGCGCGCGCAGTTGCTCGATGCGGGCAGCGACGGCGGACTCCAAACCGGAGAGCTCCCCGGCGGCGGTCTCGACATAGCCGGGCCGTCGCCAGCGCAGGCGACGTGACAGCGCGAAGCGCAGCGCCAGTGCCTGCGAACGCAGCCACTGTGCCGGCGTCAGCGCCGGCAGTTCGACGGAGGCTTCGGGGCTGCGCAACCGCGCCGACTCAGACTTCGCCAACGTAGACGCCCAGACCGCGCGCGGTCTGGATCAGGGGGTCGTCGGGAGAGACCGCGCGGGCGCCGACCGTGACCATCGACATCGGCACCTCGACCACGCCGCGATCCTGCCAGGCGACCATGCTGCCGTAACGGCCTTCGGCGACCAGCTCCACGGCGCGCACGCCAAAGGAGCTGGCAATGATGCGGTCGCGCGCCGAGGGCGTACCGCCACGCTGCACATGGCCGAGGATGGTGGCGCGGGTCTCGACGCCGGTGCGGTGGGTGATCTCGTCCACCAAGTACTGGCCGATGCCGCCGTAACGTCCGGAAAGCAGATCGGTCACCGGCCGCCCCTGTTCGGTGCGCACGCCTTCGGCGACCACCACCAGCGCATGGCTACGGCCCTGCGCCAGCACTTCGCGGATGCGCCGCGCCAGACCGTCCAGGGTGTAGGGCAGCTCGGGAATCAGGATGGCGTCGGCGCCGCCGGCGATGCCGCCGTTGAGCGCGATGTGGCCGGCGTCGCGGCCCATGGTCTCCAGCACCATCACCCGGTGGTGGCTGGCGGCGGTGGGCTGCAGGCGGTCGAGGGCATCCACCACCACGTTGACGGCGGTGGAAAAACCCACCGAGTACTCGGTGCCGTGCACGTCGTTGTCGATGGTCTTGGGCACACCGACCATACCGATGCCGGCCACCGCGCAGAGCTGCGAGACGATGCGCATGGAGCCATCGCCGCCGACCACGATCAGCGCGTCCAGGCCCAGCTGGCGCACGCCTTCGGCGAAGTCGCCGGAGCGGTCGACAAAGCTGCCGTCGGGCATCGGGTAATGGAAGGGATCGCCGCGATTGGTGGTGCCCAGCACGGTGCCGCCCTCGCGCAGCAGGCGGCCGTCGCACATCTCGGCGTGCAGCTCGCGGTAGCGGATCGGCCGGTCCATCAGGCCCAGGGTGCCGTCGAGGATGCCCAGCACGCGAAACCCGTACGCCTGCCGGGCATGCAGGGTCACCGCGCGGATCACCGCATTGAGGCCGGCGCAGTCTCCGCCACTGGTGAGCACGCCAAGAGTCTTGATCGGTTTCATGGGGTTCTAGTGAGGGCGCCAGGCCAGCAGAGTATCCACCAGACCTGTCAGCACGGTGACCAGGGCTTGCGCCTGGCGCGGGTTCCAGACCCAGGGCGGGTCTTCGTCCATGTAGCAGGCCTGGGCGATCTCCAGTTGCAGGGCATGTACGCCCTGCCCCGGCTGGCCGTGGCGGCGGGTGATGCTGCCGCCCTTGAAGCGGCCATTGCTCACCGCGCTGAAGCCCTGGGCGGAGAGCAGCACCTGCTCGGCGCGCGCCTGCAGCGCCGGCGCGCAGCTCTGGCCGTCGGCGGTGCCGAGATTGAGATCGGGCAGCCGCCCTTCGAAGAAGCGCGGCACCCGGCTGCGGATCGAGTGGCCGTCGAGCAGCAGGGCATGGCCGTGACGCGCGCGCAGGCGTTGAAGCTCGGCGTCCAGGGTCTGGTGGAAGGGCTGCCAGTAGCGCTCGCGGCGCCGCGCGATCTCGGCGGCGTCCGGCGCCTGGCCCGGCAGATACAGCGGCTCGCTGGCGAAGCTCGTGGTCGGACACAGCTCGGTGTTGTCGGCGCCGGGATACAGCACAGCGCCATCGGGATTGCGGTTGAGGTCGAGCACGTAGCGCGAGTGCGTCGCCACCAGCAGGCCCGCGCCCGCGGCGAGCGCGAACTGGTAGAGCAGCGGCACATGCCAGTCGGTGTCGGCCACGCCCTGGGCGGCGGTGCTCATCCGCGCCCGCAGGTCCGGCGGGATGTAGGTGCCGGCATGCGGCACGCTGATCAGCAGCGGCGAGTCGCCGGGCAGCAGGCTGTAGACGGCTTCCTCAGTCATGCAGCCAGCGCCCTCCGAACACGCGGCCGACGCAGGGGTTGGCGCCCAGCGCGTAGGCCAGTTGCGCCGGGCGGCCGATGTCCCAGAGCGCGAAGTCCGCCGCCAGGCCCGGCGCGATCTGGCCGGTGACTTTTTTCAGGCCCAGCGCCGCGGCGGCATGGCGGGTGACGCCGGCCAGAGCCTCGGCGGGCGTGAGCCGGAACAGGGTGCAGGCCATGTTCAGCATCAGCAGCAGCGAGACGCAGGGCGAAGTGCCAGGATTGCAGTCGGTGGACACCGCCATTGCCACGCCGTGCTTGCGCATCAGTTCCACCGGCGGCAACTGCGTCTCGCGCAGCATGTAGTAGGCGCCGGGCAGCAGCACCGCGACGGTGCCGGCCTTGGCCATGGCCTTCAGCGATTTCTCCGAGCTGTATTCCAGATGGTCGGCGGACAACGCACCGACGCGCGCCGCCAGGGCGCCACCGCCCAGATCGGAGAGCTGGTCGGCATGCAGCTTCACCGCCAGACCCAGTTCGCGGGCGCGCTCGAACAGCCGCTGCGCCTGCGCCGGGCTGAAGGCGATGCGCTCACAGAAGGCATCCACCGCGTCGGCCAGCTTCTCCTTGGCGACGCGCGGCAGCATCTCTTCGCAGATCAGATCGATGTAGGCCTCGGCGCGACCGGCGTACTCCGGCGGCAGCGCATGGGCGCCGAGAAAGGTCCGGAACACCCGCACGCCCGCCTCCTCACCCAACTGCGCCGCCACCCGCAGCATCTTGCACTCGGTCTCGGTGTCGAGCCCGTAGCCGGACTTGATCTCCACCGTGGTCACGCCCTCGCTCAGCAGCCGCCGCAGGCGGTGCAGGCTCTGGATGCGCAACTGCTCCTCGCTGGCCTCGCGGGTGGCGCGCACGCTGGCGAGGATGCCGCCACCGGCGCGGGCGATGTCCTCGTAGCTGGCGCCATTGAGGCGCTGCTCGAACTCGCCCGCCCGGCAGCCGGCGTGGACGATATGGGTATGGCAGTCGATGAAGCCCGGCGTCAGCCAGCCACCGCCGCAGTCGTGCTGGATCGCCCCGCGCCAGTCGCGCGGCAACTCGGAGCGCGGCCCGACCCAGGCGATGCGGCCGTTGAGCACCGCCACCGCGCCGTCCTCGATGCTGCCGTAGGGATCGGCACCGGGCACCATGGTTGCCAGCCGGGCGTTGAGCCAGACGCCATCCTCACCCACTCCGTCCTGTTCGATCATGACCTCAGCCTCCGCATCAGCGCACGGTAGCGCGCCAGACTGAACGCCGACTGTGGATGCCGTCCCTCGCGCACCCGCCATTGGCCGGCCACCATCACATCGCGCACCGGCCGGCGCGTCGGGCCGAAGATGGCGGCATCGAGCAGACCATCGTCCTGCTGCTCGGCCAGCGCCGCATCATCGACATCGAGCACCAGCCAGTCGGCACGCTGGCCCACCGCCAGACCGGCGATGGGCTGGGCCAGGGCTTGCGCGCCGCCGGCCTGCGCGGCGCGGTACAGGCGGCCGCCCAGGGAGGCGCCCAGCTCGCTGACCAGCACATTGCGGCGCTGCTGGCGCAGCCGCTGGCCGTACTCG
The DNA here is from genome assembly GCF_058782965.1 of Stagnimonas sp. FW305-C-60. Lineage (NCBI taxonomy): Bacteria > Pseudomonadati > Pseudomonadota > Gammaproteobacteria > Nevskiales > Nevskiaceae > Stagnimonas > Stagnimonas sp. FW305-C-60. The sequence continues at coordinate 623,666 of NZ_JBYSYF010000002.1, forward strand.
AACAGGCGTAGTTCCTGGAAGGGATCGACGCCGACATGGCTGTCGCCGCCGATGCCGAAGCGCCCGCCGGCGGCGAGATAGCGCGGCGCGTCGAAGAAACCGTCGCCGAGATCGCCCTCGGTGCTGGGGCAGAGCCCGGCCACCGCACCGCTGGCGGCGAGGCCGGTGGTCTCGCTCGGCAGCAAGTGCGTGGCGTGCACCAGGCACCAGCGCGGCCCCAGCCCGGTTTCGGAGAGCAGCCATTCCACCGGCCGCTGGCCACACCAGGCGAGGCAGTCATCGACCTCCTTCTGCTGCTCGGCGGCGTGGATGTGGATCGGCGCCTGCGGGTCCAGGCCATCGAGCTGGCGGAGCAGCTCACGCAGTTGTCCGGGCGTGACCGCGCGTAGCGAGTGCGGCGCCAGGCCGAGGCGCTGCCAGGGCTGCGTGCGAACCGTGGCGGCGAGGCTATCGAGCAGGCGCTGGAAGTCCTCGAGACCGTGCAGGAAGCGCCGCTGCCCCGCCGTCGCTGGCGCGCCGCCAAAATTGCCCTGCGCGTAAAACACCGGCAGCAGCGTCAGGCCGATGCCGGCGGTAGCCGCGGCGGCGGCGATGCGTTCGCCCATCTCCGCCGGATTGGCGTAGGGCTGCCCGGCCGGATCGTGGTGCAGGTAGTGGAACTCGGCGACGCTGGTGTAGCCAGCTTCCAGCATCTCGATGTAGAGCCGGGTGGCGATCAGCTCGACATCCTCGGGCGTCAGCCGCTCCAGGAAGCGGTACATCTGCTCGCGCCAGGACCAGAAGCTGTCGCCCTCGGGCCCGCCCTTCTCGGTGAGGCCGGCCATCGCCCGCTGGAAGGCGTGCGAATGCAGATTGGGCATGCCGGGGATCAGCGGCCCGGCCAGGCGCTCGGCATCACCGACGGGGCTCTCCGGGCGGAGTGCGACGATCAGCCCCTGCGCGTCCACCTCCAGCTCTACCTCGCCCGCCCAGCCGCCGGCCAGCAGCGCGCGGCTGGCGTGGTAGCGACGGTTCATCCCCATGAGGGCAGCAACTCCGCGAGCAGCGGCGTCAGCGACTCCTGGTGCAGGTAGTCGATGGCGGCGGCGATGTCGGGCGCGAAGTAGCGGTCTTCCTGATAGAACGGCACCCGCTCGCGCACCGCGTCGCGCACCCGCTGCAAGCTCTGCGAGCTGCGCAGCGGCGCGTGAAAGTCCACGCCCTGCGCCGCCGCCAGCAGCTCGATGGCGACGATGCCGCGGGTATTGGCGGCCATCTCCAGCAACCGCCGCGCCGCGAAGGTGGCCATGCTGACGTGATCCTCCTGGTTGGCGGAGGTGGGCAGGCTGTCGACGCTGGCCGGGTGCGCCAGCGATTTGTTCTCGCTGGCGAGAGCGGCGGCGGTGACATGCGCCATCATGAAGCCGGAATTGAGGCCGGGCTTCGCCACCAGGAACGGCGGCAGGCCGGACAAGCTGGCGTCGATCAGCAGCGCGATCCGCCGCTCCGAAAGCGCGCCGATCTCGGCGATGGCCAGCGCCAGGGTATCGGCAGCCAGCGCCACCGGCTCGGCGTGAAAGTTGCCGCCGCTAATCACCTCGCCCAGCTCGCCATCGCTGCCACCGAAAGCGAGCGGATTGTCGGTGACCGCGTTGGCCTCGATCTCCAGCGTGCGGGCGGCATTGCGCAACACATCCAGGCAGGCGCCCATCACCTGCGGCTGGCAGCGCAGCGAGTAGGGATCCTGCACGCGGTCATCGCCGACGCGGTGCGAGGCGCGGATGGCGCTGCCCTCCAGCAGCCGCCGGTAGACCGCGGCGACCGCGATCTGCCCCGGTTGGCCGCGCACCGCCTGCACGCGCGCATCGAAGGGCGCGTCGCTGCCCTTGGCGGCATCCACCGACAGCGCGCCGGCGACCACCGCCGCCGCGAACAGCTCCTCCGCCTCAAATAATCCGCGCAAGGCCAGCGCGGTAGAAACCTGGGTGCCGTTGAGCAGGGCCAGACCTTCCTTGGCGGCCAGCCGCAGCGGTTCCAGGCCGGCGTCTTCGAGCGCCTCTACGGCCGGCATCTGCACGCCGCCGACGCGCACCTCGCCCTCGCCCAGCAGCGCTAGCGTCAGATGCGCCAGCGGCGCCAGATCGCCGGAAGCACCGACCGAGCCCTTGCCCGGGATGCAGGGCAGGATGCCGGCGTTGTAGAGCGCCAGCAGCGCCTCGATCACCGCTGGCCGCACGCCGGAGTAGCCGCGCGCCAGGCTGGCGGCCTTCAGCGCCAGGATCAGCCGGACGGTGTCGTCGTCGAGCAGGGGGCCGGTGCCCACCGCGTGCGAGCGCACCAGATTGAGCTGCAACTGCTCCAGTTGCGCGTCGGGGATGTGGGTCTTGGCCAGCTTGCCGAAACCGGTGTTGATGCCATAGGCCGGCGCGCCGGCTGCGACCACCGCCTGCACCGCCGCGGCGGAGGCGAGGATGCCCTCCAGGGCATCGGGCATCAGTGCCAGGTGATGGCTGCCGGCCGCCAGCAAGCGGCAGTCGGCCAGGCTCAGGGCGCCCGGGTTGATGGCGAACAGGCTGGGCATGCGGGGCTCGTAAAGTCGCTAGAGCCCTAGAGTAGTCGCTGCCGTCGCCGACGCAACCGGGCCAGGCTGCGCTTCAGCGCGGGCGCGGCACCACGCTGATGACGCCATTGGTTTCCAGCATCGCCAGGGCCACCGACTCCGGCGTGGTGCAGCCGTTCTGGCGCAGGGCGGCATACAGCTCGTGCTCGGAAATCTGTGCCCGCGCCAGTGCCTTGGGGAACAGGCGACCGTCGTGGATCAGCAGCTCCGGCTCGCCGTCGATGAGCTTCTCGACACGGCGGCTGCGGAAGGTCGCCAGGCCGGTGAGGTAATTCAGCGCCACCAGGGTCGCCGCCGACACCAGGCCACCGAGCAGGGAGTTGTCGCCGGCATTCATCGAGTTCTGTACGGCATTGCTCAGGATCAGCAGCAGCACGAAGTCGAAGGGCGCCAACTGGCCGACCTGGCGTTTGCCGGTCAGCCGCAGCATCAGCAGCAGAAAGACATAGACCGCGACGGCGCGCAGTACCAGCTCCGACAGGGGAACGGCGAGATCAAACATGGGGACTTCCTCCGAGGTTTACTCCCTCAGACTAGCGCCCCGCCGGTGCTTCAGAGATGCAAGCCGCACTCGGTCTTCGGCTTGCCCTGCCAGCGGCCGCTGCGACCCTCGCCCTTGACCGTGCAGTGGATGCAGCCGATCGAGGAATAGCCCTGCGCCACCAGCGGGTGGAAAGGCAGATCGTGTTCGCGGATGTAGGCGTCGCGCTGCTCGCGGCTGACGTCAATCATCGGGTTGAACTTGATGATGCCGCGGCGCGGTTCGAAGATCTTCATCGCCGCGCGGTCGTCGGTCTGCCAGCCCATCAGGCTCGACACCCAGACCTGGTAACGCGGCTTGATCGCGTCCAGGGGCTGCACCTTGTTGACCGCACAGCAGAGGTCGGGGTCGGACAGATAGGTTTTTTCCGCCACCGTGAACTGATGGTGGAACTCGTCGGGCTTGACGTCGAATACCGTCAGGCCGAAGCGCTGGATCAGGTATTCCCGATAGGCCAGGGTCTCCGGAAAGTGGTAGCCGGTGTCGATGAAGGCGATCTTCTGCGCCGGCTCCAGCATCGAGACCACATGCAGGAAGAAGGCCGAGGTCGCCGCGAAGGACGAGGTGACCAGCACCTTGTCGACCGGGAAATCCCGGTACAGCGCCTGCAGCCGCTGCTCGAACGACAGCGGCGCATAGCGGGCATTGAGCGCCTCGATGGCCACCGCATCCAGGCCGGCACTGTTCTCGACCGCGTCGGTCACGACGGTAGTGGCGGTGCTCAGAGTCTGCAGGACGGCGTTCATGTGGCTCCAGGGCTGGGCCCCTGGGACAGGTTCCAGGGGGCGTGCAGTTTAGTGGAAGCCGGCCTGTGGTTGAGTCATTTGCTTATTCACTTTGCATTTCCCCGAGGCTCAACGCCATTGCCCACGCGTGGGGCAATGGCTGGCCACGCCAGTTCCCCTCCCCCTTGCGGGGGTGAGGCGGAAATGGGCGAAGCATGACTTCGCCCCGCCGAACGCCATCGGCCATGCATGGGCCGATGGCCGGCCAGGTTAGGGGAGGGGGAATGCCGTGGCGGGGCGCTTGGCCTTCGCCTTGGTCTGCGTGTGCGTGGTTCGCGCGTTCGCGCTCTGCTGACTTCGCAGGGCCTGATAGCTTTCTTTCGCCTCTTGGCGACTCACTTTTCTTTGCTTGTGCAAAGAAAAGTAAGCAAAAGAAAGCACCCCCCTGCGTAGCGCCCCCTACGGGGGTAAACCTGGGATGCTCGGCCCAAAGGGGCCGCTCGCGAACTCGGCGCCCTATAGGCGCCTCAAACAGGCGCTCGCTGTCATCCCCCTTTGGCCCTCCGCTTCTCGGCGCTACGAAGGGGACCGGTACGTCCACCGCACGGCGGCCTACGTCCGCAGCAAAGACAGAAGCCACATCACCAGCAACGGCAGGCGCTTGCTTCGCTCGCGCGATGTCGGCATAGCCGACGAGCCTGAGTGCTGTTGATGTGGCTTTTGACTTGCCTTCCCCTTCGTAAGCGCCGAGAAGCGCAGGGGACGGGGGGTATGGAAGCGCCCGCATGTTCGAGGCGCCTATAGGGCGCCGAGTTCGGGCGCGTCCCCCCGGCCACGAGCATCGCAGGGCACCCCGTAGGGGCGCGACGCAGGGGTGTGCTTTCTTTTGCTTACTTTTCTTTGCACAAGCAAAGAAAAGTGAGTCGCCAAGAGGCGAAAAAAAGCTATCAAGCCCTGCAAGGTCAGCAGAGCGCGAATGCGCGAACGCAAACCGCCGCACACCAGAATGCCCAAGCGAAAGCACCGCACCCCGCCACGGCTTCCCCCCTCCCCTAACCTGGCCGGCCATCGGCCCATGCATGGCCGATGGCGTTCGGCGGGGCGAAGTCATGCTTCGCCCATTTCCGCCTCACCCCCGCAAAGGGGAGGGGAACAGGCGCTCATAGCGTGGCCAGCGCCCTCGCAAGGAACGAGAGAGGTCAGCAAACGCCGCGGCTAGCGCCCCAACATCGGCAGATTCAAACCCTGCTCGCGCGCACAATCCTGCGCGATGGCGTAGCCCGCATCGGCATGCCGCATCACCCCGGTGGCCGGATCGTTGGTGAGCACCCGCGCTAGACGCCGGTCGGCGGCCTCGCTGCCGTCGCAGACGATCACCATGCCGGCATGCTGCGAATACCCCATGCCGACACCGCCGCCGTGGTGCAGCGACACCCAGGTGGCACCGGAAGCGCAGTTGAGCAGGGCGTTGAGCAGCGGCCAGTCGCTGACCGCGTCGCTGCCGTCGGCCATCGCCTCGGTCTCGCGGTTGGGGCTGGCTACCGAGCCACTGTCGAGATGATCACGGCCGATGACGATGGGTGCTTTCAGCTCGCCACTGCGCACCATCGCGTTGAAGGCCAGGCCGACCTTGGCGCGCTCGCCCAGGCCGATCCAGCAAATGCGCGCCGGCAAGCCCTGAAAGGCGATGCGCTCGCGCGCCATGTCCAGCCAGTGATGCAGGTGCGCGTGCTCGGGCAGCAGTTCCTTGACCTTGGCGTCGGTGCGCCAGATGTCCTCGGGCTCGCCGGACAGCGCCGCCCAGCGGAACGGCCCGACGCCACGGCAGAACAGCGGCCGGATATAGGCCGGCACGAAGCCGGGAAAGTCGAAGGCATTGGCCACACCGACCTCCTTGGCCATCTGCCGGATGTTGTTGCCGTAATCGACGGTGGGAATGCCCAGGCCATGAAAGCCGAGCATGGCGCGCACCTGCACCGCCATCGACTGCTTGGCGGCGGCGATCACTCCCGCCGGATTCGCCGTGCGCTGCGCACGCGCCTGCTCCAGCGACCAGCCGGCCGGCAGATAGCCGTTGAGCGGGTCGTGGGCGCTGGTCTGGTCGGTGACCAGATCCGGCCGCGCCCGCGCATCGCCCGCCTGCGTGCGGCGCAGCAGTTCCGGAAACACCTCGGCGGCGTTACCCAGCAGGCCGACCGAAATCGCCCTGCCCGACCGATGCGCGGCCTCGATCTTGGCCAGCGCCTCGTCGATGGACTCGGCGCTCTCATCGAGATAGCGGGTGCGCAGGCGCATAGCGATGCGGCTGGGATCGCACTCCACCGCCAGCATCGAGGCCCCAGCCATGGTGGCGGCCAGCGGCTGCGCGCCGCCCATGCCGCCGAGCCCGCCGGTGAGTATCCACCTGCCTTTCAGCGAGCCTTGAAAATGCTGGCGGCCGGCCTCGACGAAGGTTTCATAGGTGCCCTGCACGATGCCCTGGCTGCCGATGTAGATCCAGGAGCCGGCGGTCATCTGGCCGTACATCATCAGGCCCTTGGCATCGAGCTCGTGGAAGTGCTCCCAGCTCGCCCAGTGCGGCACCAGATTGGAATTGGCGAGCAGCACCCGAGGCGCATCGGCGTGGGTCTTGAACACGCCGACCGGCTTGCCGGACTGGATCAGCAGGGTTTCGTCGTCTTCGAGTTTGCGGAGCGTTTCGACGATGGCGTCGTAGCAGGCCCAGTTGCGGGCGGCGCGGCCGATGCCGCCATAGACCACCAGATCCTCCGGCCGCTCGGCGACCTCGGGATCGAGGTTGTTCATCAGCATCCGCAGCGGCGCCTCGGTGAGCCAGGACTTGGCGCTCAGCACCTTGCCGCGCGCGGCGCGGACCAGCCGGGCCGCCGACTGCGGCCGGGAGAAATCGTTCATGGCAGGGCCTCCACTTGGGGACGCCCGATGGTAAGCCGTGGAGCAGCTAATGGAACCGGTGGCGACATCTTACGGAGCCCCTGAGTGCCGGCCAGGCTGCGGGGCGTGCTGCATCGCGCCGTCTATCTCGACACCTATGCCGAAGATGCCCCGTGGCAAGCGGGCCGGGGAGCGGTGCGCGCACCTGACGCCCGAGCTGGCCTGCGAGCTGTTCGGTCAACCAGAGCGGCCGGCCGTGTGCGGCGGGCTGCAGCCGAGCACCGAGATGTGCGGCACCTCGCGCGAGCACGCCATCGCCTGGCTGGAGCGGATGGAGAACCTGACCCGCCCAGGCGCTTGAGCCCGGAAACAAGAAGGCGCCCGAAGGCGCCTTCTCCCCTTCGCGGGGCCGCACAGTGCATTTTCCGGACGCCGCGTGACTGGCGAACGGGCGCGCGGGGTGCGCGCCTAATCAGAAGTACCCCGATGGCCTCGCTGAACTGATGCGGGTCTGATAGGTATAAGACGCGCGGTTTATATGCCCCGATGCCGCAGGTCGTGCAGCGTCGTCGTGCTGGCGCTGACCCACACGAGCGGGTCGCGCAGCTCGACCGCCACCAGCTTGACCCGGCGCTCCAGCGCCGCCCGCTCGGCGGGTGACCGGTGGCCCTACAGCGACGAAGCAGCCAGCGCGATGCGCCGCGCATGGCTCAGCTCCCGGTCGAACACGAACACCAACCCACCGATGCGGTAGCGGCCTTCCGCGTCGAGCGCCCGGCCGACGAACTCGGCGGCCTTCAGGCAGCGCTCCAGCTCCGGGCGCGCCTTGGCTGCGGCCTCCTGCTCCACCAGCTCGACGCTCACATGCCCGTCGGCTCCGCGCCGCCAGACCGCCCCGTCGGGCAGCTTGCGCAGCGCCTTAACCAGCGCCTCGGCAGGGAACGGCGTCTTGCGCCGCAGCAGCAGGTACTCGCCCGCGACGGTGTAGCCCTCGACTTGCCGCTCGATGAAGTAGCGCGTGGCCAGGGTGCGGTGGAAGAACGTGCTGCCGGCGACGCTGGATAGGTCCAGCGTGCGCTGCGCCTCCACCCCGCGCACTTCCAGCCACGCCGCCCCGCCCCGCCCCGGGTCAGGCACAGGCTGCGGGAGCCCAGCGCGTTGCGGCGCTCCAGCAGCAGGCCCGCCGCCACCAACCGGGCCGCCGTGCGGCGAGCGAGCTGCTCGGCGTAGCGGGCCTGCGGCCATACCGCCCGGGCCAGCTCGGTGATGCGCAGATGCCCGAACGCGGCCACCGCCTTGATGGCCTTGAGCTCGTTCAGTCGCGCGACGTCCCGCCCGCTGCGCCTGGCGGCCGGGCGTGGGGGTTGAGGCGAGGGTGTGGCGGCGGCGATGGGCTTGCTCAGCAAGCCGTGCAGGTCGTGGGTAGGCAGCTTCATGGGGTTCGGTCCGTGACCCTCCGTGTAGCGACGGACCGCAAGACGGACCGGCCGGCCCGCTCGACGCGTGGCTGCGCGCACCTGCGCGAAGGCAAAAAAAACGCTTCTAGACCACCAGAGCCCGGCATGTCGCCGGCTCCGCCGCCGGTCGGGACCGGCATCGGAGTCACCCTTTGGACTACATCTGTAAAGCCGCCTTGGTCGAACGCCTGGGCATTTCCACCCGCACCCTGGAGGTGTGGATTGCCACCCTGGGCTTCCCGGCACCGCTGCACGTGCACGGCAGCCGGTTGGCCTTCTTCAAGCTTTCGGCCGTGCAAGCCTGGTTCGACGCCCAGCTCGGGGGCGAGGCATGAAGCGCAGCCGCGACCGCATTCCGAGCGACGACAACAACCACTGGTACGAGGGCTACGGCGAAGGCGGGTACTTCTGCCTGCCACGCAAGCTGCTGTTCAACGTGGTGGACTGCATCGACAACGCCACGATGTACGTGTACCTGGCGCTGGCGTCGTGTCACTACGAGGGCAACACCACGTACGCCGGCCGTACATCGCCAAGCTGACGGGCAAAGACGAGCGCGCCGTCCGCCTCCACCTGGCGGACCTGGAGACCCTGGGCCTCATCCGCAGGGAACCGCTGGGGCAGGGTTACCGCATCTTGTTCGAGTGCCCGGACCGGGAGCGCATCCGGCAGGGTGCGCAGGCCATCGCAGCGCGCAAGCAGGAGCGCCTGCAGCGACGCGAGGCGGCGAAAGCCGCCAAGGCAGGGCAGGAGCAGTAAGTCAGGGCGGCCAAGTGGCCGCCCTTCTTCATTCATCAGTCGGTGCCGTGCGAGCCGCTGTCGAACATGCCGCCGCCGTCGGTGCCGCTGAACAGTGAGCCGGCGTCGCCATAGGGCTTGCCCATGACGTCCACCGCGTCGTTGAGCATCGGCGTGCCGTCCCCGTTGACCTGGGGACCGAAGGGCGATGCCGTGCCAGGGCTGAAGCCGCCGGCATCGGCGGCGGCTTCAGGCTCCGACGGGCGCAGGCGGAGGGCGGCCAGCAGGTGGCCGAAGAATGTGCAGTAGGGCATGGCAACTCCGGGGAGGTTGTGACGCCCACCGTCTGCACCGCCTACCCGGAGTGCCGGCCAATGTGCCAAGGCTCGCCAGCGGTCCTGCCCGTGCCCGGCAGTCTCATGGCCTATCCCTGCCCCACCCAGGGCGGGCCATGCCCGCCCTTCACCAGTCACCCGCTCCGTAGAGCGCCCAGACTCGGCGCGCCACGGCGGGTGACGGCCACCCGCCGGGCGGCCTTCTTCTTCGTCCTTCTTCCTTCAGGTTTTGGCAGGAGCCTCTTCTGGGAGGGGGTGTTTTTCTTCGTGGGTCGCGGCAAAGGGGCCCAGGTGACCGGGTGATCCTCACCCGGTCACCTTGCCTTTCGAGGCCAATACCGAGCGGCGAGGCCTTATCCATCTAAGTTCAGAACCGGGCGGCAAGTTGGAGCGACTGCATATTCGCGCTACTTATAGTCTGTAGACGAATAGTCATCATCGACCTTTAATGCCCACGTGAAGAAAAAGCCTGCATTTCTCAGAAAGTTCGGCGCAGCGGTCTTTGCACGCCGACAAGCAATTGGCCTAACCCAGGAAGAACTTGCGGACTTGGCGGGACTGCATCGCACTTACGTCGGCGGAATAGAGCGAGGGGAGAGAAATTTGACCTTAGAGAACATTCTCAAGATTTCAATAGCCCTAGACACCCGGTGCGCAACTCTAGTCGCCGATATTGACGCCACTGACCTAGGTTGACATGGAAACAGTTGAACAAAGAAGAGCTGAGTTTTTTTCCTCAGTCTGGAACCATTCCGAAGACGAATTTCAAACCGCCTTTGACGAGCGCAGAGATTTGAGCGCAGCTGAGTTGAGTCTGCTGCGCTCAGTAATGAGCAAGCTGGATAGTGGAGAAAGCGACGTACAAATCGCGACATGGCTGAAATCGCCGCTCTCCAATGCCGCGACTGCCAAACAGATTGAGGTGCTGCTGCAAATTTGCGGCATCACACGAAATAAAATTCTGCAGGACATAAAGGCATCGGCAGGGGAAAATCGACGTAGCCTTCGCTTGTCAAGCCACCTTTCCCTCGCAAGTCACACCAGCAGCTGGAATATTGCTGGACCGTACCTTGTAAAAAAGCTGCGTCGAGTGTTGCATCACTCCGGGGCAAGCGACCCGCTGAATCGTATGCTTCAAGGGCTTAATCAAGCGACATGGCCGGGCTATATTCGACAAGAACGCGCAAAGCGAAGCGGTCACGAAGCCGAATACCGAATTGCAACCCTCCTTCTTCGGCTGGGGGTGCCATTCGCGCCAGAAGAAAAGGCGGACAATCCGCTGTGCCGAGACGCGATGTGGCGCGAAGTATCTTTTGATATTGTTGTACCTAACGTTCAACAACCGACCGTCTGTATCAAAAGCACAGTCCACACATCAAATATTGGTCAATACGGAGAGTCGAAAGACCACCTGGAGGTGGATGAGGCCAGACGCATGATTGACAGCCTGCCAACTGCATCTCGCCCCACATTGGTCGGCTTTATCGACGGCATCGGATTTGAATCAAACTCTGCTGGCCTTAACGGGGTGTTGGAGAAGGCTGATGAGTTTTGTCAGTTCAGCACCATCTGGAAGCTTGGCGTCATCTGCGCCAAGCGAACCAACAAACGAGCAAGGCTACACCTTGAGGCATCGGATAGGGCTAAGCACACCTCGTTCTTGGCCCGCTATTCAGACGTGGTAACTCTTGAAAGCCAGCCCTTCCCTGAAGGAATTGAGGCAGGGCGAGGACTAATTCAGGTGCTTTAAAGTCATTTACTCAAAGAGGTCGGGGAGCCCGCTTTCATTCTTGGTGGGCCTTTTGGACCCTTCAGAAAATTGAACTTTGCGCTTCTTCTGCGCTCCAGTTTCCATTGTCGCCGAGTGCAGAATGTCAACATCGGTCCAGGGCGGCACGGCCCAGTTTTCCGATATCCTTTTCTCGATAAGCGGGAGATAGTCGGGGTTTAGTTCAAATCCAAGCCCCTTCCGCCCCATTACTCGGGCCACCTTCAATGTGGTCCCAGACCCCACGAATGGGTCAAGGATAGTATCACCTTCGTCAGAGTATGTTTGCATGAAGAATGCGACTAACTCTTCCGGATAGGCTGCGACGTGATAGCCCATCTCCTTGACGTTCGGAGGGCGGTACGCTGGTATCCTCAGAATATTGCCAATGCATCGGCCCTTAGGATTGATTTTGTGAGCCCGTGGGTCGGCAGACGCATACTTCTGTGGGACTCGCGGCTTGTGGCATTTATAGTCGTCAGCCCCGCCCTTGATAAACACGAGGCAAGACTCATATTTATTGTCGAGCAGCCGCTCCATATAGTGATTCGGCTGAGGAAGCGCGTTGGGTATATACCAAATGACGTGGTCCCAGAAGCTCCACGCCTCCATTCTGGTCGCTATATCAAATGGAATTGGGTAAAAGCGCTTCTGATGCCGTCTTGAATTGATATTGATGACCAAGACAGCGCCGTTTCGCGCCACGCGAAAGCACTCTGACCACACCTTGTTGAGTCTTGCTAGGTACTCCTCGTAGCTGGATTGGCCTATCTCGTCAGGACTGCCATAATCCTTTAGGTTCCAATACGGAGGACTGGTCATAATGAAGTCGACAGACCCATCCGGAATCTCCGCCATGTTTTCTGACGTGCCGTTAAAGACTGTCTGACCGTCAAACTCTAGTTTCATATTTTCCTTTGCTACTCATTGTCATCTTACAGGAGATGGGCAGGTAAGGTCAATTTTCTGTCGGACTTTGAGCGAGTGAGTCAGCGCTTCAGTGCGCGGTGCAGCTGGCCCACTAGCTCGTCGCGCACCCGGGGGGAGCCGCAAGCAGATTCCCGCCCCAGCAGGGAATAGGAGCGCCCACGCTCCGGTTGAGCAGCGGGGGCGCAGCCCCGCCCCCAGACTGCTGAAAGCGGGCGGGCAACCCGGGAGGTGTCCGGCGTCCAGCCGGAGCCGCAGCGGGGCGCGAACAGCGACCACCAAGGCAAGCACTGCGCGGGTTGCCCGCCCGTTGGCGCTGCCGTGCAGCGTCGGCGGGCTGGGGGCGCGGTATCTGGCGGGGTCGAGGGCGTCCAGCCCGAGCGGCTGCGTGCCGCCCTACCGGCCAAGGAGCAGCCCTGCCCCGCTCTTGGCACGGTGGAAGCGTCTGCTTCGACTGTCTCCCCCGATGCGACGGTCTGCGAGACGGTCGCCGCTGACGGGGCGGGCCAGCACCGCCGGTCAGGCGTCGGCCTTGCTGGACCGCAGGTGCTTGGGCAAGGGCGGCAGCGTGAGCTGGCCCGTCAGCGCCTCGATGATGGGCGGCTCGGGCGCCAAGGGCACCCACAAGACCTCCGGGCGCCCCTGGGCCAGGGTCGCGGCCAGCCTCTTGTCGGACCAGACCCAGACCGCCGAGTAGGCCCGCGCCAGGCGGTCGCGCAGGGCAGCGCGCTCGGTCGCCAGGCGGTCGGTGACGTCCAGCACTGCGGCCATGGCGGTGTCCATCGCCAGCGCTACGTCCTCATCGCACAGCGGCCCCTCGCTGGAGTACAGCTCGGCACGGATGGCTGTCGCCTCGGCCGCCGCAGCGGTGGCCTTGCCGTCCAGCTCGCGGAAGCGGCGCTCCAGCAGGGGGCTCGACTTGCTCTGCACCAGCGTGAGGATGCGCTCGGCCGCCGCTGTAGCCTCCCGGTGTTCGGCCTCCTTGGTGTCGAGCTGGTCGCGCAGGGCGGCGAGCCGGTCGGTGCGGGCCACCTCGCTGACGGCGTTGCGCACGAGGTTGGGCAACAGGCGCTGCTCCAGTTGCCGGGCGTTGGTCGTGGGGCAGGGCTTGTCCCCGCAGTGCTTCCCGCTGCAGATGTACTGGGCGTACCCCTGGGCGTTCTTCCCCCCGCTCTTGCGCTTGCGCAGAAGGGTCTGGCCGCAGTACCCGCAAAAGGCCAGGCCCTGCAGGACGTTGTGGTAACCGGCGTCACGCCGGTTGGGCAGGTTGCGCCGGTTGTGCGCCGCTGCCTGGGCCTTCAGGAAGGTGTCCTCGTCCAAGATGCGGGGGTAGTAGTCGGTCCAGACCTCGCCTGTCGAGACGCGCTTGCTGCCCGCCATGACGTTGGGCTCGTACTCGCCCAGAACCGCACGGTTGTGGAGCAGCTTGTTCGGCAGGGTGGTGTTCCAGCGGGCCACCCTGCCCGGTGCGACCCAGCCCTCGGCGTTGGCCTGGCGGGCGATGGCGGTGCTGCCGACGCCCTGGATGCTCAGCTCGAACACCCGGCGGATGCTCTCGGCCATGCCGGGCTTGACCTCCCAGCCGCTGCCGTCCGGCTTGCGGGTAACCCAGGCCGGCCCCTGGCCGAAGATGGCGGGGTCGCGGCGGTCGCGCTTGGCCTGGTGGACCTCCCGGATACGGGCCGAGCGGCGCAGGCTCTCGTCGTGGGCGCGGCCCATGAAGATGATGGTCACCAGCAGGTTGGTGGTATCAGCGACGGTCTGCTCGTTCCAGACCTTGCCGTCCATCAGCGTCACGACCACGATGCCGGCGGACACCAGGCGCAGGAGCAGTTGCAGGGCAATGTGCACCTCGGCGCGGGAGAGGCGGTCGAAGTTCTCGACAAGCAGGTAAGACCCCGGGCGGATGGTACCGTCCTCGACGGCCTTGATGAAAGCCGCCAGGGCACCGCGTTCGATGTTGGCGCCCCGGAAGGCGCTCAAACCCAGGTCGCTATAGGTCAGCTCCTGCAGGTTCAAGCCGTGCTTGTCGGCGCACTCCCGGGACAGGGCGAGCTGTCAGCGCAGGCTGTCGCCGTTCTTCTGGCGGCCGTGCGAGAAGCGCACGTAGGAGTAAGCCACCGGGGCGGCGGGGGTCGAGGCGGCTTGAGCTTGGGCGGCGACGGGATGGGTAGAAAAGGTCATGTTGGGCTCCGAGTTGGTGGAACCCAGTAACCGCACCGGTTTTAGCCATTGGCTCCCCGATGCCGTAGCCTTACGGGAGCCAATGGAACCCCGCGCTGAAAACTGGGCTCGTGCCCAGTTCCATTACCTACTCGACGGCAACCCCGGTCAGAGCCCGGGAATCACCGTCTCGCCGACCGAAACTTCGGCACCATCCATCAGCGCGTAAAGCTGTTCGAGGCCAGTGCGGATCACCAACTGGGTGTCGCTGCCTTCCCAACCATGACCCGCCAGCGCGCTCGTGTAGACCTGGCCGCCGGCGCCGTACACCGGACCCAGCACCAGACCGCTGGCGGTAGTGCCGTCCTCGGCGTCGCCGCGCAGCAGCACTGTGTAAAGATGGCTGGTGACGCTCTGGCCGCTCAGCGCCAGGAACATCTCACGGCTCTGGGTGGCCGGCACCAGTCCATCGTCGACGGCATGCACCAGCACCACCGACTTCAGGTAGGCGTAGTCGGCGGCGCGCGCGACATTGGTGATCTCCAGGTAGTTGTTGGGCACCTGCTCTATGGGGCCACCGTTCTCGGCCTCAATCTCGGCCTGGGCGATGGCGCCGTCCGGCACGGCCGGCGCCACGGTGCGGACGATCAGGTACTCCTCCGCCAGATTGTGCACGCCCTCCACCGCCACCCAGTCATCAAACAAGGGGCTGCCGTCGGCGCGCACGGCCTCCGGCGCCGCCAGCGCCACGCCGGCGACGTTGCCGCCCATGCTCACCGCGAAGGCGTGCACGGTCTTGATCGAGGGATAGCGGTCGAGAAAGTAGCGCGCCGCGGCGATGGAGTCGGCCGCGCCAGCGCGTGCGCGCCAGCCGTAGTGCGGAATCGGCTCCTGCAACTGCCCGCTGTAGTCCATCGCCACCGCGACTGCACCCTTGGCGGCGACATTCTGAAGATGTCGGCGCCAGGAGCAGGAGTCGTTGCCGTGGCCGTGGAACATCACCACGAGCTGAGTTGGCGCGGGTTCGGCGGGCAACGCGTAACGACCGGACGGCAACCCCAGCAGGCTGGCGAGGCCGATGCCGGCGTCGCTCATTTCCTGCAGACGCGTATCGGCCTGCTGATCACAGGGAATTTCCAGGGCCAGCTTGCCTCCGACGCCGCCACCGCCGGACGCGCTACCGTCGCTTCCAGCGTCGCAAGACACCAGACCACTGACCAACAGGATCAGGGCGAACATCCGCCAGGCACGGCCACCGCCGCTGGCGCTTTGCAGACCACGCATTTGTTACTCCTCACTCCAGCACTAGGGAGCCGGTTCGGAAGCGATCTACGCCGCCTCATCCATAAAACACCGGCCTTCTTGATCTGATTAACGCGTCAGTTCGCGGCCCGCCGACGCTAAGGGAGCCGAACCGTTGAACTCAGGCGCGCGCGGCGTTGCCGGCGATCAGCTCGGCCCAGCGCGGCGCCAGCGCCGGTGCCAAGTCGTGGCCCATGCCCGCGATCAGCTCCAGCCGGGCACCACGGATCAGGCGGGCGCTGCGCTCACCGCAGGCCGGCCGCAGCAGCGGATCGGCGAGGCCGTGCACCACCTGGGTGGGCGCGCTGATCTGCGGCAGCAGCGACTCGATGCTGCCGGTGGTCAGCACCGCATGGGCCTGGCGGGCGACGCCGGCCGGCCGGAACGCGCGGTCGTAGGCCTGGCCGGCGAGCCGCGCGCGGTACTCGTAAGAAGTGGGAAATCCCGGGCTGCCGACCCGCCGCAGCATCGCCGTGGAACGGCGGATCACCTGCTCGCGGGTGCGCGGCTTCGGCCCGATGCCGGCCATGCGCCAGAGCACGTCGAAGCGCGCCGACGGCAGGCTGGGATCGTTGGTGCTGGACATGATCGAGTTCAGGCTCAGCACCCGCCGCGGATACCGGGCCGCGAGGATCTGCGCGACCATTCCGCCCATCGAGGCGCCGACCAGGTGCGCGCGGGCAATGCCCAGCGCATCGAGCAGGCCCACCGCATCCTCCGCGAGGTCGTACAGGTTGTAATTGGCCTCGGCCGGCAGGCCAAAGCGGCTGCGCAGCCAGTCCTGCGGGATGCGCGTTGGCAGGCCACGGTCGCCGTCGGAGGACAAGCCGGCGTCACGATTGTCGAAACGGGTCAGCCGGAAGCCCTGCCGCACCAGCCGCTCGCAGAGCGCGTCCGGCCAGTGGATCAACTGGCCGCCCAGGCCCATCAGCAGCAGCAGCGGCTCGCCCTGCTCCGGACCAGCCTGTTCCCAGGCGATTTGCAGGCCATTGACGCAGGCGCTGCCGGCGGTCCAGCACAGTTTCATTGCCGTTGTGTGTCCTTTTGGTTGCAGACTGATGACAAAGGACGCGCAAATTACCAGCCAGTTCGGCCGGCGTACGGCAGTTTTTTGTTACAGGCGATGAATGGTCCCGCACCAGGGACCAGCGCCGGCTCAGGTCGAACCGCGATTGATGGTCATGCCGATCAGCCGCGATACCACGACCGCGATGTACATGACGCCGGTGAACTCGCCGAGCATCACCAGCGCCCGGCCCATGGGCGTGAGCGGCACGATGTCGCCCAGGCCGACACCGGAGAGGGTGGTGAACGACAGGAACAGCAGCTCCATCCAGGTCCGCGGCAGCGCTTCCGGCCCGAAGCTGCCGGGCAGCAGCGCCTGGCAGAGCGCGAAGCCATGGGCAAAGGCCCAGGCCAGCAGGGTGAAGGTGGCGCCGGCGGCAAACAGCTCGTCGGTGGTCGCCCGCTGATCTTCCATCATGTAGGCGATCAGGCTGCCGGCGGCATAGAAGTAGAACAGCGCCTCCAGCGCCGAGATCAGCATGGCCACCGACGCGCTCGGCGCCAGCGCCTGCACGACCAGCAGGGCGGTGACCAGGCTGGCCAGCAGCACCGCGATCCAGGTCGCCGCCGGGCTGCGGCGCACCATGCGCAGCGCCAGCCCGAGCACCAGCAGGCCAAACACGTTGAACAGCGCACGGCTGCTGGCGACATCGTCCATCAGCGGGTACAGCAGCACCCCGGCGAGCTGTACGAACAGCAGCGAGGCCGAGGGGTTCTCGCGCAGCCGGTCGAACCAGTTGCGGCTCATTCGACGCGATAGACCTCGGCGCCCGCCGCCTTGAACTCCGCCGCCTTCTCGGCCATGCCCTGGGCCAGGGCCGCCTGCTCGTCGGCGCCGACCTGGGCGGCGTAGTCGCGCACGTCCTGGGTGATCTTCATCGAGCAGAAGTGCGGGCCGCACATCGAGCAGAAGTGCGCGAGCTTGGCGCCCTCCTGCGGCAGGGTCTCGTCGTGGAATTCCTTGGCCTTGTCGGGATCGAGGCCGAGGTTGAACTGATCCTCCCAGCGGAACTCGAAGCGCGCCTTCGACAGCGCGTTGTCGCGCACCTGCGCGCCAGGCCAGCCCTTGGCCAGATCAGCCGCGTGAGCGGCGAGCTTGTAGGTGATGATGCCCTCGCGCACATCGTCCTTGTCCGGCAGGCCCAGGTGCTCCTTGGGCGTGACGTAGCAGAGCATCGCCGTGCCATACCAGCCGATGTTGGCGGCGCCGATGCCGCTGGTGATGTGGTCGTAACCGGGCGCGATGTCGGTGGTGAGCGGGCCCAGCGTGTAGAACGGCGCCTCGAAGCAGTGCTTGAGCTGCTCGTCCATGTTCTCCTTGATGAGCTGCATGGGCACATGGCCGGGGCCTTCGATCATCACCTGCACATCGTGCTTCCAGGCAATCTGCGTCAGCTCGCCGAGCGTGTGCAGCTCGCCGAACTGCGCCTCGTCATTGGCGTCGGCAATCGAGCCGGGCCGTAGGCCATCGCCGAGCGAGAAGCTGACGTCGTAGGCCTTCATGATTTCGCAGATTTCCTCGAAGTGCGTGTAGAGGAAATTCTCCTGGTGATGCGCGAGACACCACTTGGCGAGGATGGAGCCGCCACGGCTGACGATGCCGGTCATGCGGTTGGCGGTCCAGGGGATGTAGCGCAGCAGCACGCCGGCGTGGATGGTGAAGTAGTCCACGCCCTGCTCGGCCTGCTCGATCAGCGTGTCGCGGTAGATCTCCCAGGTCAGTTCCTCGGCCTTGCCGTTGACCTTCTCCAGTGCCTGGTAGATCGGCACCGTGCCGATCGGCACCGGCGAGTTGCGGATGATCCACTCGCGGGTCTCGTGGATGTTCTTGCCGGTGGAGAGATCCATCACCGTGTCGCCGCCCCAGCGGGTCGACCAGACCATCTTCTCGACTTCCTCGGCGATGCTCGAAGACACCGCCGAGTTGCCGATGTTGGCGTTGATCTTCACCCGGAAGTTGCGGCCGATGACCATCGGCTCCAGCTCCGGGTGATTGATGTTGGCGGGGATGATGGCGCGGCCGCGCGCCACCTCGCTGCGGACGAACTCCGGCGTCACTTCCTTCGGCAGCATCGCGCCGAAGCTCTGGCCCGCGTGGTGGCGGCGCAGATAGCCGGCTTTCTCGTAGCTCTCGCGCAACTCCTGAAGACGGGCGTTCTCGCGGATGGCGATGTACTCCATCTCCGGCGTGATCAGGCCACGCCGGGCGTAGTGCATCTGGCTGACATTGGCGCCGGCCTTGGCGCGGCGCGGCTGGCGGATGTGCTCGAAGCGCAGGTGCGCGGTCTTCTCGTCGGCGGCGCGGATGCGGCCGTAGATGCTGGAGAGCCCCTTGAGCGGCTCGCTGTCGCCGCGCTCGGCGATCCAGCCCGCCCGCAGGGGCGGCAGGCCCTGGAGCAGATTGATGTGCGCGTTCGGGTCGGTATAGGGGCCGCTGGTGTCGTAGACGGTGACCGGCGCGTTCGGCTCGATGCCTTCGCGGGTCTTGGTCGGGGTCAGGCTGATCTCGCGCATCGGCACGCGGAGGTCCGGACGCGAGCCCTCGACGTAGATTTTGCGGCTGGCAGGAAACGGCCGCGTCGCGTCCTCGGTGAGGCGGGTGGCGTCGTGCAGGAAATCGTTCGGGAGGGCGCTCATGGCTTGCAAGGCTCCAGCCAGCTCGGGAACGCCGGAGCACGGCACCCAGGCGCCAGCCCCTCAGCCTTCCCTCACCGGCCTTGGGGTCGGTCAGGTTCCAAGGGTGTGATCTCAGCCCCGCGCTACTTGGGGCACCCCCGGCTATGGCGCGCAGGTTAGGCCCTGTCCCCGGCCGGCACAAGGCGCCGACCGACGAATACGGGAAACGGGAAATCCGCCCCATGTCATCCCGGCATCACAAGCCTTAGGCAGAATAGGCCGCTTGCCTACCGGAAACCTTGTGCCATGCGTCTGCTGCCCCTCGCCCTTGCCCTCTCGCTCGCCGCCTGCGGCACCAG
The DNA here is from genome assembly GCF_058782965.1 of Stagnimonas sp. FW305-C-60. Lineage (NCBI taxonomy): Bacteria > Pseudomonadati > Pseudomonadota > Gammaproteobacteria > Nevskiales > Nevskiaceae > Stagnimonas > Stagnimonas sp. FW305-C-60. The sequence goes on from NZ_JBYSYF010000002.1 coordinate 643,153, forward strand.
CCAGGCGCCCGACAACGGCGGCACGCCGCCCGCGGCCGCCAAGAAGACGGTGAAGTTCATCGCCTTCGGTGACGCCGGCCGCGCCAACGACAACCAGAACGCGGTCGGTGCTGCGATGGCGCAGCTCTGCGCGGTCAAGGGCTGCGACTTTGCGCTGGAGCTGGGCGACAACTTCTACGACAGCGGTGTTACCTCGGTGACCGACGAGCAGTTCCAGACCAAGTTCGAGCTGCCCTACAAGGATCTCAACATCCCGGTCTACGCCACCCTCGGCAACCACGACAATTCGGCCACCACGGCCGGCGAAGGTGCGGCCAACAACAAGGGCGACTACCAGGTGCAGTACACCACCTCGGTAGGCAGCTCCGGCAAGTGGACCCTGCCGGCCCGCTACCACTCCTTCACCGCGCCGAGCACGCTCGCGGCCGGCGAGACGCCGATCGCGGAGTTCTTCTGCCTGGACTCCAACCCCATGGCGGCGACCATCCCCGACCTGCTCAACACCAAGTACAACTTCATCACCTACGCCAACACCCAGCTGCAGTGGTTCCAGGCCGGGCTGGCGGCCAGCAAGGCCAAGTGGACCTTCGCCTTTGCCCACCACCCTTATGTCTCCAACGGCCACCACGGCAATGCCGGCAGCTTCGACGGCACCAATGTGCTGGTGCCGGGCACGGTCAGCGGCACCCAGTGGAAGAACTTTCTCGACGCCAGCCTCTGCGACACCCAGTACAACGGTGGCGTGGATCTCTTCATCTTCGGTCACGACCACGACCTGGAATGGCTCAAGCCGGTCTCCACCTGCAACAGCAAGACCGAGTTCGTGCTCTCCGGCGCCGGCTCCGATACCCGCGACTTCGGCGACGCCGCCCGCAACCCGGCGCACTGGCAGCAAGACCTCACGCCCGGCTTCTTCTGGTTCGAGATCAGCGAGAGCGAGCTCAAGGGCGAGGTCTACACGCTGGAGAATCTGGCCCTGCCGCTCGATACCGCCGGCAAGCCCAAGCCCGCCTTCGTGCGCAGCTTGAGCAAGTAATGCGTCTGCGGCCGGCACTCGCGCTGGCGGCGGCCCTGCTGGCCTGGCTGCTGCCGGCTTCCGCCGCCGACTTGCAGACCCTGCGCGGCCCCGGCTGGAGCCTGGAGCTGCCGGCGCAATGGAGCCAGCAGCGCGGCCTGATGGGCGCCGAGCTGGTGGCGCGCCCGCCCAAGAGCGATACCGCCGGCTGGGCGCAGGATCAGCTGATCCTCACCCGCGAGCCTTACGACGCCCGCCGCACCTGCCTCGATGGTTTCGTGCTGCGCAAGCTGCGCGACATGGGCCATCTGGCCCAGGACTTCCAGGTGGTTTCCGAGCAGCCGCTGGAACTGGGCGGCGCGGTCGCCAGCCGCCTGGAGCTGGACTACCGCGAAGGCCCGCGCCATCTGCACGCCTATCTCACGGTGCTCGCCACCGAGAAGGAGATGATCGTGCTGAGCCTCGCCAGCGAGCCGGCGCGGTTTGAATTCCAGCGCGCGCTGTTCCGGCGCATCGCCGACAGCCTGCGGCCGGCCGCGCGCTGAGCGCCCTGCCGCCAGCCCCGCACCACCGAGATCCACCGATGAAAGCCCTGCTCCCCTTGCTGTTGATCCTCGCTCTCGCCGCCTGCGGCGGCAGCGAACCCGCCGGCTCCGGCAGCAAGGCCAGCAAGCCCGGCCATGTGTTCATCATCGTGCTGGAGAATAAGAGCTACGCCGACACCTTCGGCGCCGGCGCCGACAGCGCCGCGCCCTACCTGGCCAGCGAGCTGCCCAAGCTCGGCGCCCTGCTGACCCAGTACCACGGCACCGGCCACGTCAGCCTGGACAACTACATCAGCATGGTCGGCGGCCAGTCGCCGAACACCGCGACCGCCACCGACTGCCTCGCCTACCTCGACTGGGTCGGCACCACCACGCCGGACGCCAACGGCCAGGTCACCGGCTTTGGCTGCGTCTACCCGCCGGCGATCAAGACCATCGCCAACCAGTTGCAGGACAAGGGGCTGAGCTGGAAGGGCTACATGCAGGACATGGGCTTTGACCTGGCGCGCGACGGCTCCGCCACCTGCTCGCACCCCAAGCTGAACTCCCAGGACGGCACCCAGTCGGCGACCGCGACCGACCAGTACGCGACGCGCCACAACCCCTTCGTGTACTTCCACAGCATCATCGACGACCAGGCCAACTGCGACGCCCACGTGGTCGAGCTGGCGGCGCTGAAAACCGATCTGCTGAAGGAAGCGAACACGCCCAACTACGTCTTCATCACCCCCAACCTCTGCGCCGATGGCCACGACAGCGGCTGCGCCAACGGCGACCCGGGCGGTCTGGTCGGCATCGACGACTTTTTGAAGGAATGGGTGCCGAGGATCATGGCCTCGCCGGCCTACCAGAAAGATGGCCTGATCCTGGTCACTTTCGACGAAGCCAATCTCGGCGCCAACGCCGAGGACGCCGCCGCCTGCTGCAACGAGCCCAGCGGCCCCAACAGCGTGCTGCCCGGCCTGTTCGGCCCCGGCGGCGGCCGCATCGGCGCGGTGCTGATCTCGCCCTTCATCAAGCCGGGCACGGTGTCCGACGTGCCCTACAACCACTACTCCATGCTCAAGAGCATCGAGGACCTGTTCGGCCTGCCCTACCTGGGCCACGCTGGCCAGGCCGGCCTGGTGCCCTTCGGCACCGACATCTACAACAATCTCCCGGGCACCTGAGGCCCGTGGTGCGCACGCTGCTGGCCCTGCTGCTACTGGGCGCCGCCGCCCAGGCCGCCGGAGCGGACGCCGCAATGACGCCGGTGGCCGGCCCCGGCTATCAACTGCAACTGCCGGCCGGCTGGGATCTGCGCCGCAACGCCACCGAGGTGCCGCTCTACGCTCGCGCCACCGCGCCCGGCTGGGAGGGCGTGGCCCTGGCGGTGAACAGCCAGCGCCTGGACGACCCCGCGAGCTGCCTCGACGGCCAGACCCAGCGCCGCCTGCGCGCCCTGGCCGACAAGGCCACGGCCTTCGAGCAACTGGAGGAGCACCGCCTGCAGCTCGACGGCCTGCCCGCTTACGAATACGTGCTGCGCTACCGCCTGGGCGAGCGCGAGCTGAGCGCCTACCTGCTCACCGTAGCCGGCGAGGGCCGCTGGGCCAGCGCCCTGCTCAGCGCCGACCCGGCGCACTTCGAGCTGCGCCGCCGGGAGCTGCGGCAGATCGTCGAGAGCCTGCGCCCGCGCCGCCACGACGGGCCGGACTACCAGCCGCCGAAGCGGAGCTAGGGCGCGTGAGTCAGAGGCAGGACCAAGCCGATCTGCTTCCCCCGCTCGCGGGGGAGTCGGAAGCCAAGGGCTTTCGACGGGACGAGAGCGACGGTAGCCATCGGCTTGTGCGCAAGCCGCAGAACGCCCCCACCCTGGCCCTCCCCCGCCTGCGGGGGAGGGAACTGGCTTGCGGGGTATTGCTGGCCTGGGCGCTCGCCGCCTGCGGCAAGCCCGCCGAACCGGCCAAGCCGGCCGCTGCCGCCGCGGCCACCCAGACCCGCGAGGCCCTGGTCGCCTTCAGCAATCCCGAGCCCGGCGTGCCGCCGCAGTGCTACACCCGGACCGAGGGCAGCGCGAACCCCTGCTGGACCTGCCACACCACCCGCAACGGCCGCAACGACAAGGGCGACTGGGAGTTGCAGGAGCAATACGCCTTCTCGCCGGCGGCAATGGACAACCACTGGCGCAATGTCTTCGTCGACCGCCGCCCGGCCATCGCCGGCATCAGCGATGCCCAGGTGCTGGACTACATCCGCCAGGACAACTACCAGCCGCTCTTTGCCGCCCAGCGCGGCGGCGACGCGCCCGGCTATCGGCCCGATCTCGACTACCGCCAGGGCTTTGACGCCCAGGGCTGGGCGCGCGACGGCTCCGGCTGGCGCGCCTTCCGCTACAAGCCCCTGCCCGGCGGCTTCTGGCCCACCAATGGCGCCAGCGACGATGTGCTGATCCGCCTGCCGGCGCGCTTCCGCCAGGATGCCCAGGGCCGCGAGTCGCGCGCCGTCTACAGCGCCAACCTCGCCATTCTGGAAGCGGCGATGACCGTCGCCGACACCGTGCCCGAGGCCACGCTGCGGCGCGCCATCGAGCCGGTGTCGGAAGCCCTGGCCGGCTTCGACCTCGACGGCGACGGCAAGCTCGCCAGCGCCCGCCACATCCAGGGCCTGCCCCGGCATTACGCCGGCGCCGCCGTGAGCGAGCCGGTGCGGCGCTGGAGCTATCCGCAGGGCACCGAGTTTCTGCACAGCCTGCGCTATGTCGACCCCGACCAGCCCAACCTGCTCTCGGCGCGGCTGAAGGAACTCCGCTACAGCGTCAAGCGCCTGAATCTGGACGACAGCGCGCTCAAGGGCGCCTACCGCGAGGAGCGCGACGAGAAGGCCGCCGGCCTGACGCCGCGCTATCGCGGCAGCCCCGAGCTGGGGCTGATGAACGCCTTCGGCTGGAGCTATCAGGGCTGGATCGAGGACGCCAAGGGCGCCCTGCGGCTACAGACCCTGGAGGAGCACTACCACTGCATGGGCTGCCACGGTGGCTTAGGCATCACCGCCGACTCTTCCTTCGGCTTTCCGCGCAAGGCGCCGGGCGCGCAGGGCTGGGGCTGGCAGACGCTGGAAGGCATGGCCGATGTACCGATGGCCGGCCACGCCGAGCCGGAGGTGCTGACCTGGTTCAGCCGCGCCGGCGGTGGTGACGCCTTCCGCAGCAACGACGAGGTGCTGGCGCGCTTCTTCCCCGGCGGCCTGCTCGACCGCAAGGCCGTTCTACGCGCCGCGCCGGGTGGCGACCGCGACCTGCGCTGGCTGATCGTGCCCAGCCGCGAGCGAGCGCTGGCGCTCAACAAGGCCTACTGGGCCTTGGTGCGCGAGCAGGATTTCATCCACGGCCGCGAGCCCTTTCTGCGCCCGCCGGAAAAGCTGCACCGGCACATCGACGAGGCCGACACCGGCCTGCGCGCCGAGGAGCGGGTCTATTCCGACGGCCGTATCTGGCTGGACTGGCCGGCCGACTGAACCCGCGCGGCCTGCCGCTCCAGCCACTCCGCCGCCAGCGGCCACAGCGTCTGCTGGTAGCGGCGGCGGAAGAAGCCGAAGTGGCCGATCTCCGATTCGCCGATCTCGGCCGGCGCGATCCATCGGTATTCCACCGGCGCGTTCTCGAACAGGGCGTGATGGCGCAGCGTCGCGGCACGGGTGCCGTAGGGGTCGTCGGTGATACCGATGGCCAGCACCGGCGCGCGGACTTGCCGGTGGTAGCTGGCGAGGCCCTCGCGCTCCAAGAGACGCAGCCAGTCGGGGTGCCGTCTACGGGCATGGAACTGGCGCGCGACGCCGGCCGGCAGGTCTTCCATCATGCCCAGGCGCTTGGCCGGGAAGTAGCCGAACAGCGGCGTCAGCAACGGCAGGGCCAGATGCCATTGCCGATACATCGGGCCGCGCACCGCCGCCGGCCAGTCGCGGTAGTAGGCGCTCTGCGCGCCGACGGTGAGGATGGCGGCGAAGCGCTGGTTGTCGGGCATGCTGGCTACCACCACGCCACCGATGCTGTGGCCGATCAGCAGCAGCGGCAGCGCGCCACCCTCGGCCGCTTTCGGTGCCCGTTGCGCCAGGGCCTCGGCGGCGGCGCTGCAATCGCGCTCGCCCCAGAGCGTGATGCTAGCCGGAAAGTCGCGGCGCAGCCGCTGCGGCCGGGAGCCGGCGATACCCCGGTAGTCGTAGCTGAGCACCACATGGCCGCGCGCCGCCAGCCATTCGGCAAACGCCCGGTAGTAGCGGCGGTCCACCGCCGTCGCCGAATTGATCAGCACCGCCGCCCTGGGCTGGCCCTGGGGCGGGAAGTAGCTCGCCGCCAGCGGGATGCCATCGGCGGCGCGGATCTCCAGCGCCTCCACCACCTTCAGGCGAACTGCGGGCCGGTGGCGAAGTAGAGCCCGGCGTAGACGCGCGGCTCCACCCGCAGGCCCTCGGCGCGCTTGCGCTCCAGCCAGTCGTGCGCGCCCTCGAGCGGCACCAGATGCACGCTGATGTCCTCGTCGCCGACGCCGCCGCCGTCGTGCTCGCGCACCAGGCCACGGATGCCGACCAGCGTCAGTTGTTCGGAAGTGAGCCCGGCGGCGGTCGGCCCCTGGGTGAGCAGAAAGGCCTCGCTACCGCGAAAGCCAGTCTCCTCCAGCATCTCGCGCAGCGCCGCGTCCTCGAAGCTCTCGTGCTCAGGGCTGTCGGCATCGCCGACGATGCCGGCCGGCAGCTCGATGGTCTTGCACTGCTGGGGGATGCGGGTCTGCTCCACCAGCACCAGCTCGCGCTCCGGCGTCACCGCGATGATGACCACCGCGCCACGGGCGTTGACGCGGCTGACGTACTCCCAGTGGCGATCTCTCTTCAGCTCCAGGAATTCACCACGGTGCAGGGTGCGGATCATGCTTCGGTCTTCAGCCAGGTGATGTGGGAGGCGGCGCGGCTGCCGTGGGCCAGCTCGCGGGCCAGGATGTCCAGCGCCGGCGCCATGTCCTCGGCGAACCGGTAAGGCGGATTCACCACCACCAGGCCGCTGCCGCGCATCTGACCCTCGGCCTTGGCGCCGGTGTCGAAGCGGAAGTCCACCACCGGCTTGCTGCTGAGCGTCGCCACGCGACGGCAGAAGCGCTCCACCTCGTGGCTGTTCTTGAGCGGATACCAGAAGGCATAGACGCCGCCGGCGAAGCGCGCCTGCGCGCGTTGCAGAAAGTCGGTCATCGCCGCGAACTCGTCGCGGCGCTCGAAGGGCGGGTCCACCAGCACCAGGCCGCGCTTCTCGGCCGGCGGCAGCAGGCTGGCCGCCTCGTAGCCGTCGCGGACGTGGACGGTGGCGTCGAACAACTGCGTGCGCAGCGCCTCGGCGACTTCCGGCACCGATTCGCACAGCAGCAGGCGGTCGCCCTCGCGGGCCAGGGCCTTCACGAAGGCCGGCGAGCCGGGATAGCGGCGCCAGGCGCCGCCGCTGTTGGCGGCGCTGACGATGCGCTGCCAGCTTGCCAGCGGCTCGGGTGCGTCCTTCAGCCCCTGCAACAGCAGCGCGCCCTCGGCCGCCTCGCCGGTGCGGGTGGCGGCGGCGCCGGTGAGGTCGTAGCTGCCGCTGCCGGCATGGGTATCGAGATAGGCGTAGGGCTTGTCCTTGCGGGCCATGGCCTGGGCCAGGCCGCAGAGGAGGATGTGTTTGTGTACGTCGGCGAAGTTGCCGGCGTGAAAGTCGTGGCGGTAGTGCATGGCGCCATTATCGACGAAGGCGCTCGCCGGCCGCCGCTGGCCAAAAAAATGCCCCGCGTGAGCGGGGCCAGGAGGGACACCTCTTGAAGACGGTCAGAACAGGTACTTGGTGGAGAACTGCAGGCGGTCCAGCGCGCCGTCGGCGCCGCTCTCGACCTCGCGGCTGGCGTGGCGGTACTCGACGCCGAAGGTGAGCTTGGCGACCGGCGAATACAGCAGGTTGCCGCTGAAGCTGGTGACGCTCTTGGTCACCGCGCCGCCGGTGAGGGCGAGGTCGTTGTCGGCCTGGAAGGTGGAGGCGGTGAGCGTGGAGCGCAGGGTCGGCGTCCACTGGTGCTTGTAGGCCAGATAGCCGGCGGTGATGCCGATGCCGCTCAGCTCGCCATTGGCCAGCACCGCGTCGGCCGAGGTGCCCAGCGCCAGGTAGCGGCCCAGGCCCTCGCCGCTGGTGAGCATGAACTTGACGTCGTCCTTGCCCAGCGGGATGCGGCCGGAGAAGCTCACGCCGCCACCGGTGCTGCTGTCACTCACGGCGGCGACGGCACCGGCAGCCGGGTTGTCGACATGCAACTGGCGAAGCAGGCCGGCCAGGCTCAGCTCGGCGGCGCCGAGCTTGAAGTTGTAGCGCGCCACCGCATCAGGGATGCGGCCGTCACCGGAGCCGGCCACCGTGCCACCACCGCCCGGCAGCACCGAGGTCTCGGTGTTTTCCAGCGCGAGCTGGAAGTTGCCCAGCGTGTAGCGCACCTGCGGCTGGCGCATGAACACCGTGCCATCGCTGGGGAAGGCGACGAAGTCCAGCGTCTCCGGCAGCGCGCCGAGGTTCTGGAAGGTGCTCCACTCCTGGCCGATCAGCCAGTTGTCGTAGGTGATGAAGGCGCGGCGCAGGCCGGGGTTGTAGGCATTGGTGACCAGCTCGTTGCCGGTGCCCTGGCTGACGATGAAGTCGAACTCGATATGGGTGCCGAGCTTGTGGCCATCCAGCGGCGTCTCGGTCTTGAGGAACAGCCGGGTTTCCTTGGCGTGGGCGTCGAAGAAGTCGCGGCTCTCGCCGCTGCCGGTGCTGACCGGGATGGTGCCCGGCACGTAGAAGTCGCGGCTGGTGCTCTGCGCCACCTCGCCCTCGCTGAAGCGCGAGTACATGGCGTCGGCCTTCACATAGCCGCCCCAGGTGAGCTTGGTGTCGCCGATCTTGGTTTCGGCCGGCTTGGCGGCAGCCGGGGCCGCGGCGGCCACCGGTGCCGGAGGCGGCGTGGCGCGGGCGGCGCGCTCGGCGGCGAGCTGCGCCTCCAGCGCATCGAGCCGCTGGCGCAGCTCCTTGATGACGGCGGCGGTCTCGGCATCCGGCGCGGCCAGCGCGGGGGCGGATAGCGACAGGGCCAGCGCACCGGCGCAGAACGCGCGGGCGGCCAGGGCAAACGGGTTTGCGGGGTAGCGGCTGGGCTGCATGGGTTTCTCCTCGGAGTTGTTCTAGTGACAACGGAGCCGAGCTTGCCCCCTACCCCGCCGCTGTCACATTCCCCGAAGGTCGTAACGGCAGGCGCTTACGACCAAAGTCTTAAGGGCCTGCCGCCAGTTGGCGGGTCGCTGCGGCCGAGGCTGTTTTGGTGCGGCGCAAGGAAGGCAGAGGGAGGCCATAGTCGAACTATTGCCCCCTCTGGCTGACGCCGCGCCGCGCCAAAACAGTCCGGCCCCGGCGGGTTGCGGCCAGCAACGCGGCGATCCGCCAATTGGTGGCAGGCCCTAACGATCTGGCAGGATGCAGATCGAGGACCAACACTCGCCGCATGAGCTCACTAGAAATGCCCAGCGCCCAATCGCATCCCGTCGTAGTGATCGCCGACGACCATCCCCTGTTCCGCGCCGCCCTGCGACTGGCGGTGGAGCGGGTATTGCCCGGCGTGGAGGTCACCGAGGCCGACAGCTACGAGGGGCTGCGCACCGCCATCAGCAAGGTGCCGGACGCCGACCTGGTGCTGCTCGACCTGCGCATGCCCGGCGTGCAGGGCTATTCCTCGCTGGTCTGGCTGCGCGCCGAGCACCCCAGCGTGCCGGTGGTGATGATCTCCGCCGAGGAAGACAGCGCCACCATCCACCGCGCGCTCGACTTCGGCGCCGCCGGCTTCATCCCCAAGTCCGCCGGCCTGGACGTGCTCACCACCGCCATCACCGCCGTGCTCGACGGCCAGTTGTGGACGCCGCCGGAAGTCGCCCCGCCGCCCACCGACAGCAACGACGCCCAGCTCGCCCGCCGCGTCGCCAGCCTCTCGCCGCAGCAGTTGAAGGTGCTGATGCACCTGGCCGACGGCCGCCTCAACAAGCAGATCGCCTACGACCTCGAAGTCACCGAGGCCACCATCAAGGCCCACGTCACCGCCATCCTGCGCAAGCTCGGCCTCTACCGCCGCACCCAAGCCGCCGTGCTGGCGCAGCGCCTGCTGCTAGCCGAGGCGGTGCCTTTGGATGTCAGCAGCTTTGCGGTGGGGGGCGAGGACGACGAGGGTTAGTTGATTCGTCGTCGCTTAGATCAACTGCCTCGATGAATTTGGCGGGGTAACTAGGGGGGGCGTTAGTGCCAGAAGCGGACGTTCGCGATTTGCGGGGATAGCGGTGGCGGCTTACCGTGAGAGGAGGAATGTTGGCGCCGTACACCTAACATCATCTCCAACGCGCTGTGGCATCAGCACCAAAATGCCCAGTTCGGCCGCCGCATGTCATTTTATTTTCGCCAAGCTTTTTTCAGGCCAAAGTTAATTGAGAAGGTGCGGGTTTGCACCCGCCAAGAGTCATATGCGACTAAAGCGGCTAACACTTACAAAATTCAAAGCATTTCAGACTGAGGACCTGACTTTGGCTCCTCTTACCTTGCTCACCGGGGCAAATAGCTCCGGAAAGACCTCTGTGTTGCAGGCCCTGTGCGCCATAACGCAGGGGCGCGAGGGCATAGGGTTTCCTGTCGATTTTCGCCTTAACGGCCCCTTGGTCCGCCTTGGTGATTTTCGCAATGTGATCCATGGGCATAAATCCAAAGGCGCCTTTGAGGTTGGCCTCGAGATTGAGCACGAGGCTGATATTGTTCGGGTCAACGGCGCATATCGCGCGGCTGAAGAAGGAGGATCGGTTACTACCAGAGCGATTACGTTAGAAGACAAACGAACTCGCCTAGAATTGTCTTGGAACCAAAAGCAGCAGGCCTTTTTTTTCGAATACCATGCGGCAGAGGGAGTAACGTCTGAGGATCGTTTGTTCGACCTATTCGGTGGAGCCTCAGTTTCGGATATTGATCCTGACATTATTACCTCGAGCTGGATATCTTCATTCCACGCACCAACCCGAGCGCGCACCACTGATTTTATTCTCCAAGAAGCGGCGAAAGCGACAAACTTCGATTTACAAAAGTACGTCGAATATGTGGAACAGCAGGCGCAAGAGCTTCAAAAAGGAAAGATTCGACTGACATCCACCTCGTTTTCCGAAGCATTCGCTGAGGTTAGAAAGCTGACGCTAGCCAATGCCGCCGTAAATAGAGTGCGGCAGCGAATTAACAAGGCTCTTCGGCAAACTACATATGTAGGCGCCGTTCGCGCGCACCCATTGCGTTATTACGCAGCGTCAACCGCATTATCAGGATTTGACCCATACGGTGAAGGGGTCTCGTTGCGCCTCGCTCAGTGGAAGGAATCCAACAGAGATCGATTTAGTGCCGTAAAAGAAGCGCTAATACAACTTGAACTTGCAACCGAGCTTAACGCAGAGACGAATCTTGGAGAGTTCGTTCAAGTGCGAGTAACACCGAAAGATCGTCAATACACAGATACCTTAGCAGACGTGGGGTTTGGTCTTTCTCAGGTTCTGCCCGTAGTGGTCTCTGACATCGGACTGGGTAAAGAGGGTACGGTTTTGATAAACCAACCCGAAGTTCATCTGCACCCCTCAAGTCAGGCGTTGCTTGGAAACTACTTCGTTTCGAGGGCGTCAACTCGACAATACATTGTCGAAACCCACAGTGAGTATTTGGTGACGAGAGTCAGGATTCTAATCGCTCAGGGGAAGATCAATGCTGATGATGTTGCGCTTTATTTTGTTTCACCTAACGCAGACTCTGACGGGCGTTTCATAAAACGCATTAGACTCGGAACTAAAGGCGAGCTTGTTGACGCACCAAAAGAATTCTTCAGGACTTACGTCGCCGATTCATATGAATTAGCGATGAGTGCCTTTGATAGGGCCTGAGGCTATGAAGGACATTTTCGTCGATACAAACATTGCCACGCTTTTCGATGATCCGCCAGATGACAAATATAAAGAGCTTTTTGTTTGGCTCAAGGATACTGGCGTACTGGTGCTTAGTCAGCACATCCTGAACGAGTACAACCGTCATGGGAATCGACTTCTGGCGGTGCTAATTCGTGATCTTGGGGATAAGGATCGTTTAAATCGCATCCCCACAAAAGACATTAAAGATTTCAACGAAGATCGTCACTACCACTACAGATGCAACGGCGAAGACATACCCAACGCTCGAGCCGTGTTTCTTAGCAAGCGCAAGTTACTAGCGAGCCAGGATGGCGATCTGCGACATGACGTCAACAACTTCCGCAAGGTTGATCGCATTCAACCAAAGGCGTTTGAGTGCCCTACTGTGAAAGATATTGAATAGCCAGCGAACCTGATTTTACCGGAAGCAGCTATGGCCAGTTGTAAATTTTTCTAGTTATAAAGCGAATCGTTTAAACGCGTAGCTGGGCTGAGCAGATTTCGCACCTTGCGCGAGTTGTAGCGACCTCGAAGATTGAAGACGGTGGGAGGTAGAGTTTTCCTGAAAGGAGCTCTACGTGAAGAAGTCGAAGTTTTCGGAAGAACAGATGGTCCGGATTCTCAAGGAGGTCGAGGCCGGGGCGAAGGTCGCTGAGACCTGTCGCAAATACGGCATCTCGGAGCCGACCTACTACGCCTGGAAGGCCAAATACGCTGGCATGGATGTCTCGCAGCTGCAGCGGCTGAAGACGCTGGAAAGCGAAAACGCCAAGCTCAAGAGGATGTATGCCGAGCTGGCGCTGGTGCATCACGCGCTGCAGGACGTTGTCTCAAAAAAGCTCTGAGCCAGGCACAGCGCATGGAGCTGTGCCTGGCGATGAAAGAGAGCCACGGAGTGAGTCTGCGGCGGGCTTGTGAGGCACTGCGGCTTTCGCGCGCCGCACCGTACTACCGATCCCGCAAACCGGACGACACGCCGGTGATCGAAGCCATCTCGACCTACATCGCCGCGAATCCGGGCGAGGGCTTCTACCTGCTGCACCGGACGTTTCGACGCGAGGGTAGGCCCTGGGGCAAATCCCGGCTCTGGCGGGTCTACCGCGAGCTTCGACTGAATCTGCCGCGTCGGGGCAAGCGACGGCTGCCGGAGCGTGTCCGCGACCCGCTGGCCGTGCCGCTGGCGCCGAACCAGACCTGGTCCGCCGATTTCATGGCCGATGCGCTCTGGTCCGGCCGTCGATTCCGGACCTTCAACGTCATCGACGACTTCAACCGTGAATCGCTGCGCATCGAAATCGACACCAGCCTGCCGGCACCGCGGGTGGTCCGGGCGCTGGATGAGCTGGTCGAGATTCGCGGAGCACCGCAGCGACTGCGGCTCGACAACGGACCGGAGCTGATCAGCCAGCTGCTGCAGCAGCGGGCGAAGCGGCACGGCGTCGAACTCGTCCACATCCAGCCCGGCAAGCCCACCCAGAACGCCTACATCGAGCGATTCAACCGATCCCTGCGAACCGAGGTGCTCGACCGCTACGTCTTCACTAGCCTCAACGAGGTCCGCCGCATGACCACCGACTGGCAACACCGCTACAACCATCACCGGCCGCATCGCAGTCTCGGCGGCCTTCCGCCCGTCGCCTACGCACAGGCAAAATCACCCACCACCTCTACCTCAGACTGTCTTCAATAAACGAGGTCGCTACAGAGTGACCGAAGCGGGCTGCTAGGAGACACACCGTCTCCCACTACCCCTCACAAACTCCGCACAAAATCCCGAATCCCGTTGAGCAGCATCTGGGTGGCGAGGATGACCAGCACCATGCCCATCAGGCGTTCCATGGCGCGGGAGCCACGGGAGCCGATGAGTTTGATCAGCCAGGGCGAGCAGACCAGTAGCAGGGTGGTGCCCAGCCAGGCGAGTACCAGGGCAACGCTCCACTCAAAGATCAGCTCCGGGCGGGTGGAGCTGAGCAGCAGCAGCACGGCGATGGTCGAAGGGCCGGCGGTGAGCGGTACGGCCAGGGGCACGATGAAGGGGTCGGTGACCTCGAACTCGCTGGCGTGCTCGGCGCCGGGGAAGATCATCCGCAGCGAGATGATGAACAGCAAAATGCCGCCGGCGATGTTCAGCGAGGGCTGCGAGAGTCCTAAGAAGGCGAGGATGCCGTTGCCGGCCAGGAGGCAGCCCATGAGGATGACCAGCGCCACCACCAACTCGCGCACGATGACCTTGGCGCGCCGCTCCGGCGCCAGCTTGGAGAGCACGGAGTTGAACACCGGCACGTTGCCGAGGGGGTCCATGATCAGGAACAGCGTCATGGCAACGGGTGCGATTTCAGCCCAGTTCATGGCGGCCCTACTGGCTCAACACGGCAACGAAGGAACAGCTCACTAGCGGCCGCCGGCAAAGTCGATGCGCTGACCACGCGGCGCCAGCACCTGCTGGCCGTCCCAAGCCAGCTCGCCGTTGACCCAGGTCTTGAGGATCTTCGCGCCCAGGCTCAAGCCTTCGAAGGGTGACCAGCCGCAGAGCGAGAGCACGTCTTCGCGCCGCACCGGCAGCTCGGCCTCGGTATCGACCAGGGTGAGGTCGGCCCAGTAGCCCTCGCGCAGAAAGCCGCGCTCCTGCACGCCGAAGCGGATCGCCGGCGCGTGGCAGGCCTTGTTGATGACCGTGTGCAGGTCCAGCTCGCCGCGCCGCACCAGGCTGAACAGCGCCGGCAGCGCGTGCTGCACCAGCGGCAGGCCGGAAGGCGCCTTCCAGTAGCCCGCAGCCTTCTCGGCGAGGGTGTGCGGCGCGTGGTCGGTGGCGATGACGTCGATGCGGCCTTCGCGCACCGCCGCCAGCAGGGCCAGGCGGTCAGCGGCGGTCTTCACCGCCGGGTTGCACTTGATGGCGGCGCCGCGCTGCTCGTAGTCGGCATCGGTGAAGAACAGGTGGTGCACGCAGACTTCGGCGGTGATCTGCTTGCCCTCCATCGGCCCGGGCGTAAAAAAGGCCATCTCCTCGGCGGTGGTCAGGTGCAGCACATGCAGCCGGGTGCCGTGCCGCTTCGCCAGACCCACGGCCAGCTCGGTGGACTTGTAGCAGGCCTCGCGCGAGCGGATGCGGCCGTGCTCGGAAAACGGCACGTCCTCGCCCCAGCGGGCGCGCGCCAGCTCCTCGTTGTGCTTGATGGTGGGGGTGTCTTCGCAGTGGGTGATGATCGGCACCTGGGCGTGGGCGAAGATGCCGTCGAGCACCACCGGATCGTCCACCAGCATGTTGCCGGTGCTCGCACCCATGAACACCTTCACGCCGGGGCTGACGCCGGGCGGCAGGCGCTTGATCTCTTCCAGATTGTCGTTGGCGCCGCCGAAGTAGAAGGCGTAGTTGCCGTGGCAGCGCCCGGCCGCCAGCGCGTACTTGGCGTCGAGCCGTTCGCGGGTGGTGGTGGTCGGGTTGGTGTTGGGCATGTCGAAGAAGCTGGTGATGCCGCCCGCCACCGCCGCCGCGCTCTCGCTGGCCAGGTTGCCCTTGTGGGTGAGGCCGGGTTCGCGGAAGTGCACCTGGTCGTCGATCATGCCGGGCATCAGCAGCTTGCCGCCGGCGTCCACCACCGCGCAGCCGGCGGGCGCGCTGATCTGGGCGGCGATCTTGGCGATGCGGCCGTTCTCCACCAGCAGGTCGCCGTGGAACTCGCGGCCTTCGTTGATCATGCGGGCATTGGTAATCAGCACGGGGACGCTCCTGGCGTGGGGGGCGGGCGAAAAGCGCCCGGACCGGCGCGCGATTATCGTCCCCCCGCCCCGCCCGGGCCAGCTTCGCCGGCCGGTGACGGCCGCCGCTCAGGCCGCGCGCAGGCGCAATTCCACCTCAAAGCCACCGCCCTCGCGGTTGCGGAACTGCACGCCGCCCTCGCCCGCCTCCACGCAGCGGCGGACGATGGCCAGGCCCAGGCCGGTGCCGCCGCTGTCGCGGGTGCGGCCGACCTAGGGCCGGTAGAAGGGTTCGCCCAGGCGCGGGGGGCTGGCGCTCATCGTGGCTGCTCCTGCGGGCGAGCACAGGCGCGACAGCAGGGCCGGCGGGATTTAGTCCGGCTTTGCAAAGCGCTCGGCGGGCTCCGCCGGTGCCCGCCACTGCGGCGCATAGGGGTCGCGGCAGAGCTGGTGCAGTTCGGCGAAGGCGTTCTGCAAGGGCACGAGGTCGTCCGGGTCCATCACCAGCAGGCGGGCGCGCACCTGGCCGCTGGTGTCGCTGCGCGCGCGGTTGGCAACGCGGTATTCGATGCAGGGCCGCTGGCCCCGGCACTGGAAGTACAGCTCGCTGCCCTCGCCGCCCACCGGCTGCGCCTCGGCGAGCGGGATGCTCTGCTGGAACTGGTCGCTCAAGTCGGCGCGGCGGCTCACCTGCAGCTCGCAGCCACTGCGGTCGAATTCGTAGCTCCAGGCCAGGTACTGCCCGACCCGCTCCCAGGTAGCGCCTTCCTGCTTGCGCAGGGTTTCCAGGATGAAATTGCGCACGTCGCGGCGCGCTTCGGTGCTGCGCTCGCCGCCCCAGGCCAGCAGCAGCGGCAGGGCCAGCAGCAGCGCCAGGCGCGACTTAGCTAGCATGGGCCAGTACCGGATCGGCGGTCAGCGCCGCCAGCGCGCGGCCACGCGCCTCGGCCGGCTCACCCGCCAGCGCCGCCACGGCGGCGTGGAAGCGCGGCCAGTCGCCGCCCTCGCGGGCAAACAGCGCGGCGAAGGCGGCGAGATGCTGGTTGTAGAGCGCGAAGGGCAGCAGCTTGGCGTTGTTCATCGGCGTAGCGAAGAAGCGGTCGTAGCCGCCCCAGCCGTTCCAGCTCGCCTTGAGGGCGGCGTAGTCCTGCGCCAATTGCGCGAAGGCCACGCTCTTGGCGGCGCGGCGCGCGGCGTCGTCACCGGCGCTGGCATAGGCGGTTTCGAGGCGCTCGCGGGTGGCGCTGAGCAGGGCGACGAAGCCGGCCTCGCGCTGCAAGGCCAGCGAGCCCTCGGCCACCTGCCCGCGCGCGGCGCGCCATTCCCGCAGGCCCTGTTCGCCAACGAAGCTGGCATAGGACTCGTTGAAGGCGGTGTCGCCGGGCAGATAGACCTTCTGGTGCGCCAGCTCGTGGAACAGGGTTTCCAGCAGGCGGTCGTCGTCCCAGCGCAACATGGTGTTGAGCAGGGGATCGTCGAACCAGCCAAGCGTGGAATAGGCCGGCACGCCGCCGATGTGGGTCTCGTAGCCCTGGGCTTGCAGGCGCTCGGCCTCGGCGCGCGCCTCGGCCTCGCTGTAATAGCCTCGGTAGGCGACGCAGCCGGCGATCGGGAAGCAGTGTTCGAGCGGCTGCAGGGACAGCTCCGGCGCGGCGAACAGGTTCCAGACCACATAGGGCCGGCCGAGATCGGCGTAGCGCCGGTAGCTGCCATTGGCAGGCAGCGCGAGACGCTGGCTGGCGTAGTCGCGCGCCTCCATCGCCAAGCCCAGGCGGCGGCGCAGCTCGGGGTCGCGCTGCGGGTCGGCGAGGATGCGGTCTATCGGCTCGCGGGCATTGAGCAGCTGCCACTGGCCGCGACCCAGATGCGCGTAGTAGTTGAGCGTGGAGCAGCTGGCCAGCCCGGCGGCGACGGCCAGCAGCAGCGCCGGCAGGCGCCAGCGCCGCGTCATCAGGAGGCTTCGCAGCCGACCCGGCTGCGCTGGCGTTCGATCTTCACCAGATTGTCCTTGGGGCTCTCACCCACCGGCGGCGGCGCCTCGCCGCGAATCTGCGCCTCGGCGTCGCGTTTCTCGGCATCGAGCAGCTGGCAGATCACGCCCTTGTTGCGGCGGATGCCGACCTCGGTCGCCGCCGGGCTGGCACTGGCCTTGGCACGCGGCTGCGAGGGCGCGGCCGGCTGGCCGGAGACCGACTTGTCGCGCACATGGGCGTCGGCGCGCTGGCCGGCGGCGCAGGGGCGATCCTGGATGCGCCGATGGCCTTCGGCGTCGCTGCACAGGTACAGGTCGGCGCTGGCCGGCGCGGCGAGCGCCAGCAGCAGCAGCCCGGCCAGGGCGCGCTTCAATCCTGCGTCCATTTGAACCCCAGTGCGCCCAGCAGGGTGAACAGCAGCGCCATCGCCGACAGTTTCAGCAGGGGCTGAAGCACGCTGGGGTCGAGCAGGTGGGCGCCGTCGAGCATGATCGCCCGCGCCGCCTCCAGCATCGGCGTCAGCGGCAGCCATTGCGCCAGCCATTGCACGAAAGCCGGCGCGCCGTCGATGGAGAAGAACACGCCGGAGAGCACCATCATCGGCCAGGACAAGAGGTTGAGCAGGCCGCCGGCGAATTCCTCGGAGGTGACCCGCGCCGCCACCATCAGGCCCAGCGCGATCATCGCGTAGCTGCCGACCACGGCGACCAGCAGCAGCGCCCAGGGGCTGCCGTCGAGCCTGAAGTGCAGAAAGGCATTGCAGCCCAGGTAGACCGCCACCGTCACCAGCAGCACCAGCACCAGGCGCGACAGCAGCTGCGCGACGATGAACTCGGCGGCGGTCAGCGGCGTGGCGTTGAGGCGCTTCAGATAGCCGGACTTGCGGTAACGGACGATTACATAGCCGGTGCCGAACAGGCAGGAGAACATCAGGTTCATGCCCAGCACGCCGGGTGCTGCCCAGTCGACGTAGCGGATGCGCGCGCCCTGCACTTCCTGGCGCCGCAAGGGCTCGCCGGCGACGCCGTGCAGCAGCAGCTCCAAGACCGCGCCGTTGTGCGACTCCGGGTTGACCCAGTACTGCATGTGCGCCAAGTCCACCGCCAGGTCGATGCGGTGGCGCTGCACCTTGGCCTGCGCTGTTTCCAGGCTGGCCTCGCGGTAGAAGCTTACCGAGGGCGTGCCCAGAAAGGGATGGGTGTCGGCGCTCAGCGGCACCGTCTCCGGCGCCAGCACCGCCACCGTGAACAGAGGCTTGCCCGGCCCGGAGAAGATCACCGCGAAGCCGGCCACCATCAACAGCGGCAAGGCGAAGTTCCAGGCCATGGTGCCGCGGTCGCGCAGGAATTCCAGGCTGCGCGCCCAGGTCAGCGCGAGGATGTGGACGGGATTCATGCGCCGCGCCTCATGCCCGCAACTCCTTGCCGGTCAGCTCCAGGAACAGATCCTCGAGCGTGCGCGGACGGATGCGCAGCTGGTCCAGCGGGGTGCCGGCCTTTTGCAGTATCGCCAGCGCGCCACCGATGTCGCGAGTCGACAGCTCGGCCCAGTCGCCACGCAGCACGAAGGGCAGCTCGCTGCCGGCGCGCAGGGCATCGGCGGCCGGCAGCTCCAGCACCGAGTCGTCGAAGTGCTCGGCGAGCAGGCGCTGCGGGCTGCCGCGGGCGATCAGCCGGCCGTGATCCATGATGCCGATGTCGTCGCAGAGCGCGTAGGCCTCTTCCATGTAGTGGGTGGTCAGCACCAGGGTCTTGCCCTCGGCCTTGATGCTGCGCACCAGCTCCCAGAAATTGCGCCGCGCCTGCGGGTCGAGACCGGTGGTGGGTTCGTCGAGGAACACCAGCTCGGGATCATTGACCAGGGCGATGGCCAGCAGCACCCGCTGGCGCTGGCCGCCGGAGAGCTTGTGGCTGTCGCGGTCGAGGAACTCCTCCAGCCGGCAGACCGCGATCAGCTCGTCCAGCGGCCGCTTCTTCGGGTACAGGGCCTGGAACAGCCGCAGGTTCTCGCGCACGGTGAGAAAGTCCTGCAAGGCGGTGGACTGGAACTGGATGCCGATCTTCTCGCGGTAGCGCGACTTGCCGCCGGCGATGCTCTCGCCACGGAACAGCACCTCGCCGCCGCTGGGCTTGGCCACGCCTTCGAGCAGCTCGATGGTGGTGGATTTGCCGGCGCCGTTGGGGCCCAGAAGGCCGAAGCAGATGCCCGCCGGCACCTCAAAGGAAACCCCGTCCACGGCGCGGACCTTGGGGTACTCCTTGACCAGTGCTCGGGCTTCGAGAAGGGCGGACATGGGGCGACGGCAAGCGGAAGGTGCGCATGATGACATGCGCAAGCGCGCCCCAGTTCAGCGGCGGGCGGTCAAACGACGCGAATCGGCGGCTCAGTGGCTGGGCCGCGCCTTGCTCGGGAAGCGGGCCGCAGCCTGGGCAGCCGTCGTCGTGCGGGGCTTACGCGCCCAGGCTGCGCTCGACGCCGCTGGAGCGGATCAGGCCCACCAGCTCCTCGCGCCGGTACACGCCCAGCTTGCGGTAGATGCGGGTGGCGTGATTGGCCACCGTCGATACCGCGATGCCGCAGTTGCGGGCGATGCTCTTGAAGGTCTTGCCCTCGCCCAGCGCGCGGGCGATCTGCTGCTCGCGCGGCGACAGGATGTCCAGCGCCAGCGGCTGGCGGACATGCACCAGATACAGGCCGTCCATCGCCTCCACCCGCACATGCAGGCCCTCGCGCACGTAAGCCCCGCCCTCGTCGAGCAGCGCCTCCGGCAGCGGAAAGCGGGTGGCGGCATCGGCGCCCAGCAGGGCCAGGAAGCGCTCGCTGGCGGCGTGGATCACGCCACGGGCATCGACCAGGGCGGCGGCGCCGCGGTTCTGCCGGCCCATCTCGCGCAGCCATTCGTCACGCCGCACGAACAGGCGCATCGACAGCGCCGCCGCCTCGGCGGCGTGCAGCGCCGCCTGATGCAGCCATTCGGCCGGCGGCGGCGAGGCGCCTTCCGGCCAGTGCAGGGCGAGCAGGCTGACCAGCGGCCGGCTCTCGTGCGCATAGCGCAGCACCCGCGCTGGTGGCCCGCCCGCCGGGGTCAGCAAGGTCTCGCCCTCGGCGAAGCGCAGGGCCTGCAGGGCGCTGCGGCTGAATCCGCTGTGCAGGCTCTCGGTGTAGCAGCCGCCCAGGCCCGACTCGTCGGTGGTGAGCCAGGCCGCGCCGCCGGCACCCAGCTGCTCCAGCAACAGCGCCAGCAGCCGCTGCCGGGCCAGCTGCCAGTCGGATTCGGCGGCGGTGGCGTAGACGCGGTGGATCAACCGATCGTGAGGACTCATGCGCTGCCGTGGAGGAATGGGAGCCAGCCGCACAGTGGCAAATCAGACGGACGAAGGCAATCCGCCACTGGCCCTGGGGTGCAGGCACAATTCCGCCATGCCCAGCCTGGAACAGACCATCGCCGAAGTCCGCGCCTGCCGCTTGTGCGCCGACCATCTGCCGCTGGGGCCGCGGCCGATCCTGCGAGTGGACGCGCGGCTGCGGGTGCTGATCACCGGCCAGGCGCCCGGCACCCGCGTGCATGCCAGCGGCCTGCCCTGGGACGATGCCAGCGGCGACCGCCTGCGGCAGTGGATGGCGCTCGACCGCGAGGCGTTCTACGACCAGAGCCACTACGGGGTGATGGCGATGGGCCTCTGCTATCCCGGCAAGGGCCGCGGTGGCGACCTGCCGCCGCGCCCGGAATGCGCGCCGCTCTGGCATCCCCGGGTACGGCCGCTGCTGCCGAAGCTGCGGCTGACTCTGCTGATCGGGCGCTATGCGCATCTGCACTACCTCGACGCGCGCGGCGAGACGCTGGAGCAGACCGTACGGCGCTGGCGCGAGCATCTGCCGCGCGGCTATTTCCCGCTGCCACATCCCAGCCCGCGCAACACCCTGTGGCTCCGGCGCCGGCCCTGGTTCGAGGAGGAGGTGGTGCCGGCCTTGCGGGAGGCGCTGGTGGCGGCGCTGGCCTGAGTGGGCGTAGTGCCTTTGCCCATACGTCATCTCAAGTCTTCCTCCCCCTTGTGGGGAGGGGGAAAGCTGTGGCGGAGTGCAGTGCCTTCGCGTTGGTCTGCTGGGTTGTGGTTCGCGCATTCGCGCTCTGCTGAGTCTGCTGTTGGTGCGAGCTTTTTTTCGCCCCCTGGCGACTCACTTTTCTTTGCTTGTGCAAAGAAAAGTAAGCAAAAGAAAGCACACCCCTGCGTCGCGCCCCTGCGGGGTACCCTGCGATGCTCGTGGCCGGGGGGACGCGCCCGAACTCGGCGCCCTATAGGCGCCTCGGACATGCGGGCGCTTCCATACCCCCCGTCCACTGCGCTTCTCGGCGCTTACGAAGGGGACCGGAACGTCCACAGCACGGCGGTCTTCGCCCGCCGCCAACACAACATCAAAAGCAACCGCAGGCGCGCGCTTCGCTCGCGCGATGTTGGCGTAGCCAACGAGCCTGAATGCTTTTGACTTGCCCTCCCCTTCGTGGCGCCGAGAAGCGCAGGACCAAAGGGGGATAACAGCGAGCGCATGTTCGAGGCGCCTATAGGGCGCCGAGTTCGCGAGCGGCCCCTTTGGGCCGAGCATCGCAGGTTTACCCCCGTAGGGGGCGCTACGCAGGGGTGTGCTTTCTTTTGCTTACTTTTCTTTGCACAAGCAAAGAAAAGTGAGTCGCCAAGAGGCGAAAAGAAAGCTCGCACCAACAGCGCAGCTAAAAGAGCGCGAATGCGCGAACCACACACCAGCAAACCAACGCGAAGGCACTGCACTCCGTCACTGCTTTCCCCCTCCCCGCAAGGGGGAGGGGAAAAAAGGAGTCGGCGCTAGCCGAAAGTCTCGCTAGCGCCCGTACCGCACCCTCACCGTCGCCGGCAAAAAGTCGGCGTCCTTCATCGGCAGGTTGTACTGAAACGGCGCGTCCTCGGAGAACAAGCGATTGGCGAAGTAGCGGCCGTCCTTGAGGTCGTAGGTGTAGCTGGGCACGGTGGTCACCGCCTGCACGTCGTAGAGCGGCGTCACATGACCTTCCTGGAAGCGCCAGAGATTGCCCTCGCGGTCTTCGTTCTCCACCAGCACCACGTTCCAGCTGTCTTCGTCGATGTAATAGGTGCGCTTACCGAACACATGGCGCTTGCCGCCGCGCTCGGTCGCCTCGATCACCCAGACCCGGTGCAGCTCATAGCGCGCCTCGCCCTGGTCCGGGTGGCCGCCCTTGAGCAACTGGCTGTACTTCACCCGGCCATCGGAGAGCCGGTAGGCGTTGTAGGGGATGTAGATCTCGCGCTTGCCGATCAGCTTCCACACGTAGCGGTCGAAGGCGCCGTTGTACATGTCCACCATGTCGATGAACTCCAGGCCGTCGGAGCCGGGGAACGGCTGGTCGTAGCCCACCGGCGGCACCCGGAACATCTTGCCGACGCGGGTCAGCAGCACCCAGACATCGCGCGGGTCTTTCAGCGAGTTGGCGGTCTCGTGGAACAGCGCCACGAATTCCGGACTGCCGCCGGGCTTGGCGCCACTGGTGATGCCGTAGACCAGGATGTTCTTCTTGGCGATATCGACCGGATCCTTGACGTTGCCGTAGCGGAAATAGGTGAGGAAGGTCTGCTTGGTGAGATCGCTGCGGCCGCTCGCCTGCACCACCGCCTGGGTATAGGTGGCCTTCACGGTGTCGCCGCGGTAGCGGGTGCGGTGGTTCCACATCACCTCGACGCCGTTCTGCGGCTTGGGGAAGGGAAAGCCCAGGCGCGCGCCTTCCAGCGCGTCGGAGCCGAGCAGCTTGGCCTTGCCGAGATTGGCCTGGGTGGCGTCGTAGATCGCCTGCGGATAGCTGGCGCTGCGCCGCGTCTGGTAGACCGGCATCACATAGTCGGCATAGCGCGCGAACAGCGCCTTGTGGCCCTTGGAGAGCTGCGCGGCGTACTGCGCGACATTGGCGGCGGTGATGCGGAACAGCGGCTGATCCTGCGGATAGGGATCGCTCAGGCGCTGCCCGGGCTTGTAGCTGGCCGGCGGCGTGCGCAGACCGCCGTCCCAGGCGGGAATGCGGCCATCGGCATTGCGGCCGCGCTCGGCGCCCACCGGCGTGAGCGCGCCCTCGCCGCTGCCGCCGGCGGCCACCGGCGTGGCGCCGCCTCGACTGGCCGTCTCGCCTTCCAGCGCCAGCGGCGCCTCGCCGAGCTTCTCGCCCAGCCGCACGCCGGCGGTCGCGGTGCCGCGCGGCTGGCGGCGCTCCAGCGCCATCAGCGCCTGCTCGCGGGCGGCGCCGGATTCCAGGTACTTGAGCCAGTCCTGCGCCAGCTTGCGGCTCTGCGGATATTCGGCGGCCTGGCGGAAGGCGTCCACGGCGGCCTCCACCTCGGCCTGCTGGTAGCGCGCCATCGCCAGCGTCATCCAGGCCGGGCCGGATTTGGCACCGCTGTTGATCGCCTTCTCCAGGCTTTGCGCGGCGCGCGCGTAGTCCTCCTGGTTCATCTGCAACTGGCCGAGTTGCAGCAGACGCTCGGCGCTCGGCGAGAGCCGCTGCGCCTGCTCCAGCGCGGTGCTGGCGAGGCCAGATTCGCGGGCGCGGCTCCAGAGTGCGGCCAGCGTCGAATAATTGCCGGCGTCCTTGGCCAGCACGCCCTCGTTCATCCAGCCCTGCATCAGCGAGCCGGCCTCGAAGGGCGCGCCGATCTGGGCGGTGAGATTGATCAGTTGCAGGCGCTCCTCGCTGGTCTTCAGGTGCCCCTGGCGCGCGGCCAGCTCCAGGGTGGCGGCGGCGCGCTCCTTGTCGCCGGCCTTCACCGCCATCGCCGCCAGCCGCAGCCAGTTTTCGCGCAACTGCGGCTGCGCGCGCACCTGCTCCTGCAGCAGCGGCAGGGCCTCGGCCTCGCGGCCGGTGGCGAGCAGCGCGCCGAGCAGGGCCTGCTTCCAGCTCGGGTCGGGATTGGCGCTGTCGGCGATGCCCTTCTTGAGCGCGGTGATCGCCTCCGGATAGCGCTTGAGGTCGAGATAGGCCGAGCCCAGGGCGATGAAGATCTCCGGTGAGGCGCCCGGCTCGCGGGCGCGCTTTTCCAGCGTCGGCAGTTGCGCCTTGAAGTTGCCGGTGGCGAGCGTCAGCTCGCTCAGGGCCTCGCGCACCTGCTGCGCCGCCGGGCCGGAGAGGCCGTTGGTCTTCAAGGCCTGTTCCAGCAGCGCCGCCGCCTGCTTGTAGTCCTTCTGGCTCGCCGCCTGCCCGGCCAGCTCGCGCAGGATCATCGCCTTGGCGTAGGGGTCGGCCGCGCTCTTGAGCTGTTCGCGCAGATCGACCTCCTTCTCGGCCGGTGGCGGCGCGTCCAGCTCGCGCACCTCGCTGCGGTACTGCTGCGCCCGCGCGCCGGCCGCGCCAAGCAGCAGCGCGGCGGCGAGGCCGGTACGCAGGAGGAAGTTGTTCATTGCGGGTAGTTGTAGGCGCAGTCTTCCGGGTCCATCTGCACCCGCTGCTTCACTTCCCGCGCCTTGGCATACGAGGAGTAGATCCAGTTGCTGACGCTCTCCACCGCGGCCGCCTCGTAGACGCCACGCGGATCGGCATCGACGATCTTCACGTCGCGCACCCGGCCATTGGGCATCACCGTGAACACCACCTCCACCCAACCCTTGATCTTCTGCTTGCAGGCCCATTCCGGCATCTGCGGACGTGCGGTCGAGAGCGGGATGAGATCGCGGCCTTTGAAGCTCTTGCCGCCGGCATAGCCGGCGCCGCCACCACCGTTGCCGCCACCTCCCCCGCCGCCGCCGGCGCCACCGCGCAGGAAGCCGCCGAAGGCGCCGGTACCGATGCCCAGACCGGTGGTGTCGATGTTGACCGCGACGTTCACCGGCCCGGCCTCCATCGCGACATTGGCCAGCGCCGGCGCCGAAATGCTGGGCAGCGCGGTGGTGGTCAGCGAGGGCGGCGCGTCCGGCGGCGGTGGCGGCGCCTTCTCCGGCGCTGACAGCGGATCGGGCGGCGGCGGCTCCGCTTCCGGCCGCACCTTCACCATGGCCACGCCCTCCACCTTCGGCCCTTGGGCATAGCCGCCGTGATCGGCCGGCGTGATCGCCCAGCGCAGGAAGGCGAACAGCAGCAGCACCGCGACCAGCGCAGCGAGCGGTGCCAGCAACCAGCGTCTCATGCGCGGGTCATCGCTCCGGCGTCGCCGCCACGGCCACGTTCTCGACGCCGGCCAGGCGCGCCTGGTCCATGGCTTCCACCATCAGGCCGGCGCGGGCGTCCTTGTCGGCCTGGATGATCACCGCCGCCTCCGGGTGCTCGGCGTGCATCTTGGCGACGATGCCACGCACCGAGCGGATATCGACGCGCTGCTTGTCGATGTAGACCTCGTTGTTGGCGGAGATGGCGACGAAGATGCTGGCCTTCTCCTCCTTCACCGCGGTCTTCGCCGTGGGCCGGTTGACCTTGATGCCCGACTCCGACACGAAGGCGGCGCTGATGATGAAGAAGATCAGCAGGTTGAGGAAGAAATCCAGCATCGGCGCGAGGTCGATACCGGTTTCTTCCACCGGCGGATTGTGGCGGCGGAACCTCATTTCGCATCCTCCAAGGCCAGCACGCTGTTGAGCTCTTCCGTCTCGCGGCGCGCCTTGGCCGTGTAGTGGTGGCTGAAGTACATGCCGGACAGCGCCACCGCCAGGCCGGAGAGCGTGGCGATCATCGCCTGCGAGACGCCGCTGGCCATGGCGCGCGGCTCCGACTGGCCCTTGATCGCCATCACGTCGAACACCTCCAGCATGCCGCCGACGGTGCCGAGCAGACCCAGCAGCGGGCAGATCGGGATCAGCGCGCGCAGCAGCGGCAGGGTGCCGCCCATCGCCACCGACAGCTCGCCGATCATCGCGGTGCGGATGCGCCGCGCGGTCCAGGAATAACGCTCAGGCCGCGCCTGCCAGCGGGCAGCGGCGGCGGCGCGCGCCTGCGGATAGACGCGGGCGAACCACCAGGCGCGCTCGATGATGAGCGTCCACATGGTCAGCGCCACCGCCAGGATCCACCACACCACCCAGCCGCCGGCGTCGACGAACTCGTTGATGCCGGCGAACGGCGTCAGCAGGGCCTCAAGCACGCGCCAGCGCTCCGCTCTGCTGCTGCTCGATGCGCTCGGCCAACAGGCCCGCGGACTGCTCGTCGAGAATCTGGATCAAGGCCCGCGAGCGCGAGGCCAGCACCGCGTTGATGAACAGCAGCGGGATGGCGATGCCCAAGCCCAGCACGGTGGCGATCATCGCCTTGGAGATGCCGCCGGCCATCAGCTTCGGGTCGCCGGCGCCGGCTTCCATGATCACCTGGAAGGTTTCGATCATGCCGGCGACGGTGCCGAGCAGGCCCAGCAGCGGGCCGGCGGCGATCACCAGCCGGATCAGTTGCTGGCCGCGCTCGATGGCCGGGGTTTCCTTCAGCACCGCTTCCGAGAGCCGCAGTTCCAGCACTTCCGGATCGTGCTTCTCGTTGTCGCCCTTGAACACGGTCAGCACGCGGCCGAGCGGATTGTCCGGCCGGGGATTGCGCGGGTCGGCGAGCTGGGCACGCACACCGGCATCGACCCGCAGCAGGTACTGCAATTGGTAGATCGCCAGCAGGAAGCCGCAGAGGCCGACGACGATGATCACGTAGCCGGGCCAGCCGCCCTGGTGGATGCGCTCGGTGAGCGAGGGACGGTCCACCTGCAAGGCCAGCAGCGAGCCGCGCGTGGGGTCGATCAGGATCGGCGCGATGGGTTCCTCGTCTTCCTCGGCGAAGTCCTCGGCCAGGCCGCGCGCGCCGTGGCCGGGCTGGCGCGACAGCGCGCGCAGCTCGCCGCTGCCCTGCGGGATCGCCAGGTAGTCGCCGTCGGCGAAGGCGGTGAAGGCGCCGACGCGCACCACCTCGGCCTCGGTCTTGGCCCCCAGGGGATCGACAACCTCGGCCTTGAAGCGCGCCGACTTGCCCTGCTCGGTCATCTCCTGCTGCAAGGTCAGCCACAGGCTCTCCAGCTGGTTGATGCTGGGCAGCGCCGCGCCCTTGGCGATGCCGTCGAGCAGCTCCAGCCGCTTCGGGTACTGCGGATTGATGTAGGAGTCGGCAAGCACGGTGCGCAGATCGCCGGCCGACTGCCGCGCCGCCGCGTACACCTGGGTGTAGTCGCCGGCTCGCTCGCCGAGCTGCTTCTTCAACTCGGCGATCTCGCGCTGGCCGGCGTCGAAGCGGCTCTTCACGCCACTGACGCGCGCCTCGACGGCGGCGAGTTCCGCCTCGGCCTTGGCCAACAGCGCCGCCTGCTCGTTCTTGTTCTTGAGGAAGCGCGCCTCGCGCTCCTGGTTGAGCTTGCTGCTCTGCTGGGCGCTTTCCTGCACCTGCTTGAGCAACTGATCCAGACCGCTGGGCTTCGCGGCGGTCTGGGCCTGCGCCAGCCAGGGGCTCAGCGCCAGCAGCGTGGCGAGCAGGAGTCGGCGGCTCATTTCGCACCTCCGGCCGCCGCGGCGACGGGCACCGGCATGGGCAACACCAGGGTGTCCGGCGCGCTGATCTCGCGGGCGATGCGCAGGCCCTTCTTCAGGCTGGCGAGGTAGTCGTCGTCCAGCGGTTGCCAGGCCTTGGCGGCGGCATCCCAGCGACCGGCGTCCTCGCCATCCAGGCTCAGGTAGTACAGGCCGATGCGGCCGACCCGCAGCACGTCCACCTCGCGGTCCTCGACCACCGCGCGCTCCACCCCCATCGAGCGGCCGTAGTCGATCTCGATCTGGTAGGCCTCCAGCACCCGCCGATAGCGCTCGGCGATCGGTGTCTCGGGGTCGGCCATCAGGCGCTTGAGGTTGTCGACACGCTCGCGCCGCTCCTGCTTCAAGAACGGCAGATCCAGGCTCACGAATTTGTCCATGCTGTCGAGCATGCGCAGCATCAGCGGCGTCAGCTCGCGCTCGGTGCGCTCGATCTCCACCAGCTGCTGCGCCAGCGAGGCCTTCTCGGCCGCCTGCGCGCCCTGCAACTGCTCCAACTGCTTGGCGTAGACATTGAGCTGCTGCGCCTGCCAGGTGGCGGCGCGGTAACGCTCCAGCATCGAGCGGGTGCTGTCATCGACGCCGTTGATGCGGCCCTGGCTGGCCACCGCGGCGCGGTTGCTCTGCACCGTGGCCTCGATGGCCTGGTTGATCTTGTCGTTCTGCTGGGCCGAGGCGCTGAGCGCCATCAGCCCCAGCGCCGCGCTGAGCAGGAGGCGGCGCGGCATGTCAGGCCCGCGCGACCTTGCCGGGTTCGCGCGTCGCGCGGCGGAGGATGGGCCGTAGCCAGCCGTCGATTTCATGAACCATGTCTTCCGTGTCGAGATCATCAATTACCCAGTGCGAACGCCCGGGCCAGTGTCTATGGGTGGCGCCCGGATAGCGCGCCGCCACCTTGCGCACCACCGAGGCCGGCGTGAGCTTGTCGGCGCCGGCGCTGACCACATACACCGGGCAGCGCACCGCACCGGCGGGCAAGCGGGTGGCCTTGCCGGCATCGGCCCACCAGAACACGATTTCGCTGAGCGCCCGCCCGGACTCGTAGACCAGGCTGCTGATCAGCTTGTCCTGGTAGCTGAAGTGCAGGCCGTTGGCGGCGTAGCGGCGCAGCCGTTCCGGCGTCAGCCGGTGCGGTTTTCTCCAGAAGCCCCAGCGACTGAAGATCGGCAGACCCACCGGCAGCACTTCCGGCGCCAGCGAGTTGATGCCGGCCGGCGCCGCCGGAGTCAGCAGCACCAGGGCGGCGGCGTTCAGTTCCGGCGCCGCCAACTGGGCAATCAGACCACCCATGGAATGCCCCAGCAGCACCGGCGGCTGCGCGAAGTTTTGCGCGCGCACGAACTCGCAGGTGGCGCGCACATAGTCGCGGATGGAGAGTGCCGCCACCTGCTCGGCCTGCTGCGGGCCGGGCGTATGTGCCGGCAGGGTCAGACGGCGGCAGTCGTAGCCGCGGGCGCTGAGCAGTTCATCGACTTTCGCCAGATGCTCGGCGGTGCACCACATGCCGTGGATGAGTACGAGGGGATAACCCATGAGGTGGTGGACAGGCCTAGTAGCCGGTGATGAGTTTCTGGGACCAGCGATAGAGACGGCTCGGCGTCAGCTTCTGCAGCAGCGCCACCGCCTGGGTCTGCAAGCCCACCGGCCAGTGCACCGGGCATAGCGCCGCGCTACGGGTGGCGGCGCTGTAGAGCGTCGCCGCCACGTCTTCGGCGGAGAGCCGCACGCCCAGGCGATCGATGCTCTTGGGCTTGTCGCTGACGCCCGCCACCATCGGCGTGGCGACGAACAGCGGCATCAGGTCCATCACCAGAATGCCGCGCCGCTGCCACTCGATGTTGAGTGCCTCGGTGAGCCCGCGCACGAAGAACTTGCTGGCCGAGTACACCGCGAAGGCCGGCGTGCCGTAGAGCGCCGAGGCCGAGCACATATTGATGACCCGCGCGCCGGGCTTGAGATGCGGCGAGGCGGCCAGGCAGCCATTGACCACGCCACGGGTGTTGATGTCGATCAGCCATTGGTAGCGCTCGGCGCTATGGCTCTCGAAGTCGCCGGTCACCAGCACGCCGGCATTGTTGATGAGTAGATCGAGCCGGCCAGCGGCGAGCGTGAATTCGGCCACCGCATCGGCGAAGGCCTGGGCATCGCTGACATCCAGGCTGCCGGCCAGCGCCCGGCCCGGACCCAGTTCGGCAGCCAGCTCGCGCACCGCGGCGGCGTTGACGTCGTAGAGGCCGACGTACCAGCCCTGCGCGGCAAAGCGCAGAGCGGCGGCGCGGCCGATGCCGGCGGCGGCCCCAGTGATGAAGACGGATTTTGCAGGGGTCTGGGTGCCGGCCATGGCGAATGTATTTTTCGAAACTTTCTCCTGCTCACGACTGTAGAGCATCGCCCTACAATTGGGCTACCAAAATCTTGCCCGCCCAAGAGATCGTTCCCATGTCCGCCCACGCCCCCGGCTTTCTCACCCTGGTGAACAGCGCCAAGTCGCGCATCAAGGAAGTCCGCGCCGCCGAGCTACCGGCGCTGCTGCAGCAAAACCCGGCGATCCGCCTGATCGACACCCGCGAGGAGAGCGAGTACGCCGCCGGCCATGTGTGCGGCGCGGAATGGATCGGCAAGGGCGTGATCGAGCGCGACATCGAGGCCAAGCACCCGGACAAGAGCACCCCGCTCTACCTCTACTGCGGCGGCGGTTTCCGCTCCGCGCTCGCCGCCGATGCCCTGCAGCAGATGGGTTACACCGACGTGGTGTCGGTGGATGGCGGCTGGCGGGAGTTGAAGAACCTGCTGCCCACCGAGTGAGCGCCAGGCGGCTCAGGGATAGCGCACCGCGACGATCTCCAGCTCCACCTCGCCGCCCGGCAACTGCACCCGCACCACCTCGCCCTCCTGCTTCTTCAGCAGGGCCTTGGCCAGCGGCGAGTCGATGCTGATCGCGCCGGTGGCGGCGTCGGTCTCGTCACCGCCGACGATGCGGTAGATGCGCTCCTCGCCCTCGTCATCCACCAGTTCAACGACCGCGCCGAAGTAGATGCGGCTGATGTCGGTCGGCCGGCTCTCGACGATCTTCAAATCCGGCAGCCGCCGTTGCAGGTAGCCGACGCGGCGGTCGATCTCGCGCAGCTCCTTCTTGCGGTAGATGTACTCGGCGTTCTCCGAGCGGTCGCCCTCGGCGGCGGCGGCGGCGAGCGCGCGCACCACCTCCGGCCGGCGTTCGCGCCAGAGGTGGTCGTACTCGGCCTTGAGCTTGTCGTAGCCGGCGCGGGTGATATGCACCGAGGCGATCTCGGGATTCGGTGGGCGCCAGCGACTCATGACGACGTGAGCAGCGTGGAGGGCCCCCTCGCGCAGCGAGGGGATCCTAGCGTCGCGAGCCGGCGCTGGCATGAGACGGGATCACTTTCGGCAACCACCGCAGCAAGAAGTCTCATGCGTGGAACTTCCGGATCAGCCCCGGCAGCAGCACCAGGGTGCAGAGCAGGATCATCGACAGGCCGACGGTGAGCAGCAGCCCCATGCTGACCATGCCCGGGTGCCGCGCCAGCATCAGGTCGCCGAAGTTGGCGAGCGTGACCAGGGCGCCGAACAGCACCGCGCGGGTGGCGCCGGTCTTGAGCAGATTGGTGTCGGCCGGCAATTGCCGGCCCTGCTGCACCAGGTAGACGCCGTAGTCGACACCGACACCCAGCAGCAGCGGCAGGGCGATGACATTGGCGAAGTTGAAGGGGGTGTCGAACAGCACCGAGCCGGCCAGGGTGAGCAGGCCGGCGGCGATCAGCGGCAGCAGCACCAGCACGGTGTCGCGCAGGCTCTTGAGCAGCACCAGCAGCAGCAGGCTGATCGCCACCACCGAGTAGAGGAAGGCCTGGCGGAAGGCCTCCACCACCGCATGGCCGGCCTCGATCATGCCCACCGGGCCGCCGGTGACTTCCGGTGCTGCGGCGCGCACGTCGGCGACGAAGCGGGCGGTGGCGGCGTTCTCGTCCAGCACCTCCTTGGGCCAGACCTCGACGCGCGGCCGGCCGTCGCTGGCGCGCCAGCGGGCGCGCAGCCAGTCCGGCAGCTCGGCCTCGGTGACCGGGCCGGCCTGCAGCAGCTCGCGCAGCTGGCCGATCTGGCGCGGCAGGCCGTCCAGCAGGTTGCCGCGCAGCACGGCGATGCGCGCGTCCGGCTGCGGTGCGGCCTGCAGGCGCGACAAGGCCTCGGCCAGCCGCCGGGCGGCGGCGGCGCGCTCGCCCTGCCAGAGCTGCGCAGCGCGGGTCATCACCTCCTGCAGACGGTCCAGCGAGGCGGCGTCTTCCGGCCGCGCCTGCACCTTCAGCTCACCCTCGCCGGCAATGGCCGGGCCCAGGCTCAGGCGCAGGTCGTCGAGGATGGCGAGCTTGTCGTCCTGATCGGCGGGCACCAGGTCGAGCACGCTCATGGCGCGGCGCACGGTGGGCCGCTGCGCCAGCCGGGCGGCCAGGGCCTCTGCCTCGGCGTCGCTGGCGACCACCGCCGACAGCGTCAGCGTCGGGATGCTGGGATCGCGCAGCAGGTCGCGGAAGGTCGCCACCGACTCCGCCTCGGGGTCGCGCAGGTGCAGGGGGTCGAAGTCGAAATAGGCCTTGGGCGCCAAGAGCGCGGCGCCGGCCAGTAGCAGCGCCATGACGATCCAGATCGCGCGGGCGTGGACATAGGGCAGTTCCAGCAGCCGTTCCAGCCTCGGCGAGGACGCCGGCGCACGCAGCTCGGCGGCCGGCCACAGCGCCAGCAGGGCCGGTAGCACGCTCAGGCTGGCCAGGAGGCTGATGAACATGCCAGCGCCGGAGATCAGGCCCAGGCCGGCGATGCCGGTGAAGCTGGTCGGCACGAAGGCCAGGAAACCCAGCGAAGTGGTTGCCGCGCAGACCAGCAGAAAACCGCCGACATCGGTGGCGGCGCGCGGGATCGCGGCCTCATGGGCGAGGCCCGCCAGGCGCAGCTCGCGATAGCGCATGGCGAGGTAGAGCGCGTAGTCCAGCCCCAGGCCGACATAGAGCACGCCGAAGGCCATGGAGATGAGATTGAGCTGGCCCACCGCCAGCGCCGCGAAACCGGCGGTGAGCGTCAGGCCAAACAGCAGGGTGAGCACGGTGGCGCCCACCAGCCGGCCGGCGCGCAGGGCGACGAACAGCAGCAGCGTCGCCAGCACCAGGGCGACCCCGAAGGCCAGCAGCGCCCCGGAGAAGGCCATGCCGATCTCCTCGTGTTCCAGCGCCTTGCTGCCGGTGAGCCGCACCCGCACCTCGCCCAGGCCTTGCGCCGGCAGGGCGGCAATTGCCGCGCGGATCGCCGCCACCGGCGCGCTGGCCGGTTGCAGGCGACCGTAGTCCAGCACCGGCACCAGCTCGATGAACTTGCGGCTGGACGGCGTCATGCCCTCGGGCGCGGCCATCAGCGCCGACCAGGCCAGCGGCCGCTGCTCGCCGCGCGCGGCGGCGTCCACCGCGTCGGCGAAGGCGTTCAGCGCCGGGGCAAGGTCGAAGCTGTCGTCGGGCGCTTCCAGCGCGCGCGCCAGCAGACCGGAAACGCCGGAGAGACTGGGCTCGCGGCTGAGCGCGCCGAGAAGCGGCTGGGCGCGCAGCACGCCGTCGGCGAAGTCCTGCAGCGCCTCCACCTCCAGATACAGCAGGCCGTTGCGGCGGAAATAGGGCTCCAGCTCCGGCGAGCGCACCGCGGTGAACAGCTCCACCCGTGGTTGCAGAGCCTGCACCAGGGCAAGGACGGCGGCGGCGCTGCGGTCGGCATCGGCGCTCTCGACCACCAGCACCAGGCCGGCCTCGGTGTTGGGAAAGGCCGCGTCCAGCGCCTGTTCGGCCTTGCGCCAGGGCAGCTCGGCCGAGAGCATGTTGGCGGGATTGGTATCCACCGACAGCCGGGTGGCGGCGAGCACGCCGGCGAACAGGGCCAGCACCAGTGCCGCCATCAGCACCGCGCGCGGCTGCGCCTGCACCAGCAGGATCCAGCGGTGCAGCAGGTGACTGAGGCGTGGGTTCATCGGCCGGAATTGCGGTTCGGGAGCCGCGAGCTTACGGATGCCGTGGTCACCGGGCCAGTCGGGAGGCCAGAAACCCCGTGTTACCCTTTTGCCCCTCATTCGCTAACGCCTCCGGGGTCGTCACCCGCAATGCTCCGCACCGCACTGGCGCCGCTGACCAAATTCTTCCTGCTGCTGATGGCGCTGCCCGCCGCCCAGGCCGCCAGTGCGCCGGCCGATACCGTCTCGGCCTTCCACCAGGCCCTGAGCGAAGCCATGGCGCGCTCGGCGAAGCTCGGCTGCGAGGGCCGCATCGCCAAACTCGGCCCGGCGGTGGACGCCGCCTTCGACCTGCCGTTCATCGCCGAACGCAGCCTGCGCCGGCACTGGAAGAACCTCGACGAAAGCCAGAGGCAGCAGTTCACCGCCGCGCTGCGCACCTCGGTGGTCGCCACCTACGCCACCGAATTCGCCACCCCCGGCTCGGTGAGCTTCAGCACCGGCGCGACCGAGCCGCAGAGCAATGGCGATGCCCTGGTGCGCGCCAGCCTCAAGCCCAAGGACGATGCCGCGGTGAGCCTGGACTACCTGCTCAAGCCGCGTGGCGAGCACTGGCAGGTGGTCAATGTGCTGGCCGATGGCGTCAGCGACCTCGCCCTGCGCGCCAGCCAGTACGACGGCCTGATGAAGAAGGAAGGGCTCCCCGCCCTGCTCGCCCGACTCGACAGCCAGACCCAGCAATTGCTCAGCCGCTGCAAATGATCCGAAGCTCCCGACCCGCGCCGCTGCCGGCGCTGCTGCTGCTGTTGATCCCTGCCCTCGCCAGCGCCCAGGACGGCACCGCCCCGCGCGAACTGGAGCAGGTCACCGTCACCGCCAACAAGGTGGTGCAGAGCCTGGAGCGCGCGCCCGCCTCGATCACCTCGATCGGCGCCGAGTTCGCCCGCGAGCGCGCGGTGAGCGGCTTTCAGGAGCTCTCCGACTACACGCCCAACGTGACCATGAACGTCTCCGGCTCGGCCGGCCAGTTCGTGATCCGTGGCCTCGGCACGCCCGACACCAACTTGGGCTTCGATCCCTCGGTGGGCACGGTGGTGGACGGCGTCTACTACGGCCGCGCCAACTTCCTCTCCGCCTTCTTCAACGACCTCGATCGCTACGAGGTGCTGCGCGGGCCGCAGGGCACGCTGTTTGGCAAGAACTCCACCGCCGGCCTGTTCAACGTGGTCACCAACAAGCCGGGCCGCGAATGGAAGTTCGACGGCGAGATGCTGGCGCGCGGCTATGGCGACCTCGCCATCCGCCCGGCCTTGAGCGTGCCGCTGAGCGAGAACTTCGGCCTGCGCTTCTCCGGCGCCTTCGTCAACGGCGACCGCAACACGCTCTACAACACCAAGCTCAAGCGCCCGGAAGAAAACGAGGAGCAGGCCAGCTACCGCGTGCGCGGTCGCTACGTCGGCGACAGCGGCCTGGTGGCGGACTTCAGCCTGCTGCGCGCGGAACTCAGCCAGAACAACTCCAACTTCCAGCTGGTCGAGATCAGCCAGGCGATGGAAGACACCATCCGCGAATACGACCCCGACTACGACGACAACCTCGACGACCGCAAGAACTCCACCAATTTCGCCTCCGCCGAGAAGTCCACCATCGACAGCTACGCGCTGACGCTGGAACTGCCGCTGCCGGACTTCGGCGGCATGGAGAACCTGCGGCTGACCTCGATCTCGGCCTGGGCGCAGTCCTTGGCCAAGAACCGCGACATCGACGCCGACTTCACGCCCATCCCCTTCATCACCGACCGCCTGATCGAGCCCTCGCGCTATCAGCAGGTCTCGCAGGAGCTGCGCTTCACCGGCGGCGGCCGCGACATCTTCCGCCAGGGCGACGGCGTCAGCTTCATCGCCGGCGTGTATCTGCTCAGCTCCAGCTACGGCGCCTCCGACCTGTTCTCGCTGGAAAACCTCGGCGGTGCGCTCGCCTACTGCCTGGCGGCGGATGCCGGCACTTCCAACTGCGTCGAGGGCATCCCCGGCGGCCTGGGCCTGATCGGCGCCAATCTCGGCCCACTGGTCAGCCAGTTGCTGCCGCTGCTGGAGCCCACCGGCATCAGCAACCAGAACGTGCAGACCCGGCTGTATCAGGAAGAAACCACCTACGCCGGCTTCGGCCAGTTCGAGTACGCCTTTCTGCCCAAGTGGGCGCTGATCGGCGGCCTGCGCTACGGCAGCCAGACCAAGACCGGCGATCTGTTCGCCCAGGCGTCCAGCCCCATCGTCCAGCAGATCGCCGGCTCCGACAATCACGCCGAGACCATTACCCGCAGCGAGGGTGACTACTCGCCCAAGGCCGGCATCCGCTTCTCGCCCAGCCGCCAGGTTTCGCACTATTTCACCTGGGCGCGCGGCTACAAGAGCGGCGGCTTCAACGGCCTGCCGCTGCGCAGCACCCAGAACGAATACGGCCCGGAGCGCGCCTCCAGCTACGAGTTCGGCACCAAGGCACGGCTGTTCAAGGGCCGCATGCGGATCGGCGGCTCGGCCTTCTTCACCGACTTCAAGGATCTGCAGGTCTCCACCTTCCAGAACAACCGCTTCATCGTGCTCAACGCCGGCACCGCCGAATCGCGCGGCGGCGAGATCGACTTCCAATGGCTGCCGGAGGCCCTGCCCTATCTGCTGTTCCGCGGCTCCATCGGCTATGCCGACGCGCGCTACAAGAGCTACCCGAACGGCCCCTGCTACGGCGACGCCGAGCCCGGCTGCACGCCCAATGATCCGCCGGATTGCCCGAAGAACCAGGGCAGCAACGACTGCGCCGCGCAGGATCTTTCCGGCAAGCGCCTGCCCTATGCGCCGCGCTGGACCGGCGCGGTCTCGCCCAACTTCTTCTTTCCGCTCGGCAACGGCCTGCGCGGCTCGCTGGGCATCGACTGGATTTACCGCAGCTCGCGCTTTCTGGACGTCGATCTCGACCCGCGCAAGCAGCAGGGCTCCACCGATCTGTTCAATGCCTTCCTGGTCATCAGCGATGCCAGCCAGCGCTGGGCGGTGAACCTGGGCATCCGCAACATTACCGACGCGCGCTATTACGACCAGATCATTTCCCAGCCGCTGGCGCCGGGCAATCTGGCGGCGGCGGGCATCAACGAGCCGCGCATGTTCACGCAGAGCATCAGCTTTTCGTTTTGATGCCTGCGAGCGGTCGCCTGCACGGCGCTACATGAGGCCGCAGCACGCGGGCTACGGCTAGCGAGTGGGCGGCAACGTCGCCCCGGTGCCCAGCCAGCGCGGGTCCGCCGCCGCCTCCAGCCGCCCTCGCGCAGGGTTGGAGACGATCACCTGCAAGTTGCCATAGGGCTCGTCCAGCGCCTTCAGCGCATGGCCCTTGGCCAGCAGGCCCGCCTGCTCCTCGGCGCTCAGCGCCTGCGGCTCGAAAAACACCGTGTCGGGTAGCCATTGATGATGGAAGCGCCGGGTGGCGACGATCTCGCTGGCGCTGGCGCCCTCGGTGAACCGCAGGATGCCCAGCAGCACCATGCTCGGGATGCGCGAACCACCGGGCGTGCCGATCAGCAGCGTGCCGCGCGGGCCATCGACGAAGCTCGGCGCCATGCTGGAGAGCGGCCGCTTGCCGGGCGCGATGGCGTTGGCGGCGCTGCCGGCCAGGCCGTAGGCATTGGCGGCGTCGGGCGCGGCGGAGAAGTCGTCCATCTCGTCGTTGAGCACGATGCCGGTGCCGGGCGCCATCGCCGCGGCGCCGAAGAACAGGTTGAGCGATTGCGTGCCGGCGACGCGGTTGCCGGCGCCGTCGAGCACCGAGAAATGCGTGGTCTGGCCGCCCTCGCTGCCGGCGTCTTCGGCGGGCAGCTCGCGGCTGGGCGTGGCCTTGTCACCGATTCCGGCTGCCAGCCGGCGCAGATAGGACGTCGACAGCAGGCGCGCCAGCGGCACGCTCACGAAGTCCGGATCACCCAGGTACTGGTTGCGGTCGCGGTAGGCGCGGCGCAGGGACTCGATCACCAGATGCTTGGCCTCGACGCCGTCGAGGCTGCGGAAGCCACGGGCTTCCAGCATGCCCAGACTCTCCAGGATGGCGATGCCACCGGCCGAGGGCGGCGGCGCGCTGACCACGCGATAGTCGCGGAACTGGCCGACCAGAGGCGCGCGCTCGCTCACCTGCATGCGCTCCAGATCGGCCGGCGCCCAGATGCCGCCGCCAGCGCGCACGCCGGCCAGCAGCCTTCGCGCGGTCTCGCCGCGACGGAACTCGTCCAGCCCGTTGCGGCCGAAGCGCTCCAGGCTGTCGGCGAGGTCGGCCTGCACCAGGGTCTCGCCCGCCACCAGCGGCTGGCCGCGTGGCGCGAACACCGCGCGCATCGCTGCATCCATGCGCGGGTAGTTGTTGGCGATCTCCTTCGCCAGCCGCGAGTCCACCACCACGCCCTCGCGGGCGGCGCGCACCGCCGGCGCCAGCAGCTGCGCCAGCGGCCGCGTGCCGTAGCGCTCGGCGGTGTGCGCCAGCAGCGCCGGCTGGTGCAGAACGGCGGCGGCGAGCATGCCGGTGAGCGACTTCCTGGCAATGGCCTTGCCCTGGTCGTCGCGGTACATGCCGGCGCTGGCCGCCAGCGGCGCGCGCTCGCGGCCATCGAGAAAGACCTCGCGGTTCGCGGTCTTGAGCAGGAAGAAGCCACCGCCGCCGATGCCGGAGCCGAAGGGCTCCGCCACCGCCAGCATCGCCGAGGTGGCGACCGCGGCGTCGAAGGCATTGCCGCCCTCGCTGAGCACCGTGATGCAGGTCTGGGTCGCCAGGGGATGCGCGCTGGCGCAGGCACCGCCGGGCGCAGGTGCGGCCGCGACCGGCGCCAGCAGCAGCGCCAGCAGCCAGCCACAGACGGCGCGGCGCCAGCTCATACCGGCTGCAACTCGCCGGAGGTCAGGCGCCGGAACTTGGCCAGCAGCTGCTCCTGGCTCTCGGCATGCGCCGGATCTTGCGGGATGCAGTTGTCGATCGGGCAGAGCTTGCGGCACTGCGGCTCCTCGAAATGACCGACGCATTCGGTGCAGCGCTCGGGGTCGATCTCGTAGATCTCCACGCCCTGGTAGATCGCCTGGTTCGGGCACACCGGCTCGCAGACGTCGCAATTGATGCAGGTGTCGACGATCTTGAGGGCCATCAGGCCACTCCGCAGTGCAAGTACTTCATGGCGCGGATGTTACGCGATGCCTGGCTCCGGTCGAGGTTCAGGGCCGCTTCGATGGCCAGGCAAAGGCGATTCGCGCCGCCGTCATCCTGCCCGCCGCACCAGCCGTACGACTCGGGTTCTCGTCCGACGGACGGTGCGCGAAGGAGTCTGCACGACATGACCTCTGGCCAAAAAAAGGCCGCCCTCCAGGGGCGGCCTTTGGTGTCATCCTGCGGTTCGTGCCACCGCTAGACGACGGGCAGCGAACCGCTCAATGCAGAACCGTAATCTCGCCGTCCTCGACCTGCACCTGCGCCTCACCGCCGTTGTCGTCCACGAAGGTGTAGGTGCCGTTGGGCAGGACGCCATCGCCGGTCAGCGCGGCGCGCACGCGAGCGACACCGCCTTCCTGGTCGGGAGTCGCCGCAAGCGTGTACTCACCACCTTCGCCGGTGATAGTGAAGATGACTGTTTCGCCAGCACTAAATCCGGCAAACGTGAAGCTCACAGTCTGCCCGGGCGCGGTTGCCTGGTAAGGGCCAAAGGAGAACGCCGCCGCCGCGGTCGAAAACAGAGCGGCCGAAGCCAGCAACGCGGCCGTAAGGGTCTTGTTAGCAATAATGGGGGTCTTCATCGCGCATTCCTCCGGATCAGAAACGGAAACCGTAGCTCGCCATGGCGCCGAACTCAGCGTCGCCACCGAAACGCTGGGTGGTGTTGATGGCACCCAGCGTCACCGTCAAAGGGTACTGCTTGAAAGGAGCGACGGAGACGCCGGCGTTCAGCACATTGCCGTTGTAGTCGGCAATCAGCGAGACCTGGGGATTGAAGTAGAACGCCAGGGAGCCCAGAGGGCTCAGGCCGTCATCACCCTGATTGAAGAACTTATTGCCGGCGCCGACATTGGCGACGAGGGCGTACTTGCTCAGCTTGAACACCTTGGTGCCAACCACGTAGAGACTGGACTCGCGTACGTCGTTGCTGTCGCCGAAACGGCCCAGGCCGGTCACGCCGACGGCGATCGCCGCCGAGCCCGGCAGACGGGTGTGCAGCTTGGCGGAGAACGAGCCGTTGTCGCCGAAGCTGCCTCCGGAATTGGCGCTGCCCCAGAGGGAGGAAAACGACATGCCCACTTCAAGGCCCACCGCTTTCTTCGCATCGCCCAGGCCCAACACCAGGCCGGCGGCACCGTCGACGTCGTCGGACGCGCCCTCAAACGTCTGCGAATAGAGGCCAATACCCGCTTCGCCCCAGCTAGCACCAAAACCCATCGGCGAGCCAAAGCTGGCGCCGGCGGCGGATGTCTTGGTCACCACATCGCCGACCTTCACGCCGGGCGGCAGCTTGACCGTGTACGAACCTGCGTCCTGAGCCTGTGCGGCCAGGGCTATCGTCGCCCCCAGAAGAACAGCACCCGCTTTGATACCGAATTTCATAGTTGTCCTACCTCGAAACAGTAGATTGTTGTTGGAAACTGCAGCGGCCGGTCAGGGCACTGGCGCGCCCAAACACTATACCGGCCGGACTCCGGGCTGCCAGATCTGGGACGCGTAAAGAAATTGTACCGGCCACCATCTCGGCAGCCTGCCGCCCTCAGCGCCGACGCCGCCTCGGCCCGGCTTCCAGTGTCGGCCGGCCGAAGCGCTCCAAGAGCGGCGCGATCACCGGTGGCGGCACCAGCTTTTCCACCGGCGCGCCAAGGCCGGCCAACTCGCGCACCAGGCTGGACGAGAGGTGCGCGTACTGCGGGCTGGGGGTGAGCATCACGGTGTCGAGCTTGGGGTAGAGATCGCGGTTCATCACCGCCATCTGCTTCTCGTAGTCGACATCGACGCCGTTGCGCACGCCGCGCACCAGCACGGTGACGCCGTGCTCGCGGGCGAAGTCCACCACCAGGCCACTGAAGCCGATCACCTCGACGTTCTTGAGATC
Source organism: Stagnimonas sp. FW305-C-60 (assembly GCF_058782965.1). Classification (NCBI taxonomy): domain Bacteria; kingdom Pseudomonadati; phylum Pseudomonadota; class Gammaproteobacteria; order Nevskiales; family Nevskiaceae; genus Stagnimonas; species Stagnimonas sp. FW305-C-60. Next base: position 683,996 of record NZ_JBYSYF010000002.1, read on the forward strand.
GGCGGCGGCGGCGCGGATCAGGGCGCAGCGCTCCTCCAGCGTGAAGCGCGGGTTCTTGGCGATGTTGGAGCCCACCGCGACGATCAGCTTGGGGAACATCCGCGCGGCGCGGTGGATGATGTCGTTGTGGCCCAGCGTCACCGGATCGAAGGTGCCGGAGTACGCCGCGATGATGGTCATGGCAGGAGAGCGGTGTAGGCGATGAGCCCGTAGCTTACCCGACCAGCCTCCTTCGACCTGAGCCACTCGAAACCGGGCGGCAGCACCAGCGGCGCGCCGCTCCATTCCACGTAGATGCGGTGCGCCGGCTTCAGGTGCGGCACCAGCAGCGGCAGGGTCTGCGCAATCAGATCGCTGGCGAACGGCGGGTCGAGGAATACCACATCGTAGCGCCCGGCCGCCGGCAGCCAGCGCAGGGCCTCGGCCTGCACCAGCTCGCCGCGCTCGCCGGCGCCGAGCTTGGCCAGCGCGGCGCGGATGCCGGCGATCTGCGGCGCGCCGCTGTCGACGAAACAGCAGCGCGCGGCACCGCGCGACAGCGCCTCCAGGCCCAGGGCACCGGTGCCGGCGAAAAGATCCAGGCATTCGGCGCCAGTGATCAATGGGCTGAGCCAGTCGAACAGGGTTTGCCGCACGCGGTCGGGCGTGGCGCGCAGGCCGATGGCGGGGTTGGCGTCGAACTCGATGCGGCGACTGCGCCAGTCGCCGCCGATGATGCGCAGCTCGCCGAGGACGCGCTTCATGCCCGGCTCAGATGCGCGATCGCCGCCGTGCTCTGCTCGCGGCGGGTATCGTCGAACAGCTCGATGTCGATGCCGCTGACGGTGCCGGCGTCGAGGCAGCGGACGTTGACGCTGTAGCCGTCCGGGTGCGAGCGCGGCACATAAAAACTCTTCACGCCGCAGCGCTGGCAGAACAGATGCCTGGCGACACCGGTGTTGAAGCGGTACTCGCTCAGCATCTCGGCGCCTTGCAGCAGGCGGAAGCGCGCGGCCGGCACGATCAGGTGCTGGAACGCGGTCATCCGGCACATCGAACAATTGCAGTCGAACACGCGCAGCCGCGCGGGTGCCTCGACCTCGAAACGCACGGCGCCGCAATGGCAGCCGCCGCGATGGCTGATCAGGGATTCGCTCATGGCGCAGAGGATACTTGAGGCGGCTGCCGCATAAGCTTCGCCAGCAGGCCACGCAAGGCGCGCCAGAGCCGCGGCAGCAGCCATAGCGCCAGCAGGATCAACAGGCCCAGCAGCGCCAGGAACAGCCAGGGATTGAGAAAGGCCAGCGCCAGGCCGCCGCCGACCAGGGCGTCCTCGCCCAGCGACAGGCTCCAGTTGCTCAGCGGCTCCGGCGACTGGTTGGCGAGCGCGCGGGTGCCGGCCTTGGTCAGATGGCTGCCGGCCGCCAGGCTGCCGCCGACGATGGCGGCCACCAGCTCGCTGGCGCCGCCGGCATCGCCAAACACGCCCGCCGCCAGCAAGGCGCCGGCGGGGATGCGGATGAAGGTGTGCACGGCATCCCAGAGGCTGTCGAACCAGGGAATCTTGTCGGCGGCGAACTCGACCATCAGCATCAGCCCCGAGGCCAGCAGCACCCAGGGGTGCGCCAAAACCTCAAGCCCGGAAGGCAGCGGCGCCCAGTCGAAGTAGCCGACCAGGCCAACCGTGAACAGCACCGCGTACAGACGCAGGCCGCTGGCCCAGCCCAGCGCGGCGGCGAGCGAGACCAGCTGCAGCGTGCTCATCGCCGCCATCCCGCCGCTAGGACTGCACGCCGCCCACGGTCATGCCGTCGAGCTTGAGCGTAGGCTGGCCGACGCCGACCGGCACGCTCTGGCCGTCCTTGCCGCAGACGCCGACGCCGCGATCCAGCGCCAGATCGTGGCCGACCATGCTGACCTTGTTGAGCGAATCCGGGCCGTTGCCGATCAGGGTCGCGCCCTTCACCGGGCGGGTGAGCTTGCCGTCCTCGATCAGATAGGCCTCGCTGGCGCTGAAGGTGAAGTTGCCGCTGGTGATGTCGACCTGGCCGCCGCCGAAGTTGACCGCGTAGAGGCCCTTCTTCACCGAGCGGATGATCTCCTCGGGATCGTGCGGGCCGCCGCGCATGTAGGTGTTGGTCATGCGCGGCATCGGCAGGTGCGCGAAGGATTCGCGGCGACCGTTGCCGGTGGGCGCCACGCCCATCAGACGCGCGTTCATGCGGTCCTGGATGTAGCCGGTGAGCACGCCGTTCTCGATCAGCGTGGTGCAATGGGTCTGCTCGCCCTCGTCGTCCACCGACAGCGAGCCGCGGCGGTTGGGCAGCGTGCCGTCATCGACCACCGTCACCAGCGGGCTGACGATCTGCTGGCCCATGCGGCCGGCGAACAGCGAAGTGCCCTTGCGGTTGAAGTCGCCTTCCAGCGTGTGGCCGACCGCCTCGTGCAGCAGCACACCGGGCCAGCCGGGGCCAAGCACCACCGGCATGCTGCCAGCCGGCGCCGGGATGGCGTCGAGCAGCACCAGGGCCTGGCGCACCGCTTCCTGCGCGTACTGCTCGGGCTCGCCGGCGCCGAAAAACTGGGCGTAGGCGCCGCGGCCGCCGCCGCCGCTGGAAGCCTGCTCGCGACGGCCGTCGCGCTCGGCGACCACCGAGACATTGAGCCGCACCAGCGGCCGCACGTCGGCGCTCTGCAGGCCGTCGGCGCGCTGCACGAAGACCACCTCGTGCTGGGCGGCGAGCGAGACCATCACCTGGGTCACCAGCGGGCTGGCGGCGCGCGCCGCGGCATCGGCGCGGCGCATCAGCTCCAGCTTCTGTTCGGCGCTCCAGTCGTGGATGGGATCGACGGCGGCGTAGAGCGCGGTCACCGCCGGCCGGGTGATGCGCCCCACCTGCCCTTCGCCGCCGCTGCGGACGATGCCGCGTGCCGCTTCGGCGGCGTCGGCGAGCGCCGGCAGGGAAAGATCGTCGGAATAGGCAAAGCCGGTCTTCTCGCCCGCCACCGTGCGCAGGCCGGCGCCGCGTTCGACATGGTGGCTGCCGCTCTTGACGATGCCGTCTTCCAGAAACCAGCTCTCGGTGACCGCGTGCTGGAAGTAGATGTCGGCATCGTCGGCGCCGCCCGGCAGCAGGCGGCCGATCAGGCGGGACAGGCCGGCGTCGTCGACGCCGGCGGGTTCCAGCAGGGTGGCGCGGGCGAGGTCTAGGGCGTTGGTCATGGTGTCTGGAAACTGGGGGCGCCGCGATTGTCCCGCAAGAGCGCCCTCAGCGTACGGCCTTGGGGTCGAAGTGCGGGTTCTGGATCAGGTGCAGGGGATTGCCGAAGGGGTCCATCACCGAGCAGACGCGGATGTCACCGCCGACCTCGGTGACCGGCTGCCCCGGTTTGGCGCCTAGCCCCAGCAGGCGGGCGCGCTCGGCCTCGATGTCGGCCACGCCCCAATAGGGCTGCGGGCCGTTCTCGCCGGGCGTGAGGCCATCTGGAATCAGACCCAGCTCGAAGCCGCCGATGGCGAAGCCGACGTAATAGGGCTCGTCGAAATAGGGCTGGGTCTCGAACGCCTGGGCGTACCAAGCCTTGCCGGCGGCGAGATCGGGAGTGGGGACGATGGCGGTGCGTAGGCCGAGAATCATGAGAGCACTCCTTTGCTGGTCTCCTCCCCCCGCTTGCGGGGGGGCCGTTGGGGCGCGAAAGAATAACGCCCCCACCCTACGCCCTCCCCCGCTACGCAGGGGAGGGGACTACAAGCTTTACATCCGCCGGTGCGAGAGCGCCGGAAAGCGCGCACGCACCGCTTGCAGATGTTCGCGATCGAGTTCCGCCAGCGCATAGCCCGGCGCGTCGGCGACCACCTCGGCCAGGATCTCGCCCCAGGGATCGAGAATCAGCGAGTGCCCATAGGTGCCGCGCCCGCCGGGATGCGAGCCGCACTGGCCCGGCGCCAGCACATAGCCGAGGTTCTCCACCGCCCGCGCCTTCAGCAGCGTGTGCCAGTGCACCGCGCCGGTCCTGGCGGTGAACGCGGCCGGCACGCAGAACAGGGTGCAGCCCTCGGCCACCAGCGCGCGGTACAGCTCGGGGAAGCGGAGGTCGTAGCAGATCGACAGTCCCAGCCGACCCAGCGGCGTATCCACCGCCACCGGGGCGACGGCGCCGGGCGCGATGCTGTTGGATTCGCGATAAACCTCACCATTGCCGACATCGACATCGAACAAGTGGATCTTGTCGTAGCGCGCCGCGCGCACCCCGTCGGCACCGTAGACGCAGCAGGCGGCGTAAACACGGCCATCCGGCGCCGCGATCGGCAGGCTGCCGGCGACGATCCAGAGCTTCAGTCGCGCGGCGGTGGCGGCCAGCCAGTCCTGGATCGGACCGATGCCGTCGGCCTCGGCCAGCGCCAGCTTGTCGCGCTCCTTCGCCCCCATGAAGGCGAAGTTCTCCGGCAGCGCCGCGAGCACCGCGCCCGCGCCCGCCGCCTGTTCCAGCAGGCCTTGCGCCTGCGCCAGGTTGGCGCCCAGCTCGGCGCCGGAATTCATCTGCACCACCGCGGCTTTCATCAGGGGCCTCCTGGCTTGCCGGCGGCGGCCGGCGGCGGCTCGGGCTTGCGCGACTCGCCGTTGATCTCGGAGCCGTCGAGCTTGCGAATCTCCGGATTATCCCAGCTGCCGGTGAGCCGGTAGTCGATCTGGGTCGCCTCGCCGAGCGGCTTGTCCAGCACCTGGTTGGCGATCAGCGCCACCAGCGGCATCACCGGCCCGGCGGCCAGCGAGGCACCGCCCAACAGCAGGGCGCCGAGCGTCACGCCGGAGACATCCGGGTAGATGGTCACCTGCTGGTCGTAGTCGTGGGCGGCCAGACCGATGCGGCCGCGCACCTCCACCCGTAGCGAGGGGCTGCGCACCACCAGGTTCTGGGTGCGGGCATTGCCGCCGGCCAACTCGAACTGGCCGTCGATGCGGTCGTAGTTGAGGCCCTTGGAAAGCACGTCGCGGAAGTTCAGCGTCAGCCGCTTGGGCAGCGCATAGAAGTTGAGCAGGCCCAGCACCCGCGAGGTGCCGCCCGGCTCCACCGTGCGCAGCGCGCCGTCGCCGGCTTCCAGGCTGACCTGACCCTGCGCCTGCGACCACTCCAGGCCACGCGCGGCCGGCGCCCAGACCAGCTGGCTGCGAAAGCGCGCCGAGCGCCCCGACAGGGTCGGCGCAAAGCCTAAGCCGCGCAGGACGGCGGCGATGTCGGTGCTGCCCAGCTCGAAACTGGCGCGGGCGCTGGAGGCGTTCTGCTGGCGCTTCCACTCGCCCTCGCCGTTTAAGTTGGCGACGCCGCCCTCCAGCCGGATCTGCTTGAGCCGCTGGCCGCCGGCCAGGCGCTCGCTCTGCAATTGCAGGCGGCCGAAGTTCTCGCCGCCGATGTTGAGGGCGTCGACCACGAAATCCAGCGTCGGCACCCGGTTGGGGTCGATCACCGCACTGGGCGCGTCGGCCGGCGTCGGTGGCGCGTCGCCAACTTTCTCGGCGGCCGGCATCGGCAGCAGGCGCAGGCGCTGAAAGCGGCCGCTGAGCCGGCCCAGATCGCCATTGCCATTGCGCAACCAGTCCAGACTGCCGGCACCGCTGGCGCCGTCGAGCAGCACCCGCCAGCTGCCATTGCCAGCGCGGCTGGCCTTGAGCTGCGCCTCCGGCAGCTCGTAGCCGGCGGCCTGCAGGTGGGCGACGCTGATCTCGGCGCCGTGCAGCGGCAGTTCGTCGCCAGAACCTGAGCCGAGCAGGCCGATCCAGGCGGCAAGATCGAGACGATCGGCGCGGCCGGAGATGACCATGCCGTCCTGCTCGGGCGCGCTCACCTCGCCGCCGCCCAGGCGCACGCCGATGCCGCGCGCCAGGAGCTCGCCGCGCTCGCGCGCGAAGCGCAGGGCCAGGCTCATGCGCGCCGGCAGGTCCAGCTTCAGCGCCAGCGGCACCCGCTCGTCGCCGCTGACCTCGACGACCAGCGGCAGCGCCTGCTCTGGCAGCTTGGCCAGCGGCACCGGCAGCCGCGAACCGGCGCCGCGCAGCTCGGTGCTGATGCGGATGCGACCGGCGCGCGGGCCGCTCAAGGGCAGCCGGAGCTCGGCCTCGGCGCGGCCGTCCAGGCGTTCGCGCACCCAGCGCGGCACGAAGCGGGCCGCGATGCCGCGCTCGGCGTCGAAGTCCACCGGCACTCGCGCCTGCAACTCGTCGTGGCCCTCGGCGTTGGCGGCGATCAGCGCCTGCACCGGCGCGCCGTAATAGCTGGCGACCAGGCGCTCGGCGGCAACTCCCTTGGTGCTGAAGCGCAGCGCACCCTGGATGTCGCGCACCGGCTCTTCCAGATCGGTCAGGTGCAGCACATTGCCGGGCAGCTGCACCAGTCCGCCCACCGCCAGCTTCTGGCCGAGATTGGAATGCAGGGGGATGTCGAGCTGCACCTCGGCCTCGGCCAGACCCTCGGCCTCGGTATGGCCGACCAGCCCGGCCAAGCGCGTCGCCAGCGGCGAACCGCGCAGAAAGCTGTAATAGGCGCCGGCGTCGCCACGGGTATGGCCGGCGATGCGCAGGCTGCCGGTGGAGAAATCCTCGATGCTGCCACTGGCGTCCAGCACCTCGACGCCGGAGATCAGGCCGCGCTCGGCCTCGAAACTCAGGCCGTTGCCGGCGAACTTCAGCTGCGCCCGCACCCGGTCGACGCCGGGCCAGTCGCGCTGGTAGTCGAGACGGGCATCGGCAACGCTGATCTCCAGCGACCAGCTGCCGGTGGGCCGGGCGTGGAAGGGGAAGTCGGCGAGCGGCCCGTCGATGCGCAGCAGGGCCTCGGGCACCCGCGCCCGCACCACCGACTGCTGCAGCCAGTCGCGCAGATGCGCCCCCCAGCGCAGCGGCATCAAGGGCTTCAGGCGCGCGGCGTCGGCGGCCTTGAGCCGCGCCTCCAGCTTCAGGCGTGGCGACTCGCCAGGCGGCAGGCGCAGATCCAGCGCCGCCTCGCCCTCGCTGCCCAACAGGCCCCAGGCGAGATCCGGTGCCTGCAAGCGCCAACCCTCGCTTTCGTGGCTCCAGCTCAGGCTGGCGCGCAGGCGGTCGAGTGCCAGCGGCGCCTCGAAGGTCTTGGGCAGGCGCAGACGCGCCTGCTCGCCGCGCAGCTCGAAGCGGCCGCCGGTCTCGTCGGCGCTCAGCCGGCCGGAGAGGCCGCTGACGCCGTTTTCCTCCGGCCCGCCAAAACCAAAGCCGGTCAGCACCGCGGCCAGCGCGTAACGCGGCGCGGCTTCGGTCTGCGGCTCGTAGCGGCCGCTCAGCTCGCGGGCATCGCCGCGCAGGCTGGCGAGCTGCGCGGCGCGCTCCGGCGTCAGCCTGGGCAGCAACGCCAGCCAGGGTGCGAGATCGTCCAGGCGCAGGAAGTCGGCGCTGCCGTCGGTGCGCCACTGTCCGCCCTCGCGGCGCCAGCCCAGGCGGCCGGTGGCCTTGAGCGGCCAGGCGCCGCGGGCGCCGCTCAGGCCCAGACCGCTCCACTCCAGACTGCCGCCGCCGGCCTGTGGCTGGTAGGCGAGCCGTACCGCGAAGTCCTGCCACGACAGCGGCTGCGCACCGCCCAGCAGCAGCCGCCCGGCCTTCAGCTCCAGCGTGCTGGCGGCAGGCACGCCCTCGGCCCAGTCACCGGTCGCGCTCAGCTCGGCCTGCTCCAGGCTCAGCGGCAGGGTCATCGGCAGGCGCGCCAGCAGCGAGGCGCCGGGGCGCAGGCCGCTGGCCTCGGCGCTCCAGCGGCCACGCCAGTGCTCGGGCTGGTCGAAGGCGCCGGTAAAGCCGGCGCGCAGCTTCAGGCGCTCGGCGAGCAGCTCGCCGGCCTCGGCTTCCAACCGCAGCTCGAAGCCCTCGCTGGCGCCGCTGACGATGCGCAGATCGGCCTGCGCCAGCTGCAGCGGCAGCGGCCGGCCGGGCAGCCGGGCGTCGTATATCAGGGCCTGCACGCGCAGGGCGCGCAGGCGATCAAAGCGGCGCAGCTCGCGCAGCAGCTTGCGCAGATCCGGCGGCTCGGCGCCGGGCGCGATGCCGCGCAGGCGCAGCTGGTTGTCGGCGCTTAGATTCAGCTCCAGGCGCAGGCCGGAAAGCTCGATGCGCGCCGGCACCAGCCGGCCGTGCAACAAATCGGCGGCGGCGAAGCCCAGACGCAGGCGCTCCACCGCCAGCACCGTGCTCTGGCCATCGTCGCCGACCAGCTCGACGCCGCTCAGCTGCAACTGCGGCCATAGCCAGCGCCAGGCCAGCTCCATGCCGCCGATGCGCACCGGCCGGCCGACCGCGGCAGAAACCCGGGCGGCGAGATCGTCGCGATAGCCGGGCGCGGCCAGCACCGCCAGCTGGAACAGGCCGGACAGCGTCGCCGCCAGCACCACCAGGGCCGATAGCCAGGTGATGCCGCGGGTCCACCAGCGGCGCTTGCGGCGCTCCACCTAGCGGCCTGGGGCGGCGCCCGTCATACCGGCACCACGTCGAAGTTTTCCTGCGGGTAATAGGCCTCGGACTGCAGCCGGATCGGGCGCTTGAACTGCGCCTCCAGCTCGGCCAGGCCGCCGGACTGCTCCTGCAGCTTCTCGATCACTGGCGGGCTGGCCAGCACCAGGAAGCTCTTGGCGTCGTACTGGCGGGCGGCGCGCTTCACCTCGCGGGCGATGTCGTGGCAGACCGTCTCGACGGTCTTGATGTGGCCACGGCCGCCGCAGCTGGGGCAGGTTTCGGTGAGGATGTGGCCCAGCGATTCGCGGGTGCGCTTGCGGGTCATCTCGATCAGGCCCAGCGGCGAGAACGGATGCACATGGGTGCGCGCCTTGTCACGCAAGAGCTCGCGCTCCAGCGCCCGCAGCACCTGCGCGCGGTGGTCGGCATTGGGCATGTCGATGAAGTCGAGGATGATGATGCCGCCGAGGTTGCGCAGCCGCAGCTGGCGGGCGATCGCCTGGGTCGCCTCCAGATTGGTCTTCAGCACCGTCTCTTCGAGATTGCGATGGCCGGTGAAGGCGCCGGTGTTGACGTCAATGGTGGTCATCGCCTCGGTCTGGTCGATCACCAGATGGCCGCCGGACTTCAGCTCCACCTTGCGCTCCAGGGCGCGCTGGATCTCGTCCTCCACACCATAGAGGTCGAAGATCGGCGCCTGGCCGTCGTAGCACTCGATGCGGGTCTCGGCCTCGGGCACGAACACCTTGGCGAACTCCTGCACGCGCTGGCATTCCGCCGGGCTGTCGATGCGGATGCGCTCGACCTCGGCATCCATCAGATCGCGCAGGATGCGCATCGACAGCGGCAGGTCGCCGTGCACCAGGGTGCCGGGCTTGCTCTCGGCGGCCAGCCGCTCGATGTCGGCCCACAGCCGCACCAGGAAGCGCATGTCGTGCGAGATCGCCTCCTCGCTGGCGCTCTCGGCGGCGGTGCGGGCGATCACTCCCCAGTAAGGTGCGAGCTGCGGCGCCAGGCGCTCCATGACTTCTTTCAGGCGCTCGCGCTCGGCCTCGTCCTCGATCTTGGCGGAGACGCCGACGTGCTTCTCGAACGGCAGCATCACCAGATAGCGGCCGGGCAGCGAGATCAGGGTGGTGAGCCGCGCGCCCTTGCTGCCCAAGGGGTCTTTGACGATCTGCACCAGCACATGCTGGCCTTCGTGCAGCAGGCTTTCCACCGGCGGCGGCGGTGCGTCCGGCGGCGAACCCTCCGGCCGCAGCATGTCGTTGACGTGCAGAAAAGCGGTGCGCTCCAGGCCGATGTCGATGAAAGCGGCCTGCATGCCCGGCAGCACCCGCTTCACCGCGCCCTTGTAGACATTGCCGACCAGGCCATAGCGGTGCGCGCGCTGGATGTGGATTTCCTGCGCCGAGCCGCCCTCCACCAGGGCGACGCGGGTCTCCTGGGGCCCGATGTTGACGAGTATTTCGGTGGTCATGAGGACCGATGGTAGATAGTCAGGGCTGAATAGTCGCCGAGAACCGGCACGCCGGTCACCGCCGGTACGGCTCAGACTGCGGCGACCGGCCCCGGATGGATGCCGAATTGCGCCAACAGTTCAGCGGTTTCCGCCAGCGGCAGGCCGACCACGCCGCTGTAACTGCCGCGCAGGGCGCGCACATAGCGCCCGCCCAGACCCTGGATGGCGTAGGCACCGGCCTTGTCCGTCGGCTCACCGCTGGCCCAATAGGCCAGCGCCTGCGCGCGGTCCAGGCTCACGAACTCCACTTCGGTACGGGTCGCGACCACCTCTTCGCGGGCGCCATCGACCAGGGCCACCGCGCTGATCACCTGATGGCTGCGGCCGGACAGCGCCAGCAGCATCGCGCAGGCGTCCTCGGCGCCGCGCGGCTTGCCGAGGATGCGGCCATCGAGGCTGACATCGGTATCGGCACCCAGCGCCGGCCGGCCGCTGCGGGCGTGGGCGGCGCGCGCCTTGTCCAGCGCCAGCCGGCGGGCATAGGCGAGCGGCGCCTCGCCGGGCGCGGGGACTTCCGGCAGGTCGACCGGCAGGCAGTCGAAGACATAACCCTGCTCGCGCAGCAGCTGCACACGGCGCGGCGAGCGGGAGGCCAGGACGAAGGGAGCGGCGGTCATGACGGCAGGTCGGGCGGCCAGCCGGGCGCGAACGCCCGCTACCGCCGCGGCTTCAGTCTCCCGGCTTGATCTTGCCGGCGCGCAGCAGCTTGAAGCGCTCGATGTCGACGCTGAACTGCGCCTCGGTCTGGCTGCGCTCCTCGCCCAGGCGCTGCACCAGCTGCAGGTTGTCGACCAGCGAAGCCTCGAAGGTCTCGATCTGCTTGGCCAGCTCCGGCGGCGGCGGCTTGCCGTCGGCTCGCGCGCGCAGCTCCTCAAGGATCTTCTCGTTGTCGGCCACCGCCTTGCGGGCCAGCACGGCGCGGCCGTCGATGGTGGCGATGCGCTCCTCGCGCGCCGCCTGCAACTCGGCGACGCTGGTATAGGACTGCAGCAGCGTACGGTCGAGCACCGCGCGGCGGGCGGCCTCCTCGCGGGCGGCCTGGGCGGCGCGCTGCTGCTCCAGCTCCTCGGCGGTGGGTTCGCGCGGCACCGCGCTGGTCACCAGACCCTGGCGGTTGAGCGTTTCGCGCCCCTGCTTGGAGTCCTGCGGCGGAATCTTGTCGCCGAAATGGACCTGGCCCTTTTCATCGACCCAGCGGTAGAGCTTCTTGCCTTCCGCCGCGCCGGCCTCGGGAGCCAGCACCAGCAGACCCAGCAGCAAGGCCGGCAGCAGCCGGCGCCACGCGCCCCGCGAAACCCCGCCGTCGATGTCACTGCGCCCGGACATGCTGCCTTCCGCTAGCTGAAGAATCCTGGCGCTCAGTTTACGCCGTAGCGGGCCTGGTAGGCCTCGATGGCCTCCACCACGCCCTCCGGACCGGCCGCGCCCTGGGCGCGCAGGTAGGCAAGAACCTCGCGCACCGTCACCAGCGGAATCACCTTGACGCCGGTGTCGGCCTCCATCTCCGCCACCGCCGAGAGGCTGCCCTTGCCCTTTTCCATGCGATCCAGGGCGATCACCGCTGCCACCGGATTGGCGCCGGCGGCGCGGATCATCGCCACCGCCTCGCGCAGGGCGGTGCCGGCGGTGAGCACGTCATCGACGATCACCACCCGCCCCTGGACCGGCGCGCCGACCAGGGTGCCGCCCTCGCCGTGATCCTTGGCTTCCTTGCGGTTGTAGGCGTAGGGCACGTCGCGGCCCTGCTCGCTGAGCGCATAGGCCACCGCGGTGGCCAGCGGAATGCCCTTGTAGGCCGGGCCGAACAGCATGTCGAACTCCAGCCCCGCCAGCTGCAAGGCCTGGGCGTAGGCGCGTGCCAGCCGCGCCATCGCCGCGCCCGAGCTGATCTTGCCGAGGTTGAAGAAGTAGGGGCTGCTGCGCCCGGACTTGAGGGTGAACTGGCCGAATTTCAGCACCTCGTGCTCAAGGGCGAGTTCGAGGAAGGCGGTCTGGTGGGGGAGCATGGCTTTCGTGCGAGACTTCTGTGGGTCGCCATTGTCCCAAAAATGCCACCCCAACCCCATGCGCATCGTCTCCCTCAACTGCAACGGCCTGCGCTCGGCCGCCAAGAAGGGCTTTTTCGGCTGGCTGGCCAAGAGCGGCGCCGACCATGTCTGCCTGCAGGAAACCAAGGCCCAGCCGGAAGACCTGGCCGATCCCTTGTTCCACCCGCCGGGCTGGCAGCTGCATTTCCACAGCGCCAAGAAGAAGGGCTATGCCGGCGTGGCGATCTACAGCCGCCAGCAGCCGGACCGCTGGATCGACAACTTTGGCGCGCCGGAATTCGACGATGAGGGCCGCTACCTGGAGGCGCAGTTCGGCAAGCTCTCGGTAATTTCCCTGTACCTGCCCTCGGGCTCGGCCGGGCCGGAGCGGCAGGCCAGCAAGGATCGCTTTCTGGACCTCTTCCCTTCGCATCTGGAGCGGCTGCGCAACAGCGGCCGCGAGGTGGTGATCTGCGGCGACTGGAACATCGCCCACACCAAGCTCGACCTCAAGAACTGGCGCAGCAACCAGAAGAACTCCGGCTTTCTGCCCCACGAGCGGGCCTGGAAGGACAAGCTCTATGGCGAATGGGGCTGGGTCGACGCCTACCGCAGCCTGCATCCCACCGAAGAGGGCGAGGCCTACACCTGGTGGAGCAACCGCGGCAATGCCTGGGCCAACAACGTCGGCTGGCGCATCGACTACCAGGTGATCTCGCCAGCGCTGCAAGCGCGCCTGCTGTCCGCCAGCGTCTACAAGGCGGAGCGGTTTTCAGACCACGCTCCCTTGATCGTGGATTACGCCGACTAAAAGGCTAGCTAGGCGCGCAGCCCCTGCCCTTTAGCCGCCCGAGGTTTCCCGGAGCAGTTCCGCAATCCGGTCGAGATCCGGAATCAGCGCCTCGGAATTGCCGATGCGGACGCGCGCGAGCACGTACTCGGGCCGATCCGACTCGCGCAGCGGCAGCGGCGCCAGCGCCACCCGGCTCAGCGTCACCAGGTGCGGATAGCCCTGGCAGACCAGGGCATAGGGCTTGTCTTCCGGCCGCTCGCCCAGGGCGTGCAGCACCACCAGGCGCGAGCGCCGGCTGAGCGGCGCGGCGAGGCCGCCGTTGAGGGTTTCGAAATTCACCGCCTTCAGGCGCTGGTTGCGCCAGTTCACCTGGCCGGCAAGCCAGCGCGCGCCGCCTTCGGGCTCCGGCTCCAGGCTGTCCTGCGCCAGCGCCTCGGCGATCAGGGCGTTGGGCAGCACCAGGGTGTCGTCGCGCAGGGCCAGCAGCACGCAGTAGAGCTGTTCGGGAACCTGCAGGGCCTCGCTCATACCCGCTGCTCCGCCAGCACGCTACGAACCTCGGTCATCAGCTGGTCTTCCTGGTAGGGCTTGATCAGGTAACGGTTGACGCCCAGGCTGGCGGCGCGGGCGCGGTGCTTCTCGCCCGAGCGCGAGGTGATCATCAGGATCGGCACGCCGGCGATGCGCTCGCTGTTGCGCACAAAACTGGCCACCTCGAAACCGTCGGCGCGCGGCATCTCGATATCGAGCAGGATCGCCGACGGGGTTTCGGTTTGCAGCAGGGCGATGGCGTCGAGACCGTCCTTGGCGGTCATCACCCGGAAACCGTGGCGCAGCAGCAGACGCTCGGCGACGCGACGCATGGTGATGGAGTCGTCGACCACCAGGATCAGCTCACCCTCGCGATCACCATCGTCCAGCTCGGTGCCGGCGGCGGCGCGGGCGGCGGCCTCGGCGATCAGCTTGCGGCGCGCGCGATCGACGATCAGCGCCGCCGGGTCGAGGATCAGCACCACCTGGCCATTGGGCAGGATGGTGGCGCCGGCGACGCCGGAGATCGACGACAGCTGCGGCCCCACCGCCTTCGACACCACTTCGCGGTTGCCGAGCAGGCCGTCGACGATCAGCGCCGCGCGGCGCTCGCCGCCGCCCAGGCCCTCACCCAGGCGCACCAGTACCGCCGGCACCGTGCGCGCCTCGGCCGGCGGCACGCTGATCGGCAGGTCGATGAGGTCGGCCAGATGCCGCACCCGGTAGTCGTGGCCGCCGTAGGCGAACGACAGCGCGCCTTCAACGCTGGCCTGCGCCAGCAGGCTCACCGGAATGCGGGCGATGCCGTCGATGGCGGTGAGCGGCAGCGCATAGCTCTCGTGACCGACCGCCACCATCAGCGCCTGCGACAGCGCCAGACTCAAGGGCAGGCGGATGATGAAGCGAGTGCCCTTGCCGGGCACCGAGCGCAGTTCCAGCGCGCCGCCCAGCTGCTTGACCTCGCTGGCCACCACGTCGGTGCCGACGCCGCGTCCGGCGTTCTGGGTGAGATTGCCGGCGGTGGAGAAGCCGGACTCGAAGATGAACTGGGCGACGTCCTCGTCGGCGAGCTTGGCCTCGGCCGGCATCAGGCCCTTCTCGATGGCCTTGCGGCGGATGGCGCCGAAATCCAGGCCGCGGCCGTCGTCGGCGATTTCCATCGCCAGCTGGGTGCCTTCGCGCTTGAGCGAGACCATCACCGTGCCGACCGGCGATTTCTCCGCCAGCGCGCGCTGCTCAGGCGTTTCCAGGCCGTGCACCACGGCATTGCGCAGCAGGTGCTCCAGCGGCGCGGTCATGCGCTCCAGCACGTTGCGGTCCAGCTCGCTCTCGACGCCGCTGAACACCACTTCGGCGTACTTGCCTTCCTCCTGCGCGGTCTGGCGCACCACGCGCTGCAGACGCGCCACCTGGCGCGAGAACGGCACCATCAGGGTGGCCATCAGGCCCTGCTGCACCGCCGCGCCGACCCGCGCCTGCTGCTGCAGCAGCACCTGCGCTTCGTCGACCGACTGCTCCATCGAGGTCTTCACCGAGGCGAAGTCGTTGACCGATTCGGCGAGCGCGCGCGACAGCTCCTGCATGCGCGAGTAGCGGTCCATCTCCAGAGGATCGAAGTCCTGCGCGTAGCGGTCAGGACCCTGGGCGCCAAAGCCACGGGCGGCGATCTGCGCCTCGGTCTCGACATCGAGCAGGCGCAGCTGCTCGCGCAGGCGCACCACGGTCTGGGTCATTTCGTTGAGCTGCGCCTGCAGCGCGGCGTTCTGCTGCTCCAGACGCGAGCGGAAGATCGAGATCTCGCCGGCCTCGTTGAGCATGCTGTCCAGCGCTTCCACCGGCACCCGCGCCAGCTCGCGCCGGCCGCTGGCCTGGCTGTTGTCTTCCTGCGGCCGCCAGTACAGCTCGGCACGCCAGCCAGGCGGTGCCGCCGACATCGGCATCGGCGCGCTGAGCGGCGCGGGTTCGGCGGTCGCCGCCGGCGCTTCCAGCTCGACCGGAAAATCGACATCCGCCGGCGCTTCCGACTCGCGCACGGTGACCGTGTAATGGCCGCGCGCCAGGGCATCGTGCAGATGCTCCATGGTCTCCAGCTGCTCGCGCAGAGACTGCTGCTCGTCGCCGCTGGGCGGCGTGCCGCGCAGGGCCAGCATGCCGATCTCGGTTTCCAGGTTATGGGCGAGATCGCCCATGTGACTGAAGCCGGTCATGCGCGCGCCGCCCTTGAGCGTGTGCAACGCGCGCTGCAACTCGCGCACCGCTTCCTCGTCGCGGTAGTCGCGGCTCCAGGAGGTCAGCCCGGAGTCGATCGCCTCCAGCATCTCGGTGGCTTCGGCGACGAAAATATTGGCCAGCTCGGGGTCGATCTCGCCATCGCTGACCAGCACCGGCTTCTTCTCGCGGCGCGCCACCGGCGTGCCGAGGAATTCGCCATCGGGTTCGGCATTCAGCGCCGGATGCTCGTTGATGTCCGGCAGGGCGCTGCGCGCTTCCAACTCCGGCAGCTCCTCCAGCACCGCGGCCGCGCCGCCGTACTCGGCTTCCGGCGGCTCGGTGGCGGCGGCGTTCCAGTCCCAGCTGCCCGCCGGGTCGGCGAAGGCCGGAGCCGGGGCAGCCAGGGTGGCGCCGGAGTCGAAGCTCGACGGCACCACCGGGGCCGGCGGCGGCGCCAGGGTTTCCGACAGCGCCGACTCGGAAGGCTCGGCGGCAGGCTCGGGCGCCAGCTGCACCGGCACCTCGGCGACCGCCTGCTCCATCACCGGCACCGCCGCCAGCAGCGCGGCGTGGGTGAGCTCGCCGTCCTGGCGGCCGACGGCGACCTGGCTGAGCCGGGTCTCGAGCGTTTGGGCGACATCGCCCAGCGACAGCAGGCCGGCCATGCGGGCGCTGCCCTTGAGCGTGTGCAGCGCGCGCAGCAGCGCCTCCGGCGGCGCCTGCAAACCGGTCAGCCGCCAGTCGGCGAGACCTTCGCGCAAGTCCTCGAACAGCTCGGCGGCCTCGCTCTGGAAGATCTCCGCCAGCTCCGGGTCCAGCGGCTGCGCCGGCGGCTCGATCACCGGCAGCGGCTCGGCGGAGGTGGTGGCTTCCAGCGCGGAGTCCGGCGCCGGTTCGATCCAGCCGGCGTCTTCGCCAATGAAGCTCGCCACCGGCGCTTCCGGGCGGGCGAACGAAACCACCTCAATCCGCTCGTCGCTGCTGGTCGCCACCGCCTCGACCTGGGCCGGCTCGACCTCGACCTCGGCGGGCGGCGACGGCGCGTCGGCCTGTGCCGGCAGCTGGCTCAGCCGCTCGGCCAGGGCGCGGCCGTTGTCGCGCAGGCTGCCTTCACGGAAGCGGTCGAGATATTGGTAGAACTGCTCCAGCGCCTCGGCCAGGGTCTGGAAGAAATGGGCATCGGGCCGGTCGCCATCCAGGCGCCTCAGGCGCTCGGCGAGCGCGCCGCAGGTGAGCGCCAGCGCGCCGCAGCCGGCGTCCCGCGCCAGACTCTGCAACTGCTCGGTCGCGCTGGCCAGCGGGCCGGCATGGCTGCTGTCCTGGGCGGCGCCGGCCCAGGCAATCAGTTGCTGCTCCAGGCCCTGCAAGTGATCGAAGGCGGCGTTGACGAAGGACTCGCGGCGCTGGCTGCCACCGCCCTCGCCCGGCGGCGGCAGGAAGCTGCGCGCGGCCTCGATGCGGGCCAGCCAGTCGCTGGCCGGCGGCAGCTCGGCGGTACCGGCCTGCGCCACCCACTCGCGCAGCACCGGCAGCGCCTCCTGCAGCAGCGCGCGCAACTCCGGCGGGATCGGCAACTCGGACTCGCGCAAGCCCTCGAGCAGGGCTTCGAAGGCGGCGGCCAGCTCGCTGAGCGGCGCGGCATTGACCACCGCGGCGCTGCCCTTGAGCGTGTGCAGGGCGCGCACCGCCTCGGCGTCGACCAGCAGCGAGCTATCGGATTCCAGCCACTGGGACAGATAGGCGAGGCGATCCTGGGCGTCCTCGCGGAACACGCTCAGGACCTCGTCTTCGATCATCTGCGGCGCCCGGCCGCTGGCCAGGAACTGCGCATGCGCGATCAGGGTCTGCGCCTGCGGCTGTGGCGGCTGGCCGTGACGGAACTGCTCGAGCAGCGCCGGCAGCAGATGCACCGCCTGCTCCACCGCCTCGACCACCGCCGGATTGGTCGGCAGCGCGCCTTCCAGGCAGCGGTTCAGCAACTGCTCCATGGCCCAGCCCAGCTCGCCGAGCTGGTCGGCGCCGACCATGCGGCCGCTGCCCTTGAGGGTGTGGAAGGCGCGACGGATCTCGGCCAGGCCCTCGCGGTTCTGCGGCGCGCGGCGGAACCCCGGCAGCGCGCGCAGCAGCAGCTCGCGCACCTCCTCGGCCTCTTCCAGGAAGATGCCGCGGATCTCGGGATCTTCCTCGGCGGCGGACGGACCCTCGGGCTCGGCGGCGGGTGTCGGCGCCGGGCCGGCGGCCAGCTCGGCCTCGGTGTTCGCCAGCAGCGTCAGCAGTTCGGCCTCGGCGTGATCGGTGGCCTCCGGCGCTTCTTCCTGCGCGCTGAACCGCAGGCGTTCGATGGCCAGGCCCAGCTCGTCGAGCAGGCGCTCGGTGCTGGGCAGCGCGTCGCGCAGCGCCTCGATGTAGATCTCCAGCCCGGTGATCGCCTCGGCAAAGCGCGCCGCCTCGGCAGGGTCGCTGCGCAGCTTCGGGAAGGCCGCCACCCGCAGCCAGTGCTCCAGGCGCGCGGCGAGGATGCCGGCACGCTCGCGGTCGAGCATCACCAGGCCGGCGGCAACCTCGTTGAGCAGCTGCGCCGGCTCCTCGCTGGACGGCAGGCTGCCGTCCTTCACATAGGCATCGAGCAGGGCCTTGAGGCGGGCGAGGTCGACCAGCATCTCGCGCAGCAGCGCGGCGATGCCCTCGTGCAGATCGCGCGAATGCGGCACCTCGATTTCGAGTTCCGGGATCGCGGTGCCGTCCGGGCGCAGCTGCCGCAAGGGCCGCAGCAGGGCGCTCTCGATGCTGTGCTCGACGGTCAACAGCGCGGTAGCCAGTCGGATCCAGCGGCCCTCGCCCTCGGCACCGGTGGTCAACTCGGAGAGCCCGGCGGCCTGGTTGACCAGCACCTGTTCCAGCTGATTCAGCCCCAGCAGCGCCAGGGTGCGCGCCACCCGCAAGGTGCGCTCGCGGGTGCCGGTGAAGGTATCGGCTTGCAGCCGCCCGGCGCGGCGCGCAAGGTCGATTTCGTCCTTGATCTGGGCGAGATCGCGGCGCACTTCCTCGGTGACTTTTTCCAATAGCCGGGTGTTGGGGCCGCGCAGGCGCCGGCGGGCTTCGGAGAGCTGCGGCTCGGCGGGCACGCTGCCGATCAGCGGCAGGGCCTCGAACAGCGGCTGCCAACGCGGACCGCTGTAGTCGAGCGCGGTGGCATGGGCGATCAGCCGCCAGACGGTCTCGCCGGCCTGCTCTCCAGCCACCGCCTCGCCCTGTTCGGCCAGGAGCTTGAGCTGCTGGCCCATGCGCCCGAACCAGCGCTTGAGTTCCAGCGAGTCGGCCTGCGGCTTGGCGCGCAGGGAATCGGTGGCCGCCGCGCAGGCGGTCCAGAGCAGATAGACGCCGGGCAGCGTCGCCTGCGCCGCCAGCTGTTCGCAGACCCGGCACAGCCGCGCCAGGGCGGCGTCGCTGTCCTGGCCCTTGAGCCATTGCAGCAGCAGGGTCTGGAACGGCTGCAGGAGCTTGCGGGCGACGATGGCGGCATTGCCGGGCAGCCGTGGCGGCTCATCCGGCACCGGCAGCACCGGCGCCAGTTGCAGCAGCTGGGCGACGAACAGATCGGCCTCGGTCAGCGCCGGGCGGCCACGCGCCAGCCGCAGTTCGGCAATCACCGGCTGCAGCACCGCGGCGCGGTCGGGCTGGCCGAGCAACAGGCCGTCGAGGTAATCGGACAGCTGCAGGGTGGCGCCGCTGATCGCCGCCAGGGTTTCTTCCGGGCGGGCGGCGCGGTCTTCCAGCACATCCTCGGCGGCGGCGCGCAGCTCGCCGGCAAGCAGCGCTGCACCGATACTGCGCACCATCTCCAGCGCGCCGGCGACCTGCACCAGCAGGGCCAGGGCGTCGCGCAGGGCATCGCCTTCCTGCGGCGCGTCCTGGTGCTGGTCGAGCAGCAGACGCACCCGGTGCAGGGCGGCGTCGATCTCCGCACGCATCCACTTCAGGCCATTGGCCATCAGGAACGGCGGGCGGGTCAGCTCACCAGCCGGCATGGGCAAACTCCGCGCTGGCCACCAGTTTGTTGAAGCTGAGCGCCAGCCAGGGCTGGCCCTCGCGCTCGAAGGCGCCAAGCAGATAGGGCTCGAAGGCGGGCGCGCCGGTCATCAACTCATGCCGCTGATCGGCCAGGGCAAACTGGCGATGGCCGGCGACTTCGTCGACCAGAAAGCCGACCGGCACCCGCAGCGAATTGAACACCAGCACTCGGCTGCCCGGCGCATCGGCGCGCCGCGGCAGGCCCAGGAACTGCGCCAGATCGGCCACCGCCAGAATGCCGCCACGCACGTTGGCCACGCCGAGCAGCCAGGGTTTGGCGCCGGGCGTGCGGGTGAGTACCGGCGGAGTGATGATTTCGCGGACGTCGTCGCGCGGCGCCACGCACCAGCGGTCGCGCACGCGAAAACCCAGGCCCAGCCAGAATTCCGAACGCCGCTGGGCGACATCCGGACGCGCCGAGCGGACTCGGGCTTCCAGCGCCGCCAGCAGCTCGTAGGGCGCGTCGCGCAGGGCTTGCAGCTCGACCGTCATGCGCGGGTCACTGGCCGGGTTTCAGGTAGGCCTTGACCGCGCCGAGCAGTTCATCCTTGGTGAAGGGCTTGGTCAGATATTCGTCGGAGCCGACGATGCGACCGCGCGCGCGGTCGAACAGGCCGTCCTTGGAGGAGAGCATGATCACCGGCGTCGCCGCGTACTTGGCATTGCCCTTGATGAGCGCGCAGGCCTGATAGCCGTCCAGGCGCGGCATCATGATGTCGATGAAGATGAGGTCGGGCTTCTGGTCGGCGATCTTCGCCAGCGCCTCGAAGCCGTCGGCCGCGGTGACCACCTCGTAGCCCTCTTTCACCAGCAGCGTCTCGGCGGTGCGGCGGATGGTCTGGGAGTCGTCGATGACCATGACTTTGGCCAGGGCCTTGGCCGCCTGTGCAGTCGCGGGGGATGCTTCCGTGGGCACTGAGCGGGTCTCCGGGAGTCGCGGGCACCACGCCGGGCGCACGCCAATGTAAGTACGGGTCGAGTACAAGCTTGAATTGCGAAGAAGTAATAGCACACTCGCCGCGCCGGCCGCACCTCTTGCAAGCCCAGCATCGGGCCCCACTTGAGATAGGCTTTTGGCCAAGCATCCAAGCCGCCTCCGCCCGCAACCCCCGCAGCGGTGCGACGGCATCCGTTCCCGCTGTGATCTGAGGTCCTCATGCCCGACGCCCGGCATCCTTCTGTACCCAACCTCACCACCGCCCATAGCGCACCGCTGTTGCGCTTCGAGAAGCTGCTGCTGGAAAAAGCGCCGCAGATCGAGGGCTGGTTCCGTCGCGAGTTCCACAAGACTCCGGCGCCGTTCTACTGCTCGGTGGATCTGCGCAACGCTGGCTATAAATTGGCCGTGGTCGATACCAATCTGTTCCCGGCCGGCTTCAACAACCTCAACCCGGCCTTCGAGCCGCTGGCGGTGCACGCCCTGCAGTCGGCCTTCGAAAAGCTGATGCCCTCGGCCTGCAATGTCGTGCTGGTGCCGGAAAACCACACCCGCAACCTCTATTACCTGGAGGCGGTCGCCACCCTGCGCGACCTGATCACCAAGGCCGGCTACTTGGTACGCATCGGCTCGATCAACCCGGCGGTGACCGAGCCCATGGATCTCGCCCTGCCCTCCGGCAAGAGCCTGCGGCTGGAGCCCCTGAAACGCGAGGACGACCGGGTCTACGTCGAAGGCTTCAAACCCTGCCTGGTGCTGCTGCACAACGATCTCTCCGGCGGCCGCCCGGCGATCCTCGAAGGCTTGAAGCAGCCGGTGGTGCCGCATCCCAAGCTCGGCTGGAGCGACCGCCTGAAAACCCAGCACTTCGCGCTCTACCAGGAAGTCTGCGAGGACTTCGCCGAGCAGTTCGGCATCGACCCCTGGCTGGTCAACCCCCTGTTCCGCAACTGCGGCGAGATCAACTTCCTCAAGCGCGAAGGCGAGGAATGCCTGGCCACCAATGTCGAGCTGCTGCTGGAAGACATCAAGGCCAAGTACGCCGAGTACGGCGTCACCGACGAGCCCTTCGTGATCGTCAAGGCCGATGCCGGCACCTATGGCATGGGGGTGATGACGGTGAAGTCGGTGGACGACATCCGCAACATCAACCGCGACACCCGCAAGAAGATGGCCAGCGCCAAGGAAGGCAAGGAAGTCACCGGCGCGATCATCCAGGAAGGTGTCTACACCTTCGAGCATTGGCAGGACGAAACCGAGGGCGCGCCGCCGATGACCGCCGAGCCGGTGGTGTACATGATCGACCATTACGTGGTGGGCGGCTTCTACCGGGTGCATGCCGGCCGCTCCAACACCGAGAACCTCAATGCGCCGGGCGCGCAGTTCCGGCAGCTGGCGTTCAACAATGCCTGCAACTGCCCGGAGCCCAGCCAGGCGCCGGATGCCGAACCCAACCGCTTCTACGCCTACGGCGTGGTCGCCCGCCTGGCCCTGCTGGCCGCCGCCCGGGAAACCGTGGCGGCGATGGCCAGCGATGCCAACTAAAGGCTTAAAACCATGACCTTTACCTTGGGGGTCGTCATGGACCCCATCGCCGGCATCAAGCCCTACAAGGACACCACCCTGGCGCTGATGCTCGCCGCCCAGAAGCGTGGCTTCGCGCTGCGCTATTTCGAGATGCACGACCTCTGGCTGCGCGACGGCGTGCCTTACGGCCGCGCCACCCCGGTGAAGGTGTACGACGACAAGAAGCACTGGTTCGAGCTGGGCGAGCCCGAGGAGATGGAGCTGGGCCGGCTCGACGCCATCCTGATGCGCAAGGACCCGCCCTTCGATCTCGAATACATCACCGCCAGCTACATCCTGGAACGCGCCGAACAGGCCGGCGCCCTGGTGGTCAACAAGCCCGCCTCGCTGCGCGACTGCAACGAGAAGGTGTTCATCAGCTGGTTCGCCGAGCTGTGCGCGCCCACCCTCATCAGCCGCGACGCGGCGCGCCTCAAGGCCTTCCACGCCGAGCAGCGCGACGTCATCTACAAGCCCCTGGACGGCATGGGCGGCGCCGGCATCTTCCGGGTG
The DNA here is from genome assembly GCF_058782965.1 of Stagnimonas sp. FW305-C-60. NCBI lineage: Bacteria > Pseudomonadati > Pseudomonadota > Gammaproteobacteria > Nevskiales > Nevskiaceae > Stagnimonas > Stagnimonas sp. FW305-C-60. Next base: position 706,611 of record NZ_JBYSYF010000002.1, read on the forward strand.
CGCGAGGACGGCCTGAACCTGGGCAGCGTGATCGAATCGCTGACCCAGAACGGCCGCCACACGATCATGGCGCAGCGCTATCTGCCGGCGATCGTCCATGGCGACACCCGGGTGCTGATGGTCGATGGCGAGGCGGTGCCCTTTGGCCTGGCGCGGGTGCCGCAGGGCAGCGAGACCCGCGGCAATCTCGCCGCAGGCGGCAAGGGCGAGCCGCGGCCGCTGACGCCGGCGCAGTGGCACATCGCCAGCGTGGTCGGGCCGGAGTTGAAGCAGCGCGGCCTGCTGTTCGTCGGCCTCGACGTGATCGGCGACCGCCTCACCGAAATCAATGTCACCTCCCCCACCTGCGCCCGCGAGATCGACGCCGCCTTTGGCACCGACATCGGCGGGCTGCTGATCGACGCCATCCAGACCCGCCTCGCCGTCCGCCGCCCATGAAGCCCGCTCTGCTTCTGCTCTCCGCACTGGCGCTCGGCGCCGGTGCCGCCGGTGCCGACACGCCGACCACCGCGCCGCTGGCCGAGGCGCAGCAGCGGCTGGTCGAGGCGGCGCTGGCCTCCGACTACACCTGGCGACAGACCGCCGCGCTCGCCGATGGCATCGGCCAGCGCCTGTCCGGCTCGCCCGGCGCGGCGGCGGCGGTGCAGTACGTCGCTGGCGAGCTGCGCCGCCTGGGCCTGGAGGTCAGGCTGGAACCGGTGAAGGTGCCGCACTGGCAGCGCGGCACCGAACAGGCCGCCCTGGTCGCCTGGCCCGGCCGCCCCGCCGGCCTGGAGCAGCGCCTCGCCCTGCTGACCCTGGGCGGCAGTGTCGCCACCCCGCCCCAGGGCCTGGTGGCGCCGGTAGTGCCGGTGCGCGACTACGCCGAGCTGGAGCGCCTGGGCCGCGCCGGCGTCGCTGGCCGCATCGTGCTCTACACCGCCGCCTTCGACGAAGCACTCAACCAGGGCGGCTACGCCGGGCAGGCCTATGGCGGCGCGGTGGACTACCGCGCCAACGGCGCCAGCCGCGCCGCCGCGCTGGGTGCGGTGGCCGCACTCAACCGCTCCGCCGGCTGGGGCGACAACCGCCTGCCGCACACCGGCGCCCTCAAGTACGCCGAGGGCGTGGCGAAGATTCCAGCGGCGTCGCTGAGCAGCGAAGACGCAATGCTGATCGAGCGCCTGGCCGCGCAGGGCGAGGTGCGCCTGCGCCTGAAGCTGACGCCGCAGACCCTGCCCGACGCCGACAGCTACAACGTCGTCGCCGACCTCAGGGGCCGCGAACGGCCCGAGGAGGTGGTGGTGATCTCCGGCCATCTCGATTCCTGGGACGTCGGCACCGGCGCCCAGGACGACGCCAGCGGCGTGGCGGTGGCCATGCAGGCGGCGCAACTAATGAAGAGCCTGGGTCTCGTCCCGCGCCGCACGCTGCGGGTGATCGCCTGGATGAACGAGGAGAACGGCCTGGCCGGCGGCAAGGCCTATGCCGCCGCGCACGCCGCCGAGCTGGGCCAGCACGTCGCCGCCATCGAGATGGACATGGGCGCCGGCCATCCCATGGGCTTTCTGGCGCAGCTGCCGCCGGAGGCGATGCCCGCCTTGGCGCCGCTGGCCAAGCTCCTGGCCGGTATCGGCGCCGGAGTGGCGCAGCACAGCATAGGCGGCGTCGGCGCCGACATCGGCCCCCTGGCCAAGGCCGGCGTGCCCGGCTTCGCGCCGCTGGTCGATGGTCGCGACTACTTCCGCATCCACCACACCGAGGCCGACACCCTGGACAAGATCAACCCTCGACACCTGGCCGAGAACGCGGCGGTGCTGAGTACGCTCGCCTACACCCTGGCCGAAGCTGAGGCCCTGCCCAGACTGCCGGTGGTGACTCCCTGATGGGCAGCCGCAAACCGCCGGCTAAGCTTGCAGCGCCCGGAGGCGGCCGGAATACTGCCGCCATGTCCGAAGCCGATAACGAATACCTCAGCAACCAGTTCCTGATCGCCATGCCGGCGCTGGAAGACGAGCACTTCAACCACTCCGTCACCCTGCTCTGCGAACACAGCGACCAGGGCGCCCTGGGCCTGATCATCAACCGCCCTCTGCAGCTCAAGCTCACCGAGATGCTCGACCAGATGGAGCTGCCGCACAGCGCGCTGGACCAGGACAGCAGCATCTACTGGGGCGGGCCGGTGGCGCCGGAGCGCGGCTTCGTGATCCACGAGGGCGCCGGCGAGTGGGACTCCACCATGGTGGTCGGCGGCAATCTCTACATCACCACCTCGCGCGACATCCTCAAGGCCATCGGCGAGGGCCGTGGCCCCAAGCACTACTTCGTGGCCCTGGGCTATGCCGGCTGGACCGCCGGCCAGCTGGAATCGGAGATTCTCTCCAACTCCTGGCTCAACACCCCGGTGGACTCGGCGATTTTGTTCCGCACTCCGGCCGCCGAACGCTGGAAGCTCGCCACCCGCCTGCTCGGCGTGGATGTCACCCAGCTCGGCGGCGAGGCCGGCCACGCATGAGGCGGCCGGCGCTGTGAGCACCTATCTCGCCTTCGATTTCGGCGAGAAGCGCATCGGCACCGCGGTCGGCGACAGCATCACCGGCCAGGCGCGGCCGCTTGCCACCCTCACCGGCGGTCTGGAGGCGGCGCTGCGGCTGATCGGCGAATGGCGGCCGAAGGCGCTGATCGTCGGCCTGCCGCTCAACGAGGACGGCTCCGAGCAGGCGATCACCACCAAGACCCGCGCCTTCGTCAAACAGCTGGAGGCGCGCGGCAAGCTGCCGGTACATCTCGCCGACGAGCGCTACTCCTCGCGCGCCGCCGACGACGTGCTGCGCTCGGCGCGCGCCTCCGGCGCGATGAACCGGCGGGTGCGAAAGGGCGACAGGGACGGGCTAGCGGCTAAAATCATCCTCGAACAATGGCTCGCGACCGCCCAAGAATGAATCTCCAGCTCGACGAACAGGGCCGCCTCAAGCATCTGCTGACCACCGAAGGCCTGCCCCGCAGCCTGCTGGAGCGACTGCTCGACCGCGCCGAACCCTATGCCCGCGCCGCCGAGGCCGGGGTCAAGAAAGACCCGCTCCTGGTCGGCAAGACGGTGGTGAACCTGTTCTTCGAGAACTCCACCCGCACCCGCACCACCTTCGAGCTGGCCGCCACCCGGCTGTCGGCGGACGTGGTCAATTTGCAGGTCTCGGCCAGCTCCACCGCCAAGGGCGAGACCCTGCTCGATACCCTGAAAACCCTGGAGGCGATGCAGGCCGACCTGTTTGTGATCCGCCACGAGGCCTCGGGTGCGGCGCAGTTCTTCGCCGAGCACGCCGCCCCCGGGGTGGCCATCCTCAACGCCGGCGACGGCCGCCACGCGCACCCGACCCAGGCGCTGCTCGACGCCTTCACCATCCGTCGCCACAAGCAGAAGTTCGAGGGACTGTCGGTGGCGATCGTCGGCGACATCGTCCACTCGCGCGTCGCCCGCTCCAACATCCACGCGCTGCGCACGCTGGGCTGCACAGACCTGCGGGTGGTCGGCCCGCCGACGCTGATCCCGGCCGGCATCGCCGAGCTGGGGGTGAGCGTCGAGCACGATCTGATGCGCGGCCTGGAGGGTGTGGACGTGATCATCCTGCTGCGGCTGCAGAAGGAGCGCATGGTCGGCGCCTTCCTGCCCTCGCTGGGCGAGTTCCACCGCGGCTACGGCCTGACCCGCGAGCGGCTGGCGCGGCTCAAGCCGGAAGTGCTGGTGATGCATCCGGGGCCGATCAATCGCGGTGTCGAAATCGAGGGCGAAGTCGCCTACGGACCACAGTCGCTGATCATCGAACAGGTGAAGAACGGCGTCGCCGTGCGCATGTCGGTGATGGCGGAAATCCTGGCGAATACGCAATGAGCAACAGCCCCTCCTCCCTGCTGATCAAGAACGTCCGCCTGCTCGACCCGGCCGGCGAGAGCGACACCGTCACCGAGGTGCTGCTGCGCGACGGCGCCATCGCCGCGCTCGGTGCCCAGGCCACCGCCGGCGGCGGCGAGTCGCTGGACGCCAGCGGCTGCTGGCTGCTGCCGGCCGCCACCGACCTCGCCGCGCGCCTGCGCGAGCCCGGCGCCACCCAGAAGGCGACCATCGCCTCCGAGGCCCGCGCCGCGCTCGCCGCCGGCGTCGCGACGCTGTGCATGCCGCCCGACACCAAGCCGGTGGCCGACACCCCGGCGCTGATCGACCGCATCCACGCCAAGGCCGCCGAAGCCGGCGCCGCCCGGGTGCTGGTGCTGGGCGCGCTGACCCAGGGCCTGGCCGGCGAGGCGCTGGCCGAACTCTCGGCGCTGAAGGCGGCCGGCGTGGTCGGCGCCAGCAATGGCCAGCGACCGCTGGCCAATGCCCTGGTGGCGCGGCGCGCGCTGGAATACGCCCACGGCCTGGGACTCACCGTGCATGTGCAGGCGCTGGAGCCCGCGCTCGCCAACGGCGGCTGCGCTCACGAGGGCGCGGTCGCCACCAGGCTCGGCCTGGCCGGCATCCCGGTGGCGGCCGAGGTGGCGGCGATCCGCCAGTGGATCTCGCTGGTGGAGGACACCGGCGGCCGCGTGCACTTCGGGCGGCTATCCTCGGCGCGCGGCGCCGAGCTGGTGGAAAGCGCCCAGCAGCGCGGCCTGCCGGTGAGCGCCGACGTCGCCATCCACCAGCTGTTCCTCACCGACGCCGCGCTGGAAGGCTTCAACGCCCAGGCGCATCTGCTGCCGCCGCTGCGCAGCGAGGACGACCGTCAGGCGCTGCGCGCGGCGCTGGCACGCGGAGTGATCGCCGCGCTCTGCTCCGACCACCAGCCGCACGAGCCGGACGCCAAGATCAATCCCTTCCCGCTCACCGAGCCCGGCACCAGCAGCGTCGAGACGCTGCTGCCGCTGGCACTGGAGCTGGTCCACGAGGGCCTGCTGACGCCGTTGCAGATGGCCGAGCGCCTGAGCCTGGGCCCGGCCCGGGTGCTGGGCCAGCAAACCCCGGCGCTCAAAGCCGGCGCCCGCTTGCCGCTGGTGCTGCTCAAGCCGCAGGCACCGTGGACGCTGCAGCCGCAGGACCTGCTCAGCCGCGGCCGCAACAGCCTGTTTGCCGGCAAGCGCTTCCAGGGCCGGGTGCTGCGGGTTTTTCCTTGAGGGCAGAGCCGCTCTGGTGCTGCCGCCTGCGCGCGGAATCGTGTAACTTCACCGCATCATCGCTGCTGCTCAAAATTTCCGGGAGGAACGCATGGCCCGCGTCATGATCGTGGACGATTCACCCACCGATGTGCACAACATCAAGTCCATCCTGACCAAGGCCGGTCACGCGGTGCTGGAGGCCACCTCCGGCCAGGACGCGCTCGACCGCATCAAGAGCGAGCGGCCGGACGCGGTGATCATGGACGTGGTGATGCCGGGCGTGAACGGCTTCCAGGCCACCCGCATGCTGTCGAAAGATCCGAGCACCGCCAACATTCCGATCGTCGTCATCAGCTCCAAGAACCAGGAGTCCGACCGCATGTGGGCCCTGCGCCAGGGCGCCAAGGAATACGTGACCAAGCCGATCAAGGAAGCCGACCTGCTCGGCAAGCTGGCGCAGGCCCTGGGCGGCAAGTGAACTCATGAATCCCATCGTCCGTCGCTATGGCCTGCTGATCATCGCCGGCCTGCTGAGCATTCTTTCCATCGTGGTGCTGCACCAGGCACGGACCCAGGACGGCTCGCCGGCCGAGCTTGACGCCGCCCGCCTGACCAGCAGCCGGCTGCTGACGCTGGCCGTCGCCGGCGATCCGGCGGCGCATGGCGGCACGCCGGATTTCGCCGCGCTCGCCGCCGCCGTGCCGGCGGCCGACAGCGCGCTCAAGCAGCTCGCAGCCAGCGGCCAGACCTCGCCGTCGCTGAGCGACAGCTGGACGGCGCTGCAGACCAGCGCCGCCGCCATCGTCGCCAGCCAGGCCGCGCAGGAAAAAGCCCAGGCCTCGGCGCAGCGCATCAGCGAGGCGGTGCCCGCCCTGATCGCCGGCTACCAGCAGATCGCCGACCGGCTGGCGCAGCGCAACGCGCCATCCGGGCAGATCTACATCGCCGCCGGCCAGCTGGTGCGTCTGGAGCGCCTCGCCGGCGCCGCCGCCAAGGCCGCCAGCGCCGATGGCGCGCAGGCCGCGACGGCGCTGCTCGACCAGGAAGCCAAGGCCTTCAGCCAGGCCAATCAGGCGCTAGCTGAACCAGAAAACGGCAGCGGCATGCTCCGCGACGCCAGCGTCGAGAGCACCGCCAAGAAAGCCGCCAACGACTTCGCCGCGGTGCAGGAATCGGTGGCGGCGCTGGTCGAGGTGGCCCCCGCCCTCGAGGGGCTGGCCGCGCAGCTGACCGGCTTCAAGACCCAGACCCAGCAGGCACTCACCGCCGCCCAGGAGATCGAACAGAAGCTGAGCGGCGCCCTGCCGGCCAGCAGCCACAGCAACACCCTGCCGCTGGTGGGCCTGCTGCTCGGCGCGCTGGCGCTGGTGCTGATCGCCGCCTACATCCTGGTGACGGTGCGCGAAACCCGCGCCAACGAGGAAAAAGTGCGCGAGCAGGACGCCATCCGCCAGGGCGCCATCCTCAACCTGCTGGATGAAATCACCAACCTCGCCAATGGTGACCTCACCGGCGAGCTGACGGTGACCGAGGACTTCACCGGCAACATCGCCGACTCCTTGAACTACACCGTGCAGACGCTGCGTGGACTGGTCGGCACCATCAACCGCACCTCGGTGGAAATCGCCGCCGCCGCCTCCGGCACTGCCGACAGCGCCAAGCGCATGAGCGAAAGCTCGGAAGGCCAGGCCCGCGAGGTGGTGCAGGCCACCCGCGCCATCAACAACGCCAGCCGCTCGCTGGAAGACGTCGCCGGCCGCGCCGAAAAACTGGCCGAACAGGCCAAGGCCTCGGTGGACGTGGCGCACAACGGCGCCGCCACCGTGGGTCGCACCATCCAGGGCATGAGCACCCTGCGCGAGCAGATCCAGGACACCGCCAAGCGCATCAAGCGCCTGGGCGAGTCCTCGCAGGAAATCGGCAACATCATCGAGTTCATCAACGACATCGCCGAGCAGACCAACACCCTGGCGCTCAACGCCTCGATCCAGGCCGCCATGGCCGGCGAGGCCGGACGCGGCTTCGCGGTGGTCGCCGACGAAGTGCAGCGGCTGGCCGAACGCGCCGGCTCGGCAACCCGCCAGATCGAATCGCTGGTGAAGACCATCCAGGCCGACACCCAGGAGGCGGTGACCTCGATGGAGCGCTCCACCGCCAACGTGGTCGGCGGTGCGAAGTCGGCGGAAGAAGCCGGCCTCGCCCTGACCCGCATCGAGGCGACCTCGCAGGATCTCGCCAAGCTGATCCAGGAGATCGCCGGCGCCGCCCGCGGCCAGTCGGCGGAAACCACGCGGCTGGCCGACACCATGCAGGGCATTCGTCAGGTCGCCGTGGAGACTTCCAGCACCGCCCAGCAGACCGCCGAGGCGGTCGGCGAGCTCAACGTACTGTCGGAAAAGCTGCGCGAGTCGGTGGCCGGCTTCAAGCTGCCGACCGACCTCAGCTATTGAGCAGACTTGGGTTTTGGCTCTGAATCAGCCCGCGGCGACGCGGGCTTTTTCTTTTCCTCGTCGACGGACTTGGCGGCGTCCACCGGCATGGGCAGGCTGAGGTAGGGCGCCAGCGGTGCCGTCCCGCTCTGGTAGACGCGGCCCATGGGCTGCGCGCCCACCGGCGGCAGCCTGAGGCTGTTGCTGTCGAAGTTGCCGGCACCGGGATTGCCGAAGTAGCCCTGGTTGGGGTCGCCGAACAGCCCGGCCTGGCGATCACCGTAGCGATCGGGCGGCACCGCGCTGGGCTGGGCCTGGACGGCGAGCGTCGCCAGCAGAGCGGCAAGTCCGGCAACGGCTGGCAGATTTCGGGGCAGCGGCGTACTCGAACTCACGTTGACGGGCCTGGGCAAAAGGAAGCACTCGAAAGGATAGCGCCAACGCGATCCGCTCGGTCAGCCGGTAAAACCTCCCGCTCGCTTGCCGCCCCTGCGTCTGGGGACTATCCTGCGCGCCTCTTTTACCCCGCGAGCGGGCAAATTTTGCTCATCGCAGATTCGCTTTTTTCTTCCGCCACGTAAGGTGCTCAATGTCTTTCCAGGCCGATCTCGAAAAGCTGCTCGGACTCAAAACCGTTACCTACAAGTACAACTTAAGCAAGACCGAGTTGTTCCACGAGGCCATCGCCAACGACAAGGGCCGCATCGCTCGCGGCGGTCCGAGCAATGTCCAGAAGGCCTACCCCACCATCCTCGGGGACAAGGGTCCGCTGGTGTTCTACACCGACCCGGATTGCACCGGCCGCCGCACCAAGGACACCTACGCGGTGGCTTGGCCGGAAGTCGTGGACGATATCTGGTTCAAGGGTGACCTCAGCAAGTACGACCCGGCCAAGTACGAAGGCCTGCTCAAGCGCCTGGTGCAGTTCCTCAACGACAAGCAGGCCACCCTGTACGTCAAAGACGTGTTCATGGGCTCCGACCCCGACTTCGCGGTGCCCTACCGCTTCGTCGGCGAGTACGCCACCCATGCCGCCTTCGCCGACAACATGTTCCCCAAGGACCTGCCCGGCGTGAAGGATGTCGATGCCCGCCGCTGGACCATGCTCAACGTGCCCAGCTTCGTCTGCGAGCCGGAGCGTGACGGTTGCCGTTCGGAAGCCGCGATCATCCTCGACGTGCGCAACAAGCTGTGCATCGTCGCCGGTCGCGCCGACTACTGCGGCACGGTGAAGAAGACCATCTTCACGGTCGGCAACTTCCTGCTGCCCAAGGAAGGCCGCCTGTCCATGCACTGCTCGGCCAACGTCGGCGAAAAGGGCGACGGCGCGATCCTGTTCGGCCTCTCCGGCACCGGCAAGACCACGCTGTCGGCCGACGCCAGCCGCAAGCTGATCGGCGACGACGAGACCATCTGGTCCGACAACGGCCTGTGCAACCTCGAAGGCGGCTGCTACGCCAAGCTGATCAACCTCGACAAGGACGCCGAGCCGGTGATCGCCGAGGCCCTGTCCAAGGCCGGCTGCATCATCGAGAACGTGCCGCCGCTGCCGGGCAAGAAGATCGAGGAATGCCACCCCGACGAGCTCGACCTCAACGACGGTTCGCTGGCCGAGAACACCCGCCTGTCCTACCCGCTGGAAGTCATCCCCAATGTGATGCCCAACGGCCGGGGTCCGCACCCGCAGACCATCGTGCTGCTCACCGCCGATGCCTTCGGCGTGCTGCCGCCGGTGGCGATCCTCGAGCCCGAGGATGTGATGTACCACTTCGTCTCCGGCTTCACCGCTCGCGTCGCCGGCACCGAAGTCGGCATCACCGAACCGCAGCCGACCTTCTCGGCCTGCTTCGGCGGCCCGTTCATGAGCCACAAGCCCAACGTCTACGCCGAGCTGCTGGCGAAGAAGATGAAGGAGCACAAGGCCCGCTGCATCCTGCTCAACACCGGCTGGTCGGGTGGCCACTACGGCGTCGGCAAGCGCATGAGCATCAAGCTCACCCGCGCCCTGCTCAACGCCGCGCTCAATGGCGATCTCGACAATGTGCCGACCGAGAAGCTGGAGATTCTCAACCTCACCATCCCCACCGCCTGCCCGGGCATCCCGGATGCGACGGTGCTGAACCCGCGCAACACCTGGGCCGACAAGGCTGCCTACGATCACACCGCCACCAAGCTGCGTGACATGTTCCGGCACAACTTCGAAGCCAAGGGCTTTGCCGCCTTCGGCATCCAGCCGCGCATTTAATCGGCAAAAGCAGTACCGAAACGGCCACCCTCGCGGTGGCCGTTTTTGTTTCCGCCCTCGTGACCGGCGTCGGCTGACCTTGCAGTTCGAGCAGTGAGGGCGGCGGCTGCGCCGCTTGTGAGGGCGCCTACCTCGCTGCGCTGGTCGGCTGTGAGGTCGCGCTGCTGAGTAGCGCTGTCGGGGAAAAGCAGAGGCGCAGGCGCGAGGAAGAGCTGTCGATGGTCCCTCACAGGGCCAGCGAAGCTGCCCGCCCTCACAGCGGGGAGCGCAGCGATCCCGCGCCCTCACAGGCGGCGCAGCCGCCGCCCTCACGGCTAAACTGCGCAGCTAAGCCAGGAGCCCCTCATGAACGTCGAACGCCTTTTCTGCATCGGCAAGAACTACGCAGAGCATGTCGCCGAGCTGGCCCACCTGGGCCATGCGCCAGACGGCGAGTGCGTAGTGTTCATGAAGCCGGCCTCGGCCATCGTCCCCGAGGGCGAGCCCATCGTGCTGCCGCGTGGCAAGGGCAGCATCCATCACGAGGCCGAACTGGTGGTGCTGCTCACCGGTGGCGGCCGTGACATTCCGGTGGAGGAGGCGCTGGACTATGTCGCCGGCCTCACGCTCGGCCTGGACCTCACCCTGCGCGACCTGCAAACCCAGCTCAAGAACAAGGGCAAGCCCTGGGAGCTGGCCAAGGCCTTCGACGGCGCCGCGCCGCTGGGCGACTTCAAGCCCTTTCTGGAGCAGGATCTCCAGGCGCTGCAGTTCAGCCTGCACGTCAACGGCCAGCTGCGCCAGCACGGCCAGACCAAGGACATGCTCTACAGCGTAGCCCGACAGATCCACATCCTCTCGCAGACCTGGGCGCTGCAACCGGGTGACGCCATCTACACCGGGACACCGTCCGGCGTCGCCGCCCTAGAGCCGGGCGACGAGGTGGTGCTGTCCAGCCCGCAGATCGGCCGCTTCAGCTGGCGTTGTGCCTGAGGCCGGTCAACCGAATTCGGCGTAGCCCGTTGGTAGGCCTGCTCGGGAACAAGAACATCCGTAAAACGCCCCGATACGAAACGACCGACCCAGGCGCTAGCGCCGGAGTCTTGGGAGTGCGCTTGGAGATCCAGAAGATACTGGAGGAGAAAATGGCCCCGGAGATCCCGGGGCTTATTTTTTGTGGCTCGCCTACAGTGCGCGCATGAACTCCAGCCCTGCCCAGGCGACGCTCGCCGCCCTGCTCGAAACCGACCCCGATACCAAGTGCACCCTGGTCGCCAGCCTGAGCCAGGCGGCCGCCACCGAGCTGGGCGGCCTGGCGGGAATTCCAGGCCGCCCAGCCCGGCCGACGCTGGTCAGCCCGCGCGAGGTGCCGGTGCGCGGTCTGGGCAGCGTCGAGGGCCGCGCCGCGCTCTGCCATGCGGTGGCGCACATCGAGTTCAACGCCATCAACCTCGCGCTCGACGCCTGCCTGCGCTTCGCCAACCTGCCGGCGGACTACTACGCCGACTGGCTCAGCGTCGCCCAGGACGAGGCCAGGCACTTTCTGCTGATGCGCGGCCGCCTGCGCGAGCTGGGCTACGACTATGGCGACTTCAGCGCCCACAACGGGCTCTGGGAAGCCGCCGAGAAGACCTCGCATGACGTGCTGGTGCGCATGGCCTGCGTGCCGCGGGTTCTGGAGGCGCGCGGCCTCGACGTCACCCCGGGAATGATCCACCGGCTGCGCGAGCTGCGGGATGCCGAGACCATCGCGGTGCTGGAAGTGATCCTCGCCGAGGAAGTGCGGCATGTGGAGATCGGCAGCCGCTGGTTCCGCTGGTGCTGCGCCCAGCGTGACCTGGAGCCGGTCGCCACCTTCCGCCGGCTGCTGCGGGAACAGGGCATCGTACTGCGACCACCGTTCAACACCGAAGCGCGCCTGCGGGCCGGCTTTGTGCCCGCGGAGCTGCTGTAACTCAGGGCCTGCGCCGGTTGCCCGATGCCGGCGGGCTCGGCCAGAATCCCCGGCGGCGCCACGTCCAGATGGCGCCCATCACATAACAGCTCACAAGGGAGTCACTCATGTTTCCGCAACGCCTCAGCGTCCTGCTGGCGGCGGCCTGCTGCGCGACCAGCGCCGCGGCCGGTCCGTTCCTGGCCGCTACTGCCACCGCCACTAGCTCCGAGTACGAGGACGTCAACAACGGCTACGGTTACGTCGCTTCTGTTGGCTATCAGCTCGACAATTTCCCTCTGTTCCTGGAAGCCGAGTACTACGACAGCGGCGATCTCGATATCGACGACGGCTTCGGTATGGTCGGTGGCCGCCTGCAATACCAGGGCGGTCTGGTCTACCTCGGCGCCTCGGGCAAGCTCAGCGGCAACTCCCGGGTCTGGCTGAAGGCGGGCTATTACCAGTTTGACGGCAAGCTGCGCGCCGACAGCATCAATGGCGTCCCGCTCTCGACCACCGAAGAGATCAACGGCTACTCGCTGGGCGTGGGCATCGACTGGCTGCTGAACCGCTCGTTCGGCCTGCGTGCGGAAATCGAGACGCCGATGGACGTGAAGTCGATCCCCGGACTGCCGGGGGACGAATCCGGTCAGCTTTCGGTCATCCGTCTGGGCTTCGTCTGGCGCCCGGACTTCAGCTCCCCCACCTACGAAGCACCGCCGCCGCCAGTGGGCGCGGTGCTCCCGGCCACGGCGGCCAGCACCCAGGTGGCCGATACCTATGCCCCTGGTCAGAAGCTGTTGGCTCGCCCCGGCAGCCTGCTGCGTGCCAACCCCGACAGCAACTCGCCGACGGTACAGGTGCTCTCGCCCTCGCCGCTGCTGACGCTGGAGGCCAGCCTGGTCAATGCCACCGGCCAGTGGTGGTTCGTGCAAAGCGACATCGAGCGCGGCTGGCTGCGCGCCGAAGAGCTGATCAAGCCCTGATCGGTTTCCGGCGGGGCCGCGATGCGGGTGTTTACACCTGGCTGCGGCCGCGCTGGAACTGCGGCTCCAACTGCGTAGCCAGCGCCAGCAGTCGGCCTTCCTCGCCGTGCGGCGCGACGAACTGGGCGCCGATCGGCAGACCGGCCTCGCTCAAGCCCATCGGCAGGCTCATCGACGGCGTGCCGGTGAGGTTGGAGAGCTGGGTGAACGGCGTCCAGCGCAAGTTTTCGCGCGCCATGCGCTCCACCGCGCCGGTCTTCAGCAGCGCCTTGCCCAGGCCTAGGGCGAGGATCGGCTTCAGGCTGGCGCGCTGCCAGGCCGGCGTCGCCAGTTCGCCGATCTTCGGCGCCGGAAAAGCGGTGGCGGGGATCAGGTACAGGTCGTGGCGCTGGAAATAGGCGCCCAGGGCGCGCGCGTAGTCGTTCCAGCGCCAGCGTTCGCTCACGTAGTCGCCGGCGCTCAGGCCACGACCGAGCAGCGCCAGTGCGCGGGTGTCCAGCTCAAAGTCCTCGTCACGCGCGCCCAGCGCCTTGGCGGCGGCGACATTGGCGGCGGTCTGGCCGAAGTACATGGTGATGAAGCTCTTGGCCAGCGCCAGGCCGTCGATCAGCGGCTCGGCGGCCTCGACGTGGTGGCCCAGGCCTTCCAGGGTCTTGGCGGTCTCGTGGATCACCCGCACCACGTCCGGGTGCACGTCCTGCCCGATCGGCGAACGGGTGGAGAAGCCGATGCGTAGCCGCCCCGGTTCTCGCCGTGCCAGCTCCGCGAACGGCAGCGACGGCGGCGGAATTCGGAATGGATCGCCCACCATCGGCCCGCTCAGCACGTCGAGCATGGCGGCGGAATCGCGCACGCTGCGGCTCAGCACATGCTCGCTGGAGGCGCCGTCCCAGAACTCCCCGAACGCCGGTCCGCAGGGATTGCGGCCGCGCGAGGGGCGCAGGCCGAACAGGCCGGTGTAGGCGGCCGGGATGCGGATACTGCCGCCGCCGTCGCTGGCGCCGGCCATCGGCACCACGCCGGCCGCCACCACTGCCGCCGCGCCACCCGAGGAGCCGCCGGGGCTGTGCGCGGGGTTGATCGGATTGCGGGTGGGCGCGAAGCCTTCCGGCTCGGTATAGCCCTTGAGCGCGAACTCCGGCGTCGCGGTCTTGCCGAAGATCACCAGGCCGGCACGGCGCACCCGCTGCACGTACTCGCTGTCCTGCGCCACCGGCCTGGTGATCAGAAAGCGGTTGCCGGCGCCGGTGGGCAGGCCGGCGATGTCCTGCGCGATGTCCTTGACCAGGAAGGGCACGCCGGCGAACGGCCCGATCAGCGGCCCACCGGCGGCCGAGCGGCCGGCGGCGTCCAGGCGCTGGTGGATGGCATGCAGCGTCGGCTCGGTGGCCTCGGCGCGGGCGATGGCGGTGTCCAGTAGTTCGCCGGGGCTGACCTCCCGCTTGCGCACCAGTTCGGCAAGGCCCAGGGCGTCGTACTGCGCGTATTCCTTCATGGTCACGGCTCGGCAAGCTGAAGAATTTGGAACTTGCCACTAGAGTAACCAGCAAAGCCGCAGTGCAGGGAGGAGAACACCCATGAGCACGCAGACCATCGTCACCGGCAGCGGCATTCCCGCCACCGCGCCCGCCTGGGCGGCGGGCATGCGCCGGCTCACCAACTATCTGGTCCACGACTGCGGTGGCGGCCCGCGGCCCTGGAAGTTCGCCTGGGTGATCAACTTCCAGAAGGCCGGCACCTTCGTCTTTCTCGGCCTGCTGATGTGGTTCTATGCCGACAAGACCCCGGCCGCGACCAGCCCCGCCGCCTGGATCTACCTGGCCCTGCATGGCAGCTACGGCCTGGTGTGGATCCTCAAGGATCTCGCCTTCCCCGACCCCAACTGGCAGAGCCGCATCACCATCCTCGGCGGCGTCAACGCCATGCTGGCGGTGCTGGGGCAGTACTGGGTATTCGGCTGGCTCCTGATCTCCGGCACCGCGCAGCCGAATTACCCGCTGGCGGAGCCGCAGTGGTTCGCGCTCTGCATCAGCCTCTGCATCCTCGGCTGCGTGATCATGATCGCCGCCGATGCCCAGAAATACTTCACCCTGCGTCTGCGGCGTGGCCTGATCACCGACGGCATGCACCGCTATGTGCGCCACCCCAACTACCTGGGCGAGATGATGATCTACGGCAGCTTCGCCCTGATGGTCTGGCACTGGTATCCAGTGCTGGTGCTGGCCTGGGTGTGGCTGGGCCTGTTCGCAGTGAACATGCGCCTCAAGGAAGCCAGCATGAGCCGCTACCCGGAATGGGCGGCGTACAGAAAGCGGAGCTGGTGGCTGCTACCCTTCGTGTTCTGAACCAACTCCCCGCCATCGCCGAAACCCCGCGCCTGCGCCTGCGCCAACTGCGCCTCGACGACGCCGCCTTCATCCTGCGTCTGGTCAACGAACCGAGCTGGCTGCGCTACATCGGCGACAAGCAGGTGCGCTCTCTGGATGATGCCCGCGACTACCTCCGCGAGGGCCCGCTGGCGATGTATGCCCGCGAGGGCTTCGGGCTCTGGTTGCTGGAGCGCCTGGAAGACGGCCTGCCGCTGGGCATGTGCGGCCTGATCAAGCGCGACAGCCTGCCCGACCCGGACTTGGGCTTTGCCCTGCTGCCGGAGTACGAGGGCCAGGGCTATGCCCGCGAGGCGGCGGAGGCGACGCTGGCGCAGGCGCGCACGCGCTACCGACTGGCCAGGGTGCTGGCGATCACCTCGCTGAAAAACCCGCGCTCCATCGGCCTGCTGCAACGCCTGGGCTTCGCCTACCTGCGTCAGCTCGAACTGGGCACGGCCACCGCGCCCAATCCGGTGCGGCTGTTCTGCCGGGAGTTCTAGCCTCGGCATCCGGGGCGACAACACCCCGGACGCCGAGGCGAACCATCAGGCGGCGGCGGGCTTCAACCGCTGCGCAAGCCTCGTGGCATTGCGCGCCGCCAGGGCGTAGATCGACAACTGCGGATTGGCGCCGATGCTGGTCGGGAACAGCGAGCCGTCGATGATCGAGAGGTTGCGCAACTGGTGGTGGCTGCCTTCGCTGTTGACCACCGACTGCTTGGCGTCCTCGCCCATCGCGCAGCCACCCATGATGTGGGCGGTGCCGAGCGCGAGCTTGAACTTCTTGTAGGCGAGGTTCTCGATCTGGCTCTTGGCCTCGCTCCAGCTCGGGCTCCAACTGGCGTCGAGATGCGCGGCCATCACCTGGCTGGCGCCACCGGCGAACTGCGCCTCGGCCATCCGCAGCAGCGCGTTCTTGAAACCACGGAACAGGTAGTCGCTGACCTCGTAGTCGAGCACCGGATTGCCGGCCTCGTCGATCCGCACCTCGCCACCCGGGCTGTCTTCGTGGAAGCCGTCGCGCATCAGCGCCAGCATGACGTTGAACTGCGGCATCTGCGCGATGTTCTGGCTCAGCTCCTGGCCACTGCGGCCGAACAGCGCGGCGATCAGCGCCGGGTAGACCGGCGGCACTTCCATCTTGAAGCCGGGTGCGAAGTCGAACTGGCCGCTCCACTGGAAATGGTCGCTGGCCACCGACTGCGGCGCGCCGTACCAGCCATCGACGCGCTCCGGCATCAGGGCGTAGGTGAACACCACCGGGTGGATGCAGGTGCGCTTGCCGACGCGGCCGTGCGGGTCGGGCGCGCCGGAGCGCAGTAGCAGCGCCGGGTTGTTGATGGCGCCGCCGGCCAGCACCACATGCTTGGCACGCACGCTCACGCTCACGCCGCTGGGCTGGTTGCAGGCGGCGTCGAGCGCCACCGCTTCCAGGCCGGTCACCTGGTCGCCAGTGATCTGGAGTTTGCGCACGCTCAGGTGGTGCACCAGGGTCGCGCCCTTGGCGAGCGCGGCGGGGATGGTCGCCACCAGCATCGACTGCTTGGCGTTGACCGGGCAGCCGAAGCCGCAGTAGCCGGAGTTCCAGCAGCCGCGGACGTTGCGCGGGATCACATGCCATTCCCAGCCCAGCTTTTCGCAGCCCTTCTGCAACACCGCGTTGTTGGCATTCGGCGGCACACCCCAGGGCGCGATGCCGAGACGCTCGCTGCGCTCGTCGAACCAGGGCTTGGCCTCGTCCACGCTCCAGCCCTTGACGCCATGCGCCTCGGCCCAGTGCTTGAGGGTTTCCGGCGGAGTGCGGAAGCTGGAAGTCCAGTTGACCGTGGTGGTGCCGCCCACCGAGCGACCCTGCAAGACCGTGATGGCGCCGTCGGAGGTGGTGCGTCCGCTGCCCTCCTGGTACAGCTCGGCGTAGGCGCGCGCCTCGTTCATGTCCTTGAAGCTGGCCGAGGTCTTGAGCGGACCTTCCTCGATCAGCAGCACCTTGAAGCCGGCGTTGGCGAGAATCTCGGCGCTGGTGCCGCCGCCAGCGCCGGTGCCGACGATGACGATGTCGGCCTCCAGCGTGGTCGGCGCGGTGAAGGTGGAGGCGTCGCGCACGTCCCAGCCGGAAGCGATGCCGTCGGTGTAGATGTCGTTGATGGCCACGGGGCGTCCTTTCAGGAATTCAGTGCGGAATACATCGGCGCCCAGGGGCCGGGATAGCCAACCGTTTTCAGACCCTCCGGCAGCGCGATCCAGTTGCCGACCACCAGCTTGTTGAGCGCCCGGTAGCCGCCGTTGAACAGACCGATGGAGCTGTTGCACCAGCGCTTGAGGAAGGCCTCGATCTGCGCCGGCTCGGCCTCGGCCCAGGGCTTGGAGACGCCGGCGGCGAGGCGCCGGGTCAGGCCGGTGTTGAGCAGGTCGAACAGCTGGTAGAGCATCTTCTGGGTCGGCGCCTGCAGGCGCGCGCCGGTGCCGTCGATGGCCTTGAGCAGCTGCTGCAGATGCTCGGCGCGCCCCGCCTGCGGCAGGCTGTCGGCCAGCACCACCGGCGCGATGGCAGTGAACAGCGCGGCGTCACCGGCCCGCAGAAAGGCATAGCCGGCGGCCGGCGCCTCGTGCTTGGCGCAGCCGGCAAGGCCGGCGGTGAAGGCACCGGCGCCGAGCAAGGCGGCACTGCCGGCGGACAATTTCAGGAAGTCACGGCGGCCGAACGCGGTCGGCCCTGCTGCTGGGGTCATGAGGTCTCCTCAACCTGGCATGCTGTTTTTTGAGCAGCGCCTTTGTAAGCGGAATTGAACGACTGATCAACTGCGCCCGAAACGTCAGTCGGGTGCGCGGGCTGGGCTCGGTGTCGGTGGCCGCTCGCCACCACCCTGCCCCGACCACGCGCGCGGGTTGAGCCAGCGCGCGAATCGCGCCGACCGCGCTAACGGCCGACAAACACCGGCGGCCGGCGCTCGCTGAAGGCGCGCACCGCCTCCTTGGAATCCTCGCTCTGCATGATCGGCACCAACTCCGGCAGCATCGCCGCCAGGCCGGCGAGATCGCCCTGGCTGCGCGCCAGCCGCGCCAGCCGCAGGCTGGCCTGCACGCCCAGCGGCGCCTGGCGGGCGATGATCTCGGCCTGGGCGATGGCGCGCTCCAGCACCTGTTCGGCGGGGGCCAGTTCCTGCACCAGGCCGATGCGGTAGGCCTCCTCGCCAGAAAATTCCTGGCCGCCGAGCAGGATCTTCATCGCATGGCCCCAGCCCACCTCGCGCGCCAGCCGCACGGTGGCGCCACCGCAGGCGTAGAAGCCGCGCTGCACTTCCAGCTGGCCGAAACGCGCATCCGGCGCGGCGATGCGCACGTCAGCCGCCAGCATCAGTTCCACCGCCACCGTGAAGCTCACCCCGCGCGCCGCCACCACCACCGGCTTGCGACAGCGCCGGGCCTCGTCAATGCCAAAGGGCTCGATGCCGCCTTCGGGCACGATCGGCCACTGGCCACCGGCGAAGATCGGCGCCCACTGCGGCAGGTCGAGGCCGGCGGTGAAGTGCTCGCCATGGCCGAACAGCACGCCGCAGCGCAGCTCCGGATCGCGGTCCAGTTCGGCGTAGGCGAGGCACAGCGCCTTGTAGAGATCGACATCCATGGCGTTGCGCTTGGCGGGGCGGTTGAAGCCCATCAGCAACAGATGGCCCTGACGTTCGACGGTGAGCTTGGTTTCGTTCATGGACTGGTGACTCCGTAGCGAAATGAGGTTTCAGACCAGCGCAGCCTCGTCGGCCACGCGGTGCAGCAGAAAGGGCAAGGCCAGGCCCCGCAGACCAGGACGGTCGATGGTCATCAGGCCAAGCAGGCAATCAGAGCGCAGTTGACGGAACTCGTCGGCGACGCCGCGCAGCAGCAGCGGCGCATTGGCCGGGTACTCCGAGGCCAGCACCGGCCTGCCGTCCAGGCGAGAGGGGCGCGCCTGCTGCCGCATCGGCACCAGCCCCCGCACCCGTCCGCCGCGCAACACCAGATTGAGCCCCTGCCCTTCGGCATCGAAACGCTTGCCGCGCCAGCCATAGAGGGGCGACAAGCGCATGCCCAGTGGCGCCAGCCTACGCAGCCAGCCCGGGCCGACGAACTCCGCGCGCCAGCACCCGGCCAGGGCGGCCGGCGGCGGCAGGCGCGCGAACAGCGCCTGCGCGCTGCGGATGCCGGACAGGGCCGGCTCGGTACTGGCGTCCAGCTTGGTCATTGGGGCTCTCCTCCCAGCCCGATTCTGGCATGCCTCCCCCGAGGGCCGTGGGCAAGTTGGCACCGGGCTAAGGCGACGACCGGGCACGACTGTCAAACCAGCTTCATGCAGCCAGTCCACAGTGTCGGTTGAATTCGCGCCGCGCCCAACTCGTCCTCGCGCCCGCGCGACCACCATGGGAAGAGCGTGAGCAAGCCGACTCCATCCTCACCGGAGACGCTGGATCTGGCGGAGGTCCAGGAAGAACTGCTGGCGCTGCGCGCGCGCCTCCTCGCCGAGGAAACCGCCCGGCCGGGCCTGCTCAGGACCATCCACCCTTCCCATCGCGACAGCGCCCGCAATCTCCTGCACTACCTGGCGTTGCGCCGTCACGACCTGCGGCCACTGCAGCGGCGGTTGGCGCGGCTGGGTTTGTCCTCGCTGGGGCGCGCCGAGTCGCATGTGCTGGCGACCGTCGACGCAGTGCTGCGCCTCCTGCGTCTGGCCACCGGCCAGCCTACGCCGGCAAGCGCCTCGGCCCTGCCTTACGGCGAGGGCGAGCAGCGCTTGGCCGAGACCACGCAGGCCCTGCTTGGCAGCGCCGCCCCGGGTCGCGACGTGCGCATCATGGTCACCCTGCCCGAACAGGCCGCCCATGACTACGCCCTGGTCCACGACCTCCTGGCCGCCGGCATGGAGTGCGCGCGCATCAATTGCGCGCACGACGACAGCGGCACCTGGCTGCGGATGATCGAACACCTGCGCCGCGCCGAATCCGAGCTTGGGCGGCGCTGCAAGCTGGTCATGGACCTGGGCGGGCCGAAGTTGCGGACCGGCGCCATCGAACCCGGGCCGGCGGTGGTGCGCATCCGTCCGCAACGAGACGCACTGGGTCGGGTGACGGCGCCGGCGCGGGTCTGGCTGGTCGCCAACGGCGAGCCACCGCCCTCGCCGGCAGCGGCAACGCTACCGGTGCCCGGACGCTGGCTGGCGCAGTTGCGCGTGGGAGATCGCCTGCGGTTCACCGACGCCCGCGATGCCCGGCGCCTGTTGCGGGTCGCCGAGGTCACGGCCGCCGGGGTCTGGGCCGAGCTGCGGAAGACGGCCTATCTGGTCCCCGGCACCCTGCTGAAACGCCACCATCGCAAAGCGAGCAAGGCCCCGGCGGAGGCACGCCTAGGGGCCCTGCCGCACCTCGCTACCACGCTGCACCTGGGCAGCGGTGAACCGCTGGTCCTGAGCCGCGGCCCGGCGTATGGCAAGGATGCGAAGCGCGACCAGGCCGGCCGGCTACTGCGCCCGGCGCGGATCGCCTGCAGCATTCCCTCGGTACTCGACGATCTCCGCCCCGGCGAGCCAGTCTGGTTCGACGACGGCAAGATCGGCGGCGTGATCGAGAGCGTTCGAGACGGCAGCGCGCGGGTCCGCATCGGCCAGGTCCACGGCGAGGTCGCCCGGCTCGGCGCCGACAAGGGCATCAATCTTCCGGAAAGCCACTTGCGGCTGGACGCCCTGACCACGGAGGACATCGAGAATCTGCCCTTCGTCGCCCGGCACGCCGACATCGTCGAGCTCTCGTTCTGCAACAGCGCCCACGATGTCGAACAGCTGCAGAGACGCCTCCGTCGGTTGGGCGACCGGCTGCCGGCGATCGTGGTGAAGATCGAAACCCGCAAGGGCTTCGAGAACCTGCCGGAAATCCTGCTCGCGGCCATGCGCTGGCCGAGCTGCGGGGTGATGATCGCCCGTGGCGATCTGGCGGTTGAGTGCGGTTTCGAGCGCCTCGCGGAGGTCCAAGAGGAAATCCTGTGGATCAGCGAGGCCGCCCATGTTCCAGTGATCTGGGCGACCCAGGTGCTGGAGTCGCTGGCCAAGCACGGGCTGCCTTCGCGGGCGGAGATCACCGACGCGGCCATGGGGCATCGCGCCGAATGCGTGATGCTCAACAAAGGCCCCCATGTGCTCCAGGCGGTACGGACGCTGGACGACATCCTGCGGCGCATGCGGGAGCACCAGTCGAAGAAGCAGTCGATGCTGCGCGCCTTGCACCTCGCGCACGGCCCCGCCAACGCGGAGACACCGCCGCACACCACCGAGCCGGGGTGAACACCGGATGGTCCCTCGGACCACGAGCACGAGACCTGCCCGGTCCGGCCATGCAGCTTGAGACCGCGCGGCCGGCAGCGTAGCCTGCGCGCCTCTTTGATCCCGATACGAGCCGCGCCATGTCCAATGTCCGTCCCCTAGTGCTGGCCATCCAGAACCGCGATCTGGCGGCCGCCAAGGCGGCGCTGGAACGCGATGCCTCGCAGGCCACCGAAGCGATCCCCGGCGGCATCTCGCCGCTGTTGTTCGCGCTCTACAACGGTGCCAGGGACATCGCCGACCTGCTGCGCGATTTCACCGAGCCGAACATCTTCGAAGCCGCCGCGCTCGACGACGCCCGCCGCGTCGCCGCCTGCGTGCTGGCCGACCCGGCAGCGCTGGCCAGCTACAGCCCGGACGGCTGGACGCCCCTGCATCTCGCCGCTTTCTTCGGTTCGCGCAATGCGGTGCTGGTGCTGATCGGCCTGGGCGCCTCGCTGGAGGCGGTGTCGCAGAACCCGATGCAGAATACGCCGCTGCATGCCGGCATCGCCGGTGCCGCCGGCGAGTCGCTGGCGCCGCTACTGATGGCCCTGGGTGGCAATGCCCATCACGTCGGCGGCAGCGGCGTCACCGCCCTGCACCTCGCCGCCACCCGTGGTTTCGAAGCCCTGTGCCGGCTGCTGCTGGCGCGCGGCGCCGACCGCCTGGCCAAGACCGAGGACGGCAAGACTGCCGCCGAGCTGGCACGCGAGCGCGGCCACCTGCCGACCGCGGCGGCGCTGGAACTGGCCTGAGCTACCGCGCGCTGGCCTGAGGCCGGCGCGGCACCGTCAACGACGGGCGCGGAAGAAGTCGCGCAGGATCTGCCCGCACTCGGCTTCCAGCACGCCGCCGGTCCACTCGACGCGGTGGTTGAGCCGGGGATTGCTGATCACGTCGTAGACCGCGTTCACCGCGCCCGCCTTGGGGTCGGGCGCGCCGAACACCAGCCGCTGCACGCGGGCATGGACGATGGCGCCGGCGCACATCACGCAGGGCTCCAACGTCACGTAGAGCGTCGTACCAGTAAGGCGGTAGTTGCCGATGGCCTTGGCGCCGGCGCGTAGCGCGATCATCTCGGCGTGGCCACTGGGATCGTGGTCGCCGATCGGGCGGTTGTAGCCCTCGGCGAGCAACTCGCCGTTTTGATCGACCAGCACGGCACCGACCGGGACTTCGCCCTGCTCGGCGGCCTGCTGCGCCAGCCTGAGGGCATGACGCATCCAGTATTCGTCGGTCAGGTCGGTCATCACCAAGTCTCGCAGGCCAGCTTCAGTGGAATCGTGAAATCCGGCGCGCATCGCACGCTAGGATCCCCACGCTACGCGCGGGGCCCCTCCACGCGGCTCCTCGGCGCTCTCCCGGCGCTAGCATCCCCACACTTTGGACACTCGCGATGTCGGAAGCTCCCCGGCGCGCATCGCACGCTAGGATCCCCACGCTACGCGCGGGGCCCCTCCACGCGGCTCCTCGCTTCACTCCCACTCAATCGTCGCCGGCGGTTTGCCGGAGATGTCGTAGACCACGCGGGAGACACCCGGCACTTCGTTGACGATGCGGCGGCTGCAGACGTCCAGCAGCTCGTAGGGCAGATGCGCCCAGTGCGCGGTCATGAAATCGATGGTTTGCACCGCGCGCAGCGCGATCACCGGCTCGTAGCGGCGACCGTCGCCGGTAACGCCGACGCTCTTCACCGGCAGGAACACGGCGAAGGCCTGGCTGGTCTGGTCGTACCAGCCGGCCTTGCGCAGCTCCTCGATGAAGATGTGGTCGGCGCGACGCAGGGTGTCGGCGGCCGGCTTGGTCACCTCGCCGAGGATGCGCACGCCCAGACCCGGCCCCGGGAAGGGGTGGCGGTAGACCATCTCGCGCGGCAGGCCCAGCTCCAGACCCAGGGCGCGAACCTCGTCCTTGAACAGCTCGCGCAGCGGCTCGACCAGCGACATGCGCATGTGCGCCGGCAGACCGCCGACGTTGTGGTGGCTCTTGATGACGTGGGCCTTGCCGGTCTTCGCCCCCGCACTCTCGATCACGTCGGGGTAGATGGTGCCCTGAGCCAGGAACTCGACGTCCTTGAGCCGGGTAGCTTCTTCCTCAAACACCTCGATGAAGACGCGGCCGATGATCTTGCGCTTCTGCTCGGGGTCGCTGACGCCGGCGAGCTGCGAGAGGAAGCGCTGCTCGGCATCGGCGCGGATCACCTTCACTCCCAGGTTGTCGGCGAACAGCTTCATCACCGCGTCGCCTTCGTTCAGGCGCAGCAGGCCGTTGTCGACGAACACGCAGGTGAGCTGGCTGCCGATGGCCTTGTGCAGCAGGGCGGCGACCACGCTGGAATCGACGCCGCCGGAGAGACCCAGCAGGACTTTCTTGTCACCAACCTGGGCACGCACGCGGGCGATGGCGTCATCGGCGATGTTGTGCGGCGTCCAGGCCGTGCCGCAGCCGCAGATCTCGTGCACGAAGCGCGAGTAGATCTCCTTGCCCTGGGTAGTGTGGGTCACCTCCGGGTGGAACTGCACGGCGTAGTAGCCGCGCGACTCGTCGGCCATCGCGGCGTAGTCGAGGTCGTGGGTGCTGCCGATGCGGCTGAAGCCGGCCGGAAGGGTGCTGACGTAGTCACCGTGGCTCATCCAGACATCGAGCAGGCCCTCTCCAGCGTCGCCGCTGCGGTCCTGGATGCCCTTGAACAACCTGGAATGACCACGGGCACGGACCTCGGCGTAACCGAATTCCTTGACGCTGCCCGGCGACACCTGGCCGCCAAGCTGCATGGCCATGGTCTGCATGCCGTAGCAGATGCCCAGCACCGGCACGCCGAGCTGCCAGACGATCTCCGGCGCACGCGGCGAGCCGGCTTCGAGAGTGGACTCCGGACCGCCGGAGAGGATCACGCCCTTGGCGCCGAAGGCGCGGATCGCCTCCTCGCTCATGTCGTAGGGATGCAGCTCGCAGTACACGCCCAGCTCGCGCACGCGGCGGGCGATCAGCTGGCTGACCTGGCTGCCGAAATCGAGGATCAGGATCTTGTCGGAATGGATGTTCATGAGACTGGCTTGATCGTCACAACGAAAAAGCCCCGGCGAACCGGGGCCTGGAAACTCAATCGACCCGGTAATTGGGCGCCTCTTTGGTGATGGTCACATCGTGGACGTGCGACTCACGCATGCCGGCGGAGGTGATCTTCACGAAGCGGGTCTTGGTGCGGACCTCGTCCACCGTGCGGCAACCGGTGTAGCCCATGCTGGCACGCAGGCCGCCGACCAACTGGTGGACGATGGCGCTCATCGAGCCCTTGTAAGGCACGCGGCCCTCGATGCCCTCCGGCACCAGCTTCTCGACCTCGCGGGTGGTGTCCTGGAAGTAGCGGTCCTTGCTGCCATCCGCCATCGCGCCCAGCGAGCCCATGCCGCGATAGCTCTTGTAACTGCGACCCTGGAACAGCTCGACCTCGCCCGGCGCCTCCTCGGTGCCGGCCAGCATGGAGCCGACCATCACCGCATAGGCGCCGGCGGCCAGGGCCTTGGCAAAGTCACCGGAATAGCGCACACCACCATCGGAGATCAGCGGGATGCCCTGCTTGGCCAGCGCCTCGGCCACCTGCATCACCGCGCTGATCTGCGGCACGCCGACGCCGGCGACGATGCGCGTGGTGCAGATCGAGCCGGGGCCGATGCCGACCTTGACCGCGTCGGCGCCGGCATCGACCAGGGCCAGCGCGGCTTCGGCGGTGGCGATATTGCCGCCGATCACCTGCAGGTTGCCGAAGCGCTTTTTGATGGCGCTGACACGGTCGAGCACGCCCTGGCTGTGGCCATGGGCGGTATCGACCACCACCACGTCGACGCCGGCCTCGACCAGGGCGGCGACGCGCTCGTCGGTATCGGGGCCGGTGCCGACCGCCGCGCCGACGCGCAGGCTACCCAGCGAGTCCTTGCTGGCATTGGGAAAGTCGGTGGACTTCTGCATGTCCTTGACGGTGATCAGGCCACGCAACTGGAAGGCATCGTTGATCACCAGCACCTTCTCGATGCGGTGCGCGTGCAGCTTGGCGATCACCTCTTCCTTGCTGGCGCCTTCGCGGACGGTGACCAGACGCTCCTTCGGCGTCATGGCCAGCGACACCGGGGCGTCGAAGCGGGTCTCGAAGCGCAGATCACGGCCGGTCACAATGCCGACCAACTGGTTGCCCTCCACCACCGGCACGCCGGAAATGCGGTGGCTGCGGGTGAGCTTGAGCACCTCGCCGATGGTCATGGTCGGCGGCACGGTGATCGGGTCGGCGATGATGCCGGCCTCGTACTTCTTCACCGCGCGCACCTCGGCGGCCTGCCGCTCCGGCGTCATGTTCTTGTGGATGATGCCCATGCCGCCTTCCTGGGCCAGCGCGATGGCCAGCTTGGCCTCGGTGACGGTGTCCATGGCCGAGCTGAGCAGGGGGATGTTCAGGCGGATGGACTTGGTCAGCTGCGTGCCGGTATCTACCGAGCGGGGCAGCACGTCCGAGTAGGCGGGAAGCAGGAGTACGTCGTCGAAAGTCAGGGATTCGAGGACGATGCGGCTCATAATCGGCTCCGGCAAAAACCTATTATACGCTTTGAAATGGCCCGATCAGCCCCCCAATCCCCCTCAACGGCGCGTCGGCGCGGCTATCGATATGGCTGAGCGCCAGATTTTCCAGGTCTCGGAACTGGCCGAGGCGCTGCGCGGCCTGCTGGAGGACAGCCTGCCTCGGATGTGGGTGCAGGGCGAGGTCAGCAACTTCTCGCGCCCGGCCTCCGGCCACTGGTACTTCACCTTGAAGGACAGCGGCGCGCAGATCCGCTGCGCGATGTTCCGCAACGCCAATTTCGGCATCCGGCCGCAGCCCAAGGACGGCGACCAGGTGCTGGTGCGCGGCCAGGTGACCCTCTACGCCGCGCGCGGCGACCTGCAACTGATCTGCGAGCACCTGGAGTCGGCCGGGGTCGGTGCCCTGCTGGCCGCCTTCGAGCGCCTGAAGAAGAAACTGGCGGCCGAGGGCCTGTTCGACCAGGCGCTCAAGCGCCCGCTGCCGGCCCTGCCCCGCCACATCGGCGTCATCACCTCGGCCACCGGCGCGGCCCTGCAAGACATCCGCGCCACCCTCGCCCGCCGCTGGCCGCTGGCGACAATCTGGCTCTACCCGGTGCCGGTGCAGGGCGCCGAGGCGCCGCCGGCCATCGTCCGCGCGCTGGCCGAGCTGCCGACGCTGGCGCCGGTGGATGTGGTGATCCTGGCCCGTGGCGGCGGCTCGCTGGAAGACCTCTGGGCCTTCAACGACGAGGCGGTGGTGCGGGCGGTGCGCGCCTGCGCGAAGCCGGTGGTGTCCGGCGTCGGACACGAAGTCGATTTCACCCTCGCCGACTTCGCCGCCGACCTGCGCGCGACTACACCGACTGCCGCCGCCGAGCGGGTCGCGCCCGACATCGCCGACTGGCGCGAGCATCTCGATGAGCTGGGCGAGAGCCTGCTGGCGGCGGTCGAAGACGGCATCGAAGCGCGTCGCGAGCGGCTGGCCCAGCTGGCGGCGCGCCTGCGCAGCCTGCATCCCGGGCGCCGCCTGCTGGAGCGCAACCAGCGGCTGGACGAGCTGAGCGAGCGCCTGCTGCACGCCGGCAGCCAGCTCGCTCTGCGCGGCGCGCAACGCCTGTCCGCCCTGGACCAGCGTCTGACCGCGGCCTCGCCGCAGCAGCGGCTGCCGGCGCTACGCACCCGCCTCGACCATGCCCAGCAACGCCTGCTGCTGGCCAGCCAGGCCGGCCAGCAGCAACGGCTCTACCGCCTGGGCTCGGCGACCTCGCGCCTGCACGCCCTCAACCCGCTGGCGGTGCTGGCGCGTGGCTATGCCCTCGCCACCACCGCCGACGGCCGCGTCGCCACCGAGGCCACGGCGCTGGCACCCGGCAGCCGGCTGGAGGTGCGGCTAGCGCGTGGCGCGGTGGCCACCGTCGTGCAGGGCCTCGCGAAAGTTGGGGGCCAGCCCCCTGCCAATCAATCATCCTCCTAGCCGCGGCTCGCCCGCGTCATCCTCACTTCAGCCATCAACCCTTCTTCAGACCATGAATTCCGAACTCGAACTCTTCCGCGACAACGTCCGGCGTTTCCTCCAGACCGAGGTCGAGCCCCACTACGCCGACTGGGAAAAGGCCGGCATCGTGCCGCGCGAGCTGTGGACCAAGTTCGGCGACAACGGCCTGCTCTGCGTCGATGCGCCGGAGGAATACGGCGGCAGTGGCGCGCCCTTCGAGTTCAGCTGCGTGGTGCTGGAAGAGGTCGGCAAGGCCGGCTATGGCGCGCTGGGCGCCAACCTCGCCGTGCACTCCGACATCGTCGCGCCCTACATCGCCCATCTGGGCACACCGGAACAGAAGGTCCACTACCTGCCCAAGCTGGTCAGTGGCGAACTGGTCGGCGCCATCGCCATGACCGAACCGGGCGCCGGCTCCGACCTCCAGGGTGCCAAGACCACCGCCATTGCCGACGGCGAGGACTACCTCATCAGTGGCCAGAAGACCTTCATCACCAACGGCCAGCACGCCGGCGTGGTCATCACCTTCGCCAAGACCGACCCCAAGGCCGGCGCCCGCGGCACTACCCTGTTCCTGGTCGATACCGACCGCCCCGGCTTCAGCCGCGGCCGCAACCTCGACAAGATCGGCCAGCACTGCGGCGACACCTCGGAGCTGTTCTACGACAACGTGCGGGTGCCGGCGAGCGCGGTGCTGGGCCGGGTCGGCAACGGCTTCGGGCATCTGGTCGACGAGCTGCCGCGCGAGCGCCTGACCCTGGCGATCGGCGCGCTCGGCGCCATCGAGGGCATGCTGGCCCTGACCATCGACTACGTGAAGACCCGCAAGGCCTTCGGCGCAGCCATCTCGACCTTGCAGAACACCCGCTTCGAGCTGGCCGAGATGCAGACGCAGGCGGAGATGCTGCGCGCCTATGTCGAGCGCTGCGCGCGCGCCTATGCCGAGGGCAAGATGGATGTGCCGATGGCCGCCAAGGTCAAGCTCGCCGCCACCGAGATGCAGTTCCGCACCGCCGACCGCTGCCTGCAACTGTTCGGCGGCTATGGCTACATGGTCGAGTACCCGATCAGCCGACACTTCCTCGACGCCCGCGTGCAGCGCATCTATGGCGGCACCAGCGAGATCATGAAGGAAGTCATCGCCCGCTCGATGCTGGGGCGCTGAGCTGGATTTACAGCCGGCTGCCGCCCTCGCGCCCGCACCCCTGCTGACCCTGCAAAGCCTCAGGGCCAGACAGGGGCCTGGGCAGAACCCACGCCCTCTTGCCTCCGGCCGAGCAGGCCGCCGGGAGAAGCCGAGCGGGAGCTAGTCCTCGCAGAGTTCGTAGACAGTGGCGGTCGCCGCAGTCGAACCGGAAGCCCGAACGAACTGGAACTGAACCGCGTCATAGGGCAAGGTCGTGGTCGCCGCGCCATGACTGGTGCCTCGCGCGGGTGACCCCACGCCGTCCGAGCCCAGGCTGAAGGTCTCCACCGGCACACCGGCCAAAGAAGTGCTGATTTGGTACCTAACGCCCGCCTGCGTCGCCGAGGATGCTTCGAAGATCGCACCCACCGTGGTCCCGGCGGCGAACTGTCCGTTGCCCCGCGCCACGACCTTCACTCCGACAGTGCCAGCGGCCAGCGGCTGAAAGTTCAAGACCGCGGCACGCCCGAAGTTTCCGTCGGCGGCAGCTCCGGGATTGTCCACCGTGCACCCGATGGCGCACTGGATCGCCGGCTCCGCCGTCTCAACCAGACCGGCCAATGAATGGCAGGTCAATCCCGCGGGATTGTCCCCGCCGCCGCCACACGCCGAAATAAACAAACCCAAACCTGCCACGCAGGCACCAGTCAGTATCTGACGCATCCCATTTCCCCTGTTTTTAGTTACCCAAACCGCTCCCGGGCGATTCGCGTCTGACGACATAGCTTCGACAGCAATCTAGCCGCTGCCCTGTGGCAACGCACTAGGGCGGCGGCGGTTTACCAGACACCGCGCCTTCCGCCGCTAACTTCTCGGCGTCCTTCTCCTCCTGGCTCTTGAACACCGGCAGCTTGGGCTTGAGCGCCTCCTTCACTTCCGGCGGCAGCATCCACTCGCCCATGTCGTAGCCGGACATCTTCATCGCCTTCGCCAGCCGGGTCAGCGGCTCCTGGCTGCCGCGGGTGGCGACGAAGCTGTTGGGGCGGGCGATCAGGATCTCGATCTTTTCGATGAAACGACCACGGTCGGTGATCAGGTTGGTGGAGGCGGTCTTGGCCTGCGCCCACTTCTGAGCGGTCATGAAGTCCTGCGCCGAGCAGACAAAGGCGCCGGCGCCGTCCATCACCAGCTGCACGATCTCGCCCTGGCGGATCAGCCGCCCGCGGCTGGTGGCGGCGTCGTAGAGGCTGATGGTCCTGGCCATCAGTCCAGCTCCATCCCGCTGGTGCCGCGGCGCACCGTGTACCCGGTGGCCAGTAGGTCGTCCATGATCTGCTTGGCGTGGGCCTCGTCCTGCGCTTCCACCAGCACTTCCAGCGTCGCCAGCTTGGCGTGGGTGCCGGAATGCAGGCGCTCGTGGTGCACCTGGATGATGTTGCCACCGGAATCACCAATGCGGCCGGCAACGCGGGCCAGGAAACCCGGCCGGTCCTCGATGTCGATGGACAGGCCCACCAGCCGCGACTCGTGCACCAATTGCCGCATCAGCACGCTAGCAAGCAGGCGGGTGTCGATGTTGCCGCCGCAGATCACCAGGCCGACCTTGCGGCCCGCGAAGCGCGCCGGGTCGGTGAGCAGGGCGGCAAGGCCAGTGGCGCCGGCGCCTTCGGCGACTACCTTCTCGACATTCGCCAACAGTGCGATGCCGCGTTCGATGGCCGACTCTTCCACCCGCATCAGCTCGGCGACGTGTTCGCGGATGATCTCCAGATTGAGCTGGCCGATGTACTTCACGGCAATGCCCTCGGCGATGGTCTGGCCGCCCTTGACCAGCGAGAGGTCGCCCTGCAAAGCCGCGTAGGCGCTGGGGTAGCCGGCCGACTCCACGCCGACCACCCGGATCGCCGGATTGATCGAGTGCGCGGCAATGGCGATGCCCGAAATCAGGCCGCCGCCACCGATCGGGATCACCAGGGTGTCGAGTTCCGGCGCCTGCTCCAGCATTTCCAGACCGATGGTGCCCTGGCCGGCGATCACGTAGGGATCGTCGTAGGGATGCACCAGGGTCATGCCGCGCTGGTCCAGATACTCAGCACGCATGAAATCGGCGGCCTCGGCCAGGGTCTCGCCGTGCAGCACCACCTCGCCGCCCAGCTCGCGGGTATTGCGCACCTTGGTGAATGGCGTGTTGCGCGGCATCACGATGATGCTTTTGATGCCCAGCCGGGTGGCGTGATAAGCCACGCCCTGGGCGTGGTTGCCGGCCGACACCGCCACCACACCGGCGGCGCGCTCGGCGGCATTCAGCGACAGCAGCTTGTTGAGCGCGCCGCGCTCCTTGAAGCTGGCGGTGAACTGGAAGTTCTCGAACTTCAGCCAGACCTCGGCACCGGTGATCTTCGACAGCACCCGCGAATGGGTGCAGGGCGTGCGCAACACCTGCCCGCGCAGCTGCTCGGCGGCGGCGCGGATGTCGGCGGCGGTGACGGTGGCGGTCATTTCTTCTTGCGGTCCTCTTTCTTGCTGATGGCGGTGACCTGGCCGTCCCTGAGCTTCAGGCTCAGCCGATAGCCGTCTTCCAGGTAGGTCCAGGTTTCCCGGCCATTGTCGCCGCTGCGCTGATCGGGTGCGCCGAGCGCGCTGTCGAGCTCGCTGGCGCTCATGCCGACCTCAGGCCGGTGGTCGAGGATGGCCTGCCGGATTCGTTTGGCACGCGCCTGCTTCTCGGCCTGTTCCTTGACGAACCGCGCGTCGGCGGCATCGCGCTTCTTCTTGCCTTCCAGCAGCGCCCGGTCGTGTTCGGCCGCCAGATCGGCGCTGGCTCCCGCGGCGCTGCGGTTCAAGGCCGGCAATTCGGCCGGCGCTGCACCCGGCGCGCAGGGCGTATCGGTGTAGACCGTGCGGCCATCCTGCGTGCAGCGATACACCTCCGCCTGCGCGGCGGCCGGCAGCAGCAGAGCGAGGAGCCAGAGCGGTTTGCGCATGCCGCGATTATAGGGTCGCCACCCTGCTTGGCCCCGAGGCGGAACGCCAAGGGGGTGGCGGTTGGCTACAATGCGCGCCAACCCATTCCCACCAAGCGCTGCCTGACGACGGCGGCGCCTACTGCTATGTCTCAATACGTCTTCACCATGAACAAGTGCGGCAAGATCGTGCCGCCGAAGAAGGAGATCCTGCGCGACATCTCGCTCAGCTTCTTCCCGGGCGCCAAGATCGGCGTGCTCGGCTACAACGGCGCCGGCAAGTCGACGCTGCTGAAGATCATGGCCGGCATCGACAAGGACTTCGTCGGCGAAGCGCGCCCGCAGCCCGGCATCAAGATGGGCTATCTGCCGCAGGAGCCCAAGCTCGACCCGACCAAGACCGTGCGCGGCAATGTCGAAGAAGCCCTGGGCGATCTGCTCGACCTCAAGGCCCAGCTCGACGCCGTCTACGCCGCTTATGGCGAAGAGAACGCCGACTTCGACAAGCTCGCCGCCAAGCAGGCCGATCTGGAAGCGAAGATCGCCGCCGCCGATGGCGACAACATCGACCTGATCCTCGACAAGGCCGGCGAAGCGCTCAACCTGCCGCCCTGGGATGCCGACGTCACCAAGCTCTCCGGCGGCGAACGCCGCCGTGTGGCGCTGTGCCGGCTGCTGCTGTCGAAGCCCGACATGCTGCTGCTCGACGAGCCTACCAACCACCTCGATGCCGAGTCGGTGGCCTGGCTGGAGAAGTTCCTGAAGGACTTCCCGGGCACCATCATCGCGGTCACCCATGACCGTTACTTCTTGGACAACGTCGCCGGCTGGATTCTGGAACTCGACCGCGGCCACGGCATCCCCTGGCAGGGCAATTACAGCAACTGGCTGGAACAGAAGACCAAGCGCCTGAAGGACGAGAGCAACAAGGAAGACGCGCGCCAGAAGGCGATGGCCGAAGAACTGGAGTGGGTGCGCAAGAACCCCAAAGGCCGGCAGAGCAAGAGCAAGGCGCGCATCAAGGCCTACGAGGAACTGGCGAGCCAGGAATACCAGACCCGCAGCGAGACCAAGGAGCTCTACATCCCGCCCGGCCCGCGCCTCGGCGATCTGGTGGTGGAGGTCAAGGATCTCAGCAAGAAGTTCGGCGACCGCACGCTCTACCAGGGCGTCAGCTTCACGGTGCCCAAGGGCGCCATCGTCGGCATCATCGGCGCCAACGGCATGGGCAAGACCACCCTGTTCCGCATGCTGCTGGGACAGGACAAGGACTACACCGGCGAGATCCGCATCGGCGAGACGGTAAAGATGTCGGCCATCGACCAGAGCCGCGACTCGCTCAACGACGCCAACACCGTGTTCCAGGAAATCTCCGGCGGCGGCGACCTGGTCAAGGTCGGCAACTTCGAGATGCCCAGCCGCGCCTACATCGGCCGCTTCAACTTCAAGGGCGAGGCACAGCAGAAGCGCATCAAGGAGCTCTCCGGCGGTGAACGCAACCGCGTGCATCTGGCGAAGATGCTGCTCGCCGGCGGCAACATGCTGCTGCTCGACGAACCCACCAACGACCTCGACGTGGAAACCCTGCGCGCGCTGGAGGAAGCCCTGCTCGATTTCCCCGGCAACGCCATGGTGATCTCGCACGACCGCTGGTTCCTGGACCGCGTCGCCACCCACATCCTCGCTTTCGAGGATTCCGGCGAAGTGGTCTGGCACGAGGGCAACTACCGGGACTACGAGGACGACTTCCGTCGCCGCTACGGCGCCGAGCCGGGCGTGAACCGCCGCAACCGGCACAAGAAGCTGGCCTGAGGACATCTCGGCGTGGTCGTTGAGTTCCCGTACAACTGGAGCAACGCAGACCCTTGCTCGGTGCTGAGTGTGGTAGTGCCGAAACGGAGCAGGACTTGCGCAGAAATCTGACGCCCCATTAGAGTTGTGTTGCCCGTTCACCATTTTAGTGACGTGGTTGCACGCCCAAATGGCTTTTGGCCGGGCCTTCACCCGTGATGTTTTATGAACGATCGGAACTCCCATTCACCCTTGGAGATCCATCGTGGCGTCACCCATTCGTCAACTTCGCACCCGAGCTTCCGCCGATCAGGGCCATCGTTGTTACTACTGCGGCGTGCTGATGTGCCGAGCAACTGGCAGCCTAACGTCGAGTGCTCTAGGGCTCACACCTAAACAGGCAAGAGCCGTCGCGGAGACCGCAGAGCATCTGCTACCACGCTCAGATGGCGGCCCCAACACCCCGAAAAATATCGTCGCTGCCTGTCTCACCTGCAATCGGCGTAGACACCAACGGCAATCAGTTCCAGACCCCAGGGCTTATCAGGCGCACATCCAGGGTGCGATTCGGAAAGGCCGCTGGCATCCCGACTGGGTTTATCACTCGGGCTTGCTAAATCTCGTTAAAACCTCAGTGCCGCCTTGAACGCGACAGGCTGATCAGCACCACGCCGGCCAGAATCACCGCCATCGCGCCCAACTCGTGCGCGCCGAAGTGCTCACCGGCCAGCCAGGTGCCCAGGGCCACCGCGATCACCGGATTGACGTAGGCATAGCTGCCGGCCAGCGCCGGCCGCACCTTCCCCAGCAGCCAGACGTAGCTGGAGAACGCGACGATGGAGCCGAACACGATCAGGTAGCTCCAGGCCAGCAGGCCCTGGGAGCTGGGCCAGGCCAGCAGGCGCTCGCCATGCAGCGCGCCGACCAGCACGAGGGCCAGCCCGCCACAGAGCATCTGCCCGGCGGCGGTCATGAACGGCGATGGCAGATCGCGGCCACGCGACCACACCGAGCCATAGGCCCAGGCCAGCGGCGCGATCAGCAGGCAGACCAGGCCGAAGGGCGTTGCGCTAAGGGCACTGCCCGCGTTCAGCCAGACCACGCCGGCGAGACCGACGGCGATGCCCAGCCACTCGCCACGGCTGGGGTGCTCGCCACGCAGCGCCCCGAACAGGCCGAACCACAGCGGCACCGAGGCGATGGCCACCGCCGCAAGGCCGGAGGAGACGCTCTGCTCCGCCAGCACTACCAGGCCGTTGCCCATCAGCAGCAACAGCAGGCCCATCACCGCGACATTGCGCCACTGCGCCCGGCTGGGCGCCGGCACTCCGCGCCAGCGCAGCACCGCGTACATCAGCGACCCGGCGAGAACGAAACGGCCGCCCGAGACCATCAGCAGGGGTGGCAGGCCGCCTTCCAAGGCGAGACGGATGCCCAGATAGGTGGAGCCCCAGACCAGGTAGACGATGGTCAGCGCCAGAGCGATCGCGCCACGGGAGGCGGCCACCGGCGTGGTGGCGGAAGAGGAAGACATGCGCGAGGCCAGAGAGAATCAGGCGCGCATTCTAAGTGGAGGCCGCCCCCACCACCGGGCAAGTCGCTCAATAGGCCTGCGCCTGGATGGTCTTCTTCGGTCGCAGCGCCATGCCGTTGCCGGGGCTGAGCTTGGGCAGGGCGGGATCGCGGGCCAGGCGCGCCAAGGGCGAGCGGACAATGTTCAGACGCACATTGTCGAAATAGGCATCGCCCTCGGCACCGCCCTGGCGCAGGCCGGTCAGCTCCACCTGCACCATCGCCGCTTCCGGCGGCAGCAGCAGGGAGGTGGTCTTCTCCTGCCAGCCGGCGCTCTGGGTGGTGATCGGCTTGGACACCATCAGCTCCTTGCCGCTAGCGTCGAGCACGCGCAGGCGCGCGGCCGGCACGTCGTTGTCGATCAGGTTGTTGGCGAGATCGGCGCGCAGCACCGCCAGCGCCTGGCCAGCGGCGACCTCCGCAGCCTGGGCGGTCAGCGGCACGGTCTGGCTGACGACGCTGTAGCCGAACTCGTTCTCGCTCTCTGGATCGACGACCGCGTCCAGCGCCACACAGCCGCCAAGGACGAACCAGTGCAGGCCTTGGCTGGGCAGGCCCAGGCCGCAGGCTCCGGGCGTGGCCCGGAGCAGCGCCGGCAGCGCGGTCAGGCTGTTGAGCGACTCGAAGGCACCCTGTTGCAGCTCCCAGCCCTCGGTGCCGCTCTCGGCATCGCCGTTCACCAGCAGGTTGTCGCTCACCACCACGTCGGCGACGCTGAAGCAGGCCTCTTCTGAGAACGCCGACCAGGCCAGGCGGGCGTCGCGGTAACGCACCCGCCAGCAGTAGTCGCCAGCTTCCAGGAATGGCACCCGCCAGTAGCGCAGATCGACACCAGCATTGAGGTTGACCCGGAACCAGTCGTTGCGGGCGCGCGTTTCGTTGCCCCATTCGTCGATCAACGGCAGCGCGAAACTGCCGGCGGCGCTACGCAGCTGCCAGTGCGCCTCGTGCAGGGCGTCACCGTCGGCGTCGGCGTAGTCGGCATGCAGGAGCACATCCGCGGTCTGCTGCTGGCCGAGCGGCGCCAGGGCCTTGGGCTGCGCCGGCGCCTGGTTGTCACCACCGATCACGAAGCTGTCGCGGTCGGTCTCGGCGGTAAAGCCCTTGGCGAGATCGCCGTGATCGTCGCCGCCGGCGCGGCGCACGCTGCGGATCTCCGGCGTGCCCAGCGTGCTGAACTCCAGCACCGAGTAGCCGTATTCGTCCCAGGTGCTCTCGAACTCGTCGTAGTCGGCCTGCGCGTAGTCGCCGAAGTCGTCGATGTTGCCGCCGGCCGCGGCGGCGTTCATCCACAGATGCGGCACGTCACGCGACTGGCCACGGCTGTAGCCGTGGGTGTGGCCGAACAGATGCGCGCTGAGCACGCCAGTCTGCTGGGAATAGGCCTCCAGCTGGCGGACGAAGGCGCAGGTCAGCGGGCTCTCGCCATCCAGCCAGAGCTCGGACTTGCAGGGCGCGTGGATACCGACAAACAGATAGCCCGGCTTGTCGCTGCCGCTGGCCTTGAGCAGCTCCGAGTCAAACCAGGTGGACTGCGCCAGCACGCTCTGCGCCGCGCCCTGCACGGTGACATTGGACTGCATCCCGAGAAAGCGGAAGTTGAGGTAATCGAGCCGGAACCACTCCTCCTCGTTGCCGAGCGTGCCATTGGCGGGCGGCGCCGCGTAGTAGAGATAGTTGGCCAGCGCGTAGTCGTGGTTGCCGATGATCATCAGCTGCGGCAGATAGCGGAACAGGCTGTCGCCGCCCTTGAAGTACTCGTTGCGCCACTGGTTGAGATCGTCGCCGTCGTTGACCAGATCGCCGGTGATGATGATGCCGGCGAACTGCTCGATGCAGTTCAGCGCCTTGCCGCCGCAGTCGCGCGGGATCACCCCCTGCTCGAAGATGCGCGGCAGCCATTCCGGATGATTGGCCTGCACGTCGGAGATCACCAGGAAGCGCCCCTGCGCGACGCCATCGCCCTCGGCCGGCCAGGTCTTGAAGCGCAGCGCCGGCGTGGTGCCGGCGGCACTCACCACCCGGTACTCGTAGACGGTATTGGAGCGCAGCCCGCCCAGGCGCGCGGCGTAGACCGCGAGCCCGGTGTCGCCGCCGGCATCGAGATTGCGCGGGATGGATTCCAACGTCGCCGCTGTCGCCTGGTAGTCGGCCGCACCCAGCTCGCGGTATTCGACCGCCATGGTCTCGCCGATGCTCTCCGGCTTGGGCTCGAACATCACCGTCATCCGGTCCGGGCCGGGGTTCTGCAAATAGGGGTTCACCAGAAAGCCGCTCAGCGGCTCCACCAGCCCCGGCGGCGCGCTGGGCGCCGGTTCCGCGCTCTCGGGCCTGCTGCCGGGGCCGCAGGCAGCGAGCGCCAGCAGCAGGACTAGGCTGGGCAATCTTAAGTTGCGCATGGAGTTCGCCGGGCAAGAAAACCGCGAGAGCCTAGTGAGGCCAGGCAACAGCTTGATGACGTCGCGCTCGGGTTGATGACCTGGCGATCCCCCACTGGGTCAGCGACCAGGGCACTCAGCCAGTGCCCAGGGACCGGCTACCATGGCGGCCGCATTTTTCTGAACGACGCCCACATGGACTCCCCGACCCTGCCGCTACCCGACGCCCTCGCCTACCGCTGGCGCCGCGGCGCTCTGCAAGCCATCACCCATGTACAGCGCCAGCCGCTGGCGGAGTTGCTGGGCATCGACCGCCAGAAGGCGGCGCTGGTGCGGAACACCGCCCAGTTCGTCGCCGGCCGGCCGGCCAACCATGTGCTGCTGACCGGCGCGCGCGGCACCGGCAAGTCCTCGCTGATCAAGGCCCTGCTCACCGAGTTCGCGCCGCAGGGCCTGCGTCTGGTGGAAGTCCCCGCGCACGATCTCGCCGAGCTGCCGGAGATCGTCGCGCCGCTGCGCGAGCGCGCGCAGCGCTACCTGATCTATGTCGATGACTTCAGCGTCGCCAACAACGACCCGGCGCTGACCGCGCTGAAGACCGCGCTCGACGGCGGTGTCGAGGAACCGCCTGAAAACGTACTGATCGTCGCCACCAGCAATCGTCGCCACCTGATGCCGGAGAGCCGCAGCGACAACGGCGAGTACCGCTGGATCGACGACGAACTGCATCCCGGCGAGTCCACCGAAGAGAAGATCTCGCTGTCCGAGCGCTTCGGGCTCTGGCTCTCGTTCCAGGCCTTTGGCCAGGAGCAATACCTGGAGCTGGTGCGCCTGCACCTCGGCCTGCTCGGGCACAGTGGCTGGGATGCCGAGACCGAGACCCTGGCGCTGCGCTGGGCTCTGAACCGCGCCTCGCGTTCCGGCCGTGTCGCCCGCCAGTTTGCCCAGGACTACGCCGGCAGCCGGGCGATCAAAAGCGGCTAGCCCTCAGCCGGCGGCGAGCAGGCGGGCGATGCGCCGGTTGCGCCAGTGCGCGGGGGCGTAGCTGGCCGCATACAAGCTCTGCGCCCGCCGCAGCAGGACCAAGGCCTCGCCCGGCCGCCCCTGGGCGCGCAACAAGAGGCCACGCGCCTCGGCCTCGGCCGCCTCACGGGGATGACCGGGACGGTAGTCGTACCAGTCGGCGGGCTTGAGCTGCTCCAGCCAGCGCTGCGCGGCGGGCAGATCGCCGGCCTCCACCGCCATCGTCGCCAGCTGCAGGCGGGCGTGGTTGGCGAAACAACGGCCACGAGCACCTTCCGGGCTGGTCACCAGCGCCCGCAGCAGCGCCTGCGCGGCGGCACTATCGCCCAGACGCCAGGCGGTCTCGGCGACGATCAGCGCCTCCAGCGGCATGTCGACCAGCTGCGGCGAGGTGCGCTGCAGGATGTCCTGCCATTCCTCCACCAATTGCCGTGCCTCGGCAGGGCGCTGCTGGTCGGCGCGCAGCATCGCCAGATAGGCAAGCGGATAGCGGTAGTACCAGGTGGCCTCGGCCTGCAGCTCGCGCATCTGCGCAAACCCAGCCTCCAGATCGGCGGCGCCGCGTTGCGGCTCGCCGTGCATGACCCGGGTGATGCCGCGGTCCAGCGGCAGATAGGCGAGGCTGACCGGTGGCTTGGGGTCGCGCGCCGCGACCCATTTCTCCGAAGCCGGCAGCAGCGCCTCGGCGGCGGCAAAGTCGGCATCCTCGCGCGCCAGGCGGATGCCGAAGGCAACGTTGTCCTCGGAGTTGGCGGCGTCGCTGTGACGTTCGGAGATGGTCAGCGCCTCCTGTACCCGCCGCCGCGCCGCCTGCAAGGAGCCGTAGCGGAATTCAGCGTCGCTGAGCGCCGCCAACAGCCCCAGCACACTGGAGTGGTCTGGACCGAATTCCTGGCGAGCGGTATCCAGCAGGGACTCGAACAAGGCCTGGTCCTCGGCCGAGACCACCCAGAGGCCATTGGCCGGAATCAGCTGCACCGCCCGGAGCGGGTCTTCCTTGGCCAGCCGGCTCAGCGCCTGGTGCGCCAGCAGCTCCTGGCGCTTGGCCTCGGGCACGCCATCGTCGATCTGGTTGTAGGCCGAGGCCAGCGCGGTGCGGACGTGGAAACTGATCTCCGGCTGATCCTGCAGACGCTCGTCGGCGGCGCGGCGGGCGTTGTCGAGCAGATCCTTGACCGTGGTCTCGCGGCTGCGGCCCTGCTGGCCGGCGTCGAGCGCCGACAGCAGGCCCTCGAACATGAAACGGCCAGTTTCCAGCGCCGTCGCAGCCGCAGCCTCGGCGCGGCGGCGCTCGCGGTCCGCCTTCAGAAACTGCACCCAGGCGATTGCCAGGCCCAGCGCCAGGGCGGTCATGGTCGCCAGCATCCAGCGCCGCCGCAGCCGCAGGCCGGCCAGGGCCCGTTCGGCTTCGGCTCGCCGCTCCTGCCCGAGGCGCTCGGCCTGCCGCGCGGCACGGCGCGTCTCCAGATGCCGGATGCGCTCGACCAGCTCCTGGGCACTGGCCAGCCGCCGCTCCGGCGCACCCTGCACCGCGGCGTCGATGTCTTCCCGCAGCAGCTCGTCGTCGATGCGGCGCTCCCAGCCGGAAGCCAGCGGCTTGCGGAAGTCGCCGATCAGCAGCTGGTAGAGCAGGATGCCGAGCGCATAGACGTCGCTGCGCACGGTCTGCGGCTGGCCTTCCATCAACTCCGGAGCGGCGTACAGCGGCGTGCCCAGGTTGGCGGCGTCCAGGGTCTGGGTGAAGCCCAGCCGGGTGATGCCGGCATTGGCGATCAGATCCTCGGCCAGTACCCCACCGCCGCCGAAGTCCGACAACAGCGGCCGCGGCTGCCCGGCCACCAGGGCGATCAGGATGTTGGAGGGCTTGATGTCCTTGTGCAGCACGCCGACACCGTGGATCTGCGCCACCGCTTCGGCGATGTCGGCGAACAGCGCCAACCGCGCCGCCTGGCTCAGCGTCGCACAGCCGCCCTGCGCCGCCAGCCAGCTCGCCAGATTGCCGGCCGGGTAGTCGGACATCTCGAGAAAGTACGGCGCCTCCTCCAGATTCCAGTCGCGGATCTCCGCCAGCGGGGCGTTCTCGCCGAGCTGGGTGCGCAGCAGCCGGAACAGGGTGATTTCGCGCTTGAGCGCGGCCAGCGCCTCGGCGTTGAGCGCAAACTTGTAGACCCGGGTCTCGCCGGTCTTGCCCTGCACCACCCGCCAGACCTCGCCGAAACCGCCACTGTTCAGGTGCTCGACCAGGTTCCAATGCGGGCGCAGCGGCGGCGAGTCGCCGGCCTTGAGGCCCAGGCTGGGCGCCGGCGGCGGTGTCGCCGCGGTCGCCGCCACCGACACCGCCGCTACCAGCCGGTAGCCATAGCCGTGGACGGTGCGAATGATCCGCTGCTCGCCATCCTGCAAGACCTCGCGGATGCGGCTGATCGCCTTGGTGAGCACGGTCTCCGACAACACCCTTGCCGGCCAGACCGCGTTCTGCAGCTCGTCCTTGGTCACCACCTCGCCGGCATGGCGCAGCAGGTGGCGCAGCACTTCCAGCGGCTTGCGTTCCAGCTCCACCGGCTCCCCGGCCACCCAGAGCTCCAGGCTGGCCTCCTCAAACCGGCAATGGTCGAAGTGCCAAACCAGGGGGGCGGAAGCCGCAATGACGTCCATTGAAGGGTGGGGGGAGCTCGGGCGACAGACGATGAATAGGAGTCAGAGCTGGACTTTAACTCGCTGTTTTCCAATAAAAAAGCTCAATTCAGCTTTTCTTCAGCATTTCTCCCGCCGAGCTTCAGGCTTTTTCCGCCGGCGCCGGCCAAGATGCCTCCATCGCCAGCCGGCCCCGGCCACTGCCCGCCTACCAAATTCCCATGGATGCCATCACTCTCGCCCAATCCGCCCTGCTTGGCCGGCCGCTGAAGGTCGCCGCGTTCTGGGCCGAGCTGGACGCCGCCCTGCAAAGCCTGCCCGCCCAGATGCTGATCTACAGCGCCGGGTCCCGCGACTACCGTCTCAGCTGCGTGCAGCTGCGCATCGGCCTGCCGCAGGACGGCGTGATCGCCACCTGGACCGCCGAGTCGGCGGTGCTGGAAGCGCGTGGCCGGCTGGAGCTGGCCCAGTTCGCCCAGGCCTGGCTGCAATGCCTGGCCGCCCTGCAACTGCCGGTGCCGCCGGTCGCGGCGCGGGTGCAGGCGGCGTCTTCGCTGCTCTCGGCCGGCTTTGCCTCGGTCTCGGTGCAAAGCACCGGCCAACTCATCAACACGCCCCAAGGCCTGAAGGCCGCGGGTCATCCATTGGCAATGGCCGCCTGAGGTCGGCCGGAGGCAAAGGAGTTCAAAGGTCTCTCTTGGGGAGGGACGGAAGATAAAAGGGACGCGGTGCGTCACTCTTCCGAAAACCATATCGGCGCTTGAAGGGAGACGTCGATATGGCTGCAACTTGGCCGCCGGAGGCAACTCCGGCGGCCTTTCTTTTTCTACTTGTGGGTCTTCAGCAGTGAGCCGACCTTCTCAATGTAGGCCTTCATCGCCGTCTCGGCGCTGCTGCCCTTGAGCTTGGCCCAGGCGTCGTACTTGGCGCGGCCCACCATGTCCAGCATGCCGGGACGGCTGCCGCTGACATCGCCCTTCTCCGCCTGCTTGAAATGGGCGTAGAGAAACAGGAAGTCTTCGTTGCTGGGGCGCTTGGTGATGGTCTTGACGTCTTCCTGCGCCTGCGCGAAAGCCTTCTTGAGATCGGCCATGAGAGTCTCCTGATTATTGCTGTGGAATGGCGGAGCGAGCCTTATACGCGCTCACCCGGCGGCGTTCAAACCTTGCCGCCGAACACCCGCACCGAGCCACCGGTAACCGGCATGGCAATGCCGGCTTCGACCTCGAAATCGACCAGGGTCGGCAACCGCAGCCGCAGGCCCAGACCGATGCTGGAATACACCCGGCTGCCCAGCAGCTGTCCGGGCTCTTCGCTGAGCGAACCGACCTCGGCGATCAGCACCGCACGCAACCAGCGCCAGCCCACCGGCCGGACGAACTCGGTGGCGAAGCGGTAATAGGCATCGCCCTCGATGAAATCCTTGTCGTAACCGCGCAGCGCGCTGGAGCCGCCCAGGCCATAGCTGGTCACCCCGGCCGGCCCCTGCCAGCGCAGGCCGAATTCGCCCAGCAAATGGAAGGTCTGATAGGGCTTGCCACCCACCTCCCAGTAGCGGGCGGCATTGGCACTGAGCCGGGTGTAGTCGTAGTCGGAAGCGAGGCCGCTCCTGGCCACCTCCAGGCGGCTGCCAAACACCAGGCCTTCTTCGTTGTAGACGCGAAAGCGCAGGTCGCGGTACCCCAGGCTCAGCACCGGCGCTAAGGCCTCGCCATAGGGATCGACCAGGCCGCTGGTGCCCTGCCGCTGCCAGAGCAGGCCGGTGCCGACGCTCCAGCCCTGGCTGGGCGGCCCGGGCGACAGCGAGCGGGTGCCCATGAACTGCAAGGTCTGGAACTCCTCGCTATAGCTGCCGTCCGCGACCTCCACCGGCCGGTCGGTATAGCTGGCCCCCATCCCCAGACTCCAGAGGCTGTTGGCCACGAAGGGAGCGCCATAGGAAAAGCTGTACTGGTTCTCCTTGCCCACCCCTTCGCGCTGCGCCTCGCGCTGCAAGCCGGTGAAGCGCAGGGTGTGGTTGAGCC
This sequence comes from Stagnimonas sp. FW305-C-60, assembly GCF_058782965.1. Taxonomy (NCBI): domain Bacteria; kingdom Pseudomonadati; phylum Pseudomonadota; class Gammaproteobacteria; order Nevskiales; family Nevskiaceae; genus Stagnimonas; species Stagnimonas sp. FW305-C-60. The sequence continues at coordinate 749,545 of NZ_JBYSYF010000002.1, forward strand.
CCCAGAGATTGCTCCAGCGCAGCTGCAGGCCGTAGGCGTACTGGCCGTCGGTATTGGCGTCCACCCTGGGCAGGGGCAGGATGTAGAACTTCTCGACCACGGTATAGGTGATGAGCACGCCGCCATCGACGGTGCGGACATCGGCCTGCACGGCCTTGAACAGACCTAAGTCGAGTATCGCCTGGCGCCCGCGGTCGATCGCCGCCGCATCCGCGGTTTCACCAACCACAAACGGCAGCTCGCGCAGCATCACCCGTGGCTGGGTGGTGTCGTTGCCGGCAAATTCGATCGCCACCACCCGCGGCACCGCCCCAGCGCCGTTGCCCGCCGCTGGCGCCGCCGAGGCCCCTGGCGCAGCGACCAGCAGCGCCAGCAGCGCCAGCAGCAGCGCGAGGCTAGGCGCGAGCCGGAGGATGCCGTCGCTCCAGAGTGAGGAAGCTGTAGGCGTAGGCGTGCTGGGCGTCGGCCGGATGATCAAGGCGTTCGATCTCCTGAAAGTCAGCCGGATCATAGTCGGGGAACCAGGTATCGCCATTGACCTGGGTCTGTACCAGGGTGAGATAAATGCGCTGGGCCCGCGGCAAGGCCAGCCGGTACAACTCGCCGCCGCCGATCACCAGCAGCTCGCCGCCGGGATGCGCGGCCAGCGCCTGCTCCAGGCTCTGGAAGCTGCGCGCGCCTTCGGCGGCAAAGGCCGGATCGCGGCTGAGCACCCAGTTGTCGCGCCCCGGCAGCGGCTTTCTCGGCAGCGATTCCCAGGTGCGACGCCCCATCAGCACGGTCTTGCCCAGGCTGCGTTGCTTGAACTGCTTGAGGTCGTTGGGCAGCCGCCAGGGTAGATCGCCGTCGCGGCCGATCACGCGGCCCAGATCGTGGGCGACCAGCAGCGAGAGCCTCGTGGCTTCGGACATGGGCTTAAGAGCTAGATCGCCACCGGCGCCTTGATGTGCGGCATAGGCTCGTAACCCACCAGCTCGAAGTCCTCGTAGCGGAAAGCAAACAGGTCCTTCACTTCCGGGTTGATGCGCATGATCGGCAGCCTGCGCGGCGTGCGCGCGAGCTGCTCCTTCGCCTGTTCAAAGTGGTTCGAATAGAGATGGCAATCACCGCCGGTCCAGACGAAATCTCCAGGCTTCAGCCCGCAGACCTGGGCCACCATCAGGGTCAGCAGCGCGTAACTGGCGATGTTGAAGGGCACGCCCAGGAAGATGTCGCAGGAGCGCTGGTAGAGCTGGCAGCTCAGCTTGCCGTCGGCGACGTAGAACTGGAAGAAGGCATGACAGGGCGGCAGCTTCATCTTGTCGATCTCGCCGACATTCCAGGCCGACACGATCAAGCGGCGCGAGTCCGGATTGACCTTGATCTGCGCCAGCACCTGACTGATCTGGTCGATGTGGCGGCCATCCGCCGTCGGCCAGCTGCGCCACTGCGAGCCATACACCGGCCCCAGCTCGCCGTTGGCATCGGCCCATTCGTCCCAGATCGAGACGCCGTTTTCCTTCAGGTAGCGGGTATTGGTCTCGCCCTTCAGGAACCACAGCAGCTCGTGGATGATCGAGCGCAGGTGCAGCTTCTTGGTGGTGAGCACCGGAAAGCCTTCAGCCAGATCGAAGCGCATCTGGTGGCCGAACACCGAGCGGGTGCCGGTGCCGGTGCGGTCGGACTTGTCGGTGCCGTGCTCCAGCACATGCTGCATCAGGTCGAGGTACTGCCGCATCGCTTTAAGCCCCCTTGCGCCGGTAGGCGTAGATGAAGAAGAACAGGCCCGCCGCGATCATCGGCACGCAAAGCTGCATGCCCATGGTGAACCAGCCGGTGCCATACAGATAACCGATGTGAGCGTCGGGCATGCGCACGAACTCGATGGCGAAGCGGAAGACGCCATACAGGATCAGGAACAGCGCCGCGATGGCCGGTGCCGGCCGCGGCTTCTTGCCGAACCACCAGAGGATGGCCAGCAGCACCGCACCTTCGAGGAAGGCCTCGTAGAGCATCGAGGGATGCCGTGGCAAGGGGCCGCCGGTCTGGAACACCATGCCCCAGGGCAGGTCGGTGGTCGCCCCCCAGAGCTCGCCATTGATGAAATTGCCGATACGCCCGGTGAGCAGGCCGAAGGGCACCACCACGGCGATGAAGTCGGCCACCGAGTAGAAAGACAGGCCCTTGTTGCGGGCAAACAGCCACATCGCCAAGGTCACGCCCAGCAGTCCACCATGGAAGGACATGCCGCCTTGCCAGATCCGTACGATCACCAGGGGGTCGGCCAGAAAGCCGCTGAAGTTGTAGAAAAAGGTGTAGCCGATGCGGCCGCCCAGGATCACGCCCATGACGATGTAGAACAGCACGTCGGAGACCTGCTGCTCGCTCCAGCCAACATGGGCCATGCGGCCGCGGCGCACCGCCAGCCACCAGCAGCCCCAGAAGCCGAGCAGGTACATCAGGCCGTACCAATGAATTTGCAGCGGACCCAGGTGCAGGGCGACGGGGTCGATGTTGGGGTGGTGGAGCATGTGGGGTCTGTTAACGCCAGTGGGGTCTCTGCGGCGGACGGCGATTTTGGCGCAGTGCGAGGAAGCAGGTCTGCGCAATATGTCGATATTGAAAGTCTTGCTGACAACGCAATGCGCCAAAATCGTCCCGCCCCGAAGGGTTGCAAGTCAAAAACGCGTCATGCGGTGTTATTCGCCTAGCGAAGGCCTCCAGCCTTCGCGTCGACTCAGGCCTTGCCTGACGCGTTTTTGATTTGCAACGCAGCGATCCCATTGGCGTTAACAGACCCCTCTAGCCGACGGTGGCGCGGCAGTAGAAGGCTTTCAGATAGAGCGTTTCGGGAATGGCCGGGTGCACCGGATGATCCGGCCCCTGCCCGCCCCGTTCCAGGATCTGCAGGCGTCGGCCGGCCTGGCGCGACTCCCGCAGCAGGATGCGTTGTAGCTGCTCTTCACTTAAATGGTGTGAACAGGAGCAGGACACCAGGATGCCGTCGGCCGAGAGCAGCTGCATGGCGGCGCGGTTGAGCGCGCCGTAGTGCGCCTGGCCGGCCTCCTCGTCCTTCTTGCGCTTGATCAGCGCCGGCGGGTCGACCACCACCAGGTCGAACTGCCGACCCTCGGCGCGCAGGGCCTTGAGCACCTCCAGGGCGTCGCCGCGCAGGGTCTCGGGCGCCGCGCCTTGAGCGGCCATGTTACGGGCGGCGTAGGCCAGCGCCAGCTCCGAGGAGTCGATGCAGGCCACACTGGCTGCGCCACCGGCCGCCGCGCGCGCGGCCCAGGCCCCGACATAGCTGAATACGTCCAGCACCCGCGCGCCGCGCACATAGGGCAGCACCCGGTCGCGATTGGCATGCTGGTCGTAGAAGAATCCGGTCTTCTGGCCGGCCTTGAGCGGTGCGAGCAGACGCACGCCGGACTCCAGCAGTTCGACTTCGTCCGGCACCTCGCCCCAGACCTCGTCTTCCAAGGGCAGGCCCTCGGTCTGGCGCATGGCGTTGTCGTTGCGGAACAGGATGCCCCTGGGCTTGAACAGCCGCTGCAGGGCCTCGACCAGGGGCTCCTTGAGCGCCTCCATGCCGGCGGTGCTCAGCTGCACCGACAGGAGATCACCGTAACGGTCGATCACCAGGCCCGGCAGGCCGTCAGACTCGCCGAACACCAGGCGATAATGCGGGCTGGCGTAGAGCCGCTCGCGCAGCGCCAGGGCCTGACGCAGGCGCCGCTCGAACCACTCGCGGTCGATCAGCGCATCGGCCTGGCCGGTGAGCAGCCGCACCGACAGCAGCACGTTCGGATGCACATAACCGACACCGAGCGCCCTGCCACGGGCGTCTTCGAGCCGGCATAGCGTGCCCGGCTTCAAGCCCTTGAGCGGAGTCGCGGCGGTATCGATCTCGTTGGAATAAGCCCACAGGTGCCCGGCTCGTAGCCGGCGCTCCTCATGAGCCTTTAGTCGAAGGCTGTGCATTCGGGTTCAGGGGTGTGTTGACGCTAAAAACATTGCTGCGGCGGAAGACGGTTTTGGGGCAGTGCAAGGAAGCCAGTGTGCGCAATAGTGGGCCTATTGAAACACTGGCTGACGCTGCAATGCCCCAAAACCGTCCCGCCCCGAAGGGTTGCCGGCCAAAATTGCGTCATGCGGCGTTGCTCGTTTAGCAAAGGCTCCAGCCTTTGCGTCAGCTCGCGCCTTGCCTGACGCAATTTTGACCAGCAACGCAGCAACGTTTTTGGCGTCAACACACCCCGATGCAGAAACTTGGGCTCGGCGCAAGCCGTGATTTAACTAGCCTCGCTGACGTATGATGATTGTCACACGAACGCGTGCCCGGTGGGCGCGCCATCCGCCAGCAACTTAAGGAGCGAGCCCCCGCGTGGACGCCATAGTCGCGCTCATCACCCGCCTTGGGCCGGAATTCTGGTCGACCACCGTCTACGTGCTCGCCGTATTCGCCATCTGCGCCATCATGCTGATCGGCTCCGCCCTGCTCGGCGGCAGGAGCCAGGCCCGCGCCCGCGACGAACCTTTCGAGTCCGGCGTGGTGTCTGCCTCGCCGGAACGACTGCGCCTGTCGGCGAAGTTCTACCTGGTGGCGATGTTCTTCGTCATCTTCGACGTCGAAGCCCTGTTCCTCTACGCCTACGCCGTCTCCGCCCGCGAAGTCGGCTGGGCCGGCTGGATCGAGGCCGCCGTGTTCATCTTCATCCTCACCGCCAGCCTGGTCTATCTCGCCCGCATCGGCGCGCTGGACTGGACGCCGCACCAGAAAATGCGGCGCGCCGCGCGGGTCGCCGCGCAAGCTGCCGGAAAGTCGGAGTAAGCCATGCAGTACACGCTCAAGCGCATCGAGCCCAGCTACAAGACCGGCGTCTCGCCGCTCACCGACGACTACACGCAAAAGGCCGCCGACGAGGTCTTCACCGAAGAGCAGGTGCGCCGCAATGTGCTCACCGCCAAGCTCTCCGACCTGGTGAACTGGGGCCGCAAGAACTCGATCTGGCCCTACAACTTTGGTCTAAGTTGCTGCTACGTGGAAATGGCCACCGCCTTCACGCCGACCCACGATCTGGCCCGCTTCGGCTCGGAAGTCATCCGCGCCTCGCCCCGCCAGGCCGACCTGATGGTGATCGCCGGCACCTGCTTCATGAAGATGGCGCCGGTGGTGCAGCGCCTCTACGAGCAGCTGCTGGAACCGCGCTGGGTGATCTCGATGGGCTCCTGCGCCAATTCCGGCGGCATGTACGACATCTACTCGGTGGTGCAGGGCGTCGACAAATTCCTGCCGGTGGATCTCTACGTGCCCGGCTGCCCACCGCGTCCCGAGGCCTTTCTCGAAGGCCTGCTGATGCTGCAGAACTCGATCGGCAAGGAGCAGCGGCCGCTGTCCTGGGTGGTCGGCGATCAGGGCATCTACAAGGCCAACCTGCCCAGCCAGCGCGACACCAAGCACGCCGAGCGCCAGGCGCAGACCATCCTGCGCACCCCGGATTCGGTGTAAGCCCATGGCCGACGGAACCCCGAGCACCGTCCCGGAGATCGTCCGGGAGCTGAACACGCGCTTTGGCGACGCTGCCTTCACGCTGCAGCGCACCGCCGATGGCATGCCAACCCTGTGGGTCGCCCTCGAACGCCTGCAAGAAGTGCTGCGCTGGCTGAAGAACGAGGCGCCCAAGCCCTACAAGATGCTCTACGACCTCACCGCCATCGACGAGCGGCTGAGGAAGAATCGCCTGGGCCAGCCGGCCGCCGATTTTTCGGTGGTGTACCAGCTGCTGTCGGTGGACCGCGACCTCGCCGCCCCGCGCACCGCGGCCGGCGACCTGCGCCTGAAAGTGGCCTTGCAGGGCGCGACCACCGACAGCTTCCCGCACCTGCCGACCATCACCAACATCTACCCGAACGCCAACTGGTACGAGCGCGAGGTCTGGGATCTGTTCGGCATCGTCTTCGACGGCCACCCCAACCTGCGCCGCATCATGCTGCCGCCGTCCTGGAAGGGCGGGCATCCGCTGCGCAAGGAGCACGCGGCGCGCGCCACCGAGTTCGATCCCTACCAGCTGACCGCGCTGCGCCAGGACATGGAGCAGGAGGCGCTGCGCTTCAACCCCGAGGAATGGGGCATGAAGCGTGGCACCGAGGAACACGACTTCATGTTCCTCAACCTCGGCCCCAACCACCCCTCCGCGCACGGCGCCTTCCGCATCGTGCTGCAGCTCGATGGCGAGGAGATCGTCGACTGCGTGCCGGACATCGGCTACCACCACCGTGGCGCCGAGAAGATGGGCGAGCGCCAGTCCTGGCACAGCTACATCCCCTACACCGACCGCATCGACTATCTCGGCGGGGTGATGAACAACCTGCCCTATGTGATGGCGCTGGAGAAGCTCGCCGGCATCAAGGTGCCGGAGCGGGTCGACTGCATCCGGGTGATGCTCACCGAGTTCTTCCGCATCACCTCGCACCTGCTGTTCTACGGCACCTACTGCCAGGACGTCGGCGCCATGAGCCCGGTGTTCTTCATGTTCGTGGACCGCCAGAAGGCCTACGACGTGATCGAAGCGATCACCGGCTTCCGCATGCATCCGGCCTGGTTCCGAATCGGCGGCGTCGCCCACGACCTGCCGCAGGGCTGGGAACAGAAGGTGCGCGAGTTCCTGGACTGGATGCCCAAGCGCCTGGACGGCTACCGCAAGGCGGCGTTGGAGAACTCCATCCTCAAGGCGCGCTCGGTGGATGTCGCCGCCTACACCACGGCGGAAGCCCTGGAGTGGGGCGTGACCGGCCCCGGCCTGCGTGCCACCGGCTGCAACTACGACCTGCGCAAGGTGCGCCCCTACTGCGGCTACGAGAACTACGAGTTTGAAGTGCCGGTGGGCCACAAGGGCGATATCTACGACCGCGCGCTGATGCGCGAGGAAGAAATCCGCCAGAGCCTGCGCATCATCGAGCAGTGCCTCAACAACATGCCTTCCGGCCCCTACAAGGCCGACCACGCGCTGACCACGCCGCCGGTCAAGGACCGCACGCTGCAGGACATCGAGACGCTCATCACCCACTTCCTGCAAGTGAGCTGGGGTCCGATCATGCCCGCCGGCGAAACCTCGTTCATGGTCGAGGCCACCAAGGGCATCAACAGCTACTACCTGGTCGCCGACGGGGGCACCGCCAGCTACCGCACCCGCATCCGCACGCCCAGCTTCCCGCATCTGCAGCAGATCCCCTCGGTGATCCGCGGCCAGATGGTGCCGGACCTGATCGCCTACATCGCCTCCATCGACTTCGTGATGGCGGACGTGGATCGCTAAACCATGTCAGAAACTCCCGTACTGAAACTCGCCGACCTCCCCAAGGCGCAAGGCTTTGCCCTGAGCGAGGCGGAGCGCCACGAGATCGAGCACGCGCTCGGCCACTACCCCGACGGTCGCGCCGCCAGCATCGACGCCCTGAAAGCGGTGCAGAAGCACCGCGGCTGGGTGCCGGACGAGGCCATCCCCGAGATCGCCAAGGCCATCGGCATCAGCGCCGCCGATCTCGAAGGCGTGGCCACCTTCTACTCGCTGATCTTCCGCAAGCCGGTCGGCCGCCACGTCATCAAGGTCTGCGACAGCATCAGCTGCCACCTGACCGGCTATGACGAACTCAAGGACGAGCTGGTCAAGCAGTTGGGCGTGCAGTACGGCCAGACCACGCCGGACAATCGCTACACCCTGCTGCCGATCTGCTGTCTGGGCGCCTGCGACCGCGGCGCGACGATGATGATCGACGACGACCTGCATGGTCCCGTCGAGCCGGCCGACGTGAAGGCGATTCTGGAGAAGTACGCATGAGCCTGCGCAGCGCCAAGGACCCCAGCTACCAGAAGCCGCTGACCCGGCTGATCGACGTCGCCGCCGGCCCGCTGGGCCTGCCTGGCTACGAGGCCGAGGGTGGTTACCAGGCCCTCAAGACCGCGGTGAAGGAGCTGCAACCGCAGGACATCCAGGCGCGGGTCAAGGACGCCAATCTGCGCGGCCGTGGCGGCGCCGGCTTCCCCACCGGCATCAAGTGGTCGCTGATCCCGATGGGGCCGGATGCGGGTGCCAAGTACCTGGTCTGCAATGCCGACGAGATGGAGCCCGGCACCTTCAAGGACCGGCTGCTGATGGAGCAGGCACCGCATCAGCTGGTGGAGGCGATGGCCACCGCTGCCTATGCGATCCAGGCGCAGACCGGCTACATATTCCTGCGCGGCGAGTACGTGGTTGCCGCCGAGCGCCTCAACCGCGCCATCGACGAGGCCAAGGCCGCCGGCTATCTCGGCAAGAACATCCTCGGCGGCGCCTGGAGCTTCGAGCTCTACGTGCACACCGGTGCCGGCCGCTACATCTGCGGCGAGGAGACCGCGCTGATCAACTCGCTGGAAGGCCGCCGCGCCAACCCGCGCGCCAAGCCGCCGTTCCCGCAGATCGCCGGCCTCTGGGGCCGTCCGACCATCGTCAACAACGTCGAGACGCTCTCCAACATCCCGCACATCGTCCTGAACGGCGCCGACTGGTTCAAGGGTCTGAGCCAGGGCAAGAGCAAGGACGGCGGCACCAAGCTCTACGGTTGCTCCGGCCGCGCCAACAAGCCCGGCGTCTGGGAGTTGCCGATCGGCACCAGTGCCCGCGAGCTGCTGGAAGTGCACGCCGGCGGCATGAAGGGCGGCAAGAAGCTCAAGGCCTGGCTGCCGGGCGGCGCTTCCACCGACTTCCTGCTGCCGGAACATCTCGACCTGGCGATGGACTTCGACACCATCGCCAAGGCCGGCTCGCGCATGGGCACCGGTCTGATCACCGTGGTCGCCGAGGACCAGAGCATGGTCTCGGCGGTGCGCAACCTCGAAGAGTTCTTCGCCCGCGAATCCTGTGGCTGGTGCACGCCCTGCCGCGACGGCCTGCCCTGGAGCGTCAAGCTGCTGCGTGCCATCGAGCGCGGCGAGGGCGTGCCGGAAGACATCGACCAGCTGGCCAAGCTGACCCGCTGGCTGGGGCCGGGCAAGACCTTCTGCGCCCACGCCCCGGGCGCGATGGAGCCGCTGCAGTCGGCCCTCAAGTACTTCCGCGCCGAGTTCGAAGCCGGCCTGGCGGTGAACCACATTCCCAAGGAAGGCGACGCCTGCATCCTGCCCGACCATGGCGAGGGGCCGAAGGCGGCCTACGCCAAGGAACGCATGAAGTGGGTGAACGCCTAGGGACGAATGAGCAATGGCCAAGATTCACGTTGACGGCAACACCTACGAGGTCAATGGCGCAGACAATCTGCTCCAGGCCTGTCTTTCCCTGGGACTCGACATCCCCTATTTCTGCTGGCATCCGGCGCTGGATTCGGTAGGTGCCTGCCGGCAGTGCGCGGTCAAGCAATACAAGGACGCCGACGACAAGAACGGCCGTCTGGTGATGTCCTGCATGACTCCGGCCAGCGACAACACCTACATCTCGATCGCCGACGACGAGGCCAAGGAGTTTCGCGAGACCATCGTCAGCCTGCTGATGACCAATCACCCGCACGACTGCCCGGTCTGCGAGGAAGGTGGTCACTGCCATCTGCAGGACATGACGGTGATGACCGGCCATCACAACCGCGAATACCGCTTCACCAAGCGCACCCATCAAAATCAGTATCTCGGGCCCTTCATCGGCCACGAGATGAACCGCTGCATCTCCTGCTACCGCTGCGTGCGCTACTACCGCGACTACGCCGGCGGCAAAGATCTCGGCGTGTTCGGCTCCGCCGCCAATGTCTACTTCGGCCGCGAGACCGAAGGCGTGCTGGAAAGCGAGTTCTCCGGCAACCTCACCGAGGTCTGCCCCACCGGCGTGTTCACCGACAAGACCCACAGCGAGCACTACACCCGCAAGTGGGACATGCAGTTCGCCCCGGCGATCTGCACCGGCTGCGCGGTGGGCTGCAACATCTCCCCCGGCGAGCGCTATGGCGAGGTGCGCCGCATCGAGAACCGCTACCACAGCGAACTCAACGGCTACTTCCTCTGCGACCGTGGCCGCTTCGGCTACGGTCACGCCAACCTCAAGAATCGTCCGACCCACGCGCTGGTGCGCGAGGGCGATAGCTTCGTCACCAAGCACCGTGGCGAAGGCGTCAATCTCGGCGCGCAGTTGCTGAAGTCCGGCAAGACCGTGATCGGTATCGGCTCGCCGCGCGCCTCACTGGAAGCCAACCACGCCCTGCGCTCGCTGGTCGGCGCCGGTAATTTCTATTCCGGTGCCAGCGCCCAGGACGCCGCCCTGACCGCCCTGTGCCTGAAGGTGCTGCGCGAGGGGCCGGTGCCCGCCGCCACCATCAAGCGCATCGACCAGGCCGACGCCGTGCTGGTGCTCGGTGAAGACACCCTGGGCACCGCCGCCCGCGTCGCCCTGGCCCTGCGTCAGGCCGCGCGCGGCAAGCTGCAGACGATGTCCACCGAGAAGAAGGTGCCGGACTGGCAGGCCGCCTCCGCCGCCGACATCGCCCAGCACGAGCTCAACCCGCTGTTCATCGCCACCCCGATGGCGACCAAGCTGGACGAGATCGCCGCCGCCACCCTCCGCGCCGATGCCGCCGGCCTCGCCGCGCTCGGCAATGCCGTCGCCCATGCGCTGGACAGCAGCGCCCCGGCAGTCAGCGTCGATGCCGAGACCGCCGCCCTGGCGCAGCGCATCGCCGACACGCTCAAGGCCGCAAAGAAGCCGCTGGTCGTCTCCGGCACCGGCTGTGGTTCGGCCGCCGTGATCGAGGCCGCCGCCAACGTCGCCTACGCGCTGGCCAAGCTCAACGCCGAAACCGCGATCAGCCTGGCCGTGCCGGAAGCCAATAGCCTCGGCCTGGCCCTGTTCGGCGCCCCCGACCTCGACGCCGCCCTCACCCGCCTCAACGGCGAGGAAGCGGTGGTGCTGGTGCTGGAGAACGACCTCTCGCGCCGCGCCAGCGCCTCGGCGCTCGACGCTGCTTTCGCACAGAGCACGGTGATCGCCATCGACCACCAGCAGACCGCCACCACCGCCACCGCGGCGCTGGTGCTGCCGGCGGCCAGCTTCGCCGAAGGCGATGGCACCTGGGTCAACTTCGAAGGCCGCGCCCAGCGCAGCTTCCAGACCTATGACCCGGCCTATTACGACCGCCATGTCGCCACCCAGGAAAGCTGGCGCTGGCTCGCGCAGTTGCGCATCGCCCTGGGCCAGCCGGCCTGGAGCAAGCTCGACGAGGTGATCGCCGATGCCGAGGCCGCCATCCCGACGCTGAAGGGCATCGCCCAGGCCGCGCCCAATGCCGAGTTCCGCATCGACGGCGCCAAGCTGGCGCGCGCGCCGCAGCGGCAGTCCGGCCGTACCGCCGCCCGTGCCAATGTCTTCGTGCACGAGCCGAAGGCGACACAGGATCCCGACTCGCCGCTGGCGTTCTCGATGGAAGGCATCAACAGCACCCACGCGGTCACCCGTCCGGCGGCGCTGATCCCCTTCGCCTGGTCGCCGGGCTGGAACAGCCCCTCGGCCTGGAACAAGTTCCAGGCGGAAGTCGGCGGCGCGATGAAGGGCGGCGACTCCGGCGTGCATCTGTTCAAGCACAACGGCGCCGCGCCCTACTTCCCGCTGCGCAGCGCCCGTCACGACGGCCTGCAACTGCTGCCGCTGCACCAGCACTTCGGCAGCGAAGAGCTGTCGGCCAAGGCGGCGCCGATCCAGGAGCGCATCCCGCAGGCCTATGTCGCGATCAACGTCGCCGACGCCCAGCGCCTGGGCATCGAGCACCAGGCGCTGACCCGCGTCGAGTTCGGCGACTACCTGCTGAGTCTGCCCGCGAAGGTGCGCGTCGACTTGCCGGCCGGCAGCGTCGGCCTGCCGGTGGGGCTGGCCGGCATCCCGCCACTGGTGGCGGGCGCCGCCGTGCGTCTGAGCAAGGGAGGCTAAGCCATGTTTTCCTGGATCACTCCCGAACTGCTCGCCGTCGTCTGGGGCGTGGTGAAGGCCATCATCATCCTGCTCGGCATGGTGCTGACCGCCGCCTACATGATCTGGCTGGAGCGCCGCCTGCTGGCGCTCTGGCAGGACCGCTACGGCCCGAACCGGGTCGGCCCCTTTGGCCTGGGCCAGGTGATCGCCGACATGATCAAGATCTTCTTCAAGGAAGACTGGATGCCGCCGTTCGCCGACAAGTTCACCTTCGTGCTGGCGCCCTTCCTGGCGATGAGCCTGATGATGCTGGCCTTCGTGTTCATCCCCATGACCCCGAACTGGGGCGTGTCGAATACCAACATGGCGCTGCTGTTCTTCCTCGCCATCGCCGGTCTCGCGGTCTACGCGGTGATGCTCGGCGGCTGGGCCAGCAACAGCAAGTACTCGCTGTTGGGCGGCCTGCGCTCCACCGCGCAGACCATCAGCTACGAGGTGTTCATGGGCCTGAGCCTGATGGGCATCGTGATCCAGGCCGGCAGCTTCAACCTGCGCGACATCGTCGCTGCGCAGGACGGAATGTGGAATGTGTTCCCGCAGATCCTCGGCTTCCTCGCCTGGGTGCCGGCGGCGCTGGCGGTGGTGCACCGCACGCCCTTCGACCTGCCGGAAGCGGAGTCGGAACTGGTGCAGGGCTATCACACCGAATACTCGGGCATGAAGTTCGGCATGTTCATGGTCAGCGAGTACGTCGGCATCGTGATGGTCTCGGGCCTGACCGTGACCCTGTTCTTCGGTGGCTGGGGGGCTCCGCTGTGGTTCGACCACATTCCGGTCATCGGCAATTTCCTGGCCGAGCAGATTCCCTTCTTCTGGTTCGCTGCCAAGACCTTCTTCTTCATGGCCGGCTACATCCTGGTGCGCGCCGCCCTGCCCCGTCCGCGCTACGACCAGATCATGAGCGCCGCCTGGCTGTGGTGCCTGCCCATCGCCCTCGTCAACCTGCTGGTGACCGGAGCCTTCGTGCTCTGGCGCGCTGGAGTCTGAAATGAGCCAGATTAAAGCCGTGCTCTACGGCATCTACACCCAGCTGCGCAGCATCGGCATGATCTTCATGCACAGCTTTGCCAAGCGCGATGTCATCCCCTATCCGGAAGTGAAGCCCTATGTGCCGCCGCGCTACCGCGGCCGCATCGTGCTCACCCGAGACCCCGATGGCGAGGAGCGTTGCGTGGCCTGCAACCTCTGCGCGGTCGCCTGCCCGGTCGGCTGCATCAGCCTGCAGAAGGCGGAGAAGGAGGACGGCCGCTGGTATCCGGAGTTCTTCCGCATCAACTTCTCGCGCTGCATCTTCTGCGGCCTCTGCGAGGAAGCCTGCCCGACCACCGCGATCCAGCTCACCCCCGACTACGAACTGGCCGAGTACAACCGCCAGAACCTGGTCTACGAGAAGGAGCACCTCTTGATCTCCGGCCCCGGCAAGTACCCCGACTACAACTTCTACCGCGTCGCCGGCATGGCCATCAAAGGCAAGGCCAAGGGCGAGGCGCAGAACGAGACCGCGCCGGTTGACGTCAAGAGCCTCCTGCCATGAACCGCATCGACATCTTTGCCCTGATCGTCGCGCTTTGCACCCTCGCGGGCTTTTCCATCGTGACCTACCCGCACCAGGCCTTTTACCTTCCGGCGGTGATTGCGCTGTTCGCCACCATCATGGTGGTCATCAGCACCAACCCGGTACATGCCCTGCTGTACCTGGTGCTGTCGCTGCTGTCGGTGGCGGCGGTGTTCTTCACCCTCGGTGCGCACTTTGCCGCCGCGCTGGAAGTGATCGTCTACGCCGGCGCGATCATGGTCTTGTTCGTGTTCGTGGTGATGATGCTCAACCTCGGCGCCAAGACCGAGGAGCAGGAGCGTCGCTGGCTGTCAGCCTCGGCCTTCGTGCTGCCGGCGGCGCTGTCGGCGGTGCTGCTCTGGCAGCTCGGCACCCAGCTCTGGCCGCGCGGCTACATCACCGCCGCCGGTCTGCAGGAAGTCACCCCCAAGATGGTCGGCATCGCCCTCTACGGCCCCTACCTGCTGGCGGTGGAGCTGGCCTCCATGCTGCTGCTGGCCGGCCTGGTCGCGGCCTACCACCTCGGCCGCCACGATGACTGAAACCATGAACACCGCAACTGCCATCCCGATGGAACACGGCCTGCTGCTGGCGGCCGCGCTGTTCGCCCTGGGCCTGTTCGGCCTGCTCACCCGCCGCAACATCCTGTGGATGCTGATGTCGCTGGAGATCATGCTCAACGCCGCCGCCCTGGCCTTCGTGGTCGCCGGCTCGCGCTGGGCGCAGCCGGATGGCCAGATCATGTTCATCCTGGTGCTGACCCTGGCCGCCGCCGAAGCCTCGGTGGGTCTAGCGCTGCTGATCCAGCTCTACCGCCGCTTCAAGACGCTGGACATCGACGCCGCCAGCACGATGAAGGGTTAAGCACATGAACCTTCTCTTCCTCAGCTTTCTCGCTCCCCTGCTGGGCTTCCTGACGCTCGCCTTCGCACGCGGCCGCATCTCCGAGAACGCGGCCGCCGTCATCGGCGTCGGCTCGGTCGGCGTCTCGGCGCTGACCACCGCGATCGCCGGCTGGGATTTTCTCAACCACCCGCCCGAGGGCGGCGCCTACACCCAGCTGCTCTGGCAGTGGATGAGCGTCGGCGGCTTCACACCCAGCTTTGCGCTGCGGCTGGACGCGCTGTCGCTGACCATGCTGGGCGTGATTACCGGCGTCGGCTTTTTCATCCACCTGTTCGCCAGCTGGTACATGCGCGGCGACGAGGGCTATGCCCGCTTCTTCAGCTACATGAACCTGTTCGTCGCCAGCATGCTGTTCCTGGTGCTGGGCGACAACCTGCTGTTCCTGTACTTCGGCTGGGAAGGCGTGGGTCTGGCCTCCTATCTCCTGATCGGTTTCTGGTACCAGGACCCGGCCAATGGCGCGGCGGCCCGCAAGGCCTTCGTCATCACCCGCGTCGGCGACACCTTCATGGCCATCGGCCTGTTCATCCTCTACCGCGAGTTCGGCACGCTGAACATCCAGGAGATCGCCAGCCAGGCCGGTGCTTACGCAGCACTCAACGGCACCACCACCCTCACGCTGATCGCCTTCCTCCTGCTCGGCGGCGCGGTCGGCAAGTCGGCACAGCTGCCCTTGCAGACCTGGCTGCCGGATGCGATGGCCGGCCCGACCCCGGTCTCGGCGCTGATCCACGCCGCCACCATGGTCACTGCCGGCGTGTATCTGATCGCCCGTACCCATGCGCTGTTCGACTTGGCACCGCTGGCGCAGCAGGCGGTCGGCGTGATCGGTGCCGCCACGCTGCTGATGGCCGGCTTCATCGCCCTGATGCAGACCGACATCAAGAAGATCCTCGCCTACTCGACCATGAGCCAGATCGGCTACATGTTCCTGGCCGAGGGTGTGGGCGCCTATCAACCGGCGGTGTTCCACCTGATGACACACGCCTTCTTCAAGGCCCTGCTGTTCCTCTCGTCCGGCTCGGTGATCCTGGCGATGCACCACGAGCAGGACATCTTCAAGATGGGAGGCCTGCGCAAGCACATTCCCTTCGTGTTCGCCTGCATGCTGATTGGCACCCTGGCACTGACCGCCTTTCCGTTCACTTCGGGGTATTTCTCGAAGGACGAGATCCTGCATCAAGCCTACCTGACCGGCCACACCGAGCTCTGGCTGGCCGGCCTCGCCGGTGCCTTCCTGACCGCGGTCTACAGCTTCCGCCTGATCTTCATCACCTTCTTCGGTCCCGAGCGCTGGCGCTCGCAGCCGGCGTTGCACGGGCACGAAGAACACGGCGCGCACCACGGCCTGGGGCCGAAGGACAATCCGCACGGCGCTCACACGCTGGACCACCACATCCCGCTGGCGGTGCTGCTGGTGTTCGCCGTCATCGGCGGCTACATCCACCTGCCCCTGGGCTCGGTGCTGCCGGAAGCGGCCATTCCCGAGGGTGAGCACGGCCCGGCCTGGGTCGCGCATCTGCCGCTGGTGGTGTCGCTGCTCGGCATCTTCGTGAGCTGGTTCCTGTTCCTGAAGCGGCCGGACATCCCGGCCGCCCTCAAGAACGGCGCGCTGACCAAGTATGTCGGCCAGTTCTGGAAGAGCGCCTTCGGCTTCGACTGGCTCTACGACCGGCTGTTCGTGCGTCCCTTCGTCTGGGCCGCGACCATCAACAAGAACGACATCGTCGACTGGTTCATTGCCCTCATTCCGCTCAGTCTCACCGGCGCCAACGGCCTCTTGGCCCTGACCCAGAACGGCAAGCTGCGCTGGTATGCCCTGGTGGCCGGCGCCGGCGCCTGTGCCCTGATCGCCGCCATGGCCCTGAGCTGATTTCCCATGACGAACTCCATCATTCTGGTCTGGTTGCTGTTCCTCCCCTTCCTCGGCGGCTGGCTGAGCTGGCAGGTGGAGCGCTACTCGCGCACCCTGCCGCGCTGGATCGCGCTGATCACAATGCTCACCGTGCTGGGCATCTCGCTCTGGCTGTGGTTCACCGGCGACTACACGCTGAGCACGCCCAGCACCACGCCGCAGTGGGCGCTGGAATACAAGGCGGAGTGGATACCCAGCTTCGGCATCAGCTTCCACTTGGGCCTCGACGGGCTCTCGCTGCTGCTGGTGATCCTCACCAACCTCTTGGGCGTGATGGCGATTGGCTGCTCCTGGCGTGAGATCGACCGCTACGTCGGCTTCTTCCACCTCAACCTGATGTGGAATCTGGCGGGCGTGGTCGGCGTGTTCCTGGCGCTGGACCTGTTCCTGTTCTTCTTCTTCTGGGAAATGATGCTGGTGCCGATGTATTTCCTCATCGCGCTCTGGGGTCACAGCATGCCGGGCGGCAAGAGCCGCATCTATGCCGCGACCAAGTTCTTCATCTTCACCCAGTTCTCCGGCCTGATCATGCTGCTGGCGATCCTGGCCTTGGTGTTCCTGCACCATCAGGGCACCGGCGTGTGGAGCTTCGGCTACATGGATCTTCTGAGCACCGCCCAGGGGCTCGATCCCAAGATCGCCTGGTGGCTGATGCTGGGCTTCTTCATCGCCTTCGCGGTGAAGATGCCCATCGTGCCCTTCCACACCTGGCTGCCGGACGCCCACGGCATGGCGCCCACCGCCGGCTCGGTGGATCTGGCCGGCATCCTGCTGAAGACCGCCGCCTACGGCCTGCTGCGCTTCGGCATCCCCTTCTTCCCCCAGGCCTCGCACGACTTTGCACCGGTGGCGATGTCGTTCGCGGTGCTAGGCATCATCTACGGCGCGGTGGTGGCCTTCAGCCAGACCGACATCAAGCGGCTGATCGCCTACACCTCGATCAGCCACATGGGCTTCGTGGTGCTGGGCATCTACGCCGGCACCACCGAGGCGCTGCAGGGCGTGGTGATCCAGATGATCGCCCACGGCCTCTCGGCCGGAGCGCTGTTCATCCTCTGCGGTGAAATCTACGAGCGCCTGCACACCCGCGATCTGACCAAGATGGGCGGCCTGTGGGCGCGCTTCCCCTATCTGCCGCCGATCATGCTGTTCTTCAGCGCCGCCTCGCTGGGCCTGCCGGGCCTGGGCAACTTCGTCGGCGAGTTCCTGATCCTGGCCGGCAGCTTCAAGGTGGCGCCGCTGTTCGCCATCCTGTCGGCCAGCGGCCTGATCCTGGCGGCGGTGTACTCGCTGATCCTGGTGCAGAAGGCCTTCCACGGTAAGCCCAGGGAAGACGGCTATGGCGCCCATCTTCAGGATCTCTCCAAGCGCGAGCTGGCGATGATGGGTCTGTTGATGGCCCTGCTGCTGGGCATGGGCCTGTATCCGCAGCCGGTGCTCAACACCTCCGCCACGGCGATGAAGACGGTGGAACTCCAATACCAGTCGGCGGCCGCCACCGCGGTCCTGTCCGTCCCCGCCCGGTGATGAACCACGCCATGACCACCCAACAACTCACGGCGCTGCTGCCCCTGATCCTCGCCACGTTTACCACCGTGGCGGTAATGCTGACCATCGCCTTCAAGCGCCACCACCGCCTGGTGGCGGCGATGACCATGGTCGGCCTCAACCTGGCGCTGTTCTCGCTGGCTCCGGTGCTGCTCGCCGCCAACGGCCAGCCGATCGAGCTGACGCCGCTGCTGATCGTCGACGGCTACGCGATCTATTACATGGGCCTGCTGCTGGTCACCGCGCTGGGCGTGCTGACGCTCTGCCATGCCTACTTCGAAGGCTACGCCGGCAACCGGGAAGAGCTCTACCTGCTGCTGGCCATGGCCACGCTGGGCGCCTTGGTGATGGCCTGCTCGCGCCACTTCGCCAGCTTCTTCATCGGCCTGGAACTGCTGTCGATCCCGCTCTACGCCATGGTCGCCTACCCGGTGCGCGACAGCCGCGCGCTGGAAGGCGGCATGAAGTACCTGGTGCTGTCGGGCGCGGCCTCGGCCTTCATGCTGTTCGGCATCGCCCTGCTCTACGCCGAGACCGGCGCCCTGGGCTTTGCCGAGATCGCCGGCAAGCTCGCCGCCGGCCGTCCCGGCATCCTGCTCGCCGGCGCGGCGATGATTCTCTCCGGCGTCGCATTCAAGCTCTCGGCCGTGCCCTTCCATCTGTGGACCTCGGACGTCTACGAGGCGGCACCGGCGCCAGTATCGGCCTTCCTCGCCACGGTGTCGAAGGCGGCGATGTTCGTGGTGGTCTACCGCCTGTTCGTCAACGTCGGCCTGTTCCGGCACCCGCTGGCGCTGCAGGCCCTGACCTGGGTGGCGGTGGCCTCGATGGTGGTCGGCAATCTGCTGGCGCTGCGCCAGGACAACGTCAAGCGCATCCTCGCCTACTCCTCCATCGCCCAGTTCGGCTACCTGCTGGTGGCGCTGGTGGTCTCCGGGGGCCGCGCCACCGAGGCGGCCGGCATCTTCCTGCTCACCTACATCGTCACCGCACTCGGCGTGTTCGGCGTGATGACCCTGGTGTCGAGCCCGATGAAGGACCGCGATGTCGAACACATCGAGCAGCTGCGCGGCCTGTTCTGGAAGCGTCCCTACCTGTCCTCGATCATGACCACGATGCTGCTGTCGCTGGCTGGCATCCCGCTCACCGCCGGCTTCGTCGGCAAGTTCTATCTGATCTCGGTGGGTGTCGATACCAAGCAATGGCTGCTGATGGGCGCGGTAGTCGCCGGCAGCGCCATCGGTCTGTACTACTACCTGCGGGTGATGATCATGATGTTCCAGCCGATCCCGGTGCGGGAGCGGGTCAGCGAACCGCTGAACTGGGTGCAGCATTCCGGCGGCGCCATGCTGATGGCGGCGATGGCCCTGGTGCTGGTGATCGGCGTCTACCCAGAGCCCTTCCTGAGCCTGATCCGCGCCTCGACGCTGGCGCTGCGCTAGACCACGTCAGAGTCAAACCAAGCCCGCCCTGCCCCGAAGCAGGGCGGGCTTTTTTGTGGACAAGACCGGCGCCATCTGGTCCCTGGCGCCTCGCTGCGCTAGCCTGCGCGACAGCGACAAATAACTACATACCGAGGAGAGCTTCATGCTTCAGCCCAAGGCCGCCGGCCTGCTGCTGGTTTCCATACTGCTGGCCGCCTGTGGCCGTTCCGAGTCGCCAAGCGAGGCTGTCGCCGGCAACAAGTACGAGGTCACCGTCACCCGCACCAGTCTCGGCATCCCGCACATCAAGGCCACGAGCTTCGGCAGCCTCGGCTATGGCTATGGCTACGCCTTCGCCGAGGACAACCTCTGCGTGCTGCAGGAGGATCTGGTCACCATCCGCGGCGAGCGCGCCAAGTACTTCGGCCGCGACGGCAGCTACACCATCGTCCCGAATGGCGTCACCGCCAACAATCTCGATAGCGACTACTTCTGGAAGTTCGCCGCCAGCGACGAGGCGATCACGCCCACGCGCAACACCACCCTGCCCAGCTTCAAGGAAGTCACCCAGGGCTTCGCCGACGGCTACAACCGCTACATCCGCGAGTTGAAGGCCGGTGCCCATCCCGGCCGCCACGCCGCCTGCGCTTCAGCCGACTGGCTGTTCGAGATCAGTGCCGACGACATGTACCGGCGCTACTACCGGCTGGCGCTGATCGCTTCCTCCTCGGTGTTCATCAAGGAGATCGCCAATGCCAAGCCGCTGCTGTCGCTGGGCGCCGGCAGCCTCCCGACCGCGAGTGGCGCCAAGTCCAAGGAGCCGACCCCGGCGCAGAAGCAGGCGGCGCTGAAGGCCGACCCTGGTCCGTTCCGCTACTTCACCGAACTGCGCGGCAAGCGCTTCGGCAGCAATATGTATGCGCTGGGCAAGGACGCCACCCAGGACGGTTCCAGCATCCTGTTTGGCAATCCGCACTTCCCCTGGACCGGTTCCGAGCGGCTCTACCTCTCGCATCTGGAGCTGCCCGGCAAGATCGACACCATGGGCGCCTCGCTGTACGGCGTGCCGGCGATCCTGATCGGCTTCAACGACCATTTCGCCTGGAGCCACACGGTCACCGCCGCCTACCACTTCGGCCTCTACGAGCTGACGCTGAATCCGCTCAACCCCATGCAGTACCTCTACGACGGCGTCTTCCGCGACATCGAACAGGTGCCCATCGAGATCCAGGTCAAGGAAGCCGACGGCTCGCTCTCCACCGAAACCCGCACGCTCTACCGCTCGCACTACGGGCCGATGCTGGTGCTGGAGGCGAGCGGCATCCCGGTGCTCGGCTGGACGCCGCTGAAGGCCTATACCATCCGCGACGCCAACGCCGAGAACGACCGCCTGATCAACCAGTTCGCGAGCTGGAACATGGCCGGCTCGCTGGACGAGTTCATCCGCCTGCACGGCGAGATCATGGGCATCCCCTGGGTCAACACCGTCGCCACCGGCCCCGGCGGAAAGGCCTACTACGGCGATCTGAGCGTGGTGCCGAACGTGCCGGACAGCAAGATCACGCTCTGCCAGGCGCTGCCCATCCACCAGGTGGTGCAGCTGCTGGTGCCCGGCGTGCCGGTGCTCGACGGTTCGCGCGGCAACTGCGAGTGGGACAGCGACGCCGATTCGCCGGTGCCGGGCATCTTCGGCCCCGGCAACCACCCCAAGCTGCTGCGCGACGACTGGGTGGCCAACAACAACGACAGCTACTGGCTGACCAATCCGGCCGAGCCCATCACCGGCTACGCCCGCATCATCGGCGACGAGGCGACCGCCCGCTCCTACCGCACCCAGCAGGCGATCACCCAGATGCAGCGCCGCTTGGACGGCAGCGACGGCCTGGGCGCGCCCAAGTTCACCCTGCCCCTGCTGCAGCAGGTGACGCTATCGGCCAAGATCAAGACCGCCGAGTACGGGCTGGCCAATGTGCTCGCCGAGATCTGCCCCAGCGCCAGCGGCGATGAGGCCGCGGCCTGCGCGGCGCTGGCGCAGTGGGATGGCAGCGCCAATCACGACTCCGTGGGCGCGCACGTCTGGCGCGAATTCTTCCGCGCGCTCACCGCCGGCGCCGATCGCGGCGGCAACTTCTGGCGGGTCGCGTTCTCGGCCGACGATCCGGTCAACACCCCACGCGACCTCAACACCAGCCAGCAGGCGGTGAAGACAGCCTTCAGCACCGGCGTGGCGGCGGTCAAGGCCAGCGGCTACGCCTACGACGCGCCACTGGGCACCGTGCAGCACCCCTGCTGCATCCTGCGCGACATCCCGGTGTTCGGCGGCGACTTCTTCGAGGGCGCCTTCACCATCGCCTCCAGCGATGCGCTCACCGACCAGGGCTATGACGTGGCCTATGGCAACAGCTACATCCAGACCGTCACCTGGAACAGCCAGGGTGCGCTGGCCGAGGGCTTCATCACCTACTCGCAGTCCACCGATCCGGCCAATCCGCATTTCAGCGATTACACGCGCGAATACTCGGCCAAGCGCTGGCACCGGCTGCCGTACAAGCCGGCGGAGATCGAGGCCGACCGTATCGAGCGTTACCGGCTGAGCGAGTAGCGCCTGTGGTCTCGCTCAACGTCGCAAGGCGTTGAGCGACCAGTCGTAGTCGCCGAATTCGATGCGGAACTCAGCCGTACGCAAGCGCGCGCGGGCAGGCTCGCCCTCGGCGAGCTGATTGGCGCGAGCACCCAGCCAGCCGCGCAGGCTGCCGCCTCCCTTGAGGGCGAAATCCTCTTCAAACCACTTGAAGATCGGTGACAGCCTGAGCACGCCGCTGGCGGCATCAAAACGGTTGCGGCTGCGGTCGCCGAGAAACCGGCGCTGGCCGTCGTCGAGTTGCGCTTCCAGCATCTCGGCGCGGTAAGGCTCGGGCCGCAGCGCCGGGCAGCCCACCGAGGCGCAGTTGATCGCGAAGTGGATGCGCGGGTCCTGGTAGCGCGGCCGGAGCATCTCGTGCTCGATCCAGTCCAGCGTTCGCTCCTCGCCCAGCAGGCGGAAGAACTTCTGCTTCCAGGGTGAGCTGAACAGCCCGCCGAGATCCTTGATCGACTTCAGCGCCGGGTAGCGCCCCAGCACCAGTTCCAGGGTAAACGCGTTGTAGGCATTGATCAGGAAGGCCTGCTGCTGGCGCTCGCTCCAGCCGTCGAACTCGGCACGGGAGACCGCGGAGAACTCCGCCAGCACCGCCTGCAGGCGGCTGCGCTCGGCCTTTAGGCCGGCGTAGTCCACCGCGCTGGCCTGACCCTGGCGGGTCCATTCCACATGCCTCTGCAGCAGGCCGGCATAGACGCTGTAGCGAGCGTCCAGCGCCTCGCTGCGAGGCGTCCAAAGCAAGGCCGCCGAGATGACTAGTGCGAGCCAGGCCAGGCGCATGGAACCTCCCCCGGCCTCGCGGCCTTAGTCGTAGCTGTAGCGGAATTCCTTCTGGAAGCGCGCCTTGAACTTCGCCACCGAGAAGTGGTGGTTCTGGGTGCCAGGCCGCTCGATGTTGTAGGCGCCCAACAGCGAGCCGATGCGGCCGGCGGTCTCCCAGTCCATTCCCCGCTCCAGGCCGTAGAGCAGGCCGCCACGGAAGGCATCGCCGCAACCGGTGGGGTCGGCCAGGGACTCGGCGTGGGCCACCGGAATCTCGTGGGTCTTGTCACCGGCATAGATGTGCGCGCCCTTGGCGCCACGGGTGACGATCAGCGCATCGAGGCGATCGGCGATCTGTTCCAGCGTCCAGCCGGTACGCGCCATCACCAGCTCGGCCTCGTAGTCGTTGACCGCCATGTAGCTGGCCTGCTCGATGAAGCTCTTCAAATCTTCACCGCTGAACATCGGCAAACCCTGGCCGGGATCGAACAGGAAGGGGATGCCGGCCTCGGCGAACTGCCTGGCGTGCTGGATCATGCCCTCGCGGCCGTCCGGCGAGACCGTGCCGATCTTCACGCCGGCATCGGTGGGCACCGGCTGCACATGCGCCTCGTTCATCGCACCCGGGTGGAAGGCGGTGATCTGGTTGTCGTCGAGGTCGGTGGTGATATAGGCCTGCGCGGTGTAGTTGTCCGGCAGTTCCTTGACGTAGGCGCGGCTGACGCCGTGCTTGTCCATCCAGGCGGCATAGGGGCCGAAATCGTGGCCGACCGTGCCCATCGGCAAGGCCTTGCCACCCAAGAGAGCCAGGTTGTAGCCGATGTTGCCGGCGCAGCCGCCGAACTCGCGACGCAGCTTGGGCACCAGGAAGGACACATTCAGCATGTGCACCTTGTCGGGCAGGATTTCGTTCTTGAACTGGCCGGAGAACACCATGATGGTGTCGTAGGCGAAGGAACCGGTGATGAGGGCGGACATGAAATTGTTCTCGTAATGATCAGCTGAAAAGGATCAGGCCCCAGACCAGAGGAACCTGCAGCAAGGATAAGTGCACCGCGGCGGAACCCAAGTCCTTGGCGCGCCCGGAAAGCGGGTGGCGCTCGGTGCCGATGCGGTCCACCACCACTTCCACCGCGGTATTGAGCAACTCGACGATCAGCACGAAGACCAGACTGAACAGCAGGGCGGCACGTTCGAGGCCGTTGTCGCCGAGCCAGATTGCGAGCGGCGCCAGCAACAGCGCGATCAGAGCCTCGATGCGAAACGCCTCTTCTTCCCGCAGCGCCCAACCCAGGCCCCAGTAGGAAACCCGGGTGGCGCGCACCAGGCGTGCCCAGCCCTTGATGCCGTCGGCCATCAGGCGGCCTGGTAGCGCACGTCCAGCTGGCGCACCGCGCGCACATCGTCGAGACGACGCACCGGCATGGTGTAGGGCGCGCCCTTCACTTTCTGGATGTCGGCCTTGGCCTCGTCCCAGATCTTCACCAGGGCGTCGACGAAGTTGTCGAGGGTTTCCTTGTCCTCGGTCTCGGTCGGCTCGATCAGCAGGCACTCCGGCACCAGCAGCGGGAAGTACACCGTCGGCGCGTGATAGCCGTAGTCGAGCAAGCGCTTGGCGACGTCGGTGGCGGTCAGCTCGATCTCCTTCTTCTGGCGCTTCAGGGTGATGATGAACTCGTGCGAGGCACGGCGGCTGGGGAAGGCCAGATCGAAGCCGGCATCGCGCAATCTCGCCATCAGGTAGTTGGCATTGAGCGTGGCGTACTCGCCGACCCGGTGCATGCCCTCGCGGCCCAACAGGCGCGCGTAGATGTAGGCGCGCATCAGCACGCCGGCATTGCCCATGAACGCCGAGAGGCGGCCAATGGTCTGCGGCAAGTCGCGCTCATCGAGCCAACGATAGGCGTCCCCCTGCTTGCCCACGACCGGGATCGGCATGAACGGCAGCAGGCGTTGCGACACGCCCACCGCGCCGGCACCCGGACCGCCGCCGCCGTGCGGCGTCGAGAAGGTCTTGTGCAGGTTCATGTGGATCACGTCGAAGCCCATGTCGCCCGGCCGCACCTTGCCGAGGATGGCGTTGAGGTTGGCGCCGTCGTAGTACAGCAGGCCACCGGCTTCATGCACGATCTCGGCGATCTTCTTGATGTTGCGCTCGAACACGCCCAGGGTGGACGGGTTGGTGAGCATGATGCCGGCGGTCTTCGGGCCGACCGCGGCCTTGAGCGCCTCCAGATCGACATCGCCCTCGGCATTGGTGGGGATCTCGCGCACCGTGCAGCCGCATTGCACGGCGGTCGCCGGATTGGTGCCGTGGGCGGCGTCGGGCACCAAAATCTCGGTGCGCTCCAGGTCGTTGCGGGCCTGGTGGTAGGCGCGGATCATCGCCACGCCGGCGAACTCGCCCTGGGCGCCGGCCATGGGGGTGAGCGAGACGCCGGCCATGCCGGTGACGTCCTTGAGGATTTCCTGCAGCTCGTACATGCAGGCGAGGAAGCCCTGCGAGTGCGACTCCGGCGCCAGCGGATGGCGCGCCAGGAACTCCGGCAGCATCGCCAGCGTGTTGCAGGCACGCGGGTTGTACTTCATGGTGCAGCTGCCCAGCGGGTAGAAGTGCGTGTCGATGCTGAAGTTCAGCCTGGAGAGCCGGGTGTAATGACGCACCGCCTGCAGCTCGGAGACCTCCGGCAGCTTGGGCTTGGTCCGGCGGCGCAAGGCCTCGGGCACCGCGGCGAGATTGACCGCGACTTGCGGGTGCTGGGCGTCGGCGGAACGGCCGGCGCGGGAAACTTCGAAAATCAGCTTATCCATGGTGACTCTCAGGCAAGCGCTTGCAGCGCGGCTTGGTAATTGGGTTCATTGGCGATCTCCGGGACCAGCTCGGTGTAGATCACCCGGTTGTCTTCACCGAGCACCACCACCGCACGGGCGGTGAGGCCGGCCAAGGGGCCGTTTTCCAGCAGCAGGCCGTAGTCCTTGGCGAAGTTGCGACCGCGCATCAGCGACAGCATCACCACATTGCTGATGCCCTCGGCGCCGCAGAAACGCTTCTGGGCAAACGGCAGGTCGGCGGAAATGCACAGCACCACCGTGTTGCTCAGCGCCGCCGCCTTCTGGTTGAACTGGCGCACCGACATCGCACAGGTGCCGGTATCCACCGACGGGAAGATGTTCAGCAGCTTCTTCTTGCCGGCGAAGTCGTGCAGGCTCTGGTCCTTGAGACCGACGCCTACCAGCCTAAAGCCCGGCGCCTCACTGCCAACTGCCGGCAGCTCGCCACTGGTGGTGAGGGGGTGACCTTGCAGGGTGACGGTTGCCATCGTGGCGCTCCAGGGTTAGGCCGCGAGTATGCGGCGCAGGGCATCGGCATAGCGATCCAGCTGCGCCTCGGTCTTGGTTTCGGTGGCGCAGACCAAGAGGGCATTACCCAACTCGGGATTGTGCCGACCAAGATCAAAGCCGCCGAGCACGCCCTCCTGGGCCAGGGCCTCCAACACCGGCGCCACCGGCTTGGGCAGGCGGATCACCGCCTCATGGAATACCGGGGCGTCGAACACGCGGCTGACGCCGGGGATCTGGGTCAGCTTGGCCAGCAGCGCCTGGGTGTTGGCCATGCTCGCCGACGCCACCTTGGCGAGACCGTCCGGCCCCAGCAGCGACATGTAGATGGTCGAAGCGGTGACCAAGAGGCCCTGGTTGGTGCAGATGTTGGAGGTCGCCTTGCTGCGGCGGATGTGCTGCTCGCGCGCTTGCAGGGTGAGCGTGAAACCGGGCTTGCCGTCGAGATCCACCGTGCGGCCGATGATGCGGCCCGGCATCTGCCGCACATAGGGCATCTTGCAAGTGAGGAAGCCGTAATAGGGGCCACCCGAGGCGAGCGGCGCACCCAGCGGCTGGCCGTCGCCGCAGACGATGTCGGCGCCCTTGGCGCCCCACTCCGAAGGCGGCTTGAGCAGCGCCAGCGAGGTCGGGTTGACCAGGGCCACCACCAGCGCGCCCTGAGCATGCGCCCAGTCGGTAAGGGCATCAACGTCTTCCAGCACGCCGAAGAAATTGGGTTGGGCGATCACCACCGCCGTCGGCTTGACGCCCTCGTAGGCCTTCAGCGCTTCCAGGCTGGTCTTGCCAGTCTTGGCGTCGTAGTCGACGGCCGCCTGACGGATGCCCTGGGCGTGGGTGATGCTGTTCACCACCTCGCCGTAATAAGGATGCAGCGCCTTGGGCATCAGCACCTTGCCGCTGGGGTTGGCGCTGTTGCAGCGCACCGCCATCAGCAGCGCCTCCGCCAGCGCCGAGGCGCCGTCGTACATAGAGGCGTTGGACACCTCCATGCCGGTCAGCTCGGTCATCATCGTCTGGTACTCGTAGAGCACCGTCAGCGTGCCCTGGCTGGCCTCGGCCTGGTACGGAGTGTAGGCCGAGTAAAACTCGCCGCGGGTGGTGATCTCCCAGACCGCCGCCGGGATATGGTGTTCGTAGGCACCGGCGCCGATGAAGTTGAGCGCCATGCGGTCTTCCGCGGCGCGGCCGCGCATCAGCTGGCTGACCGCCATCTCGGACAGGCCTTCCGGCACCTGGGTGAGACCCTGGCATTGCAGCTCGGGCGGGATTTCGCCAAACAGCGCGTCGATGCTGGGGGCGCCGATGGCGGCCAGCATGTCTTTGACGTCGGTGTCGGTATGAGGGATGAACGGCATGGGCGCTCTACAAAATGAGGGATGGCTGAGACGCCGCGCGACTAGAGCGCGGCGATGACCTTCTCGTAACCGGCGGCGTCGAGCAGAACTTCCAACTCACCGGCATTGGTCACCGTCTGCTTCCACATCCAGCCGGCCTCGTAGGGATCGGTGTTGAGGGTTTCCGGCGCATTGGCCAGCACGACATTGGTGTCGATGACTTCGCCGGCAATCGGCGCGTACACGTCAGAGGCCGCCTTCACCGATTCCACCACCGCGCAGGACTCGCCCGCCGCCAGCTTGCGGCCGACCTTCGGGGTCTCGACGAACACCAGGTCGCCGAGCGCGTGCTGGGCGTGGTCGGTAATGCCGACGACGGCGGTGCCGTCGGCCAGTAGCTTCACCCACTCGTGGGACTTGGCGTATTTGAGTTCAGCCGGGATGTTGCTCATTGGAAAATCTCCAGAAGAAAACCAGAAAAATTGAATCGCGGACCTGACCGCAGCTAGACCAGCACCTTGCCATTGCGGACGAATGGCGGCTTCACCACCCGGGCCGGAACCCAGGCACCGCGGATCTCCACTTCGACCGCGCCTTCCGCCGCCGACTCCACCCGCGCCATGGCGATGGAGGCCTTCATGGTCGGCGAAAAGCCGCCGCTGGTGGTCTCGCCGAGAGCGCCATTGGCATAGCGGACCTTCATATGTGCGCGCACCACGCCGCGGCCTTCCAGCACCAGGGCCACGAACTTGTGGGCGGACTTGCCGCGCAGCGCCGCCAGCGCCTGGCGGCCGATGAAGTCGCGGTCGTCCGGCTCCCAGGCAATGGTCCAGCCCAGACCGGACTCCAGCGGATGCTTGGACTCGTCCATGTCCTGCCCGTAGAGGTTCATGCCCGCCTCCAGGCGCAGGGTGTCGCGGGCGCCGAGGCCGGCCGGCTTGACGCCGTCGGCCAGCAGCTTCTGCCAGAGCGCGACCAGCTCGGCATGGGGCAGGATCAGCTCAAAGCCGTCTTCGCCGGTGTAGCCAGTGCGACCGACGAACAGCTCAGCCTCGTGGGCGGCCTGGAACACCACCAGCGCCTGGGCCTGCGCGGCCAGGCTGGCGGGCAGCTGCTTGAGCACGGCAGCACGCGCCTGCGGCCCCTGCACGGCGAGGATGCCGAGATCGCGGCGCGGTAGCACCTCGACTTCGTAGGCGGCGGCGTGCTGGCGAATCCAGGCCAGGTCTTTGTCGGCGGTGCCGGCATTCACCACCAGCCGGAACCAGTCCTCGCTCAGGAAGTAGGCGATGAGGTCGTCAATGATGCCGGCGTCTTCGCGCAGCATGCAGCTGTACAGGGCCTTGCCGGGCAGGCTGAGCTTGGCGACGTCGTTGGCGAGCAGCCGGCGCAGGAATTCGCGCACCCGCGCGCCGCGCAGGTCGATGGCCAGCATGTGGGCGACATCGAACATACCGGCCGACTGCCGCACCGCATGGTGCTCGTCGAGTTGGGAAGCGTACTGGATGGGCATTTCCCAGCCGGCGAAGTCGACCAGGCGGGCGCCCAGCTGCTGGTGGGCTTGATGCAAGGCGGTTTTGTTGAGCATGGCGGCGTCCTGGAGGTTGATACGCCGCCCCTCTGTCCTTTTACCTGAGCGTTGGCGCGCCTTCGGTGGCCACCACGGCGGCGGCTCTCTCCAGAGTGTTGTTTGCGGACGATCCTTTTACCTGAGCGATTCCGGGCGGATTTGCGCCTTCGGTGCCGGCCCGGGGCCGGTCTCTCTCGTCTGCGAGGTGAAGTGTATTCGCCCTGGCCGTCCGTGGCGAGACTTCAGCAAATTGAACTGCCCCCCCCCCAGAACCCGGCCATCCCTGGCCGGGGCGGATTTGCACCTTCGATGCCGGGACGTGCCTTGGGTCACGGATGCCCGATGGACGACTCACCTATGTGGGCTATAGTAATTCTTGGGATAGACGCTGCATGATGCCAGCGCACTCGAGGAGAAAAAGCATGGGAGTCGCTTTACGCGTCTGGGCACCGCTACTGGTCCCCATCAGCCTGTTAGGAACCATCGCCCAAGCCGCCGACCCGCTGACCGCGGGCGCGATCTCGGACACCCTCAAGCGTCCGCCGGAGCTGCAGCCGCCCGCGCCGCTGGCCTCGCCGGTAGCGCCGCCGCGCCAGGAGCCGCCGCCTGGCGCCGAGAGCAAGACGCTCACCGTGCAGCGCTTCGAATTCAGCGGCAACAGCCTGTTTACCGATGCCCAGCTGGCCGCCCTGGTCGCCGACTACACCGGCAAGCCTGTGAGCCTGATCCAGCTCTACGAGGCCGCCGACCGCATCACCGCCCACTACGTCGAGGCCGGCTACACCCTGGCCTCGGCACAGCTGCCGGCGCAGAAAATCAGCGAGGGCGTGGTCAAGCTGGAGGTGCTCGAAGGCCGTGTCGACAAGGTCGTCTACGAGGGCCTGAAGGGCTATCGCCCTGGCGATCTCGATGTCTATGTCGCCGGCACCGCCGGCCGGGTCTACCGTGGCGCCGCCTTCGAGGAAGGCCTGCGCAATATCGACGCCCTGCCCGGCCTGGACGCCAGGGCGGTACTGCGTCCCGGTGAGTCCTATGGCAGCACCGATATCGTGGTGCAGGGCAAGGAGACCCCCTACCAGGGCTCCCTGTTTGTCGACAACAGTGGCCGCGACACCGCCGGCGAGACCCGCGTCGGCGTGCAAGTGGACCTGAACAACCCGCTGCGGGTCGGCGACCAGCTCAGCCTGCTGGGCCTGCGCTCCTCCGACGACCTGCTGGAATACGGCCTGGTCGGCTACTCGCTGCCCACCGGCTGGCAGGGCAGCCGCCTGAAGTTCAGCTATGGCTATGCCAAGTTCGAGCTGGGCGGCGGCTTCCAGGGCGTGGCCGGCAGCAACCGCAACAGCCGGGTGGAGCTGGAACTCCCGGTCCTGCGCGGCGGCGGCGATCAGCTGAGCGTCAGCGCCGCAGTCTCCGACACCAAGGCCGACACCGATTTTTCCGGCATCCCGCTGCGCGCCACCGAACTCACGCTGCTGGAACTGGGCAGCGTCTACACCCATGTCTACCGCAGTGGCGCGGTGTCGCAAGTGGTCGGCAACCTGGGCAGCAACTTCCAGAAGGCCGACGCCACCGACCGCAATTCCCAGCGCATCCGCCTGGAGCTGGACGCCCAGCACATCCAGCCCATCGCCAAGCAGATCCAGCTGGTGGCGCATGGCCTGTTCGTCTACTCGCCCGACCCGCTGCCGGACACCCAGCAGCTCTCCATCGGCGGGCCGACCACGATCCGTGGTCATGCGCCTTCCGAGGCACGCGGCGACTGGGGCTATCTCGGCTCGCTGACCCTGCGGCGGCCCTATAACTTCGGCAAGCTGGTGCTGACCCCGCGGGTGTTCGTGGACGCCGGCCGGGTGCGCTCGCGCGACCCCACCGGCAGCACCCCGGAAGTCACCCTCGCCAGCGTCGGCGTCGGCGCCGATGCGGTGGTTGACCGCGTCAGCCTCAAGCTCGACTACGCCACGCCCAGGGACGACACCCCGGTCAGCGATGGCAAGGACAGCGGCCGTGTCTACGGCACGCTTGCGGTCCAGTTTTAAGGAGACACCCGCATGACCAAGCTCCGTCTCAATCCGCTGCGCGCGCCGCTGGTGTATCGCCGTTGGCTGGCGCTGGCGCCGATGCTGACGCCCGCCCTGGCGCTGGCCGGCCCCACCGGGGGCACAGTGATCGCCGGTCAGGTGAGCATCGGCCAGCCCGATCCCCTCACCACCCTGGTGCAGCAGAGCAGCCAGAACGCGGTGGTCAACTGGCAACAGTTCAATGTCGGTGGTCAGGAGCTGGTGCAGTTCATCCAGCCCTCGGCGTCGGCGGCCATCCTCAACCGCATTGTCGGCGGCAGCCCCAGCGAGATCCTCGGCAACATCTCGGCCAACGGCCGGGTGTTCCTGATCAATACCCAGGGCGTGATGTTTGGCGCCGGCAGCCGGGTGGATGTCGCCGGCCTGGTCGCCAGCACGCTGGACATCGCCGATGCCGACTTCATGAGTGGCCGCTATGTACTGGCCGGCAATGGCAGCGGCGCCGGCGTGGTCAACCAGGGTCAGATCAGCGCCGCTGACGGTGGCTTCGTGGTGCTCGCCGGTGACAGCGCCCGCAACAGCGGCCTGATCCAGGCCCGCCTGGGCGATATCGTGCTGGCCTCCGGCTCGGCAATGACCCTGGATCTGGCCGGCGACGGCCTGATCAATTACCACGTCGATGGCGCCGCGCTCTCGCAGGCCGCCGGGGTCGCCAACAGCGGCCAGCTGCTGGCCGATGGCGGTCGTGTACTGATGTCGGCCGAGGTCGCGCGCGGACTGGTGCGTGACGTGGTCAACAACAGCGGCCTGATCCGCGCCACCGGTGTTGCCGAGGAAAACGGCGAGATCGTACTGGTCGGTGCCGGCGGCAATGTCGTCAACACCGGCACGCTCGACGCCAGCAGCGCCAGCGGTACTGGCGGCAGCATCCAGGTGCTGGGCGACCGTGACATCCGTATCGAAGCCGGCCTAATCGACGCCTCTGGCGCTCAGGGTGGCGGCGAAATCCGCATGGGCGGCGGCATTGAGGGTGGTGAAGGCTTGGTCCAGGCCGAGCGCCTGTATGTGGCCGAAGCCGCCACCGTGCGCGCCGATGCCACCGTGCTGGGCGATGGCGGCCGCATCGCCGCCTATTCGCAGGATCACTCGGTGCTGGCCGGCCTGCTGTCGGCGCGCGGCGGCGCCCAGGGCGGCGATGGCGGCTTCGTGGAAACCTCCAGCGCCGGCCTGCTCACTGTGACCCAGGTGCCGGAACTGGCTGGCGACACCGGCGGTCATTGGTTGATCGACCCTGAGGACATCGACATCGTCGCCGGCAACGGCTACGGCGGCATCAGCAGCAGCAATCCTTTCGTAGCAAATGGCGATAGCGCCCAGCTTGGCGTCAACCTGATCACCAGCGCCCTCAGCGGCGGCGCCAGTGTGACGGTCAGCACCGGCGGCAGCGGCAGTCAGGCCGGCGACATCCGCCTGCTCACCGCGCTGGACTACAACGGCACCGGCAACGGCACGCTCACGCTCGATGCCGCTGGCGGCATTTTCCTGAACCAGCAGATTTTCGACAGCACCGCCGGCAGCGACAGCCTCAACCTGAACCTCAATGCCGGCGGCGGCATCAGCCTCGGCAGCTCGATTGACCTAGGCTCCGGTGGCGCCGCCAATCTGATGGCTGGCGGCAACATCAGTCTGGGCGATCTCACCGCCTCCAGCATTCATGTCGACGCGGTCGGCAGCGTCTCGCTGGCCGCAGCCAGAACGCTGCGCTCCACCACCAGCGGCATCTACCTCGCCGGCGCCTCGCTGGAACTGGCCGGCCTGCTCGACAGCGCGGCCGAGATCGACGTCTACGCCCGGGCTGGCGATATCAGCGGTGCCGGTGACTACACCGCCGCCGGCTATATCGACCTCTACGCCAACGAAGACAGCTACGGCGGCAGCGCCACCGGCAATGTGGTCGTTGATCAGCTGCATGCCGGCGGCGGCATCGACATCGGCGCCGACGGCAAGGTGCAGCTGGGCGCCAACAGCGGCTATGGCGACGTGGTGACCGGCCACGACTACGTCAGCATCTACGGCGACTCGATCAGCAGCAGCGGCAATCTTGTCGTCAGCAGCATCTACAACGACGTCAGCCTCGATCTCAGCGCCGAGGCCGGCAGCATCGACATCGCCGGCAGCCTGGTGGCGTTTTCCGAATACGGCGGCGCTGCTCTCTACGCGGACGCCTATCAAGGGACGGTCTACAACCCGCAGACCGACAGCTACGAGACCGTGGCCGGCAATATCTCGGTCGGCTCGGTGCATGTGCGCGCGGCGACCAAGACCGACCGCGAGGCCCCCCCCCGGCTGGTCTCCAACCCGCTGAGCTACCAGCCAGCGGCCTCCGCCCTGCTCGCCGCCGATGGCGACATCACCATCGGCGACGTGCGGGTGGAGAGCTACACGCCGCTGCTCTACGCCAGCTACGGCGGCGATGAAACGCTCTCCGCCGGCTCGGCGCAGCTGCTGATCAACCCCGGCTCGCATTCCACCGCCGGCACGGTCAGCCTCGGCAAGGTCGAGGTTTATGGCTATGGCGATGCGCACGCGCTGATCCGCGGCACCGGTTCGGTCAACCTGTCCGGCGGGCTGACTGTGTATTCCTTCGTCGCCCAATACCATCGTGACGAAAGCCTGAGCTGCGATTGCAGCAATCCGCTCACCGAAACCATCCTGCTTGGCAATGCCACCGTCGACATTGGCGAGTTCGTCAACTACAACACCCAAACGCTGGCCGGCAACGGCTATAGCACCGACCTGGCCTCGCCAGATTTCAACGTCAGCCTCGGCTACCTGAATGTGCAGGGCCCCAATGCCCTGGCACGCATTTCCGCCGGCAGCCTGGAGATCGGCACCGACAGCGATACCGCCTCGGCGTCCTTTGGCTACTCGGTGCTGGTGCAGAGCCACATCGGCGTCAAGACCGAGCCGGGCTATCTGGACGAGGCCAGCCACACCATCACCGACAGCACCGGCCAGGTCGTCTATCAGGACAACATCTCCCAGGCGCAGGCGGAATTCATCACCAGCAGCAGCGCCGCGCCTGAGCACGACAGCCAGCTGTACCGGGGTCAGGTGCGGGTGGGCGGACGCGAAGCCGGTCTGAGCTTGCAGGCCGCCAATGGCGGCAGCATCCGGGTCGCCGACGCGATGGTCGGCAACCAGTTGGTGCGCGGCTCGGTGGAGGTCGAAGGCCTGGGCTATGTCGTCGATGGCGACTACTACGACTACGCCTACGGCGGCCGCAGCTTCGACAGCTATGGCCTCTTCCTCCGGCCCTCGCTGATCGACGCGCCGGTGGTGACGCAGTTCGACGACAGCAGCCCCAGCCCCTATCTGCACTGGGGCTCCGCCGGCTTTCGCGTGGTGGGTGGCGAATTCGTCCCCTACGACCCGCAGAATCCCAGCTATGGCGGCTATCTGAATGACGCCGCCGCCGGCAGCCTGAGCATTGCCGGCGATCTCAGCATCCATGGCGTCGGCAATGCCGGCGGCGATCTCTGGGCCAACCAGATCAGCCTGGGCACCGCCGGCCGCGGCGACAGTGTGTCGGTCAGCGCCAGCCGGGGCGAGGTCTTTGGCGAGCAAGGCATCGCTTACGACTACGGCTACTACATCGAGGTGCAACCGGAGTACTACAGCGTCACCGATCCGGTGACCAGCGAGGTCTACACCTACCAGGTGCGCCGCCAGGTCAGCGGCAACCTCGCAGTAAACACCTCCCAGGGCGGCGTCATGGCGGCGACGGCCGGCCTCGCCGGCCTCAACTTCGAAGGTGTCGACAGCCTGCTGATCAATGGCGATTTGAACCTCAGCGGTCTGAACGCCGAGGTCGGCATCAACGATTTCGCCAGCGCCACGATCACGGGCGGCGTCAACCTGGACGGGCGCCCCGATGGCAGCAGCCCGGGCTACTTCCGCGAGGACGTCAGCTTCGTCGGCGCCTTCGGCTCGACGCCGCCGGCACTGGCCTCGGCCAGCAGTGTCCTGATCGGTGGTCGCTCGGGTATGCAGGTCAGCGCGCAGTCCCTGCGCATCGGCGATGGCATCGACATCCGCGGCACCTTTATCGCCGGGCTGTTGATCGATTCCGCCGACGCGGTGATCACCGGCGATGTCCGCATCGACGCCGCCACCGGCCATGTCGAATCCAACGACCCCACCACCACCGCCGAGGCGGTGAATGTCGATCTCGGCCTGGCAGCCATCCGTCTCGGCACCGCCGACGGCAACCCGGTACGCATCGTCGCCGGTGGCTCCGGCTCCGGCAGCCTGACGGTGATCGGCAGCACCGAGGTCGACCTCGGCGGCCTCAACCTCTTGGCCGACGGGGATGTGCAGTTCGACGCCGGCAGCAGCGGCACCATCCGGCAGTCGATGCGCGATCTGGTGGAGCAGTTCGAGCACCCGTTCTCGCACCATGACAACGGTAATAGCGGCAATCCGGTGCTGCTGGACAGCCCCACGGACAGCAGCGGCACGCTGTCGGACCTGCTGAACTCCAGCTCCCGAACCTGTTACACCGATATCGCCAACTGCGGCTTCCTGGTCCGCACCCAGAGCGGTGGCGACATCACCCTGATTGGCAGCCTGATCGAGGCCGGCCAGGGCAATTTCGAAGCCGGCGGCAACTTCCGCGCCACCGCCTACAATGCCTTGAGCCTGGGCAGCGTCGTTTCCACCGGAACGTTGACGCTGCACAACAGTGGCGATCTCAGTCTCAGCGGCAATCTAACCGGCGCCAGCGTCACGCTCCTCACCGACGGTAGCTTCAGCAATCCGGAAGCTCTCAGCATCAACGCCGGCCCTGGTGGCGTCTCGATCGAGGCCGGCAGCATCAGCAGCAGCGACCTGTTGAGCATCAATTCGGCTGGTGGCCTGCACCTGTCTGCGGCCACCATCAACCTCGCCGGCTACGACCTGTCGGCCACCGGCGAAGCACGGCTCGAGGGTATGACGCTGAACCTGGGTGCCGGTGAGCTTTCCGCCGGCAGCCTTGTTCTCGCCGCCGTAAACGCGCTGAACCTCACCGGCTCCAGCCTTGCCAGCGCCGGCACCGCGACCTTGAGTGGCAGCTCGGTCCAGCTCAGTAATGCCTTCGTCGAGGCGGTCGGCAGCCTGAGCGTGACCAGCAACAATGCGCTCACTGTCACCTCCGGCTCGGATCTGCGAGCCAACAGTCTCAGCCTGACCGGCAAGACCGTGACTCTCAGCACGGCCAGTTCCCTGGACGCCGGCAGCGTTACCGTCGGCAGCACTGGTCTGCTGAAGCTGGACGGCGCCCAGATTTTCAGCGGCGGTGCACTGAACCTCTCCTCCTCCGGCGGCAGCGTCGCGCTCAGTAACGGCAGTCTGCTGCGTGGCCGCAACATCCAGCTAGTCGGAAAAGGCGCGGTAAGCGTCGAAGACTCCGCCGTCGAGATTCTGGGCACGATGATCGAAGGCACCAGCAAGGCCCTGGCGACGCTCCCTACCGGCAGCATCAGCCTCCAGGGTGCCGGCCTGACGCTGCGCAATGCCCAGCTCGCCGGCGGCGACATCAACCTGCTTGGCGGTACCGGCCTGATCACCCTCGACGGCGGCAGCATCGAAGGCAACATCGTGCGCATCGAAGCCGATTCGGTGACCACGCCCAGCGCGGTCCAGATCAGTGCCAATGGCTTCGGCGCGCGCGGCGCCATTCTCGACTTCGGGCTGGCGAGCTTTAACTTCGGCACCGGCGCGGCGCCGTTCGGCGACGACAACGGACTGTTCGCCGCCCTGCCTGACGACGCTCTTGATCTGCAGCCATCGACCACCCACCCGAATGCCAGCTTCATCGCCTCGCAGCTGCTCGCGATCGGTGAGATTGGCGGCTCCGCGCACTACCTGCTGCTCGACTCCAGCGACTTCACTTTTAGGGGCGATGTGCGCGGCGCGGCCGATCTGTTCCTCCAGATCGTCCCCTCCGACGATCAGGCGCCGCTGGGGATCAGCGACCTCAGCTTTGCCCGCTTTGCCCGCACGCTGGCCATCGGTGGCGCCGACTACGTCGGTGATATTTTCCTGCTCGACCACAATCAGGTGCCGGCCGACAAGGCGCTGAGCGCCGGCACCGATACCAACTACATCTTCCTCACCGAAGGTCAGGTATCCGGCGTGGAGAAAATCAGCACCAATGGCCGGGTCGTGGTGATCGACGGCGGTCAGGTGCCGGAAGACATCCAGAACGCTTCCGCCAAAGATCTGGTGCTGGTCAGTTCCGATTTCTCGCCCGGTCCTGCCGACGGCGGAGACGACGAGGGCCCAGGCAATCTGCTGCATCCGGATCGCGGTCTGCCCGGCCACGGCACCGTCAGCAGTGACGACAGCAGCGACACCCAGCAGCAGTGCGACGCCATCTGATCACCGGGAACAGACCATGACCTCTATGCGCAACTGGATACTCGCCGCGGCACTGGCGCTGGTCTCCGCCTCGCAGGTGCTGGCGGCCGACGCAGCGGCGAAAGTGGTGATGCTCACCGGCAAGGCCACCGTGGTCGGCGCCGACGGCAACGTCCGCAAGCTGGCCAAGGAAGACCCGGTCTACTCCGGCGAGCTGATCAACTCCGGCCCCGGCAGCTATGTGAACCTGCGCTTCGCCGACGGCGCGTTCTTCCTGCTGCGCCCTTCCACCCGCTTCGCCATCGAGAGCTATCACTACAGCACCCCGGCAAGCGCGGCGGCCGCCAAGCCTGCCACCGGCGCCCCGGCCAAGACCGAGACCGCCGCCGGCACCGCTCCGCTGGTCACCGCGCAGAGTGCCGGCGGTGGCGAGGGTTCGCGCGCCTTCTTCCGCCTGCTCAAGGGCGGCTTCCGCGCCGTCAGCGGCCTGATCGGCAAGGTCAACCGCGACGACTACCGAGTCAGCACGCCGGTCGCCACCATCGGTATCCGTGGCACCCGCTATGGCGCACGGCTGTGCCAGGGTGAATGCAGCGACCGCGACGAGATCCTCGCCAAGCTGCGTGCCGCCGGTCGTGGCGCCCGGGCCGGAGAAACCATCCTGGTCACCACCGTGGAAGAAGGCCAGATTTCCCTCAAGACCCTGACCAGCGAAGGTCTGCAGTCTCCGGGCTCCACCCGCCTGATCGGCGAAGACGGCAGCATCATCGAGACCGACGAGCCGCCAAGCACCGAGCAGAACGACCAGGATCTCAATCCGGAATCCTGCGGCACCGAATAAAGGCTCATGGCCGCTCTGCAATTCCTGGCGCCGCCGGGATACGGCAAGCTCGTCGCGCTGGACCGCCAGCGGCACGCCGCTTTTGGCTTGCCCGTCGCGAGCAATTTCCACTGGTGTGCGCAGCTCAATGCCGTGCATCTCAACGCGCCCGAATTCGCCAAGGCCGCCGCCGACTACCCCATCGCCTTTGTCCGCGACGAGGACAGCGGCGAGTACGCCCCGGTGGCGGTGCTGGGCCTGCGCAGCCGCCAGAACCTGTTCGTCGACCGTAAGGGCCAGTGGCGCCGCCACTGCTATGTGCCGGCCACCGTGCGCCGCCATCCCTTCTGCATCGCCGAGATCGCGCAGAAGGAAGGTCCGCCACAGCGCCTGGTCTGCGTCGAAGAGGAAAAGCTGGCGCGTGGCGGCACTCCCTTGTTCGCCGCCGACGGCAGCCCCTCCGAGGCCTGGCAACAGACCCAGCGCCTGCTGGAAGCCATCGAAGGCGCGCGCCTGCAGACGCGGGTGCTGTGCCGGCGCATCGAGGCGCTGGGCTTGCTGACCCCCTTCGACGCGCTGGCGCTGCCGCGCCAGGGCCAGCGCATGCGCCTGCAGGGCCTGTTCCGGGTTGACGAGGAGCGCCTGCAAGCGCTGCCCGGCCGCGACCTGCGCACCCTGATGCGCAAGAACGAACTGCGCGCCATCTACGCCCATCTGCTGTCGCTGGAGAACTTCGCGCGGCTGATGGACTACGCCCTGGAGCAAGACGCCGACGACGCGGCGGCGGGCTGAGGTTCGTGTCCGCCCGCCGCATCCTGCTGGCCTGGGAGCTGGGCGCCGGCCTCGGCCATCTGATGCCGATGCGGCTGCTCGCCGCCGCCCTGCGCCAGCGCGGCCACCGGGTCTATCTGGCATTGCGCGATCTGCAATCCGCCCACACCGCCCTAGCCGCGGAAAGCCACGGGCTACTGCAAGCGCCGCTCTTGCTCGGCCAGCCCTTGCGCCCGCTCAGGGTGCAGGCCAGTTACGCCAGCCTGCTGCACAACTGCGGTTTCGACACGACGGCCGGTCTGCTCGGCCGGCTACAGGCCTGGCGGACGCTGATCCAGGGCTTGTCCATCGATGCCATGGTCGCCGTCCACGCGCCGACCGCGCTGACCGCCGCCGCCAGCCTGGGCCTGCCGACCGCCGCCATGGGCACCGGCTTCGTGCTGCCGCCGGCGCAGACTCCGCTGCCGCCGTATTTCCCCGAAAAGGCCTTGAGCCCCGAGCAGCTGGCCGGCAACGAGGCGGTGGTGCTGGGCGTGCTCAACCAGGCCCTGGCCGGCCTGGGGGCAGCCCCCTGCCCCGATCTCGCCAGCCTGTTCCGCCGCGCCCACCCGGCCCTGCTCAGCTATCCGGAACTCGACCACTACGCGCTGCCGCGCAGCATTCCCTATCTGGGCCAGCCGGATTTCTCGCAGGGCCTGCCGGTGCGCTGGGGGCCACGTCCGGAGCAGCGCGTGTTCGCCTATCTGCGTCCCTTCCCCGGCCTGCACGAACTGCTGCTGGCACTCAAAAATCTCAAGGCGCAGGTGCTGGTGCATATCGGCGATCTCGACCCGGCACGGCTCAAGGCCTATCTGCGGCCCGGTCTGGTGGTGTCGAGCAGCCCGGCGCACCTGCGTCAGGTGGCGGCCGACTGCGACGCCTATGTCGGCTACGCGCCGCACGGCAGCACCGCGGAGATGCTGCTGGCCGGCAAGCCCTGCCTCTTGATCCCCACCAATGTCGAACGCCAGCTGGTGGCGCGGCGGGCAGAGGCCCTGGGTGCGGCCCTGTTATTGCCGCAGAGCGCCGGCCAGGACCATGCCGGAGCCCTGCAACGCCTGCTGGAAGACCGCGCCTTGCGCGGCGCGGCTGAAGCTTTCGCGCAGCGTCACGCCGCGCAGGACCGCAGCCGCATTCTCGAAGATTGGGCGGACGACTGGTTGCCGCGGTTCTAGGCTGGGACGACCGCGCTAGCGGCCCAGCGCCCGCGCCAGCAGGGCCGGCTTCGCCAGCGGCAGACGGTTCACCAGGCCCAGGCCGAGATTGCGCAGGGCACGCAGGCCGGCCTCTTCGTTGCCGAACAGGCGCTTGAGGCCATCGGTGAGTGCCAGCATCTCCAGGTTCTCGGCCTTGCGCTGCCGCGCATAGGTCGCCAGGGTGCGCGGCCGCCACCAGCCGCGACCGGCCTCACGCGCCGCCGCCAGCGTCTCGGTAAGCGTGGCGACATCGGCCAGGCCCAGGTTCAGGCCCTGACCGGCCAGCGGGTGCACGACGTGCGCGGCGTCGCCGACCAGCACCAGACCGGGGCGGTGATAGTCCTGCGCGTGCAACAGACGCAGCGGAAAGACGCGACGCGGAGTCGGCTCCGACAGCGCACCCAGCACGCCCTGGCTGGCGACACTCAGGCGCAGCGCGAAGTCGGCGTCGGACAGCGCCATCAACTCGGCGGCCAGCGCCTCGTCGCAGGACCAGACCAGCGACACCCGGCCATCGGCCAGCGGCAGCAAGGCCAACGGGCCGCTGGGCAGGAAGCGCTGCCAGGCGGTGCCGGCATGCGGCAGCGCGCTGCGCAGATGGCAGACCAGGGCCTGCTGCCGGTAGGACCAGCCGACGGTGGCAATCTCCAGCCGCGCCCGCAGCGGCGAGTCCGGGCCATCGGCGGCCAGCAGGAGACGGCCACGCAGTACGCGGCCATCGGCCAGGCTCAGCTCGGCCAGGCCTTCCTCGGTCTTCGCCGCGACGATCTCCGCCCCCAGCTCGGCAATGCCCGGCGGCAGCACCTGCCAGAGCGCGGCGGCCAGCGCGGAATGCTCGACGATGGCGCCCAACTGCTCGGCGCCGGCCTCGGCGGCATCGAAACGCAGCGCGCGCTCCGGACTCTGATCCCAGACCCGCATCGCCCGGTAAGGGCAGTAGCGCAACGCGCGCAGGCGCTCACCGGCGCCGAGCCGGTCGAGGAAATCCAGCGAAGCCGGCGCCAGCGCATAGACGCGGGGATCGGTCTGGCTGGCGTCGAAACTCGGCGGTTGCGGGCTGCGCTCGATCAGCCGCACGCTGAAGCCGGCACGCTGCAGGGCGTTGGCCGAGGCGAGGCCAATCGGACCACCGCCGGCGATCAGGATGTCGGCGTCAAAGCCGCTCATGCCGCCAAGCCCCGGTGGCCGAGGTTCTGGCGCAGCACGCTCTCCTTCAGCGGCGGCGTCAGGTCCAGTGCCAGCAGGCCCAGGTGGCGCAGGCCGGACAGCAGCGGAATGCGGTTGGAGAACAGCCGCACCAGACGGTCGGTGAAATCGGCGGTGCGCTGGCGGTCGGCGGCGCGCGCGGCGGCGTACTCCGCCAGCCCCGCAGCCTCGCCCGGATCACCGCCCGCCAGGGCGCAAGCCTGCAAGCGTTCAGCCAGCGCGGCGACGTCGCGCAGGCCCAGGTTGAAGCCCTGCGCCGCCACCGGATGCAGGCTTTGCGCGGCGTTGCCGCAGAACACCACCCGGGGCGCGGTGAGCTGCTCGGCCAAGCTGCGTTGCAGCGGGTGCGGCAGGCGCCGACCCAGGCTCAGGAAGCGCCCCAGCCGCTCGCCGAAGCAGTCCTCGGCGGCGCGCAGGAACTCCGCCTCCGGCAGCGCCTGCATGGCCTCGGCGTGCTCGCTCGGCAGGGTCCAGATCAGCGAGCAGGGAAAGCCCGGCTCGCGGTCGTCGGCCAGGCGCGGCTTGGGCAGCAACGCGAACGGACCCTCCGGCGTGAAACGCTCGTAGGCGACGCCAGCCGGATCGCGCTGCGTCCGGATCGCGGTGACCAGCGCGGTCTGCTGGTAGTCGCGGCGCTCGGCGGCGTAACCCAGGAGCTGGCGCACGGCCGAGCCGGCGCCGTCGGCGGCGACCACCAGGCGGGCGCGCAGGGCCTCGCCGGACTCCAGGCGCAGTTCCACCGACTCTGCACCCAGTTGCAGCGTCTGCAGCCGCGCCGGACAGAGGAAGCGCAGACTGGCCTGGGTCCGCACGCGAGCCATCAGTTCGGCGCCTAAGGCGCGCATCGGCGTGTTGTGGCCGAGCGCCGCGAGGCCGGCCTCGGCCGCATTGAAGCGGGTGACGCCGAAGCGGCCACGCTCGGAAATGTGGGTGGCGGTGATCGCCGCCGTCTGCGG
Source organism: Stagnimonas sp. FW305-C-60 (assembly GCF_058782965.1). Lineage (NCBI taxonomy): Bacteria > Pseudomonadati > Pseudomonadota > Gammaproteobacteria > Nevskiales > Nevskiaceae > Stagnimonas > Stagnimonas sp. FW305-C-60. The sequence continues at coordinate 791,907 of NZ_JBYSYF010000002.1, forward strand.
CGCCAGCGCCTCCCAGACGCCATAGCGGCCGAAGATCTGGCGGCTGGCGTCATTGAGGGCGATGCAGCGTTCATCCCAGCTCGGCGCGCTGGCCGGCGGCGCGGCGGCCTCGATCAGCACCAGGCGCAAGGGCGTGTCGGCCAGGGCCAGCGCCAGGCTGGCGCCGACCAGGCCGCCGCCGACGATGGCAATGTCGTAGTGATCCACCTGCATGGGTCTGCCGGGTCTCGGGCCGCCGTCGCCGGCTAGGCCGAGGCCATCAGCTCCTCGATCTCGTCGATTTCCTTGGGCACGCCGGCGGTCAGCACTTCTGGCCCATGGTCGGTCACCAGCACATCGTCCTCGATGCGGATGCCGATGCCCCAGTACTCGCTGGGCACCTCCGGCGTGCCGGGGGCGATGTAGAGGCCGGGCTCGACGGTCATGATCATGCCGGCCTGGAAATGCCGGTAGGCACCGGCCAGCTTGTAGCGGCCGACGTCGTGCACATCCATGCCCAGCCAGTGGCCGGTGCCGTGCATGTAGAACTGCTTGTGGCGCTCGCTGCGGATCAGCTCGTCGACCTCGCCCTTGAGCAGGCCCAGGCGCACCATGCCGTCGGTGAGCACGCGGGTCGCCACCTCGTGCGGACGGCTGGCGAGGTTGCCGACGGTGAGCTCGGCGATGGCCGCCTTCTGCGCCGCCAGCACCACTTCGTAGACCGCGCGCTGGGCGGCGTTGAATTTGCCGTTGATGGGAAAGCTGCGGGTGATGTCGCCGGTGTAGCCGCGGTACTCGGCGCCGGCGTCGATCAGCAGCAGCTCGCCATCCTTGAGCGGCGCGTTGTTCTCTGTGTAGTGCAGGATGCAGGCGTTGTCGCCGCCGCCGCAGATGGTGCCGTAGCCGGGCTCGCAGTCGTTGAGCGCGAACTCGGCGTGGATCTCGGCGGCGATCTCCCACTCGTTGCGGCCGGGCTTGGTGGCGCGCATCGCGCGCACATGGGCGGCGGCGCTCACCTCGCAGGCGGTGCGCTGCAACTCGATCTCGGCCGGGCGCTTGAGCAGGCGCATCTCGTGCAGCGTCTGCTCCAGCGCGACGATGGTGTGCGGTGCCGCCGCGCCGCGACGGGCGACGTCGCGGATGTGCTTGATCACCGCAATCACCTTCGGGTCCAGCGCCGGGTACTCGCCCAGGGTGTAGTGCACGGTCTCACGACCGGCGAGCAGCTTGGGCAGTTCGGCCTCCAGATCCTCGATGGACCGCGCCTCGTGCGCGCCGAACACGCTCACCGCGCCCTCCGGCCCGTAGCGGCGGCCGTCCCAGATCTCGCGCTCGGCATTGCGCGGGCGCACGAACAGGACGAACTCGGCCGGACTGCCCTCGGCGTCCTTGCGCCCCGGCGCCAGCACCGCCACCGCGTCCGGCTCGGTGTACCCGGTGAGGTAGGCGAAGTCGGCATCCTGGCGGAAGCGGTAGTGGGTATCGCGGGCGCGGGTGACTTCGGTCGCGCTGGGGATGATGGCCACCCCATCGGCGCCGATGCGGCGCATCAGCTCGGCGCGGCGGTTGCTGTATTCATTCAGCTGGTGATCGTTGGGGCGCATGACGGGTTCCCGTGCTGCTGCTCAGTGGATGGTCTGGTCGTTGGCGGCAGGCTGGCGCGGAGCCAGCTCCATGAACACCAGCTGCATTCCGACCCGCACGTACTCGACGAGTTCGGCATAGGCCTCTTCCTCGACCTCGGCGTCGTCGCCCTCGTGGAATTCGGCATGGGTGAACTGGGTGAGGTCTTCCACCACCTCGCGCACCTCCGGCGAGGCCTGGCGCAGGTTGAGGCCGCCGCGGCTGGCGAGGCCAAACAGAAAACCCTCGCACCACTGGCCCAGCGCGCGGGCACGCAGCGCCAGCGGCAGCTCGTCGTCTGGCAGCAGCAGGCGAACTCCGGAGTCGGCATCGGCCAGCTCGCGCAAGGTGGCATCGCGCAAGCTCAGCAGCGGCGCGCGGGCCTCGGGTGCAGCCGGCTCGCTGACGACCCGCTCCAACAGCTGCAAGGGCTCGATTTCAGTAGGCAGATGGACGCAGAGCGCGCCACAGAGCGCGCCGTGGTACTCGCTGGCGTCCTGGTCGAAACCGGCGCGCTGCAGCAAGGCGCCCAGCGCCTGGTGGGGAGAAAGGTCGGACATGCCGGGATTATAACGGCCACCCCAGGACGCTCCGGCGGATCACAGGTCGGCAGGAACCCTGGCGCCCCTATAATCCGCTAGTCATGAATCCCGCCGAATTCGTCCGCGCCCTGCGCGCCGCCGCCCCCTACGTGCATGCCCACGTGGACCGGGTGTTCGTGCTCGCCTTTGGTGGCGAGATCTGCGAGCGCGAGGACTTCGAGCACTTTCTCTATGACATCGCGCTGCTGCACAGCCTGGGCGTGAAGCTGGTGCTGGTGCACGGCGCGCGGCCGCAGATCGAACAGCGGCTGCGGCAGAAGGGCATCGCCTCCAAGCACCAGGGCAGCCTGCGCATCACCGATGCCGACACCCTGCAATGCGTGCTCGACGCCGCCGGCAGCCTGCGCATGGCGATCGAGGCCCGGCTCTCGACCTCGCTGGCCTCCACCCCCATGGGCGGCGCGCGCGTCAGGGTCGCCGGCGGCAACTGGATCGTCGCCAAGCCGGTGGGGGTGCGCAATGGCATCGACCACCAGTACACCGGCGAGGTGCGGCGCATCGACGCCGAGACCATCCGCCAGGTGCTCGACCAAGGCCGCATCGCCCTGGTCAGCAACACCGGCTACTCGCCTACCGGCGAGATCTTCAACCTGCGCTACGAGGACGTCGCCACCGCGGTGGCGACCGCGCTGCCGGCTGACAAGCTGGTGTTCCTGGTCAATTCCAACCCGGACGACTGGAAGCTCGCCGCCGACACCGGCGACGCCGGCCAGCTCTCGCTCAGCGAAGCCACCCGCCTCTACGAAAACGCCGGGCATCTGGCCGAGACCGACCGCGCCCACCTCGCCGCCGCGCTCGCCGCCGGCCGTGGCGGCGTCAAGCGCACCCATCTGGTCGGAGCCGCCGAGGAAGGCGCGCTGCTGCGCGAGCTCTACACCCGCGACGGCGTCGGCCTGATGGTCTACACCGACGCCCACTACGAAGCGGTGCGCGAAGCCACCATTGAGGACGTCGGCGGCATCCTGGCGCTGATCAAGCCGCTGGAGGACGCCGGCGTGCTGGTGCCGCGCTCGCGCGAGCAACTGGAGCTGGAGATCGGCCAGTTCGACGTGATGGTGCGCGACGGCCTGGTGATCGCCTGCTGCGCGCTGTTCCCCTTCCCGGCCAAGAGCATGGGCGAGTTCTCCTGTGTGGCCGTGCACAGCGACTACCGCGGCGAAGGCCGCGCCGAAGCCCTGCTCAAGCGCGCCGAGGACACCGCCCGCCAGCAGGGCCTGAAGCAATTGTTCGCGCTCACCACCACCACCGAGCACTGGTTTCTGGAGCACGGCTTCGTCGAAGGCAAGATCGAAGACCTGCCGGTGCAGAAACAGCGCATCTACAACTACCGGCGCAATTCCATCGTGCTGGTGAAGACGCTCTAAAAAAATGCCGTCCAACGCCGATTGGCGCGCCCGTTCGCTGGCGCATGTGTGGCAGCCCTGCACGCAGATGAAGGACCACGAGTCCGAGCTGCCGCTGATCCCCATCGCCCGTGCCGAAGGCGTCTGGCTGGAAGACTACGAGGGCAAGCGCTACCTCGACGCAGTGAGCAGTTGGTGGACCAATCTCTGGGGCCATCGCCATCCGACCATCGTCGGCGCGCTCAAGCAGCAGCTCGACACTTTGGACCACGTGATCTTCGCCGGCTTCACCCACGAGCCGGGCATCCTGCTCGCCGAGCAACTGGCGGCGCGTAGCGGCCTGCCGCGCTGCTTCTACACCGACAACGGCTCCAGCGCGGTGGAAGCGGCGCTGAAGATGAGCTTCCACTACTGGCAGAACCTGGGTAAGCCGAAGAAGCAGCGCTTCATCGCCTTGAGCAACAGCTATCACGGCGAGACCCTGGGCGCGCTGGCGGTCGGCGGCCCAAGCATGTACCGCGACAGCTACGCGCCTCTGCTGCTGCAGCCGATCTTCGTGCCCTCGCCGGACTGCTACACCCGCACCCCCGGCCAGAGCTGGGAGGACCACAGCCGCCGCCAGTTCGACCATCTGCGCCTGGTGCTGGAGCAGCACGCGCACGAGGTCTGCGCGCTGATCCTGGAGCCGCTGGTGCAGTGCGCCGGCGGCATGCGCATGTACCACCCGCTGTACCTGACCCTGGCGCGCCAGGCCTGCGACGAGTTCGGCGTACACCTGATCGCCGACGAGATCGCGGTGGGCTTCGGCCGCACCGGCAGCTTCTTCGCCTGCGAGCAGGCGCCGCCGGCGGTCTATGGCCGGGGCGCCAAACGCGGCATCACCCCGGATTTCATGTGCCTGTCCAAGGGCCTCACCGGCGGCACCCTGCCGCTGGCGGCGGTGATGACCCGCGAGGAGATCTATCAGGCCTTCTACGCCGACTACGCCGCCTACAAGGCCTTTCTGCACAGCCATAGCTACACCGGCAATCCGCTGGCCTGCCGCGCGGGCCTGGCCTCGCTGAGTCTGTTCGAGGAGACCAATGCGCTCTCCGCCAATGCCGTGCTGGCGCAGCTCTTGTGGGCACACACCGCCGAGCTGCGCACCCACCGCCATGTCGCCGAGGTGCGCCAGACCGGCCTGATCCTGGCGGTGGAGATGGTGCGCAATGTCGCCAAGCGCGAGGACTTTCCCGCCAGCGAGCGGCGCGGTCTGCGCGCTTACCGGCATGCGCTGGAGAAGGGCGTGGTACTGCGGCCGCTGGGCAATGTGCTCTACCTGATGCCGCCCTACGCGATCGGCGCCAAGGAAGCCCAGAAGATGTGCGAGGTGCTCTGCGAGGCGGTGGACGTCGCCACCCGCGATCCGACATGACCCGGCTCTACCTGCCACAGCCGCTCGCCGTCGGCGCCGTGCTGGACCTGCCGGACGAGGCGGTGCGCCATCTGGTGCAGGTGCTGCGCATGGGCAGCGGCGAGCGGCTCACCGTGTTCAACGGCGAGGGCGACGAGTACGGCGCGGTGCTGGAGGCGGTAGCCCGCCGCTCGGCCAGCCTCCGGGTGGAGAGCCAGGACCCGGTCAGCCGCGAGGCGCCGATCAGCATCCACATCGCCCAGTGCGTCTCCAAGGGCGAGCGCATGGACTACGCCCTGCAGAAGGCCACCGAGTTGGGCGCGGCGGGCTTCCTGCCGCTGCTGTCCGCACGCGGCGTGGTCAAGCTCGACGGCGAGCGCTGGGAAAAGAAGCTCGAGCACTGGCGTGGCGTGGTGACCGGTGCTGCCGAGCAGTCCGGTCGCACCCGGCTGCCGACGGTGGCCGCGCCCGAGCGTTTTGAGAGCTTCGTCGCCAGCGAACGACCCGGCCTCAAGCTGATCCTGGCGCCGGGCGGCGAAACCCGGCTGTCGGCGCTGCCGAAGCCGGAGACCGTCACCGCCCTGATCGGCCCCGAGGGCGGTTTCGACGAGACCGAACTGGCGCTGGCCGACCGCCACGGCTGGCAGCGCCTGGCCCTGGGGCCGCGCATCCTGCGCACCGAGACCGCGCCAGTGGCCCTGCTGGCCGCCCTGCTGAGCCAGCATGGCGACCTCGGCTGAGGTCGTGATTTCCGCAGGTTCGACCAGTCCCGGCACCTCGTCCAGATGCGGGTTTGGGTGCTGGGCCGCCACTGCCGTAAAATGCGCGACCTTTCGAAGCTACACCGAGCCGCTGCAATGACCTTCGTCGTCGTCGAAAACTGCATCAAGTGCAAATACACGGACTGCGTGGAAGTCTGCCCCGTGGACTGCTTCCACGAAGGCCCGAACTTCCTGGTGATCGACCCCGAGGAATGCATCGACTGCACACTCTGCGAGCCCGAGTGCCCGGCCAATGCCATCAAGGCCGAGGACGACCTCAAGGAATTCGAGTTGCAGTTCAAGCCGCTCAACGCCGAGCTGGCCAAGAGCTGGCCGGTGATCACCGAGCGCCGCGGCATCCCTGCCGACGCCAAGGAATGGGACGGCAAGCCCAACAAGCTGGCGCTGCTGGAGCGGTAGTGCCCCGCGCGTCGTCATGACCGACGCGCCCTTCCTGCTGCTGCCACCCGGCGCGGACTTCCCCGAAGCCGCCGCCGGGCTGATCCTCGCTCAACCGACCACCCGCCTCCCCGATCTCAGCGGCCTGACGCTGGTGGTGGCCAGCCCGGGCCTGGCGCCGGCCCTGTTGCGCAGTCTGGCGCGCGCCAGCGGTGGCGCCCTGCTGGCGCCGCGCATCCTCGGGCTCAACCAACTGGCCACCAGCCCCGAGGCCGCCAGTCCACTGGCCTGCCGGCTGCGGCTCGCGGAAGCCGTGGCGCGTTTCCGCTTCCTGTTCCCCGGCCAGACGCCGCTGCGGGTGGCGGATGCGCTCTACGCCCTGTTCGAGGAACTGGAGCAGCAACAGGCCGAGCTACCGGACGACGAAGCCGCGCTGGAAACCCTCCTGCAACGCGGCTACGGCGCCGAGCGGCCGCTGGCGGCGCTGTCGCGCGAGGCGCAGATCGTGCACCGCCTGCACCGCGCCTTTCGCGAGGAGCTGGGCGCGCGCGCGCCGGCTGTCGCCCAGCGCCAGGCGCTGGCGGCGACCTTGGCGCAGTGGCCCGTAAAAAACCCCTTGTGGTTCCTGGGCTTCGACGCCCTGAAACCCGCCGAGGCCGCCGCCATCGCCCCGCTGCTGGCGCGTGGCGGCGCGCGCTTCCTGAGCCAGGGCCGGCTGACTGGCCGCGACGGCCTGGCCCTGCGCCGGCTGGCCGAGCAACTCGGGCAGAGCCCGCAGTTGCTGGATGCCGAAACCACCAGCCCGCGCAGCCTACTGCTCGACGCCGCCTATGCCAGCCAAGGCCTGGCCCGCGAACGCGCCCTGGCGCTGAACGCGGCCGCTCCCGGCGACCTCGCCCTGGTGGAAGCCGCCGAGGCCGAGCACGAGGCGCAGATCGCCGACCTGGCGGTGCGCGAGGCCCTGCTCGCCGGCGCCCGCCGGGTGGCCGTGGTCTGCGAGGACCGCCGCCAGGCGCGACGCCTGCGCGCGCGCCTGGAGCGGGCCGGCTTGAGCCTCGCCGACCGCGGCGGCTGGGCGCTGGCCACCAGCCGCGCCGCCGCCAGCCTCGATGCCTGGCTGAGCTGCCTGGATGCCGACTTCCCCTTCCAGTCGCTGATGGCGGTGCTCAAGGCCGGCCTGCTCGAAGGCGGCGAAGCCTGGGCCGAGAGCCTGGAGCCACGTGCCTACGCCCAGAAGGTCGCCGGCGGCGCGGCGCGCTGGCGGGCGCTGATGGACAGCCCGGCCGAAAGAGCGCGCTGGGACCACCTGGTCGCCGCCGGCCAGCGGCTGGACAGTCTGCGCGGTCCGCATCCGGCGCCGGTGCATGCCGACGGCCTGCTCGCCAGCCTGGAGGCCAGCGGCCTGGCGCAGGGCCTGGCCGCCGACCCGGCCGGTGCCCGCGTGCTGGAGCGCCTGCGCGAATTGCGCGAGGCGCTGGCCGGCACCGGCCTCACGCCCAGCTGGCCGGCCTTCCGCGCCCTGGTCGATGCGGCGCTGGAAGACGCCAGCTTCAACACCGGCGATCCGCAGTCGCGGGTGCAGTTGCTGACCCTGGCGCAGACCCAGGGCCTGAGCGCCGACGCGCTGATCCTGCTTGGCGCCACCCCGGCCCTGCTCGCCGAAGGCGGCAAGGCGCCGTTCTTCAACCGCAGCGTGCGCCGCGAACTAGGCCTGGCCACCGCCGCCGAGCGCCAGGCCCTGGGGCTGGCGCGCCTGCGCCGGCTGCTGGAGGCGGCACCGCGGGTACGGCTGATCTACGCGCCCGGCGAGGCCGGCGAGACTGCCCAGTTGCATCCGGCGCTGGCTGCGCTGGCGGCCTTCGCCGCCGCGGCCGGCGTGCCACTGGCGCAGGACCGCACCCTGGCCGCACGCGCGCCGCTGGCCGAGATCGCCGCCGAGTCTTCCGTGCCGGACGCGAACGTGGAGCCCCCCGCACCCGCCGCCACTGCGCCGCTGTGGGAGCGGGCGCTGTCGGCGCGCGGCCACCAGACGCTGATCGACTGCCCCTACGCCTTCCACGCCCGCTACGCCCTGGGCCTGGAGCGACTGGAAGCCCCCGATACGCCGGTGGACCGCCGTGACTACGGCGAGCGCGTGCACCGCCTCCTGCGCGCCTTCGAGGAACAAGTGCCCGGCCTGCCACCGCCCTGGGACGGCCCGCGCGACGAAGCCGCCCTGCCCGCCATCGAGCAGCACCTGCACGCGCTGGCCGACGCAGTGTTCGCAGCCGATCTGGCGGCGCGGCCGCTGGCGCGTCTCTGGCGCAGCGAGTTCGGCGCCGCCATCCCCTGGCTCGCGGAAAAACTCTGCGAATGGCCGAGCGCAGTGGTGAGCGTCGAGAAGGATCTCGACAGCCTGCGCGACGGCTGGCGCCTGCGTGGCCGCGCCGACCGCCTGGAAGACGAGGGTCTGCGCAAGCGGGTCATCGACCACAAGACCGGCCTCAGCCCCAGCCGCAAGGCCATGCTTGCCGGCGAGGCGGTGCAGTTGAGCCACTACAGCCTGCTCGCTGAACCGGTCACCAATATCGAGTACTGGAACCTCAAGGAGCAGAAGAGCGCCGGCCTCGACGGCGAACCACTGCAAGATCTGGCGTTCTCGATCAGCGAGCGCCTGCAGTTGCTGTCTTCCAGCCTGCGCGCCGGCGCGCCGCTGCCGGCCAATGGCGCCGACAGCGTCTGCGAGCGCTGCGAGTTTTTCGGCGTCTGCCGGCACGGCGATTGGGCGAACGGGGGGATTTCATGAACCACCTTGAATGGCTGTCCATGCCCGTTCCCGCCGCTGTCGGGGCCACCGGGAAAACCAGCCCATGAATCCCGCCCTCGATCCCAGCCGCAGCAGCGCCGTGCTGGCCAGCGCCGGCACCGGCAAGACCTGGACGCTCACCGGCCGCATCGTCCGCCTGCTGCTGGCCGGCGCCGCGCCCGGCGGCATTCTCGCGCTCACCTTCACCCGCAAGGCGGCGGCGGAAATGCGCGAGCGCGTGGTCGCCCGCCTGGAGGAACTGGCCTATGCCGACGAGGCCGGCCTGAGCGCCGCGCTCGCCGAGTTGCAGGCGCCGGACGACGACGCGCACCGGCAGCGCGCGCGCGCCCTGTTCGAGGACTACGTGCACGCCGAGCTGCCGCTGCGCGCCAGCACCCTGCACGCCTTCTGCCAGGAGTTGCTCAGCCGCTTTCCGCTGGAGGCGGGCGTGCCGGCCGGCTTCACGCTCGCCGAGCGCGAGGACGAATACCTGGGCCAGGCCATCGAGCAGGTCTTGGCCCGCCTGCACCGCGCGCCGGACAGCGCCGAGGCGCAAGCCCTGGATGCCTTGGCCGAGGAAGGCGTCGGCGAATGGGAGTTGCGCGAGCTGCTGCGCGGCCTGCTGCAACGGCGCGCCGAAATCTGGGCGGCGACCGAGGGCAGCGAGGCGCCGCTGGAAACTCTCTGCGCCGGCCTCGCCGCGCGCCTGCCCTACAGCGACGACGAAGACCCTTACGGCGCCATCGACGCCGACAGCTGCGGCTTTCGCATCAGCATGCTGCACGGCCTCTTGCAGGAACTCGGCGATACCCAGTACCTGAAGGCGGCGGCGCTGGCCGGCGCCCATGAACTGCAAGGCCCTGAACGGCTGGCCGCCCTGCTGAGCGCGCTCTACAAGAAGGACGGCAGCGGCCCCTACAGCTTCAAGCCGCCGAAGAAGCGCTACACCGAGCAGCAGGCGGCGACCGCGCTCGACCATCACGCCACCCTGCTCGAAGCCCTGGCCCTGAGCGTCGAGGCGCTGCGCCGGCACAGCACCTATCGCCGCACGCGCGCCGCGCTCACCCTGGGCCTGGCGGCGATGACGGCGCTGGACGAGATTCTGCGCCGCGCCAACGCGCTGCTGTTCCCGGAACTGGAGTGGCAGACCTGCCGCCTGCTCAGCAGCGCCGAGCAGGCCGAGTGGGTGCGCTACAAGCTCGATGCCCGCATCGAGCACCTGCTGCTCGACGAGTTCCAGGACACCAGCCCGCTGCAATGGCGGCTGCTGAAGCCCATCCTCGACGAGTTCGCCACCGACCCCACGCGCGGCCGCAGCGCCTTCGTGGTCGGCGACGCCAAGCAGAGCATCTACGGCTTCCGCCGCGCCGAGCCGCAGCTGCTGGAACTGGCGGCGCAGACGCTGGAGCTGCAACTGGCGGCGGTGCGCCTGCCGCTCAATGCCTCGCAACGCAGCGCGCCGGCGATCATCGACTTCGCCAACACCCTGTTCCTCGGCGAGGCCGGCGCGCGCATCGGCTTCGACGCGCACGAGACCCGGCGCGAGAGCCTGTACGGCGCGGTCGAGGTGATGCCGCTGTTTGCTGCCGAGGAGCGCGACGGCGCCGCCCACGGCGACGGCCTGCGCAATCCGCTCACCACCCCGCGCGAGACCGGCGAAGACCGCCGCGCCGCGCAGGAGGGCGCGTGGGTGGCGGCACGCATCCAGGCCCTGGTCAGCGCGCGCACCCCGGTTACCGGCCGCGACGGCCTCAGCCGCCCCCTGCACTACGGCGACGTGATGGTGCTGGCGCGCCAGCGCCGCCATCTCGGCGCCCTGGAGAGCGCCCTGGGCGCGGCCGGCATCCCCTATCTGAGCGCCACCCGTGGCACCCTGCTGGAAACCGCGCTGGCGCAGGATCTGCTCTCCCTGCTCACCGCGCTCGACGCGCCGCACCGCGACCTGGAACTGGCGCAGGCGCTGCGTTCGCCGCTGTTCTCGGTCGATGACCAGGACCTCCTGGCCCTGGCCCGCCGCGCCCAGGACGCCAAGCAGACCTGGTTCCTCACTCTGGACGATTGCCTGGAGCGGCCGGCGCTGGCGTGCGCGCAGCGCCTGCTCGGCCGCTGGCGCGGGCTGGCGCGACGGCTGCCGCCGCACGACCTGCTCGACCGCATCGCCGACGAGGGCGACCTGATCCGCCGCTGCCGCGCCGCACGACCGCAGGACAGCGCCGTCGCCGCCAACCTCGCCGCCCTGCTGCAACTGGCGTTGGACAGCGACCACGGCCGCTATCCCACCCTCGCCGGCTTCCTGCGTCACTGCGCCGGCCTGCGCGGCGACGCTGCGCCCGACGAGGCACCGCCGGCCGGCGGCGAGGCGCGCGTACGGGTAATGACCGTGCATGCCGCCAAGGGCCTGGAGGCGCCGGCGGTGTTCCTGGTCAACACCGCGCCCGGCGCCCGCGCGGTACGCGCCGGCTGGCGCATCGAATGGCCCATCGGCGCCGAACGCCCCAGCCTGGTGGTGCTCACCGGCAGCAAGAACGACCGCGACCCGCTATCGCAAGCCCTGGTCGAAGCCGAGCAGGCGCGCGAGCAGCGCGAGGATCTGAATCTGCTCTACGTAGCGCTGACCCGCGCCCGGCAATACCTGTTCGTCTCCGGTTTCGCGCCGGCGCGCGGCGACGCCGAGGACAGCTGGCATGCGCGCTGCCGAGCCGCCGCGCAGGCGCTCACCGCCGCCGCCAACGATTCCGCCGACACGCCACCGCAGCTATTGCACTACAGCAGTGGACTGGCACCCGCGGTACAGGAACCGCCCGCGACCGTAGCGGCCGAGGCCCTGGACCCCGCCCTGTTGCGTCCCTTGCAGGCGCCGAAACCCGCCGCCGACAACGGCCTGGCCATCGCCCCCGAGGCGGTGCTGCGCGGACAGCTGGTGCATGCCCTGCTGCAAGCCCTGAGCGCGCCGGGCGGCGCCGATCGTGCAGGCCTGGCCTCCCGGCTGGCTCAGCAGTTGGGCGTGCCCATCGCTCCGCCCCTGTTCGTGGCCGCGCTGGCCGAGGCCGAGGCGGTACTCGCGGCACCCGCCTTGCAGGCGCACTTCGCGCCCGGCCTGCGCGCCTGGAACGAGGTGAGCCTGCCGGTGCTAGTCGACGAAGGCATCCAGATGAACGTGCTCGACCGCCTGGTCGATGACGGCGAACGGCTCTGGGTACTGGACTACAAGACCCATCGCGCCGGCGACGCCGCCAGCGTGCTGGCCGGCGCCCGCGAGCAACTGCTGCGCTATGTCGCCGCGGTGCGGCGTTTGTGGCCGGATCGCCCGGTGATGGCCGGGGTGATCTGGACGCCGAAGGCGCTATGGCTGCCGCTGGAACTCGCCGGCGACGGCGGGGCGCCGTAGACGGTTTGGCAGCGCAGCGCGAGGGTCAGAGCCACAAAGCAAAAAGGCCTCGCAATCGCGAGGCCTTTCGTCATCCTGAAAATCTGCGTTTGGTGGAGCGGAGGAGGATCGAACTCCCGACCTTCGCATTGCGAACGCGACGCTCTCCCAGCTGAGCTACCGCCCCCCACTAACGCAACCCGCCTTGCGGCGACCCCGCTGACTTGAGCCCGGAAATACCAAGGCCGGCTGTCAGAAGGGGCGCGATAATACCACAGGGTTTTCCAGTTTCACCTGCCCGTCCAAGCCTGCCCCAACGCCCGGCGGGCCGGCATGCGGCCTAGGCTTGCCACGGCATCGGCGGCTGGCATCGCCCCGTAGAATCCAGCCGTGCCCAAGCCGGAATGCCCATGCGCCGCATCCTTCTCTGCACCGCTGTTGTCGCCAGCCTGCTGCCGCTGTCCGCCGGCGCCACGCGGCCGCAAGCCGCAGGCCTCGCACCCCACCGCAGTGACGAGGTGTTGGTGCGTTATCGCGCAGGCGCCCAGGCGCTGGACGCGGTGCAGGCGAAGAGCCGGCTGGGGCTGAGCCTCAGGCGGGCGCTGCCAGCCGCGCGCGCCGAGCTGCTGGCCCTGCCGGCGATCACCAGTGTGGAATCCGCCCTGGCACTGCTGCGCACCGACCCGGCGGTGGAGCTCGCCGAGCCCAATTACCTGCGCTATCCGGCGGAAGGCATCCCCAACGACCCGCTGTTCGACCAGCAATGGGGCCTGCGCAACAGCGGGCAGGCGAACTTCTTTGCCGGTGGCCCGGCCGGCACGGTGGGTGCCGACATGAAGCTGCCGGCGGCCTGGGACGCCAATGGCGACGGCGCACCCGACCGCAGCGGCGACGGCTCGCTGATCGTCGCGGTGATCGACGATGGCTTCCAGCTCGACCATCCGGATCTCGCCGCCAACTTCCTGCCCGGCACCGACACCGCCAGTGGTGACAGCGACCCCTCGGCCGCCAGCGACGAAAGCCATGGCACCCTGGTCGCCGGCTGCATCGGTGCGCGGGGCAACAATGGCATCGGCGTGGCGGGTGTGGCCTGGAACGTGAAACTGCTGCCGATCCGCTTCGGCTTTGATACCGCCAGCGCCATCGCCGCCTACGACTACGCGCGCGAGCAGGGCGCCAAGATCATCAACGCCAGCTATGGGGGACCCGGCTTCTCGCAGCTGGAGCTGGATGCCATCGCGCGCCTGGAGCAGGCCGACGTGCTGTTCGTCGCCGCCGCCGGCAACAACGACTCCAACATCGACGACTCGCAGCTTTCCTACCCGGCCAATTACGCGCTGCCCAACATCCTCGCGGTCGCGGCCAGCAACCGCCAGGACGGCATCGCCAGCTTCAGCCAGTTCGGCCCGACCACGGTGGACATCGCCGCTCCGGGCTTGCAGATCGTCAGCACCGCACCGGGCGGCGGCTACTCGACCAGCCCCGGCGTCAGCGGCACCTCCTTCGCCGCGCCCTATGCCGCCGGCGCAGCCGCCCTGGTGCGGATGAGCTACCCCGCCGCCGACTATCTGGAGACCAAGGCGCGGCTGATGGCGGGCGCGGCCAGCGGCGACGACATCGGCCTGCGCGTCGCCAGCGGCCGGCTCGACGTCGCGGCGGCGCTCAACCTGGCACCGCGCCCCGACCTGGTGATCGACTCCGTGCAGCTCATTGACGGCGGCAACGGCGTGCTCGACCCCGGCGAGACCGCGCAGCTGGAAATCCGCTTACGCAACCAATGGCTGGTGGCGAGCGCCGTCAGCGGCCAGCTGAGCGTCGACGACGGCGCGGCGACGGTGACCGGCGGCGCGCAGAGCTTCGGCAACCTCGCCGGCAATGGCGTCGCCAGCGCGCGCTTTTCACTCAGCCTGCCGGCCGGCGCCAGCGGCCACCGGCAGTTGCGCCTGCGGCTGCGGCTCAACGCCAACGGCGGCTACAGCGTGCGTCGCGGCCTGCTGCTGGAAACCGGGCGGCTACAGGACGGCCAGACCGCGCAGGGCATCCTGCAGACCGATCTCTACGACGAGTTCCACACCTGGCACTTCGACGCCCCCGCCGGCCTCAACGCGCTGCGCTTCGAGAGCCAGGCCGGCCAGGACATCGACCTATTGATCAAGCGCGGCCGGCCGGCGCGCTACCTGATCAGCCTGGATGTCGATCCCGAGAGCGGCGAGCAGGTGTTCGAGACCGACGCCGACCAGATCGGCGGCGCTTCGGCGGGCAATGAGTCGGTGACGCTGACGAATCCGGCGGCCGGCAGCTATTTCGTCACCGTGGTCAATTACTCCCAGGCCGAGAACACCGCCTACAGCCTGAAGGTGGTCGGCAACCCCGACGGCAATCGCAGCAGCGGAGGTAGCGGTGGTGGTGGCGCCTTTTTCGCCTACGGTCTGCTGCCGGCACTGTGGCTACGCCGGCGCCGGCACCGCTGATGCGGGTACTGGTGTTTGCCCGCGCGCCGGTGCCCGGCCGCTGCAAGACCCGGCTGATCCCGCGCCTGGGCGCGCGCGGCGCGGCCTGGGTGCAGCGGCGGCTGCTGGAGCAAGCGCTCGCGACCGCGGTCGCGGCTTTCGGCGCCGAGGCGCTGACGCTCTGCTGCGCGCCGGACAGCCGCCACCCGCATTTCCGCGCCTGCCAGCGCCGCTGGGGCCTGCGGCTGGCGCGCCAGGGGCCGGGCGATCTGGGCGCGAAGATGCGCCGCGCGCTGGCGCCCGGGCCGGCGCTGCTGCTCGGCTCCGACGCCTACGCGCTGCGCCCCGAGGACCTGCGCCGGGCGGCGGCGGCACTGGCCGGCTGCGACTATCTGCTGATCCCGGCCCCGGACGGCGGCTATGGCCTGATCGGCGCGCGCCGGCCCCTGCCCTCGCTGGCTGGAGTGGCCTGGAGCAGCGGCCGCGAGCGCGCGCAAACCCTGCGCCGGCTGCGCCGGGCCGGCCCTACCCTGGAGCTGGGGCCGGCCCGCGCCGACTTCGATACCCCCGCCGACTGGCGACGCGCGCGACAGGCCGGCGGCCTGGCGCCGCTGGTGAACAAATTTCAGCCAGAACAGCCGCAATGACGAACGGGCTTCCCTTTATGGGGAAAGACTGCTAAAAACGCGCCCGTTTCGTTCATCAGACCAACCCCGACCGTCATGGCAGGACGTCCCAGCAAGAAAGCCAAGGAAGCCAAGGCCGCCGCCGAGGCTGTGGCCAAGACCTACGACGACTTCGTTGGCGAGGAGTCGTATTCCGAAGATGTGCCGGATATCGACCCGGCCACCGGCGAGGCGCGCCGCGACTGGCGCGATGTCGAGAAGTACCGCGAGGCGCGCGAACTCAAGAAGCTGGTCGACCAGGATCTCGAGTCCTACCTGTTCCGCGAAGAACGGCCGCGTCCCGGCCGCCGCTAGTCGCCCGCAGGGCCGCCGATGGCGGCCCTTTTCAGTTCAGGGCGGTAGTCAGATGGCCGTAGGCCTCCTCGACGCTGTCGACCACATGGAACAGGCTTAAGTCCTGCTCCGAGATCAGCTTGCGCCGCGCCAGGAGCGGCAGGTTCAGCACCTCCTCCCAGTATTCGCGCCCGAACAGCACGATGGGCATGGCCGCCGCCTTGCGCGTCTGCACCAGGGTCAGCACCTCGAACAGCTCATCAAGGGTGCCGAAGCCGCCAGGGAAAGCCACCACCGCCTTGGCCAGGTTCATGAACCAGAACTTGCGCATGAAGAAGTAGTGGAACTCGAAGGCCAGCGGCGCATCGACGTAGGGGTTGCCGTGCTGCTCGAAGGGCAGCGAGATGCCCATGCCGATGTTGAGCCGCCTATCGACCCGGGCACCACCTTCCTGAAACGCCTCCATGATCCCCGGCCCGCCGCCGGTCACCAGGTGGTAGCGCTCGTCGACCGCGTGCTTCTCGCAGGTCCAGGCGGCCAGGCGCTCGCCGAGGTCGGCGGCCTGACGGAACCAGTCGCGCTCCTGGGCGTCGGCGGTCTGCGGCCTGAGCCTGGCCGAGCCAAAAGCGACGATGGCGCGGCTCACGCCCTCGCGTTTCAGGCGCGACAGCGGCTCCAGGTACTCGCAGAGCATGCGTATCGTGCGGGCGTCATCGCTGTTGAGAAAATCCTGGTTCTGGTAGGCCTTGATCAGTTTCATGCTGGTCGGGAACTCGTGGGCAGGCGTAGAGTCTAGGGGACAGACTCACCGTCCCACCCCCCATGCTCCTGCGCCGTCTCCTGCTGCTCTGCCTGCTGACCAGCCATCTGCTGGCCCTGCCGGGCTTGGCGCGGGCGGCGACCAGCCCTTGCCAGCACGCGCCGGCGGCGGTCCAGGCCACGGTCCTAGGGCACGCGGGCATGGCGGACCACGCCGCCATGGGGCATGACAGCCATCAGGCCGCGGTCAGTCACCCCGCAACGACCAACGACGACTCCGGCGCCACGCCCGGTTGTCACTGCGGCTGCGCTTGCGCAGCCAACCACTGCCTGCCCGGCAGCGGTCTGGCGCTGCCGCAGGTTCTGAGTCTCTGGTCGCCGCCAGCGCTGGCGCTGGTTACTCCGCGCACGCAGGGCCAGGCCAACACCCTGCCGGCGCATCTGGGCACCCACCTGCGCCCCCCGGACCGCGCCGCGACATAAGCGCCGCGGCTACCCCGGCGCTGTGTGACCGGCTCGCCCGCCACACGGCCCCCAGGCGCCGCTCCATCCCGCTGCCCGCAGCAGCGGTTTCCCCTGTGATGGAGTCCTTGACCTTGTTCAACAATTTTTCTGCCCACGGCCGCCTGTGCGCCGCCGTACTCAGTCTCAGCCTGGCCGCTTGTGCCAGCCTGCCCACCGACTGGGGTCGGAGCGCGGTCGCCGAGGCGACCGCTGCCCGCGGCCTGCGACAGCCCGGCGGCGACCCTAGCCAACTCCAGCAGCAACTGCTCGCCCGACCCTTGCAGCCGGACGACGCGGTCAGCCTGGCCCTGCTCAACAGTCCCGAGTTGAGCCACAACCTGGCCAGCCTCGGCTTCGTCGCCGCCGAGGTCTATGACGCCGCACGGCTGTCCAACCCGGTGCTGAGCGCCGCGCGCCTGAGTTCCGACGATCCGGCCGCGATCCGGCCACAGCTGAGCCTGGGCCTGGCGTTCAACTTCACCGAGCTGCTGTTCCTGCCCGCCCGAAGCCGCCTTGCCAGCGACCGTTTCGAGACCGCCAAGCTGGAGGTCGCCGACCAGACTCTGGGCATCGCCTACGAGGTGGAAGCGGCCTGGTACCGGCTGGCCGGCGCCGAGCAGGCTGCCGCCATGCGCCAGGCGCTTGCCCGCGCGGCCCGCGCCTCCGCCGATCTGGCGCAGCGCTACTTCGAGGCGGGCAACCTGAGCCGGCGCGCACTGGCCGCCGAGCAGGCCGCCGCCAGCCAGGCCGCCCTGGACGCGGAAACCGCCGGCGCCGAAGCCAGCACCGCGCGCGGCCTGCTGCAACGACGCATGGGACTGGCCGCCGACCATCAGGGCTGGGTGCTCGCGCCCGGCCTGCCGCAGCCTCCCGAGCAGAGCCTGTCGCTGCCCGAGTTGCTGCAACTGGCCGCCGACTCCCGCCTCGACCTGGCGGCGGCAAGGCGGCGGCTGGACAGCGTGCAGGTCGCCACCGGCCTGGAGCGCCGCGAACGGCTACTGGGGCCGCTGGAAGTGGGCGCCGAGTACGAGCGCGAGACCGATGGCAGCCGCCTGCTCGGGCCCAGCCTGTCCTGGCAATTGCCCCTGTTCAACTGGGGCAGCGGCCGCAAGGCCCAGGCCCAGGCCCAGCTCGCCAGCGCCGAGGCCGAGCTGCGCGCCAGCGAGCTGGACGTGCAGCAGGAGGTCGGCGCCGCCTACGCCGAATTGCAGTCGGCACAGCGCCGCCTGCTACGCCTGCGCGAGGAGCTGATCCCGCAGCGCGAGGCGGTGGTGGCGCAGACCCAGCGCGAGCTGAACTACATGCTGGTCGGCGCCTTCGATCTGCTGCTGGCCAAGCAGCAGGAGTACGCGGCCTATGGCGACTACCTGGACGCGGTGCGCGACTACTGGCTGGCGCGCAGCGCCTTGAGCCGCGCCATCGGCCGCCGCCTGCCGGAGCCCGAAACAAAGACCGAGGGACGTGTGGACGCCGGCAGCCTGCTGCCCGGCACCGACGCCCCCGCCGAAACCTCCCACGCCCATCACCACGGAGACGCGCCATGATTTCGCGCCGCCATCTGCTGTCCCGACTCGGCTGGGGCTCCGCCGCCCTCGCCGCCAGCGGCCTAGCCCGCGCCGCCGAAACCCAAGCGCATCAGCACGCTTCGATCCCCGAAGCCAGCGAGCCGGAGGCGGCACCTCAGCCGCCGCGCGCGCCCGACGGCAGCTACACCCCGGTACGCACGCTCAATGGCTGGACGCTGCCGTACAAGCTGGTCAACGGCGTCAAGGAGTTCCACCTGGTCGCCGAGGAGGTCGAGCACGAGTTCGCGCCCGGCTCGGTGGCCAAATGCTGGGGCTACAACGGCAGCACGCCCGGCCCGACCATCGAGGCGGTGGAAGGCGACCGCGTGCGCATCTACGTCACCAACCGGCTGGGTGAACCGACCACGGTGCACTGGCACGGCATCCTGCTGCCCAGCGGCATGGACGGCGTCGGCGGCCTGAGCCAGCGCCACATCCAGCCGGGCGAGACCTATGCCTACGAATTCACCCTGCGCCAGCACGGCAGCCACATGTACCACCCGCATGCCGACGAGATGACGCAGATCGCGATGGGCATGATGGGCCTGTTCATCGTCCACCCGCGCCAGCGCGAAGCCGTAGACCGCGACTACGCCTTCATCATGCACAACTGGGCGCTGCATCCGGGCACCTCGCGGCCCGACCCTTCGGTGATGCAGAACTTCGATCTCTGGACCTTCAATTCCAAGACCTTCCCCGCCATCGAGCCGCTGGTGGCGCGTAGCGGCGAACGGGTGCGTGTCCGCGTCGGCAACCTGTCGATGTGGAACCACCCGATCCACATGCACGGTGTGCGCTTCGAGGTGACCGGCGGCGACGGCGGGCGCTGGCCACGCGCGCAGTGGCGACGCGAGGTGACCGAGATCGTGGGTGTCGGCCAGATCCGCGATCTGGAGTTCGTCGCGGTGCCAGGCGACTGGGCGCTGCACTGCCATATGTCGCACCACACCATGGGACCGATGGGTCACGAGATCCCCAATGCCATCGGGGTCGATCAGTCGGGCGTCGAGGACGAGATCCGCAAGCTGCTGCCCGGCTACATGGCAATGGGCAAGGACGGCATGTCCGAGCACGGCGGCCACGTCGCGATGGGCATGCTGCCGGGCCCGGACAACACCCTGCCGATGATGGCCGGCGAAGGTCCGCAGGGACCGCTGGAGATGGGCGGCATGTTCACGCTCGTCAAGGTGCGCGACAACCTCGCGCCTGGCGACTACCGCGATCCCGGCTGGTATCGCAGCCCGGCGCGGGAACAGGCGCGCTGCGTCTCCACCGACCCCGATTTCGGGGCACCGCCGCGGCGTAGCGGGCCGGCGACTGGCAGCGCTCCCGCGCAGCAACTCGATCCGCACGCGGCGCACCGTCGGCACGGCGGCTAGCCACCAGCGCCCGCCGCCGCCCGCGCGTCGGCGGGTCGCAACAGCCAGCAATCCGGGCGGACTTGGTCCTGGGTTAATTTTTTAATGCACATGATTTGCATTTAGATTTATGAACTACTACCGTATTTCCGAACCTCCCTACCGCTGACCACCGAGCCCGGCGGTTCGCGGCGGGCACCCCGCCATCCGACCACCGCCCTCCATGAGCAGCTCCGCCGACTCCGCCATTCACGCCCGCGCCCTCTACGCCCGCTGCACCGAGGGCGTGCTGTCGACCATCTCACTGGACGTGCCCGGCTACCCCTTCGGCTCGATCGCCCCCTACGCCAGCGACGCCCAGGGGCGGCCGGTGATCCTGATCAGCGACATCGCCCAGCACACCAAGAACATCCTCGCCGACAGCCGCGTCTCGCTGACCCTCGCCGAGGGCGGCGACGACGCCCAGGCCGCCGGCCGAGTCACCATCCTCGGCGACGCCCGGCCGGTGCCGGCCGAGGAGCTGGAAGTCGCCCAGGCCCGCTACGAGCGCCGCTATCCGCAATCGCGCGCCTACCACGCGCAGCACGACTTCCGCTTCTTCCGCATCGAGCCGGTGAGGGTGCGCTACATCGGCGGCTTCGGCCGCATCCACTGGATCAGCGCCGAGGCCTTCTGCCGCCTCAATCCATTCGCCGGTCGCGGCGAGGACGGCATGGCCGCGCACATGAACGCCGACCATGTCGAGGCGATGCGCGACTACTGCCGCCTGCATGGCTTTGCGCTGGCCGAAGACGAGCAACCACAGATCGCCGGCATCGACGCCGAAGGTTTCGAGTTGAGGGTCGGCAAACGTCTGTTGCGCATCGGCTTCGAGACTCCGGTGGAAACCGCCACCGAGGTGCGGATGGCCCTGGTCGCCCTCGCCAGGCGTGCCCGCGAGGCCACCGGCGCGAGCGCATGAGAGCCCGCGCCCTGCGCCGCCCCAGTCGCGAGGATCTGCGCCGCCTGGCGCAGCTGGGCTTCTGGTTTTTCCTGATCAAGGGCCTGCTCTGGCTGACCCTGCCGCTGGCGCTGGCCTGGTGGATGAACTCCGATGCGTTTTAGTCGTGCCTCCTGCCTGTTGCTGGCGCTCTGCTCCGGTGCCACCTGGGCGCAAACAGCTCCGGACGGCGAGGCGATCCAAGTACAACCGCTACCCGAGGCGGCCTCGCCCACCGATCCCGAAGAACACGCGATCCGCAGCGTGGAACTGGACCCGGTGGTGGTCACCGGCACCCGCACCGAGCAGCCGCTCAGCCGCAGCCCGGTGGAAGTGCAACTGATCGGCGCCCGCCAGATCGCCAACAGCGGCGCCCGCGACCTGGCCGAGCTGCTGGAGCGCGAGGGCGGCGTCTACGTCAGTCGCGTCGCGGGCCGGGGCACCAGCATCGAGATCCAGGGCCTGGC
Organism: Stagnimonas sp. FW305-C-60; assembly: GCF_058782965.1. Taxonomy (NCBI): domain Bacteria; kingdom Pseudomonadati; phylum Pseudomonadota; class Gammaproteobacteria; order Nevskiales; family Nevskiaceae; genus Stagnimonas; species Stagnimonas sp. FW305-C-60. The sequence continues at coordinate 813,200 of NZ_JBYSYF010000002.1, forward strand.
CTCGGACCAGATCCTGGTGCTGGTCGATGGCCGTCGGATGATCGGCCGCATCAACGGCGCCATCGACCTCAGCCGCCTGCGGCTCGACGCCATCGAGCGGGTGGAGATCGTCAAGGGCCCCTCCTCCGCCCTGTACGGCGCCGACGCCATGGGCGGCGTGATCAACATCATCACCCGCCGCGACGGTCGCCCCGGCGGCGAGCTGAGCACGCGCGTCGACAGCGGCGAAAGCTACGAGCTGCTCGGCAATGCCGGCTGGACGCTGGGCGCCTTGCGCGGCCACAGCAATGCCGGCTACTTCCAGATCGCTCCCTTCGATCTCGACGAGTCCACCACCAGCAACGACGGCATCGAGGGCGAGACCCGCTTCGCCGGCAGCGAGGCGGAATGGCATTTCAGCGAGCGCGCGAGCCTGGGCCTGAGCGGGAGTTGGGCGCTGGACGACAGCCACCGCATCGACGCCGGTACCGGCGGCCGCGTCTACGACACCCGCAAGCGCGTCGAGGACATCCGCACCGGCCTGGCGCCGCGCTACGACTTCGGCAAAGGCCGGCGACTGGCGCTGGACCTCTACTACAACCGCTACTTCGACCAGTTTCTGCAACAGCAGCGCGGCGGCGACGGCAGCGCCGACCTCGACGAGGAAACACTCAACCAGCTCGGCTCGCTGGGCGCGCAGTACGACCATCGCCTGGGCGCGCACGCTCTGAGCCTGGGTGCGGAGACCTCGCTGGAACAGCTCGACGCCGACCGCCTCGCCCAGCAGGGCGAACGCGACCGCCAATCGCTGTACCTGCAGGACGACTGGCGGTTTTCCGAAACCCTGCGCCTGGTACCCGGCCTGCGCTACGACCGCGACTCGCAGTTCGGCTCCGAACTCTCGCCCAAGCTGGCGCTGCGCTGGGACTTTGCGTCCGACTGGTTCCTGCGCGCCGGCTACGGCCAGGGCTACCGCGCGCCGGACTTCAAGCAACTGCTGCTGCGCTTCAGCAATGCCGCGGTCGGCTACCGCGTCGACGGCAATCCCGATCTGCGCCCCGAACGCAGCAGCGGCTACAACCTCGGCCTCAGCTGGCTGCCCAGCACCCGCTTCAATCTGAGTCTGTCGGCCTATCACAACCGCGTCAGCGACTTGATCGACGTGGTGCAGACCGAGAGCGGCCCGCCCCTGATCTTCAGCTACGTCAACGTCGCCCGCGCCACGCTCAACGGCCTCGACCTGCAAGGCCGCTGGCGGCCCTGGCAGCCGCTGGAGCTGCAACTCGGCTATGGCTATCTGCGCAGCCGCGACGAAGACAGCGGCGAGGAGCTGAGCGGCCGCGCCCGCCACCGCGCCAATGCCGCCCTGCGCTACGAGCGCGCGCGCAGCGCCTGGCAGTTGCGCGGTGTGTGGGTCGGCAAGCGCGTGTTCGGCGTCGAGCTGGACACCGGCGGCGCGCCCACCGGCGCAGGTGTCGCCAGCGACTACGCCCTGTTCGATGCCCGCGCCGAGCTCAAGGCCTGGGAGCACTGGCGATTCGCCCTCGGCGTCGAAAACCTGCTGGACGAGGGTGACGTGCGCTTCCTGCCCATCGCGCCGCGCAATGTCTATCTGGAACTCCGCTGGAGTTTTGAATGAAATCGAGCCCTGCCCTGCTGCTACCCGCCCTGAGCCTGCTGCTCCTCGCCTGCGCCGGCGACATCTCGCCGGAGAAAACCCAGGACGGCGAGGAGCCGGAAACTCCTGCCGAGGCCCTGCCCGGCCCCGGCGGCCCGCAGGCTAGGTTCAGCAAGACCGACAGCGGCCTCTATCGCGCCAGCGTCGATGCCAGCGGCAGCGACTGGATTTACCTCGACCTCGACAGCCAGACCCAGGTGTTTCCGGCCAGTCCCGAGGCCAGCGCCGACTGGGATCTGGCGCACCGGGGGGCGGAGATCAAGCTCAACGGCGGCGTCTCAGGCGCGCCGCCGACCGGCCAGGCGGTGATCGTCTATGGCGACAAGAGCGCGGAGGGCAGCAGCTACCCCTTCGACAGTGTCAATGCCGCGCCGACCACGACAGCGGTCAGCTATCAGACCGATGCCAGCACCACCGAGCTGGGCGCGCTGGCACTCCTGCTGGCACTGTTGCAGTCCCTGGGCCTGCCGGTGACCGACCCCACCGCCGGCGTCGCTTACGCAATGAACAGCTACCCGGAGGCCGACCAGGAGCCCAATGAGGTAACCGGCGCCGGTGACTACGGCTGGTACCGCAGCAGCGGCCTCGCCGGCAGCAACAGCATCGTCGCCCGCGACAACGTCGCCTACGTGCTGCGCAGCGTCGAATGCCGCTACTACAAGCTGCGCATGACCGGCTTCGAGCTCGAGGGCGCCATCGGCCACCCGCAGTACGAGTTGCTGGAAATCCCCGGCAATGCCTGCGGCAGCGCCGACAGCCCGGTGGCGCCCCTGGGTCGCGCCCAGTTCAGCGCCAGCGGCAGTGGTTACACGGTGGCCGTCGATGCCAGCGACGAGGAAGCCTGGGTGCACCTCGACCTGACCAACCACAGCCAGGTGGCCCCCAGCAATCCCGGCAACGATCCGCTGGGCTGGGACATTGCCCTCAAGCGCAGCGACCTGAAGCTCAACAGCGGCGTGTCCGGTAGCGGCAGCGTGCTGCTGCACGACGGCCTGCGCGATGACTGGAACGCCCGCGTGCAGGCGCCGGCGGTGACCGACAGCAGCTACCACAGCGACGCCGACGGCGCGCTGGCCTTCGTTACCTACCCCGCCGCCGAGCGCAGCGGCGACGCCGCCTGCGGCGGCATCAACGGTGACCATGGCTGGTACTACTACTCCGGCTTCTGCAACGACGGCAACGGCATGCACTACATCTCGCCGCGCGAGGTGGTCTACGTGCTGCGCGGCCGCGACGGCCAGTACTGGAAACTGCGCATGCTCGGCTACTACGACGGCAGCGGCAGCTCGGCGCATCCCTCGCTGGAATACGCGCCGGTGGCGGCGCCCTGACGGACGCTAGTCCCAGGCCGCGCCGTAGCGATAGCTGAAATCGACGCCGACAATGCTGTCGCTGTAATCGCTGTTGAGCGCATTCGAGCCACGGCGCTCGTAACGGTATTCGGGGAGGATGCTGAAGCGGTAGAACGGCTGGTAGTCAGCGCCCAGGCTTAAGCTCAGCAGATCGTCGCTGCGCGGTTCGCCGGCCGTTGCGATGCCGCTGCTGCCGCGGTAGTCGGACTGCACCCGCTCCAGCGCGGCCGCCAGCGCCAGCTTGGCGGAATAGCGCCAGTCGGCAGTTAAGCTGAAGCCCAGGTTCTCGACGTAGTTGGCGTTCACCTCTTCCACATAGAAGAGATCGCGGTAGACCTCGGCCTTCAGGCGCGTGCGCCCGGAGAGGCGGCGGCTGTAGGCCAGGCGGCCGGTGAAGCCGGAGAAATCCTCGACATCCGCCTGGCTGTGGCGACGCTGCGTGTAGCCGAGCTGGGCGGCAAGATCGGAGAGTCCGCTAGGCGTGTAGCCGGCACGCAGGATCAACGAACGCTGCGTGTAGTCCTTCTCGCGACCGTCGCCGGCCACCACCACGCGATTGGGGAACTCGCCTTCCACCTGCCGCAGATACAGACCCAGCGATGAATAGCCGTCGCGCCGGTACTGGCCGCCGGCCTCGACGCCGGTTTCGGTGAGATCGTAGTCGCGCGAGCTGAGCAGGCTGGCGCGGCTGGCGTAGCGGTCGGCCTTGGCGCTGGCGCTCCAGCGCGGTGTCATGGCGTAGCGCAGCTCGGCGCTGGCGTTATCCAGGCGCACGAAGCCGGGCTGGGTGTCATCGCGGTAGGCGAAGTTCTCCAGCCGCCGCCGGCGCTCGGCTTTCAGATCGGCGCGCCAGTTGGAGCCATAGGCGAGCTTCGCCTCGGTGGCCAGGCGGTAGCGCTGGTGATCGAGCTGGCTCTGCTCGCGGTAGTCCACTTGGTCGAACTCGCCACGCAACTCCAGCCTCTGGAGGCTGTGGCGCAGCGTCAGCCGCGCGCCGGCACCGTACTGGCTGAGCGCGTCGCCGACCTTGGTGGCAGCGCCCGCGCTGGGCGTCTCGGAGGCGCGGAAGATGTTGTCGTCATAACGGACTTCCGCGTGCACGGAAGGCTTCAGCTCCAGGCTCAGCGCCTGCGTCGCGCTACTAGGCGCGGCCAGCAAGGCGGCGAGCGCCCAGGCGGTACTGGCGCGCAGGCGCACCGGGCTAGTCCAGCTGCTCGCCGGCGACGCGACCGCGCAGCAGGCGGCGCGGCAGGCGCTTGAGCTGGCCGAGTTGCCAGGCATGTAGCTTCTGTCGGAAGTCGCCCTCGTCGAACTGCGGATCGCCACGCAACAGGCTGTGGAAGTAGGCGCCGATCAGGATCAGGCCACCGATCACATAGGGCTTCTCGCGCATGCGGAAGATGCCGGAGGCGAGCATGTACAGCGGGTGATAGCCGGCGAACCAGTTGCCACGCCCCTGACGGACGCGGCCCTTGTACACGTTCTTGTCGGAGGAACCCATGATGCGGTGGTGGATCAGCCGCGCTTCGGGATCGTGGAACGACAGCGTCTTCCAGCCCTTCATCCGGCACATGTGCCAGTCCAGCGTGTCCCAGAGGATGGTCTGGCGGAAACCGCCGATGGCCTCGAAAGCCTCGCGCCGGTACATCTTGAACTGACCGGCGACCATGTCGTCGAGCATGAATTCTTCGACGAAACCCTGCCCTTCCGGCCGGAACACCTTGCCCGAACAGGCGGCGAGTTTGGGGTCGGCTTCCAGCCGGCCCAGCACCTTCTCGATGTAGCGCGGCCCGAAGGACATGTCGCCGTCGAGCTTGGTGATGAATTGCCAGTCCGGCTTGGCGATCTGCGTGCGGCCAAAGTCGAACGTCACCACCACGCCCTTGCCGACCTGGCGGAAGCCACGGTTGTCGCGCTTCACCAGGCGGATCCAGGGATGGGCGGCGGCGAACTCGCGGACGATGTCCGGCGTGGCATCGGTGGAGCCGTCGTCGACGACGATCACCTCCTGCGGCTGCCAGGTCTGCGTCGCCAGCGACTCCAGCGTGAGGCGCAGGTATTTCTGCTCGTCGCGTACCGGCATGATGATCACCAGCGGCACGATGCGCTGGCCGGGCTTGGGGGCTGGGTCGGTCACGTCAAAACGCCATGTCGTCGCGGAACACCAGCACCACGGTGCGCAGGATGATCTTGAGATCAAACAGCGGCGACCAGTTGCGGATGTATTCGAGGTCAAAGCGGATGCGCTCCTCCATCAGCTCGATGTTGGCGGTCTCGCCGCGCAGGCCGTTGACCTGCGCCCAGCCGGTGACACCGGGTTTGACCTTGTGGCGCAGCATGTAGCGCTTAACTTCCTTGCGCGAGCTTTCGTTGAGCGCCACCGGATGCGGGCGCGGGCCGACCACGCTCATCTCGCCCTTAACCACGTTCCAGAACTGCGGCAGCTCATCGAGCGAGGTCTTGCGGATGATCGCGCCGACGCGGGTGATGCGGTTGTCGTTGCGGCTGGCCTGCTTGCTGTCGGCCTCCTTGTTGACCACCATCGAGCGGAACTTGTAGACCTCGAAGCGCTGGCCGTTGAGGCCGTAGCGCGCCTGCTTGAACAACACCGGCCCGGGCGAGGACAGCTTCACCGCGATGGCGATGCCGATCAACACCGGCGTCAGGCCGATCAGGGCGAGGATGCCGAAGACGATATCGAAGGCGCGCTTGAACAGGCCGTCGGCGCCATAGAACGGAGTTTCCGCCAGTTGCAGCACCGGCACTCCCTCGAACTCGCCGAGCTTGGCCTTGAGCAGGGAAAACACGAAGAAGTCCGGCACATAGTAGAGCGAGGCGGTGGTGTCGCCCAGCTCGTCCAGCGATTGCAGGGCGCGCCGCGAGCCGGAATCGGGCAGCACCACGAACACCACCTGCACGCCGTGGTCCTTGGCGTACTGGGCAACGTCGCGCGCCTTGCCCAGCAGCGGCAGGCCGGGGATGCCGCCGTCGGTGCGGGTTTCGTCGCGGTCGTCGAAGTAGCCGAGCAGACGATAGCCGCTGGCGTGCGCCAGCTTGTCGGCCAAGACCCGCGCCGAGTCGTTGGCGAACACGATCACCGTGCTGCGCCCCTGCGCCAGCTCCGGCACCATCCGGCGGGCGACCGTAGAAACCAGCAGATGCAGGCCCAGCAACAGCAGCGGCGTGGTCAGAAACCAGGTGAACAGAACCACCCGCGAGAAATCCTCGGCGCTGCGGCTGAAGAAGCCCAGGAACAACAGCAGCGCGACGATCCAGCCCCAGTCGATCAGTACCCCGGTGCCGGCGCTGCCGGCCTGGCCCGGATGCCAGGGGACGATCAGATCGTGGCGACGCAGCAGAAGGTAGGCGAGCAGGCCGGCGATCAATTGCAGCAGCTGGTAAGGCGCCTCGAAGGGCTGGCCATAGCCCCAGGCCAGCAGGTACAGATAGGCGCTCACCGTCAGCGCGTAGGCGGCGCCGTTTAGGAAGGCAGCGTGCTGGCTGGAACTGGGGTTCACGGGCGCGGATGGCCCTCGGCGATGAGCGCGATGATTATGCCCTGCGGCCGGCGTCTGATCGCGGACATCAGGGCCGCTCCGGCGGACCGGGCTCGGCCTTGACGCCTTTCAGCGGCAGGCTGAGCAGGAAGGGCAGATCGTGCACGAAGTAGCGCACGAACAAGCGCTGCGGCTCGTGCAGCAGGCGCCAGAACCATTCCAGATACAGCTTCTGGAACAGCATCGGCGCGCGCGCCTGATGACCGGAAATCCAGGTGAACAAGGCGCCCACACCCCAGCGGGACTGCGGCTTGAGACGATCGCGGTAACGGTCGAGCCAGAGCTCCTGGCGCGGCGCGCCGGTGCCGACGATGAGGATGTCAGCGCCGGAGGCATTGATCTCGGCGATCACCGCCTCGTCGTCCTTGAAGTAGCCGTCGCGGGCGCCGACCACCTCGATCCTCGGCAGTCGCCCGCGCAAGACCTCGGCGGCGGCGGCGGCGACACCCGGCGGGCCGCCCAGGAAATAGAACTTCGCCCCCATTCCCGCCAGCTTCTCGATGGCGGCGACGAAGACATCGGTGACGATGTAGTGGTCGGCCTTGCGCTGGCCGGCCATGCGGGTGGCGATCTTCAGCGAGGTGCCGTCCGGCAGCACGCTGTCGGCGCCCTGCAGCAGGCCGCGGTACTCGGCGTTCTCGGCGGCCATTCGCAGGCAGTCGATGTTGAGGTAGGTGACAAACACCGGCCGACCGAGGGCGTAGAGCGCCAGCAGGCGATCCACCGCGGCGGCGAAGGTGAGATTGTCGTAGGGCACATCAAGAATGCGCATGGGAGACCCCGGGCTGGCTGGCGGAAGACAGGGCGCCGCCGTGGCGGCGGCGCAGGTCGAGATCCAGGCTGATGCGCGCCAGATGCAGCGAGGACAGCACGGTCAGCAGGAAGGTGAGCGAGATGGTGCGGAAGAACATGGTCTCCGACAGATTCGACACCAGCTGGTAGAACTGCACCGCGGTATGCAGCGCGAACACGCTGGCCGAGAGTGTCGCCAGTTTGGCAGCGCGGCGCAGGTCGAAAGCGATGGCGGCGAGCAGCAGGGCGAGGCCGATCAGGCCCAGCTCGTTGCTGGTGTCGAGATAGCCGTTGTGACCATTGGCACTGGTCCAGCCGGCCTTGGCGCGCGCGGCGTCGGAGAGCGTGCCCGGTGGCCCCCAGAAGGCCTGGTAGCCGGTGCCCAGCCAGGGGTGCTGGGGAATCTCGTCGAGCAGCGCATCCCAGAGCGGCACACGCCCGGTAAAGCTCAGATCGCGACCCAGCAATTGGGTGACCGGCCCCAGAGCCTCGTCGAGGCTGGGCAGGCCGTTGAGGATCACGAACCACAGCAGCGGCACCAGGAACAGCGCAGCGGCAAACAGCAGGAAGGCGCCCGGCCGCTGCACCAGCCGGGTCTTGAGGCCGGCCAGCATCAGGGTGATCGAGGCCAGGGCACAGACCAGCGCCGTGCTGCTGCGCGCGCCGATCAGGCAGATCAGGCAGACCAGCAAGCCGAGCGCCGCCACCGCCTTGCGCTCGGTGGTCAGCAGGGCGTGGGTCCAGAACACCGCCGCCAGGCTGGCCAGGGCACCGAAGCTGTTCTTGTGCACGGTCAGACCGCGCCAGCTGCCGGCCAGCAGCGGCTCGCTTTCGTCGGCCTGGTGGATGCCCAGGCGCGGCCTGAGCAGCATGAACAACAGCGAGGCGAGCAGGAAGGCCAGCATGCCCCAGCGCAGCAGGCGTTCGTAACGGCCGTAGTCCCAGCTCGCCAGCATCACCCCCCAGGCGATCAGCAGCACGCCCACCACCTTGATCGCCCGCCGCAGCGTCAACGAGGGATCGTAGGACCACAGCGCCGAGGCCAGCACCCACAGCGTCAGCAACAGCAGAAACGGGTTGAGATGCGCCAGCAGCGCCATGCTCAGCCGGAAGCGCGCCAGAATCAGCAGCGCCCCCAGGCCGAACAGCGGCAGCCATTGCAGCTTGGCGATGAAGTTGATGCCATCTGCGGCTAGGTCCGGCCGTCCCACCGCCGCCCAGCTGAATCCGTCCGGCAGTTCCAGCAGCCACAGCGCCACCAGCACCAACGCGGCGGTCAGCCCGCGGAACTGGCGGTCGGCGACCCAGGTAGTGGCGCCGTTCACCCTCTGGCCTCGGTGCGCCGACGCTCGCGCGCGATCAGCCAGAGCACGCCGACGAGATTGATCGCCTCGCCCAGAACCAGGCCGAGGATCGCGCCCGCCGCGCCGTAGTGCAGCGTGCCCAGCCAGCAGGTCAGCAGCGACAGCAGCGCCGCCACCGTGCTGAGTCCGGTCATGCTGCGGAACTGCTCGCGCACCAACAGCGCGGTCATCAACAGATCGCGCACGCCGGAGAGCAGAAACATCAGCATCCACAGCAGCAGCATCTGGTCACGGTCGGCGAACTGCTTCTTGAGCAGCACCGCGAACACCCAGTCGCGCAGCAGCCAGAGCAGGCCGAAGTAGATCAGGCTCAGCAGCATCACCACCGCCGCGAAGGCCAGCAGGCGGCGCAGCATGGAGTCCAGTCCCAGGCTCTGGTGCCAGCGCGCGGCCATCGGCAGCAGCAGCTGCTTGATGCCGCTCACCATCAGATTCGCCGGCATCAGCAGCAGCCGCACGGCATTGAGCGCCGCCACCGCCGCGAGGTCGAGCGTGCCAGCGACCACGTAGTTGTAGCCCTGGCTGAACGACCAGTAGACCAGCCAGCCCGCCATCGCCCAGCCGCCCAGCGGCGCCAGTTCGCGCCAGAGCCCGTGCAGCTCCTCGCCGTGCAGGCCCGGGGAGCGCGCCAGCTCGCGGCGCGCCAGCACCGCCCCCGCCAAGGCGGCCAGCGCCATCGCCGCGAAGGCCCAGGGTGCCGCCGGCCGTGTCAGCAGGGCGGCAGCGGCGACACCGGCGAGCAGCACCGCGACGTACACCAGATCGGCGCGCAACACCGCCTGCGGGCGCTCGTAGATCATCAGGCCGGTGCGCAGGTATTCGCGCTGCAAGGCGAAGGCCGCCACCGCGCAGTACACCGCGGCCAATACCGCCAGCAAGGGGCTGAGCAGGCCGGCCAGGCCGAGCGCGCCACTGAGCGCCGCCAGGCCCAGGGCGATGCGCGTCGTCCAGCGCCCGGACTGGTGGTAGAGGCTGGCCAGCATCTGCCGCTTGCGCTCCGGCGACTGCCGTGGCGCCAGCACCGCCAGCGGCCCGCCGATGTAGGCGCCCTGCAAGCCGGTGAGCAGCAGCAGCGCGGTGAAGCCGAGCACGTAATGGCCGTAGTCCTCGTCGCTGCAATTGCGGATCAGCAAGAGGCCGACCAGGAAGTTGGCGGCCGACAGCAGCGCCTGGTCGATCACCGCGCTGCTGAACAGCTTCAGCCAGCGCGAGCGCCCTGCCCCGGCGCCAGGCGCTTCGGCGGCCTCGCTCACAGCAGGCCCATGTGCTTGGCCACCACATAGGCCCAGCGCCGGCCGCCATAGGTGTTGCCGGCGGTGAGCAGCGGCACCTGGCGCCAGGCGGCGAGGCTGGGCAGGGTTTGCAGCCAGTGGTTCATCGGCAGGGTGAAGCCGGTCTTGGGCTTGTTGAGGATCTGGCTTTCCAGCTCCGGCAACATCTGCCGGATCACCGCGCGCTTGTTGGTCACCGCGCCGCTTTGCAGCGCGGCGGCGGCGGCGCGCAGCACCTCGCGGTCCACCAGCGGCGTGCGGATTTCCAGCGAATGCCCCATGCCGGCCCAGTCGGAGTCGCGCAGCAACTGGTTGCGCATGTAGTGCCGCGACTCCAGATAGGACACCGCCGCCAGCGGCCGCCAGCCGGCGACGGTGGCGTTCTCGGCGGCGAGCTGGGCATCGAGATCCCAGAGCCGCAGCGCCTCCTGGGCCGCCTCGCGGCCCATCAGCAGCGGCAGCTCGTAGGGCAGGAACAGCGCCTTCATCATCAGATACGACGGTGCCAGTCCGTCGGTGTAGCCGAGCAGGGCCGGCCACTTCGGCGTCGACAGATGTCTACCGATGGCCGGTGCCGCCCAGGGCAGCAGGCGTTCGCGGGCGAACTTCTGGAACGGCAGCCAGCGCCCGTAGCGCGCGGCGAACGGCGCCTGCCGGAACGAGGGATAGCCGGCCAGCATCTCGTCGCCGCCCAGACCGGACAGCGCCACCTTCAGGCCCAGGCCCACCGCCGCGCGGCTGATCAGCCAGGTGTTGAGGCCATCCACCGTCGGCTGATCGACATCGGCGAAGTAGCGCTCCAGGAGGTCCGGCACTTCGGCCGCGCTCAGCAGCAGATTGTGGTGCTTGGCGCCATAGCGCTGGGCCAGACGTTCGGCGTACTGGCCCTCGTCGTCGGCGGTGCCGCGATAGACATCCGGCACCAGGGTCAGGCTGTTCTGGATCGGTCGGCCGGCGCGCGCCGCCAACGCCAGCAGCAGGGTGGAGTCCAGGCCCGAGGACAGGAACAGACCCACCTCGACATCGGCGAGCTGATGCGCCGCCACCGAGCCGGCGATGGTTTCGGCCAGGGTTTCCAGCGAGCCCAAGCCCGGCGCCGGCGCCTGCTGATAGACCTCCTCGATGGTCTCGAAGGCCACCGGCTCGCCGCGCCGGCCTTCGCTCACCTCCAGCCAGTGGCCGGCGGGCAGCGCCTTGACGTCGGCCAGCCAGGTGCGCGGTTCGGGAATGGCGCCGCGCACGAAGAAGCCGGCGGTGGCGGCAAGATCGCGCTGCGCCGACACCGCCGGCGAGGCCATCAGCGCCTTCACCTGCGAGGCGAAGCGCAGGCTGTGGCCATCGTCGGCGTAGTAGAGCGGCTTGATGCCCAGCGGGTCGCGCACCAGATAGAGCTTGGCCAGGCGCGCGTCCCAGAGCGCGATGCCGTACATCCCGCGCAGGCGCCTAAAGGCAGCGGTGCCCTCGCGCAGGTAGAGGTGGATGATCGCCTCGGTATCGCAGCTCGAGCGCAGCGCCACACCGGCGGCGAGCAGCTCCGCGCGCAGCGCCGGGTAGTTGTAGATCTCGCCATTGAAGCTGATCACCACCTGCCGGTCCGGGCTGAACATCGGCTGCCGGCCAGCGTCGGAGAGGTCGAGGATCGCAAGCCGCCGGTGCGCCAGACCGATGCGGCGGTCGGGCGACAGCCAGAGCCCGGCGCCATCCGGCCCACGCGCCTGCATGCGGTCGCGGATCGCCAGCAACTCGGCCTCGTCGACCTCGGGCGCGCGAGAGTGGTAGGCGGCGATGCCGGCGATTCCGCACATGTTCAGTTCGCGTGGGTGGTGGCGTTCGGCGGGGTTCCCACCGTCGGGACTTGCTGTCGCCGACAGCGTACAGGAGCAGCTTGCGCACCAGCGTTCATGGGCATGAACGGACCACGGCGCCAGCGCCGCTCAGCGCCTCGGCGCCGGGTTTGCGGAGGGCGGCGCGTACTCCTGGTAGTGCCAACCCCAGAGCGTCGAGAGCTTGCCGAAATTGCCGGCTGCCGTTTGCAGCCAGCGCGCCGCGCGGTGACGCCCCAGCGGCAGGCTCAGCGGCGTCAGCAGCGCCGCGACGCCCAGTTGCAGGGCGGCGCGCAGATAAAACACGGGGAGCGACCAGGGGCGAAGTGCGCCGAAGCGGCCGCGGCGCCAGTTGCGGGCGTAGTCCTGATTGCCACGCACGGCGCGCAGCAGGATCCAGCGCAGGTTCAGGCGCGCCGCCACCACCGGCTCGGTGACCGCGGCCTCCTGGCAGGCCACCAGCCGGGCGCCGCCCTGCACCAGGCGGGTGAGCAGATCGCTGTCCTCACCGCCGCTGAGGCCATAGGCCTCGTCGAAGGGCCCTTCCAGGGCTCTGAGCCGCGCGCCATGCAGCAGTGCGTTGCCGATGCCGACGCTGTTGAGCGGCATGATCTCGCCGGTGGGCGTGTCACGCGTGGGTTGGTAGAAGCAACCACGGCGTATCCAGGCCGGCGCCGAATCCGGAACCACGGAGACCACCGGTGCGATCACGCCGTCGGCCTGGTAGCGCGCGGCGGTGTCGAGCAGGGTGTGCAGCCAGTGCGCGGGCGCGCGCTCGTCGTCGTCGAGCAGGGCCAGCCAGTCGCCCTCGGCCAGCGCCACCGCCCGGTTGCGGGTGCGCGAGATGTTCTTCACCGGCTGGATCTCGTAGCGGATCGGAAACGGCGCACCGGTGCGCGCCGCCTCGACGCTGGCGCGGCCGCCGCCCTCGGCCTCGTTGTCCACCACCACCACCTCGTCCGGCCGGCGGGTCTGCGCGCCCAAATCAGCCAGCAGCCAAGCCAGTTGCTGAGGCCGCCGGTAGGTGCAGATGCAAACGCTGACCCTGGCGAGAGTGGAAGACATATGGCGCTAGAAACGCTTGAGCACGCCACCCAGCACCTGCGCGCGGGTGCTGTGCAGGCGCTGGATCAGGCTCTTCCAGTCGCGCGTCGGCGTGCGGTGCAGGCGCGCCAGCGGCAGCGCGGCGCCGGCATGGCTGGCCACCGCCAGGGCATCAGAGACGCTCGCCACCGCCGGGGTGTCGAAGACGATGTGCCGGTAGCGCCGGCGCCAGCCGACCAGCAGCGCGCTGAGCGCGTCGGAAGACAAGAGCTCCAGCGGATTGCCGGCGCTGAGCCCGGCGGTGAGCAGGCTCAGTTGCGGCAGGCCGTTGACGCCGTTGATCTGCGGCGCAGCGGTCTCGGCCAGGGCATTGGCGAGACCCTGCGCGTTGTCGAGCCCGAACAGCCGGTGCAGGCCGGGGTTGCGCAGGTCGGCATCGACCAGCAGCGTCGGCTGCTTGAGCTGCGCGCAGCTGATCGCCAGTTCCGCCGCCAGCCGGCTGCGGCCCTCGCCGCGCTGGCTGCTGACCACCGCCAGTACATTGGTCGCGGCCTCGCCCTGGCGCAGCAGGATGCTGGTGCGCAGCGCGCGGATCTGCTCGCTGTGCGGGTCGAAAGGGTCGTGCGCCACCACCAGCTGCGCATCCGGCTGGGCCCGCGCCGGCCGCTCGGAATCGAGATTGCGGCTGGCGCTGAGCGCGGCATCGACATCGGCCTGGGTGACCAGGCCCAGGCGCAGCGCCGCTTCGGAAAACCGCAGCTCTTCGCGGGCACGCAGCTCGGCGATCGCCTGCAAGGCCTCCTCGCCGAGCCCGACGTAGCGGATCAGGTACTGGGCGACGTGGGTCGGGTCCTCGATGCTGGCGAACTGACGGCCGGGAACCAGGCTCATTTCAGCGTCCCCAGTTCCGCCAGCACCGGCTCGGTCATCTCGCCCTGCATGTCCTCGGCGCAGCGGATGCGCCGGTGCAGCAGCTCCCAGCCCAGGCAGCCCGCCATCGCCAGCAGGCCACCGGCCAGAAGGCCGAGAACCACATTGACCTTGGCCTTGGGCTTGATCGGCTTGGTCGGCAGCGGCGCGATGCTGACCACCGAGACATTGCTGTACTTGGTGGCGCTCGAGCGCAGCACGGTTTCATAGCCCTGCACGGCGCGGTCGTAGACGGTCTTGGCCGCCTCCAGCGCGCGCAGCAGGCTGGCACCTTCCTCCTGCAAGCGCCGGGTCTCCAGCAGCCTCAGCCGCTGCGCCTCGGCCGCCTCGGCAACCCCGGCGGCGCCACCGCTGGCACGGGCGGCATCGCCGCGCACACCGTCCTGAAACAGCTCGCTCTCGCGCGCCAGCCGGGTCCGCAGCGCCTCGATCTCGGTGGCCACCGCCACGTATTCCGGATGCCGTGGGCCCAGGGTCTTGGACAGCTCGGCGAGCCGCGCTTCCTGGCTGGCCAGCTGGGTCTTGAGATTCTGGATGTAGGGATTGCCGAGCAATTCGATATTGGCCTCGCCGGCGCCGCTGGCCTGCCGCAGCCGCTCGTACTCGGAGCGGCGCAGCGCGGCGCTGCGGCTTTCGTCCTCCAGTTGCAGGCGGCGCTGGTTGAGCCCGAGCAGGCTCTGCGCCTCGACATCGACCCTGGCGTCGAGATCGATCAGGCCGCTGCGCTCGCGGAATTCGCTGACCCTGGCCTGCGCCGCGTCCACCGCCTTGCGCAGGCTCTCTAGCTGCTCGGAATACTCGCGGGCGCGCGCCTGCGCCGGCTCCAGGCTGCGCTTCAGATGCAGCTCGGCATAGGTCTCGGCGATGGTGTTGACCGCGCGCGCCACCTCGGCCGGGTTCTTGCCCTGCCAGCTGATGCTGATCAGCCGGCTGTCCTTGTAGGGCGCCACGCTGAGCTTCTCGGCCAGCACTTTTTCCATCAGGTACTGGCGCAGCTCGCCGTCACGGCTGGCGACATAGCCCTTGGCGAATTCCGGCTTGCCCACCCAGCCCAGCTTGTCGATCACCGGCAAGAGCACGCTGGGGCTTTCGATCAAGGCCTTCTGGGTAGACATGTAGCTGGTCGCCAGCATCTGCGGAAAGTCGCGGCCGCTGGCCGGGTCGTTGACCTCGAAATCGACGTACAGCGAGGCGCTGGCCTCGTAGACCTTGGCCAGCACCAGCTTGCTGAGCACGCCGGCGATGAAGGCGCAGCCGAACATGCTGCCGAGGATGATCCAGCGGTAATAGCGCAGCGCCGCCCACAGCTGCGCCAGCGAGATGCCGGGGCTGAGATAGGCGGCCGGCAGCAGGGCCGGTGTCGCCTGGATCGCCGGGTCGCTCAAAACAGCCTCTCCCGTACGTAGATCACGTCATTGGGCAGCAGGGTATCGCTGAGTGTGGCCGCCTGGGTTTGCAGCTGGCCGTTCTCGCCCTGGCGGCGGAGGTCGATGCGGCGGTCGCTGCCCTTGTCGCTGAGGCCGCCGGCCAGCGACAGCGCCTGGATCACCGTCAACCCCGGCTTGAGCTTGTAGGCATTGGGCGATTTCACCTCGCCGTAGATGTAGAACAGCTCGGCCTTGGGCACCACCACGGTGTCGCCGGCGAGCAACTCGAAATACTGTTGGCCGGCACCGGCCTGCAACAGCGCATCGAGGTCGATCTCGTAGCGGGTCACCACGCTGTCCTCGGGGCGCAGGATGTAGGCGAGCTGGGCGCCGCTGTCGTTGATGCCGCCAGCCAGAGCCAGCGCGTCGAGGATGGACAACCGGGTGCGCATGGCAAAGCGGCCCGGGGACTTCACCTCGCCCAGCACCGAGAGCTGCTGGCTCTGGTAGTCGCTGAGCGTCACCGTCACCTGCGGATCGACCAGGTACTGGCCATCCCGATAGGCCTGGGCGATGCGCTGCGCCGCCTGCTGGGGGCTGAGGCCCAGCACCGGCACGGCGCCGATCAGGGCGGCGGTCACCAGACCATCGCCAGAGACATTGCCGCTGGCCGACAGCTCCGGGCGGCCGAGCACGGTGATGACTACGGTATCGCCGGCGCCGATCAGAAAGCCGGGCATGGCAGCCGGCGGCGGCATGCGCCCCACCGGCGTGCGGTTGCTGCCCTCGGGGATCGCCGCCTGCCGCCAGGCAGCAGCGGGCGCCGCCGGCTCTGGCGCTGGCGCGGCCTCGCTGGCGGTGGCGGCTTGGCTCGCTGACGTCGCCAGCGACGGCTCGGCGGCCGGCGGCAACTCGCTCAGCGCCGGCAGCGAACCCAGCGGATCGCTGGCGAGATAGATCGCCGGCCGTCGCGGGCTGGGTTCTTCGGCATAGCCTGCGGGCGATTCGGCCGGCGGCGGCAACAGGCTGGGCAGCGCCGACGGGATGGGCTGGCGGGCCGGCTCGCCGGCGCTGGCCGGCATCTGCCCGGCAGTGCTAGCCGCGGGCGGCGGCAGACCGGCGGCCTGCCAGGGCGGCGGCACTTCGGCGGGCGGCATCAGCCAGGCGCAGGCCGAGCAGAACAGGCCCAGGGCCGGGGCAGCGATGCCCAGCCCGAACCGATGCCACCGCTGCTTGCCGGTCGTCTTTCCCATACCCCCGTGCACGCCGGGAAGATCGTGATGCCGGAGATTATCACGAAGCCCTAGTGGCTCCGGCACTGCTTAGCCACAAGTAATTGTGGCCAGGGCATTTGCACCCGGCGCGCCTCGCCGGGCTTGAATGGGCCAAGGCGGGGCTTATGTTGAGCCCGTACCCGCAAGGCCAAGAGGCCGGCGGGAGCCCCGCACCATCTCAAGGAGTCATGCCTCATGCGCATGGACAAACTGACCAGCCGGTTCCAGGAGGCGCTGAGCGAAGCGCAGAGCCTTGCTGTCGGCCGCGATCACAACGCCATCGAACCCGTCCACGTCGCCCTCGCCCTGCTCGACCAGGAAGGCGGCGGCGCCCGTCCCCTGCTGCAACAGGCCGGCATCAATGTCGATCTCTTGCGCAGCAAGCTCAGCCAGGCCCTGGACCGCCTGCCTACCGTCGGCCAGGCCGACGGCAATGTGCAGGTCGGGGCTGAGCTTTCGCGCCTGCTCAATCTCTGCGACAAGCTGGCGCAGAAGCAGGGCGACCAGTTCATTTCCAGCGAGCTGTTCTTCCTTGCCGCGCTCGACGGCCGCGACCCGCTCGCCGAGGCGCTCAAAGCCGCCGGCGGCCGCAAGGAGCTGCTGGAGAAGGCCATCGCCACCGTGCGCGGCGGCGCCAAGGTCGACTCCGCCAATGCCGAGGATCAGCGCCAGGCGCTGGACAAATACACCGTCGATCTCACCGAGCGCGCCCGCGGCGGCAAGCTCGACCCGGTGATCGGCCGCGACGAGGAAATCCGCCGCGCCATCCAGATCCTCGCCCGCCGCACCAAGAACAATCCGGTGCTGATCGGCGAGCCTGGCGTGGGCAAGACCGCCATCGTCGAGGGCCTGGCGCAGCGCATCGTCAACGGCGAAGTGCCGGAGTCGCTCAAGGACAAGCGCCTCTTGACGCTGGACCTCTCGGCGCTGATCGCCGGTGCCAAGTTCCGCGGCGAATTCGAGGAGCGCCTGAAGGCGGTGCTCAACGACCTGGCCAAGCAGGAAGGCCGGGTGATCCTGTTCATCGACGAGATCCACACCCTGGTCGGCGCCGGCAAGGCTGAAGGCTCGATGGACGCCGGCAACATGCTCAAGCCCGCCCTCGCGCGTGGCGAGCTGCGTTGCATCGGCGCCACCACGCTGGACGAGTACCGCAAGTACGTCGAGAAGGACGCCGCACTGGAGCGGCGCTTCCAGAAGGTGCTGGTCGGCGAGCCGAGTGTCGAGGACACCATCGCCATCCTGCGTGGCCTGAAGGAGCGCTACGAGGTGCACCACGGCGTCGACATCACCGACGGCGCGCTGATCGCGGCGGCGAAGCTCAGCCACCGCTACATCACCGACCGCCAGCTGCCGGACAAGGCGATCGACCTGATGGACGAGGCGGCGAGCCGCATCCGCATCGAGATCGACTCCAAGCCCGAGGCCCTGGACCGTCTCGACCGCCGGCTGATCCAGCTCAAGATCGAGCGCGAGGCCCTGAAGAAGGAAAGCGACGAGGGCGCCAAGCGCTCGCTCGCCGCGCTCGAAGAGCAGATCAGCAAGCTGGAGCGCGAGTGCGCCGATCTCGAAGAGCAGTGGAAGGCCGAAAAGGTCACCGTGCAGGGCTCGGCCAGCGTCAAGGAAGAGCTGGAGAAGGCGCGCATCGAGCTGGAAGCGGCGCGCCGCGGCGGCGACCTGGCGCGCATGGCGGAGCTGCAGTACGGCCGCATTCCCGAGCTGGAAAAGCGCGCCGCCGCCGCGGTGCAGCCGAGCGAATCCGCGACGCCCTCGCCGGCCCAGGCCAACCGCCTGCTGCGCACCAGCGTCAGCGAGCACGAGATCAGCGAAGTGGTCAGCCGCTGGACCGGCATCCCGGTCAGCAAGCTCTTGGAAGGCGAGCGCGACAAGCTGCTGCGCATGGAGACCGCCCTGCACGAGCGGGTGGTCGGCCAGGACGAGGCGGTGGTGTCGGTCTCCAATGCCATCCGCCGCTCGCGCGCGGGCTTGTCCGACCCCAACCGGCCGATCGGCAGCTTCCTGTTCTTGGGCCCCACCGGCGTCGGCAAGACCGAGCTGTGCAAGGCGCTGGCGAGCTTCCTGTTCGATACCGAAGAGGCCATCGTCCGCATCGACATGAGCGAGTTCATGGAGAAGCATTCGGTGAGTCGCCTGATCGGCGCCCCGCCCGGCTATGTCGGCTACGACGAGGGCGGCACGCTCACCGAGGCGGTGCGCCGCCGGCCTTATTCGGTGGTGCTGTTCGACGAGGTCGAAAAGGCCCATGCCGATGTCTTCAACGTGCTGCTGCAGGTGCTCGACGACGGCCGCCTGACCGATGGCCAGGGCCGCACCGTGGACTTCCGCAACACCGTGATCGTGATGACCAGCAACCTCGGCTCGCATCTCATCCAAGAGATGATGAGCAAGGAGGCGACCAAGGGCGATTACGCGGCAATCCGCGAGGCGGTGATGGCGGTGGTCGGCCAGCACTTCCGGCCGGAGTTCATCAACCGCATCGACGAGGCGGTGGTGTTCCATCCGCTGGCGGCCAAGCAGATCCGCGCCATCGCCGCGATCCAGACCCAGCGCCTGGTGTCCCGGCTCAAGGAGCGCAACATCGGCATCACCTTCTCCGATGCCGCGCTGGATCACCTCGCTGAGGCCGGCTACGACCCGATCTACGGCGCGCGGCCGCTCAAGCGCGCGGTGCAGGCCGAGGTCGAGAACCCGCTGGCGCGGGAGATCCTCGACGGCAAGTTCGCCGCCGGCGATACCGTGCAGGTGGGGGTGAAGGACGGCGTGCTGAGCTTCGGACGCGGTTAAGGCCCGAAGCAGCCAAACAAAAACGGCCGGTCATCATGACCGGCCGTTTTTTGTTCCGGCGCTAGCTCAGGGCGCGCTCTTGGCGGCCGCCGGCAGCGCGGTCTCGGCCAGGCGCTGGGCCAGCCGGTCGGCCGGCACATAGCCGTTGACCACTTCGCCATTGGGCAACACCAGCATCGGCGTGCCGCGCAGGCCCAGCTCGCCGCCGAGGTTGTACTCGGCCAGCACCGGGGTCTTGCAGCCTTCCGGCGCCGCCGGCAGATGCACGCCCTGCTTGGCCTTGGTCAGCGCTCCCTTGCGATCCATCGAGCACCAGACCGACTCGGCCTGCTTGAAGGACTCGCTGCCAGGGCCGCTGCGCGGATAGAACATGTAGCGGATGCCGATGCCGAGATCGTTGTAGCTGGCGATCTCGCTGTGCAGCTTGCGGCAGTAGCCGCAATCGACGTCGGTGAACACCGTCACCACGTTCTGCAACTGGCCCTTGGGCGGGAAAAACTCGATGGACTCGCTGCCATGCTGGGCCAGGGCGTCCAGGCGCAGCTTGCGGCGGCTGTTCTCGGTGAGTTCCTCGCCGGTCTCTAGATTCACCAGGTCGCCGGAGATCAGGTATTTGCCGTCGGCGCTGACGTAGCCAAACATCGAGCCGCGGCGCACTTCGTAGAGGCCGGGGATGGCGGCCGGGTGTACCGAGTCGAGCACCAGGTCCGGCATCGCCTTGGTCAACCGCGCGCGCAGTTCGGCAGCGTCCGGCGTTTCGGTGCTGAGCGCGGCGGCCGGCTTGGCCGGCTCGCTCTGCGCGGGCGGCTCAGCCTGGGGCTCACCCGGTTCCGGCATCGGCGGCGCGCAGGAGGCGGTGGTGGCGGCGAGGGAAACGGAAGCGAAGATCAGGGCCAGGCGGCCCGGGCGGAACAGGAGCATTGCGAGGTCACGGGGAATTGAAGCGGCGAGAGTATGACAAATCCGATTCCAGTCGGTTCGCGGCAGGCGCGGCCGCCGGGCTGCTTGCGTAGGGCTTTCGTCGTGTTTGGCGGCGCCCATGGCCGGGCGTTCGCTCGCTCCTGACCTCAGCTCATCCTTGCCATCCCTGGCGTGGCTGCATCGTTCTTGCTTACCCCCGGCCCGGCCGTCCATGGCCGGGCGTTCGCCCGTTTTCTTGCCTTCGGCAAGAAAACGGGCTCACCCCCTCGGATGATGCTGGGCGTGCAGGGCTTTCAGCCGCGCGCGGGTGACGTGGGTGTAGATCTGGGTGGTGGAGAGGTCGGCGTGACCGAGCAGGCTCTGCACCGCGCGCAGGTCGGCGCCGTTTTCCAGCAGATGGGTGGCGAAGGCGTGGCGCAGGGTATGCGGCGACAGCGAGGCCACCGGGATGCCGGCGTTGCGCGCATGCTGCTTGATGCGGTGCCAGAAGTTGTGGCGGGTCATGGCCTCGCCGCGATTGCTGAGGAACAGCGCATCGCTGCGGCTGGCGGCGTCGGCATAGGCCGGCCGCGCCTCTTGCAGCCAGCGCTGGATGGCCAGCTGCGCCACCTCGCCCATCGGCACCAGACGTTCGCGACCGCCCTTGCCCAGCACCAGCACCAGGCCGCGCTGCAGATTGACCCGTGGCAGCGGCAGGCCGACCAGCTCGCTGACCCTGAGGCCGCTGGCGTACATCAGTTCCAGCATCGCCCGGTCGCGCAGGCCCTGCGGGCTGTCGTCGGGTGCCGCCAGCAGGCGTTCGACCTCGGCCGGCGCCAGGGTCTTGGGTAGGCCCCGCCCCTGTCTGGGGGCCTCCAGCAGGCGGGTGGGATCGTCCGCGCGGCGGCGCTCGCGCACCAGCCAGCGGTAGAAGCGGCGGGCGGCGGTGAGATGGCGGGCCTGGGA
The DNA here is from genome assembly GCF_058782965.1 of Stagnimonas sp. FW305-C-60. Taxonomy (NCBI): domain Bacteria; kingdom Pseudomonadati; phylum Pseudomonadota; class Gammaproteobacteria; order Nevskiales; family Nevskiaceae; genus Stagnimonas; species Stagnimonas sp. FW305-C-60. Next base: position 834,302 of record NZ_JBYSYF010000002.1, read on the forward strand.
GCGGGCATTGAAGCCCTGCCCGGCCTGGCGCGGGTCGGCGCGCCGCTGGCGGTCGGCGAGGTAATCACGCAGCTCGGCTTCGTCGGCCTCCAGCAGGCTGCGGCCGCGCGCCGCCAGCCAGCGGCCGTAGAGACTGAGGTCGGACTGGTAGGCGGCCAGACTGTTCTTCGACAGGCCGTGCTCGAGCAGCAGCATGTCGGCGAAATCCGCCAGCAGGGCGCGGTCGGCGGCGGACAGCGGCGGCGAATCGGCGGACGAGGGCATCTCTCTATAATAGGGAGATGCCTGCGCGCGTTCTTCGCTCCCTGTTCAGACCCTTGTACGGCGCCTACGCGACCGGTGCTTTCGCGCTGGCGGTGCTGCCGCTGTGCCTGCTGATCATCAGCGGCCCGACGCTACGCAGCCGCCGCGCCATCGGCCGCGCCGGCAGCCACGGCATCATGCGCCTGATCGGCTGCCCGATCCGGGTCAGCGGCCTGGAGCATCTGCCCGATGGCCCCTGCGTCTGCGTCGCCAACCACGCCAGCTATCTCGACGGCATGGTGCTGACCGCGGCGCTGCCCGCCCACTTCAGCTTTCTGGTGCAGCACGGCGCCGCCGACTGGCCGCTGGTGGGTCGGACCATCCGCCGGATGGGCGTGAGCTTCGTCAACCGCGGCTCGCCGCGCGAGGCGGCGGTGGCGACCCGCGATCTGCTGCGGCGTCTGCACGAGGGCGAGTCCTTCGCGATCTTCGCCGAGGGCACCTTCAAGGCCGAGCCCGGTCTGCTGCCGTTCCAGCCCGGCGCCTTCGCCATCGCCAGCCGCGCGACGGTGCCGGTGCTGCCGGTGGTGATCCGCGGCACCCGCACGGTGTTGCCGGAAGGCGCGCGCCTGCCCCGGCGCAGCCAGATCGAAATCGAGATCCTGCCGCCGCTGCACCCCGAAGGCAGCGGCCGGGATGCGGCGCATCAACTGCGGGACGCCGTGCGTGCCGTGATCCTGGACCGCTGCGGCGAGCCAGATACCCTAGTCCCGGCGCCAGGCCCATGAAACTTCCCAGCCTCACCCCAGGCACGCATACGCGCTTCGCGCGCGGCGCGGCGCTCGCCGACCCGCACCACATCGCGCGTCCCCACAGCGTCGAGCAGATCCAGTCGGAAGTGCTGCGCTGCGCCGAGGACGGCGAGCGTCTGCGCGTGGCCGGCGGCGGCACCGCCGCCAACCAGCTCTGGCGTACCGACGAGAACCTGCTGGCGCTGGATCATTTCCGTGGCGTCGAGTCCTCCGACCTCGAACGCGGGCGAGTCTGGGTCCGCGCCGGCACCACGCTGGGCGCGCTGGCGGAATGGCTGCGCGAGCGCGGCCTGGCCTTGCCGGTGGATGGCTGGCCGGCGGCGGCGACCGTCGGCGGCGCAGTCAGTGTCGGCGCCCATGGCTCCGGTCCGCTGCAGCGCAACCTCTCGGCCTGCGTCAGCGCGGTCGGCCTGACCACCGCCGACGGCGTGTTTCGCCGGGTCTCCGCCGAAGAAAACGCCGAGCTGTTCGACGCCGCCCGCCTGTCGCTGGGCGCACTGGGCGTGGTCAGTCATGTCGAACTGAGCTGCGAGCTGGCGCAACCACTGCGGGTGCGCCTGTTCAAGAGCGCGCTGGAAGACACCCTGGCGCGCCTGCCGGAACTGCGCGCCAAGGCGCGGCACCTGTCCTTCGAGTGGTTTCCGGGCACCGGCGCCACCCGTGTCCAGGTCGCCCTGCCGGCGCAGGAGTTGCCGCCACGCCGCGCCGCCCTGAGCGCCCAGGGTCGAGAATGGCTGATGCGCAATGCCGGACACTGGCTGCTGGCGCGGGTCAGTCAGGAACTCCCCCGCCTCGCCGGCGGTGCGCAGCGGCTGGCGATGCAGGCGCTGCCGGAGGCCGACCGCATCGACGCCGCCCCCGAGCCCAAGGCACGGCCGCTGCTGCGCCAGGCCGAGCTGCTGGAGTACCAGCTGGCGGTCAGCGATCTGCCCGAGGCGCTGGCCCAGCTGGAGCGCCTGCTGAACCTGCTGGGCGCGCGCGGCTACGCCGCCGTGCAGGTCGGCTTTGTCGCCGCCGATGGGGTCTGGCTGTCGCCGGCGTATCAGCGCGATTCCGCCTTCATCCGGCTGAAGCGCTTCCGTGGCGCGCCGATGCCGGCGGTGACCCGCGCCTTCGTCGACGTGCTGGACCGCTACGACGCGCGCCCGCACTGGGGTTCGCCGCACAGCAAGGAGAGCGGCGAGCTGGCCGCGCTGTATCCGCGCTGGCGGGACTTCCTGGCGCTGCGCGCGCGGCTGGACCCGCGCGGAGTCTTCCTCAACGACTACCTGGGGCGCCTGTTCGGGGTGACGCTGCCGTGATCGAAACCCTGGCGCCCAAGGCGCGCTACCAACTGGATCTGCAGCGCGAGGGCTTCGCCGCCGACCCGGCCCAGGCACTGGCGGTCGAGGCGCTGCAGACGGTCTACGAGCAGTTGCTCGCGCATCCGCCGAAGCGGCGCCTGGGCAGCAGCCGGCTGCGCTGGCCGGCGGTAAAGGGCCTGTACTTCTGGGGCGGGGTCGGTCGCGGCAAGACCTATCTGATGGATCTCTTCTACGAAGCCCTGCCGTTCTCGCGCAAGCGCCGCACCCACTTCCACCGCTTCATGCTCGATGTGCACGAGCGCCGGCGCCGCTACCCGGAGGTGCGCGACCCCTTGAGCAAAGTCGCCGAGGAGATCGCCGACGAGGTGCGAGTGCTGTGCTTCGACGAGTTCTTCGTCTCCGACATCGCCGACGCGATGATCCTCGGCCGACTGATGGAAGCCCTGTTCGCGCGCGGCGTCACCCTCATCACCACCAGCAACATCGCCCCGGATGGCCTCTACAAGGACGGCCTGCAAAGGCAGAACTTCCTGCCCGCGATCGAAACCCTGAAGCGCAACGTGCGGGTGCTCAACGTCGATCACGGCATCGACTACCGGCTGCGCTACCTGACCGACGCCGAACTCTATCTCTGCCCCTGCGACAGCGCCTGCGAGGAAAAGCTGGCGCTGTACTTCCGGCGCTTCGCCGGCCAGGAAGGACAAAGCGGCGTGAACCTCGACATCCACGGCCGCGAACTGACCGCCCGCCAGCGCGCGCCCGGCGTGGTCTGGTTCGACTTTGGCGAACTCTGCGAGGGGCCGCGTGGCGCGGCCGACTACATCGAGCTGGCGCACCTGCATCACACCCTGCTGCTGTCGCGGGTGCCGCAGCTGACGGTTGCCGACGAGAACGAGGCGCGGCGCTTCATCACCCTGGTCGACGAGCTCTACGACCGGGGCGTGAAGCTGATCATCGCCGCCGATGTGCCGCTGGAAGAGCTCTACCGCGGCGAGCGCTTGGTCTTTGAATTCGCCCGCACCCGTTCGCGGCTGCAGGAGATGCGCTCGCTGGAGTACCTACAGCAGCCGCACAAGCCCTGAGGCGGCCCTAGGAGGTCGCGGCCGCGGTGTCGACGTCGGCTTCCGCAGAGCGCAGGGTGCGCGCGGAGTCCAGCGGTGCCGCCACCAGCCAGCGCGGCACCCGGAAACGCACGATGCCGATGTACAGCACGCCGTAGCTGACGATGAACAGGGCGGCAAACAGCATCAGGATCAGCGGCCGATTCCAGAACAGCACCGCCGGCACGATGCTCATCAGCGCCAGCCCCCAGAGATACACCGAGGTCAGGGAATTGCGCAGGATGCGGTGCTCCGGGCTCGGCGAGCCGACGTAGCGCTTCATCAGCCGGCGGTAGACCAGCTGGTGCAGATGCAGGGCATCGGGCTGGCCCATCCGGTGCAGACCGCCCTCGCTGCCGCGGCGGATCATCGAGAACACCGTCTCCCAGACCGGGTAGATCATCAGCAGCATCGGACACCAGGCCGAGACGCCGGGATTGCGATGCACCAGCAGGATCGCCATTTCGGCAAACAGGAAACCGAGGAAGTAGGCGCCGGAATCGCCCAGGAAGATGCGGCCGTAAGGAAAGTTCCAGGCCAGAAAGCCGGCCACCGCGATCACCGCGACCACCGAGACCCGCAGCACGAAGGCGTCGCCGACCTGCCAGGCCACCAGGGCCATGCCGGCAAAGGCGGCGGCGATGACAAAACCACTGAGGCCGTTGTAGCCGTCGATGATGTTGACCGCATGGGCGACACCACCGGCGGCGAACAGGGTGAGCGCGAAGGCGGCGAGCGGATAGGCCAGCAGCAGGCCGTCCACCACCGGCAGATCCAGACGCAGCAAGCGGGCGTCGAGCAGCCACCAGCCGATGGCGGCGGCGATCATGGTGAACAGCAGACGCGGGCTGACGCCGGCCTTGCGGGTGACGTCTTCCAACAGGCCGATGCCGAACGCCGGGAGGGTGCAGACCAGGAGACGCACGCTGCGGTCGATCTCGGAATTGCTGAGCCAGGCGGCGAGCAGGATGGTGGTCACGAAGGCGGCAAACACCGGCACGCCGCCCAGGCGCGGCACCCAGTGATCGTGAAACTTCTGCACCCCCGAAGCTTCGTCGGAACCAATCTGGTGATGGCGGGCCAGCAGGATGGTCAGCCAGGTGAACCAGAAGCTCGTCAGCGAGCCGAGAACGATATACGCCAGCATAGTGACCTCTAAGACCCGAACCACATCGCGGTTAACACCGAGCAAACCCCGCGCCAGCCATCAGGCTTTGGAGTTACGCAGCTGTTAGGGAACGTCCTGCAAACAGAACGTGGTGCAGCGATGCCGGTTGACCGGCTTTACAAGCTGACAACAAATTGTCAGCTTCCGTCAACCTGATTCGGGTTTTTGCTCAGATGCAACACAAATCGTCAGGTCCGGCCTTTCGCCGGCCCTGGCTCAGGCGGCGTCGATACGGCTCAGCAGTTGCTCGGTCTGCCGGCGCATCAGCGCGGCATCGCCACGGGCCTCGACGTTCAGGCGCAGCACCGGCTCGGTATTGGAGCCGCGCAGGTTGAAGCGCCAGCTGCCGTAATCGCAGGAGAGGCCATCGACCTTCTCGACCAACTGGGCAGCGGGTGCGTACTCGGCTTCGATGCGGGCGATGGTGACACGCACGTCGCGAACCTGGCGGTTGATCTCGCCGGAGGCCGGATAGGCGCGCATACGGTCCTCGACCAGCTGCGACAGCGTCTTGCCAGTGCGCGACACCAGCGCCGCGACCAGCAGCCAGGGGATGTGGCCGTTGTCGCAATAGGCGAAGTCGCGGAAGTAATGGTGAGCGCTCATCTCGCCGCCGTAGATAGCGTTCTCGGCGCGCATGCGCTCCTTGATGAAGGCGTGCCCGGTCTTGCTCTGCACCGGCACGCCACCGGCGGCGCGCACCATGTCGACGGTGTTCCAGGTCAGCCGCGGGTCGTGGATGATCTTGGCGCCCGGCTCCTTGACCAGCAGGGCCTCGGCCAACAGGCCGACGATGTAATAGCCCTCGATGAAGCCGCCGTGCTCGTCGAACAAGAAGCAGCGGTCGAAGTCGCCGTCCCAGGCGACGCCGAAGTCGGCGCCGTACTCGCGCACAGCCGCGACAGTGTCGGCGCGCATTTCCGGCAGCAGCGGGTTGGGGATGCCATTGGGGAAATCACCGTCCGGCCGGTGATGTACGCGGATGAACTCGAAAGGCAGATGCGGCGCCAGCGCGTCGATCACTAGGCCGGCGGTGCCGTTGCCGGCGTTGACCACGATCTTCAGCGGCTTCAGCGGCTGACCCGCCACATAGCCTAGGAGGTGCTGCACATAGGCAGGCCGGAAGTCGGCCTTGGTCATCGCCGGCGCGCCCGCCGGCGCCAGGGCGCTGGAGGCGGCAACCCGCGCTTCCAGCTCGCGCAGACCGGAGTCGCCGGAAATGGGCACCGCGCCACCGCGCACCAGCTTCATGCCGTTGTAGTCCATCGGATTGTGGCTGGCGGTGACCATGATGCCGCCATCCACGCCCGGCTGTTGCGCCGCCCAGTAGACCTCTTCGGTGCCACCCAGTCCGATGTCCAGCACCTCGACCCCGCGCGCAACGAAGCCATGGGCCAGCGCCTGCAGCAGCGGCAGCGAGGAATGGCGGATGTCGCGTCCGAGCGCGATCTTCTTCGGCGCGAACAGCTCGGCGTAGGCGATGCCAAGCCGATAGGCGATATCCGGATTCAGCTCGTCCGGCACCCGGCCGCGGATGTCATAGGCCTTGAAGGCCGGCAGCCGGCTCATTTCGGGCTCCGGCCGTAGATGTCTTCGAAGCGGACGATGTCGTCCTCGCCCAGGTAGGACCCCGACTGCACCTCGATCAGCTCCAGCGGCACCCGGCCCGGATTCACCAGCCGGTGCTTCTCGCCCAGCGGAATGTAGGTGGACTGGTTCTCGGTGAGGATGAAGACCTTCTCCCCCACGGTGATCTCGGCGGTGCCCTTCACCACGATCCAGTGCTCGGCACGGTGGTGGTGCATCTGCAGGCTCAGCTTCTGACCGGGCTTGACGATGATGCGCTTCACCTGGAAGCGCTCGTCCATGGCAACGGTCTCGTAGCTGCCCCAGGGGCGATAGACCGTGGAGTGCTGGACTGCCTCGGATCGACCGTTCAGCTTGAGCTTGGCAACAATATGTTTGACGTCCTGAGCATGTTCTCGAGTCGTTACCAAGACGGCATCTTTGGTCTCCACAACGATGACGTCATCTACCCCGGCCAGCGCCACTAGTCGGCAACTGGCATGAATCAGGTTGTTGTGCGCATTGTGTAACCAGATGTCGCCGCGGGCAGCATTGCCATCCGAGTCTTTGGGTTGCTGGTCAAGGAAGGTCCAAGCACCGACATCATCCCAGCCAGCATCCATCAGAACTACCGCCGCCTTGTCGGTCTTCTCCATTACCGCGTAGTCGATGGATTCGTTGCGGCAAGCCCTAAAGCTCCGCGCGTCGAGCCTTACAAAGTCGAGATCAGCCTTGGCGAGAGCCAGCGCCTGCCGCACCTGCGAGGCCATCTCTGGTTCGAAGCGCGAAAGCTCACCCAACATCACATCGGCGCGAAATAGAAAAAGCCCGCCATTCCAGTAGTAGCCTCCCTCCGCAAGCATCGCCTCTGCACGCTCACGATCCGGCTTCTCGACAAATCGCTGCAACCGGTAGGCACCGTCCCCCTGGGCAACACCCACCTTGAGATAGCCGTAACCGGTCTCCGCGCGAGTGGGTTGAATACCGAACACAACGATCTGCCCGTCCCGGGCGACCTGACTCGCCGTCTGAACTGCCCGGATGAACGCGGCTTGGTCAGCGATAACGTGATCCGCGGCCATCAGCAAGACCAGCGCCTGCTCCCCGTATTTCGCCTGGGCATGCAGGGCGGCGCAGGCTGCCGCCGGCGCAGTGTTACGACCAGCCGGTTCAATCAGCACGCAAGCGTCCTGGATTCCCAGCTCACGTAACTGCTCGCCCACCAGGAAGCGTTGGTCTTCACCGCAGATCGCCACCGGAGATGCCGCTCCAGGAATAGCGGCCGCGCGCTGCGCAGTCACCTGTAACAGACTACGTTCCTCCAGCAGGCCTAGAAACTGCTTAGGGAACTGTTCGCGCGACAACGGCCACAGGCGGGTACCGGTACCGCCCGCCATCAGCACGGGCACCAGTGGCAGTTGTTCATTCATGGGACAGACCTAGCGAAGGTTTGTGAAAAATCGGACAGCCCGGTGATGGGGCGGCGATTCGGGGCGCTAAGACCATCGCGCGTCCCGGTGCGCCTTCAGTTTGAACAACAACTTGCGCGGCACCAACAGCCAAGGCGGCGTCTCACCCAACTGCCTCCACGCGCGGAAGGATTCCCGGTTATGGCGCCAGGAGCTACGCAACCCCGAAGTGCTGGCGCCGCCCTGCTGCATGCGCGTGAGCAGACGCGGCAGGTAACGGAACTCGACACCCGCCAACCCCAATTTGAGCATCAGCTTATAGTCGGCAGACAGCCGGAGGGTGGTATCAAACTCACCATAACGACTGTAAACGGCGCGTGGTAGAAAAGTGGCTGGATGCGGTGGATGCCAGCCCTGCCGCCAGCGAAGGCTGCTGTACTCGCCAGCACGCCAGCGGCGAGTGGTCTCTCCCTGACCGTTGAAGAATTCCAGGTCGCCATAGACCACGCAATCCTCAGCGCCGGCAAACGTTTCCGCCACCATCTCTAGCACGCCGTCATCAGCAAACAGATCATCGGAATTGAGCAGGGCCACGTAGCGCCCGCGCGCCCGCGCCAAACCCTTGTTCATCGCGTGATAAAGGCCCTGATCCGGCTCTGACAGCCAGTGCAATCGGGAATCACGACAAGCCTTGAGGATGTCGAGGGTGCCGTCGTTTGAACCGCCGTCGATTACCCAGTATTCCAGCTCACGTAGACTCTGGCCCAGAACGCTATCGATGGTGCGTTGCAGGGTAGCGGCGCTGTTGTAACTGACCGTAATTACGGTGAAGACGGCGGACATGAGTTCCAGGAAAGGGGCGACGACGAGGCGCAGCAGGTACTGATCGGTAGTGTGCCAGCAGGCTCAGCCGGAACCGAGACCAAGCAGGCCTCAGTGCGCTCCGCGAGCCAGCGTCTGGTTGGCCATGAACCAGGCATACGTCTGCTGCAGACCCTCACGCAGGGTGATCGTCTGCTGCCAGCCCATGCGCCGAAGCCGTCCGACATCTAGCAACTTGCGTGGGGTACCGTCCGGCTTGCTAGCATCCATTCGGAGTGAAGCCTTGAGGCCGACAACCTCCATGACTAGGCGCGCCAGTTCCTCAATGCTGATGTCCTCGCCAGCACCGACGTTGTAAAGCCCGCTAGCGATCCCTTGCTCCATCAGAAACACGCAAGCATCGGCCATGTCATCGACATGCAAGAACTCTCGCCTCGGTCGCCCCGTACCCCAAATTTCCAACTCCGTGGCACCATCAAGCTTAGCTTCGTGAGCCTTGCGAATCAGTGCCGGCAACACGTGGGAGTTGTTCAGATCAAAATTGTCATTCGGACCATAAAGGTTCGTTGGCATGGCACTCAGATAATGCGTACCGTACTGGCTGTTATAAGCCTCGCAGAGTTTGATGCCAGCAATCTTCGCGATCGCATATGGCTCGTTGGTGGGCTCCAGAGGCCCCGTTAACAGGTAGTCCTCTTGGATCGGCTGTGGACAGTCGCGTGGATAGATACAGCTGGATCCAAGAAATAAAAGGCGCTGTACACCGGCTTTCCAAGCGGCATGAATAAGGTTCGCTTCGATGGCAAGATTCTGGTAGAGAAATTCCGCCCGATAAGTATTGTTGGCCTGAATCCCACCGAACTTGGCAGCAGCCAGAAACACGTAATCGGGCCGCTCTGCCGCCAGAAACCCAGTAGCCGCCGCCTGATCAGTGAGATCCAACTCGGCATGACTACGCAGCAACAGGTTGTGATAGCCGCCAGTCTGCAGGCGGCGCACGATAGCGGCCCCCACCATGCCCCGGTGGCCAGCGACGTAAATCCGGGCATGGCGATTTAGCGAGGGCAACATTGGCGACCTATTCGTTGTGGCTAAAAGCCTTGAAACCTGCCTGAGTGACATGCACATCTCGCTCTGCCAAGCGGTAGTCCTCGCGCATCATCTCTGCGACCAAGTCGGCGAAGCTGGTTTTGGGTGTCCAGCCCAACTTCTCTCTGGCCTTGGTGGGATCTCCGAGGAGAGTCTCCACTTCCGCCGGTCGGAAATAACGGGAATCTACCCGCACAATCACCTGCCCCACTTGGCAGCGGCTGCGGCCGGCATCGATCACAACACCAGTCTCGCCAACGCCTTCGCCGATCCAGCTCAAGCGCATGCCGAGTTCGGCGGCAGCGTGGTTGACGAAGTCACGCACGCTGTACTGCACCCCGGTGGCGATCACGAAATCTTCGGGCTGATCCTGCTGCAGCATGAGCCACTGCATCTCGACGTAGTCTCGGGCGTGCCCCCAATCCCGCTGGGAATCGAGATTGCCAAGGTAGAGGCAGTCCTGCAGGCCCAAGGCAATGCGGGCCAGGGCGCGGGTGATTTTACGGGTAACGAAAGTCTCGCCGCGTAGCGGGGACTCGTGATTAAAAAGAATGCCGTTGCAGGCATACATCCCGTAGGACTCACGGTAATTCACCGTAATCCAATAAGCGTATAGCTTGGCAACGGCATACGGACTGCGGGGGTAAAAGGGCGTGGTTTCCTTCTGCGGGGTTTCCTGCACCAGGCCGTACAACTCCGAAGTGGAGGCCTGATAGAAGCGGGTCTTCTTTTCCAGCCCCAATATGCGGATAGCCTCGAGCACGCGGAGAGCGCCCAGCGCATCGGAATTGGCCGTGTACTCCGGCTCTTCGAACGACACCGCCACGTGAGACTGCGCCGCCAGGTTGTAGATTTCGTCCGGCTGCACCTGCTGGATGATGCGAATCAAACAACTGCTGTCGGTGAGGTCGCCGTGGTGGAGGACGAAGCGGCGGTTAGGCTCGTGAGGATCCTGGTAGAGGTGATCGATGCGGTCTGTGTTGAACAACGAAGCCCGACGCTTGATACCGTGGACGACATAGCCCTTGCGCAGCAAAAATTCAGCCAAGTACGCACCATCTTGGCCCGTGACCCCCGTGATCAGGGCTACTTTATTGGACATTGTTCTATTTCCCGGCGGCGGCGCCGTGACTTAAAGGGGGCTTGTGAAACGTACCGCATCGCACTTCGATGACAACGCATTGTCACCGGCCAGCAAGACGGGCAGCAAGCATCCGCACCCCGCCCCTCCGGCCGGGGCCCGTCCATGGTGGCTCAGAACGGCAAGAAGCTCGGCTCGCGGGTGAAGTGCAGGTAGCCGACATTGGCGCCGGCGCGCAGGCCGACGCCGGTGCGGATCGGTGCCAGCACGATGTCGTTGCTGCGTAGATAGTTCAGGCCGAAACCAGCCACCACGTAGATGCTGCCCTCGACGCCGGGAAAGCGCTGAAACAGCTGCTCGGTGCGATTGAGGTTGTAGACCAGGGTAAATACCTTGGAGGCGTTGCCGCCGAAGTCCCAACCGACGCTAGGCCCCTGCCAGAACACCGGACCACGGCCGCCGCCCTTGTAGGCGAGATAGCCCTGGCCATAGCGCAGGCCGACGCCGATGGCGCCGGAGCCTTCCTCGCCCTCGATGTAGGCCACTGGCGCGCCGTACTCGGAGAACACCCGCTCGACCGCCTTGGCCAGACCTTCGGAAGTACCGCCGAAGAAGGTCTTGGCGGCATCCAGCACCTCGTCCTGGGTATAGGTGCGGGTTTCCGCCGGGGCGTCGGGGACGCGGTTGCTGGCCCGATCAGACACCGTTTGCGGCTGACGCCCGTCGTCAGTGCCCCGCACATTGGTGCAGGCAGACAAGAGGCTCAGGACGGCGAGTGCAAGTAGACGGGCGCGCATGGAATTTCCTGGTGCGAAGGTAGTCGCCATTGTAGCGACGCCAAACCGACTGAAGCCTGAATACAACCCAGACTTCAGACCGGCTCCAGCGTCGGCGCCTTCTCCCGCCCGGTGATGTCGAAGCGCAGGCCGCTGTCGGCGAGCCGCACAGTGACGCTGCCACCGTGCTGCAACTTGCCGAACAGCAGTTCCTCGGCCAGCGGCCGCTTGATCTGGTCCTGGATCACCCGCGCCATCGGACGGGCACCCATCTTCGGATCGTAGCCACGCTCGGCGAGCCAAAGCTTGGCTGCCTCGTCGACTTCCAGCACCACGCCCTTGGCACCCAGCTGGGCCTCCAGCTGGATCAGGAACTTCTCGACCACCCGCAGAATCTGCGCCTGGCCCAGGGCGGCGAACGGAATCACCGCGTCCAGACGGTTGCGGAACTCCGGCGTGAAGCCCTTCTTGATCGCCTCCAGCGCATCCGGAGCGTGGTTCTGCTCGACAAAACCGATGCTGTTACGGGCCGCGTCGAAGGCGCCCATGTTGGTGGTCATCACCAGGATCACATTGCGGAAATCGACGTGCCGGCCGTTGTTGTCGGTGAGCGTGCCGTGGTCCATCACCTGTAGCAGCAGGTTGAAGACATCCGGGTGCGCCTTCTCGATCTCGTCAAGCAGCACCACGCTGTGCGGCTGCTTGAGCACCGCATCGGTCAACAGGCCGCCCTGGTCAAAGCCGACATAGCCCGGCGGCGCGCCGATCAGACGACTCACCGTGTGGCGCTCCATGTACTCGCTCATGTCGAAGCGAACCAACTCGATGCCGAGGAGCTGCGCCAACTGCTTGGTCACCTCGGTCTTGCCGACGCCGGTGGGGCCAGCAAGGAGGAAGGCGCCAATCGGCTTGTCGGCATTGCCGAGGCCGGAACGCGCCAGCTTGATCGAGCTGGCGAGCTGCTCGATGGCGTGATCCTGACCGAAGATGGTCAGCTTGAGGTCGCGCTCGAGGGTGGCCAGCTTGTCGCGGTCATTGGTCGACACCGCCTTGGGCGGAATGCGGGCGATCTTCGCCACGGTCTCCTCGATGTCGCGCACCTGCACGGTCTTGCGGCGCTTGCTTTCCGGCAGCAGGCGCAGGCGGGCAGCGGCCTCGTCGATCACGTCGATAGCCTTGTCCGGCAACTGACGGTCGGTGATATGGCGCACCGCCAGCTCCACCGCCGAACGGATCGCACCGCTGGTGAACTGGATGGCGTGGTGCTCCTCGAAGCGGGTCTTGAGGCCTTCGAGAATCTTCACTGTGTCTTCCACCGAGGGCTCGCCGACGTCGATCTTCTGGAAGCGCCGCGCCAGCGCGCGGTCCTTCTCGAACACGCCGCGGTATTCCTGGTAGGTGGTGCTGCCGATGCACTTCAACTCGCCCGAGGCCAGCATCGGCTTCAGCAGGTTGCTGGCGTCCATCACGCCGCCGGAAGCGGAGCCGGCGCCGATGATCATGTGGATTTCGTCGATGAACACCACCGCGCCCGGGGTCTTCACCAGTTCGTTGACCACCGCCTTGAAGCGCTTCTCGAAATCGCCGCGGTACTTGGTGCCGGCGATCAGGGCGCCAAGATCCAGCGAATAGATCACCGACCCGCGCAGCAGATCCGGCACCCGGCCCTCGGTGATCAGCCAGGCCAGGCCTTCGGCGATGGCGGTCTTGCCCACGCCAGCCTCGCCGACCAGCAGCGGATTGTTCTTGCGGCGGCGGCAGAGCGTCTGCATCACCCGCTCGATTTCCAGGTCGCGGCCGATCAGCGGGTCGATCTTGCCCTGCAGGGCGCGCTCGTTGAGGTTGACCGCGTACTGCGACAACGCCGACTGCTTGCTGTCCTCGCGCCCACCGTCCTCGCCTTCGCTGTCGGAGGACGACTCCTGCGGCACCGGGCTGGAGCCGTCGGCCTTCTTGGCGATGCCGTGGCTGATGTAGTTGACGACGTCGAGCCGGGTCACGCCCTGCTCGCCGAGCAGATAGACCGCGTGGGTGTCTTTCTCGGCGAAGATCGCCACCAGCACATTGAGCGTGGTGACCTGCTTCTTGCCCGAGGCCTGGACGTTGTAGATCGCCCGCTGCAGCACCCGCTGGAAAGACAGCGTCGGCTGGGTGTCGATCGAACCCGCCTGCTCCTTGTTGGCGTGCAGGTTCTGGGTGAGATAGTCCTTGAGCGCCTGCTCGAGCTTGTCGAGGTCGCCGCCGGACGCGGTCAGCACCTCGGAAACGTTGGCGTCGGAAATCAGCGCCAACAGCAGGTGCTCGACGGTCAGCAGTTCGTGACCTTCCATCCGCGCCTGGACAAAGGCGGCGTCTAAGGCTTTTTGCAGTTCTTCACTGAGCATGGTCAGACCTTCTCCAGAACGGTGAGCAGCGGATGCTGGTTCTTGCGGGCGTAGGCATTGGCCTGCGCCGCCTTGGTTTCGGCGATTTCCACCGGGTAGATCCCGGCGACGCCCTTGCCCTGCTGGTGCACGGTCAACATGATCTGGACCGCCTTTTCACGGGAATGATTGAAAAACTGTTGCAAGACTTGCACCACAAATTCCATCGGGGTGAAGTCGTCGTTCATCATCACCACCCGGAATTGCGGGGGTTGCTGCAACTTAGGCTTGGCCGGGGCAACGGCCAAGCCACTGCCACGACCCTCGTCGTGGTCGTGGCTCTGGGATTGCGGATTCTTCGGTGGACTCATGGCCTCAATATAGCGCCCACCTCGCCGCACTCAAGGGTTGGCGACGACTGGCCCAGTTCCGCTGCCCCGCCGCGGCGGCAGGTCGTCATACTGACCGCTCGTCCGCCTTAAGTCCGCCGCGTGCCCCTCGTTACCGAAACTCTGAGCCTGCCGGCCGGAAGCCCAGGCCTCAGCCGCCACCTGACGGTGCTGCGGTTCCGGGGCTCAGCGCCCGGGCCCAAGGCGTACATCCAGGCCGCCGTGCATGCCGACGAAGTTCCGGCGCTGCTGGTCGCCCAGCAACTGCGCAGCCAACTCCTTGCATTGGATGCCGCTGGCCGCCTGCGCGGTGAGATTCTGCTTCTGCCCTATGCCAACCCGATCGGCCTGGAGCAGTTCCTGCACGGCCGCCAGCTGGGCCGCTTTGAACTCGACAGCGGGCAAAACTTCAATCGCGGCTACCCCGACTTCTTTGAACCCGTGGCGGCAGCCGTCGAAGGGCGGCTGGGGCCGGACGCCGATAGCAATGTCGAGCTGATCCGCAGCGCCCTACGCGCTGCCTTGCCGCGCCAGCTGCCAGCCGGCGAAAACGCCGCCCTGAAGCAGAGGCTCTACAGCCTGAGCTGCGATGCCGACGTGGTGCTGGACCTGCACTGCGAATTCGAAGCGATCCTGCACAGCTATATCGGCACTCCGTTGTGGCCGGCGGCGGCCGACCTCGCGGCCTGCCTGGCTAGTGAGGTCAACCTGCTGGCCGAGGATTCCGGCGGCAGCGCCTTCGACGAGGCCAACAGCCGGCTGTGGTGGCGGCTGGCCGCGCGCTACCCCGATCACCCAATCCCGCCGGCCTGCCTGGCCGCCACCGTCGAACTGCGCGGCGAGCGCGATGTCGACGAGGCGCTGGCCGCCAGCGACGCCGCCGGCCTGATCCGCTTTCTGGCTGGACGTGGCTTTGTGGACGGCCTGCCGGCCCAGGCTCAGCCGCTCACAGCGCACGCCAGTCCGCTGGAAGCGGTGGATACGCTCCACGCCACCCAGGCCGGCGTGCTGACCTGGACCCGGCCGCTGGGCGCCGAACTGCGCCATGGCGAGGTACTCGGCCATCTCACCGATCCGGAAACCGGCCGGCGCGAGCCCCTCATCGCCCGCAATGAGGGCCGACTGTTCGCCCGCCGCGGCCATCGCTGGGTGCGGCCTGGTCAGTGGCTGGCGAAGATCGCCGGCCAGGAGCCCCTGCCCTGGCGGAAAACCGGCGCCCTGCTCGGCGACTGAGGCCAGTCCGCCCCAGCGCTACTTGTGGGTAAAGGTAAACGCACCGTCCCAGTTGGCACCCGGCGGGTGCTCGCGCAGATAGAGGATGCGCTCCAGGAACAGCTCATAGATTCGGTGCGGGCGGCCGGACTGCGACAGGTTGAAGAACTCGGCCTCGGCCTGGTCCCAGAGCTGGGCACGGTAGAGCTTCATCGCGCCGCGGTGACGGGCCAGGTCGTTGCGTAGTGCCGGATCGAGCTGATCCTTCGGCCCCAGCGGCTCGTAGATGGCCACCGGCTCGTTCTTGCCCTTGACCCGCACCGAGTCCAGCTCGCGATAGGCCCAGTCCTGCGGCCCGGCGTTGCGGGTAGCCTCGCCGACGATCATCCAGACTCCGTATTCCTTGGTCAGGCCTTCCAGGCGCGAGCCCAGGTTCACCGCGTCGCCCATCACCGTGTAGGCGCGGCGGAACTCCGAGCCCATGTTGCCGACCACCATCTCACCGGTATTGAGGCCGACGCCGATATTGAGCTTGGGCCAGCCGCGTTTCTCGAACTCGGCATCCAGACCACGCACCGCCTGGATCATCGCCAGCCCCGCCTTGAGCGCATTGCTGGCGTGATTTGGGTCCTTCAGCGGCGCTCCCCAGAAGGCCATGATGGCGTCGCCCATGTACTTGTCAATGGTGCCGCGGTGCTGCTGGATCACCTTGGTCAGCGGGGTGAGGAACTGGTTCATCAGGTCGGTCAATTCCTTGGAGTCCAGCTTCTCGGAGATGGTGGTGAAGCCGCGGATGTCGGAGAACAGCACCGTCATCTCGCGCTTCTCGCCCTCCATGCTCACCGCCTGCGGATTGGCGGCCATCTCCTCCACCAGTTCCGGCGGGATGTATTCGCCAAACAGCTTGGAAATCTCGCGCTTGCCACGCGACTCGATGAAATAGCCGTAAAAGCTCAGCAGCAGGAACAGCACCAGCGCGAACAGCACCGGCGTACCGAGCGGAATGATGAAGTTGGCACCGCTCCACAGCCCGAAGGCGAGCGCGATCAGACCGGCGATCAGGCCCAGGGTCAGCGCACCATTGGCCAGCGGTGGCAACCGGGTCGCACCGATCGCCAGTGCCAGGGCGATCAGCAACAACAACACCGCGTGGATGCCGTCGTAATAAGGCGCCTTGTGTTTGACCCGGCCGTCGAGCATGCCCGACACCAGATTGGCGTGGACTTCCACCCCCGGATCGGCCTGCCCCACCGGCGTCACCCGCAAGTCCTTGAGTCCGGCGGCGGTGGTGCCGACCAGGGCCACCTTGCCACGCAGGCGCGCGGCGTCGGCGGTGCCCTGGATCACCTCGGTGGCGGAGATGTAATCGAAACTCGGGCTGCGGCCACGATAGGGCACATAGGCGGTCACCCGCTCGTCGACCGGCACCCGCACCGCGCCGATGCGCAGCGCTTCCAGATTGGCGGCGGCGCGCGCCTCCGGCGGGTCAAACTCGAACTGCACCGGCGGCGCCCCCAGCGCCTGGCGGGTCAGCTCCAGTGCCAGCGCCGGGTACAGCGCGCCCTGGTAGCGCTGCACCAGACTGATGCGGCGGAACACGCCGTCCGCCTCCAGCGACTGCGAGTTGTCGAAGAATCCAGCGCTGGCGGCTTGGTCTTGCAGCACCGGCAGATTGCCGGTGTAGCCGGTCTGCTCGACGAAGGGCAGGTCCAGAAGCTTCACCGTATTGGCATCGACCACCGCCGGCCCCAGGCGGCCGATGCGGCTGTTGGGATCGGCCGCGCCAGCCTCCTTGAACACCATGCCCAGCACCACCGCCCTGCCCTTGAGCGCGGCGCCAAACTGGCCGTCGTAGTCGAGGCTGGGGGCCAGCCCGGTGAGGCGCTCGGCGAAGCCCGGCAGATCGGCCAGTTCCTGCTGCGCCAGACGCTGGAGCAGAGCCATGCCACCGCGGGTGTCGGGCTCGGCAAACACGATATCGAAGCCCAGGGCGCGCACCTGGTACTTCTCGAAAGCATTGGCGACCAGACGGGCGAACTTGTCGCGGGTCCAGGACTGCCACTGTCCCTCGGCCGCCAGACTCTTCTCGTCGATGTCGATCACCACCACCTGCTGATCGACGGTGTTGGGCATGGTCAGCACCACCCGGGCGTCGTAGGTGGCGCGCTCCAGGGCGTCGACCAGGCCCAGCGGCAACAGCCGCGCGATATGGGCCAAGAACAGCAGGAACAGGCCCGCGGCAAGACCGAGTCGGATCAGCGTGCGCGTGCTCATTGTTGGCTCCCGGGTTCTGTTCTCGGCCGGCTGGCGCCAGCGTCTGTAGTGAGGGGGACGGTAGCGCAGCGGGCGCGGCGGCGGCAACGCCGGCTTTACAAAGCACGGCCGGTGACGTGTCCCAGTGCAAGGTACGCGCGTTATGATCGGGCGATGACTGCAAGTTCCCTGCCCGCCCTGCCGCCCGCTCTGGCCAATGCCCTGGCGCGGGCCCGGCTGCTCTACCAGCGCCACGGCCAGCGCCTACCGCCACTGGCAGTGCTGCTGCTGAGCCTGCTGATCGCCTGGCAGCTGGCCAGCCTGGTCTGGCTGGCGGTGCCGACGCCCGAGGCGGCGCGCTGGAAGCCGGCGCCGGCCTATGTCGACCCCACGCCGCTCAAACCGGTCAGCAACGACGGCCTCGCCAGCAGCCATCTGTTCGGCGAATACCGCGCCGGCGCGGTGTCCGACGCCGCCTCGATGGCCAATGCCCCGGATACCCAGCTCAATTTCACCCTGCTCGGCATCCTCGCCGGCAGCAGCGACGCCGAATCGCTGGCGCTGATCGCCCGCGAGGGCGGTGACGAGGCGCCGTTCCGCATCGGCGACGATGTCTCGCCGGGCGTCAATCTGCAGGCGATCTTCCCGGACCGGGTGATCCTGTCCCGCAACGGCCGTCTGGAAACCCTGCGGCTGGACAAGGACGCCCCCAGCAATGCGCTGGCGCTCAACGCCGCCACCAATGCCGGTGACGGCCAGGAGGGCACACCGGCCGCCGCGGAGATGCTGTCGCAGATCCGCCAGCAGGTGATGACCGACCCCAGCAAGGCGGCGAGCTTCATCCGCGTGCAGCCGATTGCCGGCGAAAGCGGCGTGCGCGGCTACCGCATCTACCCCGGCCCCGAGCGTGGCGCCTTCAATGCCGCCGGTCTCAAACCCGGCGACGTGGTCACCGCCATCAACGGCACGCCGCTGAACGATCCGGGGCAGGCACTACAATTGCTGCAAAGTCTTTCCACCGCCTCCTCACTGAATCTGGCGGTGGAGCGCAACGGCGCCACCCAGAGCGTCAATCTGTCCCTGAACCCCTGACGCTCGCCCCGCCTACTCCGCAGGTCCTTACATGCGCCTTTTACCGCTTGCCCTCGCTGCCCTGCTGTTCGCCGGCAGCGCCCACGCCGACGTCACCCTCAACCTCAAGGACGCCGAGATCAACACCCTGATCTCGACCGTGAGCGAGGTCACCGGCAAGAACTTCATCGTCGACCCGCGGGTGAAGGGCAAGGTGACGGTGATCTCCGCCACGCCGATGGACAAGAAGGCGGTCTACGAGACCTTCCTGGCGGTGCTGCAGGTGCAGGGCTTTGCCGCCGTGCCGGCCGGCGACGCGGTGAAGATCATCCCGGAAACCAATGCTCGCTCCGACGCGGGCATCGCCAACCGCAGCGGCTCCGGCATGCCGCTGGACGACGTGGTCACCCATGTCTTCGCGCTGCAGAACGTCTCGGCGGCGCAGCTGGTGCCGATCCTGCGGCCGCTGGTGCCGCAGTGGGGCCATCTGGCCGCCTACCCCGGCAACAACATGCTGGTGATCAGCGACCGCGCCGGCAACGTCGCCCGTCTCGCCGACATCATCACCAAGCTCGACAACGGTGGCGACCGCGACATCGAAAGCGTACCGCTGGAAAACGCCGCGGCCGCCGAGGTGGTGCGCATCCTCACCACCATGATCCAGCAGAACAAGCAGGCCGACCCCACCGCCAGCGCCGCCGCGGTGATCGCCGACGAACGCTCCAATGCCGTGCTGGTCGGCGGCGACAAGACCGAGCGCGCCCGCATCATCAGCATCATCCAGCGCCTCGACTCGCCGCTCAAGGACAACGACGGCGCCACTCAGGTGGTCTACCTGCGCTACGCCTCAGCGGAAAACCTCGCGCCGATCCTCGAAGGCTATGCCCAGCAGGCCAACACCAGCGCCAGCGGCAGCAGCGCGCCGGCGACGCCTTCGTCGTCGGCCAGCGCCGGCAGCGGCGGCTTCGAGAAGACCCGCGTGCTGGCCGACAAGGACACCAACGCCCTGGTCATCACCGCGCCGCCGAAGACCATGCGGCAGATCCGCAACGTGATCGCCCAGCTCGACATCCAGCGCCCGCAGGTACTGGTGCAGGCGATCATCGCCGAGGTCTCGGTGACCCGTTCCAGCCAGCTGGGTCTGGACTTCGCGGTCTACAACCCGAACGGCGGCGGCGCCGCCAGCATCCTCGACTCCTCCACCCTCTCGGCGCTCACCAGCGTCGCCACCACCGGCAATCCGCTGGCCGGCCTCGGCGCCATCGGTCAGGGCATCAACATCGGTGGCGCGGTGATTCAGAACGAGGGCCGTAGCGGCACCAGCTTCGCGGTCCTGCTGAAGGCGCTGCGCTCCGACGGCGACACCAATGTGCTCTCCACCCCGACCCTGACCTCGCTGGACAACGAGGAGTCCGAGGTATCGGTGGGCCAGGAAGTGCCCTTCCTGTCCGGCTCCTACAGCAACAGCAACACCACCACCAGCGGCACGGTGAATCCCTTCCAGACCATCGAGCGCAAGGACGTCGGCCTCAAGCTCGGCGTCACGCCGCAGATCAACGAGGGCAATTCAGTCAAGCTGAAGATCAAGCTGGAGTCCTCCAGCGTCGCCAGCGGCGGCGCCGGCACCGCCAACCTGGTCACCAACAAGCGCACCATCACCAACACCGTCAACGTCGACAGCGGCCAGGTGCTGGTGCTCGGCGGGCTCACCGACGACAACCTCAACGATGGCGTCTCCGGCGTGCCGCTGCTGTCGAGCATTCCGGTGCTGGGCAATCTGTTCAAGTCGCGCAGCGTCTCCAAGGTCAAGCGCAACCTGATGGTGTTCATCCACCCGACCATCCTGCGCACCAAGGACGAGGGCGATTTCTACACCCAGCGCAAGTACGACTCGGTGCGCGACATCCAGGTGCGGGCGGCCGAGAAGAGCAAGGTGCCGCTGATCGGCGGCTCGCGCATCGTCATGCCCGAGCTGGAAGCCTTTATTCGCGAGAACACCGCGCCGCCGTCGGCGACTCCGCCGCCAGCCCCCAAGGCGTCCAGCCCGGCCTCGACGCCGGCGCCCGCCAGCGAGCCTGCGGCCAGCAGCCCGGCACCGACTCCGATCCCGCCACCGGCCGCCGCCGCACCCGCACCGGTGCCGGCCGCCACGGTGGACCGCAGCAAGCTGGCACCCAATGTGCTGGTGATCCCGGCCGAACGCCCTTCCACCACCACCGCTCCCGCCGGCTCGCGCTGACCAGCTGCTGACCATGTCCACGGAAGTTTCGGGCGACGCGCTCCGCCGCCCTCCCTTTGCCTTCGCCAAGCGCCACGGCCTGATCGTCGGCGAGGTCGCTGGCGAGCATGTCACGGTGTACGCGCGACCGGGCGTCAGCGTCGCCTCGCTGGCCGAGGCCAGGCGCTTCCTGCGCCGGCCGGTGAAGCTGGCCACGGTCTCGGCGGAGGAATTCGACAAGCTGCTGCAGAAGACCTACGAGGGCGTCACCGGCGCCACCGCGGCGCTGGCCACCGGCTTGAAGGACGAGAACGTCGAAGCCGACGATCTCTCCGCGGCGCTCGCCGAAGCCCAGGATCTGCTCGAATCGGACGACGACGCGCCGATCATCAAGTTCATCAACGGCCTCCTGGTCGAGGCGATCAAGGAAAACGCCTCCGACATCCACGTCGAGACCTACGAGCGTGGCATCACCGTGCGCTTTAGGGTCGATGGCGTGCTGCGCGAGGTGATCAGCGCGCCCAAGCAGCTGGCGCCAAAGATCGTCAGCCGTATCAAGATCATGGCGCGGCTCGACATCGCCGAGAAGCGCCTGCCGCAGGACGGCCGCATCAGCCGTGCCTTCGGCGGCCGCAAGGTGGACGTGCGCGTCTCCACCATCCCCACCGGCACCATCTACGAACGGGTGGTGATGCGCATCCTCGACAAGCAGGCCGAGCGCATCGATCTGGAACTGCTGGGCCTGGACCCGCAGCAGATCGAGATCCTGAAGCGCATCATCTTCCGACCGCACGGCATCCTGCTGGTGACCGGCCCCACCGGCTCGGGCAAGTCCACCACCCTGTACTCGGCGCTCAGCGTGCTCAACGACAAGAGCCGCAACATCATGACCGTCGAGGACCCGATCGAGTACTACATCGACGGCGTCGGCCAGACCCAGGTCAACGCCAAGGTGGAAATGACCTTCGCGCGCGGCCTGCGCGCGATCCTGCGCCAGGACCCGGACGTGGTGATGGTCGGCGAAATCCGCGATCTGGAAACCGCGCAGATCGCGGTGCAGGCCAGCCAGACCGGTCATCTCGTGCTGTCGACCCTGCACACCAATACCGCCGTCGGCGCGATCACCCGCCTGCGCGACATGGGCATGGAGCCCTACCAGCTCAGCTCCTCGCTGGTCGGCCTGATGGCGCAGCGCCTGGTGCGCACGCTCTGCCCGCAGTGCAAGACCCCTTATGAGGCCAGCCGCGCTGAGAAGGAGCAGCTGGGCGTTGCCAATGTCGAGCTACCGCTCACGCTCTACCAGGGCCAGGGCTGCAGCAATTGCCGCCACACCGGCTATGCCGGCCGCAGCGGTATCCACGAGCTGATCGAGGTCGACAAGAAGCTCGAGGAGATGATCCACGACGGCGCCTCCGAGCAGCAGCTGGAAGCCTATGCCCGCACCCGTGGCCCAGGCATCCTGCAGTCCGGCCGCCGCAAGGTGCTGGCCGGCCAGACCACCCTGCGCGAAGTGCTGCGCGTCACCATCGAGGACTAGAACGTGAGGCGCGAGGCGTGAGCTGTGAGGCGTTTAGCAGCGAGGTGGTCACCGACGGTGACCATTTCACCGCGGCCCTCGTCGCCAGAGTGTGCCTGCCGTCACGCCTCACGCCTCACAGCTCAAGCCTCACGACCATCTAATGGCCGCCTTCGAATACAGCGCGCTCAACGCCCGCGGCAAGCAGGAGAAAGGCCTGATCGAGGCCGAGACCGCGCGCCAGGCGCGCGCCCTGCTGCGCGAGCGCGGGCTGACGCCGATGGAGCTGAAGGAAGTTGCCGAGCAGCGCGGCAAAACCAGCGGCAGCGAGGGCGGCGCCCCGGTCAAGACCAGCGGCGGCTCGCTCTCGGCCACCGAGCTGTCGCTGTTCACCCGCCAGCTCGCCACCCTGTTCCGCTCCGGACTACCGCTGGACGAGGCACTCACCGCGGTCGCCCAGCAGAGCGAGAGCGCCAAGGTCAAGCGCATCGTGCTCGGCATCCGCTCGCGGGTGATCGAGGGCGACAGCCTGGCCAGCGCCCTGAGCCAGTTCCCCTCGGCCTTCCCTACCCTGTTCCGCGCCACCGTCGAGGCCGGCGAGCAGGCCGGCAAGCTCGACCATGTGCTGGAGCGGCTAGCGGACTACGTCGAGCGCCGGCAGGCGATGCAGAGCAAAATCCTGCTCGCCACCTTCTACCCGGCCATCCTCACCCTGGTCGCCATTGGCGTGGTCTCGCTGCTGCTGACCTATGTGGTGCCCAAGGTGGTGGAGGTGTTCGACTCCATCGGCGCCGATCTGCCGGTGCTGACCAAGATGATGATCGCCACCTCCGGCTTCCTGCGGAACTACGGCGTCTTCCTGGTGATCGCGCTGGCGCTGGGTGGCTGGCTGTTCGCGCGGGCGATGCGCGGCGACGCCTTCCGCCGTCGGGTACATCTGCGCCAGCTGAAGCTGCCGCTGATCGGCCGGCTGACCCGCGGCGCCAACACCGGCCGCTTCACCCGCACCCTGGGCATCCTGTTCGGCGCCGGCGTGCCCATCCTCGACGCCATGCGCATCGGCACCCAGGTGGTCAGCAATTTGCCGATGCGCGACGCCATTGAAGATGCCGCCAAGCGCGTGCGCGAGGGTGCCGGCCTGGCGCGCTCGCTGGAGGCCAGCAAGCTGTTCCCGCCGATCACCGTGCACCTGATCGCCAGCGGCGAGGCCAGCGGCAAGCTCGACGAGATGCTCGACCGCGCCGCCGACAATCAGGAGCGCGAGGTGGAAACCCTGATCGCGGCGCTGATGGGCATCTTCGAGCCGGTGCTGATCCTGGCCATGGGCGGCATCGTGCTGCTGATCGTGCTCGCCATCCTGCTGCCGATCTTCGACCTCAACACCCTGGTCAAATAAGCGGCGCCGGCCGGTTCAGACCGGCATCGGCTTGCGGTCGCTGTAGTTGAGAAAGCCACGGATCACCCGGTACAGCCACCAGACGCCCAGCACCACGAAGCCGAAGGCGCCGATCAGCACGAGGGTCAGCACCCCGCAGATCACCGACCACAGCAGCCCCCACCAGAAGGTGCGGATCAGCCAGCTGTGGTGGCTGCGAATGAAGGCGCTGCTGGTCTCGTTGATCTTGATATGGCTGATGATCACCGCGATCACCGAGGTCAGGCCGTTGAACGGCGCCAGGGCGTTCAGGATGTAGGTGATCAACAGCAGGTTGCGCTCGGCCTCGGTGCCGGCATCCAAGGAGACGGCATTGCTGGTGCTGGTGGTTTCCACGGTGTCTTCCCTCGTCGTGCTGGTCTGGTGGTACTGACGGATTCCCGCAAGGACTGTACCCGCTGGCGCCGCTGCCCGCAGCCGCCAGGCTGACGCACAATAGCCGCAAAGCCAGAACCGACCGACGCCATGAACCTGCCCCGCCTGATCCTGCCTGTCTTCCTATGCCTGGCCTCGCTGCCGGTGACGCTGGCCGCGAGCGAACCGGGAAGCTGCTCGACGGAGCAGGCCGAGATCAGCCGCCTGCAGGCGCGCGTGCTGGAGCTGGAAAAGGCGCTGCGCGGCCCAGCGCCCGCCGCAGCGGCCAGCACCGCACCGGCGGCGCCGCCGGGCTTGGCACCGAAGCCGGCCAACAAGATCGTGGTGGTGGAGGAAGAACCCTATAGCCGCAGCGGCTGCAGTCTCGGCCTGTTCCAGTCCATCCCTTATGCGAAATGGATGGATACCGAACTCTGGCTGGAGCTGGAGAAGGGCATGCGTCCAGCGGAGGTCGAGAGCCTGTTAGGCCCCGAGCACTACGACACCGCCGCCGGTAACAATCTGAAATGGGAGTACGGTCGCTGCGGCGCGCGATCCGACGCGCAGCTGCTTTTCAGCCAGGGCAAGCTGGCCGACTGGCGCCCGCCCAGCAAGTAATCGGCGGCTGGTCTCAGGCGGCCGGCAGCAGCCCGCGCGCTGTGCGCCAAACCAGAAAACCCAAGAGGCTCAGCGTCGCCGCACCACAGGCCAGCGCCAGCGGGTGGTGCGCCACCAGCGGTGCCAGCACTCCGGCGATCAAGGCGTTGAACAGCAGCATGAACGAGGCTTGCAGGCTGGACGCGGCACCCCGGTGCGCGGGATAGCGGTCCAGGAGCAGCAGCGCCAGGGTCGGGAAGGCGCAGGAGATGCCCACCCCCACCAGGCCGATCGGCAGCACCGTCCAGGGCAGCCCCGGCGGCAACAGTAGCGCCGCGCCGAGATTGCAGGCCGTACCGACCGCCATCAGCCGGTAGGCCAGCTCCACGGTCTGCGCCGGCGTGCGGCGCCCTGCCAGTCGGCCCGACAGCAGGGCGCCGGTCATCATGCCGCCGATGGCGGGCACGAACAGCCAGGCGAACTCCCGCTCGCTGAGTTTCAGCACGTCCAGGATCAGCGCCGGAGCGCTGGCGATGTAGAGAAATAGCGCGCCGAAATTGAACATGGTCACCAGCGTCAGCCGCCGGGTCAGCGGGTCGCGCAGCATCTGTCCGTAGAGTCGCGCCAGCGGCCGCGCCGCGAAGGGACTGCGCGCGCTCGCGGGATGGGTCTCCGGCAGGGCCAGCAGGCACCAGAGGCTGAGCAACACCGAGAATCCGGCAAGCAGCGCAAACAGACTACGCCAGCCGCCCAGGCCCAGCAGCCAGCCGCCCACCACCGGCGCCAGTGCCGGCGCGATGCCGAAAATCAGGGTGATGTTGGACATCAGCCGCTGCGCGTCCGGGCCGGCAAAGCGGTCGCGGATGATGGCGCGGCCGACGATCAGTCCGGCGCCGGCGGCGATGCCCTGCAAGGCGCGGAACGCCAACAGACTGTGGAAGTCCGGCGCAAAGGCACAGCCCGCCGAGGCCAGGGCGAACAGCAGGGTGAAGGCGATGATCGGCCGGCGCCGGCCGTAGGCGTCGGAGATCGGCCCGTGGAACAGCGACATCAGCGCATAGGCGGCCAGATAGACGCTGATGGTCTGCTGCATCGCCGCCGGGCTGACGCCGAGGTCCAGCCCCATCGCCCGGAATGCCGGGAAGAAGGTGTCGATGGAAAACGGCCCCAGCATCGCCAGGGCGGCCAGCAAGGGCGCGAGCCGGCGCGCGGTCGCGGCCCTCACGCCGCAGCGGCAGGCTGGGCGGCGGCAAGCAGGCTACGGATACGGCCGCTGATGTCGTGTTCCACCTCGCGCGCCGCCACCGCGATGGCATTGGCGAACGACTTGGCGTCGGCGCTGCCATGGGATTTGATCACCAGGCCGTTGAGACCGAGCAGACTGGCGCCGTTGTAGTTGCGCGGGTCGATGCGCGCTGCCAGTCGGCTCAGCACCGGCTTGGCGACCAGGGCGGCCGCCTTGGTGTAGCTGGAGCGGGTGAACTCCGCTTTCATGAAATCGCGGATCATCTTGGCCGCGCCCTCGGCCGACTTCAGCGCGACATTGCCGACAAAGCCGTCGGCGACCACCACATCGGCCTCGCCGCGGAAGATGCCGTCGCCCTCGACATAGCCGCAGTAGTTCAGGCCGGAAGCCTGCAACAGGAGGGCGGCGGCCTTGATGGTGTCATTGCCCTTGATCTCTTCCTCGCCGATGTTGAGCAGCGCCACCCGCGGCCGGGCAATGCCCTGCATGGCGGTGGCCAGCGCCGAGCCCATCACCGCGAACTGCAACAGCTGCTCGGGCGAGCACTCGGCATTGGCGCCGAGGTCCAGCATATAGGGGCAGCCCTGGGTCGCCGGCATCGGCGCGCAGATGGCGGGGCGGTCGATGCCCGGCAGGGTCTTGAGCACGAAGCGCGCAGTCGCCATCAGCGCGCCGGTGTTGCCGGCTGACACCGCGGCCTGCACCTGCCCGGACTTGACCAGGTCGATGGCCACCCGCAGCGAAGAGTCCTTCTTGTTGCGCAGCGCCTTGGACGGCGACTCGTCCATCGCCACCACCTCGCTGGCGTGCTGCAAGCACAGGCGCTCTGGCGGCTTGCGGCCCAGTGCCGCGCGCAGCTGCGGCTCGTCGCCGACCAGGGTGAGACTCAGACGCGGATCGGCGGCCAACGCCAAAAGAGCCGCGTCCACGGTGGTCTTGAGACCGTGGTCGCCGCTCATGGCGTCAATGCTGAGTTGTATCGTCTCGGCCATCCGCTTGCGCTGGGCTGGGTCGAGGCGAAAACCGCGCTTAGGCTTCGGCGGACTCGTCAGCGGCAGCCGTCTTGGCTGCCTTGTCGATCACCTTGCGGCCACGGTAGTAGCCGTCGGCGGTGACGTGGTGACGCAGGTGCGTCTCGCCCGAGGTCGGGTCGATGGACAGCGCCGGCGCGCTGAGCGCGTCGTGGCTGCGGCGGTGACCGCGGCGGGCGCGGGATTTTTTGTCTTGCTGAACGGCCATGTGAAGCTCCGGGGAATCTGCAAATTCGGCGGTAACGCGGGCCCTTGAGCCCTCCCTAGCGCGCCGGGAACTTGCCCTTGAGAGCGAGAAATGGGTTCGGGCGCGTGTCGCCAGGTCGAACATTATCGCCTACTTCCTGGCCGCTTGTCTCCCCCGGGCTGGCCGCGCAGTCCGGATTGGCGCAGCGCGGCGCGATCGGCAGGGCCAGCAGGGCCTCGTCTTCCAGCGCTTCCCGCAGCGCCAGCTGGCCATCCTCGGCCAGCACCGGCTCACAGCTCTCCAAGAGCCGCTCCTCCTCGGCCTCGCTGCCGACCAGGCGAAGATCGAAGTGGGGCTTCAGCGCCCAGCTCATCGGCTGCAGACAGCGTTGGCAGAGCAGGCGCAGCTCGCCACTCAACTCGCCCTGCAACCGCCCCAGGGCTTGGGCATCGGCGGAAAACCGCAGGTCCACCCGCAGGCTGCCCTTGGCCTCAACCACCGCCGCCGCCAGGCGTGGCAACTCGGCCAGCGGCAGACTGCCCTGCAGCCTCAACTCGCGCGCCACGGCATCGGCGACGTCCAGCCTTAGGGGGATACACGCGTCTCGCATACACTTCTCAACCTTTCTGCCCGGCCGACATTGTAGTGAGCTCTTCTGCCCGACTGATTCTCGCCTCCGGCTCACGCTACCGCGCCGAACTGCTGGCGCGGCTGCGGCTGACCTTCGAGCAGGCCAGTCCGGATGTGGACGAGAGCGCCCTGCCCGGCGAGACCGGCCCGGAGCTGGCGCAGCGGCTGGCGGCCGCCAAGGCCGAGACCATCGCCCTTCGCAACCCGGGAGCCTGGGTGATCGGCTCCGATCAGGTGGCGGTCTGCGAGGGCCGCCTGCTGGGCAAGCCGGGCAGCCGCGAGCAGGCGGGCGAGCAGCTGCGCTTCCTGGCCGGCAAGACCACCCACTTCTATACCGCCTTGGCGCTGCGCCGCCGGCAGCCGTCGGCGCAGCAAGCCGCGCTCGACCAGACCACCGTGCGAATGCGCCCGCTCACCGACGCCGAGATCGAGCGCTATCTCGACGCCGAGCCCGCCTACGACTGCGCCGGCAGCGCCAAGATCGAAGGCCTGGGCATCAGCCTCTGCGCCGAGGTGCAGAGCCGCGACCCGACCGCCTTGATCGGCCTGCCCCTGATCGCCACCGCCGAGCTGCTGCGCGGCGCCGGATTTCTACTGCCATGAACCAGACCCAGCGGCATCCGCACCCTGCCTCGCCAGCGCCGGCCCACGACCACGAGCCGGCGACCGGGCACAGCCACGCCCACAGCGGTCAGCACCACGGCCATGCCCACGGCCATGCCCACGGGCACGGCCACCACCACCATGCCGCCCACGCCTCGCACCGCCGCCTGCTGGGCGCCTGGCTGGTAACCGTAGCGGCGATGGTGGTCGGCGTGATCGGCGGCCTGTGGTCGGGTTCGCTGGCCCTGATCGCCGACGCCGGGCACATGCTGGCCGACGCCGGCTCGCTGGGCCTGGCGCTGCTGGCCGCCCGCCAGGCGCTGCGCGAGGCCGACGCCGATCACAGCTACGGCCATGTGCGCCTGCCGGTACTGGCCGCCTTCGTCAATGGCCTGCTGCTGCTCGCCGCCAGCGCCTGGATCACCTACGAGGCGGCGACCCGCATCTACCAGCCGCGCGCCATCGACGGCGGCACCATGACCCTGGTCGCCGGCGTCGGCCTGCTCGCCAACCTCATCTCCCTGGCGCTGCTGCACGGCGGCGAGACCGAAGACCTCAACCGTCGCGGCGCCGCCGCCCATGTGTTCTCCGACCTTTTGGGCTCGGTGGCGGCGCTGATCGCCGGCCTGGTGATCATGGCCACCGGCTGGCAGCTGGTGGACCCGCTGCTGTCCTTCCTGGCCGCCGCCCTGGTGCTGCGCATCGGCCTGCGCATCACCCGCGAGGCCGCACACATCCTGCTGGAAGGCACGCCGCGCGGCATGGACTTGCAGAAGATTTCCAATGCGCTGCCAAGCCAGGTGGCGGGTCTGGTCAGCGTCCACCATCTGCACGCCTGGTCGCTATCGCAGACCAAGAAGCTGATGACCCTGCATGCGGTGCCCGACGGCAGCGTGAGCTCGGCCGCGCTGATCGCCGCGATCCGGAGCGCGCTGGAGCGCCACGGCATCACCCACGTCACCATCCAACTGGAACCGGCGGCGGTGTGCGGTGATGCCGCCTGCGATCACCGCGAATAGGAGCTAGCCTCAGCCGCGCAGCCAGTCCGGCAGCGCCTGCACCGAGTCGATCACCGCCAAGGCGCCGGCCCGACGGATGCGCCCGGCTTCGTGCACTCCGCAGGCCACACCCAGCGCCGGCATGCCGATGGCAGCCGCCATCGCCGCGTCGTACTCGGTGTCGCCGATCATCAGCGCGCGCTCGGCAGGCACCTGTAGCTCGGCGAGGATCTCCCTGAGCATCAGCGGATCAGGCTTGCTGGCAGTCTCGTCGGCGGTCTTGGTGACCATGAACAAGGGCCGCAACTCGGCGTGGTGGCGTAGCGAGCGGTTGAGCCCGGGGCGCGACTTGCCGGTGGCGACGCTCAGCCAATAGCCATCCCCGTGCAGTCTCTCCAGGCAGCGCTGGGCACCGTCGAACAGCGGCGCCTCGTTGGCGCCGCCGCCGGCCGGCCCCAGCCATTGCCGGCGATAGCTCTCCAGCAGGCGTAGCACCTCGCCAGGCTCCGCCTCGGGATACAGGCGCGCCATGCCGTCGCTCAGGCTCAGCCCGATCAGCTCGCGGATCTGCTCGTCCTGGCGCGGCGGCAAACCCAGGGCGGCGATCGCGCCCTGCATGGAGTCGACGATCAGCTGGGCGGAGTCGGACAGCGTGCCGTCCCAATCAAAGATCAGCAGGTCGTACGGTCTGTTCACGGTCGACTCCGCTCCAGCCATCCCTGGCGCGGCTGCAGCGGTTCGCGCACCCCCGGCCCGGCCATCCATGGCCGGGCGTTCGCCGGGACGATCTGCCATTCAAGGCAGATCGTCTGATCCGGCTCACCCCAATCAAAGATCAGCAGGTCGTAAGGCCGGGACATCGGGCAGCAGCCAGATTCAGAGCTTCTGCAGGAAGTTGCGCAGCTCGTCCGGCATCGGCGCGTTCAGCAGCATCTTCGGGAAGTCGGCGGTCGCCGGCAGTTGCAGGAAGTGCGAGTGCAGGAACATGCGCTTCAGGCCACGCTCGCGCAGCGGCAGGTTGTCGTCGCGCTGGCCGTACTTGGCGTCGCCGGCCACCGGGTGGCCCAGCGCCAGGGCGTGGACACGGATCTGGTGGGTGCGGCCGCTGAAGATCTCCACCTCGCAGAGCGTGGTGTCGCGGTACTTGGCGCGCGGCGAGAAGCGGCTCTTGGACGGCTTGCCGTCCTCGTCGATCTGCACATGGTGCTGGTCACCGAGCCGGGTCTTGACCAGAGCGGCGTCCACATCGCGGTCCTCGCCGCGCCACTTGCCGATCAGCAGGGCGAAGTAGCGCTTGATGATCTCGCCGTCCTTGAACGCCCGCTGGGCGCGCAGCAGCGCCGGCCGGGTCTTGGCCAGCAGCAGCACGCCGGAGGTGTCGCGGTCCAGACGGTGACAGAGCTCCACGTATTCGTACTTGTCCCAGGCGCGGATCGCCTCGATCACGCCGTAGAGCTGGCCGGTGCCACCATGGGCGGAGATGCCGTGCGGCTTGTTCAGCACCAGGTAGTTGGCATCCTCGAAGATCACCGCCTCGCGCAGCTCGTTGAGCACCCGGTCCGGCGGCCGCACCGGCTCGCGCGGGTCGGCCATGCGTACCGGCGGGATGCGCACCTGCTCGCCGGCCGAGAGCCGGCGGTCGGCCTTCACCCGGCCGCCATCGACGCGCACCTGGCCCGAGCGCAGCAGACGGTAGATGTGCGACTTCGGCACGCCCGGCAGCTGCTTGAGGAGGAAGTTGTCCAGCCGCTGACCGTCGGAGCTGGCGTCAATGCCGACATGGCGGACTTCCTGGCGCTCCGGTGGCGGCAGCGCCTCCTTGGGCACCTTCAGCGCGCCATAGGCCGAGCGCAGGGTGTCGGACTTGGGCTTGGCCCGGCCACGGGCCGCAGCGGCTGGCGCCGCGGCGCCACGGACCGCGGTCTTGCCCCGCCCCGCTACCGACATCCCACTGCGGGCCGGCTTGGCACTACGAGCGGGTTTGGTACTGCGGGCCGGCTTGGCCGCAGCCGCCGGCTTGCCGGCGCGGGCGGGCTTGCTGCGTGGGGGGTTGCCACTGCCAGTCTCCTGCCGACCGGCGCCGCGACGGGCCACCGGTGCTGATTTTTTGCCCGACGGCGCTGCTGAACGGGTCTGCGGTTTTTTTGAGCGGGGAGATTGTGGCACTATTACCCGCCGCACCGATTTCGGGCAGCGGCTCAATAAGAAGATTGGCTCGCAGCATAAGCGACGAAAGCCCTTAAGCCCAAAGCCAGCTTCAACATTCGATTTCACGCCCGCGCCGCTTTTCACCGCGCGGGGTTTCGCTTCACCCCAGAAAACGCCCGCACTCGCGGCGCGAACCCAGACCCAACGACGTGCACCCCGACTTCCCCGCCCTGCTTGCCCTGTACAGCCTGCTCGCCGCGTTCTGCGGCCTGAGCTTCGCTGCCGGGCGCGCGCCGGCGGGAACCCGAGGCCGTGCCGAGCCGTCCACGCCCCACATGCCAGGCGTGCCGCAACGGGTACTGATCCGCACTGCCAGCCCCCCGGGCGCGCAAACAAGGCTCTACTTACATGAAACGCATCTTGATCAACGCCACGCAGCGCGAGGAATTGCGCGTGGCGATCGTGGACGGCCAGCGTCTGATCGACCTGGATATTGAAACCGCCGCTCGCGAACAGAAAAAATCCAACGTTTACAAAGGTCGCATCACCCGCGTCGAGCCCTCGCTCGAAGCCTGTTTTGTCGACTACGGCGCCGAGCGCCACGGCTTCCTGCCGCTCAAGGAAATCCACAAGAGCTATTTCAAGCCGGGCGCCCCCAACAGCTCCAGCAACATGAAGGAGCTGGTGGCCGAAGGCACCGAGCTGATCGTCCAGGTCGAGAAGGAAGAGCGTGGCAACAAGGGCGCCGCCCTGACCACCTTCGTCAGCCTGGCCGGCCGCTATCTGGTGCTGATGCCCAACAATCCGCGCGCCGGCGGCATCTCCCGCCGCGCCGAGGGCGAGGCCCGCGAGGAAACCAAGGAAGCCCTGGAAGCCCTGCAGCTGCCCAGCGGCATGGGCGTGATCGTGCGCTCCAACGGCGTCGGCCGCACCGCCGAAGAGCTGCAGTGGGACTGCAACTACCTCGCCGAGATCTGGAAGGCGATCACCGATGCGGTGGCCAAGAAGCCGGCGCCGTTCCTGGTCTACCAGGAAAACAACATCGTGCTGCGCGCGCTGCGCGACTACCTGCGCCCCGACATCGGCGAGGTCTGGGTGGACCACCACGAGGTCTACACCCAGGCGCGCGAGCAGATGGAGGCGACCATGCCGGCCGACCTCGCCAAGCTCAAGCTCTACCGTGACGAGGTACCGCTGTTCAGCCGCTACCAGGTCGAGAGCCAGATCGAGGCCGCGCACGAATCGGTGCTGCGCCTGCCCTCCGGCGGCTCGATCGTCATCGACCACACCGAAGCGCTGACCTCGATCGACATCAACTCCGCCAAGAGCACCGGCGGCGGCAGCATCGAGGAAACCGCGTTCAAGACCAATCTGGAAGCCGCCGAGGAAGTGGCTCGCCAGCTGCGCCTGCGCGACCTGGGCGGCCTGGTGGTGATCGACTTCATCGACATGGAGTCGAACAAGAACCAGCGCGAAGTCGAAAAGCGCCTGGAGCGCGCGGTGGAAATGGATCGCGCCCGCATCCAGCTCGGCAAGATCAGCAAGTTCGGCCTGCTGGAGCTGTCGCGCCAGCGCCTGCGTCCGACGCTCGCCGAGCACATGCAGATCACCTGCCCGCGCTGCTCAGGCATCGGCCACATCCGCAGTGTGGAGTCGCTGGCGCTGTCGATCCTGCGCCTGATCGAAGAAGAGGGCATGAAGGACAAGACCGCCCGCGTCGTTGCGCAGGTGCCAGTCGATGTCGGCACCTTCCTGCTCAACGAGAAGCGCGCCAATCTTCAGGAGATCGAGGCCCGCTGCAAGGTCGCGGTCACCCTGGTGCCGAACGAAACTCTGGACTCGCCGCACTTCCAGATCAACCGCATCCGCGGCGACCATCTGGACCAGGACAACAACAACGCGGTCAGCTACAAGATCCCCACCGACTTCAAGGCCGACGAGCGGCTGAGCATGCCGATCGTCACCGTCCCCGCCGGCAAGCCGGTGTCGGAGGCTGCGGTGCAGGGCATCAAGCCGGCCACCCCGCCGCCGATGGTGGTTCCCGCCCCGGCCGCGCCGGTGGTGGTCGCGGCACCGGCGCCGGTGATGCAGGTGGTGAGCAGCACCAAGGACAGCTTCTGGGCACGCCTGGCCTATGTCTTCGGCTTCGGCGCCAAGCCGGTCATCGAAGGCAAGCGCCGCGACGAGAAGCGCGACGGCAAGCGTGAGGAGCGCAGTGGCCGGCCGGAAGGCCGCAACGATGCGCGCCGCGATGGTGGCCGCAACGAGCAGGGCCGTCGTGACGGCCAGCGTCCGGAGCAGCCACGCCGCGACGGTCGCCCCGGCCAGCCCGGCGCTCAGCCGCAGGCCCAGGGTCAGAACCAGCCGCGCCGCGATGGCCGCCCGCAGAACAGCAACGAGCCGCGTCCGCAGGGCGAGCGCCGCGATGGCCGTCCGGCGGCGCAGCAGGCGCAACCGGCGGCGAATGCCGCCGCTGGCCAGCCGCAGGCCCAGACGCCGCGTCCGCCTCAGGGCGAGCGCGGTCCGCGACCGGAAGGTCGTCCGCCCCGCGAGGGTGCTGGCTCTGAACAGGCCGGCCGTCCGCCGCGTCCGCAGAACAACGACGGCGCCCGCCCGCCGCGCGACGCCGCCGAAGTCGCCGGCCGGCCACCGCGTCCGGAGTCGGCCGCTGGCGGTCGCCCGCCACGGGATGGTGGCGGTCGTCCGCCGCGTCCCGGCAGCGAGGCGGCGGTCGCTCTGAGCGCCCTCCCGGCCACGACCGAGTCGCCAGTCGCCGCGCTGCCGGTGGAGCTGCCGCCGCTGCCGCCGGAAACCGGCTTCCGCCCGGGCCTGATCGGTGGCGCCGCTCCGGCTGCCAGCCTGGCCGCCGTGCCGACCGAAGCCGCCAGCACCGGCACCGACGAAGTCCAGGACGTCACCCTTGAAACCGGCGCCGACGCCGGTGGTGAGAATGGCGAGCGCGACAACACTGTGCCCGGTGGCCGCAGCCTGCGTGGCCGCCGCAACCGCCGCCGTGGCGGTCGCGGTCGCAATGGCGAGCGCCCGGCAGCCGAAGGCGCGGCGAGCGACGAGGCCGAGTCTGGCGAGGACGCGAACGAGGTGGGCGAGCTGCCGGAAGCCCAGCCGGTCGAGGTCGCCGCCGCTGCCGAGCCGGTAGTCGAGACCAGCCCGGTACTTGCACCGATTCAGGCGCCTCAACCCGCTCCGGCTCCGGCTCCGGCTCCAGTCGTCGCCGCGGCGGAACCGGTGCTGACCGCCGAGATCGTCGCCAGCGCGCCCAGCCCGGTCGCGGCCCTGCCGGTGCAGGCCTCCCTGCTGGAAGCTACCGAGCCTGCCCCGTCGGCACCGACAGCAGCAGCCGGTGCGGGCGGTCGCCCGCGCCGTCCGGAAGGCAGCGAGCCGGCGCGCCCGGCGGTTGCTGCCGCCACGCCGGTGGCCGGTGCCGCCGTGATCGCTCGCGCCAGCGCCGCTGGCGACTACCAGCCGCGGCTGGTGGTCAGTGGCGGCGACAGCCGCAACAGCGGCCCGTCGATCGTCAGTGCCAGCACGCCCTTGCCGCCGCGCAGCGCCAACAGCGACTTCATGCCGCGCCTGCTGGCCTCGGCCAATGGCGACACGCCGGTGACACGCCCGCTCGCCAGCGGCCCGCTGACCAGCTCCAGCGCGGCCAGCAGCGACTTTCTGCCGCGCCTGCTGGTGACCGGCGAAACCGGCCCCTCGGCGCGCCCACCGCGCCCGGCGCCAGCCCCTGCGCCGGTGGCGGAAGCACAGGCGGAAGCCCAGGCGGAAGCCCAGGCGGAAGTCGCACCGGTGGCGGTGGAGCCGCCGGCCGTGGCGGCTGACGCAGGCACGGAAGTCGCCGCCGAAACGGTAGAGACGCCGAAGGCCGATCCGGTCTAAGCGTCACACCAGGTAAAAGCCCGCCGGGAGCCTAGCTCCCGGCGGGCTTTTTTTGTTGTTGTTGCCGACAGCCCGCAAGCGCGGGCGCAGACCTCGGCCGACGGGGCGCTACAGGCGCTCGGCCAGTGCCCTGGGCACCGCCACCGGAAAATCCAGCAGCATCTGCGCAAAGGCCTTGCCCTGGGGATCGGTGCGCAGCGAGGCGGCCCCGCCGCCGCCCAGCGCGTGGTGCAGCAGGAAGTTGAGCGAGTCGCTGCCCGGCAGGCGCCAGCGCTGCACCCGCCCCTCCTCGCCGCCGGCCAGTACATGGGCGAAGTAGCGACGCAGTGCCGCAGTGCTCAGCGCGGCCTCGATATAGGGCAGGTATTCCGGCCGGCGGGCGATGACCCCGATGTTGGCGTGGTCGCCCTTGTCGCCGCTGCGCGCCAGGGCCAGGCGGATCAGCGGCAGGCTCACCGCGTCGGTGAGATCCAGAACCGGCGTCAGCTCCGGCTCCTCGGCCGGCGCGACATGGCCGCCAGCCGCGGGCACGGTCACCGGGAAGCGCTGCTCGCCCACCACCACCTCGATGCCGACCTGCGCCTTGGGCACCAGGGTGGAGAACAGCTTGGGGATCATGTGCGGCTCCGGCCGACCGCCGCCGAAATAGCCGGTGAAGCCGGGCGCCATGCCGGTCGCCGCCTGGGCGATCTCGCGGGCGAACAACTTCAGGGCCTTGGGATTGGGATGCTGGACGGCGATCTTCACCACCACCTCACGGCTGGCGGCAGCCCCCGGTCGGGCGTGCGGGCCATAGCTCTCCTCGGCGCCGATGCAGTGGATGTCGACGCCGCTGAAATCACCCAGCTTCTGTTCCAGCAACTGCCGCCGCACCTTCTCGACCACCGCCGAGGCCGAGGCGCGGCCTTTGCGGGCGGCATCGATGCCACCAATCATGAACAAGGCCGCGCAGCGCATGCCGGCCGGATAGGTGGCGCTGACCTTGTAGCTGGCGGTCGGTGCCGAGCCCTGGCAACCACTGACGCGCACCCGGTCCGGGCCGGCCTGCGTCAGCCGCACCTGGGTGAAGTCGCAGCTCACGTCGGGCAGCAGATAGGCACGCGGATCGCCGATCTCGTAGAGCATCTGCTCCAGCACGGTGTGTACCGAGACCAGGCCGCCAGTGCCCTCGGGCTTGCTCACCACGAACTCGCCGCTGGGCTCGACCTCGACGATGGGAAATCCCATGTCGGCATAGCCGGCCTGCACCAGTTCCCAATCGGTGAAATTGCCGCCGGTGCACTGGGCGCCGCATTCGATGATGTGGCCGGCGATGGAGCCCGCCGCCAGGCGCGGATAGTCGTCCTCGGCCCAGCCGAACTCGTGCATCAGCGGCCCCAGCACCACGGCGGAGTCCACGCAGCGGCCGGTGATCACCACCTCGGCGCCGGCGTCCAGCGCGCGGGCGATGGGGATCGCACCCAGATAGGCGTTCATCGACACCAGGGTCGGTGGCAGCAGCCTGCCCTGCGTCGCGCCCTGGGGCGGGACGCCAGAGAAATCGTCGAGTTCCACCGCCGAGGCGAACTCCTTGCGGCGCGGCAGCAGGTCATCCCCCAGCACCACCGCCACCTTCAGCGCGATGCCGGCCTTGGCGGCGACCGCCTCCAGCGCCTCCTTGCAGGCCAGGGGATTCACACCGCCGGCATTGGCGACCACCTTGATGCCGCGGCTTTTCAGCTCCGGCAGCAGCGGCGCCATCACATGCTCGACGAAGTCGGTGGCGTAGCCGTCCTTGGGGTCCTTCATCCGCTTCGCGGCGAGGATCGACATGGTGATCTCGGCGAGGTAGTCGAAGACCAGGTAATCGATGTTTCCTTTCTGCACCAACTGCGCCGCCGCCGTATTGGTGTCACCCCAGAAGGCGGAAGCTCCGCCGATCCGTACGCTGTTTTTCATGATGGCCTCAGCTGCTTGATTCATAAGCCTTCAAAGCCCAGAAACAGGACTCGAAGAGCAGACGCAGTGTGAATGATCCGGCGCCGGGGCACCAGAACAAGTTTCCTTACCGAGAATCTAGGAAACCAGCGCCAGCGCGGCCCAGAGCAGTAGCGCCGAAGCGAACCCGGCCAGAGCGTCGTCGAACATGATCCCGAAGCCGCCGTGCAGCTTCTCGTCGAAGTAGCGGATCGGCCAGGGCTTGAGCACGTCGAAGAAGCGGAACAGGGCGAACACCAACAGCAGCCACCAGGACGAGGCCGCCGGGTAGACCAGCAGCGGCGCGGCGGCAATGCAGAAGCCGACGATCTCGTCGAAGACGATGCCGCCGTGGTCGTGAACCTGGAGCAGATGCGCGCTGCGTCCACAGATCCAGCAGCCGAAGACGAACAGCAGCGCACAAGCCAGCGCGTAGGCCGGCAGCGGCAGCCAGTGCAGTGCGAAGTAGAACGGCAGGCCGACCAGGGTGCCGAACGTGCCCGGCGCCTTGCGCGCCAGGCCGGTACCGAAACCGAAGGCGATCAGGTGCTCGGGCGTGCTCAGGATCAGCGCATCCGGCTCGCGCGGCTGGCGCTGCTCAGTCACTCAGTGCCTCGACCTGCACGGTCTTGCCCCACAGCCGCGAGGCGATGATCGCCATGGCATCGGCATCGCCGGTGCTGAACCACTGCACCTTGCCCGGCAGCGGCGACACCACCAGCAAGCCCTCGGCCTGCAGCAGCGCCTCGGTGCGACGCGCTACCGCCTCGCCAGTGTCGAGGATGGCGATGCGCGGCCCCACCACCTCGGCGACCAGCGGCCGCAGGAAGGGGTAATGGGTACAACCCAGCACCAGCACGTCGGCGCCGGCCGCCAGCAGCGGCGCGGTATATTGCTCGACCAGGGCGCGGGTCTGCGGGCCGTTGAGATCGCCCAGCTCGACGCGCTCGACCAGCCCCGGACAGGGCTGGGTGATGACCCGCACACCGCCGGCATGCTCGCGGATCAGCTTGTGCAGCTTCTCGCCGGCCAGCGCCGCGCCGGTGGCGAGCACCCCGATCACGCCGCTGTAGGTGCGCGCGGCGGCCGGCTTCACCGCCGGCTCCATGCCGACGAAGCTCACCGGATATTCGGCGCGCAGGGTCTCGATGGCGGCGATGGTGGCGGTGTTGCAGGCCACCACGATCAGCTTGGCGCCGCGCGCCAGCAGCGCCTCGGTGACCGCCCGCGCGCGCGCGGTGATCTCGTCGGCACTTTTGCCGCCGTAGGGGCAGTGCCCGGAGTCGGCGATGTAGAGGAAGTCCTCCTGCGGCAGCCGCTGCACCAGCTCCTTGAGCACGGTAATGCCGCCGAGGCCGGAGTCGAAAACGCCGATGGGTGCGATGGACATGGGATCAGAAGTGGCGGTAGCCGGTGGCGGTTATAGGAGTGCTTTGCCCATCAGCGTAACGCAGGCGCAGACCTTCTTCAGCCTGCATACGCCCGACCACGGTCAGCGGCAGATTGAGCGCTGCCAGCCGCGCCTGCGCCTCGGCGAGCCGCGCCGGCGGCAGGCAGACGCAAAGCTCGTAGTCGTCGCCGCCCTGCGCCTGCAACTCGAAGCGCTCGGCGCCGCTCAAGTCGACGCTCAGCTCGGCGAAGGCCGCAGACTGTGGCAGCGCTTCGGCGGCCAGCTCGGCACCCAGACCGCTGGCGGCGCAGAGATGACGCAGGTCACCGGCTAGGCCGTCGGAGAGATCCAGAGCCGCGTGCGCGAGTCCGCGCAGGGCCAGGCCAGCCGCCAAGCGCGGCGTCGGCCGGTCCAGGCGCTCGCGCAGCGCTCTATCGGCGGCACCCTGCGGCGCCAGGCCCAGGCGGCGCAGCGCCAGCGCGGCATCGCCCAGGCTGCCGGTGACGCAGACCAAATCACCCACGCGCGCGCCGCTGCGGCGGATCGCCTGCCCGGCCGGCACCAGGCCCATTACGGTGATGCCGATGGCCAGCGGCCCACGGGTGGTGTCGCCGCCGACCAGGGCGATGCCGCATTGCTCGGCCAGCGCTCGTAGTCCGGCGGCGAAGCCGGCCAGCCAGGCCTCGTCAGCCTCGGGCAGGGTCAGCGCCAGCGTGAACCAGCGCGGCTCGGCTCCCATGGCGGCGAGGTCGGAAAGATTCACCGCCAGCGCCTTCCAGCCCACCGCCTCGGGCGCGGTCTGGTGCGGAAAATGGCGGCCGGCGACCAGGGTATCGGTGCTCACCGCCAGTTCGCAGCCGGCCGGAACTTGCAGCAGAGCGGCGTCGTCGCCGATACCCAGCACCACGCCAGCACAGGCACTAGTGAGGCCGAGGAAATGGCGCTGGATCAGCTCGAACTCGTCCACGGCCGCGTCCTGGGCCGTCCGCCTACTTGCCGTCCTGCACTTCCGCCGGACGCAGCTGGCGCGCCAGCTTGTCGAGCACACCGTTGACGAACTTGTAGCCCTCTTCGGAGCCGAAGAGTTTGGCGAGATTGACCGCCTCGTTGACGATCACCCGCCAGGGCACCGAGGGCTCGTGCGCCAGTTCGTAGGCGCCGAGCAGCAGGATGGCGTGCTCGACCGGGTCCAGCTGCTGCAGCGGACGGTCCAGATGCGGCACCACCGCCAAGGTCAGCGGCTGCGCATTCTCGACCACGCCACGCAGCAGGGCCTCGAAGTAGGCGGGATCGGCGCGGCCGAGGCCCTCGTCCTGCTCACGAAACTGCCGCAGCAGCTGCTCGGTCGAGGTCTCGTTGACCAGCCACTGGTACAGCGCCTGGGCGGTGACCCGGCGGGCCAGGCCGCGACGGCTGACCGGCGCCGAGGACGGCGCGCTTTCTTCGCTCATTCGGTATCTCCGTCGATCTCGGCATTGGCCTGGCGGCTGAGGCGAATCATTTCCAGCACCGCCTGCGCGCATTCATAGCCCTTGTTGCCCTCGCCCGGGCCGGCGCGCTCGGCCGCCTGCGCGGGCGTGTTGACGGTGAGCACGCCAAAGCCCACCGGCCTGCCGGTGGCGAGCTGCACATCCATCAAGCCGCGCGCGCATTCGCCGGCGACGAAGTCGAAATGTGGCGTATCGCCGCGGATCACCGCACCCAGCGCCACCACGCCGTCCCAATAGCCGGTCTCGGAGCGCAGCAGGGTCGCGGCGGCCAGCGGCAGCTCGTAGGCGCCGGGCGCGCGAAACTCGCCGATGCTGTCCTCCGGCACGCCCCAGTCCTTGAGACAGGCACGGGCACCGGCGAGCAGGGCGTCGACCACCTCGACATTCCAGCGGGTGGCGACGAGGGCGATGCGCGCGTCGGAAAACTCGACGGCATCGGGCTTGGCGGGGGCGGCGTAGCCTGTTTTGTTCATTCGTGAGGGGTGAGGCGTGCGGGGGGAGGCGAAACAGCGGGGAGACCGGAAGCTAGAGGGGAGGCTGGCATGACTTTACGCCTCACACCTCACCTCTCTCGCCTCACGATCTTTAGTCACAGGGAACGTACTCGACCACTTCCAGGCCGAAGCCGGAGAGACCGTACATTTTCTTGGGGCTGGACAGCACGCGCATCTTGCGCACGCCCAGGTCGGACAGGATCTGCGCGCCCAGGCCGTAGGTGCGCAGCACCGGGCCGGTAGGCTCGGTGGCTTCCTCCGGGCGGTTGAGCCCGACGATCTGCTGCACCAGCTCGCGCGGCGACTCCGGGCGGCGCAGCAGCACCACCACGCCCTCGCCTTCCTCGGCAACGCGCTGCAAGGCACGGCGCACCGGCCAGGAGAAATCGCCGTGGCGCACCGCCAGCACGTCTTGCAGCATGTTGCGGATGTGCACACGCACCAGGGTCGGCTTGTTCATCGCCACCGCGCCTTTCACCATCGCCAGGTGCACGGTGTTGTCGACGGTGTCCTGGTAGGTGACCAGGCGGAACTCGCCGAATTCGGTCTGCACATGAGTCTCGGCGACGCGCTCGACGGTGTGCTCGTTGTCGAGCCGGTAGCGGATCAGGTCGGCGATGGTGCCGATCTTGAGGTCGTGTTCCTTGGCGAAGGCTTCGAGGTCGGGCCGGCGCGCCATGGTGCCGTCGTCCTTCAAAATCTCGCAGATCACCGCCGCCGGAGTGCGGCCGGCCAGCCGCGCCAGATCGCAGCCGGCCTCGGTGTGGCCGGCGCGGTTGAGCACGCCGCCGTTCTGCGCCATCAGGGGGAAGATATGGCCGGGCTGCACGATGTCTTCCGGCTTGGCCTCCGACTTCACCGCAGTGCGCACGGTATGGGCACGGTCGTGCGCGGAAATGCCGGTGGTCACGCCCTGCGCCGCTTCGATCGACAGGGTGAAATTGGTTCCAAAGCCGGAGCCGTTGTCGCTGACCATCAGCGGCAGGCGCAGCGCCCGGCACTTTTCCTGGGTCAGTGTCAGGCAGACCAGGCCGCGGCCGAAGCGGGCCATGAAGTTGATGTCTTCCGGCCGCACGGCGTCGGCGCACATCAAGAGGTCGCCCTCGTTCTCGCGGTCCTCGTCGTCCATCAGGATCACCATGCGACCGGCTTTGAGGTCGGCGATGATCTCGGGGATGCTGTGCAGGCCGCGATTCTGTTCGCTGGCCGGGAGTTTCATGGGGGCGTTCATGCGTTCTTGTCCTCCT
Source organism: Stagnimonas sp. FW305-C-60 (assembly GCF_058782965.1). NCBI lineage: Bacteria > Pseudomonadati > Pseudomonadota > Gammaproteobacteria > Nevskiales > Nevskiaceae > Stagnimonas > Stagnimonas sp. FW305-C-60. Next base: position 876,400 of record NZ_JBYSYF010000002.1, read on the forward strand.
CGCGCGCCGCGAGCAGACGCTCGAGATAGCGCGCGATCAAATCGACTTCCAGATTCACCGCACCGCCAGCCGCGAGGCCGCCGAGGCTGGTGTGCGTCCAAGTATGCGGCACGATCATCACCCCGAAGCGCCGGCCTTCGACGGCATTGACCGTCAGGCTGATGCCGTCGATGGTGATCGAGCCCTTGCGGGCGATGTAGCGGGCGATGGCCTGCGGCGCCTCGAATTCCAGCCGCCAGCCGCGCGCCTCCTCGTGCTTGCCGACCAGATAGCCGACGCCATCGACATGGCCGCTGACCAGATGGCCACCGAGCGGCTTGGCCGGCGTCAGCGCCTTTTCGAGATTGACAGTCTGCCCGGCCTGCCACTGGCCCGCCGTGGTCGCCGCCAGGGTCTCGGCCGAAAGGTCGGCGACGAAGCCGTTCGGGACGAAGGCGACCGCGGTCAGGCAGACGCCATTGACGGCGATGCTGTCACCCAGCCGGGCATCGGCCAAATAGTTGCCGGCGCCGGCAATGGTCATGCGCAGATCGCCGCCGATGGGTTCCACCGCGGCGATACGGCCCTGGGCTTCGATGATTCCGGTGAACATGGTCTAGGCAACCTCGGGGACAGCAGTGATACGCAGGTCGCGGCCGACCTGGCGGACGTCGGTGTACCGCAGGGCAATCTTCTGGTCGAGTCGCTGCAAGCCGGGCAAGGCGGCCAGCGCCCTGCCCTCGTGGCCCAGCAGAGTAGGCGCCAGGTAGAGCAGCAGTTCGTCGACCAGGCCGGAAGCCAGCAGGGCTCCGGCGAGACGCGGCCCGCATTCGACCAGCAGTTCGTTGACGCCCTGCTGCGCCAGCAGCGGCATCAGCGCCGGCAGGGAAATCGTGCCATTTGCATCGGCTTCCATCACCAGCGTTTCCACTCCGGCAGGAACTGGAGCTGTGGCATGGGCCGCCGTGGTGACGCGCAGGCGGCGCGCGCCCTCCGCCCAGACCTTGGCGCCGGCCGGCACGCGGGCGCGGCTGTCGAGCACGATGCGGTCAGGCTGCCGGAGACCAGGAACAGTGCCTGAAGCAGCCATCCCATAGTCGGCCGGCAGGCGCACCGTCAGCGCCGGATCGTCGGCGAGCACGGTATCGCTGCTGGTCAGCACCGCGCCGGCCTCGGCGCGCAGGCGGTGCACGTCGGCACGCGCCTCGGGGCCGGTGATCCACTGCGACTCTCCGCTCTTCATCGCGGTGCGGCCGTCGAGGCTGGCGGCGAGCTTGAGAATCAGCAACGGCCGCTGGCGGCGCATGCGCGAGACGAAGCCGCGATTCAGGCGCTCGGCGTCGGCCTGTAGCAGGCCGACCTCCACCTCGATACCGGCGGCGCGCAGGCGTGCCAGGCCCTGGCCGGCGACCAGGGGATTGGGGTCTTGCATTGCCGCCACCACGCGACTGACCCCGGCGGCAATCAGCGCCTCGGTACAGGGCGGCGTGCGGCCGTGGTGATTGCAGGGTTCCAGGCTGACGAAGGCGGTAGCACCTCGGGCGCGCTCGCCGGCCTGACGCAGGGCATGAACCTCGGCATGCGGCTCGCCGGCACGCAGATGGGCTCCCTCGCCAACGATCTCGCCCTCGCGCCAGAGCACGCAGCCGACACGCGGGTTGGGATGGCTGCTGTAGCGCCCGGCTTCGGCGAGGCGCAGCGCCCGCGCCATCAGCCGGGCCGCCGCGTCCGGTGCAGGTTTCATTTCCTCGGACGCTCGGGCTCGTCGATCAGCGGCAGCTGGCTCTTGCGAGCCTCGGCGCTGGGCATCTTCTGCAAACGCTCGATTTCCTCACGGAAGGCGTTGACGTCCTGAAAGCTGCGGTAGATCGAGGCGAAGCGCACGTAGGCGACGTGGTCGAGGTCGTGCAGCTCCTGCATCACCCATTCGCCGATGCGGTGGCTGGCCACCTCGCGCTCGCCGGTCTGGCGCAGCTTGCGCAGGATGTTCTCGATGGCGTGGTCGATCGCCTCGGCCGACACCGGCCGCTTGTAGAGAGCGATCTGCAGGCCCTTGCGCAGCTTGTCTTCCTCGAAAGGCTCGTTGACGCCGTCGCGCTTGACCACATAGGGCATCGCCACCTGCGCCTTCTCGAAGGTAGTGAAGCGGCCCGAGCACTTCTCGCACTCGCGGCGGCGGCGCACCTGGGTCCCGTCCTCGGCCAGCCGCGAGTCGATGACTCGCGTATCCGGCGCCTTGCAGAACGGGCACTGCATCGCTTACTTCGCCGCGTAGACGGGGAAGCGCGCGCACAGCGCCGCCACCTGCTCGCGCACCCGCGCGACGGTGGCGTCGACTTCCGCCCCGGCGCTCATGGCATCGACGATGTCGGCGATCCAGCCGGCGATCTGGGCCATCTCGGCTTCCTTGAAGCCGCGCGTGGTCGAGGCCGGGCTGCCGATACGCAGGCCCGAGGTGACGAAGGCCGAGCGCGGATCGTTGGGCACGGTGTTCTTGTTGACGGTGATGTGCGCCTCGCCGAGCTTGGCCTCGGCGTCCTTGCCGGTGACGTTCTTGGCCACCAGATCGAGCAGGAAGAGGTGATCGTCGGTGCCGCCGGAAACCACCTTGTAGCCGCGGTCCAGAAACACCTTGGCCATGGCGCGGGCGTTGGCGACGACCTGCTTCTGGTAGACCTTGAAGCTCGGGTCCAGCGCCTCCTTGAAGGCCACCGCCTTGGCGGCGATGACGTGCATCAGTGGCCCGCCCTGGATGCCGGGGAACACCGCCGACTGGAACTTCTTGTTGAACTCTTCCGGCTGGCCCTTGCTGAGGATGATGCCGCCGCGCGGACCGCGCAGGGTCTTGTGGGTGGTGCTGGTGACCACATGGGCGTGGGGCAGCGGGCTCGGGTATTCACCGGCCGCGACCAGACCGGCGATGTGCGCCATGTCGACCCAGAAGTAGGCGCCGACCTTGTCGGCGATCTCGCGCATGCGCTTCCAGTCCTTGACGCGCGAATAGGCGGAGAAGCCACCGATCAGGAGCTTGGGCTTGTGCTCCAGCGCCAGCTTTTCCAGCTCGTCGTAGTTGATCAGGCCGGTTTCGGGGTCGAGGCCGTAGGGCACGATCTTGTAGTTCTTGCCCGAGAAGTTGGCCGGGTGACCGTGGGTGAGATGACCACCCTGCGCGAGGTTCATGCCCATCACCGTGTCGCCCGGGGTCACCAGGGCGTGGAAGATGGCGGCATTGGCCTGGGCGCCGGAATGCGGCTGCACGTTGGCGTAGTCGCAGTCGAAGAGCTGCTTCAAGCGCTCAATGGCGAGGTTCTCGGCGATATCGACAAACTCGCAGCCGCCGTAATAGCGCTTACCCGGATAACCCTCGGCGTACTTGTTGGTGAGCTGGCTGCCCTGCGCCTCCATCACCGCTGGCGAGGCATAGTTTTCGCTGGCGATCAGCTCGATATGCGCCTCCTGCCGGCCATTCTCGGCGGTGATGGCAGCAAACAGTTCGGGATCGGCGACGGCGAGGCTGGGGGCGTTCTTGAACATTGCGGATTTCGGTTTGCGGATTTTGGATTGAAGAAGCGAGGCGGAGCGCTCGTTTCGCGATTGCCGTTCAATCCGCAATCCGAAATCCGCAGTCCGCAATAGGATTCAGTCGACCACTTCCAGCATCAGATCCAACGCCGCGCGCGCCGGCTGGGCGATGTCGCGCGGCACGCGGATCTGGTTGACGGTCTTGCCCTCGACCAGGCTGTCGAGCACCCAGGCGAGGTGTTGTGGGTCGGTGCGGAACATGGTCGAGCACATGCACACCATCGGCGACATGAACTCAACGGTGACGCCCTTGGGTTTCATCTCATCGGCCAGGCGGTTGACCAGGTTCAGCTCGGTGCCGACCAGCCAGTGCGCGCCCGGCTGGCTGGAGCGCACGGTGCGCAGGATGTACTCGGTGGAACCGACAAAGTCGCTCTTCTCGCAGACCGCGAGGTCGTTCTCGGGATGGCTGATCACCAAGCCACTGGGAACCCGCTCACGGAACTTGGCGATGTGGTTGGGGTGGAACATCTGGTGCACCGAGCAGAAGCCCTTCCAGAGGATCATCTTCGCCTTGCGAATCTGATCGTCGGTGAGGCCGCCGCGCGGCTTCATGAAGTCCCAGGTGACCATCTCGTCCAGCGGGATGCCCATCTGCATGTAGGCGGTGTTGCGGCCCAGGTGCTGGTCAGGGAAGAACAGCACCTTGTCGCGCCGCGCGAAGCTCCATTCCAGCACCGCCTTGGCGTTGGAGCTGGTGCAGACGATGCCGCCATGGCTGCCGCAGAAGGCTTTGAGGTCGGCCGCGGAATTGATGTAGGTGACCGGGGTAACGTGCTGATCCGGGTCGAGCACGGTGCTGATCTCGTCCCAGCACTTTTTCACCTTCACCAGATTGGCCATGTCGGCCATCGAGCAGCCGGCGGCGAGGTCGGGCAGGATCACCGTGCGTTTGCCGTCGGTGACGATGTCCGCCACCTCGGCCATGAAGTGCACGCCACAGAAAACGATGAACTCGGCCTCGGTCTTGGCCGCCATCTGCGAGAGCTTCAGCGAATCGCCGGAGAAATCGGCGTGCTTGAACACCTCGTTGCGCTGGTAGTGATGCCCGAGGATAGCCAGGCGCTTGCCGAGCTTGGCCTTGGCGGCGACGATCTTGGCGTCGCATTCCTCGTCGCTCAGAAAGCTGTAGCTGTCCAGCTTGGGATCGATTTTGAGGGCGGCGGTCATCGCTGCACTCCCCGGCGCGCGAGCGCCTGCGTAGCAGTCATAGGGGCGGCCGGCACCGGGCCGGGAAACCTAGCTATTGTAGCGGAAGCCTCCACCGCCCCCTACCGGTGGCGGTGGAACATCGGCCCAGAAGCCGTCAGGGGCTGGCGGCCGGCTGGATGGTCAGCGTGCTAGTGGCGCTGGTCTGCACGGTGGCATTGGTGTTGGCGGCAGTGATCACCACCGTCTTGCCGGTCTCGGCGGTGCTGCTGGCCTGGGCGACGCCAGCCAGCGGATTGACGACGCCGCCATTGTTCTGCACCGTCACCAGGCTGGTATCCGCCGAGGTCCAGGTGACGTGGCGGGTGATGTCCTGGGTGGGGATAGCGGCGGTGGTGGTGTATTCGCCGGTCGCCTTCAGGGCCAGGGTCGCGCCGGGCGCGATATCCGAGGTCACCGGGCTCACCGTCACCTTGGTGAGCGTGCCATCCACCGGAGTGATCGGCAGCTCATTGGAGTTAACCGGCGTCGATGTGGGATCGGTAGTAGTGCTGTCGCCGTCGCTGATGGTGTAGCTGTAGCTCGCCTTCAACTGCACGGGGCTAGTCGCCGCCTTGGCGGCGAACGCCAGATTGCGCAGGCTGCCCGTCAGAAAGAGCAGCGAGGCGCTGTCGGAAGAGGTGAAAGTCACCTGGCCGGACAGATCCTGGGTCTTGCCGTTGACCAGGGTCCCGGTGGCGGTGATGCGCTCGGTAGTGCCGACCAGCAACTGGCTGCGGTCGGTGAATTCCTTGGTCAGCGTGAGGCTGTTGAGCGGAGAAACATTGACCGGCGCAGTGACGTTGCTGAACGCCGCCGCGGTGCAGCCGGGGATGCTGGCCTTGGCGCTGAGCGGACCGCCCTCGGCCACGCCAGTGATCAGACCGGTAGCCGAGGTAATGGTCGCGACCGCGTCATTGGCGGTGACAAAGCTCCAGCTTGCCAGGCTGTCGATGGCGCTAGTGACGCCGTCCAGGTCAGCGGAGAGCGAAAGATCCGCCAACGCGCCCACCGCCACATCGGCCTCGGCCGGAATGATCCGCACATTGGTCGGATCGGCCACCACCACCTGGATGGAGCTGCTGAAGTCCAGGTACTTGGCGGTGATGGTGGTGGCGCCGGCAGCCACCGGTACCACCACGCCGCGCGCATAGAAAGAGCCCGCCTGCCCCGGAACCGGCAGATCGGCGTTGCTGACCTTGGCGACCGCCGGGTTGCTGCTGCTCCAGACCGCGCGCGAACTGAAGTCGCCCCGGGCGCCGTTGCTGAAGGTCACCACCAGCTGGATCGAGGTGTTGAGACAAGTGTAGGCCTTGGTGCTGGTCGCGCCATCGACGCCGCCCAGGGGCAGCAGCGAGGATTTCACCGGCTCGATGCCATCGCCGACACCACCGCAGGCGCTCAGCGTCAGGGCGCCAGCCACGGCCAGGCCGTGGAAGCCGCGGCGGAGAGAGGAAGGCATCATCGGATCAACTCCAGGCAAACATTCTTTAAAAAAAGGCGCTCAGGCAGCGGGTGTGGTGCCCACCGTGCTGCGCACGGACAGCTCGCGCAGCTGCTTGGCGTCGACCGGGCCGGGGGCATTGGTCAGCGGGCAATGTGCGGTCTGGGTCTTTGGGAAGGCGATCACTTCACGGATCGAACTACCGCCGGCCATCAGCATGATCATGCGGTCGATACCGATCGCCAGACCACCGTGCGGCGGCGCGCCGTAGCTGAGCGCTTCCAGCAGGAAGCCGAACTTCTCCTGCTGCTCCTCCGGGGTGATGCCCAGCAGATCGAACACCGCCTGCTGCACTTCGCTGGAGTGGATGCGCACGCTACCGCCGCCGAGCTCGATGCCGTTGAGGACGATGTCATAACCCTGGGACAGAATCTCGCCGGGGTTGTTCCGGATCGCCTGCGCATCGAACTGCTTGGGCGCGGTGAAGGGATGGTGCGGCGACACCCAGCGGCCGCCTTCGCGTTCGTCCCACTCGAACATCGGCCAGTCGACCACCCAGAGCGCCTTCCAACCCTTCTCGGTCAGGCCCAGATCGTTGCCGAGTTTCAGGCGCAGCGCACCCAGGGCATCGCTCACCACTTGCGACTTGTCGGCGCCGAAGAAGATCAGGTCGCCGTCCTGCGCGCCGGTGCGCTCGATGACGCCGGCCAGGCCACGGTCATGGATGTTCTTGACTATGGGGCTCTGCAGGCCCTCGCGGCCCTTGCTGCTCCATTCGTTGACGACGATGTAGGCCAGGCCCTTGGCGCCATAGGCCTTCACGAACTCGGTGTAGCCGTCGATCTTGCTGCGCGGCAGCTTGGCGCCACCGGGCACGCGCAGCGCCGTCACGCGGCACTTGGGGTCGTTGGCGGGGCCGGCGAAGACCTTGAAGTCGACGTCGTTGAGCAGGTCCTTCACATCCACCAATTCCAGCGGATTGCGCAGGTCCGGCTTGTCGGAGCCGTAGCGACGCATGGCCTCAGCGAAGCTCATGTGCGGCAGGGTGCCGAGATCGACGCCCAGCACGTCGAGGAACAGGTACTTCACCAGCTCCTCGATGATCGCCATGATCTCGGCCTGGCTGAGGAAGCTGGTCTCAACGTCGAGCTGGGTGAATTCCGGCTGGCGGTCGGCGCGCAGGTCCTCGTCGCGGAAGCAGCGGGCGATCTGGTAGTAGCGGTCCAGGCCCGACATCATCAGCAACTGCTTGAACAGCTGCGGCGACTGCGGCAGCGCGAAGAAGCTGCCGGGGTGGGTACGGCTGGGCACCAGATAGTCGCGCGCGCCTTCCGGCGTGGCGCGGGTCAGGATCGGCGTCTCGACGTCAACGAAGCCCTTGGCGTCCATGAAGTTACGGATGCGCTTCACCACCTCGTGGCGCAGGCGCAGGTTCTTCTGCATCTGCGGGCGGCGCAGGTCGATGTAGCGGTACTTGAGGCGCGTCTCCTCGCCCACCGTCTCGTCATCGGGGTGGAAGGGCGGCGTCTCGGCCTTGTTCAGCAGCTCGACTTCCTTGCCCAGCACCTCGATCCTGCCGCTGGACAGGTTGGCGTTCTCGGTGCCGGCCGGGCGCGGGCGCACACGGCCGGTGATGCGCACCACGTACTCGGAGCGCAGCTTGTCGGCAGCGGCGAAGGCTTCGACCGTGTCCGGGTCGAACACGCATTGCAGCAGACCTTCGCGGTCACGCAGGTCGATGAAGATGACGCCACCATGATCGCGGCGGCGATGGACCCAGCCGCAAACGGAGACGGTCTGGCCGACCAGGGTCTCATTGACCTGGCCGCAGTAATGGGAACGCAGCATTCTGGGCTTGTGGGCTACTTACGCGGGACGCGCATTGTAGCCGCGCCCCGCCGCCCAGTGCGCGCGGCGCCTGGCGCCGCGTCAGCTACAGGCGCCGCAGGCACCAGTGCCACAGGCCGGTGCCGGCGCAGCGGCGGCAGACTCGCCGCCACCGCCGGCTGCGGCGGCGTTGCTGTCGCCGGCCAGATTCTTCTTGCTGCCGGTCTTGAAATCGGTTTCGTACCAGCCACCACCGGCAAGCCGGAAGCCGGCGGCCGACACCGTCTTGCTCAAGGCAGGCTTGCCGCAAGCGGGGCAATCGGTGGCCGGCGGATCGGACAGCTTCTGAAGGATTTCGGTCTGCTTGCCGCAGGCCTGGCAGGAGTATTCGTAGATCGGCATGGAGCAATCCTGAAAAATCATCGAGGCGCAGCCAGCGGTGGGGGCTGGTCCGGGCGCTTTCAAGCCCGCCCTGCCCCGCATCGGCGGCGGCAGAAAAAAGAAAACCGCCCAGAAGGCGGTTGTTCATTCGGCGACAAACGAGCCGCCTCACCCTGTGCAGAATGGTGCGCCCGGAAGGATTCGAACCTCCGACCCCTTGGTTCGTAGCCAAGTGCTCTATCCAGCTGAGCTACGGGCGCGTCTGCAACAAACAGCAAATCCGAGAATGGCGGAGAGAGAGGGATTCGAACCCTCGATAAGGTTTTAAAGCCCTATACTCCCTTAGCAGGGGAGCGCCTTCGTCCACTCGGCCATCTCTCCGAGCACCGGGTCTCCCCAGCGAGGGGCGCATCTTACTGAAAGCATGGCAGCCGGTAAAGGCGCCGGCCCAGATTATTTTCCGGGCCTGACCGCTTTCAATGCCGCGGCTGCTCCAGCGCGGCATTCGCTTCTTCGGCGATGCGCTCGAAAATCTCCTCGCGATGCACCGCCACCGTGCGCGGCGCATTGATGCCGAGCCGCACCTGATTCCCCTTGACCCCCAGCACCGTCACGGTGACGTCGTCACCGATCTTCAGAGCTTCGCCAACCCGCCGCGTCAAGATGAGCATTCCGTTTCTCCAGGGACCGTTCCATCGAGTGAAGTGTCCCTAACGCACGGGCTGACGTTTAGTGGTCAACAAACACCAAAATTTTTGCCGGCGGCGGTTTTCGACCGCTAAGCGGTCGCTCCCTCCAGGCCGAAGGCCTTGTGCAGGGTGCGCACCGCCAGTTCCAGGTACTTGTCGGAGATCACCACGCTGATCTTGATCTCGGAGGTGGAGATCATGCGGATGTTGATGCCCTCGGCCGCCAGCGCCTTGAACATCTGGCTGGCGATGCCGGCATGGCTGCGCATGCCCACACCCACCAGCGAGACCTTGACGATGTCCAGCGCCGAGCGCACGCCCTTGGCGCCCAGTTCGGCGGCGACCTTCTTGGCCACTTCCAGCGCGCGGTCGTAGTCGACCCGGTTGACGGTGAAGGTGAAGTCGGTGGTGGCGTCGGCGGCGACGTTCTGCACGATCATGTCGACTTCGATGTTGGCGTCGCCGATCGGCCCCAGGATGGCGGCGGCGATGCCGGGACGGTCGGGCACGCCCTCCACGGTCAGCTGGGCCTCGTCGCGGTTGAAGGCAATGCCGGAGATCAGCGGGTCTTCCACTTTGGTTTCCTCGTCAAGAGTGATGAGCGTGCCCGGGCCTTCCACAAAGGTGGACAGCACCCGCAGCGGCACCTTGTATTTGCCGGCGAACTCCACCGAGCGGATCTGCAGCACCTTGCTGCCGAGGCTGGCCATTTCCAGCATTTCCTCGAAGGTGATGCGGTCCAGGCGGCGGGCCTTGGGCTCAACCCGCGGATCGGTGGTGTAGACGCCATCGACATCGGTGTAGATCTGACACTCGTCGGCCTTCAGCGCCGCCGCCAGCGCGACACCGGTGGTATCGGAGCCGCCACGGCCGAGCGTGGTCACCGAGCCGGTGGCGTCGATGCCCTGGAAGCCCGCCACCACCGGCACGATGCCGGCGGCGCAGTCGGCCAGCAGCTTGTCGGCGTCGATGGACTGGATGCGCGCCTTCATGTGCGCGCTGTCGGTGCGGATCGCCACCTGCGGGCCGGTGTAGGAGCGGCTCTTCAGCCCCTGCTTCTCCAGCGCCAGCGCCAAGAGGCCGATGGTGACCTGCTCGCCGGTAGCGGCGATCTGGTCGAACTCGCGCTGGTTGCCGCGCGGGTTGATCGACTTCGCCAGCTTGAGCAGGCGGTCGGTCTCGCCGGACATCGCCGACACCACCACCACCACCTGATCGCCACGGGCGATGAAGGAGGCGACCTTGCTGGCCACATGCTCGATGCGCTCCACCGAGCCCATCGAGGTGCCACCGTATTTCTGAACGATCAATGCCATTGCGGTTTCTTTGCGTCCCTTCCAATCACAGCTCTAGGTACGGCTCTAGTCACAACTTCGATTCCACCCAGGCGGCGACACTGGCCACCGCCGCCGGCAGGTTCTCCGGCTGGGTGCCACCGGCCTGCGCCATGTCCGGCCGGCCGCCGCCCTTGCCGCCGACTTGGCCGGCGACGAAGTTCACCAGTTCGCCGGCCTTCACCTTGCCGGTGAGATCGGCGGTGACGCCGGCGATCAGACTGGCCTTGCCCTCGCCCGCCGCGCCCAAGAGCACGATGCCGGAGCCAAGCTTGTTCTTGAGCTGGTCCATCAGCGTGCGCAGGCCGTTGGCGTCGGATTCCACCACCGCCGCCAGCAGCTTCACGCCCTTGATCTCGACTGCCTGGCCCGCGAGGTCGTTGCCGGCACTGGCCGCCAGCTTGCCCTTGGCCGCCGCCAGCTCCTTTTCCAGCTGCTTCACGCGGTCCAGGGTCTGTTCGATCTTCGCGCCCAGGTCGTTGGCGCCGGCGCGCAGCAGGCCGGCGGCGAACTTGAGCTTGCTTTCCAGCTCGCTGACATAGGCCAGCGCGTTCTCGCCGGTCACCGCCTCGATTCGGCGGATGCCGGCGGCGACGCCACCTTCGCTGACGATCTTGAACAGCCCGATGTCGCCAGTGCGGGCGACATGGGTGCCGCCGCAGAGTTCGGTCGAATAGTCGCCCATGCTCAGCACGCGCACCTCGGCGCCGTACTTCTCGCCGAACAGGGCCATGGCACCGGACTTCACCGCATCGTCAAAGCCCATGAGCCTGGCCGCGACCTCGACATTGGCGAGGATGGCGGCATTGACCCGCTTCTCGATCTCGGCGATCTCCTCGGCGCTCACCGCCTGGCCGTGGCTGAAGTCGAAGCGGGTGCGCTCGGCATTCACCAGCGAGCCCTTCTGGGCGACGTGAGTCCCAAGCACCTCGCGCAGGGCGCGGTGCATCAGATGGGTGGCGGAGTGGTTGCGCACGGTGGCGCGGCGCTGGCTGGTCTCGACCGCGGCGGTGACGGTGTCGCCGACACTCAGCGCGCCCTGTTCCAGCTTGCCGTAATGGGCAAAGGCGGCGCCGGCGATCTTCTGGGTATCGGCCACCGCGAAGCCGGCGATGCGGCCGGCATCGCCGACCTGGCCGCCGCCCTCGGCGTAGAACGGCGTGCGGTCCAGCACCACCGCGCCCTCCTCGCCGGCCTGTAGCGAGGCCACCGGCTGGCTGCCGCGATACAGCGCCAGCACCTTGGCGTCGCGCAGTGTCAGCTGCTCATAACCCTGGAAGACGGTCGCCGCACCTTCGTACTTCAGGCCCTCGGCGCTGGAGAACTTGCTGGCGGCGCGGGCGCGCTCGCGCTGCGCCTCCATCTCGCGCTCGTAGCCGGCCTCGTCGAGCTTCAGATTGCGCTCGCGGGCAATGTCGGCGGTGAGGTCCAGCGGGAAGCCGTAGGTGTCGTAGAGCTTGAATACCACCTCGCCCGGAATGGTGGTCTCGCCCTGCAGCTTGGCGATGGCCTCGTCGAGCAGCTTCATGCCCTTGTCGAGCGTGGTCGCGAAGCTGTCTTCCTCCTGCCGGATCGCCTTCTCGATGGCGGCCTGCTTCTCGACCAGCTCGGGGTAAGCCTCGCCCATCGCGACCACCAGGGGCGCGACCAGCTTGTAGAAGAAGGCCTCGTTCAGCCCCAGCTTGTAGCCGTGGCGGATGGCGCGCCGCATGATCCGGCGCAGCACATAGCCGCGCCCCTCGTTGGCCGGCAGCACGCCGTCGGCGATCAAAAAGCTCGTCGCGCGGATGTGGTCGGCAATCACCTTCTGCGAGGCCTGCTCGTAGGGCTTTTGGCCGGCCAGCGCGGCGACCGCGCCGATCAGCTGCCTGAAGGTGTCGGTCTGGTAGTTGTCGTTGCTGCCCTGCATCAGCGCGCTGATGCGTTCCAGGCCCATGCCGGTGTCCACACTCGGCTTGGGCAGCGCCACCATGCTGCCGTCCTTGTGGCGCTCGAACTGCATGAACACCACGTTCCAGATCTCGATCCAGCGGTCGCCGTCTTCCTCCGGCGAGCCGGGAGGGCCGCCCCAGATGCCCTTGGAGCCGTCCGGGTCGTGATCGTAGAAGATTTCCGTGCAGGGGCCGCAGGGGCCGGTGTCGCCCATCGCCCAGAAGTTGTCGCTGGCGTAGGGCGCGCCCTTGTTGTCGGCTATGCGGACGATGCGCGCCTCGGGCACGCCGATCTCGTCGCGCCAGATGCCGAAGGCCTCATCGTCAGTGTGATAGACAGTGACCAGCAGGCGTGACTTGTCTATGCCCAGCCAGGCCGGGCTGGTGATGAACTCCCAGGCAAAGTGGATCGCATCCTTCTTGAAGTAGTCGCCGAAGCTGAAGTTGCCCAGCATCTCGAAGAAGGTGTGGTGGCGGGCGGTGTAGCCGACGTTTTCGAGGTCGTTGTGCTTGCCGCCGGCGCGCACGCATTTCTGGCTCGAGGCCGCCCGCTTGTAGGGCCGCGTGTCCTGCCCGGTGAACACGTCCTTGAACTGGACCATGCCGGCGTTGGTGAACAGCAGGGTCGGGTCATTGCCCGGCACCAGCGGGCTGGAGCGCACGATCTCGTGGCCCTTGGAGGCGAAGAACGCGAGGAATTTCGCGCGCAGTTCGTTGCTGGTCATGGCGGCCGCCATCAAAAAATAGTCGCGCAGTTTAGCGGCTTGTGGCCGCCAAGGCCTACGTCCGTCGGCGTAGGAGGGTTTAAAGCCCAGCAAATCTTGCGCGCAAGCCGTGTGGGCTGTAGCCCACCCTACTCATCCACCCCCTCATCGCCCTGCAAGGCGGCGCGGATATGCTCGCCGGCAAAGCCGCGCGCGGCCAAATGGTTGTAGCGCTTCTGCCGCTCGGCACGATCGGCGGGCGGCTGCCGGAATCGGCGCTGGTAGATATCCACACAAAGCGCGGTCCAGTCGCAGTCTGCGGCCGCCATGGCCTCGCGGATCAGCGCATCCGGCAGACCCGCCACCCGCAGTTCGGCGCTGATGCGGACGGGGCCGTAGCCCTGCGCGATGCGGTTCTGGATGCGGCTGGCGGCGAACCGCGGGTCGGACTGCCAGCCATCTTCCGCCAGGGATTCGACCAGCTCCGCCGTCAGCTCCGGCTCCACCCCACCCTGCCGCAGCTTGCCACTCAGCTCGCGCGCGGAATGCTCACGCCGCCCCAGAAGCCGCATCGCCTTCAGGCGGGCGGCCTCGGGGCTGAGAGGTTCATCAGGCTTCCGACTTCTCACGCTTCGGCGGCAGCAGCTTGGCCCGCAGCGCCGCCTCGATCTCGCCCGCCGCTTCCGGGTGTTCGCGCAGGTACTGCTTGGCGTTGTCCTTACCCTGGCCGATCTTCTCGCCCTTGTAGGCGAACCAGGCGCCGGACTTCTCCACCAGCTTGTGCTCGACGCCGAGGTCGATCAGCTCGCCCTCGCGGCTGATGCCCTCGCCGTACATGATCTCGAACACGACCTGCTTGAAGGGAGGGGCCAGCTTGTTCTTGACCACCTTGACGCGGGTCTCGTTGCCGACCACCTCGTCGCCCTTCTTGATCGCGCCGATGCGGCGAATGTCCAGGCGCATGGAGGCGTAGAACTTCAGCGCGTTGCCACCGGTGGTGGTTTCCGGCGACTGGCCGGGCATCATCACGCCGATCTTCATACGCAGCTGGTTGATGAAGATGATCAGGGTCTTGCTGCGGTTGATCGAGCCGGTGAGCTTGCGCAGCGCCTGGCTCATCAGGCGCGCCTGCACGCCGACGCTGGCCTCGCCCATCTCGCCCTCGATTTCGCTCTTCGGCACCAGGGCCGCGACCGAGTCGATGACGATGACGTCGATGGCATTGCTGCGCACCAGCATGTCGGCGATTTCCAGTGCCTGTTCGCCGGTGTCCGGCTGCGAGATCAGCAGGTCTTCCACCTTCACGCCGAGCTTCTCGGCGTAGGTGACGTCGAGCGCGTGCTCGGCGTCGATGTAGGCGCAGACACCGCCGGTCTTCTGAGCCTGGGCGGTGACGTGCAGGGCGAAGGTGGTCTTACCCGAGGATTCCGGTCCGTAGATTTCCACCACGCGGCCGCGCGGCACGCCGCCGATGCCGAGCGCGGCATCCAGGGTGATCGAGCCGGTGGAGATCACCTCGATGTCCGGGCGCTCGTCCACACCCATGCGCATGATCGCGCCCTTGCCGAACTGCTTCTCGATCTGCGAGAGCGCGGCTTCCAATGCCTTCTTGCGGTTGTCGTCGTTGGCCATGTCTGTCTTCAAACCCCCAAAATGAATGAAGCGCACCCCTGGGTGGAACGGGGGCGCGCTTCCGGTTTCCCTGGCCCGCGCTGCGGGCCTGGCTTACTTGCCCAGCCGGCCGAGGTATTCGCCGGTACGGGTGTCCACCTTGATGACTTCGCCCTGCTGCACGAACAGCGGCACGCGCACCACGGCACCGGTTTCCAGCGTGGCCGGCTTGCCGCCGCCGCCCGAGGTGTCGCCGCGCAGGCCGGGATCGGTTTCGGCGATCTGCAGCTCCACCGTGTTGGGCGGCAGCACCTGCAAGGGCTGGCCGTTGAACAGGGTGATGCGGCAGGTCTCCTGGCCCTTGAGCCAGAGCTTGGCCTCTTCCATCTGGGTGGCGCCGACCATGGTCTGCTCGAAGCTGACCGGGTCCATGAAGGTCCAGAACTCGCCGTCGTTGTAGACGTACTGCAGTTCCACGTCCTCGACGTCGGCGACTTCCAGGGTGTCGCCGGACTTCAGGGTGATGTCGATCACGCGACCATTGCGCAGATTGCGGATCTTCAGGCTGTTGGTGGCCTGGCCCTTGCCGGGCTTGCGGTATTCGTTGTCGACGATGGAGAACGGATTGCCGTCGATGAGCACCTTGGTGCCCGCCTTCATTTCGTTGGTGCTGACGCTGGCCATGATCTGGATCTGCTTAAAAAATGTGGTTGGTCCGCGTGGCGCGGAGAGCTTTTGGACGGCGCTTATGGACGCGCCGCTGGTCCCGACTTGCAAGGGACGGAATGCTAGCACGAGGCGGGGGTTCCGGGCTTCTGGGCGCCCCCCCCAGTCGGCCAGGAGGCGACTCGAAGAAGCTTGAGCGCCCTTCGGCAGCCAACGGAGGAAGCGGCTGGCGCAGCGCGCTGCCTCGCCACCCGCTGCCGGCGGCCTTTAGCTGCTGAACCGGTCCAGGGTACGGCGGCGCTTCTTGAGCTGGCGGTTGGTCAGCACGTTGCGCTTGCCCTTGAACGGGTTCTCGCCGGTCTTGAACTCCAGCAGGATCGGCACGCCCTTCAGCTGAAACGCCTCCCTGAACTCGTTGATCAGGAAGCGGTGGTAGGACAGCGGCAGCTTCTCGGTCTGGTTGCCGTGCACCAGGATGCGGATCGGGTTGGTCCCGGTCTGGTGGGCATAGCGCAGCTTGATGCGCCGCCCCAGCACCGCCGGCGGACTGTGGCGGTCGACCGCCCTCTCCAGCGCCCGGGTCAGCTCCGGCGTCGGGATGTCCATGGTGGTGGACTCGTAGGCGGCGACCACGTCCTCCATCAGCTCGCGCAGGCCGGAGCCGTGCAGGGCGGAGATGAAATGCGGCGGCACGAAGTCTAGGAACGGCAGGCGGAAGTCGATCTCGCTCTTGATCCAGGCGCGCTTGTCGTCGGTCAGGTGGTCCCACTTGTTGATCGCCAGCACCAGGGCGCGGCCACGCTGGGCGACCAGGCCCATGAGCTTGGCGTCCTGGGTCGATATCTCGTCGTGAGCATCGGTCACCAGGATCACCACATGGGCGTCCTCGATGGCCTGCAAGGCCTTGACGATGCTGAATTTCTCCACCACCTCGCTGACGCGCGAGCGGCGCCGGATGCCGGCGGTGTCGATCAGCTCGTAGCGATGGCCGTCGCGCTCGAAGCGCACCCGGATGGCGTCGCGGGTGGTGCCGGCGACGTCGGCGGTGAGCACCCGGTCCTCGCCCAGCAGGCGGTTGACCAGGGTGGACTTGCCGGCGTTGGGGCGGCCGACCACCGCCACCCGGATGATGCCGTCGTCCTGATGGGACTCGTGGTTTTCCGGGAAGCTCGCCAACTGCTCGCGCAGCAGGGCGGTGATGCCGTCGCCGTGTTCGGCGGAAACCGGCCGGGGATCGCCCAGGCCCAGCACGTGGAACTCGGCAGCGGTGCGCAGCAGCGGCTGGCCCTCGGCCTTGTTGACCAGCACCGTCACCGGCTTGCCGAGCTTGCGCAGGCGGCGGGCGATGGCCTCGTCGTCCGGCAGGCAACCGGCCTGGAAATCAACCAGGAAGAACACCCGGTCGGCTTCTTCCAGGGCGATCTGCGCCTGCTCTTCGGCAAGCACCGCCAGCGCGTCGTTCTCGGCCGGCGACAGGCCGCCGGTATCGACCACGATGTAGCTCTTGCCCTCGAAGCGACCCTGACCGTACTGGCGGTCGCGGGTCAGGCCCGGCAGGTCATAGACCAGGGCGTCGCGGCTATGGGTCAGGCGATTGAACAGGGTGGACTTGCCGACATTGGGGCGGCCGACCAGGACCACCACCGGCAGCGGCGGCGCTTCGACCACTTCCACCGCCGAGGACGAGTCCTCGCCCTCGGCGAGCGCCTCTTCGTCCTCGTATTCCTCGTCCTCGGCGAACTCGTCGAGCTGGTATTCCTCGATGACGTCTTCCAGCTTCTCGTCGGCGGTCAGCAGGTCGAGATCCTGCAAGGCCTGGGCGACGAAGCCGCGCGGCCGGACCATTAGCGCCGGTTCCACCGCCACCGCCGGCTTGGCGGCAGGCTTGGGGGCTACCGGCTTGCGCGGCTTGGCGCCGGTTTCGCTGGCGAGCCGCTCATCCACCGTGACCTTGGCCTTGGACTTCTTCCAGGGCTGGTACTTGGCGGCCGGGGCGGCAACGGCCTCGGTCTTGGCGCGCGGCGGCTTGCGCGGCGCCTCGACCTTGACCTTGGTGCCGGGCCGCGGCTTCTTGCTACGGCCCTTGCCGCCTTTGCTGGAGCTGAGTTTCAACGGGGTTTGACCTTCAGGGCGCTGAGCTTGCCATCGACATTCAGCAGATAGAGGCGCTCGTCACTGACGGCAGGCGCGGCCAGGATGGGGGCGCTGCCGGCGCGGCTGCGCGCCACCAAGCTGCCATCGCGGGGATCGAGAAAATGCACATAGCCTTCGAAATCCGCGACTACCGCGTAGCCGGCGAAGAACGCCGGCGGCGACAGGCGGCGGTACTTCAGGCTTTCGTTCTTCCAGGCGGCGGCGCCAGTGGCGAGATCCAGCGCCCAGACCACGCCATCGGCATCGCTGACATAGACATTGTCCTTGCCGACCGCGAGGCCGGCATAGGACTTGACGATGCGGCGCCAGCGGCTTTCGCCAGTGGCTGGCTCGACCAGGGCGACATCGCCGCCATAGCTGGCCACCAGCACGCCATCCAGGGTGGAGACCAG
Organism: Stagnimonas sp. FW305-C-60; assembly: GCF_058782965.1. Taxonomy (NCBI): domain Bacteria; kingdom Pseudomonadati; phylum Pseudomonadota; class Gammaproteobacteria; order Nevskiales; family Nevskiaceae; genus Stagnimonas; species Stagnimonas sp. FW305-C-60. The sequence continues at coordinate 894,282 of NZ_JBYSYF010000002.1, forward strand.
GGCGGCGTCGATGTCGGTCAGGCGCTCCAGCTCGGTGCGCCCGCTCGGGCTGGAGATCGGCTGCTCCCAGACCGTCTGGCCGTCGTCCAAGCGCACCGCGGCGAGGCGGCCGTTGTCCATGCCGACCAGTACCCGGTTGCCTTCCACCACCGGGGCCGACAGGCCGCGCAGGGTCAGATTGGGCTCAGTGCGATCAAAGCTCCACAGACGCTTGCCATCGGCAGCCGAGAAGCCATAAGTACGACCGTCGATGGAACGCGCCACCACCACGTCACCGGAGCCCGCCGGCGGTGCCAGCACTTCGCTGGACGCCTGGGCGCGCCAAGCCGGACTGCCATCGGCGCGCTTGAGCGCGATCACCTCGGCGTCCAGGGTGCCGACCAGCACCAGATCGCCGACCACTGAGGGGCCGGCCACCACCCGCGCCTTGGTGCGCGAGCGCCAGCGTTCGCGGCCGGTCACCGGGTCCAGGGCGTAGACATCGCCACCCATTTCGGCGGCGTAAAGCGCGTCGCTTTCCAGCAGCGGCCTGAGACCCGAGGGACGGCCTTCGGAGCCCTTGCCGATGCCCTGCGACCAGTCGTGCTCGATCTTCAGCCGCGGCTTGTCGATATCTTGCAGCTTGGCCGGCTCGCGCAGCTTCACCTTGTCGGAGCAGGCGGCCAGGCCGGTGGCGGCAACAACCAGGCCCAGGGCCAGCGCTCGGTAAGACAGGAGGGACTTCATGTGCAGGGAGTTCCTTGGGAGCCAGGCTTCAGGCAGCGTCGGCAAGATCGTCGATCTTGCGCTGCAGGGTTTCACGATTGGCAGCGGCGGCATCGCTGGCGGCCAACGCCTTCTCGAACGCACCCCGGGCCGCCTTGCGGTCGCCCTGCGCCAGCTTGATGTCACCGCGCAGTTCCTCGGCCAGGGCGGCGTAGCTCTCGCTGACGCCATCGAGCAGGCTCAGCGCCTCGTCGAACTTGCCCTGCTGCGCCAGCACCCTTGCCTCGCGCAGCTTGGCCAGCGGCCGCAGTTCCTCATCGGCGGCGTTGGCGGCGACCCAGGCCAGCGGCGGCAGCGCCTCATCGTAGCGGGCGCGCTCTACCGCATGCTGGGCCAGACGCAGCATGGCCTGGGCGGCGTAGGGGGTATTGGCGTAATCGGTCTTGAGCTTGTCGCCGATGCTGCGTGCCTCATCGGCCTTGTCGGCCACAAGAGCGGTCTTCAGATCCTCGAACATCCGCGCGGCTTCGCCGGCACGCACCTCTTGATGCGACTTCCACTGCTCCCAGCCGAAGATGCCGCCCAGGCCCAGCACCAGGCCGGCCGCCAGCGGCATCCAGTTCTCGCGCCACCAGTTCTTGATTTGTTCGGCCTGGGCTTCGTCGTCGTAGTGCGACATGCGTGCTTCTCGTCTAGTAGTGAAGGCATCCGACCGGGCGGATGCGGAAAAGTTGTCTGGAGCCTTTGCAGCGGGGAAACAGCGGCGCCGCGAGGCTATTGGCGATCAGGCCGCCGGCAGCAAGCCCGGCAGGCGAGCGACCAGCTCGGACAGCGCCAGTTCCTGGTCCGGCAGGGTCTGACGCAGCGATTTTACTTGAACCGCGCCTCGGGCCAGTTCCGCCTCGCCCAGCACCAGGGCCAGGCTGGCGCCGGACTTGTCGGCACGGCCCAGCTGGCTCTTGAGCTTGCCACCGCCGGCATTGAGCACCAGGCGCAGGCCGGGCAGCTGCTCGCGCAGTTCCTCTGCAAGCTTGCGGGCAGCGCGTTCGGCCGCCTCGCCCAGGGTGCAGAAATACACCTGGGAGCCGGCGGGAGGCAGGTTCGCCGCCTGCGCCTGCAACAGCAGGATCAGGCGCTCGACCCCGGCGCCAAAACCCACCGCCGGCGTCGGCGCGCCACCCATCTGTTCGACCAGGCCGTCGTAGCGGCCGCCGGCGCAGACCGTGCCCTGGGCACCAAGCTGGCGGGTAGTCCACTCGAACACGCCCTTGGTGTAGTAGTCGAGGCCGCGCACCAGGCGGGTGTTGACCACATAGCCGATGCCGAGATCGGACAAGCCCTGCTGGAAGCCCTCGAAATGGCTGAGCGAGTCGGCCTCCAGGTAGTCGAGCAGCTTCGGTGCCTCGCTGACGATGGCCTGGGTGGTCGGCACCTTGGAGTCCAGCACCCGCAGGGGATTGCTGTGCAGGCGGCGCTTGGAGTCCTCGTCGAGGCTGGCCTCGTGGCGTTCCAGGAAGGCGACCAGCGCGGCGCGGTAGGCCGCCCTCGCCTCCTTGCCGCCCAGCGAGTTGATCTCCAGCGTCAGATCACGAAAGCCCAGGCGCTTGAACAAGCGCGCCGACAAGGCGATGACCTCGACATCGACATCCGGCCCGGCCATGCCGTAGGCCTCGACGCCGATCTGGTGGAACTGCCGGTAGCGCCCGGCCTGCGGCCGCTCGTAGCGGAACATCGGGCCGGCGTACCAGAAGCGCTGCTGCTGGTTGTGCAGCAGACCGTGCTCGATGCCGGCGCGCACGCAGCCGGCGGTGCCTTCGGGGCGCAGCGCGATCTCCTCGCCACCACGGTCGGCGAAGGCGTACATCTCCTTCTCCACCACGTCGGTGACCTCACCCACGGCGCGCTTGAACAGCTCGGTGCGCTCGACAATGGGTAGGCGAATCTCGCCATAGCCATAGGCGCCGAACACCTCGGCGGCGGTCGCGAAAACATGCCGCCACAGCGCCGAATCGGCGGGCAGCACGTCGTTCATGCCACGAATGGCCTGGATGGATTTGCTCATGGGAAAACTCTTAAAGGGAGGCGTCGGCCATGGCGCTTCAGGCTGCGGCCTTGCGCTCCGCGAGCTTGGCGCGCACCAGCTTTTCCAGCTCGTCGACCAGCTGTTCGTTGTGGGCCTTGTGCCGGATGCTGCCGTCGACATAGATCGAATTCGGCCGGCCGCCGGCCACGCCCAGCGCCGCTTCGCGGGCCTCGCCGGGGCCATTGACCACGCAGCCGATGACCGCGAGGTCGATGGGCTCGGAGACGTCTTCCAGCCGCGACTCCAGCTCGTTGACGGTCTTGATCACGTCGAACATCTGCCGCGAGCAGCTCGGGCAGGCAACCAGATTGATGCCGCGATGGCGCAGGTGCAGGGACTTCAAAATGTCCCAGCCCACCTTCACCTCTTCCACCGGATCGGCGGCGAGCGAGATGCGGATGGTGTCGCCGATACCGTCGGCGAGCAGCATGCCCAGGCCGATGGAGGACTTCACCGCGCCACTGCGCAGGCTGCCGGCCTCGGTGATGCCCAGGTGCAGCGGCTGGTCGATGAGCGTGGCCAGCTTGCGGTAGGCCTGCACGGTCATGAACACCTCGCTGGCCTTCAGCGACACCTTGAAGTCCTCGAAGTTGTGCTTCTTCAGGATCTCGATGTGGCGCAGCGCCGATTCAACCAGGGCATCGGCATTGGGCTCGCCGTACTTCTCTTGCAATTCGGCTTCCAGCGAGCCGGCGTTGACGCCGATGCGGATCGGCACGCCGTGGTGGCGCGCGCAGGCGATCACCTCGGCGACCTTGGCGTCACTACCGATGTTGCCGGGATTGATGCGCAGGCAGTCGGCGCCCATCTCGGCGGCCTTGAGCGCGCACTTGTAGTTGAAGTGGATGTCGGCGATCAGCGGCAGGTCGACCTGCTTTCTAATCTCGCCAAAGGCCTCGCAGGCGGCGATGGTCGGCACCGACACACGCACCAGATCCGCACCCGCCTTCTTGGCGGCGAGGATCTGCGCCACGGTTGCCGCGACGTCCTCGGTCTTGGTGTTGGTCATGGTCTGCACCGTAACCGGCGCATCCCCGCCCACCAGCACCGAGCCGACACGAATCTGTCGCGACTTGCGCCGGCTGATCGTGTGCTTCGCCATCATCGCCATTGCAGCAGCCTCAGGGCAGCGTGATCAGGGAAGGGTGAAACGGGCGGTGTTGTTGCCCTTGGTGTACTGCGACATGTCCACCGGCTGACCGTTGAACTGGATGCTCACGCCCGGGGCATTGCCCAGAAAGATCGCGAACGGCGCCTCGCCGGCCACGGTCTGGCGGTCACCAGCCTGGATCACGCCGGACAGCAGCGACTTGCCGGTAGCGTCCTCGATGCGGGTCCAGGAGGTAGCATTGAACTGCAACTGCACCTCGGCGCGACCGGCGGCCGGCTTGGGCGCCGGAGTCGGGCTGGGCACGGTGGAACCCAGGCCGGGCGTCGGCGGCTGTGCCAGTGAAGGCGCCAGGGTCAGCGTCGCCGCCGGCGGCTGGGGCTGGCTGGGGTCCACAGAGACCGCCGCCTCCGGACTGAGGCCGCCACCACTGCTGGTCGCCGCCGGTGGAGGCGGCGCTGCCACCGGAGGATCGATCACTTCCGGGGCGGACTCCGCCGGAGTCACCACGCTGCCAGCGTTGGTCTCGTTGCCTCGCCGACTGCCCCAGAAGGCCAGCAGACCCAGCACCACACCGATCAGCACAATGCCGACCGCCAACTTCAGGCCCACCGGGCGGCTGCCGCCAAGGTCCTGCTCGCCGGCCAGGATCAGCTTCGAAGGCGGCGACGGCAGGCGCGGTGCCACCAGTTTTTCGTAAGCACCCAAAAGTTCGGCCTCGGACACCGGCAAAACCTTGGACAGCTTGCGGTAGTAACCACGCACATAGACCGGCTCGGAGAGCGTGGCGAAGTCGTCACGCTCCAGGGCATCCAGCGTGCCGCGCGCCAGTTTGATCTGGGCGCCCAGATCTTCGATGGAGAGACGTGCCTGTTCGCGGGCGCGGCGGATAAGGCGGCCCGGACCGGCAACGCCGGACTGGTTGCCGGCTTCGGAATTGAGATCGGTCATGGTGAAGGAAGAGGTCAGCCTGTAGCGTGGCGAGGGCAACTCGCGATTGTAGTCAGTAATGGCGTCAGCGCGGGCGCCCGAATCCGCCGCCGTGGCGGCCGTTCAACGCGGGATCACCACCTCGGAAAATTCGCTGCGCAGGCGCTGTTCGATATTCACGGCCGCGACCCTATCCCCCAGAGCCCGTTCGGCCTGCAGTGCCAGAAGCAAGGACTGCGCCGTGGCCGGGGCCACCCGGTCCCGGCGCTGCACGAAGGCCCGCACCCGCAGCCAGTCCTGGTTCTGGGCAGCCAGTGCCGCCATCTCCAGCAAGGCGTCAGCGTAGTTTGGATTGGCGTTCAGGGCCTCGCGGAAATAGCGCTCGGCCTTGGTCGGATCGCTGCGCCGCACGCAGACGCCGGCGTTGGTCCAGGCCGACTCGGGCGCGCCATAGCTGCGGTCGTTGGCGGCCTCCAGCAGCAGTTGCTCGCCCTCTCGGACCTTGCCGCGACCACACTGGAACACCGCGAAGTTGTTGCGCGCGAAGGGGTCCTTGGGGTCCAGCGACAGGGCACGCCGGTAGTGCTGCTCGGCCAGCGTCTCTTCACCGCGCTTGGCGTAGAGCAGCGCCAGGGCACCGTGGGTGGGCGCATAGCCGGAGTCCTGCTCCAGGGCGCGCTTGAGCTTGTCCATGGCCAGGTCGAACTGCCCCTTGCGGGCGTACTCGATGCCCAATTGGGTGTTGGTGCGCGCCGCCTCGCGAAAGTTGGGCTCGATCGGCTTCTCGCCGGCGCCGTACTCGGTGACGCAGGCGCTCAGCAGGCCAAGCAGCAGGACGACACCGAGGCGCTTCATGCCGCCGGCTCCGTCCGCACCCGCACGTCGGAAAGCCGCTGCTTCTGCTTGGACGCCACCTTGCCGACCAGCTGACCGCAGGCGGCATCAATGTCGTCACCACGGGTCTTGCGGGTGGTGCAGACGATGCGCCGGCTGCGCAGGATGTCGGCAAAGGCGGCGATGCGCTCGGGAGAGGAGCGCCGGTAGCCAGCCTGCGGGAAGGGATTGAAGGGGATGAGATTGACCTTGGCCGGCATGTCGCCCAGCAAGCGGGCCAGCTCCTTGGCCTGCGCCGGACTGTCGTTGACACCGTCCAGCATCACGTACTCGTAGACGATGTGCGCCTTGTGGTTCTTGCCATCGGTGTAGCGGCGGCAGACCTCCATCAGTTCGGCGATCGGGTACTTGCGGTTGATCGGCACCAGCTCGTTGCGCAGCCCGTCGTTGGGGGCGTGCAGCGACACCGCCAGGGCCACATCGACGTCTTCCTTCAGCCGCTCGATGAACGGCACCAGGCCAGAGGTCGAGACCGTGACCCGGCGCTTGGACAGACCAAAGCCGAAGTCGTCGAGCAGGATGCGGATCGCGGTCACCACCGGCTGGTAGTTGGCCAGCGGCTCGCCCATGCCCATGAACACGATGTTGGAAATCACCCTCTCGTTCTGGAAGTCACCTCCCAGCGCTCGGGCTGCGAACCAGACCTGGGCGATGATCTCCGCCGTGGTCATGTTGCGGTTCAAGCCCTGCTTGCCGGTGGAGCAGAACGAGCAGTCCATGGCGCAACCCACCTGGCTGCTGATGCACAGCGTGCCGCGGTCGGTTTCCGGAATGTAGACGGTCTCGACGGCATTGCCGCCGTCGAGCCGGAGCACCCACTTGCGGGTGCCGTCCTTCGAGGTCTGCTCGGTCACCAGTTCGGGGTGACGGATCTCGAAGTGCTGCTTCATGCGCTCGCGCAGATCCTTGGCGATGTTGGTCATGCCGTCGAAGTCGTCGAGACCCCGGCGGTAGATCCACTGCATCACCTGATCGGCGCGAAAGGGCTTTTCGCCCATGGCCGCGAAGCACGCGCGCAGTGCCTCCCGATCCAGCCCGAACAGATTGGTGAGATGTGAGGCGTGAGGCGTGAGACGTGAGGGAGCAGAGCCCTCCCCGCTTTCCGCTTCAAGTTTTGTCGCCTCACTCCTCACACCTAACTCCTCACGGTCTTAGCGGGTGCGCGGGCACAGCTCGATGCTGCGGAAGAAGTACGCGATCTCGTTCTTCGCGTTTTCCAGGCTGTCGGAACCGTGGGCGGCGTTCTCGTCGATGGAGTCGGCGAAGTCGGCGCGGATGGTGCCCGGCGCGGCGTTCTTGGGGTTGGTGGCGCCCATCACGTCGCGGTAGACCTGCACGGCGTTCTCGCCTTCCAGGGCCTGCACCAGCACCGGGCCGGAGGTCATGAACTTGACCAGATCCTTGAAGAACGGACGCTCGCTGTGCACGGCGTAGAAGCCTTCGGCTTCAGCCTGGGTCAGATGCATCATGCGGGCGGCGACGACCTTCAGGCCGGCGTCTTCGATGCGGGCGATGATGGCGCCGATCTTGTTCTTGGCGACGGCGTCAGGCTTGAGGATGGAGAGGGTGCGTTCAATGGCCATGGATGAAGTCCTGCGGGAGGTTACGAAACTCGCGAGTCCAAGACGGACAGGCCCATTCGGGCCAAAAATATCGCTTAGCTGACTATTGTAACCCGCGACCGCTACATATTGATGCAGCGCACCATCCTGGCGCACATCCGACTTCAGACCGCGAAGCTTTCCCCGCAGCCGCACTGGGCCTTCACGTTGGGGTTGATGAACTTGAAAGCCTCGTTCAGGCCCTCGCGCTGGAAGTCCAGGGTCAGCCCATCGAGCTTGTCGAGATGCTCGCGCTTGACCACCACCTTGGCGCTACCGGCTTCGTAGACTTCGTCGTCGGCGGCGACTTCATCGGCGTAGTCGAGCACGTAGGCCCAGCCCGAGCAGCCGGACTTCTTCACCCCCACCCGCAGCCCCACACCCTTGCCGCGCTTGGCGAGCTGGGCGGTGATGCGCTTGGCGGCGGAGTCGGTGAGCTGGATCATGGGCCTACGGGAATCTGGCGAAGCAGGTCTTCGCCCATGAGGGCACAGTGGAGCTTGTCCTCGGGAATTTCAAGCGCTGCCCTCAATTGCCGGACATCCAGCGCCCTCAATGCGGCCGGCGTCTGGCCCAGCGCCTGGCGCGCCAGCCAGCTGCCGACGGCAATGCCGACCGGACAGCCCAGCGCCTGGAAGCGCGCCTCCGCCACCCGTCCGTCGTCGCCCAGGCGCAGTTGCAGGCCCAGCGTGGAAGCGGCGGCGCGGTTCTCGGCATGCAGGCTCACGAGGCCCGGCGTCCCGGCAGGGAAACGGCCGGCGTATTCGCCGGCGCTGGAGAACTGCTGCCAGACCGCCGGCGGGTAGCCGTAGACATTGTCAGCCGGGGGCGGGGACACAGCGCCCTGCCCCGCCGGCTCGCCGTTGATCTCCCGCAGCCAGAGCACTGCTTCGATCACCCGGGCAGCGGCCTGGTCGATTTCCGCCTCGGTGTTGGCGCGGCCCAGCGAGAAGCGCAGCGAGGCATTGGCCAGTGCGTCGTCGCGCCCCAGCGCGCGCAGCACGTAGGAGGGCTCGCGGGTGGCGCTGGAGCAGGCCGAGCCGGAGCTGACCATCAGGGCCGGCAGCATGGCCCGCAGGGCTTCGCCTTCGACGCCGGCGAAGCTGACATTGAGGATGTGCGGCGCGCCCGCAGCACTGCCGTTGCGCAGCACCCGCGGCAGGGCCGACAGCCGCGTCCAGAGTCGGTCGCGCAGCGCAGCGTAGTGGGCCGCGTCGGCCAGCTGCCGCTCGGCGGCGAGGCGGAAGGCCTCGCCCATGCCGGCGATCTGGTGCGGCGCCAGCGTGCCGGAACGCATGCCCTGCTCGTGTCCGCCGCCGTGCATCTGCGGGCTCAGCCGTGCTCGCGGCCGCTTGCGCACGAACAGGGCACCGACGCCCTTGGGGCCATAGAGCTTGTGCGCCGACACCGAGAGCAGGTCGATGGGCGTCTCGGCCAGATTGATCGGCAGCTTGCCGGCCGCCTGCACGGCATCGACATGGAACAGCACCCCGCGCTCGCGCAGCAGCGGTGCCAGTTGCTCCACCGGATTGATGCTGCCCAGTTCGTTGTTCACCCACATCAGCGAGACCATGGCGGTGGCCGGCGTCAACGCCGCCAGCACCGTCTCGGCGCGGATCACGCCCTCGGCGTCCGGCTTCAGCCAGGTGACGCGCAGGCCACGGCTTTCCAGGTAGCGCACGGTGTCGAGCACGCATTTGTGCTCGGTGCGGGCAGTCACCAGATGCGCGCCCTCCAGGCCGCGGAACTCCAGCGCGCCCTTGATCGCCAGATTGTTGGACTCGGTCGCCCCCGAGGTGAACAGGATTTCCTCGGGGGTGGCGCCCAGCAGCGCCGCCAACTGCGCCCTGGCCCGCTCCACACCCTGCTTGGCCAGGCGACCGAACGCATGGTCGGAGGCGGGATTGCCGTAGTGCTCCTGCAGCCAGGGCCGCATGGCCGCGTAGACCTCGGGGGCCAGAGGCGTGGTGGCGGCGTGGTCGAGATAGATGGCTTTCATGGGGCGCGCAGTGCAACGGCAGCGCGCGCAGACGTCAAGGGCTCCGCCAGAAATCGCTCGGGCACGGCTGCGATTCCAGTTTCGGCGGAAATACGAGACCTAGTTCGCATTTTTCTGAAATTCTCATTGCAATCAATATGCTGCCTTATGCGCACCGCGGGCTGGCCATACCTCAGTCGGCGCTCATACCCGAGCAGCAACCATACAGCTGTAAACGAATCGTCTATAAGAAATCCTTAAGCCCCCATCAAAAACAATAGCTGGGCTCGAGGGAACGATGACGAGTAGCCAAGGACGGATTGGAGTCGGACAGCAGCTGGATGAACTTGTCGCGGCCGGCGCCGCCGCGCCGCGTAGCGCCAACTCCGAGGCTTTTGTACTGGATGCCTGCCGCCATTCCGGCCTGGACCCCAGGAGCATCAAGCCGCATGAGGCGCAGTACCGGCTGATCGACAGCGAGGGCGGCCTGCAGACCGGCCTGAGCTTCAGCAGCGGCCTGGAAGCGGATGGCGAGCCCCTGCGGCTGGGCGACTACATCGCCGCCCAGCTGCGCCACGATCCGGAAGCCCTGGCGCGGGCGGTCTGGGCGACTGAATCGTTCGCCGAACTCAAGGTCTTTTTGCGGGCTCTGCGCGCCCTGGTGCGCTATAGCCGCGAGGCTGACGGCCGACTACGCGGCGATGTCATCCCCTGCCTGCTGATCGAGCGCCTGATCGAGCGCATCGAACAGGGGGAAACCCTGAACAATAACGGCGATCTGCTCAGCGACGCGATCACCCGCGCGCTGGGCCTGCGGCGCAAGGTGCTGCTGCTGGATTACGGTCGTCGCCGCCAGGAATCCGCCCGCGACGGCGACAAGCCGCTAGGGCCGACGCAGGGCAAGTTCGTGGGGCTAGAGGATGGCCGCCAGCCGCCTGGCCAGCGTAGCTAGGAAGCGCTACCGCTGACGCGCAGTTCGTTGAGCACCCGCAGCAGGCCGTCCACCTCGGACTGCTGACTATCCTTGCCCAGGCTGACACGCACCGCGCCCTTGGCGGCCATCGGCTCCACGCCCATCGCCAGCAGGACATGGCTGGGCTCGCCGCTGCCACTGGCGCAGGCGGAACCACTGCTGACCGCGTAGCCACGACGGTCCAGATGCATCAACAGGGCTTCGCCATCCCAGCCGGCCAGCCCGAACTGCGTGGTGTTGGCCAAGCGCGGCGCACCATCACCGAACAGGCGCACCCCCGGCAGCGCCCGCAGGCCGGCATCCAGGCGCTCGCGCAGAGCCAACTGGTGCGCCATCCGCGTTTCCAACTCCTGCTGCGCCAACTCCGCGGCGGCGCCGAAGCCGACGATGGCAGGCAGATTCTCGGTGCCACCGCGCAGGCCCTTCTCCTGCGCGCCGCCGTGCAGCAGCGGATGCAGTTCGACCTCGGCACGCACCACCAGGGCGCCCACACCCTTGGGGCCGTAGAGCTTGTGGCTGGACAGGGTCAGCAGATCGGCGCCCAGGGTCGCGACGTCCAGGGGCAGCTTGCCGGCCGCCTGGGTGGCGTCCACATGCAACCAGCCGCCGGCGGCGTGGATCGCGGAGGCCCAGGGGGCAAGCTCGTGTATCACCCCGGTTTCGTTGTTGGCCCGCATCAGGCTGACCAAGCGCACCGGGCCTGCCCGCAGCTGTTGCCGGAACGCCGACTCCGCGATCCGACCCTGAGCATCGACGGCGATCACCTCAACCGGCCAGCCGGCCGCGCGCAGACTCTCGGCCGCCTCCATCACTGCCGGATGCTCGCTGGCGCCGTACAGGAGCCGGCCAGCCTGCCCTCCCTGGCAAACGCCTTTCAAGGCCAGGTTGTTGGCCTCGGTGCCACCGCTGGTCCAGATCAGTTCGCCGGGCTGCGCGCCGACCAAGGCCGCCACCTGTCCACGGGCGCGCTCCACCGCATCGCGAGCCAGGCGGCCATAGCGATGCAGGCTGGAGGGATTGCCGTACGGCCCCGACAGATAGGGCAGCATCGCTTCCAGCACCCGCGGATCGACCGGAGTACTGGCGTTGTGATCCAGATAGGCGGGCATTTGAGGGCCTCGGCCTCAGGCCGCCGGCTTGCTCGGAGCGGGTTCGCCGAACTCCGGGAGCGGCGAATGCGCGCTGCTCGGCAACGGCGCACCCAACCCCTGCAAGGCGGCGGTAAGGCGCTCGATCTGCGCGTCCTGCTCGCCTACCCTTTGCAACAGCGCCTGGATGGCTTGCGCCACCGGGTCCGGCATGTCGCGTGTCACTCCGTAGGCATCGAAGCCGTGCGCCGCCTGGGTGTCGGCGTCACTGATGATGCGTGCGGGGATGCCCACGGCGGTCGCGCCAGGCGGCACCGGCTTGACCACCACAGCATTCGAACCAATGCGCGCGCCGGCACCGACCGTGAAGCCGCCCAGAACCTTGGCACCGCCACCCACCACCACCTCGTCGCCGAGCGTGGGATGGCGCTTGGCACCCTTCTCCAGGCTGGTGCCGCCCAGGGTCACGCCCTGGTAGATGGTGACGTCATTGCCGATCTCGGCGGTTTCACCGATCACCACGCCGAGGCCATGGTCGATGAACAGGCGCCGGCCGATCACCGCACCGGGATGAATCTCGATGCCGGTGAACCAGCGGGCCAGGTGCGAGTTGAAGCGCGCAGGCCACTTCAGGCCGTGCGTCCACAGCCAGTGCGAGATGCGATGCCCCCAGACGGCGTGCAAGCCCGGGTAGCAGGTCAGCACCTCCCAGGTGGAACGCGCCGCCGGATCGCGGCTGCGGATGTTGTGGACGTCCTCGGCGATGGTGGACAGGATGCCCATGACGGAACCTAGCCTTCGGCCAGCGGTGGCAACAGGAGATCGGCGTTATTGCGCCGGCGCTTGGGTTTTTCAACCGTGGTGAGGATGCCGCGCAACAGATTCAGCTCGTTGAGGTCGGGCTGAGAGCGATTGAACAGGGTGCGCAGGCGCCGCATCAGCAGACGCGGGTTGTCGGGGTCGAGAAAGCCAGTCGCGAGCAAGACCCGCTCCAGATGCTCGTAGAACTGCTCGGTCTGCTCGGCGGTGGGCGGCTGGTACCAGGGGTGGTCGGGCTTGCTGGACTGCCGTGGCACCTCGGCGATGGCCGCCCGCCGCAGCACATAGCAGAGCACCTGCACCGCCTGCGCCAGATTCAGCGAGGAATAGCCGGGGTTGGTGGGGATGGCGACCACCGCATTGCAGCGGTCCAGCTCCTCGTTGGTGAGGCCGGTCTGCTCGTAGCCGAAAACCAGCGCCACCCGGCCATGCTCGGCGCGCACCACGGCCTGTTCGGCGAAGGCTTCCGGAGTCAGCGGTTCGTCGCCCAAGTGACGGGCGCGCGCCGAGGTGCCGACCACCCAGGCGCAGTCGGCGACGGCCTCCTCCAAGGTTGAGGTAACCCGCGCCTCATCGAGCACCACCATCGCCCCCGAGGCCTGGGCCCGCGCCTGCGGATGCGGGTAGCGCTCGGGCTCGACCAGGGCCAGATCGCGCAGGCCCATGTTCATCATCGCCCGCGCGGTCGAGCCGATATTGCCCGGATGCTGGGTATGGCTCAGCACCACACGGAAGTTGGCGAGCCGGGGATCGAACAGCGGATCGCTGCGCGAGGAAGGGCGTTCGGAGGGGAGATTGGCCATAGCATGGTATTTTAAGCGCTTGCCTTCACTCGCTTTTTGCCATGCAGCCGCTTGCCAACATCGCCGTCCTCGCCGCCCGCGCCGCCGGTAACTTCATCATGCGCAACTACGACCGCGTCGATGCGCTGAAGATCGAGCGCAAGGGCAAGAGCGACTTCGTGACGCAGGTGGACCGCGGCGCGGAGAGCGAGATCGTCAAGATCATCCGCAAGCATTACCCCGAGCACGCCATCCTGGGCGAGGAAGGCGGCGCCTCCGGCCGCGATGGTGAGGTGCGCTGGATCATCGACCCGCTGGATGGCACCACCAACTTTCTGCACACCCTGCCCCACTTCGCGGTCTCGATTGGCGTGGAAGTGCGCGGCCGCCTGGAGCACGGCGTGATCTACGCGCCCTGCACCCAGGATCTCTACGTTGCCAGCCGCAACGAAGGCGCCACGCTCAACAACAAGCGCATCCGCGTCAGCAAGGCTAAGGACATGGAAGACGCCCTGATCGGCACCGGCTTCCCGATCCGCAACCCGGAGACACTGGACACCTACCTGCCGATGATGCGCCGCGTCGCCGAGAACAGCGCCGGCCTGCGCCGCGCCGGCTCGGCCGCGCTGGACCTCGCCTATGTCGCCGCCGGCCGGCTGGATGGCTTCTTTGAACTCAACCTCAAGCCCTGGGACATCGCCGCCGGCATCGTCATCGTCCAGGAGGCTGGCGGTGGCGTGACCGGCCTGTGCGAGGGCGAGCTGCTGGAGCACGGCAACATCCTTGCCGCCACGCCCAAGATGCTGGCGCCGCTGAAAGACTTGCTGGGCAAGGTCGACTAAGGCCGCCAACGAATCTCGGCGGAATCGAGCGGGCAGGTCACAACAACGGCCTGCATCCGCTAGCCAGCCGCTTAGCTAAGCGAACTGTTGCTGGAACTGCTGCCAGAAATCGGCCAGCTTCTGCGGTGGTAAATCATTGATGCCAGCCGCCGCAGCTCGTCCGCCCCCAGTCGGGAAGCGACGGCAAAGCTCGTCGGCCCCCCGCTTGTTGCTCATCGGTGCGCGGACACTGACCAAGTAATGTCCGGTCGGTTTCTCGGTCAGCACCGCGTGCGCCCGCCCCGGATTAAGATTGGCGAGGTCATTGCTGTAGACGCCGCCTACGCGACGTGCCCAAGGCTGGTCCGGCAGGATGAACAAGGCCGCAGTCTCGGTGGCGGATTCGGCGCGGGTCGCCGAGGCAAGAGCCATGTCCGCCTCGTAACCTTCAGCCAGCCGCCTGTAGTGCACCTTGCCATCGCTGATGAACTCCAGCGGGCTCGCGTACCGACTGACTAGTCTGTACAACTCTTCCGGCGCGAACAGCAGGTCCTCGACCTTTTCGCCGTAGCCGTTGTAGTTCATATAGGTGCCAAGCAGCTCCAGCTGCCGCAGCGGTGCTTCCTCCAGCTGCAGCGACTTGGCGATGATCTCGGCGCTCTTGTTGAGGTTGTCACCAAATGCGCCCACCACCGCCCAGGCCGCGAAGCGATTCTTCAGATGGCCGTTCACCAACAGGCTGGTGCAAACGTCGGCGGCCTCATTGATGATCGACGAATAGCTCGGATGCACCGGCTGCTCGCCCGCGAAGTGATGATCGACATAGAAGACCTGCGCACCCGCCGCCAGCAGACGGACGACGTCGTCGCGGTTCTTGTCGAGCGACACGTCCAGCACCGTCACCGCGTCGCCCGCGCCGGCGCTGACCCGCCCCAGCAACTCGATGTCGCGCTTGACGCCAGTCACAAGCAGGGACTCACGCGGCTGGGCGAGCCGCAACTGGGTCAGAGCACAGATGCCGTCGGCGTCGCCGTTGAAGACATCAACGAAGGCCATCGCCTCAACCTCCGAGGCTCTGGTAATAGTCCATCAGCACCTTGGCAACTTCCGGCCGGGAGAATTCCGGCGGCGGCGCAATGCCCTGCCCCAGCATCTGGCGAACCTTGGTGCCGGACAGCTGGATGAAATCCTCGGCAACGTGATCGGCCGCTTCCCGCATCATCACCACATGACCGAGCTTCTTGCTGTAGGCAGTGTTGTCGGCCCGGAATATCTCGATCTGCAAGGCACCGGCAGGCACCGCGGTATCAAAAATGGTCTGTGCGTCGAACGGTCCGTAATAGTCGCCAACTCCGGCGTGATCGCGGCCGACGATCAGATAGTCCGTGCCCATGTTCTGGCGGAACACTGCATGCAGCACCGCTTCACGCGGACCGGCGTAGAGCATGTCGAAGCCGTAGCCGGTGATCATCACCGTGTTCGGTTCGAAGTAGAGATCGACCATCTTGCGGATGCAGGCATCGCGCACCGGCGCCGGAATATCGCCCTCTTTGAGCTTGCCGAGCAGCATGTGGATCACGATGCCGTCGGCGCCTAGGCGCTCCTTAGCCATGCGACAGAGCTCCTCATGAGCGCGGTGCATGGGATTGCGGGTCTGGAATGCGACCACCTTGTTCCAGCCACGCTTGGCGATCTCCTCACGGATCTGCACTGCGGTCCTGAAGGTCTCCGGGAACTCGTCCTGGAAGTAGCTGTAGTTGAGCACCTCGATTGGCCCCGACAGCAGGGTGTTGCCCAGCCCGAGAAAAGTGGCGACGCCCGGGTGCTTGGGGTCGAGATTGCCGAAGATTTTCTCGGCCATGAATTTCAGCTGTTCCTCGCTGACCGTCTCCACCGCCTGCACATCCATGATCGCCAGCACCGGATGGCCGTCGACATTCGGGTCACGCAGCGCGATGCGGCCCGGCTTGATGCCGGCCTCCTTGGTCAGGTTGACGATGGGAACCGGCCAGAACAAGCCCGCCGTGGTCACCAGCGACTCCGCCACCTTGAGCGAGTCCGCGAGGTTCATGTAGCCCTGGAGCGGATTGAAGTAACCGGCGCCGAGCATCACCGCATTGGCCGCCGCCGCCGAATTGAGCAGGAGGCTGGGGAGCTTGGCCGCCTCCGCTACCAAGGCGGCGCGGCGGGCCGGGTCTGCAACGTAGCGAGGCTGGAGCTGGTCGGAACCGTGGGGCTTGATCATGGAGCGCGTCTCGGGTGGTTCCCCCCATTGGGAGGACTTGATGTCAATGAAATGGTTGCACGACGTCCGCAGTCCCAGCGCTGGGGTAGGTCTGCCCGACCCCAGTCAGTCTGACTCTTGCGAAGACGAGAACCATGAAAACACAGCGGCACAAATTGTTAAGCAAACAGCTTCACAGAATCATCTTCACGCCAACCGCGACCAGCGCGATGGCGATGCCACCACGCAACAACCCTTCGGGAGCACGCGAACTGGCCATGGAGCCAAGGATCACGCCGGGGATGGAGCCCAGCAGCAGCGCTCCCAACAGGCCGAAGTTGATGTTGCCCATCAGCACATGTCCTGAGCCCGCCAGGATGGTCAGCGGAATCGCATGCACGATATCAGTTCCCACCAGCCGGTTGGCGGTCATGCGACGGGGGTACAGGTACAGCAACATAACGGCGCCAAGAGCCCCCGCACCCACCGAGGTAAACGTCACCAGAAATCCCAGTATCGCTCCGGCGACCACAGTCAAGACCGGCTGGGCCCGCCGGAACCGGGCTGGTGCCTGCTCGCGCAATCTCTGACCGACAGCATGAAAACGCTTTTTGAAGAGCATCGCGACCGCGGTCAGGATCAGCACCCCACCGAGCGCTCGCAACATCAACCCATTCTGGCTATGCCCGACGCCGGAAAAATGGAGCCATAGCAGCGTCGCAATCGCGGCCGGCAGACTGCCGGAGCAGAGGCGCCGAAACACCTGCCAGTCCACCATGCCGCGATGCCCGTGCACCGAGCCTCCGACGATCTTGGTGATCGCCGCGAACCACAGATCCGTGCCAACCGCCGTGGCGGGAGCCACACCAAACAGCAGAACGAGGATCGGCGTCATCAACGCACCGCCGCCAACGCCGGTAAGCCCGACCAGCACCCCCACACCAAATCCGGCCAACGAATTAAACCAATCCAAACGGGTTCCCCTTTAGCTCACCATCTTCTCAGCCCCGACCCTGGCCTACCCCAGGCGTAAACTCCAAATATGCAAGGTTCTCGTCGCTCCCTTGAAACCGGGTGCCAGGCACACAAAGGGGATTTTTCGCAGCTGCGTCGCTTGCTTTACGACGCACCCCGCAGACAGCCAGGGAAACCGCAGACCTCTTCGCGGAGGGACGATTCCAGGACCAAGACCGAGTGAAGGCCAATGTCGGCCCGAGAGCCGACATTGGCAGACTAGAGTGATAACTCTGGCAACGACATCGACAAAGTCACCACTGAGATTCCGACAGCGCTCACTTCGCGGTTAGGCGATCGATCTGGAACACCGCCGAAATGGTCGGCAGCAACTGATTGATCACGCGGTTGTACTTGGCGAAATCGGTCGACCCTACGTAGATGATGTCTCGTGAACGAAGTGCAAACTGCTCGGCCAGCAACAGGCTCTCTGGCTGCGTGAGGTCCATCGAATAGACCTTGGGTTGAGTTTCAGGAGCGGCATCCGCGGCAGGTGCCCGGAAGACGAACAAAGCTCGAGGGTTCGCAGACGCCGTTTGTAAGCCACCGCCAGTGGACAAAGCCTCAGCCAAGCTCATCTGGCTACGTTGCATCGGTATCGCCTGCTGCAGATTGAGCTCGCCGAGGAGGAAAACCTTCTCCCTCGATACATCGGGCACGTTCAGCACGTCACCAGCCTGAAGCAGCGCGTTGAAGGCATGCACCCCGCGCGCATACAGAGCCCCGAGATCCACGTCGTAAATCCTTCCGTCGCGCGCCAGCGTCGCGCGCGACCGATTGGCTGTTGCTGCCAAGCCGCCCCGCTCGTTGATGGCATCCAATACGCCTTTGGGCTGCTCGTCGAGAAACAGCACACCGGGCTGCACGACCTCGCCGGTAACGTAGATTCGCTGAGACCGGAACTGCGCCACTTTGACGTCAACCTGGGGGTCCCGGATGACCCGTGCCAAGTTCTTGGCCAGGTATTCGCGCACTTCGGCCAGCGTCTTGCCCTGGGCCTGGAATACGCCAACATTCGGGTAGAACATGCTGCCGTCGCGCGCCACCAAGCTTCCGGAAGCCGTGGGATCACCCAGCTGACCGAATGGGTTGGTGAGCTCCGGATGATCCCAGACGATGATGCTCAGCACATCGCCAGGTCCTACCCGATACTCGTAGGAGTCCGCGCCTTCGCTCACCGATTTCAATGGTGCCGGCAGGCCACCGACATCGACGGCAACCTGCTGGACGCGCGAGTCGGCTACCAATTGTGCCGTGATCGGAACGATCTCGATGTTCGCGCTGGTGGAACCATCGTCAATGTCATTGCGCATGCCTGGCGTAACGCTGCAGCCCGCGAGGAATGCTAATGAAAGCAATCCTGTGCCAACACCCATAATCTTCATTTTCAATTAACTCCTCAAAGAATTGAATTGCCGCATCCTCCGCGATGGGAGGATGCAACCAACCACACCACCCCTTTAAAGCATAGCCTGATTGATGACAAACCTCAGTCCCTCGCGTCAGGCAGATTCCACCTCAAACGATCATGGCTTAGAGAGGATTCTTTTGGTAATAATTCCCCGAACAATCATCGTCTTTGATTCAAATAAAACAAAAGCAAGATAACTAAAAATATAAGCAACAAAAACAAATAAAATAAGCAACATTAAATTTTTCCCAGACAACTCCCCTTGAGCCAGAGGAATTTTAAGGACGTGGGCGGTCATCACTCCGATAAAATTAATTATTGGCAAGTGAAACAAATACAAAGAATACGAGAACGAAGCGCTTTTTTTTCCAAAACCAACAACCCAAGGGGATATTTTTATAGATCCCATTTTTTTTTGGCGAAAAATAAAAATTAGTGCTGCAAATAGAAAAATAACAAGATAATCAAAGAGCAGCACTTTTGTTGGTTGGAGCGACATCGCTACAGTAGCCCCTCCAAGCGCAATTAGCCACACCACTCTTCCTCTTGCCTCGCGGCCAGCATCCTGTGCCAAGGCGGCGCCGAGAATCCAAGCCGGAAAATACAGCAAGATGCCCCCCTCGTTTGAAGGCTCATAGGCAGCATAAATTAGCAATATAACGATGAGCAAAGAAAGAATTATTTTATTAAAAAGTGGTGCCCGAGAAAAAAGGACAGCGGTTATTATTGGAAACAATACGTAATAAAAAACTTCATTAGCTATACTCCAATATGCACCATTGCTGCAAATAACAGGCACAATAATTTTATGCAGGAAAAATATATTTCCAATTATCACATCAAAAGACGGCGCACAATGCGCAACAGTGTCCTCGGTTCCACTGAATATAAACAGCAACGATAGGTATGCAAAAAAAACGGATATGAGAATTGCGGGTATAGCAACAATCCAAATGCGAACCATTCGGTCAACATAATAGCGCAACCAGAACTCTTTCCCGGCATGAACCTCATTTAATATCTTTCCGCCGATGAGATAGCCACTCATTACGAAAAACATCATGACGGCCTGATGCCCGTGTCCTGTAAATAGCTGAAGTGCACTGCTCGCAGCATTGTCTCCAGGGTTGGCGTCGCGAATCGTCCTCATGTCACCAAAAACCTGCAGTCGCGCGTGTAAAACTACGACGAGCAGCGCCGCAAATGCCCGCGCATAATCCAAGAAGCAGCTAATTGCCGCACCAAGGTAGGGCTTTTTATTCATAAATCTATTTAAAAAAATATTCGATGTATGGCATAAATTTGGCGCCACAACGAAGCCAATAGCAGATCAACGCATTTGCACCCACACTGAATAATTAAAAATCATCCAATTGAATAATTTTTTAAATTCAGCGATTCCTTCAATGCGTTTTATTATCGCCACGAATATATTTACGCCATTCTCTCTTGCCTGTTAATCCACGGCGGCCTCAGCCGAGAGCATGGCTTCTCGACGAGGGAGTAGGTGATCGCGGAGAGCAGCAAGGAAACAGTAAGAATCAAGAGGCCAGAAACGACCGATTTATCAAGCAAGACTCTTGATACGCTGATAATAGGCGCATGGATTAGATAAACGCTGAAGCTAATCCGCCCAATAACTACAAGAGGGCGAAGAGAGAGAGCACGCCTCAGAACAGTAGGGCCACCAAGCAACCCCAAAAGAACGGCTGCCCAGATTAGCGCGAACGTAAGATGTAAAGAATGAATATGCTCGGCAGGGGCCGGATCTTCAAAAATAAACGAGTACACCGCAGGTATAAGCACAATCCAAGCCGCGATGCCTGCAAAAAAAAGTACGGCGAACGGTGATGTCGAGTGAAAATTATTTATGCTTATCTTTTTCCCAATAAACGCGCATGCGCTCCCAACAATAAATATTGACAGATACGGAGAAAGCGATACATCAGAAGTCGCCGCAGGCCGGAGATACATTTCAGCAAAAAAAATTGCGCCGGCAGCAGCGGCGGCCGCCATTAATAAATTCCGTTGCGCGGCGACAACAAGAATATAAACAATAACCGGGAGAAAAAAGTAAAACTTGAACTCGACAGCGATGCTCCAAAGGACGCTTTTCCCAGCGAGCAATAGAACATGATCGAAGAACTCTTTACCATTAATTGAATAAGGAAAACCCCAGCCATTGGTGTAATTTCTGAGCAACAAAGTTGAAATCAGACTAACAACCAGAATAATCACATATAATGGGTAAATTCTGAAGAAACGTCGCCAGAAATAAGTCAACCAGAGTAAACCACTTCTCAGCTCTTGAGGAGTTTTGGTGACAAATGGGGTTGAGAGTAAAAATGCGCTCAGAACAAAGAATAAATAGACACCGGATTTTCCGATGCCGCTAAAATTTACGAATCCAAGCCCCAAGAAGCCAGCATTACTCAGATGGCTGGCAACAACTATAAGCACGGCAAGACCGCGAAGCCCATCGAGACACTCAATATGATCTCTTTGGTTCATCGAGCCAAGGGGTGAAAATAAATCACGCACCTTGTGTCCGAACCATGTGGCAAACTGAGGCGTCACGAAAACTCCTAGCTAAGCGCATAAAACCATTTATGTAGGTACTAAAAGCATCTACACCCCTGGCAGCTTCACGATGGAAATGCCAATGGCGAACCAGTTTTTCTATGCTTTCTGCGGCAAGGAAAAAATAGAAGGATTAATCCCCACATGAACAATGCAGAAATAGAGCAATACAGCGTTCCAAGTAATTAGCGCAAGAGCACTCGACCAGGCTGCTCCGACTGCGCCGTAGAGCGGAACTAGAACAAAAGAAGTTATAACATTAACCATCAGGCCAGCCATGATTCCGAAGGATGTAAACTTCGCTTTGCCAGCCATGTTCAGTACCGTACCCACGGAGCCGACAGCGGCGTTAAATAATTGCGCCATCGCGAGAATCCCGAGAACGAGAAATCCCGACTCGAATTCGGCTCCGAACAATTTGAGCAATTGCGGCCCTAGAAGCAGAAGTACGACCACTACCGGTACAGTTAACCAAAACGACCAAGAAGAAATGCCTTTGGCCGCCCGCTCAGTTGATGCGTGCTGCTTCGATGACAAGAGCTCAGCAAAGTAAGGGGCGGCTGCTGTATTAGATGCGTAAAGCGCCAGCACACATAAATCGGACAGCCGGCTCGCCACGTGGAACACGCCGACCTGATCGGGCGAGGAGAGGAATCCAAGCAAAAGAATGTCCGCACGATTATTGGCTACGGTTATCAGGCCAAGCGAAATGAATGGCAAAGCCTCATATAGCCAAGTTTTCTTTTGCGAGGCGGTGATTTCACTTCTCTGACTGTCCTCCTGTTCATCTTGCATAACGCTGGCAAGTTTCACTCGCAAGACAGCTGTACCAACGAGAAAAGCGATGAATCCAGCGATTACTGTTATCCATATAGCCGACGCGGTGCTCAAAAGTGCCGGTCGGAAGTTTGATAATATGGAAACTGCTATCAACAGAAGTGTTGGTCGAAGGAAAAGTTCCGGAATCTGCCCATGTGTGACAAATTTCAGCCCACGAAGCACCGCTTGGCGCAAGGCTGTTAATGCAAGCACGGGCACCAAAAACAAGGCCGCTTGGAGTCCGCCCTGTAGTTGAGGATCCAGGGGAAGGATTCGCCAATGAATTGCCACCGCAAGGAGTGCGGAAAGAATTATCGACACAATAGCCGTTAGAGTATTGGAGTATTTAATGAAGCCTCTTAGTGCTCCCCATTCCTTGTCAACTTTAAAAATTGCGACGATCCGCACCGCCAGCCGATCCAGTCCAAGACCTGAAGGAACGCTCAGTAGCGTTACTGCAGAAATCGCAAATGCATATGCTCCATAGCCATCAGGACCGATCGACCGCGCAAGCAGCAAGCTAGTGAGAAAAGCCGCGGCAATGCCATAAGCCTTAAGCACAACGGACGAGCCGGCGGCGAGCAGCACGCTACGAAGCAAGGGGGAAATACGCACTTTTCTGACCGTTCCGGGAAGTAGGCTTAATCAAGTCCCCTCCCTTAGGTGGGAAGGGAAGCGTACTAACCCACAGCCTCCATCTGTCTTGCGAACTGCTGAAATGACCCAGAAACCACAAGAACGTCTCTGCTTGTAATTTCCTGTTGTGAAGTCACTAATACAACTCTCCCTCGCTTCTCAAGGCAGTATATTTCCCCGATTGCTTTGAGCGCATTAAAGAGTTCGCTTCGCCAAGCCTCGGGCTGGCTCTTACTAAACTCCACGATCATTGCAACCCCCGACACTTTCTTCAACAGCGTCTTCATACCGCGCAGCACGGACAGCTCATGCCCCTCGACGTCAATCTTGCATAGCACGGTGGAGGAATTTGGAACTTCTCCAATCTCGTCATCGACAGCTGTCGCTTCGACTACGACCTCCTGAAAGTTTGATGGCGAATCACGTCCAGCGACTTTCTCATTTTCCGCCCCTGCTATTCTCGACGTGCCAGACCATTGTGTGTCAATTGAGAATGTGATGCTACCGACGTGATCAGTCACAGCTTTCGAGACAACTTGGAAACACTTCGCATCACGCCGTCGGCTCTCTATCGATTTAAGAAGATAAGGTCTTAGTTTTGGATTTGCCTCAAAAAGGAAAACTTTTTGCCCGCCTCCAAAACGACAGTTGAACGATACCTCTCCATAATTTGATCCAATATCAAGAACTATATTTGGACGAAGAGCAGTGTTCAAGCGCTCAAACATTGCTGAAATCAGACTTTGGGTCACACCGCCGCTGCGAAGAACCGACTGCGCACGCTTTTCCGCCCTGTCAACGTGCATGGATCCACGCCCGATAAATATCACACGATCGCGAGCAGGAAATGCACCAAATCGAAAGCCACGAACATATGGTCGCAGGGGCGCTAGGATTCGTCGGATCATTTTAATGGTTCTCAAATACTCAATTTTTTTTGGAAAGCCAAGAGCCAAAATCTAGGCCTGAAATATTACACAGCCTTTCAATATCCGACTGAAAATATTCCCTCAATTGCAGCCGAATTACCTCGTCAAGGGGAGCGCGAGGCGTGTCTTTAGTATTAAATTTTTTCAGATTCCGCCCTACTATTTTCCGAACAGCGCTAGAAGGCAGTAATCTACGAAACGCGGTGCGAACTGGATGATGATGATCGTTAATAATTCCAGCAAGCGATGAAATTCTACTTACAGTATTTGGATTTACCCTAGAAAATTCCGACGGAAGCACTTCTTGGATCGACAAAAATCGAGTTACACGAAGAAACTCACTTCGCGGATCCGCGGAAAAATCATCATATTTAATAATATGAACATTATCGCGTCCGAAGGCCTCAATATATCGTTCAACCTGCTGCGCATACAGTCCAACTTTCCGATACTGCAGCCCCTCCGGAACTTGGCAGATCCGAGGAATCCTTTCGCCACGCGCTCTGGCCGTCTCGGCATCTAGCGCTGCGCTGAAAGAAGAAATATCTTCATTTCCACTAAAAAGCCGCTGACTATGAAGTGAGTACAGCATGTCCCAGGGGCGACGCAGCATGATAATTATTTTTGCTTGCGGAACGCATAATTTTATATTCGACGCTGCCACTTCAGAGAACAGATACCATGGAGAGGCGTCAATCCTGTAATCAGCAGTCGATTTTTCAAAGAAACTCTTATACTGCACTTCATCTCTGACTGCGTATGGGTATGACGCCGTATGATCAATATTGAAATAGTTGAATTCCTTGCGCGCCGAACTCGCGATGCTGGGGTGTGCAACCAGATATGAATGCAAGGCCGTTGTTCCGCACTTTGGCGCGCCGACCAAGAACAAATTAGGGAGGCCTTTGCCGGCCAGCTTATGAAAATTACTGTGGTTCATGCGCTTGCGCGTTGTAAGGTTGCGAATAGAAGCTCGTAGCGTCCAACAATCACTTCCGGCAAATAATTCTTAAGCAGGTTGTTGGCTTCACCCTGCATCAGACGGCTCTTGAACGTGCGGCCATGTGTGACCATCGCCACCATCGCCTGCTCTAGCTGAGCCACGCTTTCGGTGTCCACGAGATAACCCACTGTTCCGGTCGCGTTCAGTTCCTTGGCGATGTTGCCAGGACATCGGGTCGTGATCAGTGGTACTCCACAGGCCAAGGCTTCCAGGAAGACGTGTCCGAAGCCCTCATAGCGCGACGCCAGCACAAATGCGTCCGCGCGACTGATCAGCGGGAATGGATTGGACACCCTTCCGGCGAAACGAACTTGCTCAGAGACACCGGTTTCCACCGCGAGCTGACGCAAGATTTCAGCGTCGGGGCCATCGCCAACGATGGTCAACCGGGCCTCGGGATATTGCCGGTGCACGCCCGCAAACGCTCGTATGAGTAGGTCATGCCCTTTTTGGGTGTGCAATCTCCCGACGCTGACAAAGTTCGGATATGGCCGACGCTCGGCACCATCAGGACGCTCTTCCGCCAACCGGCGCGTCTCTGCGAGGTCAATCGGATTTCCGATCACCACCATCGGCACGAAAGCCGGCACATGCTGCGCAAGATCGGCGCACACATCCTCCGTAAGCCCAACGACGGCTATGGCGTTGCCGTAAATACGCCCCTTCATCCTGGCGACCAGCCCCTTGAGTCCCGTCAACGAGGCGTTCGAGCGTAGTTTTCCAGAGACCAAGTTGTCCTGCCGGACAACCAGCTTTGCCTTTCTCAGTAGCGGATAGGAAATCAGCGCCGTCGAAACGACCCTATGCGTAACCAGGCACAGATCGACACCTGACCGATTGACCGCGCGAGCAAAGCTCAGGACTCTGACCAAGGGCCATCGGCTGCGCAGCCCAGGCACCTCTACGACCCGTACGTCTGGTGGCAGCAAATCGTAGTAATGCCCGCCCACACGAGATACAAAAAGCGTCACGGTGAAACGTTCACGATTCAGATCTCTGATGATCGCGAAAAAGGTCTTCTCCGGCCCTCCGAGATCGAGGGTCGGGATGGCCAGCCCCAGGTTGAGGCGCGGCAGTCCGCTCATGATCAGCTCGTCGCGCAGGTGTGAGGGCGATACAAAACCAGCTGCGCTCAGCCAACGGCCGGCTTGACGAGGATGCCGACATGCCTGCTGGCGCCGCCGCCGCCACCCGCCGCGTTGACAACAACCGGTTCAATCCCGACTTCCTCGGCAAAATCCCTGAATCCTGTGTTGTCGTCAATGTCGTCAGAGATGAGCATTCCGCCTGGCCGCAAGGCTTTCCAGATCAAAGGATAGGCCCATGCGCGCCCCTCGTAACTCTTGTCGCTGTCGTAATGACAGAGATCAATCGGCTTGGAGAAGCTCTTGAGGGCCCTGGGCAGACCTATCGAGTCTGGGTAGCGGAGGAGCGTCCAAGCTGACCTCAGGTCCTCAGGCACCGCGCATCCCACATAGCGCTCGTTGCCTCGGCCGGGGTATGGCATGTCAACGCTGATCAGCTTGCCTGCGGTATCGCGCAATGCAAGCAGCAGGGCAAGCGATGAAAAACCGTAGGCCACGCCGGTCTCGACCACGCGCTCCGCCTTCAGGTGCCGAGCTAACTGGTACAGAACGTCTATTCCCCCACCGCCGCCCATGGTGACCGGACACTGCTGCGCGCGCAGTTCGGCCCCTTTCACCACCTCGGGAAACAGCTCCGCCAACGGTGGCGTTTGGCCAACACCCATCTGCGCCAGGGCGGTTTCCATACTCACGGCGCGCTGCCCGGCCCATTGGGCCGCAATGCGGCTGTTTCGCCCCATGGGCTTTGGGAGCAGGGCTGCACCGAGCCGCCTACGCACCCGTCGCGCAAGTTCGGGGTAGTAGTGAGGCCTAGCCAGGAAGAAGAGGACGATCTGAGCAGTTTTCAATGTATTTCTCGAATTTACTAAACGTTTTCCAACTGGGTAATGGCGTCATCCAACCTAGCTGAGTTTCCGCGGCTCGGCGGCGCCGATCAACCCAGCGGGGTTTGCCGTCAATGGGTCTTTCGACAACCGCAACAGGCGCTCGGCCCAGGTACGACTCGCGCCAAGCAAGGGCTTCTCTACCCACCGATAAAGGGCTACCGACAGGAGAGTGGCGACAAGCGCGCCGAACGTCGTGGCGACGTGCACAACGAACGGGTCCGGGTGCTTTGGCAACACCAGCGAACACACCAGAAACCAGGCTATCAATATGGGGTAATGGGCAAGGTATAGCGTGTATGAAGCGTCCCCTAGAAGCCTCGAGAACGCAGGCGCGCGGAGCCCACCCCGCTCACCGTTAAGATTGGCAGCAGCCAACACAATGACAGCCGATACCACCGCATAGTAGAGCGTCCGAGCGCTCTTATCGTAGAGGATCGCACTGCTCCAAGGGAGCTTGAAGGCCAGACCCGCCATCGGGATGAGGAAGGCAGCCACCCCCGCCAGTCCGATCCATCCTGCCGCTGGCAAGCGAAAGCGTGGGGCCATCCAACCCACCAGGCAGCCAGCGAAGAACTCGATGTTGTGTCGCGACAGTAGGAAAGCGAGCAATTCCGACTGGTCAAAGACGGTGGCTCCGGTCCGGTACTTGTCACCGTTCCAGGCCATGCCGTGATCAGCCGCAAGCTTCCAACTACTAAGCACAGCTATGACAGTCACCAACGGCAACCAGACCCAGCGTGGCGCGGCAATCATCAGCCCGAACACGAGATAGAAATACATTTCGTGGGTGAGCGTCCAGCCCACACTCAGCATCGGCAAGGCCTCCTGTGGCCACAACAGGAAGGACTTCACCAGATAGGCCATGCTTGGGTCGTGCGCTTTTCCGAACCCCGGAAACAGCAGGTACACCGGCAAAATTACGAGGCTCAGCAACCAGTACATAGGGTAGATACGGGTCAGCCGCTTTGCCGCGTAAGCCTTTAGCCGCCCAAGGTGCCCGATATCCCGGGTGTGGATGTAAAAGATGATGAAGCCACTGAGCACGAAGAAGAAATCGACGCCGACATTGCCGACGCTAAAAAAGCCGGCAAGGAACTCCTGCCCATAGCGACGCTCCGACAGCAAGGTTGCATGTGCCATTACCACCAGCAGCGCCGCCACGCCGCGGCCAACTTGCAGCCAGTCCAGGTTGGTCTGGGCGGAGCGGCTAGTCATAGGGACGCTCCTCGACAGTAGGAGCTGCAGATAGGCGGCTCACAAGGTCGCTCCCTTAGTGTTGGGTTTAAGACGAGCCTCGTAGCGCGTAATCAGCCAGGCTAGCGCCACATAGAGCAACACCCAGAAAACGACGATGCACCAGGCCAGTGTCGGCCCGGCGCCTCTCCCCAGGTAGGCCGAGGCGGCACAACCCAGCATCAGCAGGATAGCTACACCGGTGGTCCGCGCATGCGACCAACCGGACTGCACGAGTCGCTGGTAGTGATGGCTGCGATGCGCTTTCCACAAGGGTTCGCCGTTCAGCGCCCGCCGGATCAGCGTAACCGTGGCGTCGACGATGAATACCGAGAACACCATCACTGATATCCAAGCCTCGACGGCGCCTTGCTTCGCTCCCCAAAGGATGAATATCGAAATCAGGTAACCCAGGGTCGCGGACCCGACGTCGCCCATAAAGATCTTCGCTGGCGGTCGGTTGAACAGGAGAAACCCAGCCGAGGCGGCAGCAACAACCCCGGCCATGGCGGAATAACTGCCCTGTCCCGCCAGGGCAGCGAGCCCCGATAGTGTTGCAAGCCCGATCAGACTCATCGAACCAGCAAAGCCATCCATGCCATCCATGAAGTTGTAAAGATTAATCATCCAGGCCGTAAACAGCACGGTGAACAGGGGGCCCAATAGCCCCGGCATCGGAATCTCGAAACCCGGGAACGGTATCGAGTTGAATGACAGCCCACAGAACACCGGCGTCAGGCTCGCACCCAGGTGCACAACCAACCTTAGGCCGGCAGGGACCTCCCGATAGTCGTCGAACAGAGAGACGACGGCTACCGCCAAGGCTGCGGCAGCAGCCTGCAATGCCCAGGCTGGGAATGAACCGCCTTGTAGATAGAGCGCCGCCATGCCCGCCGCCACACCCAGCAATAGACCTAAGCCCCCCGAGCGCGGCACCGGTTGCAGGTGCAGGGAGCGCTCGTTGGGCTCGTCGATCAGACCGATTCGGGCGCTGTAGCGGATCAGCAGTGCGCAACCCAGTGCCGCCACCCCGGCAGCAAGCAGAAAAGCCAGAATCATTCCGCCCTATCCCCCATCGTCCCGCGCACAAACACCTGCGCCATCTCAGTCAGCCCCTCTGATTGCGAGTATGGCTGGGTCCAGGAAAATCTGCGGGCAAAGGCCGTGCCGTCCACGGTCAGCGAGCCGCACAACTGCTCGATCTGATGCCGACGGCCCGTCAGAGTGCCCGCGGTCCGTAGCAATGCCGGCGGTGCCGGCCACAACCGCGCTGACCGCTGCATGGACTGCGCCAGCAGACGCAGCAGTTCCGGGGTCGAGACCCGCTCGACATCGGCCACCGGGTACGCCTCGAAACCCGCCCCTTCGGTAGCCAGACAGGCTAGCAGTGCGCTAGCCAGGTTACGGACCCCGATGAAACTGCGTTGATTGCGGACCGAGCCCAGGGGCAACGGCAATCCGCGCTGAAGCAGGCGCAGCAGGCGTTCGAGATTGCCCGGCGCGCCCGGACCGTAAACCAGCGGCGGGCGCAGCGCCGTTACCCGCAAACTCTTGTCCATTGCGATCTGTCGCAAGGCCGACTCGGCAGCGAGCTTGGAGCGCCCGTAGGCCGTAGTCGGAGCGAGGCGGCTGTGCGCATCCAGACTCTGCTCGCCGCCGGCACCGTGCACGCCAATGCTGCTGATGAAGATCAGGTGCCCTACCCCGGCTACAGCAGCAGCCTCGGCCAAGCGGCGGGTGCCCTCAGCATTGGTGTTCATGAACTCCCGCTCGGGATCACCGGCGACCTCGCGCAGGATATGCGCCCGTGCCGCCAGATGAACCACGGCATCGACCCCACGCAAGGCTTCGCGCCAGTCGGTGTCGGCGTTGATCTCGCCCACCACGTAGTCCTCGCCCACCGGCGACCGGTCCACCGTTACTGGAGTGCGCAAGGCTCGCCGCAAGGAATGGCCGGCCGCTGCGAGGTCTCTGACGACCTGCCGTCCGACAAAACCACTGGCGCCGGTGATCAGTACCTTCATACTGAAGCCCCCAGCACGGACGAATAGATCGCTTCGATGCGCTGCACCATTCGGCGCGCATCGAACAGGCTCCGGATTCGCCCCTGGGCCTTGCGCCCCATGGCAGCGGCGGCTCCGGGATCAGCGAAGCAGTCGCAAATCCGCTCGGCAAGCTGCTCGATTCGACCGACCTCGTACAGCCTGCCGGTGACACCGTCCTCGACCACCTCGGGTATGCCGTAGATGGCCGGGACTACCACCGGCTTGGCCATCAGCATGGCTTCCAGCATTGAGCGACCCATCGCTTCCCAGAGCGAGGAAAAGGCAAACAGATCGCAGTGATGCAATATCTCCAGCACGTCCTTGCGATAGCCGAGCAGGTGCACGGCAGCGCCTACGCCCATCTCTTGGATCTTGCGCTCGACCGCCGTCCGCAGCTCGCCGTCGCCAACCAGCACCAACTGCGCGTCCGGATAGCGATGTTGGACCAGGGCAAAGGCCTCGACCATCCGCTCTGGAGCCTTCTGCGGATCAAGCCGGCCTACCAGCACGATCCGTCGCCCGGTCGCCGGCACGCCGAGCGCCAGAAGGGGGTCCGGCGGTGGCGACCGCAACACGCTGTCAAGCTTGCCGAAGTCGATGCCGGTATAGACCGCGGTCGAGTTCTGCCCGCCGATCATGCCCAGTGCGATCGCCTCGCGGCGATCATTCTCGCTGAGCGTGATGTAGTGGCGCGCGCCCCGCCGCACGAGCCGTTCCAGACCGATGTAAAAGCGGCGCTTGCCGGCCGACATGAACTCGTGGAACGGAAACCCGTGGTAGGTAAAAACGAAGGGCGTGCCGGTGATAAGTGCCGCGATTCGCCCCAGGAAACCGGCCTTGGAACTGTGGCCATGGACCAGGTCAAACCGTTCCCGGCGCAGCAGGCTCAGTAGTTCGATCAGGGCAAGTGCATCACGCCGGGCATCCAGCGGGTGTACCAAGTTCGGTAGCGGATGGAAGCGGTTTTCGCAGGCGCGCAGAGCCCGTTCCCGCAACTCGCCCTGCGGATTGCTGGCAATGTGGACTTCAAACCGTTCGCGGTCGTGCAGCTCGCAGGTGACCAGGGTGTTGTCCTGGGCACCGCCCGGACTCAGCCGGGTGATCAGGTGCAGTACGCGGAGCCGCGCCGGCGCTGGCTGCAAGGAATTCATGCGTCCGGGACCAGTTCGCGGTAAACAGCGAACACTCCGTCCTGGCAGGCACGCGACGAGAACCGCTCGCGCACCTTGGCAGCGGCGGCGGCCCCCATGCGTGCGCGCGCCTCAGGCGCCTCGATCAGCCGCCGCATCGCCGACGCCAAAGCGGCCGGGTCCAGCGGCGGAATCAGCAGGCCGGACTGGCCGTCCTCGATCTGCTCGCAGACACCGGCATTGTCGGTGCCAATCACGGCCTTGCCGAACAGCATGGCCTCGAGGATGGTGCGCGGGAAGCCCTCGTTGCCCTTCAGGGTGATGGCACGCCCGCCGAGCTCGATCCGGCCGCTGTTGGCCGAGACCAGCAGGCATACGTCGGCCAGCGGATAGAAATCGAAAGGATTCTGCTGCCAGCCGGCGAAGCTGAGGTTGTCGACCGCCAGACGGTTCTGCAGCTCGCAGAGCAGGCCCTGGTAGGCGGCGTACTCAGGCACGAAGTCGCCCAGGCAGAGCACGGTGTAGCGGTCGGCGAATCCATCGGCATTGAGTCGGGCCATGGCTTCCACCAGAGTCGAATGCCCCTTGAAGGGCACCACCGAGGCGAAGTAGGCGAAAACCACCTTGCCAGCCTGGCGCTGGCTTTCCAGCCACGGAATACGCCGCGAGGCGGAGACGATCACCGAATCATTGATGCCGTTGTAGACCGTCACCGACTTGCGCCGACCAATGGGCCCCAGGGATTTGCGCACCTGCTCGGAGACAGAGACCAGGCGATGGCTAATGAGCTCGTAGGCAGCCGAGAAGAGCGGCCCCACACTCAGTTCGCCACGCACATGCCCCACGATGGGCACCCGCCGCAGACGCGCGGCAACGCCCGCTAACAGGCCGGCTCGCATGTTGTTGACGTGCACCACGTCGACCTTCTCGTCGCGCAGCAACGCGGCCAGCCGACGGGTATAGCCCAGCAGATCGGCGAGCAGCGCCACCCGTCGACGCAGGCCACCCTTTGCCAGCGCCTTACCGTAGATATTCAATGCCCCCGGCGGGGGCATCACCCGCACCCGCAGGCCAGCTGCGCGGTAGGCGTCGGCCACCGGTCCTTCACCCGTCACCAGCACCAGCACTTGGCAGCGCCCCGCGATTCCGGTGACTAGGTCGAGCAGACTGCGGTTGGCGCCAGCCATACGCTGCGGATAGGCGATGAAATACAGAATCTTCATGAACGCTCAGGCCCTTCGCAGTCGCTGCGGGAACGCTGCGGCACCACTCACCGCACCCTGCGAGAAATCGAGCCCAGCCAGCCACTGGCGCGAGGTCTCGTAGCGCCGCTCCAGCATGGCGCGGTCGGCCACGGTCAGGGGCGGGTACTCGAACTTGCGGGCGCCAAACACCAACTTGCGGATGCCCAGCCGGTCGGCCAGCCGCACCGCACCGTGCAGGTCGAAACGGCGCAGACCACGGGCAATGATCGCCGCCAGGCGCGAGAGCAGCAGCGAGCGCGGCTTGGGACGCTCGTAGACTGCACCGCCCGCCTCGTTCCAAACCACCGGCGCAACACCAAGGAAGCGGCATACTTCGTCAAGCACCACGGCGGGCCGGTCGCGGACGTCCTCCTGGCGGATCAGCAGCAACTGCGCGGCACCGAAATCTTCAGCCCAGCGGGCGGCGTGTTCAACGTAGTCGCCCGAGCTGAGGATGCGCGGCATCGCTTTCACCGCGTCGGCGAACGCCCCCTTCACCTTGCCCCGCGCGTAGTGGTGGCAGTACAGGGAGTAGGTCCGTTCCACCGGATCGCGCAGGCAAACGATGATCTTCAGGCGCGGGTTGTGCGCGCGCAGCCTTTCTCGGGCAGCCACATCGTCAAAGTATGAGGGAGCGATCTCACCGCGCTGGCGCCCGCCTAGGGAACCCCGCCACAGGGCCTGGTACCAGGCCTGCCCACGGGCGTGGAACTGATCGAAGAAGAAGGTTTCCTTGACCTCGTCGGGCAAGGCAAGGCCGGGATGCTGGCGCAGCATCGCATCCAGCCAGGATGTACTGGTCTTTTGTGGTCCGACACAGACGAAAGCGAGGCTGGCCAGGCTCATGGGGTCGTCCCCTGTGGCGCCAGCGTCTCGACCGGACAGTCCAAGATTACCTGCTCACGGCACAGGGCCTCGGCAAGCAACCGCGAATGCAGAATCTGTCCCTCCTCATTGAGGTGGTACTTGGTGTTGTAGAACAACTCGCGCGGGTACCGGCTGTGATTGTCGAGCACAATCGCCCGGCCACCGGCGTCGGCGTAGAACCGCTTGAACCAGGCGATGAACTCTGGTGAAGGCTGCGCATCGTCGAATGTGGTCGGCAGGCTCCCGACAACCCTGACGCCACGACCAGCCTGCCGCAGCGTCGTCGCCCGAATCACGTCGAGCCCAGCAAAAGCCTCGCCCGCCACAACTCCGGGATTGGGCTCACTGCCCTTCTCGCCAGCAAGAAATGTGTCGTACTGACGGGCCTTCGCGCGCACGTGGCCGATGATGTCTCCCTGCGCGTTGAGTTGAAACTGATCGGTATCGCGGAGGATGCCTATCCGCGAAAACAGCATCTCGCCAAGAGACGTAAAGACATCCCGGAGACTGAGCGAAAAGATCACGGCAACAGTCCGCTTGATGGACTGGTCGCGCATCAACCCCGGCTCGTACAAAGCGATGAAGCGGTTGCCGGAAGTATTGTTGACTAGTTCTTCCTCGGTTGCACCGTAGAATCCGTACTCAAGCGGCAGCAGCAAAATGTCTCCTGGACGCAACTGCGCCTCAGCCTTCCCCAAGATCGTCTGGAGCCCAGCGATATAGGAAACCGCAAGATTCACGCAAGCGACACCGGTATAGCGTGTGAGTGTTTCACAGCGATGGCTATAGAGACCGTTGCTGCCAGATGCCAGCACGATCTTCGGGGCCCCTTGGGCATTCAGGCGCTCAGCGGCCGCGGCCTTCGCGCGATAGGCGTTCTCGATATAACCGAGCGTCACCGGCCGCTGCAGCAACAGGAAATTTAGGCAGGCATAGAGTCCGAGCGCGGCGAACAACCCGAGAACAATGGTCCGGAACTTCATGTCGTCCTCAGAACCGGAAGTACAGGAACGGCGACGGCGCCGACGAGAAAAACACTTGGTGGATCACGAAGGGCGCGACAGCGATGGCGCCCCAGGCAATCCATTTCGACTTCGGATCCATGGTCTGCAGTGGTCGGCCGAAAGCGACTATCGCCACCGCAAGCGCGAACATGCCGGCAAACTCAACCAAGCCCATCAGGCTTCCGTCAGCGAAGTACCGTAGCTTGGCCACCGGCTCGAACAGCACCCCCAGCGAAGGCACCACGCTGAGCACGATCGCATTCAGGTAGAACCCGTCCAACCCCATCATGCCGCGCAGCACCACCCAGGCCGAATCGACATCCTCGGCACGGAAGAAAACCCAGCCGACCACGACGAACAGGAAGGTCAGCGCCCAGGCCAGCGGCTTTGGCAAACGCCGGCCGCCATCACTCCAGAGCCGGTGAACGCAGAGGCCGGCACCATGCAGGGCGCCCCAGATCACGAAGGTCCAACCGGCGCCATGCCAGATGCCGCCAAGCAGGAAGGTAATGAACAGGTTGCGCAGCGTCAGGTAGCGCGCGCCTCGGTTGCCACCCAGCGGGATGTAAAGATAGTCGCGCAGGAAGCGCCCCAGCGTGATGTGCCAGCGCTGCCAGAAGTCCTGGATGCTCAGCGCGCGGTAGGGAGCATCGAAATTGGCCGGGAGCTTGACGTTGAACATCAGGCTCAAGCCGATAGCCATGTCGCAATACCCACTGAAGTCGAAGTAAAGCTGGAAGGTATAGGACAGGGCCGTGGCCCAGGCTTCGAGGAAGCTCAGCGTCTGGGCCTGATCGAATCCTGGGCTCGCGAACTCGGCAAAGGTATCCGCGAGGCATACCTTCTTGAACAAGCCCAGTACAAAAATCCCGAGCCCTGTACCGATGCCCGTCCAATTGAGCCGCGCAAAACTGTCGGCCTCCAGCTGCGGGATCAGGCTCTTGTGATGAACCAGAGGGCCGGCGATCAAGTGGGGGAAGTAAAGGACAAACAAGGAGTAACTGCCGACCTTGAGGTTCGGCTGCGGGCTGCGGTAGCAGTCAACAATGAAGGCGATCTGCAAGAAGGTAAAAAAACTGATCGCCAGCGGCAGGGCAATGTCATAGGACGGCAGACTGGCACCGCTAACTTGGCTTGCGATCTCCAAGAGGAAGTTGGTGTACTTGTAAAAGCCGAGCAGCGCCAGATTGGCTGCGACGCCTATGGTCAGCAGGCGTTTTGCAGCGGGCCTGTTGTCCGGCGTCACCTTCAAAATATGGGTGCCAAGCAGAAAATTGCCGGCGATCGAGGCCATGATAAGAGCGACATAGCGCCAGTCCCACCAGCCGTAGAAAATCAGCGAGGCCAGGATCATCAGCACGACAATGCCGCGACTGCTCAGCACCGGTCGCAGTAACAGACAGGCCAGCAAAGTCGCAGGTAGAAACAGCAGAATGAATTCTGGCGAATTGAAAAGCATGTCGCTCAGGTCCGAATGAAGGCCACAATAGGTTGCGCGGGGACAGCACCACCCGGCGAGCGCAAAGACCTCGCGCCTGCCTGTGCGTAAGTGATCCGCTTAAGCGGTCTGACCATGATCACTTCCAAGTACGGCTAGCCACTGGTCCGCGATGGAATCTCCGTTGAAATCACGCGCGCGCCGCAGGCCACCTTCAACCAGACGCGCACGCAACTGTTCGTCGCCCAGTACCTGCTCAATCTTCGTGGCCAGAGCCGTAGCGTCGCCCGGCGCGACAAGACAGCCGCTGACGCCGTCCTCAATGATCTCAGCCGGACCATAGGGACAGTCGCTGGAGACCACCGCAGTGCCGCTTGCCATGGCCTCGACCAAAACATTGCCAAAACCCTCCCATAGCGACGACAGCACGAACAGGTCGGCACGCGCCATGTAGGCATAGGGGTTGGGGCAAAAGCCGAGAAACCGTACCCGCCCATCCAACGCCAGTTCCGCTACGCGCGCCTTAAGTGCGGCCTCAAGAACGCCAGTGCCCAATATCCAACACTCGAAATCAACCTTCCCCTGCAGCTTTGCAAGCGCGTCAAGCAACACCGGATACCCCTTCTGCTCCACTAGGCGGCCAACGGCGACGATCAGCTTCCTGCCGCTCACCGGATGCTCGGCGGGGGGTTCGCGCAGGCGCTCAGCCAAGTCCGGAGAAAATCCAATATTCGCAATCACCCGCACCTTCCCAGCAAGTGCTGTAATCCGACGCTGAAGGGACTCAGCCACGCCGCGTGACAAGGCCACAACCATTTCAGCCCTTGGATACAGAAGCTTTGACATGGCGATGGCGGTTCGAACGACCGTACCCTGCCGAGCCTTTGCATCGGGGTTGTTCTGGATATTGAGAATCAGGCGTGGCTGCGGATGCAGGCCAATCAGAGCCAGCAGCGCGAGCACGGCCGAGAGGTCCATAACCGGAATTAGCACGTCGGGCTTGTGCAGAGAAACCCAGCGCCTGAGCGCAGGTGCCGAGTACAACATGGCCGCCGTACTACTGCGAACAACACTTGAGCGCCCTAGCGGGACAAGCTTTACTTGTGGAGAAACCAGCCTTTCGTAGGCCCCGCCCGGGCGGACAACCACGATGCTCACATCAATGCCTCTACAGGCCAGATTGTTGGCCAGCCGGACTGTGTTCATCTCGGCACCGCCGCCGCCCAGATGAGGCAGATAGAAAGCTAGCAACAAGGCGAGGCCTCGATGTAATCAAAGACAAAATTCATGGATATAAGAGACTGTCGCGTTGCGACGATCCCAATTAGACGCAGCGGCATCATTCTAAAACTTCGCCTCTTTTGGTGGCGCTGTTATTTTGAATATAAAAAAAAGCATTATTAAAGTATGAAAATAGGGAATCAATTCGTCCGATGAAGGACTAAAAAGCGTGGTGGCAGTAGCTACGTATAACACTACCGCCTGCGGATTCTTGGAGTTGGTGGCCAAATAGCCTGCCAGCCAGCGCTTGAATGCTCCAAAACAAATGAAAACCACAAGCACCCCTGGTACACCAAAATTCCAGTACGCTTCTGCTGTTGCGCCTATGGGTGCGCCCGCACCTTCATAAAACCCATCCAACCCGTAATTTCTGCCGGCGATATCAGCGATCGCATAGGCGCCGACGGATCTTGGCTTTTCTGGCCAGACTGCGCGTGGGACAAAGAACAGCAACGTTCCCAAGTAGGATTTCCCATCCAGGTACGGAATTTCCTCCGGAACTCGCGCAATGGTCGGCAACGCGAGGGCAGCATCTTCTCTTTGATCGATATCGGCCGTCGTCTTTTCCAACCATTCCGAGAATTGAAACGAAGACACAACACCGAAATCCAGCCCGCCGGCCGAAGACGTGCTGCGGCGCAGTTCACCCAACAAGCCGATCGCAGCGAAGGCAAGGATCATTAGTACTACTGCCAGACCGATTGGCAGTTTATGCGTTCGAAGCGACCAAACCAGACCAAAACTGAGAAGCGGGAGGACTGCTGCAGTTCGCGAACCGGTGCTGGCAAACTGCATCGACAAACATATCAGCAGCAGCACCCAGAACAGAGGGGAGCGTGTAATTGCAGGGCGGTAGGCATACCACAATAGAAGCAAAAACGGCATAGGCCGAAAAACCCAGAGTATGTAGCCCTGATCGCCCAGTGCGATATGCCGGCCGCCAGCAAAGGAGGCCATATGACTCAATATCCCGCCTCTTGTCTGCATATAACCCAAAAAAAGCAGCGTCATAGCAACGATGGTCAAGCCTAGCGCCAAGTTCAGGTGAGGCGATTCCTCGTTGCTCAGGCGCCGAATGCGCGGCTTCCACATCATGTAACCCACATAGGTTGCTGCAGCCGCGAGCGCTGCCAGCGCATCAGCCTTGACCTTCGCTGACGCCACCATTTCCGCTGTCCACCCATTTAGATACTGGTGAGATAGCGCGGCATGCACGGGGTGAAACCAAACCAGTAAGGGGTCAAA
Organism: Stagnimonas sp. FW305-C-60; assembly: GCF_058782965.1. Taxonomy (NCBI): domain Bacteria; kingdom Pseudomonadati; phylum Pseudomonadota; class Gammaproteobacteria; order Nevskiales; family Nevskiaceae; genus Stagnimonas; species Stagnimonas sp. FW305-C-60. The sequence continues at coordinate 932,139 of NZ_JBYSYF010000002.1, forward strand.
CAACTGTTGCGGGTTTTTTAATAGAGAGGTCCCAATGCTAAAAAGCAAAGGAAAAACCAAAGGATGCAGCCAGCCGATAGGTAGCCCACCGAGAGAGCGAAAAAATAGCGGGCTTACCAACACAATATTGGCCACAACGGAAACGCCGACGCGGAAATCAGCGTTGGGTTCCAGAGTGCCATGAATCAGCAACGATAATGCAGGAGTCAGCGCTTGCCAGATGATCACATAGGCGATTAGAAATAAGCGTTGCCCCCCACCAATTTCAACGAATGGGTTATCACTGTATACCGTCTTTTTGTCGGCAACCATATCCATCTGCATTCGCAATTCACATCAATAATAGGATGGAAAAATACCAGACAATTAATTCGAAAATTTATGAAAGGCAATTATTTTAGTTAAATACATTTCACACTTTAAAATAAATTAGGAAACTTTAATTATCACATTGCCAATTTATTTTATTTAACTGCGAAGTCCAACTAAAATGGCATTTTCTCAAACATTAGCCGCACAATCCGCATTCCCAGACGAATAAAGGACATCCCATAATCAAGTCCATATCGCGCGGCCCTCAATGATTCCCCGTTCTTGTTTCGTTATTTACAGGCACCAGGAAAACCTCGCATATAATTTCATTCCGGCGGAAGCCGGAATGAAAGACTGCTTTGAACTCGTGCAGCATTTAGGTGGAAATTCTAATCAGCACTACCTTTCTTGGACTGCGCATAGCGATACCCATAGCCATAGCCATAGCCATAGCCATAGCCATAGCCGTACCCATAACCGGTGCGCGACTTGACGCCATTAAAGACAACGCCCTTTACCTTTACTGCTGCCTGCTCCAGTCTGCGGTAGGCATAGGCAATCTCGCGAAGCGAATGAATACCACTGCGAATTACCAGCAAGGTCACGTCGGCATATTGCCCCAACAAGGCCGAATCGGTGACCGCAAGAATTGGAGGAGTGTCAATAATGATCCAGTCATATTTCTCGCGAAGAGAAGCAAGAAGCTCTGGCATTAAAGGATTTATAATGAGTTCGGCGGGATTAGGGGGTGTTTGCCCATTTGCGAGAAAATCCACCCCAGTGGCAACGTCTTTCTGCACGGCAGACGTAAAATCAATCTGTTCGCTGAGCACCTCTGCCAGCCCCGGAGTTTTCTTTGCCCCCCAATAACGCTGAATGTGCCCCCGCCGCATATCCGCATCAACAAGCAAGACGCGCTTGCCCGCCTGCCCCAAGACCGCAGCCAAGTTGGTCGAAATGAAGGACTTGCCAATATCCGGACTTGGTCCAGTAATCATCACAACCGTACTGCCGGTTTGGGAGGCAGAGAATTGAACTGACGTCCGCAAACTGCGAATCGCCTCCACGGTTGGATCCAAGGAGTCGAGCACCGAGAGCACACCTATAGCCTGCTGATCGGTAGCCTTCTTGTCCAGCTGACTTTGTTTGTGACTTTCAGGAATCGTGGCATACAGAGGCAGTCCCAGAGAGCGCTCTATGACTTCCGGGTCCTCAATTCCCTGCCGGACTGCGCGCAGCAGAACAACCAGTCCTAAAGCCAAACCTGCGCCAAGAACAGCACCCAGCATCGCTGCAAGGGATTTCTGTGGGGATATGGGGACTTCCGGCACGCTCGCGTAGTCAATAATCCGAACATTGCCGACCGTACCTTCGCGGGAAAGCCGAAACTCTTGAGCAGAATTCAGCAGGGCGGTATACAGCCCTGTATTGACCTGAACATCGCGCTGCAGCCTCAGGACCTCCTGCTGCGCTTCCGGTAACTGCTTTATTTGTTGATTCTGGCCCGCAATCTCCTTCTGCAGTGCTCGAATCTGGCTATCGATCGTCTGAACGGACGGGTGGCTGGGGGTGAACCGAGCGCTGAGTTCCTCCCGCTTCTGCCTTAAGGTAAGTAGGTCAGACTCTAGCGTAACTACCAGCCCTAGTACGCTCTCGGTTTCCTTAGTCATATCAACCGAACCACGTTTGACTAAGTAATCATTTACCGCGCGCTCCGCCTCTTCCACCTGCTTTTGCAGTTCAGGAAGCTGTTTCTCGAGAAATTGCAGCGATTTCTCTGCCTCGGCGGACTTTCGCTCCACATTCTGCCGAAGATAAATATTGGATATTTCATTGAGCACCGCCGCAGCCCGCCTACGATTCGAGTCCTCGTAAACGAGCGACAGAATCCCTGACTGCCTGCCTCTCTCAGCGACTTTCAATGCCTGCGAAATGGATCGATATGACTTCCCAGGGGAACGCTTGACCAATCTGAATTCGGTTTCCGCCCGCGCAACCAATTCGCTGACAAAGACCTTCAATACCCCATCTGGCATATTAACTTGGAGAAGTTCGCCGACCTTTCCAGTTCCAATCACCTCACCATCGGCAGTCACCAGACTATACCGCCCGGCCTCCCCTGCAATGACAAGCAACTCCACACCATATAGACGTGGCGGAACCTCAAGAGTAGAAACATTAAAATGCTCTCCGCCCCATGCGAACTTTTTCCAAAGGCTCAGCGGGGCTGGCCGCAATTCATCACCACCAGAACGCCGGGCAAAATACCGCCCAATAAACGGAAAATACTTCGGCTCGTCGGTTACATCAAGATTCAAAGATTTTACAACGCGATCAAGAACGTAGCGAGATCTAATAATCTCAATCTCAGCAATCGTTGGGGTGCTTCCTTCCAATGCACTAGTGACCTCCTCGAAAGCTGCGATACCACCACTCTTTTGATTCTCAATCTGGATAAGAGCATCTGCAGAATAGACGGGGGTCGCGATCTGCCCATAGACAATTCCGATCAGCACTCCCAAAAAAGTACTTGACAGAATTAGCCAGCGCCGCTCCATCAGGAGATTAAGGAGATACAAAAGGCTGGACTCGCCGTCCGCATCCGACGTGCCCCTTATCCCGGACCCAGCCGTCTCGCTTACTGACCTATTAATCATTTAATTAACACGCCTCAAAAATCGATTTTAATTTGCATGCGACAATAAAGCGTCGCGAATTGCGCCTAGCCGGGCAGTCCACGGAAAAAAGCGCCTAAAGCCAGCAGATACCCAAAACTCTGCGAAGGTGGATGTACTCCAATCCACAGCAGAAGTCAGGCTGCTAACCACACCGCTTGTGCCAGCAATAGCGCGCTTGTCTCGGTAGCGGTGTTTCGATCATCTTTTTCATTCAAGAATTCTTAAATTCTGCCGAACATCGCAAAAAACGCACAAATGCCGCGCCACCTTTTCCAAGGCGCCATCATGCGCACCGCAGTTTTGATTATCGGGACAGTGCTGAGTTGAGTTATGCATCAACCCCAGCCCAAGTAGAGACCACCTGATGGCTCAAAGCCCTGCGCCTTCGACACAAACAGCTGTCGAGTTTACAGGGTTTGGGCGCCACGGCGCGGCTGCAGACTAGGTTCCCGAGCTTGCCCCTCAGCCAACGCCCCCATACCACCACCAGCAACTGAGCTACCCAAGCTCGCCGCAGTCACTTTCCGCGGGAGAGGAAGCGATAAGCGATCTGCGCCTCGATCTTGAGCTTCATCGCTGACACCCCGAGGTGCAGAGCCCATGAGCTGAGGTGACGAGTAACCGCCGACGATTTCCTTGAGAAGACCTAAGATGCTTGGCAGCTTGTCTGCCGCCACCATCGCTTCGAGTGCGGCCAGATGTTGCAGCAGGACTTGCCGAGGAAGTCCCACCTCCCTGGCACGACAAATCCGCTTGTGTCGCGTCGGTTCGGCCTGAGCGTCGATCAACAGCTCTTCGTAAAGCTTCTCTCCTGGCCGCAAGCCGGTGACCACAACCTCAATGGCACCTGCGGGATGTTCTGCGTCGCGCACCTGCAAGCCAGTTAAATGAATCATTCGGCGAGCCAGGTCAGAAATCCTAACCGGCTCGCCCATGTCCAAGACGAAGATATCGCCACGGCTGCCCATAGAGCCAGCCTGAATGACCAACTGGGCGGCTTCCGGAATGGTCATGAAGTATCTAGTGACGTCTTCATGGGTAACCGTTACCGGCCCACCGTTCCGAATCTGCTCCTTAAACAACGGGACAACAGAACCGGACGAGGCCAGCACGTTGCCGAATCGAACCATGGATACGAGCATGGTCGGAACTTGTTCGGCCATGGCCTGGACAATCAGCTCCTGGACCCGTTTAGTCGCTCCCATCACACTGGTGGGGCGCACTGCCTTGTCCGACGAAACCAAGACAAAATTGGACACCTTGCAGTTGATCGCTGCCTCGGTGACGATGCGTGTGCCGAAAATGTTGTTCTGCACTCCAGAAGCAACATTGCCTTCCACCAGCGGCACATGCTTGTACGCGGCGGCGTGGTAGATAGTCTGTACCTCATAGCGCCGTAAGGCCCGCTCCACCGCTGCCCGGTCAAGCACCGTGCCGAGGACAGGCACGATTTCGGTGCCGCCCTTCCCGGCGGCACTGCAAAGCAGCTCCCGTTCGATGCTGTAAAGAGCGAACTCCGACATTTCGAACAGAACGAGCTTGCTGGCGCCACAGGCCAACACCTGCCTACAGAGCTCCGAACCAATGGATCCACCGGCGCCGGTGATCATTACCGATTTGCCGGCGATGAAAGCATTCATCAGTTCGGGATCTGGAGCGACTGGTTCGCGCCCCAAGAGATCCTCCACTTGAACCTCACGCAGTTCGTCAGTCCTCTTTGCTCCACATGCAAGTTCATCCACGCCGGGCATTACCATCACCTTCACTGCCAACGGCTCAAGCGACTTTACGATCTCGGCGCGACGCTTGGGGCTTTCGGAGGGGATGGCAAGCAGAACCCTCTTGAATTTGAGGCGCTGCTGCAGCGCCGACAGATCATCGGGCGGAAAAACACGCAGACCAGACACCACTCGCCCTTGCTTGTCCGGGCGATCATCAACAAAGGCGATCGGCCAATACTCACCAGACACCATCAGAGCTGCAGAAAGCTGGGTTCCCGCGCGCCCGGCCCCGTAAATCAGGACACGTTCGGACTTCACTCCATGAGTAACTGGCCACAACACCGCACTAGCGGTGAAGCGGACCCAGGCAAGCGCCAAGTAAATAATCATGCCTTGAATGATCACCATGTTTAGGCTTTCATCCAACAGCGAAAAGACCTTGAGGCAAATTGCCAGGGCCGCCAGCCCTCCAACCGTTCCGATCAGCACCCGAACTAATTGGTCACTGCTCCAAAACCGCATCATTACGTCATAGACGCCAGCCAAACGAAGCGCCGGCAGAATGAATAACGGCGGCAACAACACCAGCAGCAGGTGCAAATTCGTCTTAGGCGCCGGATGCCAGAGCAACACAAAGTAAAGAAGATAGCTGGCCGCCATGATCGCGACAGCATCGACAGCTAATGACAGCGCATGTTTACGCTTGGGCGCCAGCCCCACCAGTACCGATGCCAGTCGCCCGACGAATTCCCTTCTAAATGGCATTTGACTTATCTACCCCCTTCTTGCCAGCAATTATCGTGAATAATTCCAGGGTCGATTGTGCACTGCATCACGAGAAAACCATAGAGCATCATCCCAAAGGATGTGTTGGGCTGCTTGATATCCGGTGGCTGAACGCCATGCATGTGCTCGTTTCCCACCCCTTTCATACAACAATCGTGCCCGCTAAAAAAAAGCTCTTCCAGACCGGACACTTGAAGTCATTCCTTCCCATGCCAGTCTCGCTAGCCTGACAAATTCTGAGATGCGCGGAACTCCCTTGGTTAAGGGGTAAGCCTAAACAAGTTCGTCGGTCTCGCCGTCCGAAGCTGGGATCAAGTCTTCGCGGGATACACCAAGTACCACCGCTAGGTTGGTGGAAACATAGACGGACGAATAGGTCGCCACGACAACACCGACGAACAACGCCGATGCGAAGCTGTGCACACTCGTTCCGCCAACCAGCAATAAGGAACTGAGTACAAGCAAGGTCGTGACATGCGTGATCACCGACCGCAAGAGAGTCTGGTTCACCGATAGATTGACGACGTCCAAGATCTCCATACGCCGCTGCGCAAGCAGATTTTCGCGAACACGGTCAAAGATGACGATCGTCTCATTATTGGAATAGCCAATCAGGGCAAGTATTGCAGCCACCGTCGTCAAGTCGACCTCAATCCAAGTCAGGGACAAAAAGCCCAGCACCATCACAGCGTCGTGGATCAGTGCAGCCACCGCACCAACCGAGAACTTCCACTCGAAGCGGAACATGATGTAGACGGCGATGCCGATGAATGCCAGCAATAGCGCCAGGGCGCCGTCCTGAGTCAGTTCGTCACCGACCTGCGGGCCTACAAACTCCACACGCCGCAACTGCACATTCGGCTCGCTCGCATGCAGGGCATCCAAAATGGTGGTACTGACCTTGGCGGAGCTGGCGTCTTCGGCGGGAGGCAGACGGATCAGCACGTCCGAGCTGGTGCCGAAGTACTGCACCACCGGGTGCTCGTACTTGGCGCGGGACAGATCCGCGCGCACCGAATCCAGCTGCACGGCCTGCGGGTAATGCACTTCCACCAGCACGCCACCGGTGAAGTCGATGCCGAAATTCAGGCCACGAAACACCACCAACAGGATCGAGGCAACGGTGAGGATGCTCGACACCCAAAGGCCAGTCTTGCGCTGGGCCATGAAGTTGATATTGGGAACGCCGGAAAAGATTTTCATGGCGGCTTACCAGATTGGGAGGTCGGACATGCGCTGACGCCGCCCGAAAACCAGCTGCGCCAATGCGCGGGAACCAACGATGGCGGTGAACTGTGAGGTGAGAATGCCGATCGCCAGGGTGATTGCAAATCCCTTGACCGGGCCAGCTCCCAGCGCGAACAGCATGGCCGTGCCGATCAACACGGTGACATTGGCATCGGCGATGGTGAGAAAGGCGCGGTCGTACCCGTGCTGGATCGCCTCGCCGGGCTTGACGCCATTACGCAACTCTTCGCGAATACGCTCGTAGATCAGCACGTTGGCATCCACAGCAATACCCATGTGCAGCACGATGCCGGCGATGCCCGGCACCGTCAGCGCGGCGCCAACCAGGGATAGCACCGCCACCACCAACACCAGGTTGAGCAACAGCGCGGCGATCGCAAACAGCCCGAACACCTTGTAGTACACGGCCATGAACAGGCTGACCAGGCCCAGGCCCAGCAGGGCGGCGGTAAAGCCCTGCTTGATGTTGTCCGCACCCAGCGAAGGGCCAACCGTGCGCTCCTCGACAATCTCCACCGGCGCCGCCAGGGCGCCTGCCTTCAGCAGCAGCGCGAGGCTATGCGCCTCCTTGCTGGTCAGACCGGTGGTCTGGAAGCGCTTGCCGAACACACCGCGGATGCTGGCGACCGAGATGATCTCTTCCACCTCGCGCTTCTCGCGCAGCGGCACGCCTTCGGCGTTGTAGTTGGTCTCGACCACGGTTTCGCGGAACAGCACCGCCATCGGCTTGCCGACGCTTTTTTCGGTGAACTCGAACATCCGCTTCGCGCCCTGGCTGTCGAGCGTGACGCTGACCGCCGGGGTGCCGTTCTCATCGACGGTGGCGGCGGCATCCACCAGATTGACGCCGGCGGCGATCACCTCCCGCTTCAGCAGCACCGGCCGGTGCCCTTCGCGGGTATAGAACAGCTCGGTGCCGGGCGGGACGATGCCGGTCGCGGCGGCGCTGTCGGCCGAGCCGGTTTCATCCACGGCGCGGTATTCCAGCGTGGCGGTAGCGCCCAGCAGATCCTTGACCCGGGTGGTGTCCTGCACACTGGGTAGCTGGACGACGATGCGGTTGGCCCCCTGGCGCTGCACCAGCGGCTCGGCCACGCCCAACTGGTTGACGCGGTTGCGCAGCGTGGTGAGGTTCTGCTGCACGGCGAAGTCGACGATGCGCTTGACCTCGGCCTCGGTCAGGGTCGCGGTCAAGGTGGTGGCGCCGTCCGGCGCGTCCAGCTTGAGCTCGGGATATTCCTTGGCAATCGCCTTGCGGGCGGCCTCGCGGGTCAGCGCGTCGGCAAAATCCAGAACCGTACGCTCGCCCTCCTGGCGGCGGCCGGTGTAGCGGACATCCTTCTTGCGCAGGAAGTTGGGCAGGTCGGTGACATAGCGCTGCGCCGCGGACTTGCGCGCATCGTCCACATCGACCTCGAGCAGGAAGTGCACGCCACCACGCAGATCCAGGCCCAGCGACATCGGCTTGGCGCCCAGCGAGGTCAGCCAGTCCGGCGTCTTGGAGGCCAGGCCCAAGGCGACGATGTAGCCCTTGCCCAGGTTCTTCTTCAGGGCATCAGCCGCCTTCAGTTGCTGCTCGGCCTGGTCGAAGCGGACCACCCAGTGGCCGCTATCGGCTCGCGAACTGGCGGCCGAGATCCCCTCGGCCTTCAGTGCGGCATCGACTGCGGCGGCAAACTCCGCCGGCAGCGGATCGCCGGAGGTGGTGTTGATCTGCACGGCAGGGTCTTCGCCGTAGATATTGGGCAGCGCGTAGAGCGCGCCCAGCAGGGTGACGACCACCAGGAGGATCGTCTTCCAGAGCGGATAGGGCTGCATGGTTTCTCCGCGCGGCCTTTTTGGCCGCGCTCCAAAAGATCGTTACAGCGTTTTCAGGGTGCCCTTGGGGAGCACGGTGGAAACCGCCGACTTCTGAACCTTGACCAGGACGTTGTCGGCCAGCTCGACCGTCAGGTAGACCTCGCCAATACCGGAGATGCGGCCAGCGATGCCGCCAGTGGTCACGATCTCGTCGCCCTTGGCCAGCTTGTCGAGCATCTGGCGCTGCTCCTTCTGGCGCTTCATCTGCGGACGGATCAGCAGGAAGTAGAACAGGGGAATCATCACCAGCAGCGGCCAGAAGGCCTCAAACATGCCGGGAGACTGGCCGGCGGCCTGCTGGGCGTAGGCGGGTGCAATCAGAAAGTCGAGCAACATGAGAGTCATTGGGACCAGAACTAAAGAGCGCACGAGTATGCCATAGGGTTGTTGCCCGCCCTTATCAAGTGGCTGGGGCCGGGGCCGAGACGCCGCTATACTCCGCGCGCCCAAATTTTGACCATCCAGGAGTCCCACCATGGCCAGCTATACCGCCCCGCTACGCGAGATCAACTTCGTCCTCAACGAGGTGCTCCAGGCCGGCAATCTCGCCAAGACCATTCCCGCCTACGCCGACGCCACACCGGAAACCATGGCGGAGATGATCGAGACCGCCGCCAAGTTCGTCGAGCAGGAACTGTTCCCGCTCAATGCCTCCGGCGACGCCGAAGGCTGCACCCGCCACCCGGACGGCACGGTCAGCGTGCCCAAGGGCTTCACCGAGGCCTTCAGGGCCTATGCCGGCAATGGCTTTGTCGGCACCTGCAACCCCACCGAGTACGGCGGCCTGGGCCTGCCCTACACCTTGGCCAAGGTGGTCGAGGAGATGGTCTGCACCGGCAACGTCGCTTTCGCGCTCTACCCCGGCCTGACCGGCGGCTGCTTCGAGGCCATCCACGCCAGCGCCTCGGATGAACTCAAGCAGATCTACCTGCCCAAGCTCTCCACCGGCGAATGGACCGGCACCATGCTGCTCACCGAACCCCAGGCCGGCTCCGACCTGGCGGCGGTGAAAACCAAGGCGATCCCCCAGGCCGATGGCAGCTACAAGCTCGAAGGCGGCAAGATCTTCATCACCTCGGGCGAGCACTCGATGGTGGACAACATCATCCACTTCACCCTGGCACGCATCGAAGGCTCGCCGGCCGGCGTGAAGGGCCTGTCCACCTTCATCGTGCCCAAGTTCATGGTCAACGCCGACGGCTCGCTGGGCGCGCGCAACGGCATCCAGTGCTCGGCGATCGAACACAAGATGGGCATCCACGGCTCGGTCACCTGCGTGATGAACCTCGACGGCGCCACCGGCTTTCTGGTCGGCAAGCCCAATGAGGGCATCATGAACATGTTCGTGCTGATGAACATGGCGCGCATCATGGTCGGCTTCCAGGGCCTGGGGCAGATGGAACTCGCCACCCAGAATGCCCTGCGCTACGCGGTGGAACGCAAACAGCCGAAGCCGATCATCGACTTCCCCGACGTGCGGCGGATGATTTTGCAGATGAAGGCGATGACCGAGGGCGCGCGCCTGCTCGCCTACGAGACCGCGCTCTACGTCGACTACGCCCACCATCATCCGGACCCGGCGGTGCGCGAAGAAGCCAACGACTGGGTGGAGCTGAACACCCCGTTGGTGAAGTCCACCTGCACCGACGGCGCGGTCGACCTCGGCTCGATGGCGATCCAGGTCTACGGCGGCCACGGCTTCATCGTCGAGCATGGCATCGAGCAGATTCTGCGCGACTCCAAGATCCTCTGCCTCTACGAAGGCACCAACGGCATCCAGGCGATGGACCTGGTGCGCCGCAAGCTGTTCCTCAACGAGGGCCGCGCGGTGCGCCGATTCTTCGCGCTGCTGGGGAAGGCCGTCGCCGACGCGGCACCGGAGTACGCCTTCATCGCCCAGCCGCTGAAGACCGCGCTGGCGGAGCTGGAAAGCGCCACCACCTGGATCCAGGAAACCTTCCGCAGCCGTCCCGAGGATGCTTCCTTCGGCTGCTGCGACTACCAGCGCGCCTTTGCTCTTACCTACCTGGGCTACAACTGGCTGCGCATGGCGCAGGCGGCCAGCAAGCAGAGCGACGAGAGCTTCAAGGCCGGCAAGCTCACCACCGCGCGCTACTACGCCAGCAAGCTGCTGCCCCAGGTCGGCAGCCTCTGCGCCACTGTCAAGGGCGGTGCGGAAGACTACATGGCACTGCCGGTGGCCAGCCTGTAACCTGCGGGCAGGTCGTTCCAGAGGGCCGGAATCCACCGGCCCTTTTCAATTTCAGGGGGAGACTCGCGATGTCCGATTTCTACAGCTATGCAGCCAAGACCATCGACGGCGGCGAACAGGCCCTCGATGCCTATCGCGGCAAGGTGGTGCTGGTGGTGAATGTCGCCAGCAAGTGCGGCTTCACTCCGCAGTACCAGGGGCTGGAGACGATCTGGCGCCAGTACCGCGACCAGGGTCTGGTGGTGCTGGGCTTCCCTTGCGATCAGTTCGGCCATCAGGAGCCGGGTGACGAGAACGAGATCAAGAACTTCTGCTCGCTCAACTACGAGGTGAGCTTCCCGATGTTCGCCAAGATCGAGGTCAACGGCGCCGGCACCCATCCTCTGTACCAGTGGCTGAAGAGCTCCGCCCCGGGCCTGCTCGGCACCGAGGGCATCAAGTGGAACTTCACCAAGTTCCTGGTCGGCAAGGACGGCAAGGTAGTGAAGCGTTATGGCTCCATCGACAAGCCGGAAGACATCGCCAAGGACATCGAGAAGCTGCTGTAAGAGCTATCGCTAGCCGCTCGGCAAGGCCCGCCTCCGGCGGGCTTTTTTGTGTCTGCGGCCCTGCGCGGCACTTGCGCCTGACCAAGGCCTCGGAATTTAATTCGTCGAATGACTAAATATAATCGGCAACCCCCGCCACCCCCGGCCCAGCCCGCGCGTCGGCGCGGCCGGCCGGCCCAGGCCCAGGCCCCGCAGGAGCGCCGACGCAGGCTGATCGAAGCCGCGATGCGGGTAATCGTGCGCGAGGGGCTGGCGGCGACCTCGACCCGCGCGGTGGCCGCCGACGCCGGCATGAACCAGGCGATGTTGCACTACAGCTTTCCCGGCAAGGACGCCCTGCTCGGCGCGGTGCTCGACGAGATCCATGCCGGCGTCGCCGAGGTGCTGGCCCGCAGCGTCGCCGGCGCCCCGGATCTGGCACAAGGCATCGCCCGCATCGCCGAGGCCTACTGGGCGCACACGGTCGATACCCCGGGCCTACAGCGCATGCAGTACGAGCTGACGCTCTATGCGCTCAACACCCCCGAGCACGCTGGCCTGGCGCGCCGCCAGTACCAGGGCTATGTCGCCGCTCTGAGCGAGGCTTTCGAGGCGCTGCCGGCACCGGCCGGCAGCCCACCGCGCCGGGTGCTGGCCGGCATCTGCGTGGCCGCGATGGACGGCTTGATCCTGCAACACCTCGCCACCGGCGACCGCGCCGCGGGCGAAGCCCAGCTGCGGCTACTGGTCTCGGCCCTGCAGTCCCAGCTTGGAAGCTCCGCATGCAGCGCACTCTGACCGCCGTCCTGACCACCCTGCTGCTCGCCGCCTGCGGCCTCGGTGGCGACAGCCGCTCCAGCCTCGCCAACAACGCGGACCCGCAGGCCGCCACCTGGCCGACCCTGCCCGCCCTGCGCCCCGATGCCGCCACCTGCACCGCCCTGCGCCCGGCACGCTGGCTGCCGGCAACCGGAGCCGCGCAGGCCGGCGCCAAGCTGCGTGCCTTCGCCATCCAGTACAAGCAGGAAATCCGTCATGTCGAGAGCTACGACAGCTTCCGCCTGAAGATGCGCTGCCTGATGGAAGAGCAGGTGGTGCCCTATCTACAGCCCGGCCTGCCGGCCCTGGTGGTCTACAACGAGGACGCCGGCCTGATGGCCATCGCCAGCGGCTCGCGCGGCGCCCTGGTGCGGGCACAGGCAGAAACACCCTTGGCCGCCCCGCTGGGCGATGCGCTGCCGCTGGGCATCGTCGGCGCCCTGGGGCTGTTGAACCTCAGCTATCTGCCGCAGGTGCTGGCCTACCAGATCCGCTTTCCGGGCGTTGATCTGCGCAAGCAGGTGTTCCTGGCCGCCACCGACACGTTCGCGCGGGCGTTCTCGCAGACCTTTTCCGACCTCGCCCGCGACTACGGCGTCTATGTGGTGGCCTCCAACAACCAGGCGCCCTACACCGCCTCCAGCGATCCGGTGGATCTCGCCCTGTTCAAAGACCCCGATCTCGCCAGCGTCGACGAGGTCTACATCGCCAGCGCCGCGCACGTCGCCAACGTGACCTTCCTCTGGGGGCCGGAAGACCTGCACCCCGAGGCGCCGCGCGGCGAGAAGAACCTGCTGTTCCGCAACGAGAAGGTGCCGCTCACCGACATCGAGCTACAGGTGCTGGGCCTGGACGCCGGCCCCGCCAGCGGCGAAGCCGGCCTCGCCAATGCCGCCGGCTACCCGGTGGCCGGCTTCCAGCTGGGCTTCGCCACCTCGCTGCCGGCCTTCCAGTGGGGCTATGAGTTCGGCCAGCGCCCGGCCGACTTCGAACCCTGCGCCGACATCCCCACCAGCTACATGCCCTGCATGGACGCCCTGGGCGTGGACGTGGTGGTGCAGGCCGAAGCCAATCCCGGCCGCTGGGCGGTCTACCAGGGCGGAGGCTGGCAGCCGCTGGAGTGGATGGCCTCGACCTGGCGCACGGTGGCCGAGCCTAGCGTGGCCTTCCGCTACAACATCACCGCCCATCTGGTCGGCAATCTGCTCGACCTGCCTTTCGACGGCCAGAGTGCGATCACCGCGCGCCACGGCGGCGGCCCGGGCCGCCACTACGTCGGCAATCTGGAGTTCGAGACCGGCACCGACGTCGTCTGGTATCAGGTCTTTCAGGGCGAAAAGGCGGAGTTCCTGGCGCTGGCGCCCTGGGTGCGCGACGACGCGGCGCGCGCTGCGCTACTGGAAACCGGCACCGCGCTGTCACCGGGCTCCGGCGACGCGCAGGAAAACGACTATCTGGAAACCGCGGTCTGGGCCGACCTGGTGCACTAAGAACTCCATGACCTCCTCATTCTCCCAAACGCCGCTGAGCCGGCGTGAACTGCTCACCGGCCTGGCCGGCGTCGGCGCCGGCGCCACCCTCGCCGCCTGCGGCAATTCCCCGCTGCCGGAAGCCGAGGCCGCTGGCACGGTCAGCGAAACCACCGAGATCGTGGTGGTAGGCGCCGGCCTCGCCGGCCTGATGGCGGCGCGCGAGCTGACGGCGGCCGGCAGGCAGGTGTTGGTGCTGGAAGCGCGGGACCGGGTTGGCGGCCGCACACTCAACCATGCGCTGACCGCGGCCGGCGCCCAGCCCGACACCATCGTCGAGATCGGCGGCCAGTGGGTGGGCCCAACCCAGGACGTAGTGCTGCAAACCATCGCCGAGCTGGGCCTGGAAACCTTCAAGACCTATAACGAGGGCAACTACCTCGACCACCGCGACGGCCTATCGCTGCAATACGGCCATCTGTTTCCGGTCGATCCGCTGAACCTCGGCTTGAACCGCCTGCCGCCCACCGACCCGCTGGGCGCCGCCGAGGCGGCGGTCGCCATCCAGCGGCTCAACAGCATGGCCGCCGAGGTGCCGCTGGATCAGCCCTGGACCGCCACCAGCGCCGTCGCCTGGGACAGCCAGACCTTTCAGAGCTGGATCGACGCCAATGTGCTGAGTCCGGGCGGCAAGGCCCTGTTGGAGCTCACCATCGAATCGGTGTTCTCGGCGCAGCCACGCGACCTCTCGCTGCTGCATGTGCTGTTCTACATCCACAGCGCCGGCACGCTCGACAACCTCATCAACACCGAAAATGGCGCCCAGGACTCACGCATCGTCGGCGGCAGCCAGCTGATCTCGATCAAGCTCGCCGAGCCACTGCGCGAGCGCATCCGCCTCAACCGCGTGGTGCGCGACCTTGCCCAGGACGCCGAGGGCGTCACCGTCTCCGGCGCCGGCTTCTCGGTACGCGCCAAGCGCGCCATCCTGGCGCTGTCGCCAACCCTGGCCGGGCGCATGCGCTACTCGCCGCCTCTGGGCGGCCTGCGCGACCAGCTCACCCAGCGGCTACCGATGGGCACGGTGATCAAGGTGCAATGCGTCTACCCGACGCCGTTCTGGCGCGACGCCGGCCTCAACGGCCAGGTCACTAGCGATACCGGGCCGGTGAAGCTCACTTTCGACAACTCGCCACCCGACGGCCACATCGGCGTGATGATGGGCTTCATCGAGGGCGAGGACGGCCGCAAGGCCCTGGGCTGGACGGCCGAACAGCGCCGCGAGGGCACCATAGCCAGCTTCGTGCGCTACTTCGGCGCCGCCGCCGCCGAACCGCTGGAATACATCGAGCAGAGCTGGAGCGAGGAAGAGTTCAGCCGCGGCTGCTACGCCGGCTACTTCCCTCCCGGAGTCTGGCTGGACTATGGCTCGGCGCTGCGCGCGCCCTGCGGCCGTCTGCACTGGGCCGGCACCGAAACCGCCGAGGTCTGGAACGGCTATTTCGACGGCGCCCTGCGCTCCGGCCAGCGCGCGGCGGCCGAGGTGCTGACGGCGCTCTAGAGTGGGTTAGCGGCGAAGCTGTCGCAGGCGGCGACCTCGCCGCTGGCAAAGCCGCGCTTGAACCAGCGCACCCGTTGCTCGGCCGTGCCGTGGGTGAAGGCATCGGGCACCACCGTGCCCTGCGCCTGCTTTTGCAGGCGGTCGTCGCCGATGGCGCTGGCGGTGTTCAGCGCCTCCTCGATGTCGCCCGGCTCCAGCCATTGATGGCGCTGCTGCGCCTGATGCGCCCAGAGGCCGGCGTAGCAGTCGGCCTGCAGCTCCTGGCGCACCAGCAGGCCGCCATCGCCGCCCACCTCCCGACCAGCGCGGCGCGCTTCGCTGACCTGGGCGGAGACACCCGTGAGCGTCTGTACGTGATGACCGACTTCGTGGGCGATCACATAGGCCTCGGCGAAGTCTCCGCCGCCGCCCAGGCGCGCACGCATCTCCGCAAAGAAGCCGGTGTCGAGATAGACCTTGTGATCGCCCGGGCAGTAGAACGGCCCGCTGGCGCTGGAGGCGCCGCCGCAGGCGGTCTGCACCGCGCCGGAAAACAGCACCAGCTTGGGCGCTTGGTACTGCGCGCCGCTGGCCTGAAAGATCGCGCCCCAGACGTCTTCGGTCTCGCCCAAGATGGCGCTGACGAACTCGCGGTTCTGCCGGTTGTCGGCCGAGGGCTCCACAACAGTCTGCGTCGTCACCGGCTCGCCGCCGGCAAGGCCGGAAACCAGGGCCAGCATCTCCATCGGGTTCTTGCCCAGCAGCAGGCTGATCACCACCACCGCGGCGATGCCGCCCAGGCCCAGGCGGCCAAGACCGCCGCCGCCGCCACCGCCACCGCCACCGCGGTAGTCCTCGACATTGCGGCTGCGGCGTGCGTCTCTCCAGCGCATGGACTACTCCGGTGACTGCACTACGGCAGCCAGTTTGGAACGCGCCGGCGCGCCTTCCGGGCCGGCCAGAAACTCGGCGGCGAAGCTCGCGTAGCGGCCCTCGTCTATGGCCTCGCGGATGCGCCGCATCAGGTCCAGGTAATAGTGCACGTTGTGCACGGTGTTCAGGCGCGCGCCGAGGATCTCGTTGCACTTGTCGAGGTGGTAGAGATAGGCCCGCGAGTAGTTCTGGCAGGTGTTGCAGCGGCACTTGGAGTCGAGCGGGCCGGTGTCGTCGCGGTGCTTGGCGTTGCGGATCTTGATGACGCCCTGGCTGGTGAACAGATGGCCGTTGCGGGCGTTGCGGGTCGGCATCACGCAGTCGAACATGTCGATGCCGCGTGCCACCGCCTGCACCAGATCGCGCGGCGTGCCGACGCCCATCAGGTAGTGCGGATGCGCCGCCGGCAGCGTCGGGCCGATGGCGTCGAGCACCTTCAGGCGCTCCTCCTCCGGCTCGCCCACCGAGAGGCCGCCGAGCGCATAGCCGTCGAAGCCGATCTTCTCCAGCCGCTGCAGCGATTCGCGGCGCAGCTCCACATGCATGCCGCCCTGGACGATGCCGAACAGGGCATTGGGGTTGTCGGCATGCGTGGTCTTGCAGCGCGCCGCCCAGCGCGCCGACAGCTCCATGCTCTTGCGCGCCTGCTCGGGCGTCGCCGGGTAGGGCGTGCATTCGTCGAACTGCATGACGATGTCGCTGCCCAGCGCGTGCTGGATCTCCACCGACTTTTCCGGCGACAGGAACACCTTGTCGCCATTCACCGGCGAGGCGAAGTGCACGCCCTCCTCGGTGAGCTTGCGCAGCTCCGATAGGCTCCACACCTGAAAGCCGCCGGAGTCGGTGAGGATCGGCCCGTCCCAGTTCATGAACCGGTGCAGGCCATCGAACTTCTTCAGCACCTCCACGCCCGGCCGCAGCCAGAGGTGAAAGGTGTTGCCGAGAATGATCTGGGCGCCGGCCGCGCGCAGCTCTTCCGGGGTCAGCGCCTTGACCGTGCCATAGGTGCCCACCGGCATGAAGATCGGGGTTTCCACCACGCCGTGCTGTAGCTCGAGGCGGCCACGACGGGCCAGGCCGTCGGTTTTGAGTAGTTCGAATCGCATCGCCTATTGTCGCTATTCTTGGCCCCGCCCAGGAGGAGCACGATGCGCAACTACGATCACATACCGGCCGGCAGCGTCCGCTTCTGGGCCTGGCTGGACTCGGCGCTGACCTGGATGCTGGCGATTCCGCCGCTCGCGCCTTACTTCCTCAGCGGCCTGTATTGGCTCAACGGCCTATTGGGTGGCGAGGCCAGTCCGCCGCCATTCGCGCCTGTGCATCTGCTGTTCGTCAGCCTCACCGGCTCCCTGGTCAGCGTCTGGGTCATCGCCCGGCTGCTGCATCCGGTCGGCCTCCTGGCGGTGATCGACGGCTGGGGCCGGCTCTGGGTCGGCGCCAGCCTAGTCTGGTTTCTGTGGCTGGGCGGCCCGCCGGTGCTGGGGCTGTTCGTGCTCACCGAATGGGCCGGCGCCTACGCCCAGCTGCGCATCGCCTATCGCCGTCGCTGATTGTTTAAGCCAGATCCAGCCGCTCGATCAGCATGGCGTCGCCATAGCTGAAGAAGCGGTACTCGGCGGCGATGGCGTGCTGATAGGCCGCCATCAACCGCGCGTAGCCGCCAAAGGCGCTGACCAGCATCAGCAGGGTGGATTCCGGTAGATGGAAGTTGGTGAGCAGGCGATCCACCACCGCGAAGCGATAGCCGGGGGTGATGAACAGCCGGGTGTCGCCGGCGCCCGCGACCAGCGTCCCCGAGCGCGCCGCCGATTCCAGCGCCCGGCAGACCGTGGTGCCCACCGCCACCACCCTGCCCCCTTGCGCCCTGGTCTCGGCGATTAGCGCCGCGGTTTCGGCACTCACCTCGTAGCGCTCGGCGTGCATCTGGTGTTCGCTCAGTTCGTCGACCCGTACCGGCTGAAAAGTGCCGGCGCCCACATGCAGGGTGACCTTGGCGGTACGCACCTGCCGCGCGCGCAACGCGGCCAGCAGGGGCTCGTCGAAGTGCAGGCTGGCGGTGGGTGCCGCCACCGCGCCCGGCTTTTCGGCGAACAGGGTCTGGTAGCGCGACTCGTCCTCGGCATTGGGCTCGCGCTCGAAATAGGGCGGCAACGGCAGCTGGCCGGCGCGCTCCATCAGCGCCCAGACATCGCCCGGACCCTCCCAGCGAAAATGAAACAGATCGCCCTCGCGGCCGAGCAGCACCAGGCTGCCGTCGGCGACCAGGATGCGCCCACCGGCCTTGGGCTTCTTGCTCACGCCCAACTGTGCCAGCACCTCCTGACCCGACAGCACCCGCTCGATCAGCACCTCGGCCCTGCCGCCGGTGGGCTTGCTGCCGTGCAATCGCGCCTTGATGACCCGGGTGTCGTTGAACACCACCAGGTCGCCCGGTGCCAAGAGGGCCGGAAAATCCAGCATCGCCCGATCGTGCAAACCATCCGCAGCCAGATGCAGCAGACGCGCGGCGGAGCGCGGCTCTATGGGATAGCGGGCGATCCGCTCGGACGGCAGGTCGTAGTGAAAGTCTTGTCGGCGCATCCGGTTATTGTCCCAGATGCGGGCGCGGTCACGGCTATAATGCGCGACCCAAGCCTGAGTGGCGGAACTGGTAGACGCAGCGGACTCAAAATCCGCCGAGGCAACCCCTCGTGAAGGTTCGATTCCTTTCTCAGGCACCAAACACCTCCAATCACCGTGCGCGCTGGCGTACCGGTGGCTGGAACCTCCCCGGGACACCGAGCCGCCCATGAAGTTTTGCAGCGCCTGCGGTCATGAAGTGGTTTACCGGGTGCCGGACGATGGCGATCATCTGCCGCGCCACGTCTGCCCGGCCTGCAAGACGGTGCACTACCTCAACCCCAAGCTGATCGTCGGGGTGATCCCGGAGGCGGCCGATGGCCGCATCCTGATGTGCAAGCGCAACATCGAGCCGCGCTTTGGCAAATGGACCTTCCCGGCCGGCTTCATGGAACTGGGCGAGACCAGTGCCCAGGGCGCGGCCCGCGAGGCGCTGGAAGAGTCCCAGGCCGAGATCGAGGTCGATGGCCTGGTGGCGGTCATCAACGTCCCTTATGTCGATCAGGTGCATCTGATCCATCGCGGCCGGCTACGCGGCGCGCATTTTGGCTCCACCAGCGAGAGCAGCGAGGTGCGGCTGATGCGGGAGGAAGACATCCCCTGGGAGGAAATCGCCTTCCCGACCATCTACCGCGGTCTGCGCTACTTCTTTGACGACCGCCGCGCCGGGCTGCACAGCGTCCATACCCTGGACCTGATCCGGCGGCCGACCCACGAAGACCGGGCGGACATCGGCCGCTGGCTGTCGGAAGCCAGCTGACCAGGGCGAGCCAGCCTCGCTTAGTAATCAAAACGAGTCGAGTTTTGTAGCGACTGCTGGTGGCTCTACCGGCCCGGCGCCGGCACTTCAAAACCAAGCCGCGAAGACGGGCATCTGGTTGATATAAAAAGATTTACATCCAACCTCAAGGCAACGAGACCAGGCCGGACATCCCCTGTTTCAGGGATGTTCCTGCGACTTTTTCGGCGCCTAAACTGCATTATCAGAAACCACCGTCATGGAACGCATATTGCGGTGTGTTAGAAGGCCGTCCGAGAGTTGGATCACAGTTTTTTTGTTCGTATCAGCGTCGCCTCAAAGCGCTCTGGTCTGTTGTCCGCGTTACCAACCTGAAGAAGTCCATGCTGACGTACTACGACTCCCGCGAAGCCCGCAATCGCATCAAGCCTCGCTATGTCTGGGGTTTCTGGGCCTTCATCCTGGGCGTTGCCACCGGCATGCTGCTGGTGTCTGCGGTGTTCTGAGCGCCCAGGGGCAGGACGGGAGGGTGGCATAAGCGGTATCGTTGCGCGCTTTCCCGCACGCACCGACCGTCGATGCAACTCCACAACACCCTCAGCGGCCGCAAGGAAACCTTCCAGCCGCAGCACCCCGAGCGGGTGACGATGTACGTCTGCGGACCGACCGTCTACAGCTACGCGCACATCGGCAACGCCCGCCCGGCGGTGGTGTTCGACACCTTGGCGCGGCTGCTGCGCAGGCGCTATCCGAAGGTGGTCTACGCCCGCAACATCACCGACATTGACGACAAGATCAATGCCGCGGCGGTGAAGGAAGGCGTCGATATCCGGGTGATCAGCGACCGCTACGCCGCCGCCTATCACGAGGATCTGGCGGCGCTGGGCGTGGCCCTGCCCGATCACGAGCCGCGGGTCACCGAGCACCTGCCGCAGATCATCAACATGATCGAGCGGCTGATCGCCAGCGGCCATGCCTATGCCGCCGACGGCCATGTGCTGTTCCACACGCTGTCCTTCCCCGAGTACGGCCAGCTGTCCAAGCGCGACGAGCAGTCGCTGATGGCCGGCGCCCGCGTCGAGGTGGCTCCGTACAAGAAGCACGCGGGCGACTTCGTGCTGTGGAAGCCGTCCAGCGCCGAGCAACCCGGCTGGGACTCGCCCTGGGGCCGTGGCCGCCCGGGCTGGCATATCGAGTGCTCGGCGATGGCCGAGGCCCTGCTGGGCGAGACCATCGACATCCACGGTGGCGGCCACGACCTGATCTTTCCGCATCACGAGAACGAGATCGCCCAGAGCGTCTGCGCCCACGGCGGCAAGCCCTTTGCCCGCTACTGGCTGCACAACGGCTTTCTCAACATGCGCGGCGAGAAGATGAGCAAGTCGCTGGGCAATGTCACCCTGGTGCACGACCTGGTGAAGCTGCTGCCGGGCGAGGTGATCCGCCTGGTGCTACTCACCGGCCACTACCGCCAGCCGCTGGACTGGAACGAGGACGTGGTCGCCGATGCCCGCAAGAAGCTCGACCGCCTCTACGGGGCCCTGCGCGAACTGGCCGAGGTCAGCCCCGCGCCCGGCGTTGGCGCCCCGGAGGGCTTCATCGCCGCTCTGGAGGACGACCTCAACACGCCGGCCGCGTTGGCCGAGCTGTTTGAACTGGTGCGCGCCGCCAACAAGGCCGAAACCGGCGAGGAGCGCAGCCGCCTGAAGGCGCAGATCCTCGACGCCGGCAATTTGTTGGGCCTGCTGCAACAGAGCCCGGAGGCCTGGTTCTCCTGGTCGCCGCAGGCCGCCGGCGGACGCCCCAGCGCCGAGGCCATCGAGGCGCTGATCGCCGCCCGCGTCGCCGCACGGCAGGCGAAGAACTGGGCCGAGTCCGACCGCATCCGCGATCGGCTCAAGGCCGAGGGCGTGCTGCTGGAAGATTCCAAGGACGGCATGCGCTGGCGCTATGCCTGAGACCCCGGTCAGCGATCTGCAGCGGCCCGCCAGCGCCAGCCGCTTCGGCTTTAACTGCCTGGCGGCGGTGGCCGGCCTCGCCTACCTGGCCTGGCGGCAGACCAGTTCGCCCAACACACCCTACGACAACGGCCTCACCGCCGGCCTCTTGATCGCGGTGCTGATCGGCCTGCACGAGCATTTCGTGCTGCGCACCCACCGCAATCCCAGCAGCGGCCTGGACTGGGACCGCCGCGCCACCCCCAGCCTCAGCCGCGTGCTGGTGAAACTGCTGGGCCTGGGCCTCACCCTGGGCCTGATCGCCGGCGCCTATGCGCTGTTCCCCGAGTACCACGGCAGCTTCTACCAGCCGTTCTGGCGGGTGCTGCGCGTCTATGGCACGCCGATGCTCATCGCCGCGCCCTTCTACTTCTGGTGGCTGGACGGCCGTCTGCGGGAACCGCGGGACGGCTACTGGCAGCTCGGTCGCCTGCCCTGGCTCTGGCTGCATGGTCGTTCAACTGACGCCGAGGGCCGGCGGCTGATCCTCAGCCATCTCGCCGGCTGGGCGGTAAAGGCCTTCTTCGTACCACTGATGACGGTCTACGTCGGCCAGGAGGTCCGCAGCGCCCACAACGCCTGGCTGGCCCTGTCTATGGGCGGCTACTCGCTGTTCGAGTTCCTGTTTCACCTCACCTTCACCGTCGACCTGCTGTTCTGCGTGATCGGCTATGCACTGACGCTGCGCCTGTTCGACGCCCACATCCGCTGGGCAGAGCCCACCGCCCTGGGCTGGATGGTGGCGCTGATGTGCTACCAGCCGTTCTTCTCGCTGGTCGAGAACCAGTACCTGCGCTACGAGGACGGCATTGTCTGGGGCCAGTGGCTGGCCGGCCTGCCGGGCGCGAAGTTCGTCTGGGCGGTAGTGCTGGTGCTGCTGTTGGCGATCTACGCGCTATCGACCGTGGCTTTCGGACTGCGCTTCTCCAACCTCACCGCGCGCGGGATCATCACCGACGGCCCCTACCGCTACAGCAAGCACCCCGCCTATCTGAGCAAGAACCTCAGCTGGTGGCTGATCTCCATCCCCTTCGTCGCAGCTTCGCCGGCGGTGGCGCTGAGCAACTGTCTGCATCTGCTGCTCATCAACGGTGTCTACTTCCTGCGCGCCCGCACCGAGGAGGCGCATCTGAGTCGCGACCCGACCTATGTGCGCTACGCGCTGTGGATGAACGAGCACGGACTGCTGGCCTGGCTGGGCCGACGCCTGCCAGCGCTGCGTTACCGGGCGCCGGCTGGCTACAACGGCGCGGCCTGAAAGCCGGAGCCGCTTCAGACGCGGTAGTAGCTGCGATACCACTCCACGAAGCGCGGCAGGCCCACCGAGATCGGCGTGCGTGGCGCAAAACCCACCGCCTTGTTCAGCGCGCTGATGTCGGCATAGGTGCTGAGCACATCGCCGGGCTGCATCGGCAGGTATTTCTTGATCGCCTTCTTGCCGACGGCCTGCTCGATGGCGGTGATGAAGTCCTCCAGCGACTCCGGCTGGTGGTTGCCGATGTTGTAGACCCGGTAGGGCGCATTGCTGCTGGCCGGGTCGGGATGCTCGCTGTCCCAGTCCGGATCCGGTTGCGCCGGCTGGTCCAGCACTTTCACCACGCCGTCGACGATGTCGTCGATGTAGGTGAAATCGCGACGCATCTGGCCGTGGTTGTAGACCTCGATCGGCTCTCCGGCGAGCACCGCCTGGGTGAACTTGAAATAGGCCATGTCCGGCCGGCCCCAGGGGCCGTAGACGGTGAAGAAGCGCAGGCCGGTAGTGGGAATTCGGTAGAGATGCGAATAGCTGTGGGCCATCAGCTCGTTGGCCTTCTTGGTCGCGGCGTAGAGCGAGACCGGATGGTTGACGCCATCGGCCACCGAGAACGGCTGCTTGCTATTGGCGCCGTACACCGAAGACGAGGAGGCATAGACCAGGTGCTCGACTTCGGCAGTGCGGCAGGCTTCCAGCAAATTGCCGAAGCCGACCAGATTGCTCTGCACATAGGCGCCGGGATGGCTGATCGAGTAGCGCACGCCGGCCTGCGCGGCCAGGTGGATCACCCGCCGCGGGCGATGGCTCTCGAAGCAGTGGCGCAGAAAGTCGGCATCGGCCAGATCGCCGCGTTCGAACACGAAGCCGGGCTCGTCCTTGAGCGTCGCCAAGCGGTCGTGCTTGAGCTGGGGCGCGTAGTAGTCGTTGAGATTGTCGATGCCCAGCACCCGCTCGCCGCGGGCCAGCAGCGCGCGCGCGACGTGCAGGCCGACGAAACCGGCGGCGCCAGTCAGGAGGACAGGATTGGAGTCAGGGACTTGGGCAGAGGTCACGGCGCGGACAGGGCATTCAACGAGCGAAGGTGCGCATTCTAGTGTGCTGCCCGCACCGCGCGGCAGCCTCAGCCGCCCAGCAGACGCTGCACCAAGGCCCGCAGCGCCGCCGGCTTCACCGGCTTCTGCAGAAAGGCATAGCCCAGTGCCGCCGCGGCATCGCGGGCGGTGCGGGTGGGGTCGGCGGTGATCACCGCGCAGGGCAGATCCGCGCCCCAGAACGCGCGGAAGCTGGCCGCGGCCTCGATGCCGCTCTCGCCGTGGTCGAGGTGGTAGTCGACCAGCACCAGGTCCGGTGCCGGACCGTCGGCGCCCAATTGCAGGGCCTGCTCGGCGCTGGCGGCGGCCAGTACCTCATGACCCCAGCGCTGCAGCAGCGCGCTCAGCGCCGCCAGCGCCAGCGGCTCGTTGTCGACGATCAGGATGCGCGAGCGCTGCTCGATGGCGCGGTGCTTCTCCACCACTGGCGTCGCGGTGAGGAGATCACGCGCCTCGCCCAGCGGCACGGTGATGGCGAACACCGAGCCGCGCCCCGGCCGCGAGCGCAGGCCCAGCGGATGCCCAAGCAGGCGGGCAATGCGCTCGCTGATCGCCAGGCCCAGGCCCAGGCCACGCTCACCGAAGGCGTCCTGGGTATGCAGGCGGCGGAACTCCTCGAAGATCTCCCGCTGCTTGTCGGCGGGGATGCCGGGGCCGGTGTCCCAGACCTCCAGGCGCAGGCCACCGGCAACCCGGCGGCTGCCCAGCAGCACACTGCCGCGGCGGGTGTAGCGCAGGGCATTGCCGAGAAAATTCTGCAGCACCCGCCGCAGCAGCGCCGGATCGCTATGCAGCAGCGCCTTGCTCGGTCGGTAGCGGAATCGCAGACCGCGCGTCGCCGCCAGCGCCTCGAACTCGCGCGCCAGGGGGTCGAGCACCTGGCTGGCGGCGAAAGTCTCGCGATGCACCGGCAGGGCGCCGGAGTCGAGCTTGGAAATATCCAGCAGACCCGACAGCAGCTGCTCCGCCGCCTGCAGCGAATCGCCGATGCGGTCGAGCAGCTGCCCAGTCTCGGCCGGCACCGCCGCGCGATCGGTAGCGGCCAGGAACAGGCGCGCGGCGTGCAGGGGCTGCACCAGATCGTGCGAGGCAGCGGCCAGGAAGCGGGTCTTGGCGGCATTGGCGCGCTCGGCCTCGGCCTTGGCCTCGGCGAGCTCGGCGGTGCGCTCGGCGACGCGCGTCTCCAGGGTGTCGTTGGCCTCGCGCAGCGCCTGCTGGGCGCGGGTGTAGGCGGTGACATCGGAATAGCTGGTGACGAAGCCGCCGCCGGGCATCGGCATGCCGCGGATCTCGATCACCGTGCCGTTCGGCAGCGCCCGCTCGTGCACATAGGCGGTGCCGCGCTGCAAGTGCTCCATGCGCCGCGCCACCAGGGCCTCGACATCGCCCTCGCCCAACAGGCCGCGCTCGGCGTTGTGGCGAAACAGATTCTCGATCGGCTGACCGACGTGAATCAGCTCCGGCGGGTAGGCAAACAGCTCCTGATAGCGGCGATTCCAGGCCACCAGCTGCAAGTCCTTGTCGACCACGCTGACGCCCTGGGAGAGATGCTCCAACGTGGCCCGCAAACGCTCCTGCGAAAACACGATGGCATGGCTGGTCTCGTCGAGCAGGCGGATCACATCCTCTGGCAGCATGTCGCGGCCGCGCAGGGTGGAGGCCAGCAGCAGGCGCGCGCTGGAGGCGCCCAGCGCACCGGCCAGTAGATGCTCGGTGAAGCGCAGCAGCTCGCGGTCGGCGCGATCCTGCGCCAGCGGCAGCGGCTTGCCGCGCTGGCGGCAGAAATCACCCAGCAGCAGCTGCGCGCGCTCGCTGCCCAGAAAGCGCTCCAGCAGCGCCAGCAGATCGCCCACCGTCGCCGGCGTTGCCGCCGGCGGCGCGGCCACCGAGGGAGCGCCGGTCGGAGTCAGGAACTGCACCGCCTGCAGCCGCTCGGCCAGACGCGGCTGCGCCAGCCAGGACACCAGCAGGTAGACGAACAGATTGGCAGCCAGACTCCACAGCGTGCCATGCGCCACCGGGTCCAGGCCGCTGAGGCCGAACAAGGCCTGCGGACGCAACGCGGTGATGCCCAGCGGCCCCTCGGCGAGCAGCTCGCCGCCCTGCCCGGAGGCGCCCAGCAGGGCCGGCAGCAGCAGGGTGTAGACCCAGACCGCGAAACCCACCAGCAGGCCCCAGACCGCGCCGCGATAGCTGCCGCCGCGCCAGACCATGCCGCCGATCACCGCCGGCGCAAACTGCGCCACCGCCGCGAACGACAACAGGCCGATGGCCGAGAGCGTGCCCAGGCCGGTGAACAGCCGGTAGTACAGATAGGCCGCGGCGATGATCGCGACGATAGCGGCACGGCGGATCAGCTTGAGCAGCCAGCTCAGGTCGCCGCGCTCGCCCAGGCGCAGTCGCCGCGAGCGCAGCAGCACCGGCATCACCACCTCGTTGCTGAGCATGGTCGAGAGCGCGATGGTCTCGACGATCACCATGCTGGTCGCCGCCGAAAATCCGCCCAGATAGGCGGCGAGCGAGAGCAGGCCATGACCATCGGCCAGTGGCAGCGCCAGCACATAGATGTCGGCGGCGGTGCCCGCCGGCAGCCGCGCCAGGCCGGCGGTGGCGATCGGCACCACGAAGGCGCTGATCAGAATCAGATACAGCGGAAACACCCAGCGCGCGCGGCGCAGATCACGCGGCGAGGTCGACTCCACCACCGCGACATGAAACTGCCTGGGCAGACAGACCACCGCCAGCGCCGCCAGCAGGGTCTGGGTCCAGAAGCCCAGCTGCCAGTCGGCCCGGCCTAGCGGCTCGCTCATCTGCGGCAGCCGCAGGGCCTGCGCGTAGGCATCGGCGAAGCCGTCATAGATGCCGTAGCAGACGTAGAGGCCGACCGCGAGAAAGGCCAGCAGCTTGATCACCGACTCGAAGGCGATGGCCAGCACCATGCCGTGATGATTCTCGCTGGACACCACCTGTCGGGTACCGAACAGGATCGCGAACACCGCCAGCAGGCCGGCGACCACCAGCGCGCTGTCGCCGTAGTGATGGCCGACGCCACCGCTGAGCGACAGCGGCGAGGCCAGCACCTCGAAGCCGAAGGCCACCGCCTTCAGCTGCAGGGCGATATAGGGCAGCACACCGAGTACCGCGATCAGCGTCACCCACAGCGCCAGCGGCTGGTGGCGGCCGTAGCGCGCACCGATGAAGTCGGCGATGGAGGTGATGTTGTGTCGCTTGCTGACCTCGATGATCCGCGACAGCAGGGGCATGCCGAGCACGAACACCAGCAGGGGCCCGAGATAGATCGGCAGAAAATCCCAGCCGCTGGCGGCGGCGCGGCCGACCGCGCCGTAGAAGGTCCAGGAGGTGCAGTAGACGCCCAGCGCCAGGCTGTAGATCAAGGGCTGCTGGGCCGGCGCACGGCCGAAGGCGCTGACGCGATCGCCGTAGTGGGCGATGCCGAACAGCAGGCCGACGTAGGACGCCGACACCAGAAACAGCAACCAACCCGGCAGCATCGCGACTCCTCCTCCATGCACGCCGTGCTCTCGGGGCCTGCGGCGCTTCAGGTATCGCGATTAGACCAAAGTCCTAACCGGCCGGTACTGGCGACCCGACTAAAGTCGCGTTCCCTTCGGCTGCCTGCCGCTCCTAGAGTGCGATCACCCGCTGAACCACAAGCCGGAGGAGAACATGACCATGACCGCCACCCTACACGCCCCGCGTGCCGAGCCCGCAAACAACCCGCCGCTGAACGCCGATCTGCAACGCATCGCCGACAGCCCCGCCTTCCAGCAACTGCAGAAGACCCGCAACTCGCTGGCGCTGCGCCTGAGCATCGCGATGTGCGTCATCTACTACGGCTTCATCCTGATGATCGCCTTTGGCAAGGAGACGCTGGCGATGCCGCTGGATGGCGTCATCACCCTCGGCATTCCGCTCGGCCTGGCGGTGATCCTCTCGGCCATCGTGCTGACCGGCATCTACGTGCGCCGCGCCAACACCCATTTCGACCGCCTGACCGCCGACGCGGTCCGCGCCGGCCAGACCAAGTAGTCCGCACCAGGGCATCGCCATGAAATTGATCCTGAGCCTGTTCGCGGCGCTCGCCGCCAGCCCTGTCTTCGCCGCCGCCCTGGAGGGTGAGGCGGTGAAACAGGCCACCAACTGGACCGCCATCAGCATGTTCTTCGCTTTCGTGGCGATGACGCTGGGCATCACCTACTGGGCGGCGCGGCGCACCAAGTCGCGCGCCGACTTCTACGCCGCCGGCGGCGGCATCACCGGCTTCCAGAACGGCCTGGCGATCGCCGGTGACTACATGAGTGCGGCCAGCTTCCTGGGCATTTCCGCCCTGGTGTTCGGCTCCGGCTTCGATGGCCTGATCTACTCGATCGGCTTTCTGGTCGGCTGGCCGGTGGTGACCTTTCTGGTCGCCGAGCGCCTGCGCAATCTCGGCAAGTACACCTTCGCCGACGTCGCCAGCTACCGCCTGGAGCAGAAGCCGATCCGCACGCTCGCCGCAGTCGGCACGCTGACCACGGTGTCGTTCTACCTGATCGCGCAGATGGTCGGCGCCGGTCAGCTGATCAAGCTGCTGTTTGGCCTCGACTACTCCACCGCGGTGGTGGTGGTCGGCGTGCTGATGATCATCTACGTGATCTTTGGCGGCATGCTCGCCACCACCTGGGTGCAGATCATCAAGGCGGTGCTGCTGCTCGGCGGCGCCAGCTTCATGGCCTACATGGTCATGCAGCGGATGGGCTTCTCCTTCGACACCCTGTTCTCGCGCGCGGTCGAGGTGCACAAGGACCACAACGCGATCATGGCGCCCGGCAATATGGTGAAAGATCCGATCTCGGCGATCTCGCTGGGCCTGGCGCTGATGTTCGGCACCGCCGGCCTGCCGCACATCCTGATGCGCTTCTTCACCGTCAAGGATGCGCAGGAAGCCCGCAAGAGCGTGTTCTATGCCACCGGCTTCATCGGCTACTTCTACATCCTCACCTTCATCATCGGCTTTGGCGCCATCGTGATGGTCGGCACCGATGCCTTCTATCTGGACGCGAAGGGCCTGCGCGGCGGCAACAACATGGCCGCCATCCATCTCGCCCACGCGGTCGGCGGCGACGTCTTCCTCGGCTTCATCTCGGCGGTGGCCTTCGCCACCATCCTGGCTGTGGTCGCCGGCCTGACGCTGTCCGGCGCCAGCGCGGTCTCGCACGACCTCTACGCCAGCGTGTTCCGCAAGGGCCAGGTCAACGATCGGGACGAGGTGCGGGTGTCGAAGATGGCGACCCTGGCGCTGGGCCTCTTGGCGATGGTGCTGGGCATCCTGTTCGAGAAGCAGAACGTCGCCTTCATGGTCGGCCTCGCCTTCGCGGTCGCCGCCTCGGCCAACTTCCCGATTCTGCTGGTGTCGATCTTCTGGAAGGGCTTCACCACCCGCGGCGCCGTGCTCGGCGGTGGCCTGGGCCTGGTCACTGCGGTGACTCTGACCGTGCTCGGCCCGGCGGTGTGGGTGAAGACCTTCGGCCATGCCGCCGCGATCTTCCCCTACGACAACCCGGCGCTGTTCAGCATGTCGCTGGCCTTCTTCGGCTGCTGGCTGGGCTCGGTCACCGACTCCAGTGCCCGCGCACGCCGCGAGCAGGGCCGCTTCCAGGCGCAGATGATCCGCTCCGAAACCGGCTACGGCGCCGACACCGCCGCCAGCCACTGATCCACCCCCACCCGCCGCGGCGACGCCGCGGCGGCTTGAGGCATACTCGAAATGAAACTACTAGCTCCCTATGAAGGCACCCGCAGCGGCGCCGCAGCTCAACCCCAGGAGGACAAGACCGTGAGTTCCATCGCATCCGTGCTTGAGGAAAGCCGGGTATTCCCACCCAGCGCCGAGTTCGTCGCCAAGGCCGGCCTCAACGCCGATCGTCTCAACGCGCTACGGGCCGAGGCGGAAGTCGACTTCACCGCCTTCTGGGGCCGTCTGGCCAAGGAAACCCTGCACTGGCAGACGCCGTTCCGGCAGGTGCTGGACGACAGCCAGGCGCCCAACTACCGCTGGTTCGCCGACGGCAAGACCAATGTCTCGGTCAACTGCCTGGACCGCCACCTGGGCAGCAAGGGCGACAAGCTCGCCATCCGCTTCGAGGGTGAGAAGGGCGACGTCCGCACCTACACCTACAAGCAGCTGCACGCAGAAGTCTGCAAGCTCGCCAATGCCATCAAGAACCTGGGCGTGAAGCTGGGCGACCGGGTGGTGATCTACCTGCCGCACAGCGCCGAGGCGGTGATCGCCATGCAGGCCTGCGCGCGCATCGGCGCCACCCATTCGGTGGTGTTCGGCGGCTTCTCGGCCAGCTCGCTGAAGGATCGCATCGAGGATGCCGGCGCCAAGCTGGTCATCACCGCCGATGGCGGCTGGCGCGGCGGCAACATCGTCGAGCTGAAGAAGGCGGTGGACGAGGCGCTGGCTGCCGGCGGCCCCAGCATCACCAATGTCATCGTCTTGAAGCGCACCGACCACGGTGTGCCCATGGTGGCGGGCCGTGACCTCTGGTGGCACGAGTTGCTGGCCACGCAGTCCGAGCGCTGCGAGCCGGAATGGGTGGATGCCGAGCACCCGCTGTTCCTGCTCTACACCTCCGGCTCCACCGGCAAGCCCAAGGGCATCCAGCATTCCACCGGCGGCTATCTGCTCGGTGCGCAGCTGAGCGCGCAATGGGTGTTCGACCTGAAACCGGACGACGTGTTCTGGTGCACTGCCGACGTCGGCTGGATCACCGGCCACAGCTATGTCGCCTACGGCCCCCTGAGCGCCGGCGCGACGGTGATGATCTACGAGGGCGCGCCCACCGTGCCCGATGCTGGCCGCTTCTGGAAGATCGCCCAGGAGCACGGCGTCACCATCTTCTACACCGCGCCGACCGCGATCCGCGCGCTGATGAAGCTGGGCGAGGAATGGCCGAACAAGTACGACCTCAGCAAGCTGCGCCTGCTCGGCAGCGTCGGCGAGCCGATCAATCCGGAAGCCTGGATGTGGTACCACCGCGTCATCGGCAAAGAGAAGCTGCCGATCGTCGATACCTGGTGGCAGACCGAGACCGGCGCCATCATGATCGCGCCGGTGCCGGGCGCGGTGCCGACCAAGCCCGGCTCCTGCACCCTGCCCCTGCCCGGCATCTTCACCGCCATCGTCGATGAAACCGGCGAGCCGGTGACCGCGCCCGGTCAGGGCGGCTATCTAGTCATCACCAAGCCCTGGCCGTCGATGCTGCGCACCATCTGGGGCGACAACAACCGCTACGTCAGCGCCTATTGGGGGCAGTTCAAAGACCGGGCCAGCGTCCAGTCCGGCATCAAGACCATGCTCTACGTGGCCGGCGACGGCGCCCATATCGACGCCGACGGCTATCACTGGATCATGGGCCGCGTCGACGATGTGCTGAACGTCTCCGGCCACCGCCTGGGCACCATGGAGGTCGAAAGCGCCCTGGTCAGCCATCCGCGCGTCGCCGAGGCGGCAGTGGTCGGCCGGCCGCACGAGGTCAAGGGCGAGGCGGTGTTCGCCTTCGTGATCCTCAAGGGTCAGCGCCCCACCGGCGCCGAGGCCGATGCTCTGGTCAAGGAGCTGCGCGAGCACGTCGCCAAGCAGATCGGCGCCATCGCCAAGCCGGACGACATCCGCCTGGCCGACGGCCTGCCCAAGACCCGCAGCGGCAAGATCATGCGCCGCCTGCTGCGCTCGATCGCCAAGGGCGAGGACATCACCCAGGACATCTCCACCCTGGAGAACCCGGCCATCGTCGCGCAGCTGGCCGGCCGCGACTAAACCGGCAAGCTGGCCGCAACCAAAAGGGACCGAGACGAAAGGTCCCTTTTTTTGTTGCCGCCGCCAGCCACTTGCTCGCTCCGTGAGCAAGCGCCATTGGCATTCCGGCTACGAAGGCGGAAACTGCGCGCATGGATGATTCGCAGGGCATGTCGCTGCACGCGGCACTGAAACAACACTTCGGTTTCGATCACTTCCGCCCCGGCCAGGAATCCGTGGTCCGCGACGCGCTGGCGCATCGCGACCTGCTGGCGGTGATGCCCACCGGCGGCGGCAAGAGTCTGTGCTTCCAGTTGCCGGCACTGCTGATGCCGGGGGTGATGGTGGTGGTCTCGCCACTGATCGCGCTGATGCAGGACCAGGTGCGGCTGCTGGCCGACAACGGCATCGCCGCCACCTTCCTCAATTCCAGTCTCAAGGCCGGCGAAGGCGGCGAGCGCATGAGCGCCTTGCTGCGCGGCGAGATCAAGCTCTTGTATCTGGCGCCGGAGCGCCTGCTGAGCAGCGAGTTCCTCGACGGCTTCCTGCCGCGCCTGGCCGAGGCCCAGGGCATCTCCGCCTTCACCCTCGACGAGGCGCATTGCGTCAGCGAATGGGGGCATGACTTCCGCCCCGAGTACCGCCAGCTGTCGCGGCTGCGCGAGCGTTTTCCGCAGGTGCCGGTCTATGCCTTCACCGCCACCGCGACGCCGCGGGTGCGCTCCGACATCATCCGCCAACTGGCGTTGACGGAGCCGGCGGTACACGTCGCCAGCTTCGACCGCCACAACCTGTTCTATGCAGTCAAACCGAAGAGCTCGCGCACCTATGGCGAGCTGCTGGCACAGGCCCGCGCCGGCGGTGCCGGCATCGTCTACTGCCTGTCGCGCAAGCGGGTGGACGAGCTGAGCCATAAGTTGCAGGCCGACGGCATCGCCGCCCTTCCCTATCACGCCGGCCTCGATGCCGAGACCCGCAGCCAGAACCAGGAGCGTTTCATCCGCGACGACGTCTCGGTGATGGTCGCCACCGTCGCCTTCGGCATGGGCATCAACAAGCCCGACGTGCGCTGGGTGCTGCACTACGACCTGCCGAAGTCGCTGGAGGGCTACTACCAGGAGGCCGGCCGCGCCGGCCGCGACGGCGAGCCGGCGCGCTGCACCCTGTACTTCGGCGCCGGCGACATCCACACCGCGGAGTTCCTGATCGCCCAGAAGCTCGACCCGGTCACCAGCGAGCCCTTGCTGGAGGAGCAGCGCCAGGCGCGCCAGCAGCTGCGTCAGGTACTGGACTACGCCGAGACCAGCGCCTGCCGGCGCAGCGTGCAGCTGCGCTACTTCGGCGAGGACTATCCACCGGGCAACTGCGGCGCCTGCGACAACTGCACCACGCCGCGCGCCACCGAGGACTGGACGGTGCCGGCACAGCAGCTGCTATCCACCGTCGCCCGGCTGGCGAAGCTGAACCAGCGCTTCGGCGCCGGCCATGTCATCGACATCCTGCGCGGGGCGAAGACCGAGAAGCTGCTGCGCATGAACCACGAGGCGATCAGCACCTACGGGATGGGCAAGGACCGGCCGGTGGAGGACTGGCGGCATCTGGTGCGGGTGCTCAAGCACGAGGGCCTGCTGGCCGAGACCGAGGACGGCTACCCGGTGCTGGCGCTCAACGCCGGCAGCTGGACCGTGCTCAAGGGCGAGCGCCGCGTCGAACTGGCGGCGCCGCCCAAGGCCGAAAAGCTGCCGCGCGAGCGCAAGCTGCGCAGCGGTCGTGGCGCGGGCCCCGAAGCCGCGCCGCTGAGCAGCGCCGAGGAGGCCCTGTTCCAAGCGCTGCGCGCCCTGCGCAAGCGGCTGGCCGACGAGCAGAACGTGCCGCCCTATGTGGTGTTCGCCGACGCCGCCCTGCGCGCCATGGCCGAGCGCCAGCCAAGCACCCTGACCGCCTTCGCGGAGATTCCCGGTGTCGGCGAAGCCAAGCTCAAGCATTACGGCGAGGCTTTCACCGGCGCAATCCGCGAGGCCTTGGCCCAGACCTAAACTGCCTGCATCCCGCCATCGGAGCCCGCCATGTCCACCCCTCTGCGACTGCCCGCGCTTGATCCCGCCAGCCTGCCGGAGCTGCGTGGCAGCGGCTACCCGGAACCCTACAAGTCGCGTATGGGCGACCGCGTGAAGCGGCGGCTGGGGCCGGCGCTGGGCCTGACCCAGTTCGGCGTGAACCTGGTCCGGCTCGGGCCAGGCGGCCAGTCGGCGCTGCGCCACTGGCATAGCCGCGAGGAGGAGTTCGTCTACCTCTTGGAAGGCGAGCTGGTGCTGCGCACCGATGCGGGCGAACAAATCCTCCGGGCAGGGGACTGCGCCGGCTATCCGGCCGGCAGTGGCGACGGCCATCAACTGGTGAATCGTGGCGACTCGGTCGCGGTCTATCTGGAGGTCGGCACCCGCGACGACGATGACGAGGCTCACTATCCCGACGACGACTTGCTGCTGCGCTACCGGCAGGTGCAACAGCCCGACGGCAGCTCCCGGCGAGAAATGCTGCCCTTGCACAAGGACGGCAGGCCGTACTGAGTTTCTGGCCGGAATCCAGCCCTATTCGAGGTCGCGGTCCGGCACTTTTCGCGCCGGAGCGAACCCGTCGAAGAGGACCAGGTAGCTCTCGCTGATCGGATAGACCTTCTGCACCGTGCCACGGGTACCGGCCGGAATCCGACTGCCATCGGCATAGACCTTGTCCACCCGCAGCCTTACGCGACTTCCCACTTGGTAGCGCATTTCGTTTCTCCCGGGTCAGGGCTGTTGTGGCAACTGGGCGGCGATGCGGTTCAGCGCCTTGCGCCGTTCGCCAGCGTCGGCCGCCGCCAGGGCACCGCGCTCGGCCAGCAGCGCGTCCAGCAGGTCCACGGTGGCGCGTCGGCTCAGCGCCGGCACCGTGGCCGCCTCGACCAGCTCTCCAGCCTGCCCAGCCAGATCACCGACGGCGGCCACCGGCTTGCTGCTCAGTCCGGCCAGCGGCAGGCCATAGGCGGCACCGACCATCTGTACCCCCTGCTTGAGCACCTGCAGCGAGGCCTGGGTGAGCTTGCTGGCGCCCTGCTTGACGCCCTTGACGGTGAACATGCCCGGACCTTCCATCTTGATCGCCAGGTCGGTGTTGCCGAACACGCCACTGCCGTGGGCGCGGTTGTAGACGCCCTGCCAGTACCGTTCAGGCGCGTTGACCAGATAGGCGGCATAGGGATCGTCGAACAGCCCCAGGCCGGCGGTCAGCAGATCCAGACGCAGCCTGCCGGACTCGACCAGATTCCGGCGGACTTCCAACAGGCGTAGATCGGCGGCCAATTCCGTCTCGGGCTGCACCTCGCCATCAAGCTCGGCCAGAACCTGGGCATAGGACTGTTCCCAGCGCAGGTCGGCGCCGGTGAACTCGTCCATGGCGGCACGGAACTCCCGGCGCCGCGCCTCACCGGTCTGCAACCGCGCGCGCTGCGCGCGCTGGCCGGCGGCATCGCGAGCCGCCGCCAGTTTGGCCAGCTCGGTCGAGACCCGGGTCCGTATCTTGCTCACAAAGCCAGGCAGATCATCGGGAGCGATCACCAGGGCTCCAACCAGCTTTTGGTAGTAGTCGCCGATGGCCCTGACGATGATCACCTGGCGCCGCGCATACCCATCCTGCGCAGCGACGATGGTGTGCTGGCTGGCGGCCAGGCCCACCGTCGCTTCCAGCGCATCCTCGGGTGCCAGGCCGCGGCGGTCGAAGACGTCTACCTGCACGCTCATCCGCGCGCAGCCGGCCAGGCTCAACAGCAACAGCAGCGCCAGGGTTTTGAGGGCAGTCATGGCAGCTCCTCCTTCAGCAGCCGGGCGCGATTGGCATTGAGCCAGGTCTGGGCCTCGGCGAGATTCCGGAACGGCTGCTCGCGCCCCAGCTCGGCAGCCAGTCGGTTGGCCAGGCCCAGCGCCCGGCTCTGGGCCAGGGCCGGGCTGGGCTGGGCCGGCAGATCACCCAGGAGGCCGAGCCCGGCGCGGGCCAGGCTTTGTGCCCGCTCCTGCTGGCGCCGCAGCGTCTGTTGCGCCGGAGCAAGCAGGCCGGCACCGGCCACCAGTTGGGTCAGGCTGCCCATCAGCGCGGTGTTGTCGGCGATCTGGCCAATTTCTCCGGCCATCGCGTCGGAATTGGCCGACAGGAGCAGCACCAGCTTGCGGTCCCGCAGCCCGGCATCGAGCGACTGAACCTTGCCCTTGCTGGCCGGCTGAAAGCCCTGGCCGGCGCTGGTCTGGCTGAAATAGGCATCGACCGCCTCCTCGTCGAAATAGCCGGAGAGGTAGCGCGAGCTGTTCAGAAAGGTGCCGCCCTTGACCGTCACCCGGTAGTAGTTCACCGGCGCGCCCTGGCCATCCTCGGACTTGAAGTAGTGGCGCTCGCCGAAGCGCGAGGCGCAGCCGGCGAGCGATAGCAGCGCCAGCAGGCAGCAAAGTCGTATGCCCATGTTCCCCTCCCGTGCATTCCCTAGTCACGGTGGCGTCTGGTCGCTTTTGGCCAGAGCCATCTTTGCGGCGATGCTAGTTCAGCTCTTCCTGGCGAGCAATTCGCCAGAGGTGCCTGGGGCAAACCCCGGGCGCGCCCATATACTCCCCAGGACATGGACACTCCCAGCCCCTTCTCGCCGCGCCCGCTGATCCAGAAGATCGGCACCGCGCTGCGCACGCAGCGGGTGGCGCGGGAGTTCGGCATCGAAACCCTGGTGCGGCTGCTCAACGAATACCTGCCGGAAGAGCAGGTCGCCGAGGTGCGCCGCGCCTACAGCTTCGGCGCCGAGATGCACGCCGGGCAGAACCGCAGCAGCGGCGAGCCCTACATCTACCACCCGCTGGCGGTGGCGCGCATCCTCGCCGAGATGCGGCTGGATCACGTCACCCTGATCGCCGCGATCCTGCACGACGTGATCGAGGACACCGCGGTCTCCAAGGACGAGATCGCCCGCCAGTTCGGACCCGAGGTGGCGAAGCTGGTCGACGGCGTTTCCAAGATCGAGAAGATCGAGGGCATGAGCCGCATCGAGCGGCAGGCGGAGAGCTTCCGCAAGCTGTTGCTGGCGATGACCGACGACTTGCGGGTGATCCTGGTCAAGCTCGCCGACCGCCTGCACAACATGCGCACCCTCGGGGCGATGGCGCCGGAAAAGAAGCGCCGCATCGCCCAGGAAACCCTGGAGATCTACGCGCCTATCGCCCAGCGCCTGGGCATCAACACCCTGCGCCGCGAGCTAGAGGATCTGGCCTTCGCCAACCTGCACCCGCAGCGCTACGAGGTGTTCGTCAAGGCGGTGGGCGAGCGCCTGGGCGATGTGAAGAGCCTGATCCGCGAGATCGAGCAGCGCCTTTCCCGGGCGCTGGCCGAGGAAGGCATCGGCGCCACCGTGATCGGCCGCCAGAAGAGCTACTACAGCATCTACCGCAAGATGCAGAAGAAGCGGCTGAAGTTTCTCGACGTGATGGACTTGCTGGGCTTTCGCATCGTGGTCGCCAAGCTCGACGAGTGCTACCGCGCACTGGGCATCGTCCACCATGTCTACAAGCCGGTGCCGGGCCTGTTCGACGACTACATCGCCAATGCCCGCGGCAATGGCTACCAGAGCCTGCACACCACCTGCGTGGGGCCGGAAGGCAAGAAGATCGAGATCCAGATCCGCACCCGCGAGATGCACCACATCGCCGAGAGCGGCATCGCCGCGCACTGGCAGTACAAGCTCGGCGGCCGCGACGCCGCCAGCTCCGCGCCGCAGGCGCGCGCCCGCGAGTGGCTGCAGATGCTGCTTGAATCTCAAGGCAGCGATGGCGCGCAGGAGCTGGTGGAGAACGTCAAGGTCGACCTGTTCCCGGACGAGGTCTACGTGTTCACGCCCAAGGGCCAGATCCGCCGTCTGCCCAAGGGGGCGACGCCGGTGGATTTCGCCTACACCGTGCACAGCGAGCTGGGTGACCACTGCGTCGCCGCCCGTATCGAAGGTCATCTGGAGCCGCTCAACACGCCGCTCAAGAACGGCCAGACGATCGAGATCATCACTTCCCGCCACGCACGACCGAACGCCGCCTGGCTCAACTATGTGAAGACCGCCAAGGCGCGCTCGCGCATCCGCGCCTTCTTGAAGGAGCAGCGCGAGGACGAGGCGATCCGGCTCGGTCGCCGCCTCCTGGAAATCGCCCTGCGTGAGCTCAAGCTGCCGCCCACCGTGCTCAATCCCAAGGCCGCCGCGCCGGTCTTGGCCAGCTACAAGCTGGAGGAGCTGGAGGATCTCTTCATCTCCATCGGCACCGGCGAGCGCTTGGCGCCGCTGGTGGCGCGCCACTTCCTGCCGGAGTCGGCCATCGGCACCCGCTCCAGCGACTCCATGCCGCTGGCGGTGGAAGGCACCGAAGGTCTGGTGATCGACTACGCCCGCTGCTGCCGGCCGATCCCCGGCGATGCGATCATCGGCTACGTCTCCGCCAGCCGCGGCATCATCATCCATCGCCTCGACTGCGAGCATGTGCAGGCGCGCAAGGGCGGCCCGGGCGAGCGCATTGCGCTGGTGTGGGCGGAGAAGGTGCAAGGCGACTTCCTGGCCGAGTTGAAGCTCAAGGCACACAACCGCCGCGGCCTGTTGGCCAGCGTCGCCGGCGAGATTTCCGAGGCCGGCAGCTCGATCGAAAACGTGCAGATGCCAGACCGCTCGGGCTCGGAAGAAGCGGTGGAAATGCGCTTCCTGATCACCGTGAAAGACCGCGTGCATCTGGCCCGCGTCATCAAGCGGGTGCGGCGGCTTTCGGCGGTGGAGCGGGTGAGTCGCGCCTAAACGGCGTCTGCGGCCAGGCGCAGGGTAAACAGCGCGACATCCAGACGCCGGTCGGCGCCCACGCGCGCCCAGAACCGCATCGCATCCTGGTTATCGGCCCGCACGAAGGCGTGGCAGCGGCTGATTCCGGCCGCGTCCAGGCGCTCCAGCGCCGCAGCCACCAGGGCCCGTCCGCAGCCCGTGCGCCGCCAGGCCGGCTGCACGGCGAGGTGGTAGAGATAGGCGCGCCGGCCGTCCTGGCCGCAGAGCAGAGCACCGACCAGAGCGCCCTCGGGACTTTCCGCCACCCAGCTGAGGCCGGGATTGCGCTCCAGAAACGCGGCGATGCTGGCGGGCTGGTCGGAGGCCTCGCGCAGCACCACCCCCTCCGCCTGTTGCCAGAGAGCCAGGCAGCCTTCGATATCGGAGGAATGCAGCGGACGTAGGCTTAGCGTCATCGCGTCTACCCAGGCCAGGCCGGGAGCAAGTGGCGGCGGACCCAGGATCAGTCGCGCGCGGCGACATCCTTGCCGTAGGCGACGCCATGTTTGGCCAGATAGTCGCGAATCAACTGCCGGACCACCTGCGAGGCGGTCTGGTCCTGCCGGGCACAGAGCAGTTCGAACGCCTCCTTTTTATCGGGGTCGATCAGCACGGTGAGGCGGGCGGTTTTTGATTCCATGTTCAAAGTGGTAGCACCGGCAGGGACGAGAAGCCGGCCGCCGGATACGCAACACCGGCAGACCGCCGCAGCAACTCAAGCATTATCATAATATGTGCATTGAAAGCACAAACTATTCCAATCAAAGTCGAGTCCCGATTGTTTCCGCCCACAGCCATTCCGCATCGCCGCCATGAATCCACCCAGGCCCTCGCTTAGCCCTCAGGCCCTGCCGCCGGGCGCCGACGGCCGCCGTTGGCACCGTCTGCCGGCCGAGGGCATCTTCAGCGGCGAGGTTCTCTGGCTGCGCGAGCCCGCCGACGCCGACTTAAAGCAGGCGCTGAAGCAGATCCGCACCGGCCGCTACCGGCAACCGTTCGCGCTCGACAGCATCCGCTCGCGGCGCCTGCATTTCGGCCTGCGCTACGTGCAGAGCGAGATGCTGATGGACTACCCGGACGCGCTGACGCTCACCTATACCCGGCAGATGATGGCCTTCCTGCCGCTGCTGCCCGAGCCCAAGGAGCTGATGATCGTCGGCCTCGGCGGCGGCTCGCTGACCAAGTTCTGCTACCGGCATCTGCCGCAGACCCGCATCACCACGGTGGAGATCAATCCCCAGGTCATCGAGTTCAGCCAGCTGTTCCATCTGCCGGCGGAAGACGCGCGGCACCGGATCGTCCTCGCCGACGCCGCCGACTATCTGTCCAGCGTCAGCACGCCGCTGGACGTAGTGCTGCTCGACGGCTGTGACGCCCAGGGCACCGCGCGCCGCTTTTGCAGCGCGGAGTTCTTCGAGGAGTTGCGGGACAAGCTGAGCCCCGAAGGGGTCGCCGTCATCAATCTCATCGGCGTGCCCAGCCGCGCCAGCCATCTGCTGGAAGACATCTGCGATGCCTTCGACGACCAGGTCCTGGTGCTCAATGCCCACGCCAACGACAACCGCCTGGTGTTCGCCTTCCGCCGCTCCTGCGCGCGGCTGGACTGGATCGGCGCCGAAGAAAGAGCGGTCTCGCTGACCAAGACCTGCCGGCTGGATTTTCATCAGCTGCTGCGGATGCTGCGCGACGCCGAGTCGCAGGCATAAAAAAATCCCGGGGCGTCTGCCCCGGGATTGACCAAAACCACTTTGATAGCGCCAGAGCGCCGCCGGAAATTCCGGCGGCGCCCGCCCATCAGGCCACCTGTGCGCGACGGCGACGCAAGGCGGCGCCGAACAGCGGCAACAGCGCCAGCCAACCGAAGGCGCCACCGCCAAAGCTACCGGTGTTGCCGGAGGAGCCACCGCTGGAGCTGGTGCCACCCGAGCTGGTGCCGCCGGAACTGGTACCACCGGAGCTAGTGCCACCCGAGCTAGTACCACCCGAGCTGGTGCCGCCGGAGCTGCTGCCGGTGCCCGGATCGGTCAGGCCGCAGTAGTACACCTGGGTATCGTCGATGAACCAGCCGAGGTTGCCACCGCAGCCGTCCTGGCCAAACTCCCAGCGGAACTTGACCTTGGCACCCTTGGCCAGACCCAGCTTGGACAGATCGACGATGGTGGTGCCCCAGCTGCCGGTGGCCTCGCCCTGGTCGGCGCCGGTCCAGGCCGCCTCGCCCGCGAGCGGGCTGGTGTTGTTGCCATTGCCGGGAAGACCGATCGGGTCGGGGATCGGCAGGATCGGCGAGTCACCGAACACGCCGGTGTGCTCGTTGTAGGTGAAGGCATCCTGAGGAACGATGGTGTAGGTGCTGCCACCATCGCTGCTGTACTTCAGGTTGCCGCCGTCAAAGCCCTGCTCGGACTGCATGAAGTGGGTGAACGACAGGAAGCTGGCGCTGTCCGGCACCGTGAACTCCGGCGAATCGGCGCGAATCGAACCCGACGCATCGCCGCCAGCGGCGCAGGTACCGTCGCCGTCGTTGCTGGCGAACAAGGCCTTGCCGCTGTGCGGCGCCGGCAGATCGGAAACCACCGTGTAGGTGAAGCTGGGCGAATCGTAGTCACCGGTGATGTTCTTGCTGATCGTCCAGCCACTGGGGATCGCGCCGGCTTCCCAGGTTTCCTTGAAGCTCGGCGTGACGAACTTGCCGGTCGGGCACAGCGCGGGCGTCGAGGCCTCCGGCTTCAGCACGGTGGTGTAACCGCACTTCTCCTTCGGGTTCTGACGCAGCTCCACGGCCTGGCTGGCCAGTTCCACGGCGTCGCAGTCGGCCTGGCTGATGACGTCGGCGGACACGTTGCCGAGCACGTCGTTGAGAGGCTGCCCGATCAGATCATGGCAAGCCATCGCCAGGGCGTCGGCGTGCTGCGCGAAGTTGGTGGTCGGCGTCTGGTACTGGGTTTCCGCCTGGAAGTAGATGTGCGCGGCCTTGGTCATGCCGATCTTGGGGATCGTCACGTTGTTGAAGGTCTTGCCGTCCACCAGCATGGCGTACATATGGTTGGGCACGCCCGAGTTGGTGTGCACGCCGCCGTTGTCGCCGGTATCGCAGTAGTAGTTCTCAGAAGTGATCACGCTACCCGGCGAAGGCGTGGCGAGAATCGGAATTCCCAGCAGCGGCACGTTGATGCCGAAGTTGTCCGGATCCCACATGTCGCGCAGCAGGAACCCGGCCGCCACTTCAGAGAGATCCTCGCCAAGCACCCAGCGGCTGCCACCGTTCTCAAAGTACTCGCCCTCGGTCAGTGTCACGCCCAGGGGACCTTCGATGCCGTTCACCAGGTCGTAGGTCTCACCGAAGATGTCCGAATAGGCCTCGTTCAGCGCGCCCGACTGATACTGGTAAACCAAACCATGGGTATATTCGGTGTAGGCATGGCTCCATTCGTGGCTGACCACGTCGTCGGCATCGAAGGCCGGGCAGTAGTTGGTGGAATCGCCGTTCCAGTAGGCGTTCGGGCACTGCTCGTTGATCAGGTAAACGCTCTTCTGCACCTGGGCGCGCAGCTCGCCGGTGGCAGGGTCGATGAAGCCGTCGTCGTAACCCTCGCGACCGAACAGGTTCTTGTACAGCGCGTAGGTGCCGCCGGCGAAGATGTAGAGGTTGTCGACCGGCAGCCGCGGAACTCGCGAAGTGGGATCGCTATCGACATCACCAGCCAAAGGAATGTCGCTAGGAGCGCCTAAGCTGCCCTCGGTGTAGAACGGCGGCACATCCTGGTTGGCGAAGTAAATCTCGCGATTGAGAACAGTTTGGATCTCATCGATGCGGTTGAGCACCGTGCCACGATCAGCGTCCAAGATCAGCCGATCTTTGATCGGGTAAGCAGGCGTGCCGCCGGTGAGCATCACCTCGTAGGCCAGATGGCTCTCACCCGGAACCCCCTTGAGCAGGCCGGTGCGGTAGAACATCAGGCGGCTGGACTCCAGCTTCAGCGCCTTGC
Source organism: Stagnimonas sp. FW305-C-60 (assembly GCF_058782965.1). Lineage (NCBI taxonomy): Bacteria > Pseudomonadati > Pseudomonadota > Gammaproteobacteria > Nevskiales > Nevskiaceae > Stagnimonas > Stagnimonas sp. FW305-C-60. Next base: position 974,594 of record NZ_JBYSYF010000002.1, read on the forward strand.
CAGGGTACATCTTGGCGCCCGCGGCCACGGCGCGCTGGCGCAGCTCGCCGATCGACATCTTCGGGGTGGTGGACAACTGATCCAAACCGGGCACGAACACGCCGTTGACGCCCAGGATGCCGCGCTCGTCCATGTGCACTACCAGACGTGCACCAAAAACGGGCAGGCCCTGCACCAACTGGTCCATGTGCACATGGGTTACACCGGTGCGGTCTTTCGAAACACGCCGCGAGCGCAACTGGTTCAGCGGGTTTTCCGCACCCACTAGGCTGCCGTACAAGGAGAGGAAGAACTGCGCGCGCTCAATCGGGTTGGCCGCCGGATTGTCGAGCAACAGCGGGGTCTTACCGGTGGCGTGCACGGTGTTGTAAAGGCTGTCGGGCAGCGAACGGTTCAGCAACGCCCCCTGAGTGTTGCCCTTGAGTCGGGCGACCAGCTCCACCGTGCCACTGGCAGGACGCTCGGGAATAGCCTGGCTGGCGCCGGCAAAAGTCATCAGCGCCACGGCGCTGAAACGGCTGATACCGCGTAAAGTAAATACGTTCTTCATAGTCGTCCGAATGAAGTTATCGACAACTGACGTAGCTGTCGTGTTGGGGCTAGCCTGAAGCAAGTTCTCTGCCACCACCAGCCCCCCCGATGGATGCCGCAGACACCTAAACCTTTAATTGACAAAACAGATTCATAAACGCATGAGCCGCGAAATCGTTCACACCGCCGACGCCCCCGCCGCCATCGGCACCTACTCCCAGGCCGTCAAGGTCGGGAGGACGGTCTATCTCTCGGGCCAGATTCCGCTCGATCCGGTCAGCATGGCCCTGACCAATGCCAGCATCGAGGACGAGATCCACCAGGTGTTCAAGAACCTGGCGGCGGTGGCCAAGGCCAGCGGCGGTGGCCTGCAAAACCTGGTCAAGCTCAACATCTACCTCACCGATCTCGGCCACTTCGCCAAGGTCAACGAGATCATGGGCCAGTACTTCCAGCAGCCCTACCCGGCCCGCGCTGCCATCGGCATCGCCAGCCTGCCGCGCGGCTCGCGGATCGAGGCCGACGGCGTCCTGGTGCTCGACTAGCCGGGGCCGCGCCAGCGCGCGTGGCCACCAGCCGCAACCAGGGCAGCACCGGCAAGCCGCTCGCCGCTCCGGTCGGCCTGCACAGCGCCGTGCAATACCTGCGCGGCGCCGGCCCCTACCTGGGCGGCGTGCTGCACGGACTGGGCGTCGAGACCATCCAGGACCTGCTGTTCCACCTGCCGCTGCGCTACGAGGACCGCCGTCAGGCCACCCCCATCGGCCAGCTCAAGGGCGGGGAGGACGCGCTGGTGCTGGGCCGCATCGGCGCGGCGGCGGTCGGCTTTACCGGCAAGCGCCGCACCCTGCGGGTTTCCATCGAAGACGCCAGCGGCAGCCTGCTGCTGCGTTTCTTCCACTTCAACGAGGCCCAGCGCACGGCGCTGCAGCCCGGGCGCTGGCTGCGCGCCTACGGTGCCGTGCGCGGCGGTATCGGTGGCATGGAGATGGTGCACCCGGAATACCGGGTCGCCGAGCGCGCCGAGGATCTGCCCACCGAAGCGCGGCTGACGCCGATCTACCCGCTCACCGCCGGCCTCTCGCAGGCCAAGCTGCGTAGCCTGATCCAGCAGGCGCTGGAACTCGCCGCCCGTGATCGCTCCCTGCTGCCGGGCCTGCCCGGCCTGCCGCTGCCGGACAGCTTGAGCGCGCTGAAGCTGATCCACCAGCCGGAGGCCGACAGCGACGCCCGTCTGCTGATGGCCCAGCAACACCCGGCGCAGGGCCGCCTGCTGCGCGAGGAGCTGCTGGCGCATCAGCTGTGCATGCGCCTGCTGCGCCGCCAGGTGAAGACCCGCCCGGCGCCGCGCCTGCCGAATCTCGCCGCCGCCCAGACGGCCTTGCAGGCGGTGCTGCCGTTTACGCTCACCGGCGCCCAGCGACGGGTGCTGGCCGAGGTCGCCGAGGACCTGCTGCTGCAAAGGCCCATGCTGCGGCTGGTGCAGGGCGATGTCGGCTCCGGCAAGACCGTGGTCGCCGCCGTCGCCCTGCTCGCCGCCGCCCGCGCCGGCTACCAGGCGGCGCTGATGGCCCCCACCGAGCTGCTCGCCGAGCAGCACGCGGTCAACCTCGGCCGCTGGCTGGCACCGCTGGGCCTGTCGGTGGCCTTTCTCGCCGGCAAGCTGAAGAAATCGCAGAAGGACGTCGCCCTGGCCGCCATCGCCGCCGGCGAGGTCAGCCTGGTGGTCGGCACCCATGCGATGTTCCAGCAAAGCGTTGCCTTCGCGAAGCTGGCCCTGGTGGTGGTCGACGAGCAGCACCGCTTCGGCGTGCAGCAGCGCCTGGCGCTGCGCGACAAGGGGCCGGCGGGCCTGAGCCCGCACCAGCTGATCATGTCCGCCACCCCGATCCCGCGCACCCTGGCGCAGACGCTGTATGCCGATCTCGATGTCAGCGTCATCGACGAACTGCCGCCCGGGCGCACGCCGATCACCACCGTCGCCCTGGTCAACGAGCGCCGGCCCGAGCTGACCGCCCGCATCGGCGAGGCCTGCCGCCAGGGCAAGCAGGCCTACTGGGTCTGCACCCTCATCGAGGACAGCGACGAGCTGGAAGCCCAGGCCGCCGAAACCACCGCCGCGCAACTGCGCGCAGCCCTGCCAGGCCTGCACATCGGCCTGGTGCACGGCCGCATGAAGCCGGCCGAGAAGGAGGCGCAGATGGCCGCCTTCAAGGACGGCAAGACCCAGCTGCTGGTCGCCACCACGGTGATCGAGGTCGGCGTCGACGTGCCCAATGCCAGCATCATGGTGATCGAGAATGCCGAGCGCCTGGGCCTGGCGCAGCTGCACCAGTTGCGCGGCCGGGTCGGTCGCGGCGCGGTGGAAAGCCAGTGCGTGCTGCTCTACCAACCGCCGCTGGGGCCGCTGGGCCGCGCCCGCCTCGACACGCTGCGGCGCTCCACCGACGGCTTCGAGATCGCCCAAAAAGACCTGGAGCTGCGCGGCCCCGGCGAGCTGCTGGGCCGCCGCCAGACCGGCGTCATCGGCCTCAAGCTGGCCGACCCGCAGCGCGACGCCCAGCTGATCCCGGAGCTGCAGCGGCTGGCCGACGACTGGCTGGATCGTCAGCCTGAGCTGGCGCGGCTGCTGATCCGCCGCTGGGTCGGCGATGTCGAGAAATACGCGCAGGTCTGAAAGACAGCCGCCCAGCCGTTAAACTCGCGCGCCTCACACACTGCCCAGGACGCGCCCATGCCCACGACTCCCCCTCCCTGCCCCGTCTGCGGCCTGGAAAACACCTATCAGGACGGCGAGCTCTACATCTGCCCGGACTGCGCCCATGAATGGCCGGTGGCGGCACCCGCCGAGGAAGCCGAAGGTGAAAAGGTCGTGAAGGACGCAGTCGGCAATGTGCTGGCCGATGGCGACACGGTGACCCTGATCAAGGATCTGAAGGTGAAGGGCTCGTCGCTGGTCATCAAGCAGGGCACCAAGATCAAGAACATCCGCCTGGTGTCCGGCGACCACGATGTCGACTGCAAGGTCGACGGCACGCCGATGATGCTGAAGTCGCAGTTCCTGAAGAAGGCCTGAGAACTTTCCAGGCAACAAAAAAGCCCGCAGCTGCGGGCTTTTTTGATTCGCTCGACGAGTTAGAGGTCGAACGAGGGGTCCAGCGCTTCCAGCTCCATCTTCGGGGCCTGGATCACCGGCAGCTCCTGCTCGTCGAGCACGCTCTCGGTGACATAGCCCTCGGCGATCTCGCGCAGCGACAGCACCGTGGACTTGTGGTTTCCCCAGGGCAGATGGGCTTCGGCGCCGCGGGCGAGCTGGCGCGCGCGCTTGGCGGCCACCAGGCTCAGCTGGAACTGGTTGGGGATCTGGGCCAGGCAGTCTTCGACAGTTACGCGGGCCATGAAAACCTCTTTAAGTGGTGCAGACAAGGTCGCGAAGGATAGCCGAGTACTGCTGGTTTTTCCAGCAGCGCGCTTTCCCGGCTAGCTCCGCAACAGGTCGGCGATCAGCCCGGCGTGGCGCCGCTGCTGCGCCTCACGGGCCAGGCGCGGCGCCAGGAACAAGGCAGTCAGCTCGGTGCAGGCGGTCTCGAAGTCGGCATTCACCAGCAGATGCTCGTACTCGGCGTAGTGGCTCATCTCGGCGGTGGCCTCGGCCATGCGTGCGGCGATCACCGCGTCGCTGTCGGTGCCTCGGCCGCGCAGGCGCCGTTCCAGCTCGCCGCGCGAGGGCGGCAGGATGAACAGGCTGCGCGCCTCGGGCATGGCGGCCCGCACCAGACGCGCTCCCTGCCAGTCGATGTCGAGAACCAGATCGACACCCGCCGCCAGCAGCGCCTCGGTGCGCTCGCGACCGGTGCCGTAGCGGCGACCAAACACCTGGGCGTGTTCGAGAAAGTCCCCCGCCGCGATCATCTCGACGAAGCGCGCCTCGTCGACATAGTGGTAGTGCACGCCTTCCTGCTCGCCCGGCCGCGGCGCGCGGGTGGTGTAGCTGACCGAGATCGCGGCCTCCACGCCCAGGGCCTTGAGCCGGGGCAGCAGGGCGCGGGTGAGGCTGGTCTTGCCGCCGCCGGAGGGGGCGGAAACGATCCAGAGGTTGCCGGGAGTGGGTGCATTCATGCGGCGATTATCGCGGAGTGCCGCCGGCGGCGGCAGTCACTGACACGCGGATTTCATCAGCGGCTGGGATGCTCGCCGACTGTTCGTCCACCGCAGCCTCCACATGAGCACGCTCGATCGTCGCGATTTCCTCCGCGCCGGCCTCTATGGCGCCGGCCTCGGCCTGCTGCCACCTTCCATCGCCCGGGCCCTCAGCATCCCGGCCAAGGTCGTCAACCGCGACATCAGCGACGTGCAGCATGTGGTGATCCTGATGCAGGAAAACCGCAGCTTCGACCACTACTTCGGCCTGCTGCAGGGCGTGCGTGGCTTCGGCGATCGCTTCATGCTGCCGCGCTACAACGGCGAGTCGATGCTGGTACAGCGCAACGCCAGCCGCACCGTGCTGCCCTACTACCTCGACAGCCGCGAGGGCAACGGCCTGGTGGTGGGCACGCCACATTCCTGGGGCGACGCCCACGACGCCTGGGACCACGGCCGGATGACGCACTGGCCGCTGGCCAAGAACGACGTGTCGATGGGTTATCTGAAGGCCGAAGACCTCGACTACCACACGGCGCTGGCCAATACCTTCACGCTCTGCGACCACTACCACTGCGCGCTGCCCGGCGGCACCAACTCCAACCGCATCCACCTGTGGACCGGCACCAACCGCGGCACCACCGCCCGCAGCGAGGGCGCCGAGATGTGCGTGGTCAACAACGACGGCTGGGACACGCTCAACGGCACGCCGCTGGAAAACAGCCTGACCTGGACCACCTACCCCGAGCGCCTGCAGGCCGCCGGCGTGAGCTGGAAGGTGTACCAGTTCCTGCCCGACAACTTCACCGACAACCCGCTGTCCGGCTTCAAGGCCTACCGGGATGCCTACAGCCGCATCAACAACGGCAACCTCGCCAGCTACAGCGACGCCGCGACCCTGCCGCCGGTGGACTATCTCGAAGCCCTGCACGACAACCCCGACTCGCCGCTCTACGAGCCGCTCTACAAGGGCATCGGCAAGACCGAGCCCGGCTATCTGGTCGATCCCCTCATCAACTTCCGCCTGGCGGCGCTGACCGGCACCCTGCCGCAGGTGAGCTGGCTGGTGCCGCCGAAGAACTACACAGAGCACCCGGGCGGTGGCCCGCCCTCGCTGGGCGCCTGCTACATCAGCCAGGTGCTGGATGCCCTCACCGCCAATCCCGACACCTGGGCGAAGACGGTGTTCCTCATCAATTACGACGAGAACGACGGCAACTTCGACCACCTGGTGCCGCCCTGCCCACCCTCGCCGCTGCCGGGCGGCGGCTACGCCGGCAAGAGCACGGTCGATACCAGCCGCGACTACATGAACGTGCCCAACGCCACCAATCTGGAGCCCGGCGACGGCCAGCCCTACGGGCCGGGGCCGCGGGTGCCGATGCTGGTGATCTCGCCCTTCAGTCGCGGCGGCTACGTCAACTCGCAGGTGCACGATCACACCTCGGTGATCCGCTTCCTGGAACAGCGCTTCGGGGTGATGGAACCCAATATCAGCCCCTGGCGGCGCGCGGTGATGGGCGATCTCAGCAGCGCCTTCGACTTCGCCAACCCCAACGACGACCAGGGCTTCATCACCACGCTGCCCAGCACCAACCTGCTCACCGCGGTCCTGGAGTACGCCCAGCAATCCGGCCAGGCCTACGTAGAACCGCCCGCCGAAGATGCACAGAGCCTGCCGGTGCAGCCCCCCGGCAACCGTCCGGCGCGCGCCCTGCCCTATCACCTGGAGGTGCGGGCGCAGGCGGTGGCCGACGGACTGGAACTGCAATTCGAGAACAGCGGCGAGGCCGGCGCGGTGTTCCACGTCTACGACCGCTACCGGCTCGCCGACATCCCGCGCCGCTACACGGTCGAGGCCGGCAAGACGCTAGCCGACCACTGGACCGCCGCCGACACCGCGACCAGCCTCTACGATCTCTGGGTGCTCGGCGCCAATGGCTTTCACCGGCTGTTCCGTGGCAGCGCCGAGGCCGCGGCGGTGGAGATCCATACCCAGTTCGAGCCGGCGACGCGGACACTGCGGCTGTCGCTGCGCAACAGCGGCAGCATACCGGCCGACTGCGTCATCACCGCCGCCGCCCATCGCGACGACGGCCCCTGGCCACTGCGCCTGGCGCCCGGTGCGAGCGAGGAAAAAGTCTTCGCACTGGACGCCAGCGAGGGCTGGTACGACTTCACCGTGCGTGGCCCCGGCGGCCTGCTACGGCGGCTCGCCGGCCACTTGGAGAACGGCAGCGCCAGCGTCAGCGACCCGGAGATGGGCGCGCCGCAGGCGGTGGCCGCCTTCGGCTTTGCCGACCGACTGGACGTGCTGCCCGGCCGCCCGGTGGAATCCGAGCCGGCCGTGCTGGGTGGCTACAGCGGCTATCTGCCGATCCGCGCCCAGCCGGGCACCGAGTTCAGCCTCGACGGCGGCCCCTGGGTCGCCGATGCGCCGCCGGTCTGCGCCGGCCAGTCGCTGCGGCTGCGGCACACCGCCGCCAGCACGCTAGCGACCGACACCCTCAGCCGGATCAGCGTCGGCGCGCTGGAAGTCGGCTTCCGCTCCAAGACCGTCGCCCAACTGCCCTCGCCCGAACCGACGCCGACGCAAGGCCACGAGGGCCGCTATGGCGGCGCCCTCGGCGAGGCCGCACTGACCGCGCTGGCTACCGCGGCGCTGGCGCGTCGCGCCCTGAATGAGTCGTCTTGCGAAGAGGCGCCGTCGTCCGAGGACGGCTGAGCGTCGCCGGCCCCGGCCGCTCAGTCCTTGAGCAACCGGGCGTGGTGCGCGAGGTGGTCGTGGACAAAGGTCTGGATGAAGTAATAGCCGTGGTCGTAGCCGGCATGGCGACGCAGCGTCAGCGGCTGGCCCGCGTCGCGGGCGACGGCTTCCAGCGCGTCCGGCTGTAGCTGGGCCAGGAACTGGTCGCTCAGCCCCTGATCGACCAGCACCGGGCCGGGGAAGCGCGCGCCAGCCTTCAGCAGCGCGCAGGCGTCGTAGCGCGCCCAGGCCGCCGGATCGTCGCCGAGATAGCCGCGGAAGGCCTTCTGCCCCCAGGGCACGGCGCTGGGATTGCCGATCGGCGCCAGCGCCGACAGCGATTGCCAAACTCCGGGGTGGCGCAGCGCGCTGACCAGCGCCCCGTGGCCGCCCATGCTGTGCCCGAACAGGCCACGCCGGCCGGGCAGTGCCGGGAAGTGTGCCTCGATCAGGGCCGGCAGCTCGGCGTTCACGTAGCTGCCCATGCGGTAGTGCGGCGCCCAGGGCGTGACTGTGGCGTCGAGGTAGAAGCCGGCAGCGAGGCCGAAGTCCCAGCTTTCCGCCTCGCCCGGCAGGTTGATGCCGCGCGGCGAGGTGTCGCAGGTCACCAGCATCAGCCCCAGCTCGGCGGCGAGGCGCTGCGCGCCGGCCTTGATGACGAAGGTCTCCTCGGTGCAGGTGAGCCCGGCCAGGTAGTACAGCGTCGGCACCTTCGCCCCAGCCAGCGCCTGCGGCGGCTGATAGACCGCGAAGTTCATGCCGGTGCCGGTGCTGCTGGAGGCGTGGCTGTAGAAACCCTGAAGGCCGCCGAAGCAGGCGTGCTGGGAGCGGGTGCTGATCTCGGACATGGCGGAACTCGGAAAGCGGTGAGTGAGGAGAGCGCTACCAGGGCAGGCGCTCGCGGTCGCGATAGAAACCACCGCTGGGGCCGTCGTCCGGCAGCTCGGCGGCCCAGAGGATGCCAGCTACGGCCTCGGTCACCGGCCGCGCGCCCATGGCCAGCGCGCCCTCGAAGGTGGCGGTGAAGCCGGGGCAGACGGCATTGACCAGCACGCCGCTGCCGGCCAGCTCCTCCGCCAGCAGCGCGGTGAGGCCGTTCAAGCCCAGCTTGGAGAGGCCATAGCCCGGCCCCATGGCATTGCCGGCCGAAAGCCCGAAGCGCGCATCGCCATAGCTGCCGGCGCCGCTGCTGACATTGACGATGCGGCCCTGGCCGTGGGCGCGCAGCAGCGGCAGCAAGGCCTGAGTGAGCTGCCAGCTGCCGAACAGATTCACCTCCATCATCCGCCGCGCCGCGGCGAGATCGGCGCTGGCGGGACGGGTACCGCGCGGCGCGCCGCTGGCGATGTTGCCGGTGCCGGCGTTGTTGATCAGCAAGCGCAGGCGACCGTACTGGCTGCGGATGTGTTCGGCGGCAGCGGCCACCGAGGCGGCGTCGGCGATGTCGAGCGGTAGCGGGACGACCGCCCCGCCCTGCGCACTCAGTCGCGCGGCCAGCTCGCGCGCCGCCTCGCCATCGCGCGCCGCCAGCAGCACCCGGTAGCCACGCGCCGCCAGCGCCGCGCAGAGTCCGTAGCCCAGGCCCTCGGCGCGCCCGGCGCCGGTGACCAGGGCCAGTTCGCCCACCGTCGACATCGCAGTGCGCTTAGTACAGCACCACGCTGCGGATCGACTCGCCGCGCGCCATCAGCTCAAAGCCCTCATTGATCTGCTCCAGCTTCAGCTTGTGGGTGATGAGGTCGTCGATGTTGATCTTGCGGTCCATGTACCAGTCGACGATCTTCGGCACGTCGGTACGGCCACGCGCGCCACCGAAGGCGGAGCCGATCCAGCGCCGGCCGGTGACCAGCTGGAACGGCCGGGTGCTGATCTCCGCGCCCGCTGGCGCGACGCCGATGATGGTGGAAACACCCCAGCCCTTGTGGCAGCACTCCAGCGCCTGGCGCATCAGCTGCACATTGCCGACGCACTCGAAGCTGTAGTCGGCGCCGCCGCCGGTGAGTTCCACCAGATGCGCGACCAGATCGCCCGGCACCTCCTTGGGGTTGACGAAGTGGGTCATGCCGAAGCGCCGCGCCATCGCCTCGCGCGCCGGATTGGTATCGACGCCGATGATCCGGTTGGCGCCGACCATCTTCAGCCCCTGGATCACATTGAGGCCGATGCCGCCCAGGCCGAACACCACCGCATTGGCGCCGGCCTCGACCTTGGCGGTGAAGATCACCGCACCGATGCCGGTGGTGACGCCACAGCCGATGTAACAGACTTTGTCGAAGGGCGCGTCCTCGCGGATCTTCGCCAGCGCGATCTCCGGCAGCACCGTGTAGTTGGCGAAGGTCGAGCAGCCCATGTAGTGCAGCACCGGCTTGCCCTGAAAGCTGAAGCGCGAGCTGCCATCCGGCATCAGGCCAAGGCCCTGGGTGCTGCGGATCTTCTGGCAGAGGTTGGTCTTCTGCGAGGTGCAGTAGTCGCACTCGCGGCATTCCGGCGTGTACAGCGGGATGACGTGATCGCCCTTCTTCAAGGACTTCACGCCCGGCCCCACCTCCACCACCACGCCCGCGCCCTCGTGACCGAGGATGGCCGGGAACAGTCCTTCGGGATCGGCACCGCTGAGCGTGAACTTGTCGGTGTGGCAGAGGCCGGTGGCCTTGATCTCGACCAGCACCTCGCCCTCGCGCGGCCCGGCCAGCTGCACGGTTTCGATCGACAGCGGCTTGCCGGCCTCGAAGGCGACGGCGGCACGAACATCCATGTTTGACTCCGGGTGAAAAGAGGATGCAGCAGAGGGTACTAGATGCCCCGGCCTCCACCCATCGCCGCGCCACTACCGCTGGCCCCGGGGGCTACTCGGATTCGCGCAGCACGGCCGTAAGTTGCGTACATACACAATCCGCCTAGGAGCCGCGTCATGACCATCCAGCGCCGCCAGACCATCTACCGCATTCATCACGACACCGGCCTGGCCCTGCGCCAGATCGTCCGCGAGTGCCGCGGCCTGCAGCCCACCGACATCGGTCGGCGCTACGGCGTGATCCTGCGCCCGGCGCGCTCGGCGCGCTGAGGCGCAGCCGGCAAACCGCTACTCCAGGTTTTGCACCTGCTCGCGCATCTGCTCGACCAGCACTTTCATCTCCACCACGTACTTGGTCATCTCGGCGTCCTGCGACTTGGAGCCGGTGGTGTTCACCTCGCGGTTGAACTCCTGCATCAGGAAGTCCAGCCGCCGGCCGACCGCTTCTTTGCCGGCCAGCGCGGCGCGCAGCTCGACCAGATGGCTGCCCAGGCGCGATAGCTCCTCGTCCACGTCCAGCCGCTGCGCCGCCATCACCGCCTCCTGCGCCAGGCGCTGCGGCTCGATCTCGACGCCCAAGTCGGCGACCTTGGCGCGCAGCCGCTCCAGCCAGGCGTCACGCACCAGCGGCGCGCGCTCGCGCACCTTGGCGACATAGTTTTCCAGCTCGTTGGCACGCTCGTGCAGAAAGCCCGCGGTGCGCGCGCCCTCACGCTCGCGGGCGGCGCTGAATTCCACCAGCGCACGGCCGAACAGCTTCAGCGCCTCGGCCTGCAGCGGCGCGAAATCGGGGGCTTCCTGACGCAGCACGCCGGGGAAGCCCAGTACCCGCATCGGGTCCGGCACCGTGGTCGCACCCAGGGCCTCGGTGACCGCGTCCAGCGCCGAGCGCACCGCCAGCAGGCGGTCCTGATCCAGGCTCAGCGCGCTCTGGGCGCTGGCGTCCATGGCATAGCGCAGCGCCACCTCCACCTTGCCACGCGCCACCTTGGCGGCGGTGAGCTGACGCAGCTCGCTTTCCAGCGCGCGGAATTCCTCCGGCAGCTTCAGCGTCAGATCGAGATAGCGGCTGTTGACCGAGCGCACCTCCCAGACCAGTCGCGCGCCCGGCACCTGCGCCTCGACGCGGGCGAAGCCCGTCATACTGCGGACCAAACTGCTGCTCGCACTGCTGCTCACGCTGCCCGCCATGCCTGACACTCGCTCGAAATACCACCGGTTGGTGGCGCGCATTGTAGCCCTGGGTCTGCTGCTCGCCGTGGGGACCGCGCAGGCGACAGCGCCGACACTGCGCTGGCAACTGGTCGCCAGCCACCCGCACGAGGCCAGCGACTTCACCCAGGGGCTGGTCTGGCATCAGGGCCGGCTGTTCGAGAGCGCCGGCCAGTACGGCGCCTCGCGCATCGCCGAAAAGGACTTGAGCAGCGGCAAGACCCTGCGCAGCACCAGCCTGCCCGGCAACGAGTTCGGCGAGGGCCTGGCCCTGCTGCGCGGCCAGCTCTGGCAGCTGACCTGGCGCGAGGGCGTTGCCCATGTCTACGACCTCACCCTGCGACCGCAGCAGCGCCTGCGCTACGGCGGCGAAGGCTGGGGCATCGCCAGCGACGGTCGCCAGCTGGTCATCAGCGATGGCTCGGCCAGACTGCACTTCGTCGATCCCGAGGGCTTCCGCCTGCTGCGCAGCATCGAGGTACGCGACGGCGAGCGGCCGGTAACCATGCTCAATGAGCTGGAATGGGTCGAAGGCGCGATCTACGCCAATGTCTGGATGAGCGACCGGGTGGCGCGCATCGACTCCGCCAGCGGCCAAGTCACCGGCTGGCTGGATTTAGCACCGCTCAAGCGCGCCGCCGGCGTCACCCCGGAGCGCGAGGCGCAGGGGGCGGTGCTCAACGGCCTGGCCTGGCGCGCCGATCAGCGCCGCCTGCTGGTCACCGGCAAGTGGTGGCCCAAGCTGTTCGAGCTGAAGCTGGACGTGCAGGACGCAGAAAAGTAACCATTGTTACCTATCTGACCGTCTTGAACCGCGGCACGGCCACGCAGCCAATTGACCAGGACGCCATTCTCCCTCTATAAAGCGAGCCTCGAATTCGCAGGATTTTCTGGAGGAGAACCAGAAATGCTCATTACCCACGAGCACCAGGAGCTGTACCGCAACGTCAAGAAGTTCGTGCAGGACGAACTCAATCCGCACATCCCGCAATGGGAGAAAGACGGAATCTGGCCGGCGCGGGAAGTGCTCAAGAAGATGGGCAGCCTCGGCTACCTGGGCATCAACAAGCCGGAGTCGGTCGGCGGCCTGGGGCTGGACTACAGCTACGAGGTGATGTTCGCGCAGGCGATCGGCAACTGCATCTGCGGCAGTCTGCCGATGGCGATCGGCGTGATCACCGACATGGCGACACCCGCCCTCGCCCGCTTCGGCTCCAAGGCCTTGCAGCAGGAATTTCTGGCGCCGGTGGTGGCCGGCGACATGGTCTGCTCGATCGCCGTCTCCGAGGCCGGCGCCGGCTCCGACGTGGCGGGCGTGAAGACCACGGCGGTGAAGGACGGCGACGACTATGTGATCAACGGCAGCAAGATGTGGATCACCAACGGCACCCAGGCCGATTGGGCCTGCGTGCTGGCCAATACCAGCGAAGGCAAGGTGCACCAGAACAAGAGCCTGATCGTGGTGCCGCTCGATGCCAAGGGCGTGGACCGCAAGACCAAGCTCGACAAGCTCGGCATGCGCTCGAGTGACACCGCAATGATCTTCTTCGACAACGTCCGGGTGCCGCGACGCAACCTGATCGGCGTCGAGGGCATGGGCTTCATGTACCAGATGATGCAGTTCCAGGAAGAGCGCCTGTACGGCGCCGCCTCGTCCATCGACGGCCTCACCAACATCATCAACGAGACCATCGACTACACCCGCCAGCGCCAGGCCTTCGGCGGCTCGATTCTCGACAACCAGTACGTGCATTTTCGGCTGGCCGAACTGAAGACCGAGGTCGAGGCGCTGCGTGCCCTGATCTACGACACCACCGAGCGCTACATCGGTGGCAAGGAAAAGATGGAAGACCTCGCCATGCTCGCCAGCATGTGCAAGCTCAAGGTCGGCCGCCTCGGCCGCGAGGTCACCGACTCCTGCCTGCAGTTCTGGGGCGGCCAGGGCTTCATGTGGGACAACAACGTTGCCCGCGCCTACCGTGACACCCGGCTGGTTTCCATCGGCGGCGGCGCCGACGAGATCATGCTCGGCATCATCGCCAAGTGCATGGGCATTCTGCCCAGCAAGAAGGCGCACGAGGCGAAGAAGGCCGCCCAGGCCGCCTGAGACTCGTCCGACGACCAGTGCGTGGAAACGCCCCGCCAACCGGCGGGGCGTTTTCGTTTCAGCCCTCAGAACTCCAGTGCCAGCGTCAGCCGCAGCGAGCGCGGCTCGACCGGATGGAAGTGATAGTCGGCCACACCTTCCACCGGCTCTCCCGGCAGGCGGGACTCGTAGTAGTAAGTGATGTCGTGGTCGCGGCTGTCGAACAGGTTGAGCACTTGCAGCTTGGCCGAGTAGCGCTGCTGGTGACGGTAGCCGATCTGGGCGTTGACCACGTTGGTGGCCTTGGAGCGCGCGCTGTTGTCCTCGATCAGCGGTCCGCCGCCGAGATGGCGCAGCCGCAGCCCACCGCTCCAGCCGCGGATTTCCGGCACCGTCAGGCCCAGCCCGTAGACGCTGCCAATCGAGTTGGGGATGCGGTCGCCGTCCTCGGAATCGAGCCGGGAATGCGCGTAGGCGTAGTCGGCATCCAGGCTCAGCCAGTCGCTCAAGACGTAGTACAGCGATAGCTCCACGCCCCGGCGCTTGCTGGCGCCGCTGGGCTCGTTGGCGCCGGCGTCGCCGACATAGACCAGCTCGGAGTCGAAGTTGAGCTGCCACAGGGAGGCGGCGACGGTCAGATTGGGGACGATGGCGCTGGAAACGCCGATCTCGCCGCCGCGCGCCTTCACCAGCGCATCGACCGCGTTCTGCGGAGTGCTCTGGTCCACCGGATCAACCGTGGTGGTGACCCCGCGCGCGTCGTTGCTGTGAAAGCCCTCGCCGTAGTTCAGGTAGAACTGGGTCCGCGACCAGGGGCAGAAGACCAGCGCCAGTTTCGGGCTCAGGATGCTGTCGTCGGCGCGGCCGGAGTTGGCGGCCAGGTTGCTGTCGACGTCGAAGGAATAGACATCGGCGCGCAGGCCCAGCTGCGAGCGGAACCAGGGCGTCCACTTCTGGCTGCTGCTGAGGTAGAGCCCGGCGCTGCCTTCCTGCACCTGGTCCTCACGCACCGTCGACAGCCGCTCGCGGGCGCGGGTCTTGTAGAGCCCGACCGGCGCGATGTCGTCGTAGCGGGCTTGCAGGCCCAGGCTCAGATCGGCCGGGATGGCGGTCGGCAGCGCCCAGTAACGGCGTGCATTGAGACCGTAGACCATGCGGTCGTCGAACTGGTTGAACTGGTCACCCTCGTCCGGGTTGTCGAGGAAGTAGGTGAAGTTGGAGTAGAGCTGCATGCGGTACTTGAGCGCATAAACCTGGGCGCGCCAGTTGCCGCGCTCGGCCAGGCCGCGCCATTCCAGCGAACCGCTGTAGCGGCCCACCGTGCCGCCGTCGCTGGGATCAATGAAGCCCAGGCGGTCGAGCTGACCGGCATCGACGGCGCGCTGCGGAATCTGGTCCGGCGCGGTGTAGGCGATGTGATAGCCCATCAGCGAAGCGGTGAAGCCCTCGGCTTCGCTGCCGCGGTTGTAGCGGGCGATGCCGGCGAACTTCTTCATGTCCTCTTCAAGCTCGAACGGACCGTCGTAGCGGGTGGCCTGCAGACCCAGCAGCAGCTTGCCGCCCGGCACGCTGGGCGAACCCGCGAGCAGGCTGCTGTAGTAGCCGTACTCGCCGACGCTGACTTCTGCGCGCCTGCGCGGCAATTCGTCGAGGTAGCGCAGATTGGCGGAACCGGCGGCACCGAAGTCGCCGACATCGGCGTAGTACGGCCCCTTGCGATAGGACAGCGAGCCAATCAGCTCGGGAATGATGAAGTTGATGTCGGCATAGCCCTGCCCGTGCGCGTGGCTGCGCATGTTCACTGGCAGGCCATCGACGTCGGCGTAGAAGTCGGTGCCGTGATCGAGATTGAGGCCACGCAGGAAGTACTGGTTGGCTTTGCCCTCGCCGCTGTGCTGGGTGACCATCAGGCCGGGCACGAACTCCAGCAACTCACCGGCGCGCGAGATCGGCCGCTCGGCCAGCTGCTCCTCGGTGACATAGCCCTCGGTGGCGGAGCGTGCGGCCGACTGCAGGGTCTGACTGCCACGCACGGTCACCGGGTCCAGCTCCACCGGCACGCCGCCGGCCAGGGCCGGCCCGACCAGGCTCAAGGCCAGCGCGGTGGCGGCGGCCCTCCATTGCTTGCTCATGCGACTCCTCTCTCCTCAATTGCCCGGGGCTCGTTGTTATCGGGCTGCCATCTCGTTCGACGCCTGCCCTGGCTTACGCGCCTCACCCCTTGCTGGATGAAGCGGCGGCCATGCGCAGGGTGGCGATGCCATCGGCGTACATCTCGCGCATGGCGGCGGTCACCTCCGACGCAGCCAGGTACCGCCCAGCGCCACGCCGATCAGCAGCAGCGCGAAGCCGGCGCTGATGCCGTCGCGCCAGTCCTTGCCGGCCAGGGGCGTGAGCCACTCCCACTTGTGGGCGTAGGCGAACAGCGCGTCGGCGTCGCGGTCGCCGTCGGTGATGCGCGCGGCCAGTCGCTCGCTGCCGGTGTCGATGAAGTAGGCGCTGTGTTCGGCGTCGCCCTGCTCCAGCTTCCAGACCGGCAGGCGCTTGAACAGGAAGCCGTACTCCGGCGAGAACGCGGTGACCGGCACGGCGGCCTCGGGCGCGGCGGCGATGCCGAAGTAGCCGGCCAGTTCGGCAAGATGCACCTGTTCGCCCTCGGCCCGTTCGCGACCGTCCCGCGCCGAAACGTAGAGCGCCGCCGAGGCGCCAGGCGCCGCCGCTGGCGCTTGCTGGTGATGCTGGTGCTCGCCCATCGCCAGTCCGCGGCCGGTGGTGGGCTCCGGCGGCCGCAGGCTCCAGCGCCAGAGCGGCTCACCGTCGAGGCGGACCAGCGTGGCGCCGGCCTTGGCACGCGCAGGCGCGAGCACCGGCGCGGTGAGCGTCGCCGCGTTCAGCGCCAGCGGCCGCTGCGGCGCCTGCCCCTGCTCACGCTCGGCGTTGCCGCGCGCCTGCACATAGCCGCTGAGCACCCAGGCCAGCGCCGCCACGGCAGCGGTCATGCCGCCCCAGCGATGCAGGCGGCGCAGATTCCAGCGGCGTCCACCCGGGCTGCGTACCACGAGTGTCAGACCGGCCAGCACGGTGAGGGCGACGCCGGCCAGCAGCAGGTTGATCCAGCCATTGCGCGCTGGCGCCGGCAGCCAGGCCCAGGTGTGCAGCGCCTGGAACAGCGCCTGGAAGCCGCGCTTGCGGCGATCGGACAGCCCCGCCAGCCGATCCTCCTCGGTGGAGACATAGGCGACCAGGCCGTCGGGCCGGTCGAAGCGCAGGCGCCAGACCGGCAGCAGGCGGTTGACGTAGGCGTAGTCGGTATCGAAGGCGGTCACCGGCTCGGCCTGCAGCAGCGCCGCCTGCGCCTCGCCGCTGTACCAGCGGGCCAGACGCTCGGCCTGCGCGCGCTCGGTGTCGGCGGGCAGCGGCTGGCCACTCAGCGCGTCGAGATAGCGCACCCCGCCGTCTGGCAGCCGTGCCCGCCAGAGCCAGCGCGCGCCGTCATCGACCAGCCGCAGTGCCGCCAGCTCGGCGATGCCGGCCGCCGCCAGCGCCGCGCCCGGCGCGGGCAGCGCCTCGCTCAGCGCCGCCGTCGGTGGCGGTGCGAACTTCTCCGGCTTGGGCTGGAAGCGCGTCATCAGCGGGTGCAGCGCGCCGGTCAACGCGAAGCAGAGGGCCGCCAGCAGCGCCAGCCAGGCGATGCGGCGATGCCAGCGGCGCAGGCCGGCGGTCTTGGGAGTGTTGGCTTGCATCGAATAATTCCGTGTACATCCGCCGGCCGCGGCCGGCGGACGCAAAGTCCTTCAGGGACGCCATTCCAAACCGGCGTAGATGCTGCGGCCTTCACCAGGCAGGAACTGCGCCGTATTTCCGGCCCGCGCGGTGTCGATCACGCCGGTGGTGGCGGCGTACTTCTCGTCGGCAAGATTGCGGCCTTCCAGAAACCAGCCTAGCCGCGGCAGCAGCTCGCCGCCGGCCTTGAGTCCGAAGAGGTTGTAGCTGCCTGCCTTGAGCGCGCCCTGCAGATCCACCAGTGACTCGCCGCTGGACTCGGTGGTGAGGGCGACAAACTGCTTGCCGAAGTCGCCGCGCAGCTCGCTCTTTACCTGCACCTGCGGCACACCCGGCAACCGCTGGTCACCGTACTGGGCATCGCCGTCGTAGCGGAAATCGTTGTAGAGGCCGTTCAGGCGCAGCGTCAGCCAGGACAGCGGCCGCACTCTCAAGCCCGCCTCGACGCCCTGGTGGATGGTGTGATCGGCATTGGTGGTGACGCCGGTGAAGACGCCGGGGGTCGTGGTCTCCACCTGCACGATCAGCAGCTCGCTGCGGATACGAGCGTGGTAGATCGACAGATCCCAGCCCCAGACCTGGCCCCGGCTACGGCTGCCCAGCTCGTAGGTCAGCGCCCGCTGCGGTTCGTTGTCGTTCGGAGTGGAATCACCGGGCAAGGTCACCGTGGTCTCGCTGAAGCTCGGCGGCTCGAAGCTGCCGGCGACATTGCCGTACAGCTGGGTCTTGGGCGCGAGCTGGTAGAGCGCGCCGATCTTCGGCGAGAAGCCGCGATAAGTGCGGTCGTAGCTGCCGTCGAGCGTGCCGGTGGCGATGAACTGGTCGTCGTTGCTGCGGCGGGCGCTCACCGCCTGCGCGCCGGCGACCAGCGTGAGGTCAGGGCTCAGACCGAACTGGTTCTCGGCGTAGGCGATGAGGTTGGCGGCCTCTTGGCGGTAGCGATCGGTACGCGCGCCCCGCCTGCGGGTGCCGGGCAGGTTCTCGTAGCTGTCGCCACGCGTGTAGCCGTACTGCGGGTTGAGACCCAACACCAGACGGTTGGCGTGCCCGAACAGCGGCGCGGTCTCGATCAGCCGCAGCGAGACGCCGTAGTCGTAGTTCTCCTGCAGGAGCTGCTGGAAGATCGGGTGGTCGAGATCCTTGCGGGCGGCGTAGACCGCCAGCTCGGTGAGCGTGGTCTCGCTGGTCCGCGCCACCGACTTGTTGGCCAGGCGCAGCACCTTGGTATCGCGACGCTGGTCGAGCTGACTGTCGCGGTTGTTGTTGTTGGCCTGACGCGGGTCGGCTTCCAGCTGCGCCTTGGTGAGATTGCCGGGCAGCTCGGAGTCCGAACGGGTGACGGTCAGGAAGCTGCGGTTTTCGATGCCGCTGTCCAGGCGCAGGCCGAGGTTGGAGGTGAAGCGGAACTCGCGCTGCTCGGAGTGCTCGCGGAAGCCGTCGGTGCCGTAATAGCCCAGCGAGGCAAAGCCGTCGAGCTTGCCGGCGACCGCGCCGGTCTGCAGATAAGCGCGGCGGTAGCCAAAGCTGCCGACTTCGACCCGCGCCTCGGTGCCGGCGGTGTAGCCGGTGGCGGTGACGAAGTTGACCGAGCCGCCGAGATTGCTGCCACCGAACTGCAGGGCATTGGCGCCGCGGAACACCTCGATGTGATCGGCGGCCAGGGTGTCGATGGACTGGAAGTCGCCGCTGCCGTCTGCGAGGTTGAGCGGCACGCCGTCCTGCAACACGCTGATGCCGCGGGTGTGGAAGGTGCGCGCCAGGCCGGAGCCACGGATCGACAGCCGCATCTCCTGGCTGCCGAAGCGGCTCTGGGCGAATACGCCAGTGGCCTGCGAGAGCGCGTCGGCGAGCGTGCCGGCGCGCTGGTCGCGTAGATCGGCGGCGTCCACCACGCCGGCGCCGCCGGCGCTGCGGGCGACTTCCTCGCGGGCATCCTGCAGGCTGTTCTGGGTGGAGGGGGTGGTGGCGGTGACCGTCACCCGATCCAACTGATGCACCGGCGTGTGATCGGCCTGGGCAGCGGTGCTGGCCAGGGCCAGCAGGGCCAGGCTGTAGGGAGAGAGGCGGGGGTAGGTCTTGATCGGTTTCATGGCTCGAATTCGGTCGGAAAGTCGGCGGCGTCGGTGACGCACGCCCGGGCGGGCCGCGCAAGGCGGCCGCTCAGCAGAAGGACAATCCAGACTCGAACGGCGGTGCCTGGGACGGCGGCCGTGGTGGCCGCTGCACGCGCGCCGCCGGCAGCGAAATCGCCGGCGGGGCCACCGGCGCGAACAGACCCGGCAAGACCGGGGTCTGGTCGGCGCTGGGCAAGGCCAGCGCCTGCGCCAGGGCATAGGGACAGCTCGGGTGCGAGTCCGCCTTGGGGGCCGTCTCGTCCAGCTGCGACAGCAGGCTGCTGCCCTCGCTGAGGCAGTAGCTGAGGCGCAGGCCGCCGTCGCCGAATTCCGGCATCAGGCCGGCCGGCAGCAGCGCCCGCGGCAAGGCCGCCAGCAACAGCCAGAACAGCAGCAGCGCCAGCCGGCGCCGGCTGGCGGCGATCAGGTTCACCCTCTAGCCCAGTGACGCGCGATCAGTGCCCGGCGTGGGAATGGGCGTCGGCGTCGCGGCTGCGGACTTCCAGCTCGACCTCGACCCGGCCGGCCTTCTCGAAGCGCAGCACCAGCGGTAGCTTGGCGCCCGGGGTCAGCGCCTGCTTGGGCTCGATCAGCATCAGGTGATAGCCGCCCGGTGCCAGTTGCAGACGGCCCTGGGCCGGCACCGCCAGGCCCTCGCTGAGCGCACGCATGCGCATGACGCCACCGGCCATGCTCATCTCGTGGATCTCGACCCGGCCCACGGCCGGCGATTCGCCGCCGAGCAGACGGTCGGCGGCCCCGGCATTGACGATGGTGAGGAAGCCGCCGGCGGTGATGCCCGGTGCCGGGGTGGCATAGCTATAGGCCTGCTCGACGCGCAGGGACGGAGCCGCCAGCGCCAGCATCGGCGACAGCAGCAGGACCAGAAACAGTTGGCGGAATTTCCGCATGACTAGCACTCCCACAGTACGGCCGCGCTCGCGGCCAGATTTCCCGCCCAGGCGGCGGAAACCAGACTCAAAGACTGGGGGTGTGGCCTGGAGGGCCGCGCGCCAGGGCGATTGGCGGCGCTTGTTTAACCAACCAGGTGGCCGGCCAGGCCAGCGGCGCAGTAGCCGGCAGCGGCAACGACGCGGCAGCCGACGCGGCGGTGGGGCTCAGCGCCTCGCCGGCCGGGGCGCAGACGCAGTGCCCATGGGCGGCCATCGCCTCGGCGGCCGCTTTCGGCACCGCCTTGCCCGGTGCGCAATAGGCAAGCTGGGGACGGCCATCGTCCAGCAGGGCGGCCAGGGCCGCATGTGGCACCAGGCCACGCAGCAGCGCCACGAACAGCACCAAGCTCCAGGCCTGGCTGCGCCAGCCGCGGAACGAGTTGAATTGTGGGTGCCTGTTCATGCGGTGTTTAGGATAGCAGCGGAGTCCGCGGCACGGTTCTTGTTTGCGGTAGAGCTTTCGCGCCGCCGGCACCCGCCCCGTTTCGGGGCACGGTATCATCGTCGCCTACACGGGCAGCCCTCACCAGGGCCTGCCGATTCCACGGCCGGCCTCGCCGTCCGTAGCAACCTACCGATACGGAGTACTGCCCTATGGGCATGAATGTGAAACAGGACAGCGGCAGCGAAGCCGCGCCGGTGGCTGAGATCAACGTCACCCCGCTGGTCGACGTGATGCTGGTGCTGCTGATCATCTTCATGGTGTCGATGCCGGCGATGATGAGCCAGCTGCAGATCGAGATCCCGAAGAAGTCGCTGACCCCGCCGCCGCCGGACGTCAAGCCGAAGCCCACCATGTACGTGCTGGTCGATGACGTCGGCGCCTACTACTTCCAGTTCGGCGGCGACGGCGTGCCGATGCCGGTGGCCTTCGAGGAACTGCCGGCCAAGCTGATCGAGAAGGCCGACGAATACAGCAAGGAGCTGGTCTACGTGAAGGCCGCGCCGCGCATCGACTACGGCCGCGTGGTGACCCTGATCGAAACCATGGGCAAGACCGGCTACAACAAGGTCGCACTCGACAAGAACGAGAACGCCATGCCGCTGGACGCCCCGGCCGAACCGGTGCCGGCCGGCTAGTCGCCGCCCCGCCGCAACAAAAAAAGCCCGCCAATCGGCGGGCTTTTTGTTGTGGTCAATGCCTGGGAATTTGCGAGCGAGCCGCCGTTGTGAGCAGGCACTAGGCCGTAGCGAGGAGCGGAGCCGTACTTAAGTACGGTGAGCACCGCAGCTGCGGCCTAGTGCCGCGCAGCAGGCGGATCGCCGCAAATCAGGCTTCGATGGCCTTGCGCAGCTTCTTCATCGCCGCCGACTCGATCTGGCGGATGCGCTCGGCCGAGACACCGTACTCGTCGCCCAGTTCCTGCAAGCCCGCCTTGTCGCTGTCGCCAGCCAGCCAGCGGCGGGCGAGGATGTCGCGCTCGCGCGGGTTGAGCTGCACCAGGGCGGCACGCATGCGCTCCTCGCGCGCCTCCTGCCACTCGGCCTCCTCGATGGCGGCGAAGTCGTTGCGCTCGTCGGCGAGGTAGTCCTCGGGCACATAGCTGTTCTCGTCGTCGGCGCTGGTCATCGAGAAGCTCATGTCGGCATTGCCGAGACGGGCCTCCATCTGCAGCACTTCTTCCGGCTTGACGTTGAGATCCTTGGCCACCGCCGCCACCTCGGCCGCGTTCATCCAGCCCAGGCGCTTCTTGGCGCCGCGCAGGTTGAAGAACAGCTTGCGCTGGGCCTTGGTGGTGGCGATCTTGACGATGCGCCAGTTCTTCAGGATGTACTCGTGGATTTCGGCCTTGATCCAGTGCACGGCAAAGGAGATCAGGCGCACGCCCTTGTCGGGGTCAAAGCGCTTGACCGCCTTCATCAGGCCGATATTGCCCTCCTGCACCAGGTCGGCGATGTTCAGGCCGTAGCCCTGGTAGCCGCGGGCGATATGCACCACGAAGCGCAGGTTGGACAGGATCAGCTTCTGGGCCGCGGCCAGCTCGTTGTCACGCTTCAGCCGCAGGGCCAGCTCGTGTTCCTCGGCCGCTTCCAGCACCGGGAACTTGGCCACCTGCGACGCATAGGCCTCGAAGCTGCCGGCATGCAGGGCGGGCAGGCTGTTGGCGCGCAAGGCAAGAGCAGTAGTCATCGAAAATTCCCCCTCAATGGAAGTGAGCTTAGCACTCGCCCGATTGGACTGCTAAGTGCCGGATAAGTTGCGCCCGGCCGACTCCGAGGGGAAATCATTTGTGCGGATGGCGCCGATGCAAGCCCCCTATCAGCGGGGCTCGATCTCCTTGAGCCGGCGCGACACCGTCCACCAGGCGCCCAGCCAGCCCAGCAGCACCCCGGCGCCGAACATGACGGCGGTGGCATCCAGCGGCAGACCCTGCAGCCGGAAGGCGGAGCCATAGAGCCCGGCCAGGGAGCTGGCCGGGCCGTTCAAGGCCAGCACCATCCCCTGCACCAGCAGCCAGGCGATGCCGCCGCCGACCAGGCCATACCAGAGGCCGGTATAGAGGAAGGGCCGGCGGATGAAGGCGTCGGTGGCGCCGATCAGCTTCATCACCTCGATCTCGGCGCGCTTGGCCTCGATGTCCAGGCGGATGGTATTGCCGACGATGACGATCACCGCCAGCGACAGCACCCCGGCGATCACCAGCACCAGACGCTCGACCAGGGCCAGGGCGCCATAGAGGCGCTCCAGCCAGCGGCGGTCGAGCTTGGCGACCTCCACCTCCGGCTGCTGGCCTAGGGCCACCACCAGGGCGTCCAGGGCGTTGCGCTCGATGCCCTTCACCGGCGTCACGGTGATCACCGCCGGCAGCGGATTGCTGTCCAGCAGGTCCAGCGCCTGGCCGAGGCCGGACAGCGCCTTGAACTCCTCCAGCGACTGCTCGCGCGAAAGATAGGCGGTGTCAGCCACACCAGGGCGGCCCTTGATCCGCCGCGCCAGCTCGCGGCCCTGCTCGGGCGTGGTGGAATCCTTCAGGAACAGCGAGGCCTGCAGGGTGGTTTCCCAGGAATAGCCCAGGGCATCGACATTGCGCACCAGGCAGTGCAGGCCGGCCGGCAGCGCCAGGGTGATGCCGATGACGAAGCAGGTCAGCAGCGCGCCCGAAAGGTTGCGGTAGAAGCGCCCGACGGTGAACACCACCTCGCGCACATGCGCCTGCAGGTAGCGGCTCAGGAAGTTGGGGCGCAGCTCGGCGCCCGGCCGCGCGCTAGCCGAAGTCAACGGTCTTCTCCATCAGTTCCGGCGACTGCCGCGTGGTCAGCTGGCCGCGTTCCAGGTGGATCACCCGGTAGGGCATTTTCTTGATCAGGCCCACCGCGTGGGTGGCGACCAGCACCGAAACTCCCACCTCGTTGAAGCGCTGGAACAGCTGCATCACCTCGCGCGCCATCTCCGGGTCGAGGTTGCCGGTGGGCTCGTCGGCCAGCAGCAGCTGCGGCTTGGCGACGATGGCGCGGGCGATGCCGACGCGCTGCTGCTCGCCGCCGGAGAGCGTGATCGGCGAGACCTTCTCCTTGCCCAGCAGGCCCACCGCGTCGAGCGCGGCGCGCACCCGGCGACCGATGTCGTCGTGGCCGATGCCGCGGATCACCAGCGGCAGCGCGACGTTGTCGAACACGCTGCGGTCGTAGAGCAGGTTGAAGTTCTGGAACACCACGCCGATCTGCTGGCGGAAGGCCGGAATCTGGCCACGCCGCACGCCGGCCAGGTTCTGGCCGTTGACCACGATCTGGCCGCGGCTGGGCCGCTCCAAGAGCGCCACCAGCTTCAGCAGGGTGGACTTGCCGGCGCCGGAAGGGCCGGTGAGGAAGGCCATCTCGCCCTTGGCGAGCGTGAAGGTAACGTCCGAGAGCACATCGCCGCTGCCTTCGTAGCGGTGGCTGACGCGGTGGAAATGGATGATGTCGGCCATGGCTAGCAGTCGGCCGCCGACGCGCCCGGCTGAGGTTGCGGCTGCTCGCGCCGCGCTGTGCACATGCTCAAACCTTGGCTCCCTGCGGTTCGCCGATCAGCGCATCGACATAGGTCTCTGCGTCGAAGGGCTCCAGATCGTCGATTCCCTCGCCCAGCCCGACGAAGCGGACCGGCAGCGCCAGGCGGCGCGCGATGGCCAGCAATATGCCAGCTTTCGCAGTGCCATCCAACTTGGTGATGGCGATGCCGGTGAGGCCGATCGCCTCGTGGAATTGCACCGCCTGATTGAGCGCGTTCTGGCCGGTGGTGGCATCCACCACCAGCAGCACCTCGTGCGGCGCGTAGGGGTCGTGCTTCTGCAGCACCCGCTTGACCTTGCGCAGCTCGTCCATCAGATGCGTCTGGGTGTGCAGGCGGCCGGCGGTGTCGGCGATCACCAGGTCGAGGTCGCGCGCCTTGGCGGCCTGCACGGCGTCGAAGATCACGCTGGCGGAATCGGCACCCTCGCCCTGCGACAGGATCGGCACGCCGGCGCGCTCGCTCCACATGGTCAGCTGCTGCACGGCGGCGGCGCGGAAGGTATCGCCAGCCGCCAGCAGTACCTTGCGACCCTCGCGCTTGTAGCGGGCGGCGAGCTTGCCGATGGTGGTGGTCTTGCCGACGCCGTTCACTCCGGCCACGAACAGGATGTAGGGCTTGATGAAGGGCGGCAGCACCAGCGGCTTGGCGATCGGCTTGAGCAGCTCCAGCAGCGCCTCGCGCAGGGCCTTGCGCAACTGCGCCTCGGTCTTGATCTTGCCGGCGTTGACGGCGCTGCGCAGGCGGCCGATCAGCCAGTCGGTGGCCTCGATGCCGGCGTCGGCCATCAGCAGCCGGGTTTCCAGCTCCTCCAGCGCGTCGTCCTTGAGCGCGTCGGCGCTGAACAGGCTGCCGAGATCGCGCGTCAGCCAGCTGTCGCCGCCGACGCTGTTGAGGCGGCTGCGGAATTTTCCGAGCAGGGAGTCAGACATGGTCTAGGGAGCCATCGGGTTCGGGGGAGGAAGGTCTGCGGCGTCGGTCTGCCGCAGCAACCAGAGATCGTCGCTGGCGAGGCGCTTGTCCATGCCCGGCAGCGGCAGCAGCAGGCTCTGGATGTCGGGCCTTTCGGCCAGGGTCAGCGGCACATTGAGCAGAAACAGCAGGCGCCGCCGCTGCTGGATGTCGATCATGCCCAGCCAGATCGGCTCGTCGCGGTCGGTGCCGAAGCCGGAAGGCCAGAGTCGCAGCGTGAGCTGGCGGTTGCCGTCGTAGTCGCGCCGCATCAGCAGCGCCTGGTGGCGCCCGGCGTGCGCCTTGGGCAGCAACGGCAGCTCGGCCATCGGCGTCGCCGGCGACAGCCAGCTCAGAACCCGGCTGCCGGCCAGGCTCGGCGGCGCGGTCCAGCCGCTGTGCTCCAGGCTGCTGCGGATCGCCGCCGCATCGCCCGCCCATTGCAGCCGGAACGGCTGGCGGATCCGGCCGGCGAGATCCACCCGCTGCGTCGGCAGCTGCTGCCAGCCGTCCCGCCACCAGTCGGTCTCGCTCAGCCGCTGTTCGATCAGGCCGACGTCGGGCGGGATGGCGCCCTCGGGCGCCGACCTGGGCATCAGTAAGGCAAACCCGATCGCCACCGGCACCAGCAGCAGAAAGTAGCCGCCGGGCACCGGCCGCGCACGATGGCGGCGATACCCCAGACCGAGCAGGGCCACCCAGATCACCCCGACCAGGGTCACCGCCACTGCCTGGCTGAGCCAGAGCATGCCCAGATAGAGCTGGGTCAGGGTCAGCAGCACCACCAGGGTGATCGCCAGGCCATAGATCAGGGCGCGCAGCAGCGGCGCCCGGCCGGTGGTGAGCACCACCGCCAGAAAGCCGTAGAGCGTGATCGCCAGCGGCAGGTCGCGGCCGGCGCCGGGCACCGTCGGCGGATGCTGGAAGTACACATGCGGCGGCGCCAGCAGCGGCACCAGGCCCATGCCGAACGACAGCAGGGTGCCGAAGCCGGCCGCCGCCAGCCAGTGCGCCATCGCCCGCGGCTGGCGCTCCACGCCCAGGCCCAGCAGCACCGCCAGGCCGACGGCGCCATAAACCCGCCAGTCGCCGAGCTGCACCAGCAAGGCCGCCAGGCTCACGCCCCAGGGCGTGCGCAGCTCGCGCAGGCTCTGGTAGGTGGCCGCGTCCAGCCACAGGGGTCCGGCATGCAGGGCGCTGCCCAGGCAGAGGATCAGCAGCAGCGCACCGAGCAGGCTCAGCAGCACCGCCAGACCGGCCAGCACCGGGGTTTCCGGCTGATAGGGGTCGGCCAGCGCCGCGCCGAAGCGGCCCAGCCGCCGGTGCCGGCGCGAGTAGTCGAGCAGCCGCCCCAGCCAGTGCTCGGCGTGCTTGGCGAGGCTGGCGACCAGGCCGCGCGCCAAGGCAAAGGCGAGCAGCGCGAGCAGGAACAGGCCCAGCAGCAGCAGCGCCAGCCGGCCAGCCACCTCGGCCGCCAGCTCCAGCGAGGCGCCAAAGGCGATGCCCGGCCCCAGGTAGGCAAACGCCCAGGCCACGGCGGCAAGCGAGTCGGTGAGCAGGAACAGCCAGGCCGGCATCCGCGAGGCGCCGGCCAGAGCCGGAGTGATCGCCCGCACCGGCCCCAGGAAGCGCGCCGCCATCACCCCCTTGCCACCGTGCTCGGCGAAGAAGCGCCGGCTGCGCGCCAGGGTGTCGGGATAGCGCGCCAGCCAGCGGTGCTCGAACAGGCGCTCGCCGTAATGGCGGCCGAGCCAGAACGACAGCGCGTCGCCGAGCACCGCGCCGCTGGCGGCAAGCAGCACCGAGGGCCAGAGCGTCAGGCGGTCCAGACCGATCAGGGCGCCGACGCCGAACAGCAGCACGCCGGCCGGCACGAAGGCGCCGACGATGAAGATCGCGTCCAGCGCCGAGCCGAAGAACAGCAGCGCCAGCGCCGCCCCGGGGTTGGCGCTGATCCAGTCGAGGAACTGGTGCGCGAGTTCGGTCATCCGCGCAATAGCGCGAAGCTTTCGCGGGCAGCCTTGAGCGTGTGCTCGATCTCGGCCTCGCCGTGCGCGGCGGAGACAAAACCCGCCTCGTAGGCCGAGGGCGCCAGATAGACGCCGCGATCGAGCATGGCGTGGAAGTAGCGGTTGAAGGCGGCGAGATCGCAGGCGGCGACATCGGCGTAGCCGCGGATCGGGCCGGCGCTGAAGTAGAGCCCGAACATGCTGCCGACCTGGGTGGTGGTGAACGGCACCCCGGCCTCATCGGCGGCGGCCTGCAGGCCGGCCAGGAGCTGCGCGGTGCGCGCCTCCAGGCGCTGGTAGATGGACTCGTCGGCCAGGGCCCGCAGCAGCGCCAGACCGGCGGCCATCGCCAGCGGATTGCCCGACAGCGTGCCGGCCTGGTAGACCGGCCCCAGCGGCGCCAGCTGCTCCATCAGCTCGCGACGGCCGCCGAAGGCCCCCACCGGCAGGCCGCCGCCGATGATCTTGCCCAGGGTGATGAGGTCGGGACGCACGCCGTAGAGTCCGGCGGCCGAGCGCGGATGCACGCGAAAGCCGGTCATCACCTCGTCGAAGATCAGCAGCGCGCCGTAGCGGTCGCAGAGCGCGCGCAGGCCGACGAGGAAACCCGGCGCCGGCGGCACGCAGTTCATGTTGCCGGCCACCGGCTCGACGATCACCGCAGCGATGTCGTCCGGGTAGCGGCCGAACAGGGCTTCCACCGAGTCCAGCTCGTTGAAGGTGGCGGTGAGCGTCAGCTCGGCCAGCGCCGCCGGCACGCCCGGCGAGGTCGGCACGCCGAAGGTCAAGAGGCCAGAGCCGGCCTTCACCAGCAGGGAGTCGCCGTGGCCGTGGTAGCAGCCCTCGAACTTGAGGATGCGGCTGCGGCCGGTGGCGCCGCGCGCCAGGCGCAGGGCGCTCATGGTCGCCTCGGTGCCGCTGGAGCACATGCGCACCATCTCCAGCTGCGGCACCCGCGCGCAGAGCAGCTCGGCCATCTCGATCTCGGCCTCGGTCGGCGCGCCGTAGGAGAAGCCGACCAGCGCCTGCGCCCGCACCGCCTCCACCACCGCCGGGTACTGGTGGCCGAGAATCATCGGCCCCCAGGAGCCGATGTAGTCGACATAGCGCTGTCCGTCGGCGTCGGTGATCCAGGCGCCATCAGCGGCGGCGATGAAGCGCGGCGAGCCGCCCACCGCCTTGAACGCGCGTACCGGTGAATTGACTCCGCCCGGGATACTGCGCCGGGCGCGCTCGAACAGGATTTCGGATTGGCTCATTGCGAACGTGGGACTGGTCAGCGGGCGCAAAGTGTAGGCGATGGCGCAGGGGCCAGGCTTGCGGCGGCGGGGCTCGGGTTTCTAGTCGCCGAAGGCGGCAGCGTAGGCACGCGCAGCGGCGCTGATGTCAGCGGCGCCGAACAGCCCCTCGATGGCGGCGACATAGTCGGCGCCCGCCGCCACCAGCGCCGGCGCCCGTTCTGGGCTGATGCCGCCGATGGCGCAGATCGGCAGGCGCAGTTCGGCGCGCGCCAGACGCAGGCGCTCCAGCGTCATCGGCGGCGCCTTGGGTTTGGTACGGGAGGGGAAGAAGGCCCCGAAAGCGACATAGCTGGCGCCGCCGGCCGCCGCCGCGCGGGCACGCTCCAGCGAGTCGGCGCAGGTGATGCCGACGATCGCCTGCGGCCCCAGCCGCGCCCGCGCTTCGGCGAGGCTGCCGTCGCTCAAGCCCAGGTGCACGCCGTCGGCGCCCAGACTGGCGGCGAGCTCGATGTCGTCATTGACGATCAGCGGCACGCCGGCGGCCCGGCACAGCGTCAGCAGCGCCGCGCCCAGCTCGGCGCGGCGCGCGGGCGGATTGCACTTGTCGCGGTATTGCAGCAGGCGCATCCCGCCCGCCAGCGCCGCCGCGGCGGCGGCCAGCAGGCGCTCGGCGTCGGCGCAATCGGCCTCGGCAGTGATGCCGTAGAGGCCGCGCGGCACCGGCCAGGGCGCGCTCATGCCTCACCCCCGATCCGGCGCGGAATCAACCGCCCCTGCCCCACCGCCCGCGCCGCCCGCAGGCAGCGGTGGGTATAGGCCTGGGCGCTCTCCAGCGCCTGCGACAGCGGCTCGCCCAGCGCCAGCCGCGCCGCCAGCGCCGAGGCCAGGGTGCAGCCGGCGCCGTGGTAGCGGCCGGGGAGCCGAGGCCAGCGGAACTCCCGCATGGGCGCATCGGACTGATACCAGCGGTTGACCGCCTCGGCTTCCGGCTCGTCGCCGCCGGTGATCAGCACATTGGCCGCCCCCAGCGCCAGCAGGCCGGCGCCAGCCGCATCGAGACTCTCGCAGCCGCTCAGCCGCCGCGCCTCGGCGGCATTCGGCAGCAGCACCGTGGTCAGCGGCAGCAGCTGCTCGCGCAGGCCGGCCGCCAGACCGCGGCCGACCAGCTCGGCGCCGCCGCCGGCGCGCAGGATCGGGTCCAGCACCACCGGCACCGCCAGCCGGCGCAGCAGGTCGGCCAGCCAGGGTAGCTGCGAGAGATCGCCGATCAGGCCGATCTTCACCGCCGCCACCGGGCAGTCGGCGAGCAACAGCTCGGCCTGCTCGGCGAGCAGCAGCGGTGCCACCGCCTGGACCCGGCGGACGTTGTTGGTGTCCTGCGCGGTCAGACAGCTGATCAGGCTCAGGGCATGCGCGCCCTGGGCAGCAATCGCCTCAATGTCGGCCTGGATGCCGGCGCCGCCGCTAGGGTCATGGCCGGCGATGACCAGCACGCTGGCTTCAGCCATGCCGGCCCCGGTCGGCGACCCGGCGCGGCGGCTGAGGCTGGCACTTGACAAACGCCAAGCTGGAAATGCGCTTATGCACAAGCATTGTGCAGCCGCCCGGAAAGGCCCGTAGTTGCGTCATTTTTCCGTCAGAATGCAGCAACATTCGTGCAGTCCATTGATTTTATTTGAAAATCGGCAATGACTAGAAAATCATCGCAAGTCTTGAAATGCCCGTCGTTGCTGGGCTCGCGGCCTCTCGCGCAGGCCTTATCCACAAAGTTATCCACAGAGCCTGTGAGTTGAATGTCAGACATCTTTATAAACAATAAGTTACAGAGACTAGTTCAGGTAAGTGCTGAGCACCACCGCGATTTGCGCGGCAACCGCCATCCGCACTGCCTTCGTGCCATCCGAAACCGCAGTCTGGCATAGGCCCGGCAGCAACCGGACCGGCGATTTTCGCCACTGAAGGTCAAGATTCATCAAGCTCGGCGCTGTCGGCTTTTGCCTCGGCCCTGCGTAGCCGCTGGGAGCCACCTCGCCAGACCGCCCATGCCCAGCCCGTCGCCCAACCCCAGCCTGATCCCCCGTAACCTGCTGCTCGGCAACCCCGAGCGCGGCGCCCCCCAGCTCAGCCCGGACGGCCTACAGCTCAGCTTCGTCGCCCCCCCTGGATGGCGTGCTCAATCTCTGGCTGGCGCCGGTGGACGCTCCCGAAGCCGCACGGCCGCTGACCCGCGACCGTGGCGCCGGCATCCGCCAGCACGGCTGGCTGCACGATGGCAGCCGCCTCTGGTACTTGCAGGACGAGGGCGGCAACGAGAACTTCCACCTCTACAGCCTGGCCCTGGACGGCAGCCCGCCGCTGGACCTCACGCCACAGCCCGGCGTGCAGGCGCGCCTGATCGGCTTGAGCCACCAGCATCCGCGTCTGGCCCTGGTCGGCCTCAACCAGCGCGACCGCCGCTGGCACGACGTCTACCGCATCGACCTGCGCAGCGGCGCCGCGCAGCTGGTGCTGGAAAACCCCGGCTACGCGCAGTTCCTGGCCGACGAGGAACTGGAGCTGCGCCTGGCCTTCCGCAACAGCGCCGACGGCGGCCGCGAGCTGCTGGTCGCCGAGGACGGCGCCTGGCGGCCGTTGTTCAGCATCGGCAAGGACGAGGTGATGAGCACCCTGCCGCTGGCCATCGGCCGGGATCCCTGGATCGCCTACGGCCTCGACAGCCGTGGCCGCGACACCGCCGCGGGAGTGGAATTCGACCTGAGGACCGGTGCCTCGCGCCTGCTCGGCGAGCACCCGAAGACCGATGTGCTGGCCCTGAGCCTGAATCCACTCAGCTAAGAGCACAAAGCCTAGAGCAGGTAACGCAGAAGACCGCCTGGCGCGAGGGCCGCATCGTGCTGGAGAACGCGGCGCTGGACGAAGTCGGCCGCTACACCAGCACCCGCCTGGTGCTGGCCGACCCGCAGCTGCGCGCGCTGAGCATCACCGGCGTGTTCCGCACCGGCGACATCGACAGCGTGCTGTTCTCGCTGCGCGAGCTCTACGGCCTGCGGGCGCGCCGCGAAGGCCAGGAGCTGATCCTGGAACGCGCCGGCTAGCTAGCCACCGGCTTGGCCACCCTCAGCGCAGGCTGTCACGCAGCCGCCGCAGCGCCGCCTGGTAGTCGCCGGGGCTGAAACGCTCGCGCTCGCGCACCGCCGCGTACAGCGCCTCGGTGGCCTGGCCTTGCGCGGGCGTCAGCGCGCCGCCGCGCTGGCGGAGCGCATCGGCGATCACCAGACTCGCCATCGCCGCCTGCTGGGCGGCGAGAAAGTCGCGGCCGCGCACCGACTCGCCGGTGCCGGCGACGGCGCGCAGCAGGTTCTTGAGCTGGGCCGCGTTCAGTTGCCGTTCGCGCAGCAGCGGCAGCCAGCGCTCCTGCAACTGGCCGCGGGCGGCACGCGCCGCCGCCTGCAAGGCCGGCTGTCCCTGACCGGTGCTGGTCTGCAAGGCGACCAGCTGGCGATGCCATTCGCCTGCCGCCTCCGGGGCCGCCACCTGCAACCACAGGCCCAGCCAGTACAGCGCGGCATCGGCCAGCGGTGGCGTGCCGGGCGCGGTGCCGGCATTGCGGCCGGGCTGCCAGCGGCCGGCGGTGAGCGGGTGGTGGCAGGCCTCGCAGTCGAAGTACATGAGCTCCGGCATCAGGCCCTGGCCCAGTTGCCCCTGGGCGAGGCTGGCGAGCAGGCGGTCGGCGGCCAGCGCCTGGCCGAGGGCCCAGTCGCGAGCGGCATCGGCGGCGCCCTTGCGCTGGGCGTAGTCGGCGTCGCGGTCGTAATGCGGCGGCTGCAGGGCACTGAAGGTATCGAGTTCGAACAGCAGCGGCGGATGCCCGGCCGCCATCATCGCGTGGCTGATCGGATGCGCGGCGTCGCCCTGGTGGCAGTCCAGGCACAGTGCCGCGCGCACCTCCGGCTGCCAGGTGGCAGTCATGCCCAGCGCGGTTTTCTGCGCGAGGCTCAGACCCGGCCGGCTGTGCTCGGCCAGCCAGCGTTCGGAGCCACCATGGCAGACCTCGCAGCCGATACCGTCGGCCGCCAGCCAGCGCTCGCCACGCT
Organism: Stagnimonas sp. FW305-C-60; assembly: GCF_058782965.1. NCBI lineage: Bacteria > Pseudomonadati > Pseudomonadota > Gammaproteobacteria > Nevskiales > Nevskiaceae > Stagnimonas > Stagnimonas sp. FW305-C-60. Next base: position 1,007,239 of record NZ_JBYSYF010000002.1, read on the forward strand.
GCGCCGGAGCGATGGCATCGGCATGGCAGGCCAGGCATTGCGGCGCGCTTTGCGGGTCCAGCCCCAGCGCCGCGCCGATGCGCCGCGAGCGCTCGCCAGCCAGGGTGGCAGCAGCGCCGGCATGCGGGTCGCGCTGCTGCCAGATGAAGTATTCGTCGCGGCGGATACCGCTGTTGCCCAGCGAATGGGTGGAGGCATGGCAGATGCCGCCGGCGCAGCTGGCCACACCCTGGTGGATGTCCGCGGCGCGCGCCGACGACAAGGAGACCACACATAGCAGCACCGCCATCGGCAGCCACCGCAGAACCTCCCAGGTCTTCGATACGCGCATAGCTGCACCCTTCCCTGTATTCGGCCGGCCGGAGCGGCCGCCTGGAACTACCCTGCCTCATCACCACCGTCTGCGTACAGTAAGCCGCCGCCGTCGCACGTGTCTCAGCGCACGGTTCACCCGACCGGGTGGTTGCTTCTTACGCTCTCCACCCCCTAGTCTCCAGCGCGGAGTGGAGCCACCTCAACATAGAGGCAGCCGGGGCAGCAATCATGAGCATCCCAAGGGTGAAGATTGCGATTGTGGGCTCGGGGCCGGCCGGGCTTTCAGCGGCTGCGCGTGCCGCCGAACTGCGCATCCCGCATCTGCTGCTGGAAGCCGAGGCGCATCTTTCCCACACCATTTACCGCTACCAGAAGGGCAAGCAGGTAATGGCCGAGCCGACGGTATTGCCGCTGCGCTCGGTAGCCCCGTTCGCCGCTGGCAAGCGCGAGGCCGTGCTCCAGGCCTGGAACGAGAGCGCCCAGCGGCTGGGCATCCAGATCCGCTACGGCGCCGCGGTCATCCGCATCGGCGCCACGCCGGATGGCTTTCTGCTCGATACCGCCAGCGGCGAGACCATCGCCGCCGAGCGGGTGGTGCTGGCGATCGGCCTGCAGGGCAATCTGCGCAAGCTGGGCTGCGAGGGCGAGGATCTGGAGCTGGTGCAGTACCAGCTCGACGACCCCGACGCCTATCGCAACGAGGCCATCGTCATCGTCGGCGCCGGCGATGCTGCCATCGAGAACGCGCTGGCGCTGGCCGACAACAACCAGGTCAGCATCGTCAACCGCCGCGACGAGTTCGACCGCGCCAAGAAGGGCAATCGCGAGGCCATCCTGCAGGCCATCGCCGAGGGCCACATCCGCCACCTCAGCAATGCCGCGGTGAGCTGGCTGCGGCAGGACGCCCCCGGCCAGGGCCGGCTGTGCCTGGACACCGCCGAAGGCCGTGCCGAGATCGTCTGCAACCGCGTCATCGCCCGCCTCGGCGCCACACCGCCGCGCCAGTTCGTGGAAAGCTGCGGCGTGCAGTTTCCCAGCCGCGACGCCAACGCGGTGCCAGCGGTGTCGGCGCACTACGAAAGCAACGTGCCCGGCCTCTACATCATCGGTGCGCTGGCCGGCTATCCGCTGATCAAGCAGGCGATGAACCAGGGCTACGAGGTGGTCGAGTACATCGAGGGCCGCTCGCCGGAACCCGCCGATGCACCGCTGCTGGCGGCGAAGTTCCGGGCCATGCCCGGCTACCAGTCGGTGGACGCCAGCATCGCCCGCATCCGCGAACGGGTGCCGGTGCTGGCACCACTCACACCGCTGCAGCTGCGCGAGTTCCTGCTCGACTCCGAACTGCGGATCATGAAGCCCGGCGAGCCGATCTTCCGCCGCAACGACTACAGCGACAGCTTCTATTCGGTGCTCGACGGCGGCGTGCAGATCCAGATCGACGAGAACGACCCGACCCAGCGCGTCGGGCTTCAGGCCGGGCAGTTCTTTGGCGAAATGAGCCTGATCTCCGGCCGCCGCCGCAACGCCAGCGTGCTGGCCGGGCCGGCTGGCGCGGTGCTGATCGAGACGCCGCGCGGCTCGATGAACAAGCTGATCGCCAGCGTCGCGGCGGTGAAACGGGTGCTCGACGAAACCTTTCTGCTGCGCGCCATCCAGGCCAAGCTGGCGCCCGGCCTGGATGCCGCCGAACTGCGCGAACTGGTGGCGAGCGCCAGCCTGGCCCGCTATTCGGCCGGCGAGATCCTATTCCGCGAGGGCGAGCCCGGCGACTGCCTGCACCTGATCCGCAAGGGCTCGGTGACGGTGGCGCGCGAGCTGGGTGGCCGCGAGGCGGTGCTCGCCTATGTGCCGGCCGGTCAGTACGTCGGCGAGATGGCCCTGCTCACCGAGCTACCGCGCGCCGCCACCGTGAAAGCGGCCGTCGCCACCGAAACCATCCGCCTGGAGGCCTCGGCCTTCAAGGCCCTGCTCACCCGGCATCCGGCGCTGCGCCAGCGCATCAACGAAACCATGGCGCAGCGGCTGGTGGCGAATGCCGCCACCAGCAGCCAGGGCAGCGGCAGCATCGTGCAGTTTCTGATGAACCAGGGCCTGGGCGAGGCCACCGACGTGCTGCTGATCGACGAGAGCCTGTGCGTGCGCTGCGATCACTGCGAGAAGGCCTGCGCCGATACCCACGGCGGCGTCTCGCGCCTGGACCGCGAGACCGGCCCCACCTACGAGCAGCTGCATGTGCCCACCTCCTGCCGGCACTGCGAGCACCCGCACTGCATGAAGGACTGCCCGCCGGACGCCATCCACCGTTCGCCCGGCGGCGAGGTCTACATCACCGAGGCCTGCATCGGCTGCGGCAACTGCGAGCGCAACTGTCCCTACGGCGTGATCCAGATGGGCGTCACCAGCCCGGAGCAGCCCAGCCTCTGGCGCTGGCTGCTGCTGGGCGGCAAGGAGCCCGGCAATACTCCGATGGCGGTGGACAAGGGCACGGCCAAGAAGGCGGTGAAGTGCGACATGTGCAAGGACCTCGGCGGCGGTCCGGCCTGCGTGCGCGCCTGCCCGACCGGAGCGGCGGTGCGGGTGTCGCCGGAGCAGTTCCTGCAGATCAGCCAGGGCGCCGACTGATGGCCACGACGCCCGCCGCCGATCCGGTACACCAGGGCTTTCTGCGCCACGCGAACTTCCGCTGGGCCAAGCTGGCGCTGCTGCTCTGCCTGCTGAGCCTCATCGCCTATGTCTGGCACCAGCCGGTGGACGGCGCCAATGGCGGCAGCTGGCTGGGCTACACCCTGGGCAGCGTCGGCGCCCTGCTGATCCTCTGCCTGCTCTGGCTGGGCGTGCGCAAGCGCCGCTACCGTTCGCGCCTGGGCACGGTCAAGGGCTGGACCTCGGCGCATGTCTACCTGGGCTTGTCGCTGCTGCTGATCGTCAGCCTGCACTGCGGCTTCCAGTTTGGCCTCAACGTCCACACTCTCGCCTATGCGCTGATGGTGCTGGTGATCGCCAGCGGCATCTGGGGGCTGATCGCCTACGACCGCGTACCCGGTCGTATCACCCAGCTGCACGGCGGCAGTGATCGCGAGGCCTGGATCGAGGAAGTCTTCGACCTCAACGAGCAGGCGATCTGGCTGGCCAACGAGCTGTCGCCGGAAGTTCACCGCCGCATCGTCGCCTCGGCGGAAAAGCTGCAACTGGGCGGCAGCCTGCGCGAGCAGTTGTTCGGAGCCAGCCGGCCCAGCGGCGGCGACAGCCTGCGCGAGAGTCTGGAGCAGCGCATCGCCGAGCTGCGCGGCGACGCCAGCCGGCCGGGCGCGCTAGACCCGAGCAAGCAGAACACGGTGATGTTCATGGCCGGCCAGCTCCAGCAGACCAGTGGCGGCGAGCAGGAGGCGGCGCGCATCCAGAAGCTGCTCAAGCTCCTAGCTCGCCGCAACGAGCTGGTGACGCGCATCAACAAGGACATCGCCCTGCACGCCCGCCTGCAACTCTGGCTGCTGCTGCATGTGCCGCTGAGCCTGGCACTGCTGGCGGCACTGATCGCCCACGTCTTCAGCGTGTTCTTCTACTGGTAGGCCCGGGCATGAAAGTCCTGCTCAAGCTCAGCACCCAGCCCGGAGCGCCGGCCAGCGAGCGGCGGCTGGAGGTCGCCAGCCTGCGCATCGGCCGCGGCGCCGACCAGGATCTGGTGCTCAGCGACCCGCGCGTCGCGCTCGCCCATGCCGAGATCAGCCCGCAGCAGGGCCTGCTGGGCCGGCGCTACCGCATCGAGACCAAGGCCAAGCTCAGTCTGCTGGTCAATGGCGGCCCCAGCCATAGCGAGGTGCTGGGCCGCGGCGATGTGGTGGAGCTGGGCCGTTATCGGCTCACGGTCGTTGCCGACGACCACGCCGATCTCGCGCTGCTGGTGGAAGACCGCTACAGCGGCCGTGAGGAGCGCGGCGTGCGCCGCGAGGACATGAAGCTGAGCCTGGCCGAGGCCGGCTGGTCGCGGCGGCGCTGGGCCTGGGGGCTGTTCCTGCTGGTGCTGGCCGGCGGCCTGCTGCTGCCGCTGCTGCCCTGGCTCAGCGGCGCCAAGCAAGAGGTGATGGCCAACCGCGAGCTGCTGCCCTCGGCGCAGCCGGGCGCCGATATCGTCTGGAACTCCGGGCCAATCAGCACCAGCCACCATGTCCTGCGCAACGACTGCGTGGCCTGCCATCGCAAGCCTTTCGAGCCGGTCAGCGATGCCGCCTGCCGCGACTGCCACAGCCCGCTGGGCGAGCACCCGGCCGAGGCCAGCGCCCTGCTGCAGGCGCCGTTCGCCAATCAGCAATGCACCGACTGCCACCGCGAGCACAACGGCCTGATGAGCTTAAGCCTGCGCGACAACCGCGCCTGCACCAGCTGCCATGCCGCCCCGGGCCAACTGCCACAGGGTCGCGACGCGCTGCTGGTGAAGGATTTCAGCCACAGCCATCCGCCGTTCAGTCTCAGCCTGGCGCGCCGCGAGGGCGAGCGCTTTGTCTGGAAGGAGTTTTCCCAGGAGCTGCTGGCGGCCAAGCACCAGGACAGCGGACTCAAGTTCCCGCACGACCTGCATCTGGCGAAGAAGGGCATAGACGCGCCGGGCGGCATCAAACACCTGGACTGCGGCGACTGCCATCAGCCCAATGCCGACCGCAGCGGCTTTCTGCCGGTGACCATGGAGAAACACTGCGCCGACTGCCACCGCCTGGACTTCGACCCGGCGGCACCGGAGCGCGAGCTGCCGCACGGCAAGCCGGCCGAGGTGGTGCGCATCGTCCGCGACCACTACGCGGCGCTGGCTCTGACCGGCCGCCCGAGCCCGCCGCCGCTCGCCAGCGCCGGCGGCGAGCGGCGCCTGCCCGGAGCGGCAGCCGACGCACCGACCGGGCGCAGCCCGGCCTGGGCCGAGGCGCGCGCGCAGACGGCGCTGCGCGACGTCTTCGAGCGCCGCACCTGCTTCTACTGCCACACGGTCAGCAAGGACGGCCCGGCCGAGAGTCCCTGGCAGATCGCTCCGGTGGCGGCACAGCAGCCGGCCTTGCGGGCTTCGCTGTTCCCGCATTCCCGCCACGCTTCCGAAACCTGCGCGAGCTGCCATGCGGCGCAGACCTCGAAGCAGGCCGAGGACGTACTGCTACCCGACATCGCGCACTGCCGCGACTGCCACGCCGACACCGGCGCGATGACCCAGACACCCTCGCCCTGCCAGTCCTGCCATGGCTATCACCAGCATCCGCCGGTGACGGCTGCCGGCGCCGCCAAGCCGGAGGCCGCGCGATGAACCGCAAGGGTCTCGCGCTGGCGGCCCTGCTGCTGAGCGCCTGCGGCGGCGGTGGCCTGGAAGGCACGCCCTGCACCGGCGGCTGCGCCGAGCCGGTGGCCCTGCGGCTGGAACTCGCCGATGTCGAGAAGGTGCTGGCGCAGGGCATCGCCGAAGCGCAGGCGCGCAGCGCGCCGGCGACGCTGGCGGTGGTCGACCGGGTCGGCAATGTGCTGGGCGTGTTCCGCATGAACGGCGCCGATGTCAGCGTCGACATCGACTCCGGCCGTGGCGTGGTCGGCGGCCTGGAAGGCGTGAGCGTCATCCCTGATTCGCTGGCGGCGATCAGCAAGGCGATCACCGGCGCCTATCTCTCCACCGAGGGCAATGCCTTCAGCAGCCGCACCGCCGGCCAGATCGTGCAGCAGTTCTTCAACCCCGGTGAAACCGGCCAGCCGGGCGGGCCGCTGTTCGGCGTGCAGTTCTCCTCCCTGCCCTGCTCCGACCTGCTGCGCCGGGTCGGCGCGGTCCGCCCCGGCGTCGGCCCGCAGCGCAGCCCACTGGGCCTGTCCGCCGACCCCGGCGGCTTCCCGCTCTATCGCCAGGGCGTGCCGGTGGGCGGCGTCGGGGTGATCGCCGACTCCCGCTATGGCGTCGATCTCGACATCCGTGACGTGGACAGCGATCTCGACGAACTGATCGCGCTGGCCGCCCAGCGCGGTTACGAACCGCCGGAAGACCGCCGCGCCGACCGCATCACGGTGGACGGCAAGACCCTGCGCTACAGCGATGCGGTCAGCGCCGAGCTGCGCAGCGCGGCGACGCCAGCCCCCGCCTTCGCCAGCCTCGACGGCAGCGCCGGCAACCGCCTGGCGGTGCGCGGCTACACCGCCGCCGGCGACAGCGCCCTGCGCGCCGGTACCGCCTTCGGCCGCGCCGAATCCGGCGTGCGCCGCGCCAGCAATGCCGCGCTGGCGGCGCTGGATGGTTTCGTGCTGGTCGATGCCGCCGATGTCGAGCGCTATCCGCCGCGCAGTGGCAGCGATGCCGCCAGCCTGGGCGGGACCGCGCCGCTCGCCACCAACGAGGTGCAGCTGCTGCTGGAGGAGGCGCTGAAGATCGCCAACCGTGCCCGTGCCCAGATCCGCCGGCCGCTGTCGTCGCAGGCGCGGGTGAGCATCGCGGTCACCGACAGCCATGGCGCGCTGCTGGGCCTGGTGCGCAGCCGTGATGCGCCGCTGTTCGGCACCGATGTGGCGCTGCAAAAGGCGCGCAGCGTCGCCTTCTTCAGCAATCCGGCCGCCGCCGCCGATCTCGCCGCGACGCCCGATACGCAGTACCTCGCCGCCGGCGGCAGCGCCAGCATCGCCGACTATCTGCCGGCCTACCGCAGCTTCATCGGCCAGCCCACCGCGCTGGCCGACGGCGCCTACGCCTACGCGGCGCGCAGCCTGGGCAATCTGGCGCGGCCCTACTTCCCCGACGGCGTCGCCGACAGCAGCGAGGCCGGGCCGCTGTCGAAGCCGATCGCCGGCTGGAGTGTGTTTTCCACCGGCCTGCAACTGGACCTGGTGAACTCGGCAGTCATCAAGCACGCGGTGTTCGTGCTCGGCGGCGGCAGCGACATCGCGCTAGGCGCCTGCACCGAGCTGCCCAACGCGCCGGGTGCAAGCCAGTCGCGCCTGGGCAATGGCCTGCAGATCTTCGCGGGCGGCATGCCGATCTATCGTGGCAACGTCCTGATCGGCGCCATCGGTGTTTCCGGCGACGGCATCGACCAGGACGACATGGTCGCCTTCCTGGGCCTGCACAACGCCGGCCTGCGCCTGGGCGGCGCACTCGGCAACGCGCCGGCGGCGATGCGCGCCGATGTGCTCGCCCACGGCGGCAGCGCGCTGCGCTATGTGCAATGCCCGCAGGCGCCGTTCCTGGGCAGCGACGAGCAGCGGGTATGCGAGGGCAAGTGAAGCGCGCCGCGCGCGGCCTGGCCCTGCTGCTGCCCGCGCTTGCGAGCAGCGCGCTGCAGGCCGGTGACGACGCGCCTGCGGAACCGGTCCAGCCGGCGCTGCCGGAACTTAAATTGCAATTGGACGAGCGCCTGAGCGCGCGCCGCCGCCCCGACCGTGATGCGCCCGCAGCGCCGAAGCCGCCGGAAGCCCCGCGCGATCTCAATGCCCGCTCCGGCCTTAAACCCCTGCGGCCGGTGGAGAACTGGCAGGCCAGCCAGGGCGCGCCGGTGCCGGACCGCTGGCGGCTGCTCAGCAGCCTCGGCCTGATCAAGGATCAGCTGCGCAACCCCTACACCCAGAACACGCTCAAGGGCGACAAGCCGATCCGCGGCCATGACGAGTTCCTGGTGGTCTCGGCGATCTCCGATACCTTCTGGGAGCCACGCCGGCTGCCGACGCCGGTGGCGCCGCAGGCGCCCGACCACGGCGGCGCCAGCGGCATCTTCGGTGGCGATACCCAGAACGTCTACGCCAGCAGTGTGATCCTGAGCCTGGTGTACCTGAAGGGCGACACCACGTTCCGGCCGCCGGATGTCGAGCTGCACTTCACCCCGGTGTTCAACTTCAACCACGCGCAGGTCGAGGAGAACCGCGCGCTGCGCGTCGATCCGCGCGAGTCGCGCACCCGCCGGGAGACCTTCATCGGCGTGCAGGAGCTGTTCGCAGACTATCACCTGCGCAATGTCAGCGAGCGCTACGACTTCGACTCGGTCCGCTTCGGCATCCAGCCGATCTCGCTGGACTTCCGTGGCTTCTTGTTCCAGGACCAGCCCATCGCCCTGCGCCTGTTCGGCACCCGCGACAACAACCGCTGGCAGTACAACCTGCTGTGGGCGCGGCGGCTGGAGAAGGACACCAACTCCGGCCTCAATGCCGTCAACAGCACGCCGCGCGACGACGACCTGTTCGCGGTCAACCTCTACCACCAGGACTGGCCGGTACTCGGCTACACCAGCCAGGCGCTCTTGGCCTACAACCAGAACAGCGAGGCCGGCGACTACTACTTCGACCGCAACGGCTTTCTCGCCCGCCCGGCCTCGCTGGGCAGCGAGCGCGGCCGCAACTACCAGGTCGGCTATCTGGGCTACAACGGTGATGGCCACTTCGGCCGCGACAACCTCACGGTCTCCGCCTATCTGGCGACCGGCCGCGAGGACCGCGGGGTGTTCCGCGATGCCGCCCGCGACATCCTCGCCGGCTTCGTCGCCGCCGAGTGGTCGCGCGACTACGACTGGATCCGCGCGCGCGTCTCCGCACTCTGGGCCAGCGGCGACGACGATCCCTACGACGACAGCGCCAACGGCTTCGACGCGGTGTTCGAGAACCCAATCTTCGCCGGCGCCGACACCAGCTTCTGGATCCGTCAGGCGGTGCCGCTGATCGGCGGTGGCGGCGTGACGCTGTCCACCCGCAACGGAGTGCTCAACAACCTGCGCAGCAGCAAGGAGCACGGCCAGAGCAATTTCACCAACCCCGGCACCGGCCTGATAGGGCTCGGCGCCGACTTCGATCTGCTGCCGACGCTGCGGCTATCCACCAACTTCAACCATCTCTGGTTCGCCGACACCACGGTGCTGGAGGTGGCGCGCAACCAAGGCGGCATCGCCAGCGACATCGGCTGGGATCTGTCGGCGGCGCTGATCTGGCGGCCGTTCATGAGCCAGAACGCGGTGCTGCGCTTGTCTTACGCAGAGCTATTGCCGGGCGCGGGTTTCAAGGCGCTGTTTCCCGATCACGACGCCTATTCGCTGCTGGCGAATGTGGTGTTCACCTATTGATGGAGAGGATCGGAATGAGTCTGGGGCTGCCGTTGATTTTCTTGCTTGGCTTGCTGGCCTTGGTCTTGGCACGCCGGGCTGCGGTGGCCTGCGTTTCATTTCCCCCTCCCCGCAAGGGGGAGGGGAACATCCTGGCTGGCAGCTTGGCTGTCATCCTCGCCCTGCTCTCCCCCGCCCCCAGCCTCGCCGCAACCAGCCCCCATCCTGAGCCCGGCAACTACACCACCACCCTCGCCTCTCCCAGCAGCCAAAGTCCCGCCGAAGCCGAAGCCAAATCCGCCGGCTGCCGCAGCTGCCATAGCGACACCGACCGGCTGTCCATGCACGCCAACCCGGCGGTGGTGCTGGGCTGCACCGACTGTCACGGCGGCGATGCCAGCATCCGGCCGCCAGCCGGCAGCAGCCGCGCGGAACTCGCCTATGCCGACGCCCTCAATGCCGCGCATGTGCTGCCGCTGTGGCCGGCGTCCTGGACCAGCAGCGCCAACCCGCAGTCCAGCTACACCCTGCTCAACCGCGAATCGCCGGAGTTCATCCGCTTCGTCAATCCCGGCGACTACCGGGTCGCCGATCTCGCCTGCGGCGCCTGCCACCAGCCGCTCATCGAGGCCAGCCGCCGCAGCCTGATGGCGACGGCGGCGATGTTCTGGGAGGGCGCGGCGTACAACAACGGCATCCTGCCGTTCAAGCGCTCGGTCACCGGTGAGAGCTATGCGCCGGCAACAGCGCCGCGCGCCTTCCCCGACGAGGCGCCGCTGCCGCTGAAGTCCGAGCTGCTGGAGCGTGCCTTCAGGGCCGCCGGCGGACCGGCGCCCGATGCTTTGCTGAGCCACCTGCCCGCCGCCATCCACAACCCGGTGCCGGTGGACGAGAACATGCGCCGCAAGGGCGTGATCGAAACGCTCTACCCGCTACCAGCCTGGGAGGTGACGCCGCCCGCCGACGTGTTCCGGGTGTTCGAGCGCGGCGGCCGCAACATCAATTCGATCTTCCCGGAAACCGGCCTGCCCAATGCCCTGGGCCTGATCCAGCGCCTGGAAGAACCCGGCCGCCCCGACCTCAAGCAGTCCAATCGCGGGCCTGGCACCGGCAACCGCATCGCGGTGCCGCTGCTCAACCTGCACAAGACCCGCCTCAACGATCCGCTGCTGTGGTTCCTGGGCACCAACGATCAGCCGGGCGACTACCGCAGCTCCGGCTGCACCGCCTGCCATGTGGTCTACGCCAACGACCGCGACCCGCGCCACTCCGGCCCCTACGCCAAGTTCGGACACTCCGGCACCAGCCAGAGCAAGGACCCGACGATTCCCCGCAATGAGCCGGGGCATCCCCTGCAGCACGCCTTCACCCGCGCGATCCCCACCGCGCAGTGCATGGTCTGCCACATGCACCAGCCGAACATGTTCATGAACTCCATGCTCGGCTACACCATGTGGGACTACGAGGCCGACGCGCCGCGCATGTGGCCGGAGCAGCAGCGCTACCCCAGCGATGCCGAGATCCGCGCCATCAACCAGCGCAACCCAGAAGAAGCCGCGACCCGCGGGCTGTGGAGCGACCCTGACTTTCTCAAGGGCGTCTGGGACAAAAACCCGGAGATGCAGGACACCCAGTTTGCCGACTACCACGGCCACGGCTGGAACTTTCGCGCCGTCTACAAGCGCGACAAGAAGGGCAACCTGCTCGACGCCAAGGGCGGCCAGGTGGCCGACGATGATCCGCAGAAATTCAAGAAGGCGGTGCATCTCTCCAGCATCCATGTCGACAAGGGCATGCAGTGCGTGGACTGCCACTTCTCGCAGGACGTGCACGGCACCGGCCACATCCAGGGCGAAGTCGCGCAGGCCATCGAGATCGAATGCCAGGACTGCCACGGCACCGCCGACCGCTATCCGCTGCTGCGCACTTCCGGCCCGGCGGCACCGGCGGGCGGCAGCGATCTCTCGCTGACGCGCGTGCAGGATGGGCGGCGAAGGTTCGAATGGGTGAAGGAGTCGTGCTTTGCAAGCACGGCTCGCAACGACTCCGAACGCCCGGCCATGGATGGCCGGGCCGGGGCTCGTCGCGGAGAAAAGGGTCTCGCCAAGGACGGCTGCGAGAATGGCGAGCGCAAGCGCCTGATCCAGCGCAGCAGCGTCACCCCCGGCCTGGAATGGGAAATCCATCTGGTGAAGGACACGGTCACTCCCGGCCATCCGCGCTACAACGCCAAGGCGGCGCGCGCCAAGCTGATGGCGCGAGACACCCAGAAGTTCAGCTGGGGTACCGACGTCAAGGAAGGCGAGCGAGCGCACCAGGACGACGAGCTGATGTGCATCAGCTGCCACAGCTCCTGGACCACCTCCTGCTTCGGCTGCCATCTGCCGATCCAGGCCAACTGGAAGAGCGAGCGCCAGCACTTCGAGGGCGGCGAGTCGCGCAACTACGCCACCTACAACCCGCAGGTGGCGCGCGACGATTTCTTCATGCTCGGCAAGCACGGCGAGGTGAAGGGCAACCGCATCGCGCCGGTGCGCTCCTCCTCGGCGCTGGTGCTGTCGTCCACCAACAGCAACCGCGAGCGCATCTACATCCAGCAGCCGCCGGTATCGGCCGGCGGCTATTCCAGCCAGGCTTTCGCGCCCCACTACCCGCACACCGAGCGCACCACCGAAACCAAGACTTGCAGCGACTGCCATCTCTCCGAGGCCAGGGACAACAACGCCTGGATGGCCTCGCTGCTGGGCCTGGGAACCAACTTCGTCAACTTCGTCGGCTTCAATGCCTGGGCCGGCAGCAGCGCCGGCATCGCCGCCGTGCAGGTCACCGAATGGGACGAGCCGCAGGCGGTGATCGGCAGCTATCTGCACCGCTACGCCTACCCGGACTGGTACCGCGCCCACCAGGAGCGCGGCGGCAAGCTCGGCAACGCGCAGCGCAACGGCAACGGCGAGCCGGTGCGCTGCCTGCAGCTGCGCGGCGAATACCTCTACGCCGCCGAGGGCCGCAAGGGCCTGCGCGCCTATGACGCGGCGAGCATCGCCAACAAGGGCTTTTCGCAGAAGCTGATCTCGGCGCCGTTCTCGCCCTTGGGCCAGGACATCCGCGTCGAAAGCGCCGACGCCCGCTGCGTGGCCCTGCCCACCAACCAGCCGATCGCGCCCTGGCGCAACGCTACCGCCCAGGCACGCGAGGACAATCTCGAACAGCCCATGCACCCGATCTACCACTACGCGCTGGTGGCGGACGCGGTCGAGGGCCTGATCCTGGTCGACGTCGATACCCTGCAGGACGGCGAGCCGCGCAACAACTTCTTGAAACGCGCGCTGACCTGGAACGCCAACGGCGTGCTCAAGGGCGCGCGGCATCTGGCCATCGCCGGCTCGCGCGTCTACCTGATCGCCGACGCCGGCCTGGTCACGCTCGATCTCGATCAGCCCTTGCAGCCGAAGCTGGAGAGCGTGCTGCCGCTGGAAGACGGCCGCGGTGTGGCCGTGCAGTTCCGCTACGCCTTTGTCACCAGCGCGCGCGGACTGGAAGTGTTCGACCTCAGCCGGCCGGCGCAGCCGGTGCCGGTGGCGCTGCTGCCGCTCGCCGACGCGCGCCGCGTCTACCTCGCCCGCACCTATGCCTACATCGCCGCCGGCGCCGAGGGCCTGGTGATCGCCGACGTGCAGAACCCCGAGCAGCCGCGCATCGAGCAGCGCACCACCGCCGAGGGCCGCCTGCGCGGCGCCAACGACGTGGTGATCGGCACCACCAATGCCAGCCTGTTCGCCTACGTCGCCGACGTCAGCGGCCTGCAAGTGCTGCAACTGACCGCGCCGGACACACAGCCGAAGTTCTACGGCTTTTCGCCCGAGCCCAAGCCGCAGTGGATCGCCACCTGGCCCAGCGAGCAGCCGCTGCTGGCGCTGAGCAAGGGCCTGGATCGCGACCGCGCCGTCGATGAAACCGGGAACCAGATCGCGGTTTTCGGCCGAATCGGCTCGCGACCCTTCAACCGTGCCGAGATGGAGCGCCTATTCTTGGATGGCGATGGCAAACCCTGGTTCGTCAGCGACGAAGCGGGGCACTAGAACGCGGCGCATCCGCCGCAATGGGGGACAGCATGAGCAAGCAGCAGTCTCGACGACGCATCACGGCAGTGCTGGCACTGTCACTCGCTCCCTGTTGGAGCTGGGCCGCGGATCATGCCGACGCCCCCAGCTCGGCGCTCGATCCCTCGGCCGACATCACCGATGTCTTCGTGTTCCGCGAGGGCGGGCGCCTGGTCGGCGCGATCTGCTTCGGCGGCGCGCCGGTGCCACGCGCGCGGGTGGACGGCCCCACCGGCCGCTACGACCCGAACGTGCTGTTCAGCTACGAGATCGACCTCAACGGCGACACCCAGCCCGAGCACGAGATCCTGATCCGCTACGGCCGCAACGCCAAGGGCGAGGCCGGCGTGCAGTTTGAGAACCTGCCGGGCGCCGGGGCCAAGTTCGTCTCCGGGCCGGTGGAGAAAGTCATCAGCGCGCCCAGCGGCCTGCGCGTCTACACCGGCCTGCGCGACGACCCCTTCTTCTTCGATTTCGTCGGCTTCACCGCCACGCTCGCCAGCTTCAACTCCAACGACAAGCCCAAGGGCACGCTGATGTTCGACAACGCCCGCGACTCCTTCGCTTTCCGCAATCTCACCGCCATCGTCTTCGAGATGGACCCGACCCTGGTGGTGCCGGAGCCGGGCAAGCTGGTGCGAGTCTGGGCCACTGCCAATCGTCTGGTCGGGAGCAGCCCATGAAGATCCAGCCCGGATTCACCGGCGGCCTGCTGGCCGCCTGCCTGCTCGCCGCCTGCGGTGGTGGCGGCGGCGATGGCGGCACCGGCGGCAGCTCCGGCGGCGCCAGCAGCGGTGGCGGCAGCAGTGGCGATTTCAGCTTCTCGACCCAGCCCCGCTCCGCCTACGCCCGGGTCGATCGCATGGGTCAGCCGGTAGTCGCCACGGTGCTGCTGCACACCGAGGACAAGGACCACTTCAATGGCACTGATCCCTCCGAGGACGGCGACTTTTCCTCGCTGATGCTGGAGCGCCTGGAAGAGCTGCACATCGGCCTCGACGACGCGCTGATCGCCAAGGGCATCACCCCTTGCGCGCTGGATGTCTGCGCGCGCCAGGTGGTGAACAAGATCATCCCCGACACCTTGCAGCTCGACCTCGCGCAGCCCGACGGCTTCCCCAACGGCCGCCGCTTCGAGGACGTCACCGTCGACCGCATCCTGTCGATGGCGCTGGCCGACACCACCACGCCGGGTGATTGCTACGGCCATCCCTGCGATGTCCGTGCCTTCGAGAACCTGCCCAACAACCCGACCCGCAACGAGTCGCCGTTCCTGGCGCAGTTCCCGTATCTGGCGGCGCCGCATCCGCCACCGTGAGTCCGGCCCAGCTACTGCTCGGCGCCGCTCTGGCGCTGGGCTTGTCCGGCTGCCAGCCATCGGCACCGATCGCCCCCGTGGCCGGCGCCGCAAGCGAGCCGGCGCCGGCCTGGAGTTATGACGACGAGCGGCGGCGCAGCGAGGCCGCGGTCAGCGAGGCGCGCGCCTCCCTAGCGCGCGGGCCGGTCGCCTGGCCGCAGTGGGAAACCCTGGCACGCGCGCAACTGGCGCTGGCGCAGCTCAGCGGCGACTACCGGCTCTACACCGCCGCGGAGCAGTCGCTGCATCAGGCCTTCGATCTGGCCGGCGCCGGCAGCGGCCCCTTCCTGGCGCGCGCCCGCTACAACTACACCGTGCACCGGCTGGACCGGGTCGCCGCCGATCTCGATGCCGCCGAGCGCGAGAGCAATCCCGACCGCGCCGCGATCCTCGGCCTGCGCGCCGATCTCGCCTTCCAGCGCGGTGACTACCCGGCGGCGCTCACCGGCTATCGCGCCGCGCTGGAGTTGCGCGAAGACGTCCAGGGCCTGGTGCGGCTGGCGCTCTGGCAGGGCCATATGGGGCATCTCAGCGAGGCCCTGGCGCTGATGGATCGCGCCGAACGCATCGACCATGGCGACTCCCCGCATCCGCGTGCCTGGCTGGCGCTGCAACGCGGCCTGCTGGCGCTGCACCGTGGCCGCTGGGATCTGGCGCTGGCGCATTACCAGCACGCCCTGCGCCTGCTGCCCGGCTGGTGGCTGGCGCGCGAGCATGTCGCCGAGATCCACGCGCTCCAGGGCCAGACCGAGCTCGCCTTGCAGGAATACGCGGCGGTGATCGGCGACACCGGCAGCCCCGAGTTCATGGACGCCAGCGCCCGGCTGCTGCGCGAGCGCGGCGACGCGGCCGCCGCCGCTCCCTGGATCGCCCGCGCCCGGGCCTTGTACGAGGAGAGGCTGGCGCAGCTGCCGGAGGCCACTTACGGCCACGGCCTCGACCACTATCTGCAATTCGGCAGCCCGGCTGAGGCGCTGGCGCTGGCGCGCCGCAACCAGGCGCTGCGCCCCAACGGCGAGGCCAGCATCAAGCTCGCCGCCGCCCTGCTGAACGCCGGGCAGCCGGCCGAGGCGCTGCGCTGGCTGCGGCAGACGCTGGACAGCGGCTGGCGCAGCGCCGAGCTGCACGCCACCGCCGCCCGCGCCGCCGCCGCCAACGGCGAGTTGGCCGAGGCCCGCGAGCAGGCGCGTCTGGCCAAGGCGCTCAACCCCAAGTCAGGGCGTCAGTACGGGCTACCGGAGCTGCCGGCGCCGGCGTCCACGGCAGCCCTCGCCACGCAACGAGGCGGCGAATGATCCCGATCAATGCCCAGCCGCTGGCCGTCACCGAGACTGGCCCGCGGTCTTGAACCCGGAGTGCAGCCCATGTCGTCCACCCCCCTCATTCTGGTCATCGCCGACCGCAGCCTGCCCCAGCCCTCGCCGGCCTTGCAGCGGGCGGCACTGCTGGCGCGACACGGCGGCGTCAGCCTGCAGGTGCAGCTCTTCGACTACCACGCCGCAGTCACCGCACTGGGGCGGGTCAGCGCGGCGCTGGAACACACGGCGCTGGAGCACTACCGGCATCAGGGTGAGCAATGGCTGCAGGCGGCGGTCGCCAGCCTCAATCAGGCGCCGCTGCAAATCGGCACCCAGCTGGTCTGGGGCGAGCCCCTGCACCGGCAGATACTCAACCAGATCGAGAAATTGCAGCCGCTGCTGGTCATCAAGGACGTGCACTACGAGCCGCTGCTGCAACGCCTGCTGCCCGACCCTCTGGACTGGAAACTGCTGCGGCTCTGCCCGGTGCCGCTGATGCTGGTCAATCACGCCGCCAGCCCCGAGCTGCGGCGGGTGATCGCGGCAGTGGAGCCGGTGGCGCCCGAGCACCGCGCCGGCCAGCTCAACCAGCGGGTGGTGCAGGCGGCGCGCCAGCTCTCCGAGCAGAGCGGCGCCAGCCTGCATCTCGCCTATGTCTACGAAGGTCTGCGGCCCGGCCAGCTCGGCCAGGCCAGCCTGGCGCAGGAAACCATCGCGCAGCTCTACACCGAGCTGCGTGTAGACGCCGTCGCCCGTTTTCAAGCCTTTGCCCGGGAACAGGGCATCGCCGAAGACCATTGCCATCTCTTGCAGGGCGCGCCGGCCGAGGCGCTGGCCGGCCTCGCCAACAACACCCGGACCGACCTCCTGGTGCTCGGCACCGCCCGCCGCGAAAGCCTGGAACACAGCCTGTTCGGCAGCACCGCCGAGCGCATCCTGGCCGCCGCCGGCTGCGATGTGCTGGCGGTGCAGCCGGAGCCGGCCGCGGGTCCGGTCTAGGGCCTGTCACCAATTGCGGGATCGCTGCGGCCGGCATTGCCCTCGACCAGGCCGATCAGGCTGGCGCGCACCGGGCTGATGCCGACAAAGCCGAGGATGTTGCGTTCCAGGTTCTTCAGGCTATGGGCGCGGTAGTACCAGCGGTACATCAGCGCCGGCATGCCCATGGTCACCACCAGCCGCGCCGAGCGGCCTTTCAGCTTCTTCTGCCAGCCCTGCGCCTCGCCGGGCGCGGCCACCGCAAAGCCCGGCCGCGCCAGCTGTTCGAGAAAGCCCTTGAGCAGGGCCGGCATGGCGCCCAGCCAGAGCGGGTAGATGATCAGCACATGCTCGGCCCAGGCCAGCGCCTGCTGCGCCTCGCGGATCGCCGGCACCGGCTCGCCGTGCTGCCAATCTTCTTGCGTACGCAGTAGCGGGAAGTCCAGCTGCGCCACCTCGATCTGCCGCAGCTCGTGGCCGGCCTCGCGGGCACCGGCGGCATAGGCCTCGGCGAGCGCATGGCCGTAGTGGTGCCGGCTGGCGTCGGGATGGCCCTGAAGAATGAGGATGCGCTTGCCCATTGGTCGCTACGACCTCCCGCGCGGCTGTTGAGTGGCTTCGAGCTTCACCGCCCGCCGCCGGGGCCTCATTGATCTGGATCAGAGCGGCGCCAGCGCCTCGCCAAGGCCAGCAGCAGCGGGATCAGTGCGGCGCTGGCCAGGCAGGCCAGCAAAACCGGCAGGCTCGGCGCCTCGAGGCGGAATAGCTGCCTTGCCACCGGCACATACAGCACCACCGCCAGCGCCAGCAGCGCACCCAGGCTGATGCCGGCCAGCAGCCAGTTGGGCTGCCGCAGCCGCGCCCGCAAGCCGCCGAGCGCGGCGCGGTTGCCACCGAGCAGGGCGAGATTGCCCAGCACCAGCACGATGAAGCCGGCGCTGCGCAACAGCTCGATGGAGCCGCCCTGCGCGCGCACCGCGAGCACCGTCAGCCAGACCAGCAGCAGCACCAGAGAGCCGCGCAACAGGCTGGTCCAGAGGGTGCGGACATCGAACAGCCGGGTGTCGCGCCGGCGCGGTGGCCGGCGCATCGCCGCCGGGTCACCGGGCTCGGCCTCGAAGGCCAGCGAGCAGGCGGGGTCGATGATCAGCTGCAGAAAGGCGATGTGCGCCGGCAGCAGCAACAGGGGCCAGCCAAGCAGGATCGGCAGCAGCGACAGACCGGCGATGGGAATGTGCACGGCGATGATGTAGGCCACCGCCCGGCGCAGATTGTCGAAGATGCGCCGGCCCAGGCGCACGGCGTGGACGATGGAGCTGAAGTCGTCGTCGGCCAGGACCAGATGTGCGGCCTCGCGGGCGACATCGGTGCCGCGCCCGCCCATGGCGATGCCGATGTCGGCGGCCCTTAGCGCCGGGGCATCGTTGACGCCGTCGCCGGTCATCGCCACCACTTCGCCGGCCTGTTGCAGGGCGCGCACGATACGCAGCTTGTGCTCGGGGCGGGCGCGGGCGATGACGCTGCAACGCGCCAGCGCGGCGGCCAGGCCGGCCTCGTCCAGGGTTTCGATCTCGGCGCCGCCCAGCACCCTGCTCGGGTCGGCGAGGCCGGCTTCGGCGGCGATGTGGCTGGCGGTCTCGGCGTAGTCGCCGGTGACCATCAGCACCCGGATGCCGGCCTCGCGAAAGGCCGCCACCGAGGTCGGCACGCCAGCGCGTAGCGGATCGCTCAGTCCCAGCAGGCCGAGAAACTCGAAGGCGAAGTCGTGCAGGCTGGGCGGCAGCGGCGTGGCCGCCAGCGACACATCCTGCTCGCCATGGGTGAGCCGGGCGCGGGCCACCGCCAGGACCCTTAGCCCCGAGGCCGCCAGCGTCCGCGCCTGCGCGTACACCGACTCGGCCTGCGCGGCGTCGAGGTGGCAGAGTTCGACGATGGCCTCCGGCGCACCCTTGGCCGCCACCGTGCGCTCGCCGCCGCGCCGCGCTTCCCAGACCTGCGACATCGCCGGTAGCGCCGCCGCCAGCGGGTATTCGCGCGCCAGCTGCCAGTCGGCGTGCAGATGCTCGGCCTCCACCAGCCCGCCCAGGCCCAGGGCATGGATGGCGCGCTCCATGGGGTCGAAAGGATCGCGGCGGGTGGCGAGTATCGCGAACTCGACCAGGGCATGCGCCGCCTCCGGCAGGGGCTCGCTGCCGACCGCGAACTGCGCGCCACCGGCCGGCACCAGGGCGCGCACGGTCATGCGGTTTTCGGTGAGCGTGCCGGTCTTGTCGACACAGAGCACGGTGGCGGCACCCAGGGCCTCGATGGCGGCGGTGCGGCGGGTCAGCACCTGCCGCCGCGACATCCGCCAGGCGCCCAGCGCCAGAAACACCGTCAGCACCACCGGGAATTCCTCCGGCAGCAGCGACATCGCCAGCGCCAGACCGGCGAGCAGGCCTTGCAGCCAGGTGCCGCGGCTATAGCCCAGCACCAGCGCCACCCCCAGGCTCAGCAGCAGCGCCAGCGGCGCCAGCCGGCGCACCACGCCATTGGTCTCCTGCTGCAGGCGGGTGGGCTGCTCCTCGATGCCGCGCAGGGCCTGGCCGATACCGCCCAGCGCGGTCTTGGCACCGGTGGCGACCACCCGTGCCACGCCGGTGCCGCTGACCACCAGGCTGCCGCTGTAGACCGAGGCCGAGCCCTCGCCGCCCGGCGCGCACAGCGACGCGGCGGGGTCGGCGCGCTTGAGCACCGCCAGCGCCTCGCCGGTGAGCAGGGACTCGTCGACGCGCAGGTTGCGGGCATCCAGCAGCAACGCGTCGGCCGCCACCCGGTCGCCCTCGGCGAGCACCAGCAGATCACCGGGCACCACCTCGCGGCCGGCGATGCGCTGGCGCTGACCGTCGCGGATCACCAGGGCGCGCGGGCTGCTGAGTTCGCGCAAGGCCTCCAGCGCCCGCTGGGTGCGCTGCTTCTGCACGAAGGTGATGCCGATGATGAAGGCCAGCGCCACCAGCAGCAGCGCCGTCTCGCCCGGCTCGCCCAGCAGCAGATACACCGCGCCGCAGGCACTCAGCAGCAGGAACATCGGCTCGCGCAGCATCTCGTAGGCAACCCAGGTCCAACTGCGCGGGCGGTCGCGGGCCTGCTCGTTGGGTCCCAAGCGCGCCAGGCGCTCGGCGGCTTCGGCACAGCTGAGACCGCCGTTCTGTTCTGCGTCCACGAAAAGAAATCCGGCAGGGGTGATGGCAGTCAGCTTAGACGGCCAGGCGGTGGCCCGGCTTGACCGCGATCAAGCGCCGGCACGAACCGGCGCTGATCTTGTACATACTGGCGGGGTGAACCTGCCCACCAAACCACGCCGATGAACCTGGCCCTGCCCGCGGGCAGCCATTGGCTGCTGGCGCTGGACCTCTTGCTGGTGCTGCCGACGGTGGCGCATGTGCTGCTGCACAAGCGCGATCCGCGCTCGGCCTGGGGCTGGATCGCGGTCTGCGCGCTATTCCCGCTGGCCGGGCCGGCGCTGTACTGGCTGTTCGGCGTCAACCGCATCGAGCAGCGGGCGCGGCGGCTGCTCGGTGCCGAGGCGATCGTCCACGCCCAGACCCAGGCGCAGAGTCATCTGTTCGGCGCGTTGCCGGCCGCCGAGAGCCTGGAGCTGCGCGAGCTGGTGCGGCTGGGCAGCGCGCTCACCGGCCGGCCGCTCACCGCCGGCAACCACATCAGCCCGCTGCGCGATGGCGACGAGGCCTATCCGGCGATGCTGCGCGCCATCGCCGAGGCCAGGCACACGCTGCATCTGGCCAGCTATATCTATCTCGACGATGCCTGTGGCGAGGAGTTCGCCCGCGCTCTGGCCGCCGCCCAGGCGCGCGGCGTGCGCCTGCGGGTGTTGCTCGATGGCGCCGCCGATGCCTGGTATCGGCCGCGCGCCAGCCGCCTGTTGGCGCGCCATGGCGTGGCGGCGGCGCTGTTTTTGCCGCCGCGCTGGTTTCCGCCGCTGCTGCACCTGAACCTGCGCAACCACCGCAAGCTCTTGATCGCCGACGGCGAGATCGCTTTCACCGGCGGCATGAACATCGCCGGCTATCACCGTGGCAAGGCCGGGCAGCCCGCGGAGGTCACCGATCTGCAGTTCCGCGTCACCGGCCCGCTGGTGGCGCAGCTGGAAGAAGTGTTCCTCGCCGACTGGCACTTCGCCACCGGCGAAACCGCGCCGGCGGCGCCGGTGCCTGCCCCCGTCGCCGACGGCCAGGCCCTGGCGCGCACCGTCACCGACGGCCCCAACGAAGAGCTGGACCGTCTGCTGATGCTGCTGCTGGGCGCGCTCGCCAATGCCCACCAGCGGGTGTGGATCATGACTCCGTACTTTCTGCCGACGCCGCCGCTGATCGGCGCCCTGCAATCGGCGGCGCTGCGCGGCGTCGACGTCTGCCTGCTGCTGCCGAAGAAGAGCGACCAGCCCTGGATGAACTGGGCCACCCGCAACGTGCTCTGGCAGCTGCTCGACTGCCAGGTGCGGGTGCTGGAACGGCCCGGCCCCTTCGCGCACAGCAAGCTGATGCTGGTGGACGACTACTACCTGCAGTTCGGCTCCGCCAATCTCGACCAGCGCAGCCTGCGCCTCAACTTCGAGCTGGTGGTGGAAAGCTACGACCGCGAACTCGCCGCCTGGGCGGCGGCGCACTTCGAGGAGTTGCAGGCGGTCTCGCGGCCGATCAGCCGTGCCGAACTCGACGCCCGCCCGCTGCCGCAGCGCCTGCGCGACGCGCTGTTCTGGCTGATGTCGCCGTATCTCTAAGAGGGAACCGCCGATGACGCAGACGGTAATCGCGATGGTGCTGGAGCAGCCGGGCGGCCCACTACACAGGCGCGAGTTGCCGCTGCCCACGCCGGCCGCCAACCAGGTACTGATCGAGGTCGCCGCCTGCGGCGTCTGCCGCACCGACCTGCACCTGCTCGACGGCGAGCTGCCGGAGATCCGCTACCCGCGCATCCCCGGCCACCAGGTGGTCGGCCGGGTGCTGGCCTCGGGCCGCGCGGTGCAGGGCCTGGTCGCCGGCAGCCGCGTCGGTCTGCCCTGGCTGGGCCACACCTGCGGCCACTGCGGCTATTGCCTGGAAGGCCGCGAGAACCTCTGCGACGCCGCGCTGTTCACCGGTTACCAGCTCGACGGCGGCTATGCCACGCACTGCCTGGCCGAGGCCGACTACGTGTTCCCGCTGCCCGAGGGCTATGGCGATCTGGAAGTCGCCCCGCTGCTCTGCGGCGGCCTGATCGGCTACCGCGCGCTGCGCCTCTGCGGCGAGCCCAAGCGCCTGGGCCTGTACGGCTTCGGCGCCGCCGCGCATGTGATCGCCCAGCTGGCGCGCTGGCAGGGTCGCGAGGTCTACGCCTACACCCGCCCCGGCGATGTCGCCGCGCAGGACTTCGCCCGCGAGCTGGGCGCGGTCTGGGCCGGCGGCTCCGATGAGCGCGCGCCGGTGGCGCTGGACGCGGCGATCATCTTTGCCGCCGACGGCGCCCTGGTGCCCATCGCGTTGCAGGCGGTGCGCAAGGGTGGCCGCGTGGTCTGCGGCGGCATCCACATGAGCGAGATTCCGGCCTTTCCCTACGCCTGGCTGTGGGGCGAGCGGCAGCTTATGAGCGTCGCCAATCTCACCCGCGACGACGCCCGCGAGTTCCTGGCGCTGGCGCCGCAGGTGCCGGTGCGCACCCAGGTGCAGGTCTATCCGCTGGAGGCGGCCAACCAGGCGCTCGCCGACCTGCGCGCTGGCCGCCTGCTGGGCGCGGCGGTGCTGGACTGCAAGCGCCCCGGCTGAGCGCCTGACGATCAACCGCCGGCGGTGTGCCGGTAGAGCGTCCAGAGCGCGCCGAAATAGGCCAGCACCATCAGCACACTGCCCGGCTCCAGCATCTGGTAGCGCCCCTTGACGCGATAGACGATGGCGGCGAGGCCCAGGCTGGTCAGCAGCACCGCGAACAGCCCGGTCAGCGCATGACCACGGTCGATCGCCGCGAACAGATTGCCCGGCTGCGCCAGATCCAGCGGCAGGAAGATCGCCATGTTGAAGGCGTTGGAGCCAAACAGATTGCCCACCGCAAGATCCAGCGCGCCGAGTCGCACCGCTGCCAGCGAGGCGGCGAGTTCCGGCAGCGAAGTGGCCAGACCGACCAGCCAGGTGCCGACAAAGGTATTGCCCAGCCCGCTGATCTCGGCGATGCCCTTGGCCGACCAGGCGAAGGCCGGCGCCGCCAGCAGCACCCACAACGCCGCGGCGGCAAAACCGTACAAGGCCGGCCGCAGTCTCGACCGTGGAGCAGCGGTCTCGGCCGCGACCACGCCATGACCGTTGACGGCTTGCAGATAAGTCGCACGGGTGCCCGCCAGGTAGGCGCAGAACAGCAGCAGCGAGCCAGGGCCTATCCACAGGAACGAGGATTCCAGCCCCACCAGCACCAGTACCGCCGCCAGCGCGTTGAGGCTGATCGCCAGGCTGGCGGCGAGCACGTGGCCGGCACCGGCATTGCGCAGCACCTGACCACGCGGCGGCATCAAGTCGAGCAGCGCCAGGATCAGCATGTTGGCGAGGCTGGAGCCGAACAGATCGCCAACCGCGAGATCGGGCGCGCCCAGCCGCACGGCGGCGAGGTCGGTGGTCAGCTCCGGCAAGGAGGTCGCGCCGGCGAGAAGCACCGAGCCCACCCACAGCCGGCCGATGCGGGTCGCCTCGGCGATGGCATCGGCGTGCCGGGCCAGCGCGGTGCCGGCGGCCACCACCACCGCGCCGCTGAGCAGAAACACCAGCAGATAGATCACGCCCTTACTCCGCCGTCACGGCGGCGCTCGCGAGAGCGCAGCACCAGCTTGCGCAGCTCCTCCACCCACAGCACCAGGCTGCCGACCGCGACCAGCATCGCCAGGTCGGCGAGGCCGAAGGGCACGGTGTAGAAAAACTGGCCCAGCGGCGGCCAGTACACCACCAGGCCCTGTAGCGCCGCGCCGGCGAGCAGGCCGCCAAGCAGCCAGGGATTGCGCAGCCGGTCGAAGTGCAGCGCCGAGCGCGTCTCCGAGCGGCAGTTGAGCACGTTGAACCACTCGCAGATCACCAGCAGGGTGAAAGCCTCGGTGCGCACCTGCTCGGCCGGGATGCCCGCCGCCGTCCGCCAGATGAACCAGCCCAGGGTGGACAGCACCATCGCCGGCACCATGAAGGCGATGCGGGTCAGCAGCAGGCGCGACAGCAAGGGCTCGTCGCGCGCGATCGGCCGTTGGCGCATCTCGTCGCCCTCGGCCGGTTCCATGATCAGATTGATGGTGACGATGCCCTCGGTCACCAGGTTGTTCCAGAGGATCTGCACCGCCACGAACGGCGGCGGATACCCGAGCAGGGTCGCCAGCAGCAGGATCAGCACCTCCGCCACCGAGGTGGAGAACTGGTGCAGCACCACCTTCTTGATGTTGCGGTAGACGACGCGGCCTTCTTCCACCGCGGCGACGATGCTGGCGAAGTTGTCGTCGCTGATGACGATCTTCGCCGCCTCCTTGGCGACCTCGGTGCCGGTGATGCCCATGGCCACGCCGACATCGGCCTGCACCAGGGCCGGCGCGTCGTTGACGCCGTCGCCGGTCATCGCCACCACCTCCTGGCGGCGCTGGTAGGCGCCGACGATGCGCAGCTTCTGCGCCGGATGCACGCGCGCGAACACCGCCACGCCATCGATGCGCTCGGCCAGCTCGGCCTCGCTCCACTGCTCCAGCTCGCGGCCCTCGATCACCGCGTCGCTGGGCCTGGCGATGCCCAGCTCTTGCGCCACCGCCAGCGCGGTGGCGCGGTGATCGCCGGTAACCATCACCGGCCGGATGCCGGCCGCGCGGCATAGCGCCACCGCCTCTTTCACCTCCGGCCGCGGCGGGTCGGTCTGGCCGGTGAGGCCGAGCAGGCGGACGCGACCCGCGAACGCGCCGTAGCCCCGGCCGCCCTCGATCTCGCCGCCCTCGACCACCCCGAAGGCAAGCAGGCGCAGGCCGCGCGCGGCCAGGCCTTGCGCGGCGTCGAGCAGGGCCTGACGGTGCGCCGCGTCGAGCGCAGTTTCGTGGCCCTCGCACTGGATGCTGGCGCAGAGCGCGAGCAGCACTTCCGGCGCGCCCTTGAGCAGCACCTGGCTGCCGCTCGGAGTCTGGTGCTGGGTGGCCATCATCTGCACGGCGGCGTCGAAGGGAATCTCCGCACGCCTTGGCCGCTGCCGACGCAGCTCCGCAGGCACCAGGCCGCCCTTGATGGCGAGCGTGACCAGCGCCACCTCGGTGGGATCGCCGACCGGCAGCCAGCGGGTCTCGCCATCGGCCGGCCCCTGCAGATTGGCGTCGTTGCAGAGCAGGCCGGCTTCCAGCAGCCGCTGGAGGTCGGCGTGGCTGGCGGGGTCGAGCAGGCCCTCGCCGTTGCTGAACGCGCCCTCCGGGGCATAGCCGGCGCCGCTCACGCTCAGCGCGCGGCCATCGGCGAGCAGGATGGCGGTGACCGTCATCTCGTTGCGGGTGAGGGTGCCGGTCTTGTCGCTGCAGATCACCGTGGTCGAGCCCAGCGATTCCACCGCCGCCAGCCGCCGCACCACCACCTGGCGGCGCGCCATGCGCTGCACGCCCACCGCCAGGGCGATGGTCATCGCCACCGGCAGACCCTCGGGGATCATGCCCACCACCTGGCTGATGGCGATCATCAGGATCTGGTCGAACGGCAGGCCCTGCCAGTAGCCGATCAGGTTGATGACCAGGAACAGCAGCACCGCGACGCCGATCAGCGCGCGGCCGAATTCGGCGATGCGCTGCTCCAGCGGCGTCTTCGGCCGCACCGCGGCCTCGGCCAGCGCGGCGATGTGGCCGATCTCGGTAGCGCCGCCGGTGGCGACCACCACCGCGCGCGCCCGGCCGGCGGTGACATGGGTGCCGGCGTAGACCATGTTGCGGCGGTCGGCGAGCGGGGTGTCGGGCGCCAGCGGCAGCAGGTGCTTGGCCACCGGCAGCGACTCGCCGGTGAGCGCCGCCTCGGCGATCTGGATGGCGGCGCCGTCGAGCAGGCGGGCGTCGGCGGCAACCGCGTCGCCGGCATCCAGCACCAGGATGTCGCCGGGCACCAGCTCCTGCGCGGCGATGCGCTGCTCGACGCCGCCACGCAGAACCCGCGCCTGGCGCCCGGCGAGCTTGCGCAGGGCCGCCAGCGCGCGGGCGGCGCGGCCTTCCTGAAAAGCGCCGATCAGGGCATTGAGCAGCACCACGGCGACGATCACCGCCGCATCGCTGCCATGCCCCAGCCCCAGGGCCAGCGCCGCCGCCGCCAGCAGCAGATAGATCAGCGGATTGCGGAACTGCCCGAAGAACACCGCCAGCAGCGAGCGTGGCGCGGTCTCCGGCAGGGCGTTGGCGCCGTAGCGCTGCAAGCGCTCACGCACCGCTTCGGGGCTCAGGCCGCCATCGGCGTCGGACTGCACCGCGTCCAGCGCCTCGTGGGCCGGCAGCGCATGCCAGTGCCGCTGCCCGTCGGTGGCCGAGGGCGGCGTCTGCTTGCGGGTCTGGCCTGGGCGCATGACGGCTTTTGGGGTGACGGTGGGGAGCGGGTCCGGGGCAAGAGTATCGCCGGGCCGGCCGTGGTCGCGGCGGCGGGCGGATTGACCAGGGTCAGTGTCGGGCGCGGCCGGGGCTGCGAGGCTGGTTGCTAGGCCCTACGGAGTAAACCGCCATGACCCGCCCCACCGCCCATCCCCTGAACCGTGGCGCCACCTGGGTGGTGGCCGCCGATCACGGCCGTGCCCGCCTGTTCTGCGCCCCGGTACCCGGCGCGCCGTTGCAGGAGGTGCAGGCCTTTCTCAACCCGGCCGCGCGCCAGCCCGAGCAGGCCCTGGCCAGCGACCGCCCCGGCCGCGTGGTCAAGGGCCGCGGCGGCTCTTCGCGTGCGTTGGGCCAGCACGAGACCCCCAAGGAGCACGCCGCCGAGCGCTTCGCCGAAGTGATCAGCCAGCGGCTGCGCCAGGCCCGTCAGGGCGGCGCGCTCAACAAGCTGTATCTGATCGCCGAACCCGGCTTTCTCGGCCTGCTGCGCCAGCACCTGGACGAAGCCACCAGCGCGCTGATCGCCGGCAGCGTCGACAAGGACGTCACCGAACACACAGTGGAGGAACTGCGCAGCCTGCTGCCCGACGCGCTCTGAACCTCAAGCCCGGTCCGGCATATGGGCGGCAGACTGCGGCGCGGCCTGCGCTGGGCCGGGCTCGCCGCGCTGCTCGCCGGTAACGCTGCCAGCCACGCCGCCGAGCCGCAGGGCGACTCCGGCCTGTGGTTGCGCGAGCGCTACCAGGCCGAGGTGGATCGCCGGCTGGAACTGCCGGCCGAGGCACAGGCGCGCTACGCGCTGAGCCTGCGCGCGGCCCTGGATCAGGCCGGCTACGCAGATTTGCGCGCGCAGTACCTGCTGCTGGTGGACCGCGATCCAGAGGTGCAGGCGGCAATGCTGTGGTGGCTCTCCGAACTGGGCGAGCCGGCACTGATCGGCGCCGCGCCGGTGTCCACCGGCAAGCCCGGCGAGTACGAGCACTTCCTCACCCCCACCGGCGTGTTCGTGCACAGCCCCGCCAATTTCGACCACCGCTCCGAGGGCACCGAGAACAAGCTCGGCATCTTGGGCTATGGCGAGCAGGGGCTGCGCGTCTACGACTTTGGCTGGCAGCTGGCGCAACGCGGCTGGGGCGCCGGCGGCAGCAGCCTCATGCGGCTGGTTCTGCACGCCACCGACCCGCGCTATCTGGAGCCGCGGCTGGGCACGGCGCAGTCCAAGGGCTGCGTGCGCATCCCCGCCACGCTCAACCGCTTTCTCGACCACTACGGCCTGCTCGACGCCGACTACGAGCCGCGCGCCGAGGAGCCCAAGCCGCGCTGGCTGCTGCGCCCCGACCGCGAACCCACGCCCTGGCCGGGGCGGCTGCTGGTGGTGATCGATTCCGGCTTGCCAGAGCGACCCGCCTGGTCGCCTAAGCCGGCCGGCAATGGCACGGCCCGCACCGCCAGCAAGGCGGCGGCGGAACCGGCGGCAGCCGACGCGCATCCGCCCTGCCCGCCACCGGCGGCCCGGCTTGCTCCGGCTTCCGCGCCCGGTCAATGTAGGCCACCGGGTTCGCGCCCATAGTCCAACGCAGCCGTCGCGGCACGCCGCCGGCCCCGCTCGTCATCAGGGAGTGTGCATGTCCGCTGCCGAACCGCCGTCCGCGCCGCCGCTATTGCAGTTTGAATCGCTGCTGCGGCTGGCGGTGGCGCTGCTGCTGGCGGTCGGCTGCTGGCTGGTGCTGCGGCCGTTCTTCTCGGCGATCCTGTTCGCGGCGGTGATCGCGGTCTCCACCCGGCCGCAGTACCACTGGCTGCGCCGACGCCTGGCTGGCCGCGAGCGCAGCAGCGCCCTGCTCGCCTGCGTGGTGGTGACCGCCCTGGTGATGGTGCCGGCGGCCCTGATCGCCGCCTCTATCGGCGACGCCCTGGCCTGGCTCCTGGCGCTCTACGATGACTGGAGCAGCGGCGGCCTGCCGCCACTGCCGGACTGGCTGGCAACCACCCCCCTGCTCGGCCCCTGGCTACTCGACACCTGGCAGCAGTTCGGGCGCGGCGAGCTGCTCGCCAGCGGCACCGCCGGCTATCTCGCCGAGACCCTGCGCGGTCTGGCGCTGAATTCCGGCCGCGCCGCCGGCAACGGCCTCTTGCAGATCGCCCTGGCGCTTCTGGTGCTGTACTACCTCTACGTCGAGGGCGATCGCCTGGCCGAGCGCCTGTACCGGCTGTCCAGCCGCATCGGCGGCAGCCTGGGGCCGGAGCTGCTCGCCACCGCCCGCAACACCGTGGTCAGCGTGATGGTCGCCATCGCCGGCACCGCCATGGCGCAGGCGATGGTGGCGGTGCTCGGCTTCAGCATCGCCGGGGTGCCGGCGCCGCTGCTGCTGGGCGCGGCCACCTTCCTGCTGTCGATGGTGCCGATCGGCCCGCCGCTGATCTGGGGCGGTGCCTCGCTCTGGCTGTTCCGCCAGGGCGACACCGGCTGGGCGGTGTTCATGGTGATCTACGGCATGCTCTGTATCAGCACCGTCGACAACGTGGTGAAGCCGTTCCTGATCAGCCGCGGCTCGCACCTGCCCTTCGTGGTCACCCTGCTGGGGGTGCTCGGCGGGCTGGCGGCATTCGGTTTGATCGGCCTGTTCCTGGGGCCGGCGATCCTGGCCCTGGCGATCAACCTGAGCTCGCATTGGCTGGTGCTGATACGCCCCGAGGGAGTCGCTAGCGATGAGCAAAAGTAAGCCGGAACACTCGCAGTCGGTGGTGCCGAAGCTGTCGGCGCTGGCCGCCAGCGCAGCGGAAGAACTGCTGGCGGCGACGCAGGCGGCGCGCGCGCCAGACGCGGCTGACGCCGCCAAGGGTCTGCACCGCCTGCGGATCGCCTGCCGGCGGCTGCGCGCGCTGATCTCGCTCGGCCACGAGCGCCTGCCGGAGCCGGAATGGCGGCCGCTGCAGCGCGCCCTGCGCGCCCTGCTGCGCGCCACCGGGCCGGCGCGTGACTGGCAGGTGCTGCTCGCCGAGACCCTGCCGACGCTGCTCGTCGGCAGCGAAGATGCGGCCTGCCAGGCGCTGCTGGCCGAAGCCCGCCAGCAGGAGGCCGTCGCCCGCCGCCACGGCGCCGACGCGCTGCGCGGCCACGGCCATCTGCCGCTGCTGCTGGCGCTGGAGCGCTACCTGCTGGCCTGCGCGGCGGCCGAGGACAGCGATCTGCGGCCGGCGGCGGCTGCGGTGTTGGGCCGTCAGCACCGGCGGCTGCGGCGCCGCGCCCGCCGGCTGGAGCGCGATGATCCGGAAGCCCTGCACCAGCTGCGGCTGCGGCTCAAGGCGCAGCGCTACCGGGTGGAGCTGCTGGCGCCCTACTACTCGGGCAAGGCGGCGGCGCGCTATCTGGCGCGGCTCAAGCAGCTACAGGATCAACTCGGGCGGCTGCACGATCTGCACGTCGCCGAACAGCGCCTGCGTGCGCTGCGGCCGACCGCGCCGGCGACACGGACCCTGCGCCTGCAACTGGGCCGGCGCTGTGCCGCCGCCGCCGAGCAGCAGCTGGCGGAGATCAAGGGCCTGCGCCTGCACGGCGCCGGCTTGCGGCGGTTCTGGGACTGACTCCGGCGGCGGCGCGACGCGGCTTGGCCTTGGCCGCTACCGGCTTGCGCGGCAGTGGCGACAGCATCGCCGCCAGTTCGTCCTGGAACAGCTCCAGCCAGCGCGCCGGCTGCGCCAGCAAGGCCTGGTCGGCGGAAATGCCGACGCTGACCCGCCGCCGGTAGCTGAACAGGCTCACACCGACGCCGATGCCGCCTGCCTGCGGCGGCCAGAACACCAGCTCGCGCAGCGGCACCCCGGCGATCCGCAGCGGCTGCTCCGGCCCGCGCAGGTTCGACACCACCGCCACCGACTTGCCGGCGACGCTGGCAACCAGACGCTTCTCCAGCGGCACCGGCAGATGCCCGGCCGCCGCCAGCGCCAGCAGCACGCTGCGCGCGGTGGGGGAATGCTTGAGTTCGGCCATGCGCTCGGCGACCAGGGCCAGACGCTTGCGGCGGTCGCTCTGGCCCAGCGGCAGATCGACCAGCACCAGGCCGAAGCAGTTGCCGAGATCACCGGCCGTGGCCGGCCGCAGGTTCACCGGCACCGACACCCGCAGGTTCTGCCGCGCCCTCGGCGGCGCGCCCGCTTCGTCCAGGTACCGCGCGAACGCAGTGGTCACTGCGGCCAGGAACACGTCGTTGACTTTCACTCCCTGGGCGCGCGCGTAACGGCGCACCGGTGCCAGGGCGATGGCGCTGGTCCAGGCAACCGCCCGCCGGCCGCTGAGCGGCCGGCGCAGGGCTTGGGGATTGTCCTGCGGCAGCATCAGCACCCGGCCGGTGCTGGTGACGAGTCCGCGCAGTTCGCGCAACTGGGCGGGGATGCGGCCGGGGTGGTGCAGATCCTCGCGGCCGAAGTCGATCAGCTTTTCGGCGGTGCGGTTGAGCGCATCCAGACGCGCGATCAGCCCGGCCAGCGGTCCGTGCCGGCCGTGCTCCAGCTGCACCAGCGGCGTCTTGGCGGCGGCGCGCTGGCCGGAGTCGGTGAGCGCTATCAGCATCTGCACCAGGGCGATGCCGTCGGCGATGGCGTGATGCACACGCACCAGTACGGTGAGGCCGCCATCGGCGCGCGGGTAGAGGAACAGCCGCCACAGCGGCAGGGCGCGGTCCAGCGGCTGGTTGATCTGCTGCGCCACCGCCGCCGCCAGATCGCCGTCCGGCCGCCAGCGCTCGGGCGGCTCGACATGGGCGTGGTAGTCGCTGAGCAGCTCGGGGTCTTCCACCCAGCGCGGCGGCGAATGCTGATCGTCGGCGCGCTGGCGAAAGCGCGGGTAGCGCAGCAGCCGGGTGAGCAGCTCGGCGCGCAGCGCCTCCGGGTTGAGCGGCGGCGCGAAGTCGATCAGGGCGTTGACCACCATGGGATTGTTCGGCGAGTCCATCTCCAGCCAGGCGCGATCCACGCCGCTCATCACCTCGATCTGCTGCTGGTGGTCCATGTCGATCCGTCTCCCACGGCGCTGCTGGCTGGCCGGGACAGTAGCGCACGCACCGGCGCCGGCGGTCTTGACCCAGGTCAATGCCCACCCGAGCGCTGGCCCGCAGTCTGCCCACAGGCACCGGCGCCCTGCCCGCCCCCTTGAGTCAGACAAAACGGAGAACCGCGATGGGCCGATTGAGCAACAAGGTGGCGGTGGTCACCGGCGGCGCCGTTGGCCTGGGCCGCGCCACGGTGCTGCGCATGTGCGAGGAAGGCGCCTCGGTGGCGGTGCTCGATGTGCTCGACAAGCCCGGCCGGCAGTTCGTCGCGGAACTGGTGGCGCGTGGCCTGCGCGCCCGCTACTGGCATTGCGATGTCGCCAGCGAGGCCGAGGTGCAGAAGGTCATCCACCAGGCGACCAAGCACTTCGGCCGGCTCGACGTGCTGGTCAACAATGCCGGCATCGCCGGCATCAACAAACCCACGCACGAGATCAGCGAGGCGGAGTGGGACCGGGTGATGGGCATCAACGTGAAGGGCGTGTTCTTCTGCACCAAACACGCCATCCCGCATCTGCAGAAGGCCGGCGGCGGCAGCATCATCAATCTGTCGTCGATCTACGGGCTGATCAGCGCGCCCGATGTGCCGCCCTACCACGCCTCCAAGGGCGCGGTGCGGATGATGACCAAGACCGACGCCCTGCTCTATGCGCCCGACCGCATCCGGGTGAACTCCATCCACCCCGGCTTCATCTGGACGCCGATGGTGGAGGGCCTTCTGAAAGGCGCCGAAGACGCCGAGGCCGCGCGCCAGGCCACCGCCGCCCTGCACCCGCTGGGCCATATGGGCGAGCCCGACGACATCGCCTGGGGCGCGGTGTACCTGGCGAGCGACGAGGCGAAGTTCGTCACCGGCACCGAGTTGGTGATCGATGGCGGCTATACCGCCCGCTGACTGCCTTGCGACGCGGCGACCCGCACGGGCCGCCCTGGATCAGCCGCGCCTGACGACGACGCTACTCACTGGCGCGCAGCTCACCGCCTTGGCACCCGGCTGCGCCTGCGCCGACGACGCCGAACCGCCGGCACCGCCTGTAGCGATAGCGCCGGGCGCCGTGCGCTACCGCATCGCCAACCTGGACTGCGCCGCCGAGGTGGCCGAGATACGTCTGGCTCTGGATAAGCTGCCCGGCGTCCGCCATCTGGACTTTGACCTGCGCGCCCGGCAGCTGAGCATCGAGGCCGACGAGCCGACGCGGGTGGCGGCGTTGGCGGCGATCCGCAAGGCCGGCTTCCAGCCGGAGGTGCTGCCCGCCGAGGCGCCGACAGCGACCGCGGCCAGCCATTGGGAGCACTGGGGCCGATTGCTCGCCGCCCTGGCCTTGGCGGCCGTCGCCGAACTGCTGTCGGTGCTGAATCCGGCCAGCGAACTACTGCTGCAACTGCCCGGCATGGCGCTCGCCGCGCTGGCCATCGTGCTCGCCGGCCACTCGGTCTACGGCAAGGGCCTGGCGGCCTTGCGCCATGGTCGGTTGAACATCAATGCGCTGATGACCGTTGCCGTCACCGGCGCCTTCCTGATCGGCCAGTGGCCGGAGGCGGCCATGGTGATGGCGCTCTACGCCCTTGCCGAGACCATAGAAGCGCGCGCCGTCGACCGGGCGCGCAATGCCATCAAGAGCCTCATGGCGCTGGCGCCGGAAGTCGCCGAGCTGGCACAGGCGGACGGCAGCTGGCTGCGGCTGCCGGTGCATGCGGTGACGGTGGGTGGCGTGGTGCGGGTCAGGCCCGGTGAGCGGCTGCCGCTGGACGGCGCGGTGCTCCGGGGCCAGAGCGCGGTCGACCAGTCGCCGGTCACCGGCGAGAGCCTGTCGGTGGAAAAATCACCGGGCGACGCCGTCTACGCCGGCAGCATCAACCAGACCGCCGCCCTGGAAATCCGGGTGACGGCGACGGCTTCGGAGAGCAGCCTGGCACGCATCATCCACGCCGTCGAAGAGGCGCAGGCGATGAGAGCACCGACGCAGCGTTTCGTCGATCGCTTCGCGACGGTCTATACGCCGACGGTGTTCGCGCTGGCCCTGGCGGTGGCGCTGCTCGCGCCCTGGCTGATCGGCTGGAGCTGGCCGCAGGCGCTGTACAAGGCGCTGGTGCTGCTGGTGATCGCCTGTCCTTGCGCGCTGGTGATCTCCACTCCGGTCACGGTGGTCAGCGGCCTGGCGACGGCGGCGCGCCGCGGCATACTCATCAAGGGCGGCGTGTATCTGGAAAACGCACGCAACATCCGGGCGGTCGCGCTCGACAAGACCGGCACCATCACCGAGGGCAAGCCGCGTCTGGTGGCGTTTGAAGTCTTCGCCACCGGGGCCGACGCCACCGCCTTGCGGCAGCTGGCCAAGAGCCTGGCGGCGCGTTCCGATCATCCGGTGTCCGCTGCCATCGCCGCCGGCCTGCCGGAGCCAACCCTCGCGGTCGACGGCTTTCAGGCGCTGGCCGGACGCGGCGTCGCCGGGCGTATCGCCGGCCATGACTACGCGCTCGCCAACCACCGCTGGATCGAGGATCGCGGGCAATGCTCCACTGCGCTGGAAGCCCGGCTGAAAATCCACGAGGAGGCGGGCCGCACGGTCAGCCTGCTTGCCGATGGCCAGCAGGTGCTCGCGATCTGCGCGGTGGCCGACACCATCAAGCCCTCCTCGCAGCTGGCGGTGACCGAACTCCAGTCGCTGCGGGTGACGCCGGTGATGCTGACCGGCGACAACCTCGCCACCGCGCGCACGGTGGCAGCGCAGGCCGGCATCACCGAGCTGCGCGCCAATCTGCTGCCCGAAGACAAGCTCGACGCCATCGCCGAGCTGCAACAGCGCTACGGCATGACCGCCATGGCTGGCGACGGCATCAACGATGCGCCGGCCCTGGCCAAGGCCGATATCGGCTTTGCCATGGGCGCCGCCGGCACCCATGCCGCGATGGAAGCGGCCGACGTCTTGGTGATGAACGACGATCTGCGCCGTCTGCCCGAGACCATCCGGCTGTCGCAACGCACACATACCGTGCTCTGGCAGAACATCGGCCTGGCGCTGGGCATCAAGCTGCTGTTTCTGCTGCTCGCCCTGTTCGACAACGCCTCGATGTGGATGGCGGTGTTCGCCGACATGGGCGCCAGCCTGCTGGTGGTGGTCAACGGCCTGAGGCTGACGCGGCAACGATGAAGACCATGGCTCCGGCTGGCGTTTGCGCGTCGACAGCTAGAGCCGATCGCTCGCAAGCAGTAGCCACACGCGCCTGCAGAACCCAGTACACAACGGAGGACCCAAAGATGAAAACCACCCAGAAGCTGTGCCTGGCCCTGACTACGGGCCTGCTGCTATCCCTTTCCGCACAAGCTGCCGACATGGGCAAGGGCGAAATGGGGCAAGACGAGATGGGCATGATGAACATGCCGATGATGAAGGAGCATCAATCGCAGATGCAGGAACACATGCGGAAGATGAAGGCCGCGAAAACCGACAAGGAGCGTCTGCGGCTGATGCAGGAG
The DNA here is from genome assembly GCF_058782965.1 of Stagnimonas sp. FW305-C-60. Taxonomy (NCBI): domain Bacteria; kingdom Pseudomonadati; phylum Pseudomonadota; class Gammaproteobacteria; order Nevskiales; family Nevskiaceae; genus Stagnimonas; species Stagnimonas sp. FW305-C-60. The sequence continues at coordinate 1,042,434 of NZ_JBYSYF010000002.1, forward strand.
CACATGGAGCAGATGGATCAGCACATGGGCATGATGATGAAGATGATGGACATGAAGTGCCAAGGCATGGGCAGAGGTAAGGGCATGGGTATGGGTATGGGCGCCAACAGCGACCCCGCTCCGACCGAGCCCACCCCGGGCGGCGAGTAAGTTCGCGAGGCCCGGCATCCGGCCAGCTGCAAGCCCACGGCGATCCTCAGCTTGGATCGCCGTCAACGCCCTGCGCCTCGCCTTTGGGGCAACGCCAGAACGCGCGACGCCTGCGCGCATTTCGCGGCTCTTGAGAGCCACCGCCCCCTTGGCGCTAGCTCTCAGGCTTTCTTGGGCTCTGAAAGCGCGTTTGCCACCACCGGCGGCAATCTCCGCGGCGCTCTGATCCGCAATTGCTTGTTGACGTTGTAGCGACCGAACACCACGGTGATGTCGGCAGCCTGGGTTTCGAACTCCTCGGCGAGGAATTTGACCATGTGGTCGGTCGCCTTGCCGGCGACCGGTGCGGCGGTGACGCTCACCCGGAGCTGATTCCCCTTCACCTTGCCGATGGCATCCTGCTTGGCGCTCGGCGTCCCGAGTATGTTCACGACCAGAGTTTCCCCGTCCCAGCCGCAGAACAGGGGCAGGTCCAGCCCGCGGCCGGAAGCGGACTTGGGCTTCGCTGCTCTTGCCTTCTTCATGGGATGCAGCGGCGGCGTGCAGCCCCGCCCTATTCCACCGTCACCGACTTGGCGAGGTTGCGTGGCTGATCGACGTCGGTGCCCTTGAGCACGGCAACGTGGTAGGCCAAGAGCTGTAGCGGCACGGTGTAGACGATGGGGTCGGTCAGCTCGTCGGCGTGCGGCATGCCGATGACAGTGACGCCGGGCTCGCTCTTGAAGCCGGCCTCGCGGTCGGCGAACACGTAGAGCTCGCCGCCGCGCGCCTTCACTTCCTGCAGATTGCTCTTCACCTTTTCCAGCAGGTGGCCGTCAGGTGCGACGGCGATCACCGGCATGTGCTCGTCAACCAGCGCCAGCGGGCCGTGCTTGAGTTCGCCGGCGGCGTAGGCCTCGGCGTGGATGTAGGAGATTTCCTTGAGCTTGAGCGCGCCTTCCATCGCCACCGCGCACATCGGGCCGCGGCCGAGGAACAAGGCGTTCTGCTGGTGCATCAGGCGCTCGGCGAGCTTCTGCAGCACGGCGTCTTCCTTGAGCACCTCGCCGACCTGGCGGGCGGCGGCTTCCAGGCTCTTCACGTAGCGGCGTTCCTGCTCTTCGGAGAGGCCGTTGCGGCGCGCCAGCAGCAGCATCACCAGCGCCAGCGCCATCAACTGGGTGGTGAAGGCCTTGGTGCTGGCGACGCTGCGCTCAGGCCCGGCGTGGGTCATCAGCGCGATGTCGCTCTCGCGCACCAGGCTGGATTCCGGCGCGTTGCAGATCACCAGGCTGGCGGCGAGCTGCTTGGTTTTGGCGTGGCGCAGCGCCTCCAGGGTGTCGGCGGTCTCGCCGGACTGGCTGATGCTGATGAACAGGGTATCCGGCTCGATCACCGGATCGCGGTAGCGGAACTCGCTGGCCAGCTCGACGCGGCAGGGCAGCTTGGCGATCTGCTCGATCCAGTACTGGGCTACCAGGCCGGCGTGCGCGGAAGTGCCGCAGGCAACCAGGCGCACGCGCTTGACCCGCGCCAGCAGCTCGCCGGCGCGCGGTCCCAGGCAGGCTTCGAGCACGCGGCCGCCGCTGATGCGGCCTTCCAGCGTGTTGGCGAGCGCGGTGGGCTGCTCGAAGATCTCCTTGGCCATGAAGTGCCGGTACTCGCCCTTGTCGACGGCGCCGGCACTCAGGTTGGAGAGATGCTCCTTGCGGATCACCGCGCGGCCCTCGCGGTCGAACACCGCGTAGCCCTCGGTGGTGATCTCGCCGAGGTCGCCTTCGTCGAGGTAGACGATGCGGCTGGTCACCGACACCAGGGCGGTGGCATCGGAGGCGGCGAAGTTCTCGCCCACACCGATGCCGATGCACAGCGGACTGCCGCGCCGCGCCAGCAGCATGCGGCCCGGCTCCTTGGCCGAAATCACCGCCAGCGCGTAGGCGCCGGTGATGCGCCTGACGGTAGCGAGCATGGCCTCGCGCAGGCTCATGCCGCCGTCGATGTAGTGTTGCACCAGGTGCGCGACCACCTCGGTGTCGGTCTCGGACTGGAACTGGTAACCGAGCGCGGCCAACTCCTCGCGCAGTTCCTCGTGGTTTTCGATGATGCCGTTGTGCACCACCGCGACGTCGGTGGAGACATGCGGATGCGAGTTGCGCTCGGCCGGCACGCCGTGGGTGGCCCAGCGGGTGTGGCAGATGCCGGTGGTTCCCGGCTTGGGCGCTCTCGCCAGCATCGCTTCGAGTTCCGCTACCTTGCCCACCGCACGCGCCAGCTGCAGGCGGCCGTCGGCGATCACTGCCACGCCGGCGGAGTCGTAGCCACGGTATTCCAGGCGCTTTAGGCCCTCGATGAGAACTGGAGTGACATTGCGCTGCGCAACCGCGCCGACGATGCCGCACATGGGGTAATCCTTTAGGGCGCCTGCCTGCAGGCTCAAGGCGCTATTTTATAGGCAGCCAACGCCAGGCTCGCCGGGAGTAGGTATGTCACTTTGGGTAGGGATCGTCCTCTCCGCCGCCTTGCTGCTGGCGGCGCTGCTGCTGTTTGCCCTGGTACGGCTCAACCGCCAGCTGCTGGCGCTGCGCGCGGAACTGGACGGCGAGCCGGTGACCGTGGCGGAAGCCGCCTCGGGCGCGCGCATCGCCATCGAGATCCTCAACACCTATGAGCTGGCGGCCAGGGAGTCGCCCTGGGCCGGCGCGGTGGCGAAGCTGGCGCCGAAGATGATCGAGCGCATCGTCTACGCGAAGGCCGCCGAGGAAGTGGCTCGGCAACTCGAAGAGCAGGGCGTGCGCGCGCAGGTGACCCACTATGTCGATTGAAGGCCTGCTGTCGCTGCTGGCGGTGCTGGCCCTGCTGCTGGTCGCCACCGCCTATTACGCCTGGCAGTTGCGCAAGACCCTGCTCAGCCTGAAAGCCGCCCTGCACCGCGCCGAGGCCGCCGGCCAGGAACAGGCGGCGCGCATCGCCGGACTGGAGCAATTGCGCGAAAGCCAGCAGCTCACCGAGCATGCGGTGGCCACCGGCACCGCCTTGGTCCGCGAAGTCCACAAGGGCATCGCCGACATTCCGTTCAGTGTGCTGGAGGCCATCCCCGGCGCGCGCCAGCCGGTCAAGGCGGTGCGTGGCTTGCACGACGCGATCAGTGAGGGCATCTACGGCGCCATCGCCGGCCTCAACAAGGCGGTGGGCCGCGAGCTGCGCAAGGGCCTGCAAGCGCCGGCTGCGGGCAGCCCGCCCGTATCGGGCGCCGAGCCCAAGTCCGAAACCTCCACTCCTCTGCCTCCCGACGAGCCGACGGTGGCACCGGAGCCCGAACCAGAAGACAAGCCGCTACCGGACAAGCCTTGGAAGAACTGGGGGTAAGGCCGCCTGCGGCAGCGAGATCGATGCGAGCGCCGCGCAGCAGCGCCCCCGACGCAGCCCCTCGGAATCAACTGCGCGGCCGATCAACCACTCTGATTCCCGGCCGCCTGTAGAAGCGCGCGCCGCGGCCCCGCCGAATCGCCTGCAAGGCCGTCCGTCGCGCAACCAGAACGCAGCTACCTACTTCTTGCTCTTCACCGGCTTCTTCCACCCGGCAATGCTCTTCTGCTCGCGCGCGCGGCAGATGGTGAGGCTGTCGGCCGGCGCGGTCTTGGTGATGGTGGAGCCGGCGGCGACATAGGCGCCGCGCTCGATGGTGACCGGCGCCACCAGCTGGCTGTCGGTGCCGATGAAGGCGTCGTCGCCGATCACCGTGGTGTGCTTGTTGGTGCCGTCGTAGTTGCAGGTGATGACGCCGGCCGAGATGTTGACCCGCGCGCCGACCATGGCGTCGCCGATGTAGGCGAGATGCCCGGCCTTGGTGCCGGACCCCAGCTCGCCCTTCTTCACCTCGACGAAATTGCCGATGTGCACCTCGTCGGCGAAGCGCGTCTCGGGCCGCACCCGCGAGAACGGGCCGATGCGGCAATGCTGGCCGGCGTCGAGGCCTTCCAGCACCGAGTGCGCGAGCACCTGGCTGCCGGCGCCGAGCCGCACGTTCTTGAGCACGCAGTAGGGGCCGATGCTGACGCCATCGGCGAACTGGCAGTCGCCCTCGATCACCACCCCGACGTCGATGTGCACATCGCGACCCACCCGCAGCGAGCCGCGCAGGTCGAAGCGCGCGGGGTCGGCGAAGGCGACACCCTCGCGCATCAAGGCCTCGGCCTGGCGACGCTGGTAGACGCGCTCCTGGCGGGCCAGCTGCAGGCGGTCGTTGACGCCTTCCACCTCCTCGGCATCGGCGACACCCACCACCCGTACCGGCAGGCCAGCGGCGACCGCGAAGCCGACCACGTCGGTGAGGTAGTACTCGCCCTTGGCGTTGTCGTTGCGCAGCGCCGCCAACCAAGGCTTGAGCAGCCGCGCTGGCGCCGCCATCAGGCCGGTGTTGACCTCGCGGATGGCGCGCTGCGCCTCACTGGCGTCGTTCTCTTCGACGATACCGCTCACCTGGCCCTGGGCGTCGCGCAGGATGCGACCATAACCTCTGGGCTCGGCCAGTTCGACCGTGGCGATGGCGAGACCTTCGGCGCCAGCGGCGGCCAGCCTCGCCAGGGTCTCGCTGCGGATCAGCGGCACGTCGCCATAGGCGATCAGCACGGTCGCGGTGTCCGGCACCTGCGGGATGGCCTGTGAAACCGCGTGCCCGGTGCCCAGCTGCTGCGCTTGCAGCGCCCAGTGCAGGCTGCGGTCACGCGGATAGGTCTTGGCGCACCAGGCCTGCACCTGCTCGCCGCCGTGACCGTAGACGACATGGCAGCCCACGGCACCGGCGCCATGCACCGCGTCCAGCACATGGGCAAGCATGGGCTTGCCGCCGACCGGATGCAGCACCTTGGGCAGCGCACTTTTCATTCGCGTGCCCTGCCCTGCGGCAAGGACGATGCAATGCAGTGCTGCGCTCATCGGAAGGCTCCAGATCGGGTTTGCGGATGTCCCCGGCGACCGGACGCGGCGCGCGTGACCTTCACATAGCGCACTCCCAACCGACGGGCGCGCAAGGATAGCACCGGGCTTTTCGCATCCTTCGCCCCGTACTCATGGAAACTCAGCTTAAAAAGCCGAGATCGGGGGTGGCGAAGCGACCGATATTGGGGAACACCGCCGCCATCTCGCTGGCCGGGATGCCGAACCAGCGCAGCAGCGTGGAGCCGTACTCATCGACCGAGGTCGTGGGCGCGAAGCGGCCGCCGGCATAGTCGCGGCTGGCGCCCAGCGCCAGATCCGGCATCTGGCCGTAGAAGCGGCCACCGCGCACCGCGCCCCCCATAATCAGGTGGTGGCTGCCCCAGCCATGATCAGTGCCGTCGCCGTTGATTGTCAGGCTGCGCCCAAAGTCGGATACGGTGAAAGTTGTGACGTTGCCGGCCAAGCCCAGAGCCTCAGTGGCGCGATAGAAACTGTCGAGGTTCTGGCTGAGCGAGCGCAGTAGGCCGTGGTGTCGATCAAGCTGGTCGGCATGGGTGTCGAAGCCCCCCATGCCGACGTAGAAAATCTGCCGCTTAACACCCAGGTTGGCGCGTACCGAGATCAGCTTGGCAACCGCAGCTAACTGCTGCCCCAGGCGGTCGTTGGCGAAGCTCACCGTGCTGACGGGTGCACCGGCGAGCGCGCCAGCCATGCGGGCGTTGTAGATTTGGCCACGCTGTTGGCCGCTGGCGTACTCGCGGGCAAACAGATGCGCCTGCGGCGCCGCGAGCAGTTGGTCATAGAGCGAGCGAGTAGCAAGGCTGGCGCGCAGGAAGTCAGCCTCAACCGGGCCACCGGTGTTGAGTGAAAATCCCACTTGGCTGCGACCAACCTGCAGCAGATTGGCGCCGTTGTAGCTTATGCCGATTGGCAGCTGCTGCCCCGGCAGGGTTTGCGCCAACAGGTCGGCAGCGCGGCCAGCCCAGCCCAAGGATTCAAGCGATCCGGCGGCTGTCTTCTGCCATTGGTCCCTTTGGTCATTGTGGGAAAACAGCCGTGGCGGGACGAGCCCGGTATGGACCTGGGCATCGGCCAGCGGTGCCACCAGCGGACCAGTATTGGCCAGCATGGCCACTCGGTTCCGGCGATACAGGGCCTGTATCTCGGTCAGTGCCGGATGCGCACCGAAGCGCACACCATTGTTGGCAAGCCCCAACTCCAGCAACTGAGTCTGCGGCAGCGCCAGTTCCTGGCGAACCTTGGAGTATTCGTTGTAGGGGCTGCCCTCGGAAGGCACAAAGGTGTTGTAGGCATCGTTGCCGCCAAGCAGAAATATTGCGACCAAGGCCTTGTAGTCCTCGGGGGTTGGCGGGACCGGGTCAGGTGGGGTCGCCGGTGGCACCACAACCTCGGCGCCACCAGAATCGCCGCCACAGGCGGCGAGCCCACCGGCCAGCGTTGCTGCGGCGGGTAAGGTAATGGTGAGGAAATCCCTGCGCGTTTGTTTGCTCATGGTGGCTCCGGGCGGCCTTAACGCTGCACCGCGTATTCGGGTGAAACCACAATGAAGGTCAGGCCACTCCGGGCACGCCGCAGACGCGAGCTTTCATCGCCGCCATCCGGCGTCAGCTCGATGGCTGTGCGTGCCAGTTCGCGCAGCCCTGTACTCATGCGACCACCCAGCAACAGCACATTGAGGTCATCGAGCAGGGCATCGGCATCGGCGGCCAGAGCAACCAATGAGCTCAGGTCCAGCACCGGGGCGTTGTCGGTCGCGTTGCCGGACGACAACTGGATTCTCTTGGCCAGGAAATCGATGATGAGGATGCCCTGAGTTTCGGTCTGCAGCTGGAACTCGGGCGAGTAGTAGCCACCATCATGAATCGCCCCAGGCTGCTGAAAATTTGGGCTGAAGAAATTGAATACGCTAGGCGCGGCCAAGGGCTGCTGGCCCAGCGCGGCCTGAGTGCGCCCAACCCCATAGAGGCCGCTGCGACTGCGCGCGTCGAAGGCGCGCAGCAACTGCGACAGACGCAGCAGAGGCTCTTTGAGCTTGCCATAGACCGTTGCGTCGGAAAGGAAGCCCAGCCTTGCCTCTGGATCCAGGAAGATGGCGGCAACCACGCTGCCGAGGTCGCCGCGCACACCCAAGCCGTTGTTCTCGAACACCCGGGCAATCCGATCGATGAAAGCTGGCGAGGGGTTGCTGGTGACCAGCTTGATGATCAACTGACGGGCGATGAAGGGCGGCAGATTGGCGTGCTGGAATAGGCTGTCCAGCGCCATCTTCAAGTCCTGCTCGGGAGTCTGCCCAGCGGGCAGCACGGTGCCATTGATCAGGGTCTTGGTGCCGGAGTCATGATGCTCTGCGAACGCCTTCATTGGCGCGTCGGTTTCATCTTCCTGCCGCGAGCTGCGACCGAACTGCGCTCGATGTGCCCAGGTCCAGCCGGTGTAGACCCGGGCGTACTCCTCGATCAGCGCCTGGTCATAGGTGGGAATCTGCTCGCCGCGGGCGTCGAGTTTGGCACTGCCATCACGATTGAGTTGCCAGAGGCCCAGGCAAAACAGCTGCATCATTTCGCGGGCAAAGTTCTCGTCGGGTCGACGGCCAGAGACCGAATCCGATTTGTCGTTGCCAAGGTGACTGAGGAACAGCCCCATGGCCGGCGATAGCGCGACCTCTTCCATCAAGCTGCGATAGTTTCCAAAGGCATTGCGCAGCAGCAGGTCATAGTAGGCTGCCAACTGCATCGGTCGGTTGGTCAGCTGACCATCATCCTCGGACACCACCAGAATCTCCGAGAGCGCGAAGGCGATGCGCTGCCGCAGTTGGTCCGGTGCGGTGAGGGATATTTCCCACCAAGCAGCGTGACGGGCATCCCGGTCATCACTAAAACTCGCCTGCAGTGCCTGGAATCGAGGCAGATGCAGGGTCGGCGTCTTGCCGAGCTGTTCCAGTAGCCAGAGGTCACGACCGATCAGTGCTACCCGGTCAATCTCGGCCCGGGTGGGGCCAAAGGTGGTCTGGGTCAGAAAGCGCGCTGACTCACCGCGATCCAAAAGGCCGGTTCCGATGAGGCCGGCGGCTTCCGCTCCCACGGCGGGGACCGCGGCCGCGCCGGAAATCCACCTGCTAGCTGCTGCAAACATTTGCCCCCCGATTCCGCACCGCCGTCAATGCACTGAACGCTACCGCAGGCCTCATGCCGTCCCGCGCGCCTGCGACCGGCGGCGGCAGTGGACGGCGCCAACGGCCGGGCACAAAAAAGCCGCGCTGAGCGCGGCTTTCAGGGACCAACTCCGGTTTAGCGGGAGGTCTTCTTGAGGTCCTGCACAAACTTCAGACGCGCCGCCGCCTCGATCAGCTCCGCCTGCACGCGGGCGATGTCGATGTCGGTCTTGGCACCGGCCAGACGCTCCTCGGCGGAGGTCTTGGCAGCCAGCGCCGCGGCCTCGTCGGCGTCCTTGGCACGCAGCGCGGTGTCGGCCATCACCGTCACCAGATGCGGCTGCACTTCCAGGATGCCGCCGCCAACGAAGAACGGTAGCTCCTCGTCAGCAGTCTTCACCCGCACGGTGCCGGGCTTGATGCGGGTGATCAGCGGAGCGTGGCGGGGGGCGATGCCCACCTCGCCCATCTCCGCCGGCGCGAACACCATGGTCGCTTCGCCGGAGTAGATGTTGCCTTCGGCAGAGACGATGTCGACGTGGATGTTGGACATGGCGGGAGTGCGGCTTGGGCCTTAGATCTTCTTGGCTTTTTCGACGGCTTCGTCGATGGAGCCAACCATGTAGAAGGCCTGCTCGGGCAGGTGGTCGTACTCGCCGGCGACGATGCCGCGGAAGCCGCGGATGGTCTCCTTGAGCGAGACGTACTTGCCGGGCGAGCCGGTGAACACTTCGGCAACGTGGAAGGGCTGCGACAGGAAGCGCTGGATCTTGCGGGCGCGGTAGACGACCTTCTTGTCTTCTTCCGAGAGCTCGTCCATGCCGAGGATGGCGATGATGTCCTTCAGCTCCTTGTAGCGCTGCAGCACGCCCTGCACATCGCGGGCGGTCTGGTAGTGCTCGGCACCGATCACGTTGGGATCGAGCTGGCGGCTGGTGGAGTCGAGCGGGTCGACGGCCGGGTAGATACCGAGCGAGGCGATGTCACGCGAGAGCACGACAGTCGCGTCCAAGTGCGCGAAGGTGGTGGCCGGCGAGGGGTCGGTGAGGTCGTCCGCGGGCACGTAGACGGCCTGCACGGAGGTGATCGAGCCGGCCTTGGTGGAGGTGATGCGCTCCTGCAGCACGCCCATTTCCTCAGCCAGGGTCGGCTGGTAGCCCACCGCCGACGGCATACGGCCGAGCAGCGCGGACACCTCGGTACCGGCAAGGGTGTAGCGGTAGATGTTGTCGACGAAGAACAGCACGTCGCGGCCTTCGTCACGGAAGTACTCGGCCATGGTCAGGCCGGTCAGCGCGACGCGCAGACGGTTGCCCGGCGGTTCGTTCATCTGGCCATACACCAGGGCCACCTTCGACTCCGGCAGGTTCTCCAGGTCGATGACCTTGGAATCGGCCATTTCGTGGTAGAAGTCGTTGCCTTCGCGGGTACGCTCACCGACGCCGGCGAACACCGACAAACCCGAGTGCTCCTTGGCGATGTTGTTGATCAGCTCGAGCATGTTGACGGTCTTGCCGACGCCGGCACCGCCGAACAGGCCGACCTTGCCGCCCTTGGCGAACGGGCAGAGCAGGTCGATAACCTTGATGCCGGTTTCCAAGAGCTCGGTGGAGCCTGACTGGTCTTCGTAGCTCGGGGCCTTGCGGTGGATCGGCCACTGCACGTCGGACTTAACCGGGCCGGCCTCGTCGATCGGCTCGCCGAGCACGTTCATGATGCGGCCCAGGGTGCCCTTGCCGACCGGCACCGACAGCGGCGCGCCGGTGTTGTTCACGGCGGTGCCGCGGCGCAGGCCTTCGGAGGCGCCCATGGCGATGGTGCGGACCACGCCGTCGCCCAGCTGCTGCTGCACTTCCAGCACCAGCGCCACACCGTCGATGGTGAGCGCGTCATAGATTTTCGGGATCGAGTCGCGCGGGAACTCCACGTCGACGACCGAGCCGATGATTTGGACGATTTTGCCGGTGCTCATCTTGTATTCCTTGATGCTCAGATACTGTCTGTTTAGACCGCCGCGGCGCCGCCGACGATTTCGGAGATTTCTTTGGTGATCGCCGCCTGCCGCGCCTTGTTGTAGGCCAGCTGCAGGCTGTTGATGATCTTGCCGGCGTTGTCGGTGGCCGCCTTCATGGCCACCATGCGCGAGGCCTGCTCGGATGCGCAGTTCTCGATCACGCCCTGGTACACCTGCGACTCGACATAGCGGGTCAGCACGTATTCCATCAGACCTTCGGCACTGGGCTCGTAGATGTAGTCCCAGCTGTCCAGCAGGCCTTCGCTCTTGTGCGCTTCCAGCGGCAGCAGCTGGCTCAGCGTCGGCTTTTGGCTCATCGTGTTGACGAACAGGTTGGTGGCGAGGATCACGCGATCCACCTCACCGGCCTGGTAGGCGTCGAGCAGCACCTTGATGGTGCCGATCAGCTGCTCCAGATGCGGGGTTTCGCCGAGCTTGCTGGTTTCCGCCAGCACTTCGCCGCCGACCCGCTTGAAGAAGCCGATGCCCTTGGCGCCAACCACCGCGTAGCTGACCGTCGCACCCTTGTCCTTCCACTCCTTGGTGGCGCGGACGACGGCGCGGAACAGGTTGATGTTGAGGCCGCCGCAAAGGCCGCGGTCGGTCGACACCACCAGGATCGCGACCTTCTTCACCGGGCGCTCGACCATGAACGGATGCTTGTAGTCCGTGTTGGCGAGCGCTAAGTGACCGATGGTGCGACGCAGCTTTTCGGCGTAGGGGCGGGCCGCGGCCATGCGGTTCTGCGCTTTGCGCATCTTGCTGGTCGCCACCTTTTCCATCGCCCGCGTGATCTTCTGCGTGCTCTTAACGCTTTTGATCTTGGTGCGGATTTCTTTTAGGCCGGCCACGGGGTCTTAGTCCTGGTAGGCCTTAGGCGAAGGTCTTCTTGAACGCGATGATCGCCGCCTTGATGCCGGCCTCGATCTCGTCGCTGAAGTCGCCCTTCTCGTTGATCTTGTCGAGCAGCGCCTTGTGGTTGGCCGCCGCGTACTGGTGCAGACCGGACTCGAAGGCACCGATCTTGGCCACCGGCACATCGTCGAGGAAGCCCTTTTCCGCCGCGTACAGCGAGAAGCCCATCTCGGCCACCGACAGCGGCGAGTACTGCTTCTGCTTCATCAGCTCCATCACGCGGGTGCCGCGTTCGAGCTGCTTGCGGGTGGCTTCGTCGAGGTCGGAGGCAAACTGGGCGAAGGCCGCGAGTTCACGGTACTGCGCCAGCGCCAGACGGACACCGCCGCCGAGCTTCTTGATGATCTTGGTCTGGGCGGCACCACCGACGCGCGACACCGAGATACCGGCGTTGATGGCGGGGCGGACACCGGCGTTGAACAGATCGGTTTCCAGGAAGATCTGGCCGTCGGTGATCGAGATCACGTTGGTCGGCACGAAGGCGGAAACGTCACCGCCCTGGGTTTCGATGATCGGCAGCGCGGTGAGCGAGCCGGTCTTACCCTTGACCGCGCCGTTGGTGTACTTCTCGACGTACTCGGCGTTGACGCGCGCGGCGCGCTCCAGCAGACGGCTGTGGAGATAGAACACGTCGCCGGGGTAGGCTTCGCGGCCCGGAGGGCGCTTCAGCAGCAGCGACACCTGGCGGTAGGCAACGGCCTGCTTGGACAGATCGTCATAGACGATCAGCGCGTCCATGCCGTTGTCGCGGAAGTACTCGCCCATCGCGCAGCCGGAGTACGGGGCGATGAACTGCAGCGCGGCGGCTTCGGAGGCGGAGGCGGCGACCACGATGGTGTGGTCCATGGCACCGTACTCTTCGAGCTTGCGCACCACGTTGGCGATCGAGCTGGCCTTCTGGCCGATGGCGACGTAGACGCAGTAAACGCCGGTGCCCTTCTGGTTGATGATGGCGTCGATGGCGACGGCGGTCTTGCCGGTCTGGCGGTCGCCGATGATCAGCTCGCGCTGGCCACGGCCGACCGGGATCATCGAGTCGATCGACTTCAGGCCGGTCTGCACCGGCTGGTCCACCGACTTGCGCCAGATCACGCCCGGCGCGACCTTCTCGACCGGCGAGGTCTCGGTGGCGGCAATCGGGCCCTTGCCGTCGATCGGGTTGCCGAGCGCGTCGACGACGCGACCGAGCAGCGCCTTGCCGACCGGCACTTCGAGGATGCGGCCGGTGGTCTTGACGGTATCGCCTTCGGCGAGGTGCTTGTAGTCACCCAGGATCACCGCGCCCACCGAGTCACGCTCGAGGTTCAGCGCGAGGCCGAAGGTGTTGCCGGGGAACTCCAGCATTTCGCCCTGCATGGCGTCGGACAGGCCGTGCACGCGCACGATGCCGTCCTGCAGCGAGACGATCGTGCCGGTGTTGCGGGCCTCGGCGTTCGCATCGTAATTCTGGATGCGGGCCTTGATGAGGTCGCTGATTTCGGAGGGGTTCAGTTGCATGGGATTCTTCTCGTCAACAAGACAACACGACGGATCAGACAGGAATTAGTCAGGGGCGCGACAGCTGGATGGACAGACGCTCAAGTTCGCCGCGTGCGGAACCGTCGATGACCAGATCGCCGGCGCGGATCAGGGCGCCGGCAATCAGGGTTTCGTCGATGTCCCAGGTGATCTCGACCGCGCGCTGCAAGCGCTTGGCCACCGCCTGCGACAAGGCCTGCTGCTGGGCATCGGCGACCGGCACGGCGGTGGTGATCGCCACCGCGGCGCGGCTCTCGCACTCGGCGCGCAGCTGCTCGAACTGCTGACGCAGTTCCGGCACCGCCGCCAGCTTGCCGTTGTCGGCAAGCAGACGAACCAGGGCCACGCCCTGGGCGTCGAGAGCACTGCCAGCAACCGAGGTCACCAGACCAGCCAGCGCGGCGCGCGTCAGCGCCGGATGGCCGAGCACTGCGGCGACCTGCGGCTGGGCCACCGCTTCGGCCAGCGCGGCAAGCTGCCGGGACCAGGCGGCGAAGGCATTGCCGTCGCGCGCCATCTCGAACACGGCCTTGGCGTAAGGGCGGGCCAGCGTGCTGAGTTCAGCCATGGCTTTAGCCTGTCCTTAAACGCGGGCGGCGAGGTCGCCGAGCACTTCGGCGTGCGCCTTGGCGTCGATCTCGCGCTTGAGGATCTTGGCGGCGCCGAGCACGGCCAGTTCGCCGACCTGCTTGCGCAGCGCGTCCTTGGCCTGGCTCACCTGACGCTCGACATCGGCAGCGGCGTTGGCCTTGATGCGGTCCGCTTCGGCGGTGGCCGCGGCCTTGGCCTGCTCGATCAGCTGGGTGGCCTGCTTGTTCGCCGTGCTCAGGATGTCCTGAGCCTGGGTACGCGCGACCTTCAGCTCGTCATCGGCCTTGGAGGACGCGGCCTTGAGGGCCTGCGCACCTTTCTCGGCGGCGGCGAGGCCGTCGGCGATCTTGGCGCGGCGTTCTTCCATCGCCTTGGTGATCGGCGGCCATACGAACTTCATCGTGAACCAGACGAAGATCGCGAACACGATCATCTGGCCGACGATGGACGGAATGCTCGCCTGCATGGCGTGGGCTCCGAGAGGCTAAGAGGCTTACTTGACGACCGACAGCAGCGGGTTCGCGAACATCATCAGCAGACCCATGGCCACGCCGATGATGGACACGGCGTCCAGCAGGCCGGCGATGATGAACATCTTGGTCTGCAGCTGGTTGGCGAGTTCCGGCTGGCGGGCAGCGCCTTCCAGGAACTTGCCGCCGAGCAGGCCGAAGCCGATGGCGGTGCCGAGGGCGGCGAGGCCGAAGATGATGCCGATGGTCAGCGCGGTGTTGGCCTGGATGGCGGCGACGAATTCCATTTGTAGCTCCGGTGCGTCTTAGGTTGGGGTTGAAAACAGCGGTGAAGAATGAGGGTGCAGCTTTAGGACAGCGGTGCCGCTAAATCAGTGATGCTCTTCGTGGGCGTGGGCCATGCTCAGATAGACGATGGTCAGCGTCATCATGATGAAGGCCTGCAGAGTCACGACCAGGATGTGGAAGATCGCCCAGCCCAGGCCGGGGATGATCTGCGCCCACCAGGGCAGCAGCGCGATCAGGATGAAGATCAGCTCACCGGCGTAGAGGTTGCCGAACAGTCGCAGCGCCAGCGACAGCGGCTTGGCCAGGTACTCGACGGTGTTGAGGATGATGTTGAACGGCAGCAGCTTCGCCCCGAAGGGGTGGAACAGGAATTCGCGGGCGAAGCCACCAACACCCTTGCCCTTGAAGCTGTACACGAAGATCAGGATGAACACCGACAGCGACAGCGCGAAGGTGGCGCTCATGTCGGCGGATGGCACCACGCGGATATAGGCATGGGCGGGGTCGTGACCCATGGCGCCGTAGATCTGCGCCCAAATCTGCGGGATCAGGTCGACCGGCAGCAGGTCCATGCAGTTCCAGAGGAACACCCAGCAGAAAATGGTGAGCGCGAGCGGGCCAATGAAGGTGCGGGCGCCGTCGAAGCTGTCTTTCACCGAGTTGTCGACGAAGTCGACCATGATCTCGACGAAGTTCTGCAGCTTGCCCGGCACGCCGGAGGTGGCGCGCACTGCGGCGATGCGGAACAGGGTCAGGAAGATCAGACCCAGCACGGTGGAAAAGATCAGCGTGTCGATGTGCCAGGCATCCATCGTGATGAAGCCGGCGTCCTCGGACGAGGCCCAGTGCTTCAGATGGTGCGTGACGTATTCCGCCGGGGAGTGACCTTCAGCCATTGTCCTTCCAGAGCAACGCGAACCAGTAAACCGTCAAAGTCGCCGAAAACGTAACGATCAACGGCGCGAAATTTTCTGCCATGAACTTCGCCGAGAATCCGAACAACACCACCGCAAGTGCCCACTTGCGGGCTTCGGCCCGATAGAAATTCATCACCTGCTGTTTCGGATCGTCCGAGACGCGTCCGAAGTTGACGATGCCCGCGTAGAACGTCAGCAGTGCACTGATGCCACCACCCGCCAGAGCCGCAAGGCCCGACTCGACATTCTCGACCGCGCCCCAAACCAGGGCGAAGACCAGAGCGATTGCCAGCTGATACAGAGCGATGTGCGTAGCCGTTTTCATTTCAGCGTCCTGCGCGGCACATCTTGGTGCACTGCATCAAGCCAAAAAAGTATAGCGGGTTCGTCTGCCTGCCAGCAACGTAAACTTTCGGTGAAGACTGAAATTTTGTCGGCAAGTCGCTGTTGACAAAGGCTTTCGACTTGATCTTTTAAGGAAATCAACGCGCCATCGCCAGGCCCGAGGCCAAGGTCATCCAGCGCCGCGGCAGTAGACGCGGCACTGTGCTGAGCAGCTTGTTGCCAGCCCCAGGCACCACCACGGGGCGTCCGGCGGCCAGGGCCGCCAGCGCTTCGGCGGCGACTTTCTCGGCCGTCATCATGAGCCCCTTGGGTACCGCCTTGCGCAACTCGGGTGTGCCGGTGGCCTCGAAGAATGGCGTATCGACCGGCCCCGGACAGAGCGCGGTCACCTGCACGCCGCGCCCACGCGTCTCCGCCCACAAGGCCTCGCTGAACGACAGCACGAAGGCCTTGGTGGCGGCGTAGATCGCCATCTGCGGCAAGGGCTGGAAACCGGCCACCGAGGCAACATTGAGGATGCCGCCGCGCCCGCGCTCCAGCATCGCCGGCAGGAAGGCGTGAGCGAGATCGGCCACCGCCAAGACGTTGAGCTGGATCATCTCGGCGTCGCGTGCCGGATTTTGCGTGGCGAAGGCGCCCGCCGCGCCGAAGCCGGCGTTGTTGATGAGCAGATCCACGACCAAGCCCTGCCGCGCCACTTCGGCGGCCAGACGACGTCCGCATTCGGGCAGGCTGAGATCGGCGACGATCACAGTCACCGTCGCGCCCTGCTCGGCGCGCAGGCTGGCGGCCAGCGCCTCCAGCTTGTCCTCGGAGCGAGCCACCAGAATCAGCTGCCTACCGGCTTTCGCCAGGGCGCGGGCAAACGCGGCGCCGATGCCCGAGGAGGCACCGGTGATGAGAGCAGTCTGGGCCATCGCGATTTGCTTCCCCGCTGGTTAGCGCAGCACGGCGAGCAGGCGGTCGAGCTCCGCCGCCGACTTGAAGGCGATGGTGAGCTTGCCGCGCCCCTTGGCGCTCTGCTGCAGCTTCACGCCGGAACCCCACTTCTTGCTCAGCTCGGCTTCCAGCGGCAAGGCGGCAGGCGCGGCCTTGCGCGCGGCGGCGGGCTTGGGCTCGTCATGCACCAGCGCCTCGGTCTGGCGCACCGAAAGCTGCTTTTCCACCACCTGCTTGGCAAGCTGGGTCTGGCGGCCGCCGGACAGCGCCAGCAACACCTTGGCATGGCCAAAGCTGAGATTGCCGGCGCGCAGCAAGGCCTGCACCTCCGGCTCCAGCTCCATCAGCCGCAGCAGGTTGCTGACCGCGGCGCGCGACTTGCCCACCGCCTCCGCGCAGGCCTCGTGGGTGAGTCCGCATTCCTGGATCAGCCGGTGCAGGGCTTCGGCCTCTTCCAGGGCGTTGAGGTCGGCACGCTGGATGTTCTCGACCAGCGCGATGGCCATCGCCGCGCGCTCATCGAGCACCCGCACCACCACCGGAATCAGGCTCAAGCCGGCGCGCTGCGCCGCCCGCCAGCGGCGCTCGCCGGCGACGATCTCGTAGCTGTCCGGCCCCAGTGGCCGCACCACGATGGGCTGCACCACGCCCTGGGCGCGGATCGACTCGGTGAGCTCGGAGAGCGCCGCCTCGTCGAAATGCCGGCGTGGCTGGTGCTTGCCGGGAGCGAGCTGCTTGAGCGGCAGTTCGCGCAGGGCCTCGCCCTCGGACTGCTCCGGTGCGACCGCCACGCCAGCGGTATTCATGGTGCCCAGCAGGGCGTCGAGGCCGCGACCCAATCCGCGTTTCTTGACCGACATCGGTTGCAATTTCCCGGTTGCGAAGGCCGCCAGTATGCCGCGCGGCCGCTTCGAAGGCTTTTCTAGGCCGGCAGCCGCAGCTGGCCGCCGTCGTGGCGGCGCAACACTTCGCCCGCCAGCGCCAAGTAGGCCTTCGCGCCCGCCGACTGCGGGTCGTAGGCGATGATCGGCAGGCCGTGGCTGGGCGCTTCCGCCAGCCGCACATTGCGCGGAATCACCGTGCGATAGACCTTGTCGCCGTAGTGCTGGGTGAGCTGCGCCGAGACGTCGTTGGCGAGGTTGTTGCGCGGGTCGAACATGGTCCGCAGCAGGCCGTCGATGTCCAGCTTGGGATTGATCACCTTGCGGATCTTGCCCACCGTGTCGGTGAGCGCGGCCAGGCCTTCCAGCGCGTAGTACTCGCACTGCATGGGAATCAGCACGCCGTCGGCCGCGACCAGCGCGTTGACGGTGAGCTTGGACAGGGCCGGCGGGCAGTCGAGCAGGATGTAGTCGTACTGGTCGGCGATCTCGGCGAGCGCGCCCTTGAGCGCGAAATCGCCCACCGGCTGCTCGCGCAACTTGATCTCGGCTTCGGTCATATCGAGGTTGGCCGGCAGCACCCAGAGATTGAGCGCGGGCAGGTACTGGATCGCCTCGGCAGGCTTGGCGGCGTCGAGCAGCACGTCGCGGGCGGTCAGCTCGGTGTTGTTCTTGTCGATGCCCACGCCCATGGTGGCATTGCCCTGGGAGTCGAGATCGACCAGCAGCACCCGGCGCTTGGCGGCGGCCAGGCTGGCGGCGAGATTGACCGAGGTGGTGGTCTTGCCCACCCCGCCCTTCTGATTGGCAACCGCAATAATTCGAGTCATTTCTTCTTCGGTTTCGCGATCACCGCGTGTCGCTCTTCATTTAGGCCGGGCACGCGCAGGCGGCGCGTCTCGAGGATGTCGACGCCGGCCGGCAGCGCCGCCAGCTCGTCGCTTTCTAGTTTGCCTTTCATCGCAAGCCAGATGCCATCGGCCGCCAGCAGGCCGGCGGTCAGCCGGAAGAAATCGCTCAGGCTGGCGAAAGCCCGGCTGGTGATGCAGTCATAGCCCTCGCCCACCGACGCCGCCTCGACCCGCCCCTCGATCACCGAGAAATTGTCCAGGCCCAGGCTGCGCTGGGCGTGGCGCATGAAGCGCGCCTTCTTGCCATTGCTGTCCAGCCCGGTCAGCGACCAGGCCGGGCGGGCGATGGCGAGCGGAATGCAGGGCAGGCCGGCGCCGGCGCCGACGTCGAGGATGCGCAGACTGGCGCCCTGGCGGGCCGCGGCCAGCTCGTCCAGCAGAGGTAGCAGCGACAGCGAATCCAAAAGATGCCGGATCAGCATCTCGTCGGGGTCGCGCACCGCCGTGAGGTTGTAGGCCAGGTTCCACTTCTGCAGCTCGGCCTGGTAGGCCAGCAGCCGGGTCGGCGCTTCCGGCGGCAGGCGCAGACCCAGGCGGGCGATGCCGTCGGTCAGACGTTGGATCGGCGGGGGCTGGGTGTGGGTCTGGGCCATGGGAGCGGGATTATAGGGGCCGGGCGAGGCGATGCCGGGCCACCGGCCGCAGGCAAGAAAAAGCCCCGCCGGGGCGGGGCTCTATTCCACAGGCCCTGCGGCCTTAGTCGTCGTTGCTGGCGAAACCCAGCAGGTGCAGCAGGCTGGTGAAGATGTTGTAGATGTCCAGATACAGGGCGATGGTGGCCATGATGTAGTTGGTCTCGCCACCGTGGATGATGCGGCTGGTGTCGTACAGCAGGAGGCCGGAGAACAGCAGCATCGACACCGCCGACAGCGCCACGAATACCCCGCTGACCGCAACGCCGAAGAAGCTGGCCGCCAGTGCGCCCAGGCTGCAGATCAGCAGCACCATGACGCCCGCCATCAGGAAGCCGCCCATGAAGGAGAAGTCCTTCTTGGTGGTCAGCACATAGCCGGACAGCGCCGCGAAGATCACGCCGGTGCCACCGAGCGCGGTCATGATCAGCTGGCCGCCGTTGGGGAAGGCCTTGAGGTAATGATTGAGCACCGGCCCCAGGCCAAAACCCAGGAGGCCGGTGACCGCGAACACCACATAGATGCCCTTCTCGGTGTTGGCAGTGCGCGGCAGCACGAACCAGATCAGGCCCATGGAAACCAGCGAGGCAACCAGACTAAGCCCGTAGGGCGCCTGCACCGCCATCGAAACACCCGCCATGACGGCGCTGAACAGCAGCGTCATGGACAGCAGCAGATAGGTATTGCGCAGAACTTTGTGGGTGGCCAGCAGCGAGCCTTGATTGGCGGCATAACCGCCAACGCGGACCGGGGAGGGTTCGAAAGCCATGTCGAGTTTCCATCAATAGATTGGTGAGAGGCACCATAACGACCACCGCGGACTTGCTCAAGTTCCCCGACCCTTGCTCACCAGCGGTATCCGAGCATCAGACTCAGCGCGTACTGCTGGTCGTTGCGGCTCAGCGGGCTGTCTGCGGCGGCGCCCAGGAGGTATTGCAGGCCACCGGTCCCATTGAGGAACCAGCGCTCGTCGAGGAACCAGGTTGCGCTCACCCCAAGGCCGGCGCTGCGCAAGCCGCCACCCGCCTGGTAGGCCGGAAACTGCGACCGCGCCGCCTGCTGTGGACTGATCCCGAAGCCGCGACGCATCGCCTCACCATCGGAAAGCGTCATCGACGGGCCCAGGAACACGAAGTAGCGCTCGCTGCCGACCACCGGCAGATAGGCAGCCAGGTCGGCGCTCCAGCCGCCGCCGGAACCCAGATTGCGCCGCAAATCGGCGCGCAGTACCACCGGAAACAACACGTACTCGCCGAACAGCTTCAGCTCCGCGGCGGGGTCGAGATCGCCCAGGCCGCGCAGGCGCGGGTCATCGTCCTCGTCGCGCCCGAGATCGAATCCGGCCGCGACGCCGGCCCGGTAGCGCTTGCCGCGCAGCAGGTTCAGGCCCAGGCCCTCGGCGGTGGAAGCGAACGCCAGGTCGCGATAGCGCATTTCCAGAGTGAGCCCCGGCATCGCCCGGTAGGCGCTGGCACCCTCGTAGCGCGGCAACAGCGCCGGGCCGGCGCTGACCAGACGCTGCCACTTCGGCACCGGCTGCTGGAAATAGCCCTGCAACACCTGGCCGGCCGAGTACTGCCACTCGGCAATCGGCATGTCGGCTCGCGCCGGCCCCGAAAAAACTAGGCCCAGCAGCATCAACAGGCAGGCCAAGCGCATCCGTATCTCCTGGCTGTCTTCGCATGATTCACGGTTCTTCATCCGGGCTTCAGTCTGAGCGCCACGACTGAAGCGCGGATGAAGATGGCTACAAACTGCGAAGACGCCGCAACTCGCGTACCGCCACCACCAAGCCCTCGAAGTCGCTGACCCCGGCGGCGCGCAGCTCGGCGATGCGGGCTTCGGCGAAGCCCAGCTTGTCGCGATGTCGCTCCGCCCAGTGCTCCAGTCGCTCGTCGGCGCTCTTGCCGGCCATGCGCAGCACCCGGCCGGTGAGCAGCCGATGGATGCGGTAGAGGTCGTCGCGCAGATTGCTGCGCGCCAGCGCATGCCATTTGCCGTGTACCTGCAAGCCATTGATCGCCGCATACAGGCTCAGCAGGCGGAAGCGCTCGCCCACCGCGAAATAGGCGGCAGCGGCCTCGTGCAGGGTGACATTCGCCTCCAGCGCCAGCTCGGTGATGTCCGGCGCATTGCCGAGCACCCGGGTGGCCGCCAGCCGCGCCGCCAGCGCATCCGGCACGCCCTCGGCTTGCAGCTGGCTCAGGGTGCGCTGCCAATCCTCGCGATAACCGGGCGGCAGAGCCTCCGGCAGCAGGGCTTCGATTTCACGGATGGCGGCACTGAAGCGGTCCACCGCCTGCAAGACCGGCCGCCGCGCATAGCCCGCCATCACCAACCAGGACGTGGCGTGCTTGAGCAGGCCGCTGGCCTGGGTCATCAGCCGCGTCTGCAGGGCCGCCGGCACCCGGTTGTCGAGCGCTTCGATGGCACTCCAGTAGCGGTCGGCCTCGTAGACCTCGTGGGCGATGGCGTAGGCCTTGAGCACCTCGCCACGGGCATGACCGTGATCGTCGGCAAGCCGGTGCGCAAAGCTCACCCCCATGCGGTTGGCCACCGCATTGCTCAGGATGGTGGCAATGATCTCGCGACGCAGCTGGTGCTTGCGCAGCGCCTCGCCGTGGCGCTCGACCAGGGCCGGCGGGAAGTAGGCCAACAGATCGCGGACGAAGAAGGGATCGTCCGGCATTTCGCTGGCCAGCGTCGCGGTGTAGAGCGACATCTTGGCGTAGGCCAGCAGCACCGACAGTTCCGGCCGGGTCAGGCCCAGGCCCTGGCGCTGGCGCTCCTTGAGTGCCTCGTCGTCGGGCAGGAACTCCACCGCGCGGTTGAGCAGGCCCTCGCGCTCCAGCGTGCGGATCAGCTCGCGGTGTTCGTCCAGACGCGCGGCCGACTGCGCCTCCAGCAGCGAGACCGCGCCCGACTGCACGGTGTTGTCGCGCAGCACCGCGCGGGCGAGATCCTCGGTCATCGACATCAGCAGCGGATCGCGACTGGCGCGGTCGAGCTTGCCCTCGGCCATCAACTGGTTGAGCGGGATCTTGATGTTGACCTCGCGGTCGGAGCTGTGCACGCCGCCGGCGTTGTCGATGGCGTCGGTGTTGAGCTTGACGCCCTTGAGCGCCGCCTCGATGCGACCCAGCTGGGTAAAGCCCAGGTTGCCGCCCTCGCCCACCACCTTGCAGCGCAGCTCGCGGCCATTGACACGCAGGCCGTCATTGGCGCGGTCCCCGACTTCCGGGTGGGCCTGGGTCGAGGCCTTCACATAGGTGCCGATGCCGCCGTTCCAAAGCAGGTCCACCGGTGCCTTCAGGATCGCGTTCATCAGCTCGTTGGGCGTCAGCCGCCGCGCCTCGATGGCCAGCGCCTGGCGCAGCTCCTCCGACAGCTCGATGGACTTGGCGCTACGCGGATACACGCCGCCGCCCTTGGAGATCAGCGTTTTGTCGTAGTCGTCCCAGGACGAACGCGGCAGCGCAAACAGCCGCGCGCGCTCGGCGAAGCTGGCGGCGGCATCCGGCTGCGGGTCAAGGAAGATGTGGCGGTGATCGAAAGCCGCCAGCAGATGGATGTGCGGCGACAGCAGCATGCCGTTGCCGAACACGTCGCCGGACATGTCGCCGATACCGACCACGGTGAAGGCTTCGTTCTGGATGTCCTTGCCAAGCTCACGGAAGTGGCGCTTGACGCTCTCCCAGGCGCCCTTGGCGGTGATGCCCATCTTCTTGTGGTCGTAGCCCACCGAGCCGCCGGAGGCAAAGGCATCGCCCAGCCAGTGGCCGTAGTCGGCGGAGATGCCGTTGGCGATGTCGCTGAAGGTGGCGGTGCCCTTGTCGGCGGCGACCACCAGATAGGGATCGTCCTCGTCGTAGCGCACCACGTCCTTGGGCGGAATGACCTGGGCTCCCTGGCGGTTGTCGGTGATGTCTAGCAGACCGCGCAGGAAAGTCTTGTAGCCTTCCACGCCCAGCTTCGCCCAGCTCTCGCGCTCGGCCGGGTTGCCGGTCTTCAGCACGAAGCCGCCCTTGGCGCCAACCGGAACGATCACCGTGTTCTTCACCATCTGCGCCTTCATCAGGCCCAGCACCTCGGTGCGGAAATCCTGGCGGCGATCCGACCAGCGCAGACCGCCGCGCGCCACCTTGCCGCCGCGCAGGTGCACGCCTTCCACTTCCGGCGCGTAGACCCAGATCTCGAACATCGGCCTGGGCAGCGGCAGGTCCGGCACCTTGGCCGGGTCGAGCTTGAGGCTGACGTAGTGCTTGTAGCCGCCGTCCGGCAGGGTCTGGAAGTAATTGCTGCGCAGGCCGGCGCGCACCACGTTGACCGCGGCGCGCAGGATGCGGTCGGCATCGAGGCTGGCGACCTTGTCGAGCGCGTCGTCGAGCGACTGGCCGATCTCCAGCTGCTGGTCGCGGCGCTGGCTCTCGCTCAGCTGCGGATCGAAGCGTGCCTCGAACAGGCGCACGATCTGCGCGCAGATCGCCGGATGCGCGGCCAGGGTGGTCTGGATGTAGACCGGTCCATACGGCAGCGCGGTCTGCACCAGATAGGTGGCGAGCGTGCGCAGCGCCGTCACCTGCCGGGCGGAGAGGCCAGCGGCCAGCACCAGACGGTTGAGACCGTCGTTCTCGGCCTCGCCGCGCCAGGTGGCGAGGAAGGCCTGTTCGAACAACCGCCGCAAGGCCTCCGGCGTCAGCTCGCCGCTGACCTGCGCCTGCAGCACGAAGCTCTGCACCCAGAGGCTGTCGCCGGTTGCCGGTTTCAGCTCCACCGGATCCTGATTGAGTACCCGCAGGCCGAAGTTCTCCAGCACCGGCAGCGCATCGGAGAGCGCCACCGGACCGGCTTCGCGGTAGAGCTTCAGGCCCGCGACCTGCTGATGGGCATCCAGCAGCAGGCGCACGCCCAGCGGCTGGCTGGCGCTCAAGCCCGCCAGCAGAGCGATGTCGGCGGCCGCCTCTTGCGGCGTGGTCGCCTCCTGAGCCGACAGCGGATAGGCGTCGAGAAAGCGCGCGCTCAGTCGGCCTTCGGGGTCGCCGGCCGCCTGCAGGATCTCGCGCAGCTGATCGCGCCAGGAGCGGGTCACTGCCACCAGGCGCGCCTCGATGTCGTCGGCACTGTGGCCGCTGCGGGTGCCCGGCGGCGTGCGGACGATGAAGTGCAGACGGGTGAAGCCACCGCGCAAAAAGTCCACATTGCGCTCCACCGCATAGCCGCCAAACAGGCCCAGCAGTTCGCGCGCCAACTGTTCGCGCAGCTCCCGCGAGTAGCGCTCGCGCGGCACGAACACCAAGCAGGAATAGAAGCGGCCGTAGCGGTCGCGACGCATCAGGAAGCGCAGCTGGTGCCGGTCACGTAGCGCGCGCACGCTCATCGCCGCGGCAAACAGCTCGTCTTCGCCACTCTGGAACAGCTCGTCGCGCGGCCAGGCCTGCAGGATCTCGTGCAGGTTCTTGGCCGAGTGCGATTCGGCCGGCAACTGGGCGCGCGCCATCACCTGGGCGACCTTGCGGCGCACCACCGGGATCTCGCTGGGCCGCTCGGCATAGGCATCGCCGGTGAACAGGCCGATCAACCGCACGGTGCCGGCGACGCTGCCATCGGCGGCGAACTGCTTCACCGAAATCACGTCGAGATATTCGGCGTGGTGCACGCTGGAGCGGACATTGGCCTTGGTGATGACCAGCAGGCGCGCCGAGCCGGCGTACTTGTCGAGTTCCTCCTGCGGCGCGATCAGCTCGTCGGAAGTGGCCAGCCGGGCGCCGGCGCGCAGCAGGCCGAGGCCGGCCTCGTGCAGGGTGCGCAGGCTGGGGCGACCGTCGGCGCCAGCCTCGCTGCGACTCTCGGCGACACCGAGGAAGGTGAAATGGCGCTCGTCCAGCCAGTCGAGAAAGGCGCGCGCCTCCTCGAACTCAGCGGCATTGGCGGCGGTAGGCGGCCGGTCCAGTTCGGCTTGCAAGCACGCCAGCCGCTGACGCATTGCCGGATAGTCGGCGACCGCGGTGCGCACCTCGGCCAGCGTGCTGCGCAGGCTGGCCTCCAGGCGCGCGTAGGCAGCGGCGTCGGCCAGCGGCTCGAACTCGATATGGATCAAGGATTCCGCCGGCCCCTGGTGCGCCGCCAGCGAGGCGGGGACATCGAGCCGCCCCTCGGCGTCGCGCACCAGATACAGGATGGGATGCACCGCCCAGTCGATGACGCCGCCGGCCTCGCGCACGCAGAGCATCACGCTGTCGACCAGGAAGGGCATGTCCTCGATCACCGTCTGCACCCAGGCCAGGCCACGGCCCTCGCTGGGGGGCTGCACCCGCACGTCGATCTCGCCGGGGGCGCGCTGCTCGGCCAGTCGCCAGTGGCTGCTGGCCAGGGCGTACAGGGCCTCGGGCGTGCGTGCGCGCAGGGCATCGCCGGAGGCGGTGTCGAAGTAGCGGCGCAGGAAGCTCAGCGGTGGCGCTTCGGCGCCGGCTTTGGCCGCCAGGGATTCCAGTGACTGGATCAGTTCGGGGGTGGTCAGCGGCTCCGACGCAGTGGTCTGGCGCACGCCTTCCGCGGTGCTGGTCATTTCTCACTCCAGGTGCCCATGCTGGGCATTCTTATCGATGCGGCCAGTATGCCAGCGCCGCCCGGAGGCGCCGTCCCCCTCTGGCTATAATCCGCCTGCCCACCCAGCCACCCCCGACATGACCGAACGCCGCAGCACCCCGCCCAGCCGTCTGACCTCAAGTCGCATCTACTGGCTGTGCGTGCTGGTCTGGGGTTTTGCCTCGGTGGTACTCGGCGAGCGGCTGTCGGCAAACATGAAGTTCCGGGTCAACGACCTCTCGCAGATTCCCGGTGCCGGCATGGTGATGCGCGATACCGAGGGCGTGCTCTATCACGTCAACGGCGACGGCCGCGCGCGGGAGATTTTTCCCGAGCTGGCGCCGCCGGAGTACAAGGACTCTTGCCTGGATTGCGTGCTGGTCACCGGCGAACAGCTGTCGCAGACCAATGAGTTCTGCGCCGCTGGCGTGCGCCGTGAACTGCCTCGCCTGGACTTCGAGCTGCCCTGCCGCTCCTGGGCAGTGCTGGGTGACGGCCCCAAAGTGGTCTCGGTGACGCTGTTCCTGATTCCGGTATTGCTGTGGCCGATCCTGCGCGCCAGCGGCCGCGCCATTTCCGGCGCCAAGCCGCGTATCAACTAGCGATTTTCAGCAGGGCTTACAGCCGCGCCAGCAGGCCGGCCAGCGCCGCCTCGGCCGCCTGCTCGCGCACTGCCTCGCGAGGGCCGGCGAATTGGAACACGCGGGCATCGTTGCCGGCCGTGCTGGCCCAGGCGATCCACACCAGGCCTACCGGCTTGTCGGCGCTACCGCCACCCGGCCCGGCGATACCGGAAACCGCAATGGCGTGCTGCACCGGCGCCCTGGCGATCAGTCCGCCCGCCATCGCCAGCACCGTCTCCCGGCTAACCGCGCCGTAGGCATCCAGCACGGCCGCCGGCACCCCCAGCAGCTCCTGCTTGGCGCGGTTGCTGTAGCTCACCAGACCACGCTCGAACCAGCCGGAACTGCCGGCGAGATCGGTGCAGCGCTTGGCGAGCAGCCCGCCGGTACAGGACTCGGCGGTCGCCAGCCACTCGCCGCGCGCCAGCAGGCACTCGGCGATCTGCTCAACCAGGCGGCTGTCGCTCACCGGCGGAAGATTTCCTCGGCCATGCGGTCGGCGATCGCCCCGGTGGGACGGTGCTCGTCGCGCGCGCGCTGAAAGATCGCGGTCAGCGTGTCGCCGATGCGGTCGAGATGCGCCTTCGCCTTGGCCTCGTCGTAGCCGTGGGTCTCGTGGAAGATTTCGATGATGCCGCCGGCGTTGATCGCGTAGTCCGGCGCATAGAGGATGCCGCGCTCCAGCAGCTCCTCGCCATGTCGGGCCTGCAGCAGCTGGTTGTTGGCGGCACCGGCGATCACCGTTGCCTTGAGTTCGGGGATGGTGAGGTCATTGAGGATCGCCCCTAGCGCGCAGGGTGCGAAGACATCGACCTCGAGGCCGAAGATGCGCTCCATGCTCACCGCCGTGGCGCCGAACTCCTGCACGCAGCGCTCCACCGCCGGGTAGTGGATGTCGGTCACCCAGAGCTGCGCGCCAGCCTCGTGCAGGTACTTGGCAAGCCGATAGCCGACATTGCCCAGGCCCTGGATGGCGACCTTGAGGCCTTTTAAGTCTTCGCGGCCGAGCTGGAACTTCACTGCCGCCTTCAGGCCGACGAAGGTTCCGTAAGCCGTCGCCGGCGAGGGATCGCCGCTGCGGCCCTGGGCCTGCGCCTGGGCGTCGGCGAGACCGCCGACATGGGCGGTGGTTTCCGCCATCAGCCGCACGTCGGCGACGCTGGTGCCGGAATCCTCGGCGGCGATGTAGGCGCCGCCCAGGTTGTTGACGAAGCGGCCCATGGCGCGCATCAGCTCCGGCGTCTTGTGCCTGCGCGGATCGCCGAGGATCACGCTCTTGCCGCCACCCTGCGGCAGACCCGCGAGGGCCGCCTTGTAGGTCATGCCGCGAGACAGCCGCAGCACGTCGGTAAGTGCCTCGGCATCGCTGCCATAGGGCCACATGCGGCAGCCGCCGAGGCCGGGGCCGAGGCGGGTGGAATGCACGGCGATGATGGCTTTCAGGCCGGTGACCGGGTCCTGATGGAACGCGACGTGTTCGTGGGCGTCGTACTCGGGGTGGGAGAAAACGGACATGGAGGGCTTTGGAAATCGGGATTGCTGGCTATTTTACGCGCCGGCGTTCCGGGGCTCCGGCCTAGCCTTCAGTGCCAACGGATGCGCGCCGCGGGGCGCTTGCTCCTTTGTTGCAGGACAACCTTCATGGACAGAGTTCCCCCCCCCCTTGCGGGGAGGGGCTAGGGAGAGGGGGAAAGCCGTGGCGGAGTACTGTGTTTCGCCTTGGTCTGCGTGTGTGTGGTTCGCGCGTTCGCGCTTTTTTGGCTGTGCAGGGTTTGATGTCTTTTTTTCGCCCCCTGGCTACTCACTTTTCTTTGCTTGTGCAAAGAAAAGTAAGCAAAAGAAAGCACACCCCTGCGTCGCGCCCCTGCGGGGTGCCCTGCGATGCTCGCGGCCGGGGGGACGCGCCCGAACTCGGCGCCCTATAGGCGCCTCAGACATGCGCCGGCTTCCATACCCCCGGAGACCTCCGCTTCTCGGCGCTACGAAGGGGACCGGAACATCTACAGCACGGCGGTCTTCGCCCGCCGCAAAGACAGAAGCAACCGCAGGCGCTTGCTTCGCTCGCGCGACGTCGGCGCAGCCGACGAGCCTGAGTGCCGTTGATGTGGCATTTGACTTGCCCTCCCCTTCGTAAGCGCCGAGAAGCGCAGTGGTCGGGGGGTATGGAAGCGCCCGCATGTTCGAGGCGCCTATAGGGCGCCGAGTTCGGGCGCGTCCCCCCGGCCACGAGCATCGCAGGGCACCCCGTAGGGGCGCGACGCAGGGGTGTGCTTTCTTTTGCTTACTTTTCTTTGCACAAGCAAAGAAAAGTGAGTCGCCAAGAGGCGAAAAAATGCTCGCACCAACAGCAGACTCAGCAGAGCGCGAACGCGCGAACGCAAACCGCCGCACACCAGAAAGCTCAAGCGAAAGCACCGCACTCCGCCACGGCATTCCCCCTCCCCTAACCTGGCCGGCCATCGGCCCATGCATGGCCGATGGCGCTCGGCGGGACGAAGCCATGCTTCGCCCATTTCCGCCTCACCCCCGCAAGGGGGAGGGGAATGCATGGGCAATGGCGCTCGGCAAGGCGAAGTCAGGCTTCGCCAATTCCTGCCTCACGCCCGCAAGGAGGAAAGGAACAGGTATGCCCCGGCCGTTGGCCGTAAAATGCCCGCCTGCTCGCGTCTGGAAAGCCCTTCGTGTCCACTCCCACCCTGCCGCCCAAGCCCGCCCCCCTGGTCCCAGGAGTGAAACTGCGCGCCGCCGACAAGATGGCGCGCATTCCGGTGAAGATCGAGGCCACCACCGCGCCGCTGCGCAAGCCGCAGTGGATCCGCGCCAAGCTCGGCACCAGCCCGGAAGTGGAACGCATCAAGGAGATCCTGCGCGGCAACGATCTGCACACGGTCTGCGAGGAGGCCAGCTGCCCGAATCTCGGCGAGTGCTTCGGCAAGGGCACCGCCACCTTCATGATCATGGGCGACATCTGCACCCGTCGCTGCCCCTTCTGCGACGTCGCCCACGGCCGCCCGAAGCCGCTCGACACCGAGGAGCCGGCGAAGCTGGCGCGCACCATCGCCCAGATGCGGCTGCGCTATGTGGTGATCACCAGCGTCGATCGCGACGATCTGCTCGACGGCGGTGCGGCGCATTTCGCCGCCTGCATCCGCGAGGCCCGCGCGGCTTCGCCGAAGTTGCAGATCGAGGTGCTGGTGCCGGACTTCCGTGGTCGCATGGACCCGGCGCTGGCGATCTTCAAGGACGCGCCACCGGATGTCTTCAACCACAACCTGGAGACCGTGCCGCGCCTCTACAAGCAGGCGCGCCCGGGCTCGGACTACGAGTGGTCGCTGGACCTGCTGGAGCGCTTCAAGGGCCTGCACCCGGAGGTGCCAACCAAGTCCGGCCTGATGCTGGGCCTGGGCGAGGAGATCGAGGAGATCGAGCAGGTGATGCGCGACCTGCGCGCCCACGGCGTCAACATGCTCACCCTGGGCCAGTACCTGCAACCGAGCAAGCACCACCTACCGGTCGCCCGCTTCGTGCACCCCGACGAGTTCGAGCGCCTGCGGGTGCTCGGAGAAGAGATGGGCTTTGCCCATGTCGCCAGCGGGCCGATGGTGCGCAGCAGCTATCACGCTGACCAGCAGGCGCATGGCGTTCTGGCATGAGCTTGCCGCCGCTGGAGGCGCCGCTGCTGCCGCGCGCCGACTGGTTGCAGGTGGTGCGCCACGCGCCGCTGGTGTCCATTGACCTGATCCTGCGCGATGCCCAGGGCCGCGTGCTGCTGGGGCACGCGAGAACGAGCCGGCGCGCGGGTTGTGGTTCGTGCCGGGTGGCGTGATCCGCAAGGATGAGACCCTGGACGCCGCCTTTAGCCGCATCGCCCGCAGCGAACTGGGCGTGGCCCTGGAGCGCCGCCTGGCGAGCCTGCTGGGCGTCTACGAGCATCACTACACGACCAATTTCGCGCTGGAGCCGGGCGTCAGCACCCACTACGTGGTGCTCGGGCACAGCCTGGAACTGGACGGGGAATACGCTCCCGCCGACCGTCAGCACCGCGAACTGCGCTGGTGGCCGCTGGCGGAGCTGATGGCCAGCCCCGCCGTGCACGCCAACGTGAAGGCCTACTTCCCCTGAAGGCTTCTGCCTAGCGCAGGTAGTGGTCGGCCAGCAGCAGCATGAACAGGCCCATCAGATAGACGATGGAATAGCCGAAGGTGCGCATCTCCAGCCCCGGCACCGGCCGGAACTTCAGCCGCCAGGCATAGCCGATGAAGATCAGCCCCAGCGCCACCGCGCCAAACAGATACAGGAAGCCGCTCATGCCGCTGGCGAAGGGCAGCAGGGTGATGGCGAACAGGATCAGCGTGTAGAGCAGCACCTGGGTGCGGGTGTACTCGACGCCATGGGTCACCGGCAGCATCGGGATGCCGGCCTCGGCGTATTCGTCCTTGCGGGCGATGGCCAGCGGCCAGTAGTGCGGCGGAGTCCAGGCGAAGATGATCGCGAACAGGATCAGGCTGTACGGATGCACCTCGCCGGTCATCGCCGCCCAGCCGATCACCGGTGGGATGGCGCCGGCGGCACCGCCGATGACGATGTTCTGCGGTGTCGCCCGCTTCAGATACAGGGTGTAGATACCGGCATAGCCAACCAGGCCCAACTGGGTCAGCAGGGCGGTCAGCGGATTGACCAGGAACCAGAGGATCACGAAGCCGGCCAGGCCCAGCGCGGTGGCGAAGGCGATGCCGGCGGTGACGCCGATGCGGCCAGTGACCAGCGGCCGGCCGCAGGTGCGGGCCATGCGGGCATCGACCTCGCGGTCGATGATCTGGTTGATCGCGGCGGCAGCCGACTGCTGCAGGGTGATGCCCAGCGTCGCCCAGAACAGCAGCGCCAGCGGCGGCAGGCCGGGCACGGCCAGAAACATGCCGATGACCGCGGTCAGAGTGAGCAGCATCACCACCCGCGGCTTGGTCAGCTCGTAGTACTCGCGCAGCAGCGAGCCCGGGCCTACGGCCGTCACCACGGCGTCAGTCATGACGGCGCCCGAACACGGCGTGATTGAGCGCGACCAGCGTCAGCAGCAGCACCGCGGCGCCGGCGTTGTGGGCATCCGCCAGCAGCAGCGGCAGCTGGAAGTGCACCACGCTCAGGCCGATCAGCACCTGTAGCGTCAGCGCGCCGATCACCGCATGGCCGTAGCGGTACCAATGGCCACCACGGCGTATCAGGGCCAGGGCCAAGGTCACCAGCGCTAGGCTGAGCAGGATCGCCCCCAGCCGGTGGGTGAAATGGATGGTGACGCGCGCACGGTTGTCGAGCACGCCGTATTCGTAGTTGATGCCCAGGCCCCGCCATAGCGTGTAGGCCTCCTGGTAGTCGGTCTCCGGCAGCCAGCGGCCGTGACAGGTCGGCAGATCCGGGCAGGCCAGCGCCGCGTAATTGGTCGAAGTCCAGCCACCGAGGAAGATCTGCACCACCACCAGCACCAGCCCCAGCGCCGCCAGCTTACGTAGCCAGCCTGGCAAGGCCGGGCCGGCCGTGCTGCGCGAAGGGCGGGTCGCGAGCCACATCCAGGCCAGCAGCGACAGCGTGGTGAGACCACCAAGCAGATGCCCGGTCACCACCAGCGGCTTGAGCTGCCAGGTGACCGTCCACATGCCCAGCACGCCCTGGAATATCACCAGCCCCACCAGCAGCCAGGGCAGGACCTTGGGCGCACCCTGCCCGCGCAGGCGCAGCGACAGCAGGGCGAGCACCATGATCAACAGACCCAGGGTGGAGGCGAGATAGCGGTGGATCATCTCCTTCCAGCCCTTGTGCGCCTCCACCGGGCGTTCCGGGAAGGCGGCATTGGCTTCGGCGACGTGCTGCTCGCTGCTGGGCACGCCCAGATGGCCGTAGCAACCCGGCCAGTCGGGGCAGCCGAGGCCGGCGTCGGACAGGCGGACATAGGCGCCGAACACGATCACCACGAAGCACAGGGCGATGGTCAGCAGGTTGAGACGGCGGAAGGTCGGCATACCGGACAACATGGGCAAATCCGTGGGGGCGCCTGCGGGCGCGCGATTGTAAGGCTTCGTCGTTGGGCCGGCGCTGCCGGCTCAGCCGATGTGGGAGAGCTTGAGCAGATTGTTGAGGTCTTTCTGCAGACCCTTGAAGTCCTGCTGCACGGCAGCCTCGCCCTCGCCTACCGGCGGGTACCAGATCAGCCAGTTGCCGTGCGGATCGAGCACCAGCAGGGCGTTGGCGGGAAGATCGGCGAACTGCTCGAAGGCTTTCGGACCGGTCTCGGCGTCCAGCAGCCAAAGCAGTCCCGGCTGCTCGGCCTGCAGGCGGCCGCGCAGCTCGGCCAGCACCGCGGCATCGTCGGCGATCAGCAGGCGCTGCACCCGCTCGCGCTGGCGCCCCAGCGCCAGACGGGTCTGGCGGCTCAGCACCAGCTCACGGTGACAGACCTCGTCGCAGGGGCCGCGCAGCAACTGCACCAGACTCCATTTCTCGCGCAGCGGATCGCTGACCAGGGGCTGGCCGTCGGCATCGCGCAGCGCGATGGCCGGCATCGGCCGCGCTGGCGTCACTAGCTGGCCGTAGTTGGTGCGCGCGCCGCCGGGCCGCCAGTCGAACACGAACACCGCGACATAGGCGCTGACGAAGGGCGCGAAGAACAGCACGGCCAGCAGGATCAGCTGGGCGCGGGAACGGAGCTGCGAGTGGCCAGGTGGCGCGGAGGTGGTCATGGTCAGGCGGGCACTTTCTTGAGATTGAGTTTGATGAACAGCCCCACCAGGGTGGCGGCGAAAGCCCACCATTGTGCGGCATAGCCGTAGTGGCGCTGGGGAGGAATGGCATCGACGCCGGCCGGGCTCCATTCGCGGACGAAGCCGCCGGGCAGTTCCGGCGCCAGTTCCAGCAGGCCGTCGCGGGTGGTGGCGCCAAACCGGCAGCGCAGCTCGGCGAGGTCGGGATAGTTGACTCTTGGGGCCAGTGCGCCCCCCGGCGCGCAGGCGGCACCGGCCTGGCCCAGGCGCAGGCCCGGCTGCGGCAGCGTCCGCCAGTAGCCCTCCAGCCGCTGCGGGCCGTTCGGCGCCGGCGGCACGCTGGCAACATCCAGCGGCAGCCAGCCGCGATCGACCACTACCAGGCTGCCGTCGGCGAGCTGCAGCGGCGTCCAGGCATGCGCGCCGGGGCGGCGGTGGTGGCTCTGGTTGTCGAGCAGCACCGAGAGGTCCGAGCGATAGACGCCGTCGATATAGACCCGGCGCACCTCGCCGACCGCCGGCTTGCCGCTGTCGGCCAGGAGCGGCACTGGTGCCCGCGCGGCGGCGGCGGCATGGCGGTCCAAGAGGCGCTGCTTGGCCTGGCCGCGGCCGTATTGCCAGAAGCCCAGCGCGAGCATGGCGCCTCCGAGCAGCAGGGTGCCCAGCAGCGCCCACCAGGCGGGGCGGAAGCGGAGGCGCAGCTTGGGGGTGGCGGACGGCAGCGGAGACGGGTTCATGAGTTCAGCCTGGCGATGCGGATACCATGACCGCAACAGCCTTTAGCCGGTTCCGGTTTTCGCATGATCCCCAAGCTCGCCATCGTCGCTTTCCTGATCGCCATCGTCGTCGCGCTGTTCATCGGCATGTCCTATCTGATCCGCGATCCCAGCAGCCAGCGCCGCACGCTCAAGGCACTGACCTGGCGTGTCGGTCTGCAGGTCGGTCTGATCGCTTTCCTGGCCCTGGCCTACTTCCTCGGCTGGATCCAGCCGCACGGCCTGAAGCCCTAACGGAATTCCGCCGCGAACGGTTTCCGGCACCGGGAGCCGCATCAGGCCTTGCGCCGTCGCGCCAAGTTTGGAAGACGCCATTCCAGACTTGGAAACTGCGCCAACAAGAAAGCCCGGCAGTGCCGGGCTTTCTCGCGTCCAGGCGTTCGATCAGAGCACGTAGACGAACACGAACAGGCCGATCCAGACCACGTCCACGAAGTGCCAGTACCAGGCCACGCCCTCGAAGCCGAAGTGCGAGTCCGGCTTGAAGTGGCCGAGCATCAGGCGAATGGTGATGACGGTGAGCATCAGCGTGCCCAGCGTCACATGCATGCCGTGGAAGCCGGTGAGCATGAAGAAGGTAGAGCCGTAGACGCCGCTGTGCAGCGTCAGGTTCAGGGCGTGGTAGGCGTGGATGTATTCCACCGCCTGGCAGTACAGGAACACCACGCCGAAGGCCACCGTCGCCCACATCCAGAGGATGCAAGCCAGACGCTTGTTGTCCTTGAGCGCATGGTGGGCAAAGGTGATGGTCACGCCGGAAGACAGCAGCAGGCAGGTGTTGATGAAGGGCAGGCCCCAGGCCGACACCGTCTCGTAGTAGCCACCCAAATTGGCCGGGCCGTTGGACGGCCAGGAGGCTTCAAAGCCGGACCACAGCAGATTGGCGACACCCTTGGCACCTTCACCGCCGAGCCAGGGCAGAGCCACTTCGCGGGCGTAGTACAGGGCGCCGAAGAAGGCGCCGAAGAACATCACCTCGGAGAAGATGAACCAGGCCATGCCCATGCGATAGGTCATGTCCACCTGCTTGGAATACTTGCCGCCCTCGCTCTCCAGCGCGATGCCACGGAACCAGCGGAAGATCACGAAGGCCGCGAAGCCGCCGCCCAGGTAGTAGGGCAAGGGGCCGAGGTTCTTGTCTTCCAGCGAGGACCAGACGCCGATGATCAGCGTCACCAGACCAGCGGTGAGCATGAACGGCCAGGCGCTCGGGTCGGGGACGAAGTAGCGTTGTTGG
The DNA here is from genome assembly GCF_058782965.1 of Stagnimonas sp. FW305-C-60. Classification (NCBI taxonomy): domain Bacteria; kingdom Pseudomonadati; phylum Pseudomonadota; class Gammaproteobacteria; order Nevskiales; family Nevskiaceae; genus Stagnimonas; species Stagnimonas sp. FW305-C-60. Next base: position 1,077,064 of record NZ_JBYSYF010000002.1, read on the forward strand.
CCGTTGGCCGGAGCGGGGCTGGACATGGCGATTCCCTGTTTGAGACCTGATGAAAAGTTGTGCGGCGAATTCTAGCGTCTGAGTCTGCGCGGCTCAGCCATTCGGCTTGGCGCTGCGCTGCGCCAGTTCGGTGACATCAAAAAACGTGTACGACAGCGTGACGGTGTGGACATCGGCCGGCAGCTCCGGGTCGAGCATGAAGCGCACCGGCATGTTCTTGGCCTCGCGGGCCTTGAACGGCTGCTGGTTGAAGCAGAAGCATTCGGTCTTCTTCAGGTGTTTGGCGGCCTTGCCCGGCGTCACCGCCGGCACCGCCTGCCCCACCACGTCCTGATCCAGCTGGTTCTCGGCGGTGAAGCTGACCGTGTAGAGCTGGCCCGGATGCACCTTCATTTCCGATACGGCCGGCTTGAACAGCCATTCCCGCCCGCCATTGACCACGGTCAGGAACTGCACGGTGACCTCGCGGCTCAGGTCCGGCTGCTCCTGCACGCTGGACACCAGCTGCATGCCTTTGTCGCGGCCGTTGAGCCCGGTCAGCTCACAGAGCGCGTTGTACATCGGCACCATGGCAAAGCCGAAGCCGAACATCGCCGCCGTCAGCAGCGCCAGTTCCCAGACGCTGCGCCGCTTGCGACGGCCGGTTTCGGCGGAGCCGGTGGGTTCACTCATTGGCGCTGCGCGACGGTGATCCAGACGAAGCCGGCCAGAAAGCCCAGGGCCAGCACGACGTGCACCAGAGCCAGGCGCAGGTTGCGCCGGGCCTGCTCACGATCCTGCTGCGGCAAGGGTTGGTTCATGGCGTTCAGTGCGCCTTGGCGGCAGCCTGGCCGGCGGCCACCGGCTCACCGTTGTCACCGACCAGCGGCGGATCTTCGAAGGTGTGGTAGGGAGCCGGCGAGGCCACCGTCCACTCCAGACCGTGGGCGCCTTCCCAGACCCGCTCCGGCACCTTGCCGTCGCGCTTGCCGAACATGCAGGACAGGATGTTGCCGATGAAGATGAACTGGCTGATGAAGAAAGCGAAGGCACCGATCGACGACACCACGTTGAAGTCGGTGAACATCACGTTGTAGTCGGGAACGCGGCGCTGCATGCCGGCCAGACCCAGGAAGTGCTGGGGGAAGAAGGTGAGGTTGATGAAAATCGCCGACAGCCAGAAGTGCAGCTTGCCGAGCTTCTCGTTGTACATGCGGCCGGTCCACTTCGGGATCCAGTAGTAGACGGCGGCGATGATCGAGAACACCGCGCCCGGCACCAGCACATAGTGGAAGTGCGCGACCACGAAGTAGGTGTCGTGGTACTGGAAGTCCACCGGGGTCACCGCCAGCATCAGGCCGGAGAAGCCACCGAGAGTGAACAGAAACACGAAGCCGAGCGCGAACAGCATCGGCGTCTCGAAGGTCATCGAGCCGCGCCACATGGTCGCCACCCAGTTGAACACCTTCACGCCGGTGGGCACGGCGATCAGCATGGTGGAGAACATGAAGAACAGTTCCGCCGCCAGCGGCATGCCGACGGTGAACATGTGGTGCGCCCAGACGATGAAGCTCAGAAAGCCGATCGAGGCGGTGGCGTAGACCATCGAGGCATAGCCGAACAGCGGCTTGCGGGCGAAGGTCGGGATGATGGTCGAGACGATGCCGAAGGCCGGCAGGATCAGGATGTAGACCTCGGGGTGGCCGAAGAACCAGAAGATGTGCTGGAACAGCACCGGGTCACCACCACCGGAAGCGGTGAAGAAGCTGGTGCCGAAATACTTGTCGGTCAGCAGCATGGTCACAGCACCCGCGAGCACCGGCATGGTGGCGATCAAGAGGTAGGCGGTGATCAGCCAGGTCCAGACGAACAGCGGCATCTTCAGCAGGGTCATGCCCGGCGCGCGCATGTTCAGGATGGTCACCACGACGTTGATCGCGCCGGTGATCGAGCTGATGCCCAGCAAGTGCACGGCGAAGATCAGCATCGGGAAGGCGTTACCGGTCTGCAGCACCAGCGGCGGGTACATGGTCCAGCCACCTGCCGGCGCGCCACCCGCCATGAAGAAGGTCGACAGCAGCATCGCGAAGCCGAAGGGCAGAATCCAGAAGCCCCAGTTGTTGACACGCGGCAGGGCGAGATCGCCGGCACCGATCATCATCGGCACCATCCAGTTGGCGAGACCGGTGAAGGCCGGCATCACGCCGCCGAAGATCATCACCAGGGCGTGCATGGTGGTCATGGAGTTGAAGAACTCCGGATCCACGAACTGCAGGCCGGGCTGGAACAGCTCGGCGCGGATCACCAGCGACATCAGGCCGCCGATGAAGAACATGATGAAGGCGAAGCACAGGTACAGCGTGCCCAGATCCTTGTGATTGGTGGTCTTGATCCAGCGCATGATCCCCTTGTCGGGACCGTGGTGATCGTGACCTTCGTGAGCGTGGGCGTGGGCCATGGCGAAACTCCTGCAATTCTCGAAACGGGGGGACCAGCGGGGCTTAACTAGCGGAGCGCCGCCACGTCGGAAGCCTGCACAACCGAGCCCTTGTTACCCCAGGACTGACGTTCAAAAGTGACCACCGCCGCGACATCGGCGTCGGAGAGCTGCTTGAACGGAGGCATCATGCCGCCACCACCGGGCTTGCCGTTGAGCACCTGCGACACATGCGCCTTGGCGTCGCCGTTGGCGACCTTGGAGCCGATCAGGGTGGGGAAATTCGGCGGCAGGCCGGCGCCGGTGGGCTGGTGGCAGGCCTGGCAGTTGGCCTCGTAGACCTTCTTGCCCTGCGCCATCAGCTCGTCCTTGGACAAGGCCTTGGCGGCGGCGGCCGGAGCCGGAGCAGCCGGAGCAGCCGGCGCGGGCGCCGCGGCGGCCACTTCCACCGGCGCCGCAGCGGCAGGCTCGGCGGCGGCGACCGGGGCCGGCGCGGCTTCGGTCAGCGCGGTGGGTGCCACGGCAGCCACTTCCACGCCCTTCTTCTGGGCCAGCCAGGTGTTGAACTCGGTTTCCGGCAGCGCCTTGACCACGATCGGCATGAAGCCGTGGTCACGGCCGCAGAGCTCGGCGCAGACACCACGGAAGGTGCCCGGGGCGTTGATCTTGGTCCAGGCTTCGTTGATGTAGCCGGGGATGGCGTCCTTCTTGATCGCCAGGTCTTGCACCCACCAGGCGTGGATCACGTCCTGGGCGGTGATCAGGAAGCGCACCTTCTTGCCGGTGGGCAGCACCAGCGGGTTGGTGACTTCCCAGAGGTAGTTGCCACCATCGACCTGGGCCAGTTCGGCCGGGGTCTTGTTGGCGCCCAGCTGGCGGGCGTGGTTGGATTCCGGCGCGAGCATCGACACGAACTCGTAGTCCTGGCCCACGTATTCGTACTTCCAGCCCCACTGAAAGGCGGTGATCTTGACGGTCAGCTCGGCATTGCGAGTGTCTTCCATCTTGATCAGGGTGCCGGCGGCGGGCACCGCCATGCCGATCAGGATGAAGAAGGGGATGATGGTCCAGATGATCTCGACCGTGGTCGATTCGTGGAAGTCCGCCGGCTTGGGATGCTTGCTGCGGCGGTGGTTGATGATCGAGTAGATCATGGTGCCGAACACGCCGACACCGATCACCGTCACCACGCCGAGAATCAGCATGTGCAGCCAGTGCACCTGGGCGCTGATGTCGGTCGCACCGACCGGCAGGTTGTATTGCGACCGGGCCGTCTCCGCGTGCGCGACCGCGCTGGCGAACGTGCCGGCCAGAAGACCGACCAGGGACCGCATCCACTTCGTCATCGACATCCCACTAACCTCCAGTTAAGACCTCTTGCGTCGGCGACTGCTCCGACTCCCCCGCTGGCGTGTAGGTCCACACCGGCGGCAGCAATTCTTTCAGGCGGCGATGCAGCCGCTCGCGTTCTTCATCGGTGAGGCAGCGCCCCAGCCGCAAAATCTGCCCCGCTTGCCGCAAGCACAGCTGGCTGGGCTGGTGCCGGTTACCTCCCGGCAGCAACTCGACGCGGGTCCAGGCGCGTGGCCAGTCGATCTGCGCCACCGCTCCCGCCTGCATCCAGCCGTAGCCAACCCGCACCCGATCCGCCTCGAAGTCGATGACCTCGCGATAGCGGTTGCGCCGCAGGCTCACCCACAGCGCCAGACCCAGCGCGCCCAACTCCAAACCCGCGAACGGCAGGATAGGCCACAAGCCCTGCAACGCGAATCCGATGGCCACCGGCAAGGCCGCCGCACTGACCAGGGCCATGAAAACCAGGGCCTGGCGCGGACTCAGCGAGGCATTGGGGCCGATGACCAGACGGGTGTCCGAGACATGCATGGGATTCGCCTTGCAGTACCTGCGGAAAATACCGCAGCCACAAAGCCGCCGCATTTTAGAGCAGCGAGGGCTTGGCTTCCAAGGGCGGGAGTAGCCGCGGCAGCAGGTTTTCCGGCGCCGCCCCCCCTGGCCGCTGCTGCCACAGTGGGGCACCCAGGAAGTTTTCCAGGGTTTCCAGATTGCCCTGTAGCCGGGGCAGGTCCGGGTCGCGCAGGTTGGCAACCCAGCCGGTCAGCCGGGTCCGGCGACGGATCGCCTCGGCCGTCAGCAGGGCGTGATTGAGGCAGCCCAGCCGCAGCTCCACCACCAGCAGCACCGGCCAGCCCTCGGCGGCCACCCAGTCGCCCAGGCAGAGGTCCGCGCCCAGCGGCGTCAGCCAGCCCCCCGCCCCTTCGGCGATCACCAGACGGTGCTCCGCCGCCAGCCGGGCATGGGCCGCCCGCAGGCGCGCGGGCTCGATGCGCTCGCCCCGCTCCGCCGCCGCCAGATGCGGGGCAATGGCCGGGCCATAGGCATAGGGATTGACGTCCTGGTACGCGGCGGTGCTGCCGCTGGCGGCGATCAGCGCCAGCGCGTCCTCGCTGCGCAGGCCCTCCGGCGTCTCGATGCAGCCGGAGGCCAGCGGCTTGTAGCCGCAGACCTTCAGCCCCTCGCTGCGCAGGCGGCGCAGCAGGGCGCTGGCGACATAGGTCTTGCCGGCATCGGTGTCGGTGCCGGTGACGAACAGGGTCTGGGACTTGGCCACCGCGCTCACGCCGCCGCCAGCGCCTCGGCGAGTGCCGCCAGCAGGCCATCGACCTCGGCCTCGGCGTGGGCGGCGGAGAGGGTGATGCGCAGCCGCGAGGTGCCGGCCGGCACCGTCGGCGGCCGGATCGCCGCCACCCAGTAGCCGCGCTCGTAGAGCGCGCGCGACACCGCCAGTGCCCGCGCCGCCTCGCCCAGCACCAGCGGCTGGATCGCGGTTTCGGAGTCCGACAGCGGCAGGCCCAACTGGGCAGCACCGGCGCGGAAGCGGGCGATCAGCGCCCGCAGCCGCTGTCGTCGCTCCGCACCGTCCTCGCCACGCACCAGGGCCAGCGAGGCGCGGGTGGCGGCGGCCAGGGCCGGTGGCGGCGCGGTGGAGAACACCCAGGTACGGGCGCGCTGGATCAGGTATTCGATCAGGGTTTCGCTGCCGACGATGGCCGCACCGGCGGTTCCCAGCGCCTTGCCGAAACCGGTCATGACAATGTCGGCCTCGGCGCCACTGGCTTCCAGCGCGCCGCGCCCGCTGGCGCCGAGCACGCCGAAGCCGTGGGCGTCATCGACCATCAGCGCCGCGCCGTGGCCTGTCGCCAGCCTCGATAACTCGGGCAAGGGCGCCAGATCGCCATCCATGCTGAAGACGCTGTCGGTGGCCACCAGCCTCAGCGAGCCGGGCTCGGGCAGCGGCGCCTCCAAGGCCCGCGCGTAGGCGGCGACCTGGGCATGGGCGACGCGGACATAGCGCGCGCCCGACAGCCGGCCGCCGTCGATCAGCGAGGCGTGGTTGAGCTCGTCGGCGATCAGCACGTCCTCGCGCCCGAGCAGGGCGCGCAGCACGCCGAGATTGGCGGCCCAGCCGGAGGAGAACAGCAGGGCGCGCGGCCGGCGCAGGAAATCCGCCAACTCCTCTTCCAGCGCCGCGTGCTCGCGGTTGTAGCCCGACACCAAGGCCGCCGCACCACTGCCGGTGCCCTGCTCCAGGGCCTTGCGCGCGGCCGCCGCGAGGCGCGGATCGCCGGCCAGGCCCAGGTAGTCGTTGGCGCAGAAATTCAGGCAGGCGCGGCCGTCGACAACGATGCGCGCGCCGTGGCCGCCATCGACGATGCGCCGCAGCCGGTACAGGTCGGCGGCGCGGATCTGCTCCAGCTCCGCCGCCAGGCGCCGGTCCAGAGGCGACTCCACCGCAGAGGCTCCATCCACTTTCACGCTCTCCTTGCTGACCCCGGCGCCGTGGCGCGGGCGCGATTCGTCTCAGCCGCAGCAGGAGGTCAATGCCGCCGCCGCACCGGCTCCGCAACTGGCGCCCGCTTCGGCAGAAGCCGTAGGCGCCACCGCGCCCTCGGTCTGGATGCCCAGCTGTACCAGCAGCGCGCGGTCGCGGCCGTTCTGCGGGTTCTCGGTGGTGAGCAGCTTCTCGCCGTAGAAGATCGAGTTGGCGCCGGCGAAGAAGGCCAGGGCCTGGGTCTCGTCGCTCATCGCGGTGCGGCCGGCGGACAGCCGCACGTAGGAGGCCGGCATCAGGATGCGCGCCACCGCGATCACCCGCACGAACTCGATGCCGCCCAGCGAATCGGCGCCCTTCAGCGGCGTGCCGGCGACCTGCACCAGATCGTTGATCGGCACGCTTTCCGGGTGCGGGCTTAAGTTGGCGAGCTGCTGCAAGAGGCCGGCGCGGTCGGAAAGCTCCTCGCCCATGCCGACGATGCCGCCGCAGCAGACCTTCACCCCCGCCGCGCGGACATTGGCCAGCGTGTCGAGGCGGTCTTCGTAGGTGCGGGTGGAGATGATCTTGCCGTAGTACTCCGGCGAGGTATCGAGATTGTGGTTGTAGTAGTCGAGCCCGGCGCCGGCGAGGCGCTCGGCCTGCGCCGGCTTCAACATGCCCAGGGTCACGCAGGTTTCCAGGCCCAGGGCCTTCACGCCACGCACCATCGCCTCGACGCGCTCCAGGTCGCGGTCCTTCGGGCTGCGCCAGGCGGCACCCATGCAGAAGCGGGTGGCGCCGTTGTCCTTGGCTTCGCGGGCGGCTTCCAGCACCACCTCGACGTCGAGCAGCGGCTCCTTCTTCAGGCCGGTCTCGAAGCGCACCGACTGCGGGCAGTAGGCGCAGTCCTCGGGGCAGGCGCCGGTCTTGATCGACAAGAGGGTCGAGAGCTGCACGCTGTTCGGCTTGTGGTACTGCCGGTGCAGGCTCTGCGCCTGGAACAGCAGGTCGTTGAACGGCAGCGCGAACAAGGCCTCGACCTCGGCGCGGGTCCAGTCGTGGCGGAGGGCGGGCTGGGAGGCAGGAACGGAGGAAGCGTCGGCGGCCATGATTCGATTGCGGATTGCGGATTGGATTGCGGATTGCGCCTCAGCGCCCCGCAGCCTGACTGTAGGCGGAGGCCAGCCTCCAGGCCTACAGTGAGCGTCAGTGTCGGCAGCAGAACGGGAGGCTGTCAACTTGAACTGGACTTCGCTGGTTGACGGCTTGCTACCCGCCCACTGCCAATTCTGTGGCGAGGCCGGAGCTGCTCCGGTCTGCGCCGCCTGCCAGGCCGACCTGCCCTGGAACCAGCCCGCCTGCCCCGGCTGCGCCCTGCCCGCGCCACTGCCGGACCTGCCCTGCCCGGCCTGCCAGCACAAGCCGCGCGCCTTCGATGCCGCCTTCGCCGCCTTCCGCTACGCAACGCCCGGCAGCCAGGCGCTGCAGGGCTTGAAGTACGGCGCCCGCTTTCACGAGGCGCGCTGGCTGGCCGAGAGCCTGGCGACTGCCTTGCGCCAGCGCCAGGCAGCGCTGCCGCAGCGACTGATTCCGGTGCCGCTGCACCCTGGCCGGCTGCGGCGGCGCGGCTACAACCAGGCGCAGGAACTGGCTCGCCAGCTCGGCAAGCGGCTGGACATCCCGGTTGCTCCGATGCTGGCGCGGCGGCTACGGGCGACACCCGACCAGATCGGCCTGAGCGCGCCCCAGCGCCGGCTCAATCTGCGTGGCGCCTTCGCGGTCGGCAAAGAGGTCGCCGGCCTGCATGTGGCCCTGCTCGACGATGTGATGACTACCGGTGCGACGCTGGACGAGCTGGCGCGCGCCTGCAAGGCCGCCGGAGCGGCGCGGGTGGAGGCCTGGGCGCTGGCGCGTCAACCGCTGGGAGGCAGCCAGTGAGGACGGCAGACCTAGCCTCCCCTACCCTGTAGGGGAGGTGGCGCCGAAGGCGTCGGAGGGGTTCCGCCTCCGAGCGGAAAACCCCTCTGTCGCTCACGCGACATCGCCCCTGCATGCAGGGTCGACAAACTCCAAGGATCAGCCGCTGAACACCGGCCAGTGATCAACGATCTTGCCGCCGCGCACCGCCAGCAGATCGCCGAACTGCAACAGCACGCCCTCGACCTGGGTCGGCCGGAAGAACACCTGGTCGTCCACCTGCAAGCCCGCCGAGGCGGAGGCGTTGACGATCTCCTGATTGGAGCTGTGTCCGTAGATGGAATTGAACTGCAGGCCCTTGGGCGATTCGTAGTCGGCCATCCAGTAGCCGCCGTAGATGAAATAGGTCTGGCGCTGGTTGACGTCCCACCAGGAGAAGATGCGTGACTTCTCATCGAGCGCCGGAATCTGCACCGGCCCGGTGGCCTTGAGCACCGGGGTGGCGATGTAGACCGCCGGCTGGTGGTCGGCCAGGGTGGCGAGGTCGTAGTGGCTGGGCTTGAGCAGGCCGGTGCCCACCGAGATGTCGTTGCTCAGGGTCTCGGTCTCGTGCAGCTTGTAGGTGGGGCTGCCGGCGGTATTGAGGGTGAGCCCCTCCTTCCAGAGGCCGGGATAGTCCCGGCGAGTCTGGTCCACCGCCGCCTGATAGCGGGCCATCACCTTGACCAGCAGCTCCTCCGGCGTGCCCAGCGCGCCCGGCACCAGGGCGACGAAGGGGTCGTAGCCCATGAAGCCCGCGAACTCCAGTTGCTCCGGATGCTCCGAGATCAGCTTGAGGACATAGGCCAGCGGCAGGCCGGCCGACAGGCCACCGCGGTGCAGGCCGACATCCAGTTCCAGATTCAGCTTGAGCCGGGTGCCCAGACCCTTGGCGAGATCGAGGTACTGCGCGGCGCGCTCCGGCGTGTCAATCAGCCACTGCAACTGGCGAGCCGGGTCGAAGGGGCCCTTGAGCGTCTTGTAGAACAGCTCCGCCGAGCGCACCGGCAGCGGTTTGCCGAGCAGCAGGTCGGCGCCGGGAAACATCTCGGCGTCGTGGTTGAGAAAGGGCTGGTGGAAGGACATCAGCCGGTTGGTGCCGGCGCGCTTGCCGATGTATTCGAGCAGCTTCGGCGAGGGCAGCGATTTTTCGACGATGCGGTAGTGCCGGCCCGGCTGCTTCTTCACCGAGGCGGCGACCAGGTCGATGTTGTGATCGAGACGGTCGAGGTCGATGACCAGGCTGGGGCGCATCGGGCCATTGGCCTTCAGCTCGGCATTGAGGGTACGGAAGTAGTCGTCATAGGGCGCGCCCTGGTCCTTCGGCCGCGCCGCGTATCCGCCCGCCAGGGCCAGACCACCCAAACCCAACAGCACCGTGCGCCGCTTCATGTCTTCGCCCTGTTCGCAACTGCTTGTGTGTGAGAAAGGCCCAGCGCCGCCGACTGCCTGCTGGCGATAGGGCCGAATGCGGCTTGCAATATCCTCGCCGGAGAGCACCCAGGGCAACTGCCGTACTGGGGAAAAATTAGCTCTGCCACTTGCCGCGGTGGACCTCGCCGCTAAGCTCGCGACTGAACAACGGCTCCTTAGAAGCCGTGGAGGAGTCCATGAAGTTTCGTCTCGCCCGGCGCGCCGTCGCCACCGGACTGTTGAGCCTGCTGCTGGCCGCCTGCGCCGGCGGCGAGGACGGCGCCGCCGATCAAGCCCGCTACCAGGCCAGCCTCCACGAAGCCGGCTGGGTCGGCGCCTGGTCGGCCGCGCCCTACGGCCCCTATCCGCAAGGCCCGCTGAGCAGCGTGCTGCCGGTCGATCCGCTGGGCGCCATCACCCTGTTCGAAAACCAGCAGGCGCGCGAGCAGAGCTTCCGCATGGTGGTGCACCCCACGCTCGGTGGGCAGCGCCTGCGGCTGCGCTTCTCCAATCTGATGGGCGGCCGGCCGCTGCACCTGGAACCAGTCAGTGTGGCGCTGCGCGCCGCCGGCCCGGCACTGCTGCCCGGCAGCGCCAAGCCGGTGCTCTTCGCCGGCCAACCGCGCGTGCTGATCGCGCCGGGCGCGGAGGCGATCAGCGATCCCCTCGACTTCGCCTACGACTACGGGCAAGACCTCGCGGTGTCCTTCCACGTGGTCGGCGAGAGCGGGCCGATGACCTGGCATGCGGTGTCCTTCGGACTCAACTACGTGAGCCTGCCGGGCAGCGGCGACCGCACCGCCGACGCCACGGGCCTGCTGTTCGGCCAGACCAGCCTGGGCTGGTTCTTTTTGAGCGGCGTCGATGTCCACGCGCCCGACTCGCCGGGCAGCCTGGTGATGCTCGGCGACTCGATCACCGACGGCGCCTACGAGGTGCCGGAGACCAATACCCGCTGGCCCGACTTCCTCGCCGCGCGGCTGGACGCGCTGAGCGCCAACATGGGCGTGCTCAACCAGGGCATCAACAGCAATACCGTCACCCGCGCAGGCATACTCGAAGGCGAGCTGTTCAAGGGTCCGGCCGCCGAGGACCGCTTTCAGCGCGATGCGCTGGACCGCTCCGGCGTGCGCGGCCTGCTGCTGTTCGAGGGCACCAACGACCTCACCTCGGGCGTTTCCGGCGAGGCGCTCTACGCCGGCCTGCGCAGACTGGTGGACCGCGCCCATGCCGCCGGCCTCTGCGTGGTGCTGGGCACCCTGATGCCGCGCGACGACCTGCTGTTCGGCTGGGATCGCGCGAGCATGGAAGAGCAGCGCCAGTGGGTGAATGCGCGCATCCGCAGCGACGGCGGCGTCGAGGGCATCGCCGACTTCGACGCGGTGATGGGCAGTCCGCTGGACGCGACCCGGCCGCATCCGCTGCTGTACTCGCCCGACCTGCTGCACCCGACCTCGGCGGGCTTCTACGTGATGGCCCAGGCGGTGCCACTGGAAGCCCTGGCGCCGCCACCCGTGGGTCGCTGCGCGCGGCGCTAGGGCCGCAACTCGCGGCGCAGGAACTCCACCGCCGCCAGCATCGCCCCCAGCTCGGTGGCGCTGCGCGCGTGATCGCCGCCGGGCACCACGTAGAGCTCGCTGCGCACGCCGGCCGCCAGCAGGGCACGGTGATAGGCCTGGGCGTCGGCCAGCGGCACCAGCTCGTCGCGCGCGCCGTGGTAGAGGAACACCGGCGGATCGCCGGCGTCGATGTTGAGCGCCGGCGAGGCGGCGGCCACCCGCTCTGGCAGCAGGCTCAGCTGGCCGCCAAGAAAATTCAGCACCGCCGGCTGCTCCGGGTAGCGGCGCAGATCGGCCGGCGCGCCACCGGCCACCACCGCGCGCAACCGGGTTTCCGGGCTCTCGCCGACCGCGCCCAGCAGCGCCGCCAGATGGCCGCCGGCGGAATAGCCGAAGGCGCCGATGCGCTCGGGATCGACGCGGTACTCGTCAGCCTGCGCGCGCAAGGCCTTGAGTGCGACGCGCAGGTCTTCCAGCGGTGCCGGAAAGCGCCAGTCCGGCAGCACCCGGTAGTTGAGGTTGACCACCACGTAGCCACGCTCGGCAAAGCCGCGGGCGATGCCGGCCATGCTCTTTCTGCCCTCGGCCTGCGCCCAGCCGCCGCCGTGGATCAGCAGCAGCGCCGGCCGCAGGCCGGGCGTATCCGGCAGGTAGACATCAGCCTTCAAGGTCTGCGGCCAGCCGCGCGGGGTGTAGCTGAGATCGCGCAGGACGCGATAGGTCACCTTGCCTTCCGAGGGCGCTCTCGTTTCCGGCGCCTCCACCTGCGCCCAGGCCGGCGCGGCCAGCGCCGCCAGCAGCAACAGCCAGAGTGCTGGCTTCAGCGCAGCCACCGATCGAGGAATTCCAGCGCCGCGTCCACCGCACCGCCGTCGGTGAAGATGGCGCCGATGTGGCCACGGCCACGCAGGACGTAAAGCTCGTTGGGCACCCCGGCGGCGTCCAGCGCGCGGTGGTAGTCCTCGGCCTGATCGAGCTTCACCAGGCCGTCCATGCCGCCGTGGTAGAGGAACACCGGCGGATCGCCGGGCTTGATCTGGAGAATCGGCGAGGCGGCGTGGTAGCGCTCCGGAAAGGTCTGCTGGTTGCCGTTCAGGAACTGCAGCACCAGGGGGTGCTCGGCGACCTTGCGCAGATCGCTGGCGGTGCCGCCCGCCACCACCGCCTGCACCCGGGTTTCCGCAGTATTGCCCAGCGCACCGAGCATGGCCGCCAGATGACCGCCGGCGGAATAACCGAAGCTCGCGATACGGTCGCTGCGCACGCCGTACTGCTCGGCGTGGGCGCGCAGCCACTTCAGGGCCTCCTGCAAGTCCTCGAACGGCGCCGGCCAGTGGTACTGCGGGGCATAGCGGTAGTTGACGTTCATCACCACATAGCCGCGCTTGGCCAGACGCTCGGCGATGGAGGCCATCAGCTCGCGACGGTCCGGGCCTTCCCAGCCGCCGCCGTGGATCAGCAGCACCGCCGGCCAGTGCAGCGGCGGGAACATGATCGAGCGCGGACCGGGGTCGGGCGTGTAGATGTCGGCCTTCAGGACCTCGGGCCAGCCGGGCGGCGAGTAGATGACGTCGCGCGCGATCTGGTAGCGGGTATGCACCTCCGGCTTGGCCGGCGCCTCCGGCCGGCCGAGATGGCTGGCGCAGCCGGGCAGTGCCAAAAGGCAGGTGAGCAAGAGCGAGATGGGCAGCAGGCGCATGGGATCAGCCGTAGCGGTAGTCGAGCACTAGGCCCAGAAATACGGCCAGCCCCAGCCAGTGGCTGAGCTGGAAGGCGCGGAAGCAGTCGGCGCGGCTGCGGCTGCGCGCCAGCCATTGCAGGCCGGCCGCGATCAGCGCCGCCAGGCCCAGGCCGGCAAAGTACCAGGCGCCACGCTCGGCGCCGGCCAGCGCCAGCAGCGCCAGGGCGAGCGCCTGCAGCAGGCCGGTGGCGAGCAGATCGTGGCGACCGAAGAACACCGCCGAGGACTTCACCCCGAGCTTCAGGTCGTCGTCGCGATCGACCATGGCGTAGTAGCTGTCATAGGCGATCACCCAGCAGACATTGGCGGCCATCAGCAGCAGCGCCGGGCCCCAGTCCACTTCGTCGCGCACCGCCGCGTAGGCCATCGGGATGCCCCAGGAGAAGGCCAGACCCAGGTAGGCCTGCGGCAGGGCGATCCAGCGCTTCATCAGCGGATAGCTGGCGGCCAAGAGCGCCGCCGGGATCGCCAGCAGCACGGTGAGGGTGTTGAGCTTGGTGGCCAGCCCGTAGGCGATCAGCGCCAGCGCCACGAACACCCGCACGCCCTCCTGGCGGCTCACCCGGCCGGCGGCGATGGGGCGGTCCTTGGTGCGCTCCACGCCCGGATCGAAATCGGCATCGAGCACGTCGTTGATCACGCAGCCGGCCGAGCGCATCAGCACCGTGCCGACCACGAAGATCCACAGCACCTTGACCGGCGGCGGCCCTTCCGCCGCGAACCACAGGCCCCAGAGCGTGGGCCAGAGCAGGAGCCAGATGCCGACCGGCTTGTGCAGGCGGCAGAGCCGGAGATAGTCGATAAATTTGCTGAGCATCCGGCTAGCTTAAAGGTCACGGGCGTTTCACATCGACCGCCTAAGCTCGTGACAGTTTCTTTTCGGACTTCCCCCCATGCCGCGTTACCTCCTGCCGGCGCTGCTGGCGCTTGCCCTGCCGGCGCAGGCCGCGCAGATCGCCATCTCCCACCGCGGCGCCTCGGCCTACGCGCCCGAGCACACCTTCAACGCCTACGACCTCGCCATCGAGCAGGACACCGACATGCTCGAGTGCGACCTGATCCTGAGCAAGGACGAGGTGCCGGTGTGCATCCACGACGAGACCATCGACCGCACCAGCAACGGCAGCGGCCGGGTCGATGGCTTCACCCTGGCGGAGCTGCGGCAGTTCGACTTCGGCAGTTGGTTCAACGAGGCCAACCCGACGCTGGCCAAGCCGGAATACGTCGGCGCCCGCATCGTGCCCTTCGAGGAGCAGCTCGACTGCTACCTGCGCATCAACCCGAAGATGCGCTTCCATGTCGAGACCAAGGACTCCGCCGGCGGACGCGCCGAGCAGGTGATGGTGGACCTGCTCACCCGCAAGGGGCTGATCGCCACCGGCGATCTCGCCAATGGCAATGTGCAGTCCTCGACCATCGTGCTGCAGAGCTTCAATGCCGGCAGCCTGGAACGCATGCGCGGTCTGGCGCCGAGCATCCCCACCGGCTTCCTGTTCTCGGTGCCGGACCAGACCACCCTGCCCTGGCTGCTTACCGGCAGCGGCCCGGACTACATCGACTTCTACATCCCCAATTCCGCGCTGCTGCTGCTCTACCCGCTGGCGGTCACCGCCTTTCACACCAACGGCCACGACGTGCAGACCTGGACGGTGAACGACAGCGCGCAGATGAACCTGATGCTGGCGCTGGGCGTGGACGGCATCTTCACCAACAACACCGACCTGCTGCGCGCCGCCATCGACGCGCGCGGCAACGGCACCACGCCGGAGGAGCGCGGCAACCCCGCGAGCTTCGAGCACGGCTGCCCCGGCATCGCCGGCCGCGTCACCTCCAATCTCGGCCCCGGCGATGTCTGGGAGCCGACCGGCACCCGCGGCGTGCAGCTGAAAGCCGTCAGCGGTTCCAGCTCTGGCGGCGGCTCCAGTGGCGGCAGTTCCGGCGGCGGCCTGCCGCCCCTGCTGCTGGCCGGTCTGGCGCTGGCGGCGGTCTGGCGCGGTCGCAGGCGCGCCTAGCTGACGCCGGGCGGACGCCGGGCGGACGCGCCGGCTTGCCCGCCCGCGCGCGGCTCTGCACCATGCCCGCGCAAGCCTGAAGGACGAGCCGCGATGGAAGACTGGGCATTACGCGCGATGGCGCGCTGGCCGAACGTGCCGGCGCTGTTCGGCTGGCTGTCGCTGGACCGGCGCGGCCGCTGGCGCATCCGTGGCGAGCTGATCAGCCGGCCGCAGATCATCGACACCTTCGACCGCAACTACGCTGCTGACGAACACGGCCGCTGGTATTTCCAGAACGGTCCGCAGCGCGGCTATGTGCAACTGGAAACCGCGCCGCTGGTGCTGCACGCCGAGGGCGAGGCGCTGCGCACGCACAACGGCCTCGCCGTCGAATCGCCCAGCGCTGGCTGGCTGGACGAGGATGGCGGGCTCTGGCTCGCCACCGAGCACGGCCCGGCGGCGCTCAGCGATCAGGAAGCCGAGTGGCTGCTGGCGCATCTGCAAGGCGCGCAAGGCCTGGTCGATGAAGCCGAGCTGGCGACCGCCCTGGCCTTGCCAGCCGGAGCGCGCACCGACCTGCGGCTGGAATGGAGCGCGCAGGCGCTGCCCCTGCAACGGCTGTCGCGGGCCGAGGCGCCGCAGGTGCTGTGCTTTGTCGCCGAGCCACAGCCTCAGCCGGGTGAGAAGACCTCCGAACGCGCACCCGATTAGCGTCTTCACTCCCTCCCCCCGCCTGCGGGGGAGGGTTGGGGTGGGGGCGTGCTTCGACGCCTGCCTCTGCACCTGCGACGAACCGCCCCCTCCCTAGCCCTCCCCCGCTACGCAGGGGAGGGAATTAAGAGTTCCGCCAAGGCGCGAGCCCGCCTATTGCCTCCCCTACCCTGGTAGGGGAGGTGGCGCCGAAGGCGACGGAGGGCTGCGCCACAGGCCAGCGGCCTCAGCCGCCGAGCGCGCACCCGACTCGCCTCATGCATCTACTCCCTCCCCCGCAGGCGGGGGAGGGTTGGGGTGGGGGCGTGCCTCAACGCCTACCTCTGCACCTGCGACGAGCCGCCCCCTCCCTGGCCCTCCCCCGCTACGCAGGGGAGGGGACAACAGCCCCGCTAAGCCGCAAACACCTGCGCCAGCAGCTCGTAGCTACGCAGCCGCGCGGCGTGATCGTAGAGATTGCTGGTGATCATCACCTCGTCGGCGCCGCTGTCGCGCGCGCGCTGCTCGATGCCGGCGCGCAACTGCGCCGGGGTGCCAACCAGGGTGCGGCTGCGGTACTCGCGCAGCACCTCGCGCTCCTGCGCGCTGTAGGGGTAGGCCAGCGCCGTCTCCGGGCTGGGCAGCGGCAGGAACTCGCCACGGCGGATACGCAGCCAGGCGAGGTCCATGGTCGCGGCCAGTCGGTCGGCCTCCGCCTCGGTCTCGGCGCAGACCGCCGCCAGCCCCAGCACCGCATGCGGCCGCGGGAAAGCGGCGGAGGGCTGGAAGCTGTCGCGATAGGCGCGGAACGCCGGCCCCGCCGGCGTCGGGCTGAAGTGGCTGGCAAAGCTGTAGCCCAGGCCCAGCGAACCCGCCCACTGCGCGCTGGCGCCGCTGGAGCCCAGGAGCCAGATCGGCGGCAGCGGCGCATCGCCGGGCATGGGCTGGATGGCGCGATAGGGATGGCTGGCAGGGAAGGCGCGAGTGCCGCCAAAGGCCTGCAACTCGGTGAGCTGTACCGGGAATTCGTGGCCATCGCTGGCGTGCAGCGCGCGGCTGGCCATGCCGTCGGAACCGGGCGCGCGGCCCAGGCCCAGGTCGATGCGGCCGGGATGCAGGGCCGCCAGGGTGCGGAACAGTTCCGCCACCTTCAGCGGCGCGTGGTTGGGCAGCATGATGCCGCCGGCGCCGACATGGATGCGCGTGGTGGCGCTGGCGACGTGGCCGATGAGGATTTCCGGCGCGGCGCTGGCGACGCTGGGCATGCCGTGGTGCTCGGCAAACCAGTAGCGCGCATAGCCCAGGCGCTCAGCGAGACCGGCCAGCTCCACCGTGCGGCGCAGGGCCTCGGCGGCGCTGCCGCCCTCCGGCACCGGCACCAGATCGAGTACGGACAGCGGAAAGGACAGCGGCATGGCGACTCCTCTGCGAGGAGGCACCCCGCCCCTCTCAGGTTGGAGACGGCCGCCGCTCAATCAAGGTGCAGCAACTCGCTGCTGATGCGCCCTTCGGCCAGCCGCAGCCGCGCCAGCGTGATCGGCAGCCGGAAGCGGCGCGGGCCGGCGCTGCCGGGGTTGAGATAGAGCACCCCCGCGCGGGTTTCCGCCAAGGGTTTGTGCGAGTGGCCGCTGAGCACCGCGTCGAAGCCCGCCGCCAGCGGATCGAGCGCCAGCGTCTTCAAGTCGTGCAGCAGGTAGAAGCGCAGCCCGCCGGCCTCGACCACCCGGGTTTCCGGCAGCGCCTCGGCCCAGGGCTCGGTGTCGTTGTTGCCGCGCACCGCCGCGACCGGCGCGATGGCCTCGAGTGCCGCCAGCACCTCGGGCGCGCCGATGTCGCCGGCATGCAGGATCAACTCGCTGCCCTCAAGCGCCGCCAGCGCCTGCGGCCGCAGCAGGCCGTGGGTGTCGGAGATGACGCCGATGCGCATCAGGGTTGGGTCGCCGCCTTGGCGTCAGCGTCAGCATTGGCGTCCGCCTCGGCGATCAGCTTGTCGATGCTGGCCTGGGCGATGGGGTGATAGCCCGGGCGCGCTTCGGCATAGATCGCCTTGGCGCGGGCGCGGCCGGCCTCGGTCTTGAGCAGGGCGCGGTAGACCGGGTTGATGTAGTACATGCGCCCCACCGTCAGCAGGTGCGCGCGCACCGCCTCGTCGGCGGCGCCATAGCCGTGATGGATCGCCAGCGGCAGCCAGCTGCGCAGCAGGAAACGGTTCTGGCTGGGCGTGAGATGGGCGGCGGCGTCCAGCTCGGCGAGCTGCGCGCTGCTCACCCGCTCCGGCAGGCCGTCGAGGAAGTAGCTCCAGTGCAGCACGCTCCAGGCGGCGCTCGGCAACTGCTTGGCGCTGATGCGGCCATCCAGCCAGTCGTTGCGCGCCTGCGCCACCTTGTCGAAGGCGTCGGAAGCCGGGAATTGCGTCGTTGCCGGCAGCGCCGGCTGGTAGATCCAGTCGCGCGCCAGTTCCGGGGCGAATAGTTCCGGGTGCGGCTTGAGCAGGCGCTCGTCGAGAAAGGCGAGAAAGTCCTCGGTGATACGGCTGCCGAAGGCGTTGCGGTCAAACCACTCGCGCAGAAAGGCGTCGAAGCGCTCGCGGCCAAACGCCAGTTCCAGGTTGTAGAGAAACAGCGAGCCGCGGTTGTAGGCGACCACGCCGGCGAAGTTGTCGGGGTCGCCCGCCTGCGGCGGCCCGGCCAGCGTGCGCTGCGCCTCCGGCACGCCGGGCAGGTCGCGCTTGAGCTCCTCGGCCTCCAGCACCCGCTCGATGTCGCCGCGCTCGCGGCCGTACACCGCCTCCATCAGGCGGTTGGTGACATAGCTGGTAAAGCCCTCGTTGAGCCAGAAGTCGCGCCAGCTGGCATTGGTGACCAGGTTGCCGGACCAGCTGTGCGCCAGCTCGTGCGCCACCAGCGAGACCAGCGACTTGTCGCCGACGATCACGGTTGGCGAGGCGAAGGTGAGGCGCGGATTCTCCATGCCGCCAAAGGGGAAGCTGGGCGGCAGGATCAGCAGATCGTAGCGGCCCCAGCGGTAGGGGCCGTACAACTTCTCGGCCACCTCGATCATCTTCTCGGTGTCGGAAAACTCGCGCGCCGCCATCTCCAGCATCGAGGGCTCGGCATAGATGCCGCTGCGCGGCCCGGTGCTGGCAAAGCCCAGCTCGCCCACCGCCAGCGCCAGCAGATACGAGGGGATGGGCTGCGGCATGCGGAAGCTGTAGTCGCCGTCGAGCACCGCGTTTGG
Organism: Stagnimonas sp. FW305-C-60; assembly: GCF_058782965.1. Classification (NCBI taxonomy): domain Bacteria; kingdom Pseudomonadati; phylum Pseudomonadota; class Gammaproteobacteria; order Nevskiales; family Nevskiaceae; genus Stagnimonas; species Stagnimonas sp. FW305-C-60. Next base: position 1,095,902 of record NZ_JBYSYF010000002.1, read on the forward strand.
CTCGTTCTCGGCACCCATCACCGCCAGGAGGTTCTTCGGCGTGCGGATGCGCGCCTCGTAGGTGAAGCGCACGCCCGGCGTGTCTTGCAGCGGCACCCAGCTGCGGGCGTGGATGGTCTGCGACTGGCTGAACAGGAAGGGCTGCTTCTTGCCGGCGGTCTGCACCGGCGCCAGCCATTGCAGGCCGCTGGCCTCGGGCGACGTGCGGTAGGCGATGCGCACACGGTCGGCGCCAGCCGGCAGGGCGATGCGCAGCGCACTCCCCAGCACCGGGTCGGCGGCATCGAGCTTGAAGCTGGTGGCCCGCCAGGCGCCCTCGCCCACCGCCGCCTGCACCTCGGCGATCTCCAGCGCGCGGGTATCGAGCACCAGCTCCTTCGCGGTGGCGTCCAGCCTTTGCAGCTTCAGCTCGGCACTGCCGATCAGGCGCCGCTGCTCGAAGTCCACCGCGAGGTCGAGCTTGAGTGCCGAGAGCCGCAGCGCCTCGACATTGGCGTAAGAGGCGAGATCGCGATGCAGATCGAGCTTGGGCGCGGCCGGAGCCTGCGCCTCGGCTGCGGGCGGCACGGGTGTTTCACTGCGGCGGCAGGCGGTGGAGGTCATGGCGGTGAGCAGCAGCAGGGGCAACAGCAGGGCAACGGCGCGGGGCATGGCGGAGTTCGCAGGCGACGGGTTTCGAGGCCGCCATGATAGGCGGCCACCGCGATGACCACCGCCAATCTTGGCGTCCGGAGCCGCGGCGCCATGATTCGCCGGCGTTCGAACGAGGAAGTCTGGAGGCGGCCCAGTCACCGACACGCGGACAGAACGCTATTCGAGCAGGCGTAGGGCGTGGTCGAAGCGCAGTTCCTGCAAGGCCAGAACCAGCTCCGCGTACCCCGCTTCGCCCAGCAGATCGCGCAGCCCGGTACCGAGCTTCTCCGCAAGGTTCAGGGCCGACAAGCGGTTTTCCCGAAGATCCATTCTCAGCCGTTCGAGCTGGGCAATCGTCAACGGCGTCGTTTCGCGTTCCGTGGGTTGATCCAGGTCCGCGAGGAAGTCGCGCGCGGCGAGCTTGAGCGACTTGATCTGCTGCTCGATTCGCCCGAGATGAAAAGGGATCTCGGCGCAACTGGGGCTGCGCGCGCAGTCTTCGAGCTCTCCAGCCGCCTGGCGCAGCGCGTCGGCGCCGACATTGCCCGCGATACCGCGCAGCTTGTGGCTGAGCTGCGCGATCGCCTGGCGCTCGGCGTCGTCGTGATTGATCACCAGGCTCGGCCCGAAGTCGGAAAACTCTTCCAGCAGCCGCCGCAGCAGCGAGCGCAGCAGCGGCAGATCGCCGCCAACCCGGCTCAGAGCCTCCGGCAGGTTGAGACCAACCAAGGCGGGCAGTCCGGAAGGCGCGGCGACGCTGAACGTTTTCGGCTCCAGTGGCAGAGGCCGGCCCAGATAGCGCTCCACGCGCTGGCGCAGGCGCAGCACCATGCTCTCGGCGTCGAAGGGTTTACTGATGAAATCGTCCATGCCGGCGGCCAGAGCGCGGTCGCGCTCTTCCATCAAGGCTCCGGCGGTCAAGGCCACGATGGGCAGAGTCTGGGCAGAACCCGAAAGCTGGCGTATCCGCTGGGTCGCCTCAATGCCATCCATGACCGGCATCTGCACGTCCATCAGCACGATGTCGAACGCCGAGCTGTCCGTCGCGATCAGATCGACCGCCTGCTTGCCGTTGGCGGCGAGACGCACCGTGGCGCCTTCGCGCTCGAGCAGGCGCTGACCGACGTCGAGATTGATGCTGCTGTCGTCAACCAGCAGCACGCGGACAGCCTGAAGACGTTTCAGCGTCGGGGAGAGCTGGCGCTCATCGGAGAGGACGCTGCTGTCGGGGCTGTACCGTGCGACCCCGCGATGGACGGCGTTGAACAGCCCGGAAGCCTTGACCGGCAGGGCCAGCACCTCGTCGGCCAGTTGGCTGCCGGTTAGCGCCTGCAGGGCGCCGACGTCGCTAGAGGTAACCAGAACGATCGACGGTGAGGGCCGACTGCCGATGCGGCGGTACAGTTCCTCCAGTGTCACCAGGCCATCCAGTCCAGGCAGATGCCAGTCGATGATGATCGCGTCGAACGGCTGCGCCGACCGGAGCCGGTCGGTGACTCGCTGCAGGGCTTCGACGCCTGTCGCCACCGACTCGGTGCGCCAGCCGAGCGAGCGACTGAGGGCGACCAATTGCTCGCGCTGACCTTCGATGTCATCGACCACCAGCACACTCAGCGCCTGAGGCGCCAGCTCCGGCAATGCGCCATGCGACTCGACGGCCAGTTCGATGGAAAACCAGAAGCGACTGCCAACCCCAGGCTCGCTCTCCACGCCAAGCTTGCCACCCATCATCTGCACGAGCCGACTGACGATGGCGAGCCCCAGTCCGGAGCCACCAAAACGGCGGGTGGTGGAATCATCGGCCTGGGTAAAGGGCTGGAACAGACGAGCCAGGGCATCGGCGCTGATACCGATGCCGGTATCGCGCACTTCAAAATGGAGCTTGATCCGATTTTCGGGCAGCCGCTCGCCATTGATCTTCAACTCGACCTCGCCCCGGTCGGTGAACTTGATGGCGTTGCTGAGCAGGTTGGTCAGTACCTGATTGATTCGCAGGCTGTCTCCCCGAACGTAATCCGGAACCTCCACGCCAGTCCGCACGTGGAAGTGCAGCCGCTTGGCGGCGGCCTGGCTCGCCATGAGCTGCTCGATATCCAGCATCAGGCGACGCAGGCTGAAAGGCTCGTTGGCGATTGACATGCCACCGGCCTCGATCTTCGACAGATCGAGCACGTCGTTGATCAGCCCGAGCAGCGAGCGGCTGGCGATACGCATCTTGCTGGCCAGATCGCGCTGCTCCTCGCTCAGCGGCGTCTGCTCGAGTAGATAGCAGAGGTTCATGACCGCGTTCATCGGCGTACGGATCTCGTGGCTCATGTTGGCCAGGAACGCGCTCTTGGCCGCGCTGGCAGCCTCGGCGGCGTCGGTCGCTTCGCGCAAGGCGGTGACATCGGTGATAAAGGCGTAGAAGCCGCGGGTCACTCCGTCGGCGATATCCGGCACATAACGGGCGAGCGAGAATCGTTGGCCGATCCGACGCTCGAACTGCTGGGGCTGACCTGCCAATACCCCCTTGATGTAGGGCAGATTCGCCTTGAATGTTTCTGGCCCCAGAAGATCGCGGAGATGGGTGCCCGGCAGGTGGTCAGGATCGACGCCGAACCAGTCCCGGTAGGCGTGGTTGGCGAAGCGGTTGCGCAGGTCACGATCCCAGTAGGCGACCATCGAGGGCATGGCGTCGAGAATGGTGCGCAGGTCGTGTCCGATCCGCAGCGCGTCCTGTCTGGCCTGGCTCAGTGCCTCCTCGCGCCGACGGGATTCGGTCAGATCGACGGCAATGCCAAGGAAGCCGATGATCCCCCCGGATTCGTCGCGCATCGCCGACACTTTCAGCCGAACCGGGAAACGGCTGCCGTCCTTGCGGACATAGGTCCATTCGTTCTCGTCGGGGCCACCCAGGCGAGCCTTGGCAACGAAAGCTTCAAAGCCCAGCGGCACGTCCTTCCGCAACTCTTCGCTGAGACTGGCGGCCCGGGCGGCGACCTCGTCGCCGACATGGATGATCGCCGGCGTCTGGCGCCCAATCATCTCGGCGGCCGAATAGCCGAGCATGGCCTCGGCGGCCGGGTTGAAAAGGGTGATGAGTCCCTCGGTGTCAGTGGCGATGATCGAGTAGCCAGCGGACTCCAGAACCGCGCTTTGCAGGGCCGAGGAACGCTGGAGCGCCGAGGTGCGTTCCCTGACTTGGGCTTCGAGCGAGGCATTCAGGCGCAGCAGCTCGGCCTCGGCCTGCTTGCGGTCCTCGATGTCGGTGTTGCTACCGATCCAGGCGCGGATCTGGCCGGCCTTGTCGAGTATCGGTTCGGCGCGGGTATCGAACCACCGGTAGACACCGTCGTGGCGCCGTAGACGGAACTCGACCGAGAAGGTGCCACGCCGGCTCACCGATTCGTTCCACCGCGCCATCAGTCGCTCGCGGTCATCCGGATGAACCTGCTCCAGCCAGCCGAAGCCAAGCTGGCTTTCCTCGTCGATCCCCGTGTAGGCCAGCCACTGGGCGCTCAGGAAGTCGCAGGGACCGTCACCCCGGCAGGTCCAAACCAGTTGCGGCATCGAATTGGCCAGCTCGCGCCAGCGCGCCTCGCTGCCCTGAATCCTTTGCACGGCGGCGCGGGCTTCGGAGACATCGCGCAGTGTCGCGACGACCAGGTGTCGCCCCTGCAATTCGAGGGGACGCAGATGCAGTTCGACGGGAAACTCCCGTCCCTGGGCATCGCGCGCCGGCAACTCCTGACGAGACACCGTACTAGGCCCGATCACCTTCGAGCCTAGGGCCTCGCGAGCGGGCTCGGTCGGCCTAACTACGGGTAGCAGCTCGCCGATGTCCTGGCCAACCACGGATTGCGGAGCGCGGCCGAACAGGGTTTCGACCTGGCGGTTGGACTCGACGATCCTTCCCTCTCCGTCAATCACCACGATCGCGTCCGGGGAGGCATCGACGATGCCACGGACCAGTTCCAACTGCTCACGGCGCGAGGCCTGCGCGCGCTCCGCGAACAGCCGCAGAACCGCGACCAACAGCGCTGCCAACAGGCTGGTCAGCATGCCTCCGCCGAGAACCATGCCGGCGTTCGGACTACGCAATTCGGCCGCCAGTCCTGCGTCCGGAGTCGTGGTCAGTTGCCAGCGACGACCGAACAACTCGATCGACTCTCGTCGGATCAGGCCATTCTGCGCGGAGGGCAACGGGTCTCCCAGAATCGGGAGTCCGCCCCCCGGGTCGGTGACGTCGGTGAGCCCGAACAACAGATTCGGAATCTGCCGGCGCAGATCCCTGAAAACCTCCTGCGCGACCAGGGGCGTGTAGGCCCAGCCACGCAAAGCCCGCCGACGCTGCTCCACCGATCCCAACTCTTCGCCGGGCTCATAGACCGGCAGCAGCATCAGAAGGCCAGCGCCACTCGCCTGTACCAGTTGAACCGGCGAAGTGAGGGCGGGTTGACCACTGACCATCGCCCTGAACGCGGCGGCCCGCCGCGCCGGCTCAGAGGCAATGTCGAGACCAATCGCGGGGCGATTGTTCGCCTCCGGCTCGATGTACTGGATCAGCCAGCGGTCGTCCTCGTTAGGACCCAGGCTATGCAGAGGAAAGACTTCGCCACGATCAGCGCTGGCCCTCGAAAGGAAGGCATCAATCTGCTCCGGCGCCACCCTGCGGATGAGTCCAAAACCCCGGCTGCCCGGAAACTCCTGGGCGAGGTCCCGGGACCGGCTGTAGGCAACGAACTGGGAGTGGCTGAGCGAATCCAGTCCAGCCGCCAGCACGGCGCCACGCGTACCGCGCAAGCCGTACTGGTAGAGAGTGACCCGCTCAACTACGGCCTCGGAAAGCCGGCTGCTGCGCTGCTCGAAAAGACTGACGAGCGCCTGCCGATTGCCATCACGGACTTCCAGGGCCAGGGTGGCCGAAAGAACCAGCCCGATCAAAAAGACAATGGCGCCCCAGGTCGCTGGGCCGTCCCAGCGCAAGCCTGGCGTACTCAGGCGGTCTGTCGGGTCCATGGGCCGAAGGGGTAGGAGCAGGCCTCGTAGCGGACGCGGTTGCGCCCCTCATTCTTGGCGAGGTACAGCGCGTTGTCGGCATGCTGGATCAGGGCGCGAGCAGCGGAACTGTCGTCCGGCGTGGCATCGGCCGCCTGATGCAGCGTCGAGACGCCGATGGACAGGGTGACGACGGGACCAACCGCGGACCGCGGGTGCGGGATCGCCCACGCCTCGACCAGGGACCGTACTTCTTCGGCACGCTGACGTGCCGCCTCGCCATCCAGACCCGGCAGCACGATCGCGAATTCCTCGCCGCCGTAGCGGGCTGCGAGCTCTCCCGCCCGGCGGGTTTCGTTCTGCAGTACCAGTGCCACCTTGCGCAAGGCGTCGTCACCGGCGAGATGGCCGGCGCAATCGTTGTAGGCCTTGAAGTGATCGACGTCGGCGAGGAGCAGGGACAGCGGCGTACCGCCACGAAGGGCACGGCGACATTCCGCGTCGATGCATTCGTCGAACTGCCGGCGGTTGGCGATGCCGGTGAGCCCGTCGCGGCCGGCCGCCCTACGCAGTTCGTCGGTCAGCAGCTTGAGTCGGAGTTGCGTGCCGACCCGCGCTCGCAGCAACACCGGGTTGACCGGCTTGCTGATGAAGTCCACCGCGCCCAGCTCCAGCACCTCCACTTCGAGATCGGTCTCCCGGCGGCTGGTCACGAAGATCACCGGCGTGGCTTGCAGCAGGCTGTCCGACTTGAGCTTCCAGAAGGTCTCGATCCCGCTCATACCGGGCATGTCGGCGTCCAGCAGGATCAGGTCCGGTTGCAGTTCCTCGGCCAGCTTCAGAGCCAAGGCGCCGCTGGTCGCGAAGCGCACATTGGAGAACGAACCCAGCGCCCGGTGAAGGACCTGAATCGTCCCCGGGTCGTCGTCTACCAGCAGGATGCAGGCGCTATGGATATCGAGGTCAGTCAAACTTAGGTCCACGGAGCTTTGGTTGCCACTTGCCGCAACGTGTTGAAAAGCTATCACGCCGTCTCGAACCGCCACCGCGACTGCCCGCCGGGCGGTGCCGGCACCGGCATGGAAGGCCGCGCCAACGGAGCCGGTGGAAACGCCGACGATGGCCTGCTCCGAAGCTTGGCGAACGGTCCGCGACAGGCGCGACGAAGCCAAGTCCCGGCCTCGGCCTCGCCGGCTGCTCATGTCGGCGCCACCCTCGCCTGTTGCGCGTCCTGGGGCGCGGGCTGCCCTCAACAACAGCGAGTCAGGGAACCCACAGCGATTTTCACGGCGGCGTGGACGCTGGCGGCTCGAAGTGGCGGTCGTCGTAAGCCTTCAACCAGTGCGGGAAATACACCGCCAGCACGGCCAGCAGGGCACCGCTGACAAAGCCCTCGGCATAGGACAGCAAGGCCACGACTTCGAAGGACATGGCCTGACCGCCCTGCGCGCGGATCAGCGCCGATTCGACCAGACAGACCGCCGCCATGGTCGTGGCCCCACCCGCGAAACCGCCCAGCAGGGTGAACGCGAAGTGGTTGCGAGGACCGTGCCGCAGCAGCAGCGAGAACAGAGCCCAGATGATCGTCACCGGCAACAGCACATCCAGCGCGGTGACCGCGCTGGCTTCAAGCAAGGGCACGCCCGCGACCAGCAGCCACACGATCTCCACCGCGCTCGCGACCAACAGGGCAAATCTCGGCCCGAGCAAGAGCGAGGCGACGGTGACACCGAGCAGATGCACCTCCGGCGAGGTGCCGAGTCGAAAAGAGGCCAGCCGCAGCGCCCCCAGCAGCAGCGCCGCACCGAACAACAGATGCACTCGCCAAGGAGCCGCCAGGATCGCCTTCCAGCTCGCGCTCAGCGCGGCCGTCAGCAATGCGAGGCCCGCCAGGCTGGCCAGGGCCAGGGTCCAATCGGCAGGCAGGGGCAGATGGGGGCTGGGCATGACTCTCGGACATGACGAAAACCGACGATGGCCGCCTCGTGCTCGGACTGCGCGCGACCACCACGGCCAAGAGCATCCTCGCACCCCGGATCGGGCATTGACGCTGACCGAGATCAATGCCTGCGCGGCCGGGCGCCAGCACTCTTGGCGGCAGGAGCCAAACACGCGAGTAAGGAGTGGGTGCCATGAAAATCAATGTCGGTGGAATCGACCGCGTTCTGCGCATCGCCGTCGGCCTAGGCCTGATCGCCTGGGCGCTTGCCGGCGGCCCGGTCTGGGCCTGGATCGGCTTGGTGCCACTGGCGACCGGCACCTCGGGCCGCTGCCCCGCCTATCTGCCGTTCGGCTTCAGCACCTGCAAGCTGGCCGGCAAGTAACCCGCCGCCACCACAGTGCGCACTCGTCTCACCAGGCAGGCCTGAACGCGCGGCTTAGCCGAGACCAGACAGCGCCGCCTTGGTGGCATCGATGAAGGCGCGGACATTGGCCGAGCGCTGGCGGTTGGGTGCATAGAGCAGGCTGATTGGCACCCCCGGTGGATCGAAGTCGCTCAGCAACGGCACCAGCTCGCCACGGTCGATTTCCGCCCGCACCTGGTAGCACAGCGCGCGGGTGATGCCGGCACCGGCACGCGCGGCGTCGATGGCGGCGCCCATGCTGTTGGTGAGCAGGCGGGGCTCGAAGCGGATGGCCGGATGGCCCGCTCCACCAAACCGCCACTCGCCATTGGGCGCCAGGCTTTCGACCGCGATCAGGGCATGGTCGTACAGGTCGGTGACGCGCTCTGGCGTCCCCCTTGCGGCGAGATAGTCGGGGCTCGCGACCAGCACCCGACGGGTCGTCGCAACCCGCGCCGCGCGCAGGCTGCTGGATGGCAGCTCGGCGATGCGCACGGCGACATCGATGCCCTCCTCCACTAGCCGGACGACGCGATCGCTCAGCGTCAGCCGCACATCGAGCGCGGGATAGCGGCGCAGCAGGGTGGTGACCACCGGCAGGATGTGCAGGCGCCCGAACATCTCCGGCGCGGTCAGTACCAGCGTGCCCCGAGGCTCCGCGTTCTCGCCGCGCAGGCCCCGCGCCGCATCGTCGAGCTCCTCAAGCGCGTGCTGGCAGTGTTCGTGGTAGCGCGCACCGGCTTCGGTGAGCGACACCGAGCGCGTGGTGCGGCGCAGTAGCGTGACGCCGAGATCGCGTTCCAACCCGGCAATGGCGCGGCTCGCGGCAGTGGGCGACACGCGCAGGCGTCGCGCCGCCTCGGCAAAGCTCGCGTGCTCGCCGATGGCCACGAACAGCCGCAGAACCTGGAATCGATCCATGCGGCAATTATGCCGATTTTCGCATCAATGAAATGCGCTCTTGACGGATTCTCCCGACGACGTTCGATCTTCAAAGTGGCGGGGCTGCCTCAACCACCCTTTGGAGAAACCGCATGTCCCGCCTATCCATCCCCAGCATCGATGCCGCTCCCACGGCCTCGCGCCCTCTGCTCGACGTCGTCAACGGCCAGCTCGGCACCGTTCCCAATCTGTTCCGCCTGATCGGCACCAGCCCCGCAGTGCTCGAAGGCTTCCTCGCCTACTCCGGCGCCCTGGGCAAGACACTCGACCTCCAGACCCGCAATCGCATTGCGCTCGTCACCGCGCAGGCCAACGGCTGCGACTACTGCCTTTCCGCGCACAGCTATCTCGGCGCCAACCTCGCCAAGCTCGACGAGGCGGAGATGGCGGCCAACCGCCGAGGTCACTCGCAGGACGCCAAAGCCGATGCCGTCCTGGTATTCGCCAAGAAGCTGGTCGAGACCAAGGGCAAGGTCAGCGATGCCGATCTGGCCGCCGTGAAGCTCGCCGGTTTCAGCGATGCCCAGGTCGTCGAGATCGTCGCCAACGTCGTCGTGAATGTGTTTACCAACCTGCTCAACAACGTCGCCGCCACGGACATCGACTTCCCGGTCGTGCGCGCCCAGGCGGCCTGAGCGTTCCGTTCTTTCCAATCCACCAGGAGCTATGTCCATCATGAAACCAAGTTCCCTCGGGCGCATTGCCGCTCTCGTCCTCTTTGCCGCCATCTCGCTGACCAGCGAGGCGGCGACGCCATCCAGCAGCACTCCCGTGACGCAGTTGCAGTACGGCAGCACCGGCGTCAGCGACGGAGTGCATGGTGAGCTCAAGGCAGCCCCCGCCTACGGCGATCTCGCACACGGCGCGCACGGCACCTTCGTCCGAATGCCGGCCGGGTTCGTCAGCCCGATCCACATCCACAGCGAGGATTACTGGGGCGTGGTGATTTCGGGCGTGGCGGCCAACGGCCTGCCGGGTAGCGCCGACTTCGCGCTGCCGGCCGGCTCCTACTGGTTCCAGAAAGGCGGCGAGCGCCACGTGACCAAGTGCCTGTCGCCCAACGAGTGCCTGTTCTTCATCAGCCAGAACGGCAAGTTCGACTATGTGACCGACCAGCCTCGGAAGTAGTGGCACCGATGCAGTGTGGCGACGGCGGCGCGGGTCACCCGCCGTTGCCGCACTGGAAGTCTTTCCTGGGATTCTGGAGCGGCAAAGGCACTGTCGAAGTTCATTGCTTCACGCCAGCCGACACGATGCCGTCGCCGTCGGGCGCCTTCGGGATCAAACAGCCCTATGCCAACCGTCGGCAGACGATGCGAGCTTGCCTCGGCGAGTCAGCGGGAGCAGCATGTGACCCGGTCGCCAAAGAGCGCCCGGGCAGTTGATGAATAAAGAGACGGGAACGGGATGGACTTTAATTCGAACAATGACTTAGTGCGTCATTTCGGCGCCCGGACTAACAATGCATGTCCGGACCTCGTTCCGTCTATTAGCTGTTGGACGTCATGAAGCGGTGGGTCGTTCTTTTCCTGACACTCATTGGTTCGAGCGCTGGCGCACGGCCTCTCCCTTACTATGCCGTCGTCAAAGAGGACTACCTGGCCGGCGAGGTACAACTGAACAGCGGCAATGTCGTTTCGGTTAGGAGAGAAAAGGATGGAGTAGCGTGGGTTCATCTCAACCTGCTGGATGAGAGCGAACTTCCACTCCCGCAGGCGAAGCTAATACCCACAGCGGCCTTTGCTCGGTTGCGCACCCTCCCAAAGAGGTGCGTTGTTGAGGAAGCCATGGGCGATTGCAACGCGGACTACTCGCTTAACACCGACGGCACGTTCTCGCTCGTGTCCTGGTGCCTGGAGTCGGCAAAGGTGCAGAGAAATGGCGCACTGTTCGGAGAGGGGCCATTTATCGTGGGGCGGTTCGCGGACGGAACGGAGGTGGGGTTTGCGCAGTTTCAACTCAAGGACTCCGGCACGTGTCCGTAACGACATGACGTCCAACAAGGCGCTCCAGGGGACGTCCCCAAACTTGCAGAAGCAACAGCGCAAGTTTGTGGCCGCCCCTGAGCTTAGGCGTTGGGCGCAGGAGCAACCTTGAGGGCAATCTTTGTGCGACTTCTATTTCTTTTGGCCTCTCTGGCATCTCCATCCTTTGCGCAAGGCCCCACTATTTCGCTTTTGCCGCGCGAGATTTGTCAAAAAGACGACTTTGGAAATAACGTTGTTTGGCCCCGTGACGTAAAGGACACCAGAGACTGCTTGCTGTTTGCTGAAGGGGCGAATGTTTACAGCGTGATGCTAAACAGCGTTTTGACATCAGTCTATTTAGAGTCAGAACAGGACACGGAAGGACCAGATACCGAATCCTCTGTTGGGTCTTCGCAAGAAAATGTCTTTCTGACGTCAGATAAAGCTACGAAGATCGTCCTGAAAGCGACTGTAAAAGGCACCACATGCCGGCCGGATTCAGAGTCCTGCTGCGGTGACAGCTACGAGGGCACATTAACTATTTCAAACCCTGTCGGTCGAACAGTTGTTCCAATTGAGTACTACAGAGGTGGATAGCCGTGTGCCCAACCCGGCACTGCAGCCGAACCGCGCAAACAACGCGCGGTCGGCTGAGTTAGTTCGTTGGGAGTCACAAGATGAATGAGGTTCCAGATATCTACGTGCCGCCCCGTCCTGGCTACGGCCGTAAGGCACTGCCCGAGCCTTCAGTTGATATCGCGAAGTGTCGCGCCGGCTTTTGGTGGCTCACCGCATATTTCGCCATCTGGCTTCCGCTAATTATTGGCGGCACGAATGCCGTTGGCATATTTACACCAGATGGGCTAGTACCAATCAACATGTGGTTGTATTGCGGCTTAGCTTTGGGAGGTTTTTTTGCCTTCTATGTTCAACTTGGCCGCCTCGCGTCCCGAAACGGAAAGAGCTGGGTAGTTTGGGCTTTGCTGCCATTTATGTTCTTTTTTATGGGCGGCGTAGTCATGTACATCAAAATGATCTTCCTTGGAAAAGAGCGTGGGTGGCTGTGACTCCTAACCAGGCGCTGCACCAGAAAAATCTGCCTTCGCTTCGCTACTGCAGTTTTTCCGGTGAGCTTCGGCGTGGTCCATCCCATAAGCCACAAGGCATCGCGATCCTGCAAATCGCCACCATGAACAACGAGCGGCCCACCGCCAAAACACGTCGCGACAAATCACCCGCCAAGCACATCGGCTTCGGCAGTGGCGTTTTTCTACAGACTCGTTAGGCGTCGCAGCTCTAATGCACCTTTGTCCAATCGCCCAAGACGGCACCGTCGATCTGTGTGGTGCGCAGTTGCACCCTGTACTGGACGACATTCTCCAGGCCATGGCGGGCCTGTATCGGCGGAAAGGATTTCGTCCTCCCTGGATCGGTTATGCCGCTATTGAGCATGGGAACGTCGTCGGCAGTTGTGGCTTTGCAGCTCCTCCTCATAAATCCGAGGCCGAGATTGCTTACTTCACCTTCCCGGGAAACGAAGGGCGCGGCGTCGCCACCAGAATGGCCACTGCACTGATGCTCGTCTCCCAAGAGCAGGCGCGGGCTGACGGCGCGAGGTTTATTGCTCACACCTTGCCTGAAGAAGGCCCGTCCACTGCCATTCTTCGCAAACTTGACTTCGAACTGCTTGGCAGCATCCAGCACGAAGAAGATGGAGAGGTCTGGAAGTGGAGACGAAGAGAGGGCGATGCCTGACTGGTCGGCCAACCGGTGGCGCCATGGCAGACCAGCCGGGTCGTACCGACCCATTGGCCCATCATCGGCCGCAGGGCCCAGTCGCCCTTCCGCTTCGACCCGATTGCCCCTAGGTTGAATCTCATGAGGCTCCACATCATCCACACCAAAACTGCGATCCTGCTTTCAAAGCAGGTGGAGCTGCCTTGGCAGGAGCTTCAAGCCATGGTTCCCGACTACCAGACATCCTTGGGGCCGTGGAGCCAAGACGAGGTCGTTGAATACTTGAACGACGAGTACAAAGGGCTTGAGCCGGAGGCTTCGGTGCAGGTAGCGATGCTTATTCAATCGCCGGCCCTAACGCGAGAGCTTACGTTCAGTAGGTGATGTGTCTGGCAACAACAAGCTGCTCCAAGCGACGTCCACACCGCTGCGGCTCGCGCTTAAGACAGCCTGTTACGTCAGGCGTTAGGCCTCACGTCGGAAGGAGCACCAAGACATGCTCAGATGGATCACGAGAACCGGCTACAGCCTGCTAGCGCTGGGAGTCTTTCTTCTCTCGCCCTTGGCGGATCTTCTTCCGCTCAGCGCCGCTCCATTGCTCGCGCGCGATTTCCCGCACTTCCACACCTCGCCGCACTACTACCGAGCCGCTACGGGCTCAACAGCCGGCGCCTACGTCGTTCCTTTGGCACTGGTGATCGCAGGCGCCGCCCTCGTTGCCACCGCGTGGGTGCTAGGCCGCAGGCAGTCGCGGTAGCGAGCCATGCTGTTGCACCACCCTTCGCTGCACCAATACCGCCACAGCGGGCGTCGCACGCCTCCACGTTCTCTCGCGCAAACCTAGGCTGGACATTACCGGCACCAAATCGCCACGGACTAGCGCCGCTTAGATGACCCCAGCTTCCTGGCCCAAGCGCTGCCGCGCATACCGGCTCGGCGAATGGCCGACATGCCGGCTGAAGGCGGTGCTGAAGGCACTGGCCGAGCCGTAGCCGACACGCTCGGCGATCTCGGCGAGCCCGAGGTCCTGCTGACGCAGTAGGCCCTTGGCGACCGCCATGCGCCAGGCGACGAGGTATTCCATCGGCGACAGGCCGAGGGCGCGTGTGAAGTGCTCGAAGAAAGCCGAGCGCGACAACGCAGCTTTCTTGGCGAGTTCCGCCACCGTCCAGCCTCGGGCGGGCTCGCCGTGGATGTGGCGGATGGCGCGTGCGAGTCGGGCGTCGGCCAGGCCGCGCAGCAGGCCGGGTGGCGCGTTGTCGCTGGGCGCGGCGCGCAGCGCTTCGATCAGCAGCACTTCCACGAGGCGCGTGAGCACTTGCTCGCGACCAGGGCGGCTCGCGCGCGATTCCTCACTCAGCAGGCGCACCAGCACCGACAGGCGCTCGACGCCACGCACATGCACCAGCGAAGGCAGCAGCGACACCAGCAAGGCGGCGTCGGGCGAGTCGAATACGAAATAGCCGCCCAGCAGGCGCACGTCCGGGCGTCCGCCGCGGCCACCGTGACGCACCTCGCCCGTCATCGGCGCGAGGCCCCGGGGATCTATCGCCACCGGCTCGGCGGGCTCGAAGCCGGACATGGTGAAGCCGGGCGTCGCCGGCAGCAGCAGGAAGTCGCCCTGCTCCAGACGCAGCGGCGGCTCACCATCCACGGCCAGCAGGCAGCCGCCTTCCAGCACCACACAGAAGCTCGGCTGACCGAACACCGAATAGCGCACCGCCCAGCGTCCAGCACCGCTGATGCCTTTGGAGAGCACGGAGCTGGGACGCAGCAAGGCGATGACTTCGGTCAGCGGATCCATGGATTAGGACTATTGCGAATGTTATTCGGACTATTCGTTATAGATCGTACTTCATCGGCGCCCTATCGTGGCCTCCATGGAAACCAACCAGGAGACCTCCATGAAAACCGTACTGATTACCGGCTGCTCGTCGGGCTATGGCCTTGAAACCGCGCGCTACTTCCATTCCCAGGGCTGGAAGGTGATCGCCACCATGCGCACGCCGCGCCCGGAGCTGCTGCCTGCGTCCGAGCGCATGCGGGTGTTGGCGCTCGACGTCACCCGGCCCGAGAGCATCGCCGCCGTGCTGGCGGCCAGCGGGCCCATCGACGTGCTGGTGAACAACGCCGGCATCGGTCTGCTTGGCGCTTTCGAGGCCACGCCGATGGCGACCACCCGCGAGTTGTTCGAGACCAACACCTTCGGGGTGATGGCGATGACGCAGTCGGTGCTGCCGCAGTTCCGTGCGCGGCGCTCGGGCGTGGTGGTCAACGTCACCTCCAGCGCCACGCTGGCGCCGATGCCGCTGGTGGCCGTCTACACCGCCAGCAAGATGGCCATCGAGGGCTTTACCGCCTCGCTCGCGCACGAGTTGGCGGCCTTCGATGTGGGCGTGAAGCTGGTCGAGCCGGGCTATGGCCCCAGCACTCGTTTTACCGAGAACGGCGGCGTGCGCATGCAGGGGCTGATCCCCGAGGCCTATGCGGCCTACGCGCAGAGCGTGTTTGCCCTGTTCGCGCAGCCGAGCGCGGTGACCAAGGAGACTGACGTCGCTGAAACGGTGTGGCGCGCCGCCAACGACAGCTCGACGCAACTCCGCTTCCCGGCCGGTGCCGACGCGGTGGCGCTCGCCAAGGCGGCGGGATAAATCTCGCGAGAGCCGGATAGCCTCGGCGGCGCTCCTGCAGCGCCGCAACCTCCGGTGTAGGCTGCGCGCCGTTTCCAGCTCCGCGCAGGCGCCGCCGCCATGTCCCACACCGACAACCGTAGAGGCATCTTCGCCATGCTGGCGGCGGTGGGGCTGTTCTCGCTGATGGACGCCGGGTTGAAGGCGCTGAGCACGCATTACCCGCCGATGCAGATGGCGGCGATTCGCGGCCTGTCTTCGCTGCCGCTGGTGGCGCTGTGGATACTCGCCAGCGGCCGCGCCGCCACGCTGCTGCGCGTCCGCTGGCCGCTGCACCTGTTCCGTGGCCTGCTGGGCATCGCGATGATGGCGAGCTTCACCTACGCGCTGCGCACGCTGCCGCTGGCCACTGCCTACAGCATCTTCTTCTGCGCGCCGCTGCTGATCACCGCGCTCTCCGGCCCCTTGCTGGGCGAGCGCGTGGGTCGGGCGCGCTGGCTGGCGATCGGCTTTGGTCTGCTGGGCATGCTGGTGATCCTGCGCCCCAGCGGCGAGGGACTGCTGAGCCTGCCGGCGCTGGCGGTGCTGTTTGCCGCCGTCGGCTATGCGCTGTCAGCCATCACCGTGCGGGTGCTGGCGCGCAGCGACAGCAGCCAGGCGATGGTGTTCTGGCTGATGACGCTGATGGGGGTCGGCGCGGCACTGCTGGCGGCACCGCAGTGGCAAGCGATTGCGGCATCGCACTGGCCGATCATCGCCGGCATCGGCCTCTGCGGCACGCTGGGGCAGATCGCCATCACCGAAGCCTTCTCGCGCGGCGAGGCCTCGGTGATCGCGCCGCTGGAATACTCGGCGCTGGCCTGGGCGCTGGGCCTCGATCTGCTGCTCTGGCAGCACCTGCCGGACGGCATCACCCTGCTCGGCGCGGCCATCATTGTCGCGGCCGGGGTGTTCCTGATCCGCCAGGAGCGTGGCCCCAAGGCGGTGCTGCCGGAGGCGCAATAGCCGCAAGCGACGCGACGCCCCCTCCGTCGCCTTCGGCGCCACCTCTCCCGCCAAGCAGGGGAGGCACAGCTAAACGGTCTACCCACACTGCGCAGACGCGCAGGTGCCGAGGGCCGGCGCCGGCCAGCTGAATTAGGCGACAGCTTTCAATCCGCGATCCAAATCGCCATAATCCGCCGCCATGAAGCTCTCCCGCGCCCTCAAAGCCATTCTCGTCGTCGCCGTCGTTACCGACGCGTCGTAGGGGAGCTGCTGAATCAACCAACCCCCGCCGACGCGAAATCGGCGGGGGTTTTTCTTTGAGCTTCACCCGCCGGTTTCTCGTCCAGGGTCTTTACCTAGGACGTAGCTATGAACCACTTCACCGGCGCAGAACTGATCGTGCACTTGCTGGAGAGCCAGGGCGTAGACCTGGTCGCCGGCATTCCCGGTGGCGCCATCCTGCCGCTCTATGAAGCGCTCGGCGGCGATACCCGCGTGCGCCATGTGCTGGCGCGCCACGAGCAGGCCGCGGGCTTCATCGCCCAGGGCATCGCGCGGGTGAGCGGCAAGGCGGGTGTCTGCCTGGCGACTTCCGGGCCGGGGGTGACCAACCTGCTCACCGCGATCGCCGACGCCAAGCTCGACTCGGTGCCGCTGGTCTGCATCACCGGCCAGGTGCCGCAGCACCTGATCGGCACCGATGCCTTCCAGGAAGTGAAGACCGGGCATCTGGCGGATTCCATCACCAAGGCCAACTTCTTCGCGCGCTCGGTGGAAGACCTGCTGTGGATGATCCCCGAGGCCTTCCGCATCGCCGAGTCCGGCCGCCCCGGCCCGGTGCTGGTGGACGTGCCCAAGGACGTGCAGTTGCAGCGCATCGCCCTGCCGCTGCCGCCGCCTCCCTGCCTGAGCGAGACCGCCGAAGAGCGCCGCCAGCCCACCAACACCGCCTGGGCAACCGCGGCGGCAATGATCAATGCCGCGCAGAAGCCGGTGCTCTACCTGGGCGGCGGCGTGGTCAAGGCGCGCGCCTGGGAGGCGGCGCGGGCGCTGGCCGAGAAGGCCGGGCTGCCGACCACCACCAGCCTGATGGCTCTGGGCAGCCTGCCCGCCGGGCACCCGCTCGCGCTGGGCATGCTGGGCATGCACGGCGCCAAGGCCACCAACCATGTGCTCGACGAGTGCGATCTGCTGATCGCGGTGGGCGCACGCTTCGACGACCGCGCCACCGGCCAGCCGAGCGGCTTCTGCCCGCAGGCGCAGATCATCCACATCGATCTCGACGCCCACGAGTTCGGCAAGATCAAAACCCCGACCCTGGCCTTGCAGGCCGACGCCCGCCAGGCGCTGGAAACCCTGCTGCCGCGCCTGCGCGCGCAGAGCCGGCCGGGCTGGCTGGCGCGCATCGCCGCCCTGCGCGCGGCCTTCCCCGCCGAGCCCACGCGCGACAGCCTGCAAGACCCCAGCGGCCTGATCGCCGCCGTGGCTGAGCTCGCCGGCCCCGAGGCGCTGATCAGCACCGATGTCGGCCAGCACCAGATGTGGGTGGCGCAGCACTACCCGTTCGCGCGGCCGGACCGCTGGCTGACCTCCGGCGGCCTGGGCACCATGGGCTTCGGCCTGCCGGCCGCCATCGGCGCGGCGCTGGCGCGGCCGGACCTGCCCAATGTCTGCTTCACCGGCGACGGCAGCCTGCTGATGAACGTGCAGGAGCTGGCGACACTCGCCGAGCTGGACCTGCCGGTGAAGATCGTGCTGCTCGACAACGCCGCGCTGGGCCTGGTGCGCCAGCAGCAGACGCTGTTCTACAAGCAGCGCCATGTCGCCTCGCACTACGTCACCCCGACCGACTTCGCGAAGGTGGCGGAGGCCTTCGGCATCCCCGCCTACGATCTCGGCCGCCTGAGCGAGCCGCGTCAGGCGCTGGAAGCCGCCTTCCGCAGCGCCGGCCCGGCGCTGATCCGGGTGCCGGTGGATGCCGACCGCCAGGTGCTGCCGATGGTGGTGCCGGGGCGCTCCAACCTGGAGGTGGTGCAGCCCTATGTCGACACCGAAAGCTGAGGGCAGTGTCGTCGAAGGAATGATGTGTCTCCCCTGTGGGACAGGGGAGACACCAAAAACAAGCGGCTAGGCCTTCTCGCCGCCCAGCGCCTCGACCAGATCGGCCAGCAGCGCCGAGAGCGTGCCGGTCATCAGCGTGAAGTCGGCCTCGAACTGCTGCTCGGGAGTGGCGAAGCTGGACTCGTCACCGTTCTTTTCCATCTCCAGAAACTTCAGGCGCTTGACCTGGAAAGGCTCCACCAGCAGCAGGCTCAGGCGCTCGCGCCAGACCAGGCCGAGCCGGGTGGCGAGCTTGCCGCCGCTGATGTGCTCGCGGATCTCTTTCACCGAGAGATCGTGGCGCAGGTAGCGCACGGTGGCGCCGTCTTCGCCGGTGCCCTTGAGCTCGCATTCGCTGTCGAGCGCGAAATCGCGCGTCGCCTTGCCCAGGGTCAGCCACTGGGTCATCGCGCCCTGCGGCGACAGCTCGGTTTCCAGACGCGTCACCGGCAGCTCGCCCAGGCTGTTGCGCAGCTGTTCCAGCAGCTCCTCGGCGCGCGCCGGGCTGGAGGCATCGACCACCAGCCAGCGGGCGTCGGGATCGATCCAGGCACAGGTCACCCGCCGCTTGGCGAAAGCGCGCGGCAACAGCTCGGCGGTCACCCGCTCCTTCAAGTCGCGCAGCTGCTTGCGGCCGGGCTTGTAGCCCTGCTTCTGCTCCAGCTCGGCGGCACGCTCCAGGGCCTCCTGGTTGACCACGCTGGCGGGCAGGATCTTCTGCTCGCTGCCCATGGCGATCAGCAGATGCTTTCCCAGCGAGGCCACCAGGCCGGTCGCGCCCTCGCCGGAGACCGGCGGTACCCAGCCGCGGGTCTGTAGGCTGAGGCCGCTACAGGGCAGCAGCGGCTGCTTGGCAAGCACTGCCTCCAGGCCGCCGGGAGTCATGGCCCAACCATTGGCCAGACGGTAGATCTGCAGATTCTTGAACCACATGGAGGTACTGCCCTCGATATCCGGGCGGCGATGATAGAGGAGCGGCCGGCTCTTGCGGGGCAGCCGCTTGCTGGGTCAGGCTAGGGCCGGGCAAGAATTCCACGCGGGAACGACTCAAAGACATCATGGCGAAGTTGGTCTGGCAGGTGCCGGGACAGGCACCGCTCGCATTTCCCCTGCGGCACGAACGGATCTCGGTGGGGCGCGATGCCGGCAACGACCTGCGCTTGCCGGAGCCGGCGGTCAGTGGCCGCCACGCGGCGCTGATCCTGCGCGACGGCCGGGTCACCGTGCATGACCTCAATTCCAGCAACGGCACCTGGGTCAACGGCAGCCGCATCAGCAGCCAGGAGCTGGTGCATGGCGACAGCGTCGCCTTTGGCCGGGTGGCGATGCGCTTCATCGACGAGACGCCGACGGCGGTGGAGCCGAAGTTGGCCGCCACCATTCCGCGGCCGGCGCTGGCCGCCAATGCCGAGCCGGAAACGCCGGCGCTGCCAAGCGGCGGCGACAGCAACCCGCAGATGGCCCATGACGGCAGCCCCGATCTGCAGGAACTGGATCGCCTGCTGGGTTCGATCCGCAGCTTTCGCGAACAGGAGGAAGACAGCCAGCGCCAGCGCCAGGCCGAGCTGCTGCGCGAATGGCGCACCACCCTGGCCTATGCCGAGGCGATGAAGGCGCGGCTGGCCAGCGAGAGCCGCATCCGCTACTTCGAGGTTTCCGAGCGCCGGCACGAGATCGTGCTGCGAGTGGTACGCAGCGAGGGCCAGCCCAATCGCCTGCTGTCGCTGACCTGGGGTCATCCGGATCAGCGCGACAAGGCACCGGACGGCATCTGGGTGCGCGCCTCCGGCCTGCAGGATCGCCGCTACGAGAAGTCCGCCGAAGCGGTGCGCGAGCTGGTCTCCCAGCTGGCGCTGTTCCTGGCCTAGGGCTAGAGGCCCTAGGCGGCCTCGGCCGCGGCCTCGACCACCGGCAGACGCGGCTTGGCCGGCTTGCGCAGCTGGTTGAGATGGTCGATCTGCACCCAGCGGATCACCTCGATGCGACCGTCCAGATGCTCGACCAGCGCGGTGCAGCTCTCCACCCAGTCGCCGCAGTTGTGATAGGTGACGCCGCCGATGTCGCGCAGCTCGGCGTGGTGGATATGCCCGCAAACCACGCCGTCCAGACCGCGCCGACGGCATTCGTGTGCCACCGAATCCTCGAAGGTGGAGACCACGTTCACCGCGGTCTTGACGTGCTGCTTGGCGAAGGCCGACAGACTCCAGTAGCCCATACCCAGCATGCTGCGCGCGCGGTTGAACCAGTAGTTGAAGCGCATGGTGCCTTCGTAGAGCGTGTCACCGGCCATCGCGATCCAGGCGTGGTAGCGGGTGATGACGTCGAAGGCGTCGCCGTGGGTGATCAGCAGCTTGCGGCCATCGGCGGTCTGGTGCACCGCCTCGTTGACGAACTTGATGTTGCCCAGCTCCAGGCGAAAGCCGACGAACTTGCGCAGAAACTCGTCGTGGTTGCCGGTCACGTAGTAGACCCGCGTGCCGCGCTTGGCCTTGGTCAGCACCTTGCGCACGACGTTGGTGTGCTCCTGCGGCCAGTAGAAGCTGTTCTTGAGCTTCCAGCCGTCGATGATGTCGCCGACCAGGTAGAGCGTGTCGCAGGTGTGGCTCTTCAGAAACTCGACCAGATGCTCGGCCTTGCAGCCGGGGGTGCCGAGATGCACGTCGGATATCCAGACCGTGCGGTAGTGGGTCTTGCCGGCTTCAACCTGGGCCTTGCCGGGCTTGGCGCTGATGGCCTTGCTGCTGGGACGGGCTCTTTTCATGTGCGCGGATTTTCCGGCCGGCGCGTGACGATTGCGTGACGCGCAGCGGCTCCGGAGCCAGTTCAGAGCCGGTTCAGGCGCTGGCGCGAGGCTGCCACTGCGGCCTACTCCCTGGTCCGCCCTTATTCGAGGCACACCCCATGAACAAGCGCATCGTCTGTGGTCTGTTGGCCGGCCTGACCAGCCTCAGCCTGCTGCCGACCGCGGCCCTGGCCGACACCCGGGTCTATGTCGGCATCGGCCTGCCCTACCCGCCCGCGGTGGTGATCGAATCGCCACGCCATCATCGCTATCCGCCGCCCCGCTATTACTCGGAACCGGTGGTCTACTACCGCCCGGCGCCGGTCTATTACTACGACCGCGACTGGGATCGGCACGAACACGGCCGTCACTGCCGTCACGACGACCGTGGCGACTGGCGTGGACGCGACGATGATCGCGGCTACTGGCGCGGCAACGACGACCACCGCCACGGCGGCCGCCATCGCTAAAGCCTGTTGCGCGCGCAAAAAAGCCCGGCCGTAGCCGGGCTTTTTTGTGCGCGTCGCCTCAGTGGCGGAAGTGGCGCACGCCGGTGAACACCATCGCCATGCCGTGTTCGTCGGCGGCGGCGATCACCTCGCTGTCGCGCATCGAACCGCCCGGCTGGATCACCGCGCGGATACCGGCAGCCGCAGCGGCGTCGATGCCGTCGCGGAACGGGAAGAAGGCATCCGAGGCCATCACGCTGCCGGCGACGGTGAGCTTCTCGTCGGCGGCCTTGATGCCGGCGATCTTCGCCGAGTAGACGCGGCTCATCTGGCCGGCGCCGACGCCGATGGTCTGGCGGTTGCGGGCGTAGACGATGGCATTGCTCTTGACGAACTTCGCGACCTTGGCGGCGAAGATCAGGTCGTGGATCTCGGCCTCGGTAGGCGCGCGCTTGGTCACCACTTTCAGACCCGCTTCGCTGGGCAGGGCGAGATCGGCGTCCTGCACCAGCAGACCACCACCGACGCGCTTGTAGTCGAAGCTCGCCGCCGGCTGCGAGGGCCACTCGCCGGTGACCAGCAGGCGCACATTGGGCTTGGCCGCCACCGCCGCCACCGCCTCGGCGTCGGCGCTGGGGGCGATGATCACCTCAACGAACTGGCGGCCGACGATCAGCTGCGCAGTGGCGCCATCGAGCGGCCGGTTGAAGGCGATGATGCCGCCGAAGGCGCTGGTGGGATCGGTCTGGTAGGCCAGCTCGTAGGCGGCGCGGATGCCGTCCAGCGACACCGCCACACCGCAGGGATTGGCGTGCTTGACGATCACGCAGGCCGGCTTGACGAAGGCCTGCACGCAGCCCAGCGCCGCGTCGGCGTCGGCCAGATTGTTGTAGCTGAGTTCCTTGCCCTGCAGCTGCCTGGCCGCGGCCAGCGAACCCACTGGCGGATTCGCCTCGCTGTAGAAGGCGGCCCGCTGGTGCGGGTTCTCGCCGTAGCGCAGCGACTGCAGCTTGTTGAGCTGGATGCCGAACACCGCCGGGAAGGGATCGCGGCTACCGTCTTCGGCGACGCTGGAAAGGTAGGCCGCGACCGCCGCATCGTAGCGGGCGGTCAGCGCAAAGGCCTTGAGCGCGAGCCGACGGCGGGTGGCGAGCGTCAGGCCGCCCTGGGCATCGAGTTCCGCCAGCAGCGCGGCGTAGTCGGCGGGGTCGACCAGCACGCCGACGTGGGCGTGGTTCTTGGCGGTGGCGCGCAGCATCGCCGGACCGCCGATGTCGATGTTCTCGATGGCGTCGGCGTCGGCGACGCCGGGCTTGGCGACGGTCTGCTCGAAGGGATAGAGGTTGACCACCAACAGATCAATCGGCGCGATGCCGTGCTCGGCCATCACCGCGTCGTCGTGGCCGCGACGGCCGAGCAGGCCGCCGTGGATCTTCGGATGCAGGGTCTTGACCCGGCCGTCCATGATCTCCGGGAAGCCGGTGTGCTCGCCGACTTCGGTGACCTTCAGGCCGGCGTCGCGCAGCAGCTTGCAGGTGCCGCCGGTGGAGAGCAGCTCGACCCCACGCTGTTGCAGGCCCTGGGCCAGCTCCAGCACTCCGGCCTTGTCGGAGACCGACAGCAGGGCGCGGCGGATTTTGGCGAGCGTGGTGGGCGCGACTTGCGCGGCGACGATGCTCACAGGCGACGCTCGGGCAGACCCTGGCCGCGAGCGGCGGCCAGGGCGCCGGCGGTGGCCTTGGCGCTGATCTTGTACTGGCCCAGCTTCTTGCGCAGGGTGGCGCGGTTCAGACCCAGCATGTCGGCGGCCTTGGACTGATTGCCACGGCAATACGCCAGGGTGGCGCGCAGCAGCGGCGGCTCGACCTGCGCCAGGATCACGTCGTAGAGGTTTTCCGGCGCGTGGCCGTTCAACGCCCGGAAGTAATCGTTGAGGCTGTCGGAGACGGCATGGCTGAGCGGCTTGGTGTCACGCTCGTAGGGCTTGAACGACATGGGTCATACGAACGCTTGGGCGTCCGTGCGCAGCGAAAAGGGCGGCAATGATACCCCCAAGGCCGGCGGTTAAAAAGCGTTCAGTACGCCGGATTTTTGTGACAGCCTTACTGTCGCCAGCCGTTGATGCGGCTCCAGCCTTCGCGCTGGCCGTCCGGCGCGAACACGAACCAGGGCGCATACGCGGCGCGCACTTCGTCGGCCTGGCGCTCCAGCAGGCCGGCCAGCGCGAACGGCGCACCCGGCTCGGCGCAGGCGGCCAGCAGCGGCGCCAACTGGATCAGCGGATTGGCCAGGATGTTGGCGACCAGCACGCCGTGCGGCGCCGGCTGGAAGTCTTCCGCCAGCAAGGTGGTCACCCGATCGGCGACGCCATTGACCTCGGCGTTGTCACGGGTGGCAGTCAGGGCCTGCGGGTCGATGTCGACGCATACCGCACGCTCGGCGCCGAGCAGCAGCGCGGCGATGGCGAGAATGCCGCTGCCGCAGCCGAAGTCGAGCACCGTGCGGCCCTTGAGGTCGGTCTGCGCCAGCCATTCCAGGCACAGATAGGTCGAGGGATGGGTGCCGGTGCCGAAGGCGAGACCGGGGTCGAGCAGCAGCACGGTGGCATCGGCCTCGGTGACCTCGTGGCGCTTGGCGCGCGGCACCACCCAGAACTTCTCGGCGATGCGCTGCACCGGCCAGTGCTCCAGCCAGACCCGCACCCAGTCGCGATCCTCGATCAGCAGCGTCTCGGTGCGCAGCGCCTCGGCTTCCGGCAGGGCCTCACGCAGCGCCGCCAGCACCGGCTCCAGATCCTGGTCTTCTTTGAAATAGGCCTGGGTGATGGTGTCTGGCCAGAACGGCGTCTCGCCCGGCAGCGGCTCCAGGATCGGGCTGTCTGCGGCATCGACGAAGCTCACCGCCGAAGCCTCGTGGGCGCTCAGCAGCTCCTCGGCAAATTCGGGAGTCCGGGTAAAGACACGCAGCTGCAACCAGGCCATGGGAGGTACGCGGGATCAACGCAAGGGGCGCCTAGGGTAGCGCGCTGGCGCCGCGCCGGTGCTGCTTTTAGGCCACGAGTTCCTCCAGCCCGCTGGCCAGCTTGTCGACCGGCGGCATCTTCTCGGCCACCGTCAGGTCCAGCCCCAGCAGGTCGAGCACGCGGACGTCCAGCGTCATCAGACTGATGTCGGCGGCATCGTGGCGCTCGTAGCCGGCGGCAAAATGACTGCCTAGGTAGACGCAGGCGGCGGCGCGCGAGAAATCCTCGGCGTGGAGCGGCTCCGGTGCATGGCGGATGGCGTCGACCATGCCCGGCGGAAACCGCCAGCTCTCGGTCAGCTCGGCACCGAGATCGGAATAGGCGAAGCCCACCTGGGCGCGCTCGCAGACGGCGCGCTCGCGGTCGAAGAAGCGGGTCTGGCGCTCCACCTCGCGCAGCTCCTCCTCCATCGCCATCACCATCAGCGGTTCGCCGATGGCGTGCAGCAGACCGGCGGTGAACGCCGCCTGCGCATCCTCGCCGCACTGCCCGGCGAAGTAGCGGGCGCTGACCGCGGTATGCAGGCAATAGCGCCAGAACAGCTCGCGCCCCAGCGAGGCCGGCACCTTGACGCTGGCGGCAAAGCCGGCGCCGACCACCAGCATGCGCAGCGCGTCCAGGCCCATGAACACGATGGCGTCGTTGACGCTGGTGACCGTGCGGCTGCGCCGGTAATAGGCGGAATTGGCCAGCCGCAAGACCTTGGCGGCGATCACCGGATCGGTATTCACCAGCCTGGCGATGCGTGTCAGGTCGATCTGCGGCTGATCGAAGGTGGCGATCAGCTCCTGCACCACCTTGGGCACCGTCGGCAGGGTGTGGATGCGGGACATCAGCGTGGCGGGCGTGGCGAGCATGGCGAAACCTGGCGACGGGGCTATGCCCACTAGATCGGCTCCGCCCCTTTCCAGCTTGATGCCGCGCGGCGCCTTCGGTCGGCGTCGCCCTACCGCTCAGCCCTCGCCGCGCTCCAGCATCTGTCCGAGGTAATGGATGTGGTGCTCGCCGGCGACGAAGGTCTCGTCGTCGAGGATGCGCCGCTGCAGAGGGATGTTGGTCTGGATGCCGTCGATCGCCATCTCCGAGAGCGCGATGCGCATGCGCGCCATCGCCGACTCGCGGGTGACGCCATAGGTGATCAGCTTGCCGATCATTGAGTCGTAATTGGGCGGCACCTTGTAGCCGGCGTAGCAGTGCGAGTCGATGCGCACGCCCGGGCCACCGGGTACGTGGTAGCGCTTGATCTCGCCCGGCGAGGGCACGAAGGTGCGCGGGTTCTCGGCATTGATGCGGCACTCGATGGCGTGGCCGCGCGGCACCACCTGGCTCTGGTCGATCCACAGCGTCTCGCCCTGAGCGACGCGGATTTGCGCCTGGATCAGGTCGATGCCGGTCACCAGCTCGGTCACCGGATGCTCGACCTGGATGCGGGTGTTCATCTCGATGAAGTAGAAGTGACCCTTGGCGTACAGGAACTCCATGGTGCCGGCGCCGCGATAACCGATGCGCTTGCAGGCCTCGACACAAAGTGCGCCGATCTCGGCGCGCTGAGCAGCGGTGATGCCGGGCGCCGGGCTTTCCTCGATCACCTTCTGGTTGCGGCGCTGCATGGAGCAGTCGCGCTCGCCCAGGTGCACGCAGTTGCCGTGGCCATCGGCCAGCACCTGGATCTCGATGTGGCGCGGCTCCTCCAGAAACTTCTCCAGGAATACCGAACCGTCCTTGAAGGCATTGAGCGCCTCGGTGCGGGCGAGCTGGATCTTGTTGATCAGCTCGCCCTCCTCGCGCACCACATGCATGCCACGACCACCACCACCGGCGGCGGCCTTGATCAGCACCGGGTAGCCGACCTTCTGGGCGATCTCGCGGCACTTCGCCTCGTCGTCGGGCAGCACGCCCTCGGAGCCGGGCACGCAGGGCACGCCGGCGGCGATCATCTCGGCCTTGGCGCTGGTCTTGCCGCCCATCAGGCGGATGGTTTCCGAACGCGGGCCGATGAACACGAAGCCGGACTTCTCGACACTCTCGGCGAAGTCGGCGTTCTCCGAGAGAAAGCCGTAGCCGGGGTGGATGGCATCGGCCTGGGTGACTTCGGCGGCGGAGATGATCGCCGCCATGTTCAGGTAGCTGCCGGAGGCGGCCGCCGGGCCGATGCACACCGATTCGTCGGCGAGCAGCACATGCTTCAAGTCACGGTCGGCGGTGGAATACACCGCCACCGTCTTGATGCCCATCTCGCGACAGGCACGCTGGATACGCAGGGCGATTTCGCCGCGATTGGCAATCAGGATCTTGTTGAACATGGCGCCGGCCGCCTTACGCGGGGTCGATGGCGAACAGCGGCTGATCGAACTCCACCGGCTTCTCGTTTTCGGCGAGCACCGCGGCAATCACGCCGTTCTTGTCGGCCTCGATCTGGTTGAGCATCTTCATGGCTTCGATGATGCAAAGAACCTGCCCGGCCTTAACCGTCTGGCCGACTTCGACAAAGGACTTGGCACCCGGCGAGGGCGAGCGGTAGAAGGTGCCGACCATCGGCGACTTGACGATGTGCTGGTTGCTGACCGGAGCGGCAGGCGCCGGCGCCGCGGGGGCGGCGGCAGGCGCGGCGGGTGCCGGCGGCTGCGCGTACTGCCCATAGGCGGCCGGCGGCAACATCACCTGCTGCGCCAGACCACCGGTGGGATAGCGGCTGATGCGCACGCTCTCCTCGCCCTCCTTCACTTCCAGCTCGGCGATGCCGGACTCTTCTACCAGGTCGATGAGCGTCTTGATCTTGCGCAGGTCCATGACGGGGTGAGGCTCCAAGGGAGGATCAGCGGTTCGTTGCCGTTGACCGGGATGTGGGGAAAGAAACTCAGAAAGGCGGCTAGACCGGCGGCCGCAGACGGTCGTGCAGGGCCAGCAGGGCCAGGCGATAACCGGCCGGGCCAAAGCCGACGATCACGCCCGCCGCCTTATCCGACAGGTAGGAATGCTGGCGGAAGGGTTCGCGTGCGTAGACGTTGGACAGATGCACTTCGACGAAGGGCAGGTTGACCGCGATCAGGGCGTCGCGCAGGGCGATGCTGGTGTGGGTGTAGGCGCCGGGATTGATGATGATGGCCTCCACCGCCTCCACCGCCGCCTGCTGGATGCGATCCACCAGCGCGCCTTCGTGGTTGGACTGAAAGCAGCTCAGGCGATGGCCCAGCACCACCGCCTCGCCGCTTAAGGCCGATTCGATGCCGGACAGGGTCTGGTGCCCGTAAATCCCCGGCTCTCGTTTGCCGAGCAGGTTGAGATTGGGACCGTTGACCAGCAGCAGGTGGCTCAAGGCAGCACGACGCGGTTCACGAAGATGAACGGAGTCTGCCCCAAGGGCGAGGTGAGACGCAAATCAGCGGAGATGGGTGCGACTTAGCAGATTTTGTTGACCACTTTGTGAACCGACCATCAAGCCGCCGGAGGCAGGAAGCGTTCCAGCAGCATTTTCAGCTTGGCGGCGTCGATCCCGCCCATTTCCAGGTGCCGGATCACGCCGTCGGGCCCGATCAGCACCGTGTAGGGGATCGCCCCCAGGCTGTTGCCCAGACTCTCCATCGCCGCCAGCACCGCCTCGTCGCCGGCCAGGGTCGGGTAGTTGAAACCCATTTCCGCCACCGCGTGGCGCACGGCCTCGGTCTCGTCCATGGCCACGCCCAGCACTTGCAGGCCCTGGGCACCCCGCTCGGCCTGCGCCCGGATCAGTACCGGGATCTCTTCCATGCAGGGCGCACACCAGGTCGCCCAGAAATTGACCAGCAGCCAGCGGCCGCGCCATTCCGACAGCGGGCGCGGCTTGCCGTCGAGATCCTTGAGGCTCAGCTCCGGCGCCAGCTGGCCTTCCAGCGCCCCATTGGCGGGCGGCACCCGCGGCACGCCCTCGGGGATCACCGGCGGCGCCGGCTGAAACTGCCGGGCCACCAGAAAACCGCCTGCGGCGGCGACCACGGCGATCAGCGCCGCCCCCAGCGCCTGGCGCGAGAAAACAGTCATCAGCGCACCGCCACCAGCTTGGTCTGCGGCGGATAGCAGACGCCGATGTCGGCGCAGCCCTGGTAGCGCACCCGCAGCGTGCGCGGCAGCGGCGCGTCCGCCGCCAGCGGAATGCGCGCCTGCACCCGGCCCCGGTAGATCTCGACGCTGCCAAACTCCGCATCCTGCTTGGGCTCGCCCTTGGGCAGCTGCGGCGACGCCAGCTTCAGCTTGGCCGGCGCGTCGACCGTCACCTTGAGCATGTGCCGGTACAGGTAGTAACCGGGCGCTACCGTCCATTGCAGTTGCAGCGCCCCGCCCTCGCGGCGCGCGCCGTCGAACTGGAAGGCCTGATCCACCGGCAGCAGGGCGTCGGCCTGGGCCTTGGACTTGAACAGGCTCTCGCCGGCCGCAGCCGGCAATGCCAGCAGCAGAGCGCCACTCAGGGCGAGGGAGAGTCGGAAACCTGGGATAGCAGCCATTGCAGATAGGGAGGGTGGGCGTCGTCGAGCTTGACCGCGACGATCTCGGGAAGTTCGTAGGGATGCTGCCGCAGCACCGCCTCACGCAGGGCCTGGAAGCGCTCGCTGGCGGTCTTGGCGATCAGCAGGGTCTCGCCTTCTTCGCAGACCTCGCCCTGCCAACGGTAGACCGAGCGCAGCCCCGGCAGCAGGTTGACGCAGGCGGCGAGCCTGGCCTCGACCAGGGCGCGCGCCAGGGCCGGCGCGGCCTCGGCGGGCGCGGTGATCAGGACCAGGATGGCGGACATGCGGATTGCGGATTGCGGATTGCGGATTGCGGATTGCGGATTGCGGATTGCGGATTGCGGATTGCGGATTGCGGAT